>NC_010676.1:0-1208666 GCF_000020125.1 Paraburkholderia phytofirmans PsJN
CCATGGTTCTGCAAGTCGTATGCCAATTTATGAGCAATGAACGAGGAATGGAATGCGAGGCGGCAACGCAAGACCAGCAGGCAATAGACGATATGCGTTCTTCAACTATGGCGTTCAGTGAGCTTGAAATTCGACAGAACTGTTCGACGAGTTCCCACCAATCGACGGTGGGATGTCGGCTCATGGCGCTCTGTCGACAACAAAAGCAAACGGCACGCGTGTGCGACGCGTGCCGTTGCTATGACTGTGCGACGCCGAAGCGGGGCGCGCTACGGTTTGCGCTGCATGGCGGCTTTGGCAATCGTCTGATGCGCGGCGGGGAAGCCCGGCGGATATTCGACCACGCGTGCCGAAGCCGGCACCAGCGGCACGGCCGCGTTCAGCCGCGCGCCAATACGCGCACCACCGACGATGGCCGTCATGGCCTGACGGTCGAGTTCGACGCTATCGGTGAGGTCCCTGATGATCAGCCTGGTCATGGTGGCTCCGGAAATGAAATCGAGCGGCGCGCCGGTGCAATGCGCCGGCCGCCGCTCGGGTGTGTCGTGAAATGTGCTGAGGTCTCCCCGCACAATCAGTATAGGAAATCTCGCTGCAACTCGCCGGCCGGCGACGACATGCCGGCATTCGCGAGGCCCCCCGGCCCTCGCGACGGCAAGCCGTCACACGGTGGCGTTGTTGGCGCCCCACAGCGACGGGCTGACGTTCAGGTGCAGCGGCACGAAGCCCGCGCCGATCACGCCGACGTTGTTGAGTGCGGCGACGTTGACGTACTGCATCTGGTTGAGGTTCTGGTTGATCGAGACGTTGACGTTGGCAATGCCGCCAAGGCCGGCGACCGAGGGCAGGCCGGGCACGCTGCTGCCGGTGCCGCCGGCCACCGCCGACATGGCGCGGCGGTCGAGCTCGCGGGTGCCGGACAGATCGCGAATCATGAGGGATGACATGGTGCTTCTCCAAAGGTGCGCGGAAGACGGGGGTAACCGTCGGCAGGCGAAGCGCGCGGGCGAGCCGGGCGCCTCGCCTCGCCGCGTATTACACGTGGATGTTGTTGCTCGTCGTGACGTACGGGTTGACCGTCGAGCTGATGCCGGTGGCGAACGCGACGTTGTTGCCGTTGGCGTTCTGCAGGTTCAGCTGGTTGTTGATCAGCTGGGTGGCGTCGACCTTCTTGCTGTCGTTCGGGGCAAAGACGGGGCTGAAGTTGAAGTACGAGGACGACGGATAGTAGCCGGTGCCGCCGCGCACGGCGCTCATGGCGCGGCTGTCGAGTTGTTCGGTGATGGACAGGTCTTTGATCATCAGTGCGTTCATGGTGAGTCTCCGGAAGGTAAAGGTCGGGGTGTTGCGGTCGGGTGCGAGCAACTTGTCTGCTCGGGTATCACTAATGCACAGGCTGTGCCAGTTTTATTCAAGGCTCCTAAGAAAGTTGGGGAAGGCCTGTGGTGCAAGGGTTTCGCGCTGCCGTGGCGGACACGCGCCGGCGCATTGCCGCGTGAAAGCGATGCACGACTGACGGTGCACGCCCGACAGACCATCGCATGCTGTTGGATCAAGAACGACACAGACGCCCCGCGCAGGCAGCGGGGCAATCCTGGTTTGCGAAAGGACGGAGCGGGAGCTAGTATCGAAGCGGCACATGTAACTGGTTACGAAAGGTTCTCTATCAGCCCGACAGGCTTGGATCGTACGCGACCCGGCCCAACGGCAGCGGCGGCGCTTCGCACATATGGCTAGCCTTGCGCGTGTGATTCACGACTTTCAGAACGGCGAGCTGTCCCGTGACGAGTTCGTGGCTCAACTCGACAGCACGCTGACGACCGAAGGGCTCGGCCCCACACAGCTGCTGGACATGCTTGGCGCGGCACATCGCAAAGCGCCGCTCCCCGACGATCTTTACGTGGAAGTGCGGCGGCGCATCGAGCAGTTGCGCGTCTCGAATGTGGCGGCGGGCGGCGACGAAACCGGCATCCAGACCACCGTCGAGATTCCGTCGATACGGTCGGCAAGCGCCGGCAGTGCAGCCAACGCAGCGGGCGCTGGCAGCACCACGGACCACGACCAGATCAAAGGCACCGGCGACACGCTCAACAACCGTTTCGTGCTGGAGGAATGCCTCGGCGTCGGCGGCATGGGCACGGTGTACAAGGCGCTCGATCTGCGCAAGCTCGAGGCTTCGGATCGCAAACCGTATCTCGCGATCAAGGTGCTCAACGTCCAGTTCCGCGGCAATCCGAATTCGCTCGTCGCGCTGCAGCGCGAGGCGCGCAAGGCGCAAGTGCTCGCGCATCGCAACATCATCACGGTGTACGACTTCGATCGCGACGGACCGATCGTTTATCTGACGATGGAGTATCTGTCCGGCAAACCGCTCAGCCAGTTGCTGCGCACGCCGGGCTATCAGGGCATGCCGGTGCGCGCGGCACTGCCGATCGTGCGCGGCATGTGCAGCGCGCTCGCCTATGCGCACGAACGCGGCTTCGTGCATTGCGACTTCAAACCCGCCAACGTGTTTCTCACGACGAACGCCGAAGTGAAAGTGATCGACTTCGGCATTGCCCGCGTTTTCCAGCGTCCGGAAGAAGAGAGCGATGCCACCGTCTTCGATCCGGGGAGCCTCGGCGCGTTGACGCCCGCGTATGCCAGTCCGGAAATGATCGAACACCGCGAGCCGGATCCGCGCGACGACATTTACGCGCTCGGTTGCATCACGTATGAGTTGCTGACCGGCCACCATCCGTTCGACCGCTTGTCCGCCACACAAGCGCGCAACTCCGATTTCAAACCGCAGCGGCCGGCTAATCTCGATTCAAAACAATGGCGGGCGCTGCGCGCCGCGCTGTCGTTCGATCGCAATACGCGCATGCCGAGCGTGGCGCGCTTCATCGCGGAGTTCGATAATGAAGCGCGCGCGGAAAAATCGGGCACGCTGGCGAAGGTGGGGCTCGCGAGTTTCGCGGTGGTTTGCGCCGCGGCCGTCGGCGTGTTCGCGTTCCGCTCGGGCGCGAACCGGCATAACGGAGCACAGACGCAGGCAGGCGCATCGCAGGCTTTGACCGGGCAGGCGGCTTCGTCGATTTCGGAAGGGGCGGTGACCGCACCGCCTGCTGCGCCGCCGGCAAGTCCGGTCGCGGCAGCGCCCGCTACGCCGCCGGCGGTGTCCGCAGCAAAGCCCGCGCCGAAGCCGGCACTGACTCTCGCCGCCGTCACCCCGGCGCTGACGCAAGTGCCTTGTTCGGCGCTATCCGCCTCAGTCCAGGATCACTCGTTGACGGTGCGGGGTTACGTTTCGCAACGCTATGGCGCGGCGCATCTGAAGGACACGCTGGCGGCGTTGCCGGGCGTCGATACGCTGACGCTCCAGGTCGAGCCGCTTGCCGACGACAAATGCGACACCATCAAGGCATTCGCGCCCTACTGGATTCACAACATGCAGGCCGGCCACGTCGCGGCCTTGCATGTGCGGCCGCCAGGTGGTCAGTTGAGCGACGGCGACCCGCTGGTGGTCGACGTCACCACGCCGGGCTACGACTCATATGTGAACCTCGACTACTACCAACTCGACGGCAGCGTCGTGCACATGGTGCCGAGCCCCCGCGCAAAGGACAATCAAGCGCCGCCGCACTACGCCGCCACGGTCGGCAGCGCCGGTGACTGGATCATTTCGAAGCCGTTCGGATCGGAGATGGTGGTGCTGCTGATCACGCCGGCGCCGCTATTCGACAAGCCGCGCCCGGAGAGCGAATCACGCGCCGACTATCTGCGTGCGCTCGATGCACGCCTCGCGCAGATCGGCGGCAAATACAGCCGCGATCATATCGTCGCCGATTTCGCGCCGATCACGACGAAACCGCGCTCGCCCTGAGCGGAGCGGGAGCGCGGTTTCTCTCGTGATGGGCTGTGAGTCCGATCGACACTCGAACGCGGCCCCGCCAAGTCACTTCAGATCTTTGACGACCCGGAAGCCATCCTGCGACTGACGCACGCCCGCGCTGTACTTGAAGCGGGTCGCGCTGAGCATGTAGCTGCCGCCTTCGCGCCACGAGCCGCCACGAATCACGCGCATGTCGCAGCCAGGGGTGTCCCATGCATGACCATCGGCGGGCGCGGCCTGGTAGGTGTTGTGCCAGCAGTCGGCGGTCCATTCCCAAACGCTGCCGTTCATGTCGTACAGGCCGAGCGGATTCGGTGCGAACGAGCCCGCGGCCTCAGGCCCTTCCTTGTGCCACGGGTCGCCGCAGTCCTTGCAATTGGCGTTGCCCTTGCGCATCTGGTCGCCCCACCAGTAGGCACTGGTGGTGCCGCCGCGATCCGCGTATTCCCATTCCGCTTCGGTGGGCAGACGGTACGGTTTGCCGGTGGTCTTGCTCAGCCATTTCACGTACTGCTGCGCGTCGTCCCAACTGAGGTCGCGCGCGGGTGCGGCTTTGTTTGTGTTGCTCTCCGGCGTGAGTTTCTGGCACGCATTGGCGGCGACGCATGCGTTCCACTGGTCGACGGTCACCTCGTACTTGCCGATCGCGAACGGCGCGCCGATGGTCACGTGATGAACGGGTTTTTCGGACGGGTCGTCGGTACTGCTGCCCATCGAGAACGAACCGGCGGGTACGGTGATCATGATCGGACAGGTTGCGCAATCGCGGCTTTCGCCGGCAACCGGTGCATGCGTGACGGGCTTTTGCGCGACCGCTGCCGCGGGTGGCGCAGCGGCCGGGGCGGCACTCGGAGCGGGCTTGGGCGGCGGGGTGCTAGCCGGTGGCGTTGGTCGCGCAACCTGCGGCGTGGGTGCTATTGAAGGCGCAGCGGGCGTGGTTGCGGACGGCCCATTCGACGTCGCCGCGGCACGCAAGCGCTCGATGCGCGCATGAGCGAGCGTGGCGAAGCGGCCGTTCGGATAGGCCTTCAAATAGGCCTCGTAGTCGCCCGGGTAGTTGCTGTCCTTGATCGAATTCCAGAACGTGATTTCGTATTGTTCGCTGCTGTCTTTCGGCAGGATGCCTCTGCTGTGCAGCGTGACGACGGGATTGTCCCGCGCCGTGAATGCGGCATCCGCCGTCAGCCAGGGCCGAGGAAGCGAAGCGGCAACCCACGGCGTTTGCTCGCCGCCGGTGGCGTCGCGAACCTGCGCTGCGACGCGTTGCAACAGATCCGCCAGCGTTAGCGATGGAGCGCTATCGAGCGCGTGCAGCCATGCATTCGTATAGACGCCGTGCCGCGTGCCGTCTGCCGCAAAACCGCCGGGCGCGGTTGCGTAGGCAACCACTGTATTGTGGGGAAGCGCGGATGTATCGTCCGTGGAGGTCGTCGAGAACGGATCGTTCAGACACGTATCGAGGATCACGAGATTGAGCCGGGCGTCACGCGGCCCGTCCATCGCCTGCAAAACGGTGTGCAGATCGACACCGTTGCGCACGACTGCAGCCGGCGAGCGGGCATCGAGTCCTGCGGGAATGAGCAGTGTTTGCGGGCCGATCCGCATGCCGTGTCCCGCGAAATAGAACAGACCGACACCACCCGCCCGCAAGCGCTGATGAAATTCGCCGATGGCCTCGCGCATTTGCTGCGGCGTCGCATTTGTGCGCAGGATGACGTCGAAGCCGAGCGTCTGGAGCTTGTCGCGCATGGCTGTGGCGTCGCGGGGCGCGTTCTCTCGCAGAGCATCCACTTGCGGGCCGTCGTGACCCGTACCGCCCACACCTTCCGCACCATACGCGCCGTTACCGATCACAAGCGCAATGCGCGGAGCAAGCGCGTTGCCACGTTGTGGCGCGAACGGAGCAACCTGCGTGAGCGGCAAGCTCGCCTCACTCGCACCGCGCTCGGCGCCCTCGCTTTGCGGCGCCGCAAAAGCATCGCCCCAATGCGCCTGCATTGCCCCGGCCATGCACACCAGCATGAATATTCGCCACATCTTCACATCCTGTTTGTTCCGGACAGAACATAGGCAATCGAGGACCGCACAACTCGCAGCCGCCGCCGGCGTGAATCGCGCGAAACATCGACGCCGCTATCGACCATCCATCTGCAACCTCTTAATAACGATAGCACGCGCTTTGCGCGCCACAACTGTCCGCGTGCCCCGAATGCGTCATACGGTTAACGAGTGTGGCGTATCTTTTTGGCAAGTTACGTCCTAAGCTAATTTCACAAAGTAGGGCGGCAAGCTCGTTTTAACCAGGTGGCCGTCCAATCGCGCGTACGCCCGCGACATCCAGCCGGAACGCCCGGTCTGCCTCGCGCAGCCGAGTTGGCCATGACCCCTCTTCGGGAGAGTGCGCTATGCGAAGAACCGTTACCCCCGTTGTTCTCGACGTGCCTCATGGATCGCATGCGCGTCGCGAGGTATTGCGCCGAACGTTGCGCGCGACGCTCCTTCTTATGTTCGGCAACATGGTGCCGAGCGTTTTCGCGGCGGCCGAGCAAACGCCGTCGCCGCCGGGTGCCGAGGAATACATCATCTGGCCATCTGACGGCACGGTGATTCACGGCGGCAAGTTGTGGGTGCGCATGGGACTGCGGAACATGGGTGTGTGTCCGAAGGGCGTCGTGTTCCCGAACACCGGCCATCACCATTTGCTGATCGACACCGACCTGCCGCCGCTCGATCAGGAGATCCCGTCGGATCGCAACCACCTGCACTTCGGCGCGGGTGAGACGGACGCGCGTATCGAGTTGCCGCCGGGCAAGCACACGTTGCAGCTCATTCTCGGCGACCACAACCACGTGCCGCATGTGCCGCCGGTGTATTCGAAAAAGATCACCATCACCGTGCTAAAAGACTAGCGCGATCCGTTCGTTCAAAGCGAATCGGTCAGGACGGAGAGACCTTCATGTACAAGATCATTGCGGTCGCGGCGCTCGTCATGTCGGCGGCATTGGCTTCGCCGAATGCCGCCATTGCAGGTACGACACCCGCGCCGGCCGGCGCGCACGAGTATATCGGCTATCCCAACGACGGCCAGGTGGTTCCCGCCAACAAACCGTTCAAGGTGTGGTTCGGCCTGCGCTACATGGGCGTGGCGCCGAAGGGCGTCAAGTATCCGAATACCGGCCACCATCATCTGCTGATCGATACGGACTTGCCGCCTATGGATCAGGAGATTCCGTCGGATCGCAATCATCTGCACTTCGGCGCGGGTGAAACGGAGACCATGATTCAACTCCCGCCAGGCAAGCACACGTTGCAGTTGCTGATGGGCGACGACATGCATGTGCCGCACAATCCGCCGGTGTATTCAAAGAAGATCACCGTCATCGCGCGGTGACGCACGTTTATGCATTGCGCGGCGTGACGCGGCACGCGCGGGCCAGAGCCTCAGTGTCACGCCGCAACCAACAGTTTCGCATGGGTTGTTGGCCGCGATCCACCATCCTCCGTGCGTCGCATCATCGCCCCATTCCGCGTTCTCTGTTCAGCCAGCCCCGCAACCCTTTATCCACGGCATTCCGGCACATTTCTTAGGATAGGAAATCAATCCTGGCACAGCCCATGCGTTAGTGACACTCGAGCAGACAAGTTGCTCGAACCCAACCGCAAACTGTGCTGTATCCCTTCCAGGAGATTTACCATGAACACGCTGATGATCAAAGACCTGTCCATCACCGAACAACTCGACAGCCGTGCCATGAGCGCCGTGCGCGGCGGTACCGGATACTATCCGTCCTCGTCGTACTTCAACTTCATGCCGGTGTACGCGCCGAACAACAGCAAGACCGTCGACGCCACCCAACTGATCAACACGACGATGAACATCCAGAACGCCAACGGCAACAACGCAGCGTTCGTTGCCGGCATCTCGAGCACGATCGATCCGCACGTGACCGCGAGCAACAACATCAACGTGCACTAAACGGCGCAGGCCGCCGCGGAGGCGCTACAGCCTCCGCGGACTCTTACCGGCCGCTCCTCAAAAAGATTTCGCAGCCAATCGTTCTTTTCACGCCATTCCCGTTTCACCGCCCGATTCCCGCGCCGATCTTCCTGCATCGCTTCGATGGTGAAGCTGCGCTGGAGGTGCTTTACTTAAAGAGCGCGTGCTTCTCGTGCAACGAAGCGGGCGCTATCGGAGACCATCGTGTCAGCGTTGCTTTCATCAGCTCGTCAGCGCTTTTTCCGCGGCACATCCGCACTGCGCTGCGTTTGCGCGGCGACGGTATGCGCGCTCTCGCTGTCGGCCTGTATCGATGTCAGCATGCCGGACTACAAGCGTCCCGACACGCCCGCCAAAGCCTCGTGGTCGGATCAGAAAGGCTCGCCCGTCTCGGCCGCCGCGACGATCGAACCCGACTGGTGGAAAGGCTTCCAGGATCCCTATCTCGACACGCTGATCGCAAAGGCGATTGCCGGCAACTTCGATATCAAGGTGCTGGCCGCGCGTATCGACGTGGCCGGCACGCAGATCGGCGAAGCCAAAGCCGGCGCTTTGCCGACCATGGATCTCGGCGCCGGCGCCGATTTCGAAAAGACCACGCATCAGACCTTCTCCAGGCAGTACAACCTCGCGACGCAGGTGAACTGGGACATCGATATCTGGGGCAAAGTCGAAAAAGGCGTGCAGGCGCAGAAGGCGGAATTTCACGCGAGCGAGGCCGACTGGCGAGCCGGGTATCTCGAACTGGTGTCGAACGTATCCAGCACCTACTTCCAGATTCTGCAATTCGACGACCAGATCGAACAGCAACAGAAAACGCTCGAAACAAACCGGCAGATTCTCGCGATTTACGACGGTCAGCGCCGCAACGGACTTATCCCGCAGACTCAGGTGTTGCGCCAGCAGGCGGAGATCAACCGCCTGACCAATCAGTTGCTCGACCTGCGCCGTTCGCGCGCGCTGGCCAACAACGCGCTGTGCACGCTGATCGGCGTGCCGGCCGGCGAATTCCAGATGCCCAAGGGGCATTTGCAGCAGCGCGTGCAACTGCCGCCGGTGCCGGACGGCTTGCCCGCGCAACTGCTCGCACGCCGTCCCGACGTGGTGGCCGCCGAGTTCAGAGTGCTGGAAGCGTACGACCTCGTCGGCCAGGCCAAGCTTGCGCAACTGCCGACCATCAGCCTGACCGGGCACGGCGGCACTGCGAGTTTCGCGTTGACCGATCTGCTGAAATCGTTCACGTACGGCTTCATGCCTAGCATCAACATTCCGCTGCTCGATCCCGGCGTGCGGGCGCATGTGAAAGTCACGCAAGCGCAATCGACAGTGGCCGAACAGCAGTATCGCGTGGCGGTAATGGGCGCGTTCGAGGAAGTGGAAAACGCGCTGGTCAACGTAAATTCGCACAAGGAACAGCGCGTGGAGTTGCAGCAGGAGGTATCGCGGCTGCAGATCGTGGCGGACCAGATTCAGTCGCAACTGCGCCTCGGCGTGGTGTCGCAGCTGGAGGTATTCGAAACCGAACGGACCTTGCTGGAGGCGCAGCAGGGACTGCTCGCCAACCATCAACAGATTCTGTCCGACACGGTGTTGCTTTATAAAGCGCTGGGCGGCGGCTGGCCGAGCGGGGACGTGCAGGCACAAGTAAAGGAACACTGAGCTAATCCGCAATGTGGCGCGCAGCGTGGGGTATTTCGTCTGTATTCGACGCGCTCGTTTCCCTCATAACCGACGATCGGAAAATTGACACTCGCCATGTGTGACTTACAATCATTAAGGAGTCGGCTTTTGCACGACTCACACGAACAATATCTTTTCGCCGTAGTCCTTCGTCCCGTTTCCGTTGCGATCTCGCCGCAACGGGTAAACGCTTAGTGATCCAGATAAAATGGCCGCCGGCGAAGCTCCGATTGCTGAGATGCGCGCGACAGAAGACGCCGCGTTCGACGTGGTGTTGTCGCCGATTGCGTCCGCGCAACGTCCGGCGCTCGACGCGATCCGTATCGTCGACAACCTGTTTGCAATCGGGCGCAGCGAAGCACCTTTTACCGACTATCCCGCCGAGCGGATTGCCCGCCTGTCGCGCCGTCATGCGCGGGTTTTCACGGAACACGGCGCGGTCTACGTTGCCGACCTGGGCAGCAAGAACGGCACGACAGTGAACGGCGTGGCGGTGCGGCAGACGCCGGCCCGTGTGCGCGCCGGCGACGAATTGTGCTTTGGCGGCGAGCTCTGCTACCGCGTCAGCATCGAACCGCGCGCGCGTATCGTGGCGGCCGCCAGTCCGTCCGCCGCGCCGGGATTGCTGCTGGTGCCGCAGCGCGACGACCTCGGCCTGCAACCTATCGAGGTGCAGGCATTTCCGTTTCTGGTCAGCAAAGCCGATGAAGTCTTCTCGCGCTACAAAGACCGCTATCCGCATCAGGTCAACTACATTTCGCGCCGTCACGCGCACATCTTTCTGAAGGGCGGCGAACTCTATGTCGAGGATCTCGGCAGCACCAACGGCACATTCGTCGGTGGAAAGCGGTTGGATGAATCCGCGCTGCCGCTGGTAGAGGGAGACCTCGTTGCATTTGGCGGAGACCACTTCGTCTACAGGGTGTCGCTGCAGAAACCCCCTGAAGTCGAGCCCACCGTGACACAACTATTCGTCAATCCGGCCGCCAACGAAGCGGTGGATCCCGACAAGACCACCTTCGTCGGCGCCGCGCATTCATTCCTCGATATCTTTTGCGTCGACCCCGGCCTTCAGCGTGAAGACGAGGTCAACGAGGCGGCACAGGCCGCGTCCGCGCATGCGAAGCGCGATGCGCCGACGGGCACGGCAAAAGCGGCGAGTGGCACGAACGGCGCCAACGGTGCGAATGGCGCTGCCAACGCGGCTGCCGCGAAAAGCCGGCCGCGCCGTTGGCGGTTGGTCGCGGGCGAACTCGGCAAGGCGTTTGCGATCGACGACCGCGCGAGCGTGCGGCGCATGGCGACATGGGGCGGCGTGGGCGTCGTGGTGTTGGCGGCGATAGCAACGACGCTATATATGCGCGGTTCTTCGGAACGCGAGTTGAAGAATCTGCTGGCGAACGGCGATTACACGAGCGCGGTCACGGCGGCATCGGGCTATCTGGCGAGCCATCCCGCGGACACGAAAGTCAAGGCACTCGCTAGCGAAGCGTTGTTGAAGGCAAAGCTCCCTAGTTGGCTGAATGCGCTGCAAAAGGCGCAGTTCGATCAAGCCGACGCGTTGCTCAAGGAGATGCGTTCGTTGAGCGCGAACAACGCGGACGCGGCGTCGCTGGTCAACGAATTGCAATGGGTAGGCGATCTGGAGCGTTTCGTCGCGGCGCGCGGCGGCATGGACGCGCCTATTCGCATGTACGCGGACGAAGGCACGATCAACAATCTGCTGCAACGCTGGGAAGACGACGCGAGGAGCCATCAGCGCGCGCTCGACCGCATTGCCTCCTATGTGCCCGTGTTCGCCGATCCCTATGCACAGGCGCTGAGTCATCTGCGCAAACTGGAAAGCGACGATTCGGTGTACCTCGCCGCCATCGACCGTCTGAACGGGACGATCCGCACCGAACTGGCGCGCGATAAACCCGACGCGCTGCCGCCGGTGCTCGACGATTACACGCAGCGTTATCCGCGTCTCGCGGGCATTGACCGGGTGCGTCAGGATCTGCGCCAATACACCGATTTGCTGAACGCCGCGCTGAGCCGGCAACTGGTGCCGTTGCTCGCGATGCTGAAAACGGCGCGCTTCAGCACGCCGCCTTTTCAGGCGCAGTTTCAACAATTGGCCGCGAGCCGTTTGCCTTCGCCAGACGTGATTGCGCGCCACGATGCGGTGACGGCGGCATGGCAGCACGGCGACGCGCAACAGGCGCTCGCCGGTCTACAGGCCATGCCCGCGGGGCCTTGGTCCGACGTGCTCGCGGCGGAACTCGCCCACAAGAAAACGCTGCTCGACCAATACGCGCAACTGCAGAAAACGCGCGGCGACAAGGACTACGACCAGCGTCTCCTGTCGTTTTACGCAAGCCTCGATCCGGCAACGGACGTGTGGTTCCTGCAGTCGATCCAGAAAGACGTCGCCGCGTTGCACGACAAAGCGCTGGCGCGTGCGCAAGACCTGCTGCTGCGCGCTCAGAGTCTGTGGAAACAGTACCGCGCGGGCGGATCGATCGGCGGTACGCAGCGTCTCGAAGCCGGCATTTCACCGGGATTTCGCAGTGAGGCGCGTCTGCTTTCGGATGCGAAAACGTCGGCGCAACAGGGCATGCGCATCTACACGCAACTGAAGGCCGATCATCCGGCCGACTTCGACCGTCTGCTGGCAGACATCGAAGCCGAAGCCAATTTGCAGCGCCGCTCGCTAACGGAGTTGCGCATGGTGCTGGATCCGGGACTTCTAAAAGCGAAGCTGGCATTGATCGGAGGCGAGCAGAGTGAAACGCGACAGTCACCCTAGGCCGTTGTCGGAGGCACTGGAAGATCACAGCGTCGAGGGCATCGCGATCCTGATGGCGGAGCCGGTGCGGCTCGCGCGCGCGCTGATCTGGGCGATGGTCGCACTGGTCGTGGTCGGGCTGTTGTGGTCGTTCGTGGGGCGTGCCGACGTGATCGTCAGCGCGCAGGGCACCTTGTCGCCGGAGTCCGAGGTGCGCCGGATCTATGCACCGATCGACGGCGAACTCGCCGATCTGTATATCGCCGAAGGGCAACCGGTGCAGAAAGGCGATGTGCTGGCGCGCCTGAATGCGCGCGGCGCGATCGAGGCCGCTAGCAACGCGTTGCAAGCGCAGCTCAAACTGGAAGACGCCGAGCGCGACTGGAAGCAGTTTCCCGAGAAGAAAGCGCTCATGGAGCGAAAGGCCGCAGCGCTCAAGACGCAGATGGAAGTGGAAGCGCGCCAGCACGAAAATCGCGTCTCCGAAGGCACGACCAA
This sequence comes from Paraburkholderia phytofirmans PsJN, assembly GCF_000020125.1. Taxonomy (NCBI): domain Bacteria; kingdom Pseudomonadati; phylum Pseudomonadota; class Betaproteobacteria; order Burkholderiales; family Burkholderiaceae; genus Paraburkholderia; species Paraburkholderia phytofirmans. The sequence continues at coordinate 12,820 of NC_010676.1, forward strand.
ACTCGCGGAAGGGCAGAAGGCCGAACTCGACGAAGCGCGCAGTATCCTCGACAACGCCCGGCGCACGCGCGAAGCGGCGCGTCAGGAACTGGACCGCTACTCGCGGCTCTTCGCGCAGCCGGGTGGCGGTGGCATCGCCGAATTGCAGGTGGAGCAAAAACGCACGGCGGCAATGGAGGCGGATAACGCTTACCGTGTCGCCCAATCGAAACTCGCGGAACTGGATTTCCGCTTGAGCCACGAATATACGCAGGCGAATGCGCAACTGGAAACCAGCGGCCAGCAGACTACAGACCTGCAGCTTCAATACGATTCGGCGGTGCGCGACATTACCGACGCGGAAGACAAGTTGCGCCTGCAACTGCAAAGTGCGCGCTTGGTGTCTGAAGCGGCTGCGCGGATTCGCTTCGAGAACATCGACAAAGATAATTTCCTGCTGATTCTCGCGCCGGTTTCGGGCGTCATCACCGACGTGACGTCAACTCAGCGCGGCGACAAGATTCAGGCAAACGCGCCGCTCGGCGGCATTGCGCCCAAAGACGCGCGGCCCGTGCTGAAGATTGAAATCGCCGAACACGATCGTGCGTTTCTGCACGAGGGTCTGCCGGTCAAACTGAAATTCAACGCTTTTCCGTATCAACGCTATGGGCTGATCAGCGGCACGCTGGCCTATATTTCACCGGCCACTAAACCGTCGTTGACGGACAAGCAGCCGGTCTACGAAGGCCGCGTCACGCTCGACAAAAATTACTACCAGATTGCCGACACGCGTTATCCGTTGCGCTACGGCATGACGGCAAGCGCTGAGATCGTGGTGCGCGAGCGGCGCCTGATCGATCTGGGTCTCGATCCGTTCAGGCAGGTGGCGGGTTGACCGCACGGATCACACGTCAATTAAAGGAGCGGAACAAATGACCGCGATAGTGCGAATCGATGACGAAGTCGTGGACGTGGCCGAGTTCATTCGTCTTCTGAAACTGACCGGCCAGTTCGAGAGCCTGATCGAACAGATTGTGCGCGACAAGCTCACGGTTCACGCGGCGAAGAAGCAGGGCATTACCGTCACCGCCGATGAAATCCAGCAACGCGCCGATCAGTTCCGCCGCGTGCGCGGCCTGCATCGCGCGACGGATATGAATCAGTATCTCGATGCGCTCAATGTCAGTCTCGACGAGTTCGAAGCCTTCATTACCGACGGGCTGTATCAGGAGAAGATGCTCGACGAGATCGGCAACGAGGCCGCGATCAAGGATTACTTCGCGCTGAATTCGCCGAAGTTCGACGCCATAGAAGTGAGCCATATCGTGCTGGACAGCGAGGGCAAGGCGAAGGAGATGATCTCGTACCTGCACGACGATCCCGACAGTTTCGCCGACATGGCGCGCGAGCATTCCATCGCCGATACGCGCGAGGCAGGCGGCGTAATCGGCAAGGTGCTGCGCGGCTCGTTGAAACCGGATATCGAAGCGAAGATTTTCAACGCGGCGGTGGGCGATCTGCTGGGACCGTTTCCGTCGGCGGACCGCTCGTGCTTCGAGATTTTCGCCGTGACGGCCAAATATCCCGCGACGCTCGACGCCGACGTGGCGTCCGAAGTCCGGCGCCTGCTTCGCGAAGGCTGGTTGATCTCACGCGCCCAGGAGCACGTGATCGAAGCGCGCTAACCGGTTCGAAGCCGCACGCCGTATTGAAACAACGCAACCACACGCCGATTCGAGGTCCGTAAGCACATGGATGCACCCCAGACCGCGCCCTCCGCAGCCGAGTTTCTCACCTCGGTGGAAATTTTTTCGCCGTTTTCGCGCGACGAGATCGAGCGTCTTGCCGAATATGCGCAAGCGCGCTTCTATTCGTTCGGAGAAACGGTTTGCTCGGCGGGCGAGACGGCTGACGGTCTGTACGTGATTCGTTCGGGTTCCGTACGGATATTCTCGGAGGAGCACGGCAAGGAAACCAGCTTGGGCGTGCGCAAGTCGGGTGAGATCTTCGCCGATATTGCGATGTTGCGGACCTATGTCCACGAAGCCTCGGTGCGGTCGTCGGCAAAAACCGAGTTGCTGTTTATTCCGCGCGCCGCGATCGAGCCTGTGATCGCGGGCAATCAGGCCGCGTTGGCGTTCGTTGCCAGCTATGTGGCGATCAATTCGGCGGGTGGCTTTGTCGCGCAGTTATTCGATCTGCGCGGCAAACTGAACAAGGCCGAACTCGAAGAGTATGTGCGCAGCGTCGGCGTGAAACGGGTGGCCGCGGGCAAGGAAATCCTCAAGCAGGACGGACGCGAGGACCGGCGCCTTTACGTGGTGCGCCATGGTGAAGTGCGTATCGTGCGGCACGAGGAGGGGCACGACTACACGCTCGCCACGCTCGGAGAAGGCGAAATATTCGGCGAAAAGGCGTGTTTGATGCGCCAGGAACAGATGGCGTCGGTGGTTGCGACGACCGACACGCGCCTGCTGGTGATTCCGGAGCGCACCGTTCACTTCATTCTCGAACGCAATCCGAAGTTGCGCGAAGTGCTCGACGAGCGCATTCGCTACGGCGACCGCGAATTGCAGCGGCAAAAGCGGGTCGAACAGCGCCGCAAGCTGCCGCTGATGCTCGATTTGCAAAGCAAGCCCGAGTTCGGCGAGAAAGTCATCAAACGCTTCGCGCTGGTCGAGCAGGCCGAAGAAATGGATTGCGGTGCGGCGTGCCTTGCCATGGTATGCCGCCACTACAGCATTCCAATGACGCTCGGAAAATTGCGCGAACTCGCCAACGTCACAACCCAGGGCGCGACGCTCGACAGTCTCGCGCGCGCCGGCGAATCGCTCGGCTTTACAGCGCGCGGCGTGCAATGCACGTTCGATTCGTTGCGCGGTTTCGATCTGCCGTTCATCGTGCATTGGGAGGGCTATCACTACGTCGTGGTGTACGGGCTCTCCAAAGAGTACGTATGGGTTGCGGATCCGGCGGTTGGCTTCAAGAAAATGACGGTGGAAGATTTCGAGCGCGGTTGGAGCGGCACCTGTCTGCTGTTTACCGGTGGGCCGCATCTGCTGCAAATGTCCGCCGCGCGTTCGCCATGGATACGCTTTGTCGGCTACCTCAAGCCGTACAAAAAGATTCTCGGCCACCTGTTCCTCGCCACCTTCGTGATTCAGGTACTGGGCGTAATTCCGCCGCTGATTATCCAAAACATTCTGGACGGCGTGATCGTTCATCAGAATGTCAGCCTGCTGCATCTGCTGATTGGCGGCCTGATCATTTCCAATGTCTTTTCGCAATTGATGTCGTCGATTCGTGCGTATCTGGCGAATTTCATGGTGCGAAACATGGACTTCGCGATGATGTCGCAGTTCTTCAAGCACACCATGTCGCTGCCGTTTTCGTTCTTTGCCAAGCGCAAGACCGGCGACATTTTCGCGCGCTTCCAGGAGAACCAGACGATCCGCGCGTTCCTCACCGAATCCACCGTTACCACGGCGTTGAACCTGCTGATGGTCTTCATCTACTTCACGATCATGTTCGTCTACAACGTGAAGATGACGCTGGTGCTGATCGCGTTCGTCATTCCGATCATGGCGCTGACCGCGATCGCCACGCCCAAGATCAAAGGCTATGCGCGCGAAGTGTTCACCGCATCGACCGAGTCGAAGTCGTTTCTGATGGAAGCGCTCGCTGGTGTGGAGACCATCAAGGGCATGGGCATCGAGCGGCCGGTGCGCTTGCGCTGGGAGAAGAAGTACGCCAAGGCGCTCGAAGTGCAGTATCGCGCGCACGCGTTCAATATTCTCGTGGGACTCGGCAGCCAGTTGCTGAACTCGGCGACGACGATTGCGATTCTGTGGGTCGGCGCGAATCTCGTGCTGGCGCGCGAAATGACGATTGGTCAGTTGATCGCGTTCAATGCGTTCATGGGGAGCGTACTGGGTCCGCTCATGGGCCTGGTCGGTTTGTGGAGCATGTTGAACGACGCGGGCGTGGCGATGGAACGCCTCGGCGATGTGCTCGATATCGAACCCGAGCAGAAACCCCAGGATTTGCCTTCGCGCGTGATGTTGCCCGAACTGCAAGGCGAGATCAGCTTGAGCGGCGTGTATTTCCGCTATGGCGAAAACGACTCGGCATATGTGCTCGAAAACATCAGCTTCGATATCAAGCCCGGCGAACTGGTGGCGATTGTCGGACGCAGCGGGTCGGGCAAGACGACGCTCGCCAAATTGCTGGTCGGCTTCTACACGCCGACCGAGGGCAAGATGACGATCGACGGCTACGATCTCGGCGTGGTCGACAAAGCCTATTACCGTGCGCAGATCGGCTATGTGATGCAGAGCAATTTGCTGTTCTCCGGCACGATTTCGGAGAACATCGCGAGTGGCGACGATGCGCCCGATCGGCGCCGCATCGAGGAAGTCGCGAAGATGGCCGACGCGCACGGATTTATCAGCAAGATGCCGCTTGGCTACGAGCAGATTGTCGGCGAGCGCGGAATTGGCTTGTCGGGCGGGCAGATCCAGCGGCTGTGCATCGCGCGGGCGCTGTATCACGATCCGCGTCTGCTCGTATTCGACGAAGCGACTTCGGCATTGGACTCGCAATCGGAGAGCAATATTCTCGGCAATATGCATGACATTCTGAAGGGCCGCACGGCGGTGATCATCGCGCACCGGCTCAGCACGATCATGCGTGCGGACAAGATTCTCGTGCTGTATGAAGGGGCGATTGTCGAACAGGGCCGTCACGATGAGCTGATCCAGCGCGGCGGCATGTATTACCAGCTGGTCCAGAAACAGTTGAGTGCATGATGATGAAAATACTCGACCAGATTGAAGAGGCCAGTCCCGCGATTTCATACGCGGGGCTGATCGAGCGGATCGAGATTCTGCGCTCCACGTTGCGCTGGTCGTCGCGGCTGGAGCGCGCGGACATCGACAAACTGCTCCGGCAAGCCACCTCGCTGCGCGACGAGGTGATGCAGCTCTCGCACAAGGAGCGTTTCGTGCAAGCTGCGGTGGCCGCTGAGCCGCAGGAGCGCGCCGATCTGTCGCGCGGCGCGCGTCGCAAGGCGTTGCTCGAACGCAGTTTCATTTTCGAAGGCACGTTCGGCGACAATCCGCGCCTGCTCGAATCGCTCGAAATCGCCGAGAAAGCCGCGCCGACCGATTTGCCCGTGTTGATCGACGGCGAAAGCGGCACCGGCAAGGAGTTGATGGCGAAGGTGATTCACGCCAACGGCTCGCGAGCCGACAAGCCGTTCATTTCCGTGAACTGCGGTGCGATTCCCGACAATCTGCTGGAGTCGGAATTGTTCGGGCATCGCAAGGGCGCGTTCACGGGGGCTTCGAACGACCGCAAGGGCAAATTCGAAAGCGCGCATACAGGTACGATCTTTCTCGACGAAATCGGCGAGTTGCCGCTCGCCGGCCAGGTGAAGCTGTTGCGCGTGCTGGAAGCGCATGAGATTCAACGCGTCGGGTCCGATGAAACGATTGCGGTGGACACGCGCATCGTCGCGGCGACCAATCGCAATCTGCGGCGGCTCAGCGAAGAGGGCAAATTCCGCGAGGATCTGTTCTACCGGCTTAGCGTCATTCATGTGACGTTGCCGCCGCTGCGCGAGCGTCGCGACGAAATTCCTCTGCTGATTTCGTGGTTCGGCGACGAAGCCGCCGGCACGTTAAAGCGCAGGCCGGTGCGATTGACGCCGCGTTTGCGGGACTTTCTGCTGAACTATGCGTATCCAGGCAATATCCGCGAGTTGCGCAACGTGATGTATCGCGTGTCGTGTCTGGCCGGCGATATGGCCGATGTCGATCATTTACCGGTGGACATGCGGCCGGCGGCGCCAGGAACCGCGGCGGCTTCCAACGCCGCGACCGCAACGGGGCAGGAGCCGATCAGTGTAGCCAACCTGATGTCGCTGAGCGACGCAAAGCGCGCCGCCAGTGACGACGCCGAAAAAGCCTTCCTCGAGCGCGGCCTTCGCGAAGTGAGCGGCACGGTCGCGGAACTGGCGCGTCGTATCGACATGAACCGTTCGCATCTGCAGATGCTTCTGAAGAAACACGGCCTGCACTCGAAGGATTTCCGCAATCGCAATCAGCCTGCCGCGAACAAGAACGGCGCTGAGGATCGCGACGACGAAGACAACGACACGTGAGGCCGCGTCGCTAACGCAATAGGCTCAAGGCGACGGATTCAGCAGCGTTTTGTCCGCGGCATTAGGGTCTTCAGCGCGCACGACCACGGCGGTGATGTTGTCGCGGCCGCCGCGAGCGAGCGCCATATCGACGAGTTCCTCACACGCGTTCGCGCATGCCGCATTGCTCATCACAGCGAGCATGTCGTCTTCGCTGACTTCGTTGCTCAGGCCGTCGCTGCAGAGAAGGAAGACGTCGCCATCCGCGACCTCGATCACATCGTCGTCCAGTTCGAGCAGGTCGGTGGCGCCCACGGCGCGCGTGATCATGTGTTGCGCTGGATGATGCCGCGCCTCTTCTTCAGTAAGCACGCCGAGCGACTTCAACGCTTCCACCTGACTGTGGTCGCGCGTGAGTTGCCGCAGGCTGCCTTCGCGCAGCAGGTAGAGGCGGCTGTCGCCGGCCCAGATGTAGCCGCAAAAGCGATCGCAGGCGAGCAGCGCGACGACCGTGCTGCCGATACGCTGTACCTGGCGGCGCGCGGCTTCTTCCCTTAGCTGACGATTGGCGGTCTGCAGACGCGCGCGCGCATCGGCGACGAAGGACTTCATGCTGACGGGCGGCGTGAGCCGGCTGAGCGCGTCGATTACCAGACGGCTCGCCAGATCGCCGACCGCGTGCCCGCCCATGCCGTCGGCGACGGCCCAGCGTCCGAGCGCGGACTGGTCGAGACAGGAATCTTCGTTGATTTCGCGGACACGCCCGGCGTCGGAACGCGCGGACGACGTCCAGCGAAATTGGCTCGCACAGGTCACAACGGTTACACCATATCGTTTCTGCTGCGTGCGTCGGGAGAGACACTGATGTTCGAGTTCGCGCCGGTGTTGCGTACATCGACCGACTGGAACGTGTTGATCATCTGGTTAGCATAGAAGTTGTTGGTCACGTCGTACAGGTTCACGACGGGCCCAATGCTCGGCGTATCGCGTACGTAGGGCTGAATCCAGCCGTACACCCACGGGGCGCCGCCGCCGCCGCGGATCGCTGTCATCGCTTTACGGTCTAGCGCGAGGTTCAGCGAGAGGTCGCTTACTGTAATAGAAGCCATGTCGTTTCTCCGGTTGGCCGCGTGTGTAACGCGCGCGGTGACGCGCGGTTAAGAAGTATGTGGCGGTTATATTGCAAGTGCTATGCCAATTTGCGGGTGATTTGCACAGTCTGTCTTAGCGCCTTGATTGCCGGGCGATTCCGCGCGTTTGCGGATGCGGCGCACGGGCGTACATGAATTCATCGGTCGGCTGGCAGCCAACATGCCCTGACTCGAATCGGTGCGCGACCCAACAGATTCCTGCAGCTCGCCGCATCTCTTCAATCCAAATACTTCCCTCTTCACGGCAGCTAAAAATGAGCGCCGCTCGCCGACACTTCGGCGGAATTTCTGTCGGCTCGCAACACACACTCATGGCCTCCGAAATTCCGCAATTTCCCGCGAAGCCCTTTAAATAAAGGCTGTTGCGCACATGGCCCGGATGATGCAAAAGATCTCGCAACAGTGTTGGAAATCGAAGCGAGACAGCCATGAACACGAACCAAACCAGCAGCGAACACAGCGCAGACCGCTGCGACGCCGCGTCCACCATCGACCTGCCGATCGGCGCGCATCTCGTCACGCAACGTCGCGGTTACGAACACCACGGCATTTATGTGGGCAACGGACGCGTGGTTCATTACTCGGGCTTTGCAGGTTCAACGCATCGCGGCCCCGTTGAAGAGGTGGAACTGGAACGCTTCGCCGCCGGCCATCCGCTGTCGATCCGGCCGACCCCGGCCGCCCGTTACGTCGGCGACGAAGCCGTGCGCCGCGCTCGCTCCCGTCTCGGCGAAAACCATTATCGGCTGCTCACGAACAACTGCGAGCACTTCTGCGCATGGTGCCTGCTCGGCGAAAGCCGTAGCGAACAAGTGCATTGCTGCCTGCGCCATCCGCGCACCGGCATGCATGCGCTGGTGTGCCTCGTAAAGGCTTTTGTGGAAAGCAGCGCGAAGGGCGCTCACGGGTCCGCGCAGTTTGCATGAACCATTGCCGCCGAATTTCAGTGACTCATTTCAGTGTTTCACCGTTCAAGGACTCAAGGAGAACATCATGGCTGCCGCGGAAAAGACCTTGCATTGGGCCGTAGACAAATGGCTTGCCCCGACCCCGTCGATGCCCGCACGCGTCGTGCAGTTCTGCCACCGCGCGTCGCAACATCAGCGCTATGTATGCGTGGAAGCCTTGCGCCCGGGCGGCATGCTATCGATCTTCTTCTTCCGTCACGACGACGGCTCGTGGAACGTGTTTCCGCCGCAAGCCGAACGGCCCGCCATGAACGGACATCGCCGTGCATTGCTGGCTGCCTAGTTCTGCGTCTGTGCCGACGCTTCCTTGATGATCCATTGATTGAACAGCAGCATCGCCGGCGTCATGGGTTTGCCCTTCAGCCATGTCAGCCAGTAACTGCCGGCGTGAACCTCCACATCGAACGGGCGCACCAGCCTGCCTGTATTGATCTCGTGATCGAACATCAGCGCGGGCGCGAGCGCGATACCCGCACCCTGCATCGCCGCTTCCACCATCAGCCGAGACGAATCGAACACCGGCCCGCGAATCGGCCGCGGCGGAATGCCCGCGGCGCTGAACCAGCTCATCCAGTCGTCGGTGCGATAGGAGCGCAGCAAGGTTTCGCCGGCGAGATCCTCCGGTTTCGTTAGGCGCTCGGCAATCTCCGGTGTGCAGAGCAGCGCGAGTGGCGCGTCGAGCAGGCGGGTCGCGAGCGAACCGGGCCACGTGCCGTCGCCGAAACGGATCGCGAAATCGAGGCCTTCGGTGGCGAGATCGACCAGGTTGTTGTTCGTCAGTAGCCGCAATTCCACGAACGGATGCGCGTCGCGAAACGACTTGAGGCGCGGCATCAGCCAGCCAACCGCAAACGTACCGACCACGCCCACCGTCAGCACCTCGTGAAAGTGGCCGCCTTCAAATTGTTTAAGCACGGCTTCAATGCGATCGAATGCGTCGGTCAGCACCGGACGCAGTGCGAGGCCCTCGTCGGTCATGGCGAGACCGCGTGGTAGACGCTTGAAAAGCGCGGTGCCCAGTCGTTCTTCTAGCGTTCTGACCTGCTGGCTGACGGCGGCCTGCGTGACGTTCAGTTCGAATGCCGCGCGCGTGAAGCTCAGATGCCGGGCGGACGATTCAAAGGCGCGCAAGGCGTTCAATGGAAGGTACGGTCTCATGGCGAAGGCATAAGATTTTCTTGTGAGTTGGCTAACTTATCATCGTTTGTCAGCGGCGGGCGGAAAACCGATAGTTGCGGCTTCACACAAAGGAGCGGCGATGATCACAAGACGGAAGTTCGCGGGTGCGATGCTGGGCGTTTCGATAGCTGGGGTTGCGGTTGGCAGTGTTGGCGCGTTCGGCAAGGCATCCGGCAAGACGGTGAAAACGGGTGCGGCGGCGCAAGGGCGCGAGTTGGCGAAGGCGGATGCGATCCGTCGGCGGCTTGCTGAAATCGAAGCGGCGAGCGGCGGCCGGCTGGGTGTGTCGATTGTCGATACGATGTCGGGCGTGCACGCCGGCTTGCGGACCGACGAGCGCTTTCCTATGTGCAGCACCTTCAAGATACTGGTCGCCGGCGCCGTACTCGCGCGCACGGATCGTGGCGAGGAAAGCTTGCAACGGCGCGTGGTGTTCTCACTGAGCGACGTGGTGTCGAATTCGCCGGCCACGAGCAAGCACACGCGCGAACTGATCGGCAATGCGGGCATGAGTGTCGCCGAGTTGTGCAAGGCGGCGATCACGCTCAGCGACAACACGGCGGCGAATCTGTTGTTGTCGACCTTCGGCGGCCCGGCGGGACTGACCGCGTTCGCTCGCTCTCTCGGCGACCGCGTCACGCGTCTGGATCGCATCGAGCCGGCGCTGAACGAGGGCACGCCCGGCGACCTGCGCGACACCACCACGCCGAACGCCATGCTCGGCAATCTGCGCGAGTTGCTGCTCGGCGAGCGGTTGTCGTCATCGTCGCGGGCGCAGCTGCTGGCGTGGCTCGCCGCCAACGAGACCGGCGGCGCGCGGATTCGCGCGAAGCTGCCGAAGGATTGGGGCGTGGGCGACAAGACCGGCACCGGCGATCACGGCACGGCCAACGACGTGGCGATTCTGTGGCCGCCCGGACGCGGTCCAGTGCTGGTGACCGTATATCTGACCGAAACGGATGGCGACGCGGCGCGCAGCAATACGGCTATCGCGGACGTGGGCGCATTGGTGGTGGCGTCTATCTGATTGCGGCGCGGACAGGGGGCATGCGACGCGACGCGATGTGATGCGATGACCGATGCGCCGATCGAAGTACGCGACGACACACCGCTGGCATTTCTCGGCTTCACCGCCACGCCGCATATCTTTACGGTGCTGGCCATCGTCGAACTGATCGCCGATCAGTTGCCCAAACCCCTAGCCATACCGTGCCGATGCAACTCGGCGCGCGTCTCGTGCTTGGCGGCTTCAGGGGTGACGCGTCGGCGCGGTGCCGATCGTCATGGCGTTGCGTTGATGTATTTCAGAAAGATGTGACGGGACGCATCTCATCTCGTTGCGTCCCGTCTCACTGAAGCGAAGCAGTTCGACCGGCTTAGCTAGCCCGTGCGATGCGCGAACCGGCGGGCGTCTGCGGTGCGGACAGCGCACCTGTAACCGGAGTGGCGGGAATCAGCTTGCCGCGCATCAGCAAGCTCAACGTCTTCACCGCCAGAATCGCGATGATCACGTTCGCCGCGATGAACAGAACCGGCGCGGCGTATTCAACCGGACCCGTCGCGCCTCGTTCGACCATCCGGAGCGCCATCGTCGGCAGGGCGGCGACGCCAAAGCTGAAGGCCCAGTAAGCCGGCGTGAAGGCCTGTTGGCGAATCCACGGCAGCAAACGCAGGAGCAGCAGAGCCTGGTACAAGCCATAACCAAGCAGAATCATGGCGAACAGGTCAGGCGTGCCGCTGCTCAGACTGAGATAAGTCACCCCGCCCACCACCGGCGGTGCAAGCTGGATGCCCAGCACCGGGCGCAATGCGTCGGGCAGCGGTTCATGCACGGCGGCGCGGTGCAGGACCAACGATTCAATCGCGAGCCAGGACAGCAAACCTACGCCGAAAAAGAGTTCGCCCAGTTGGTGAAAGCCGAAGGCGGCCGAAGCGGTGCCCGCCACGAAGCTCGCGCCCACCGTCGGCAGATAGATGGCGGGCGTCACCAGTTCGGGCTTGCGGCCGCCTTGCCAGAGCCGTCCATGCAAATACATGCCAAGAGCGAGTTGCGCGACCACGGCGACGCCGTACAGCGCGAGCGCCAAGGTGTGTGCGTAAGGTTGCAGAAGCTGGGCAGCGAGCAGGCTCGAAATAGGAGCCAGCGCCGCGAACGACGATTGCACCGGATGCTGTATTTCCGCGCGGGCTTCGTCGGCACGTGTCAGCCATTTTTGCCCGTAGGCCACTAGAATCACGAGCCACACGGCGAGCGCGGCTACCGTTATCGCGTCGCCTGCCAGGGCGGGCAAATGCCAGAGCCTGATCGCCACGCGCCACAAATTGGCGAACGCCAGCGCGCCCACCGCGATCCCGAAGAAAGCAACTGGAATCGTGCCACGATTGCTGTTCATCACCGACCCTCCGAAAGTTGCGTCGCGCTCCGTTGTTCCGGCTCCGCGCGATCGATGACCTACTTTAAAAGGCGGCGGCTAAACGCTGAATGCTGGGCGCGCTCAACAAATCGCGCGATCGTCTCAAGATGCGGTGTGCCGCGTTCGGCGGGCGTGTGCGCCGGGGTTGTCACGCGAGTTTCGGATTCCGCGCGGAATCAGCGGTAAAGCGCCCGCGGCGGGTATGACAGCCCGGCGTCATGGCGTAAAATTTCCGCTTCCCTATGAAGTAACGCCATCCATGCCAACGCCCGCGGACAAATCGAACACGAAGGAAAGCGAAGGTGTTGCCGTCATCGATCGTGCTTGCGCCATCCTGTTCGCCTTCCGGCCGGACGATTACGCGCTCACGCTCGCCGAACTGGCGGCGCGCACGGGGCTTTACAAGAGCACGTTGTTGCGGCTCGCGGGCTCGTTGATCCAGCATCGCCTGCTGCTGCGTCTCGACGACGGCCGCTATCAGCTCGGCTCCGCCACCTTCATGCTGGGCGCGTTGTACCAACGCAGCCTGAACCTCGGCGATATTGTCGTGCCGCTCATGCGCGAGCTCGCGGAAACCAGCGGCGAAAGCGTGTCGTTCTACGTGCGTGACGAGGCGGTGCGGGTGTGTCTGCATCGGGTGGATTCGAGGCATGCGGTGCGTTTTCACGTGCGCGAAGGCGACGTGCTGCCGCTGGAAAGCGGCTCGGGCGGCCTTGCATTGCTCGCGTTCGGCGGCATGCCGGGCGCGCCGTACGAGAAGATTCGCGAGGACTTCTACTGTGTGTCGATCGGCGAACGCGACCGGGAGACGGCGGGTATTTCCATGCCGGTATTCGGCGTGCGGCAGAGCCTGCGTGGCGTGCTGACGCTGGCCGGCCCGAGCTCGCGTATCGACCAGGCGTTTCTCGAACGCAATCTCGGCGCGCTATTCGATTGCGCGGCACGCGCCACCGACGCCTTGGGTGGCGATTCGCGCGCCATGCGCAACGCGCAGCGGCGTGCGGCCGAAGTTCAGGACAAGTAGTTCAGGGCCTGCCGTTCAGCGCAAGCGGCTTAAGGCAAATGCCGCTCGGGTTTGCCGGTGTACGTGTAGGCCATCTGGCGCGGCATCGGACCTTTGTTGCGCTCCTTGCGTCCGCGTTGTTCCCATGCATGCGACAGAATGCCGACCGCGCGCGACAGGCAGAACACGCCGCGCGCCAGCTCGGGCGCAAAACCGAGTTCGGCGTAGATCACGGCGGTGGCCCCGTCGATATTCATCGGCACGGGCTTGCTCTTGCGGCTCATCAGCAGCGCTTCTATGCCGCGCGCGATCACGGCATAGCGTCCGCTTATACGCTCCGCACGCACGTTCTCGTCCACCAGCGCCAGGAGCCGCGGCGCACGCGGATCGACCGGATGAAACCGATGCCCGAAGCCCGGCAGATATTTGCCGTGCGCCGCGATGAACGCATCCACCCCTTGTTCGACGGCGTGTTCCAACGTGGCGCCCGCTTGCATGCGGACGTCGATCGCGTCATACAGTTCGACCGCCTGCTGGCCCGCGCCGCCGTGCACGTCGTCTAACGCGTTGATTGCCGAGGCCATCGCGCCGTTCAGCGGCAAGCCGCAACTGGTCGCCATCCGCGAGATGGCAATCGACGGCGCATGCGGCCCATGATCCACCGACGACACCAACGCCGCTTCGAACAGCCGCGCCTGCTCGGTGTCGGGCAATTCGCCGCGCAGCATCAGCCAGATCATCTGAGGAAAGCTGATGTTGCCGATCAACTCCTGAATCGGGAAACCGCGCACGTTGATCGAGCCCGGATGAATGTCGATGATCGAGGTGCTCCAGTAGTCGGCAGCGAGCTTTGCTGCATCGAATGCTTGCGTCATGTTCAGACCACTCCTTCGGCGCGTAGTTGATCGATGTGTGCGTCGTCGTAACCGAGCGCGGCGAGTTGTTCGCGTGTGTGGGCCGAGAGAACCGGTGCGGGCGTGCCCGGTGCCGTGTCCGCGTCGTGCAGACGAAAACCGGCGCGGGTCACGCGCTGGCGTTCCGTGGTGGCATCCGCGGCGAATTCGCGAATGAAGCCGCGCGACTCCAGATGCGGATGCGCGAGAATCTCCGGCACCGACATCACGCGGCCGGCCGGTACGCCGGCTTCAAAGAAACGCGCTTCCCAGTTCGCAGCGCTGTCGCGCGCGAGTGCCGCTTCGATTTCCGCTTTCAACGCGGCGCGATTCATCTTGCGCGCGTTGCGCTCGGAAAAACGCGGATCGTCGAGCAGATCCGCTCGGCCGATCAACTGACACAAGCTCACGAACTGTTTGTTTTCGTTAGCGGCGATATTGAGCGGGCCGTCGCCGGTTTTGAAAGTGCCCGACGGCGCGGCCGTGAAGTTTTCGTTGCCCATCGGCGTTGGCGTAACGCCTGCGTTCAGGAAGTTCGAAACGACCCAGCCCATGGTCGCGAGCGTGGCTTCGAGCATCGACACATCGAGCATGCGGCCATGTCCCGTGGCGCGCGCATCGAGTAACGCGGCGCAAATACCGAACGCCGCCGTGAGACCGCCCACCGTGTCCGACACCGGATAGCCGACGCGCAACGGTGCGCTGTCGGCGTCGCCGGTCACGCTCATCACGCCGGAGATGCCCTGAATGATCTGATCGTAGGCAGGCCGCTTTGAAAACTCGCCGTCCATGCCGAAGCCGGAGATCGCGCAATACACGAGCTTCGGATTGACCTCGCGCAGCGCCTCGAAATCGAGGCCGAGCCGTGTCATCACACCGGGCCGGAAGTTTTCGACCAGCACGTCCGCGGTTTTGACGAGCTCGCGCAGAATCGCCTTGCCGCGCGGGTCTTTCAGATTGAGCGTGACCGACTGCTTACCCGCGTTCACGGCGACGAACGAGGCGCCCATGTTGCGCGCCGACGCGTCCTTGTCGGCGCCAAGACGCCGCGCCAGATCGCCGCCTTCCGGATGCTCGACCTTGATCACTTCGGCGCCGAGCAGCGCGAGTTGATACGCGCAAAACGGCCCGGCCAATACATTCGATAAGTCCAGTACGCGGACTCCAGCCAACGGCAGCGTCATGTTCAAAACCTCTTGTTCAAAATGCGATTCAATGCAGTTCTTCAGTGCGAAATCTCGTCGAGATTGCGATGGTTGGTCCGTGGCCCGAAGATGCCGATCGCGCCCATCACCATCACCATCGACGCACTGATCAACGCGAACACGCCGCTCACGCCGAAGTGACGCAGCGCGAACGCGATCATGAAGCCGGAGAACATCGCGGAGAGACGCGACATCGAGTAGACGAAGCCGACGGCGCGCGCCCGCAAACGCGTGGGGAAGAGTTCGGTTTGATACGCGTGATAGCCGACCGAAAGCAGCGTGCCGCTCAGCGTGATCAGCACGCCAAGCGTCATCAGCATGGCGGGCGAGGTTTGCATCGCGAACAGGCTGCCGAACACGGCGATGCCGAGCGCCGACAGCACGATCAACGTCTTCCGTTCGATGCGGTCCGCGATCGCCATGCCGATCAGCGGCCCGAACGGATTCGAAGCAGCGATCACGAACGAGTACAGCAGACTGTGCGTGATCGTCACGCCTTTGGAGACGAGGAGCGTCGGCACCCATGAGGCGAAGCCGTAAAAGCCGATCGCCTGGAACAGATTGAAGACGAGCATCGTGATCGCGCGTTTGCGATACGGCGGCTGCCAGATTTCACGGAAGGCAGCCTTGGTGGTCGCCGGTTCGACAGTCGGTACCGCGGGCGGCAGAGGCTTGCCGTATTGTGCGGCGACTTTCGCTTCCAACGCCTGCAGCACCTGCTCGGCTTCGGCGGCGCGGCCTTGTTGAGCGAGCCAGCGCGGGCTTTCCGGCAAGCGCCGGCGAATCGCCCACACCACCACCGCGCCCAACGCGCCGATGATCACGACCCAGCGCCAGCCGTCGAGTCCGAACGGCGTGCGCGGCACCAGCCACCACGCGAGAAACGCAACCGACGGCACAGCGGTGTACTGCACCAGATGCACGAACGCAAAAGCACGGCCGCGCAGATGTTTAGGCACGAGTTCGCTGACGTAGGTATCGATCGTCACCAGTTCGACGCCCACGCCGATGCCGGCGATCAGGCGCCACAGATTGATGGCGGGCGCCGTGCTTTGCAGCGCCATGATGAGCGTCGCGGCGGAGTACCACAGCAGCGACACGGTGAACACGGTCTTGCGGCCGTAGCGGTCGGCCATGCCCGCCAGAAAGAACGTGCCGATGAAGAGCCCGGCAAACGACGCCGCCACGAATGCGCCGAGTCCGGACACGCCGAAGAACGACGCGGTGGTCGTCGAGTAAACCCCGCTTTTGACGAGGCCCGGGCCGACGTACGCCGTGAAGAACAGATCGTAGAACTCGAACCAGCCGCCGATCGACAGCAGGAGCACCAGCATCCACACCGCGCGCGTCGCGGGCAGGCGGTCGATGCGCGCGTTGACGCCGGGCGTGAGCGCCGGCGCGCCGGCGCTTGAGTGGGGCGACGCGCCGGACGCGTCGATCGGCAGGCTTGCCATGGAATTCCTCCTTCGAGTGTCTCTCGCCAACGTCGTTCTGTTGAATAGAACGACGTTCTGTTTAATGGGTGTGCCGAGAGTAGTCGGTGTGGCAACTACCAGGAATTCGGGGTTTTACCTAGAAAGAGGAATGAGCGTTTGCGGATGGGCGTTCGCGCCGGTCCACCGCACGGGCGTTCCGGCGCTCCTACTTCGCTTTATCTTTTTACGCGCCCATACGTTGAAGCATGGTCAGCAAGGCATCGAATGAAAGCGGCTTACGCGCATATTCAATGCGGGGATTCGGCTGCACGGGGATATCCGCGGCTGCGCTGCACAGGATGATTGGAATGGCGCGCAGATCTGAATCGGCATTCAGCTCCGCGCACAATTGCAGCCCCGACATGACCGGCATCATGCAGTCCGACACGATGATGTCGGGCCGGGTATTGCGTATCTGTTCGAGCGCGGCGGCCCCGTTCGACGCCGTCAGCACGGTATAGCCGTGCCGCTCCAGCAGCAGCCGCCAGACTGTCAGGATGTCGAACTCATCGTCCACGACCAGAATGGTTTTCATGGTCGGCTAGGTATTTCGTCGCGGCTGAAGTGTGGCCGACAGGCCGGCCGGCGCATGCAGGCTGGCAGCACTCGCCGGATTTTCGATGACATCGAGGCCTTGAGACGAAATCACGAGCTCGCGCAAGGAAGTGTCGTGGGCGCTTTCACGCTGCTTGACCACGGAAATCATGCGCCGCAGACCCGTGTCCGTTTCGGCGTAACGCAGCAGCACCAGGTTTTCCGTCAGCGCCGAAACGCGCACGCTCCGCGCGTGGCCCGGATCGGCGTAAAGCGGCAGCTCTTCGGTCAGCAACGTGGTGATGCAGGCTTCGCGAAGCTGGTGCAGCAGCGCATTCAGGAACAAGCCGAAGCGTTCGGTACGCAACGCGGAATCGCGAAACCCTTCCACGCCGTCGATGACAATGCGCGACGCGCCGATCTTCTTGACCGTGGCGAGCGCGGTGGCCGCCAGCTCGTCGACGGCCAGTTCGATGGCCGGTTGCCATTGAATCACGAGCCGGCCGTCCTGATACGCGTTTGCGAGTCCGATCGACACGGCCTCGGCTTTGCCGATCAGACGTTGCGGTCCTTCGTAAAAGCCGAGGTACAGGCAGCGTTCGCCGCGCGCGACGCCGGCCGCGAGAAACTGCAGACACAGGAGAGTCTTGCCGACGCCCGACGGCCCGACCAGCGTAGTCGTGGAGCCTTGCGCAAAGCCGCCGCCCAGCAGGCCGTCCAGATGCGGCAGGGCGAAGCCGAGCCGCGTTTTCAGATCCACTGGACCGGCTTGCGCGGCACATTGCGCCTCGAGGCGCGGGAACATCAAGAGCCCGCTTTCGGCGATGCGGAAGAAATGCTTGCCCATCAGATGATTGCGCGCGCGCATCTTGTGGACTTCGATTTCGCGCGCGCGGCGCATGCCGTCGCTGTAGCGGTTCAGTTCGATCAGGCCGTCGACGAGCGTATGTTCCGGATGCGGTTCGTTGCCGGACAGCGGCGCGAGCAGCAAGGTCGTGCAATCCATGGCCGCGACCAGCGCATTCAACTCGTGGATGAACTTGGACAGCGACAGCTCGGTCTCGCTGAATTCACGCGCGCTCCGAAAGCCGTCGATGATCATCAGGCTCGGACGGTAATCGTAAATGCTCGAGGCAATCAGCTTGAGGAAGCCATCCAGGCCGTCCTTCATCAGCTCGTGATAGCCGGACACGAACAGCATCTGCTGGGCGACCGCCTTCTCATCGAAGAAACTCAGACCCTTGAGATGGCCTAGCAGCTTGTCGTGCGATTCGGCGATCAAGGTCATGTACAACACCTTCTCGCCCTGGCTTACACGATGAAAACCAATCTGGCTCGACAGGATCGTCTTGCCGGCGCCGGCCATGCCCTCCAGCAGATACACGCCGCCGCGGACCAAACCTCCGCCCAGGATCTCGTCGAGACCGGGGACACCCGTTTCCACGTTGGATCGGGAAGACGTCTGAGATTCGTGGTTAGTCATTGTCGAAGAGTCGTTCAAAGTGCGCAGAAGCGATGGCTCGCACAGGAGCCGTCTATTGCTCAAACTATCATTGCAGCAATTCGTGTTCCCGCTCCGGGCGGCGACGCTGCGCGTCGGCATGAGATGCAGGGGATTCTACCGGGGGGCGAGGCGCTTGGCGAACCGCAAATTGGACATGCGGTGCGAGACGCGCGGGCAGAGCGTTGCCGACCGCCGGATGGCGGTCAATTTTCAACGCAATGCAAGGAAGGGAGAGGAAAGAACGGGGCCGCGCCTCGTGCACGCGATAGTACAAAGGTACATTGCATGCGCGAGGCGGGTACGGCAAAGCGGGCCGGGAGCCCGCCCTTGACTCAGCTACAAGCGAAACTACTCGCGGCGCTGACGTCGCCGCCCTGATAGCGCGCCACCTTCGGATACGGGCAAAGCGGCCGCGTGCGTCCCGCGCCCCAGCCTGTGGGCACGTCGGAGTTCGGTGTGACATTGCTCGCGTCGCGCGCAGTGGCGACCACGCTGTCCGGCGCCTTGCCCTGTTCGACCCATGCGACGAGCGGCGTGAGCATGTCGAACTGGTCGGTGCTCGGCCCGCCGCTGCAGTGGTTCATGCCGGCAATCGTGTAAAGGCGCGCGAAGTTCGACGCGTCGCCGCTATTGGCTGCCGTGAGCCGCTGATACCAGTCGGTCGTGTCGTTCGATGAAAACACCGGGTCGCTCGTGCCGTGATAGACCATCAGCTTTGCCCCGCGCTGCTTCAACGCGCTCAGATTGGTTTCGTCGGGCGGCGTCATGAATGACCAGGCAGACTCGCTGTACGCGCCGCTGGTCGCGAAGATCTTCGGCGCGTCGGTGTCCATGCTGAAGTTCAGCGCGTACGCGGACAACTGGCTCAGCACGGCAGCGGTTTGCGGCGGCGTGGTGAACGTGAAGGCAGCGGCGGCCGGGTCGAGCGTGATCGAGTTGGCCTGCTTCCATGCGGACCAGCCCGGGCCGAGTCCGGCGTCGTAGGGGAAGCTTGCATAGAGGGCCGTGCCCGCGCTGTTGCGCGCGCCGGAGAACACATTGCCGACGGCGTCTTTCTGCGCGCTCGTCAGACACGTGCCGTCGCGGACGTTGTTCGTGCAGGTCGGCACGTCGGTAGCAAGGCTGAAGTTTGCCTGGCATGCCTTGATATCCTGAATGAGGCCGTCTGTCGCACCGTCGAGTGCATCGCACTTTGACAGTATTTTCGACGCCACCATTTGACGTTCCGTCGCGGTGAAGCCGGTCGTGATATCGGGCAGGCCGTTCGAGGTCGTCGCGGTCGCCACTTTCGCGAGCTGCTGCGCGCTCCACATTTCGCCGACGGCCGCCTTCGGCAGATGAAAGCCCGGGTCGCCCGCAATGATGCCGTCATACTCCGCCGATGAGCGTGCCGCCGCGACCAGCGCATGACGTCCACCGTTGGAGCAGCCGTCGAAGTAGCTGCGATCCGGCGCCTTGCCGTACGCGAGCTTGATGACCTGCTTGGCCATCGGCGTGAGCGTGGCGACTGCGTTGTAGCCGTAGTCGATCCGTGCCTGCGGATCGAGACCGAACAGGGGATTTTGCGCCGAGCTGTGCCCCGCGTCCGAGCTGATGACCGCGAAGCCCATGTTGAGCGCGTCGCTGGTGGGACCGCCGCCGCCGATCTCGCCGGTGGCCGTGACCACATTGCCGTCGAGTCCGCCGTTGGGCTGATAGAAGAAACGCCCATTCCATGCAATCGGCAGGCGCATTTCGAAGCCGATCGCGTAGGTCTTGCCGTCCACGCTGCTGACCCGCTGATTCATGCTGCCTTGAATCAGGCAATGTTCGGCGATGGATTTTCCGGCGACTTTCAGCGTGCCTGCCGCGACGTCCGTCACCGTGGTGAAGACGGTGTTGGCGAATGAGAGCTTCGCAGCGAGTGCCGCGCAATTGCCCGCCAGCGTGCCGGGCGTGGCCGCACTCAGTTGCGGCAAGGCGGATGAATTGGCGCCGGTGTTGGCGGCGCTGCCGAGATCGTTGCCGCCGCACGCGGCGAGTGTGAGCGTAGCAGCCGCCGCGAGCGCGATAGAGGTGCACTTCATGCCATGTCTCCTAGAACGAATGACGAATGCCGACCATCGCGCCGGTCTGGCCGGTGCCTGCCGTGGGCGTCGTGCCGCCGCCGCCGCCGCTGACCGAGTAGTGCGCCTTCGCGCTATTGGCAAGGTACGAGCCTTGGGCGTAGACAGCGGTGCGCTTCGAAAGCAGATAGGTGGTGCGCAGCGTGCCCATCGTGGCGCGCGTGTCGTGCTCGCTATTGGTGATGTGATACACCTCGCCGTCGACGATGAAAGCGGGCGTCACGTTGTACGACGCGGCCACGAAGAACAGATTGGAGCGCACGCTGGCAATCGTGTCCGCGCCCGGTTCGACGCGACGGTTGAGCCATCCCAGGCCGAGCTTGGCCTTGCCGAGGTTCGCGTAGGCGCTCACATGCGTGCGGATGTCCTTGTCGGCGGCGCGGGTGAGCGGAGTCGGCGCGATGCCGTCGAAGAAATTCGCCGCCGCGGTGCTGCCGCCGCGCTGCTCTTCATACGATGCCGCGACGCCGAAGAGCGGCGCGTCGTACTTCAGCATGACGGACCATTCGCGGCATTGAGTGGCCTGTCCGGCGACCGATCCCGTACACGTGCCTTGGCCCGGCGAATTGCCGGTGCCGGCCGAGTCGCGGCCGAACGAGTAGTTCGCGCCGAGCGTGACGCCCGCATAGCTGCCGAGGTAGACCACCGAGTTGTCGGCGCGGGCATTCGGCACGTAAGCGTCGAGCGAGCCCAGACCGTAGATGTCTGGGCCGATCAGATCCGCGCCCATCAGCGCGAGGTACGTCATCGTGTATTGGCGGCCGAACGAGACCGTACCGTACGGACTCTTGATGCCAACGAACGCCTGACGCCCGAACAGCCGGCCGCCCTGGCCGAGATCGCCGGCGCGCACGTTGAAGCCGCTTTCCAGCGTGAAGACCGCGCTATAGCCTCCGCCCAGGTCTTCATTGCCGCGCAGTCCCCAGCGCGAAGGCAGTTCGCCCGTGACCGACGGCATGCGGAACACGCTCTTGCCCGCGGCGTTCGCGTGCGAAACGTATTCGATGCCGGTATCGATAATGCCGTAGAGCGTCACGCTCGATTGGGCCGCTGCGGCGCCGCTGACCGCGCACAATGCGCCGCAGAGTAATAGACGTGCGGATGCTTGCATGAAGGGTGTCTCCGAACCGTTGAATGAATCTGTGTGTTGTTGTTGGGTTTTGTGCGGACGTTCAGTCGTCGGCGCGCGGGCGGCGCAGCAGGAGCAGCGCGGCGGCTGCCGCGATCAGCGTGACGGGAATGCTCGCGCCGATCACGGTCGACGAACTGCGCCCCATCGCCAGCAATTGACCTGCGGCGAGCGGCCCGACTACCGAGCCGATACGGCCCACCGCCACCGCCGCGCCGACACCAGTGCCGCGCATGGCGGTCGGATAGAACGCTGCGGAAAGCGCGTACAGCACCGATTGGCCGCCGATCACGAACATCCCCGCGAAGAAAGCAGAAGCCGCGAGCGCGCCGAAGCCGTGCGCCGTCGAAAGCGTCGCGAGCGAAGCGATGATCCCGACATACATGCCGGCCACCACCACGCCCGAGCGCATGCGATCCATCAACATGCCAATGCACAACGCGCCGATGCCGCCACCAATGTTGAAAAAGATCTGCACGTAGCCGACTTGCGCGCGCGTCAGCCCGCTCGCGGCCATCAACGAGGGCAGCCAGTTGAGCAGAAAGTAGAGGACGATCAGCGTGCAGAAGTAGCTGACCCAGATCTGCACGGTGGAGAGACCACGCGTGCCGCCGAACAGGATTTCGCCGACGGGCGCGGGCTTGACTTGTCCATCGCGCGATGCTTTGGTGAACGCCTTCGAATCCGCGAGGAATACGAGCAGCAGCGGCACCAGCACGAGCGGTCCCGCACCGCCGACATAGAAAATGTGACGCCACTCGGTGTCGCCCGCACTCAACACGCCGATCACCGACGCAATCACGCCGCCGAACGGAATGCCGCAATACATCACGCTCACCGCGGTGCCACGCGAGCGCGGTTCCACCGCTTCCGACGACAACGCGATCAGATTCGGCAATGCACCGCCGAGTCCGATACCTGTCAGCACGCGCACGATCACGAGCGTGTGAAAGTCGCTCACCAGCGCGGTCATGATCGACAGCAGGCCGAACAGGCAAGCGGATATCACCAGCACGCGCTTGCGGCCGATGCGGTCGGCGAGCCGTCCGCCGAACATCGCGCCGGGCAGCAAGCCGAAAGTGCCGGCGCTGAACGCGAGTCCCATTTGCGCGACCGAAAGACCAAACTCGCGCGCCATGCGCGGTGCGGCGACGCCGACCGACTGCAGGTCGAGTCCTTCGAGCAGAGCGATGGCAAAGCACAATCCGAGGGTGACGAAGGCGCCTGTCCGGCTCGACGCTGCCGGGACCGTGGTGGCTTCGGTCGAGTTCAATGTTCCGGCTCTTTTCACGTTAGTGATCCTTATTAAATGGCGTGGTTTTCCGGTTTCGCTGAAAGGCAGCAGATGCCAAGCCGCCGTCCTGCGCGACGGACGGATTCGGCAAGCGGGCGTCAGATCATCGTCGAGGCCGCGATGGAATGCCCGGCAGCAGCGCAGCGAACACCGCCGCGCGCGACGCATCGTTTCGATGGCCAGACGACGGTGCATTTGCTTCGAGGCGATGCGGCGCGTCTCCACACGCTGCATCGTGGACTGGATTTAATATCAGGTAGGCTGATAACACAAGCGCAAATTGTTCGGTGAAAACACCTAGCAATCCTGCGGCGCGACGCGAGCGGATCTAGCCGCGCAGATTACGAACGAAAGTTTCGAGGTGGGTTTGGACTGCGCCGGCGGCGTCGAGCTCGATGCCTTCCATCATTTGCTTTTCGATGGTCTTGACGGCCTGCTCGCAATCGCGCAACACGGCGCGCCCTTCATCCGTGAGTTGCAGCAGCACGATGCGGCCGTGCCTCGGATCCGGTTCGCGGCTCACCCAGTTGCGGGCGGCCATCGCGTTCATCACTTCATTGGCCGATTGCGGCGTGATGAACGAACGCTCGGCGACCTGCGCATTGGACGCCTGTCCTTTGGCTTCGAGCACGGAAAGCGCGGTGAATTGGGCGAGCGTCAGGCCGAGCGGCGCGAGCGCTTCGGTCATGCGGCGCCGCAGGATGCGGTCGAGACTGCCGATCACATAGGTCAGGCGCAGGCTCGAACGGCGAGTGCGCGTGGCGGCGGGCTCGGCAGGCGTATTTTGATTTTTGCTCATCATGGACAGGAGGTTCGGTCTATCCCGCATCTTAGCGCGCCTCGACGCGATTTCCGCCGCTAGGGGTTTGCACCGAGCGCGTGAATTTTCACTTTACATATCAGGCAGCCTGATATTAAATGTGTTCATCAGGCCGCCGTCGCGGCCAACGTTCACGGAGAAAACAGATGAGTTATGAAGGCCGTTGGAAAACCGTCAAGGTCGATGTCGCGGAAGGAATCGCATGGGTTTCGTTCAATCGGCCCGAGAAGCGCAATGCCATGAGCCCGACGCTGAACAAGGAAATGATCGAGGTGCTCGAAGCCGTCGAACTCGACGCCGAAGCGCAGGTTCTGGTGCTCACGGGCGAAGGCGATGCGTGGACTGCCGGCATGGACCTGAAGGAATACTTCCGCGAAGTCGACGCCGGCCCCGAGATCCTGCAGGAAAAGATTCGCCGCGACGCGTGCCGCTGGCAATGGCAACTGCTGCGCATGTACTCGAAGCCGACCATCGCAATGGTCAACGGCTGGTGCTTCGGCGGCGGCTTCTCGCCGCTGGTGGCATGCGACCTGGCGATCGCCGCCGACGAAGCCACCTTCGGCCTGTCCGAAATCAACTGGGGCATTCCGCCGGGCAATCTGGTGAGCAAGGCAATGGCCGATACCGTCGGGCATCGTCAGGCGCTGTATTACATCATGACGGGCGAGACCTTCACCGGTCAGGAAGCGGCGCAGATGGGCCTCGTCAACAAGAGCGTGCCGCGTGCCGAACTGCGCGAGGCGACGCGCGCGCTCGCCGGCAAACTGCTCGAGAAGAATCCGGTGGTGTTGCGCGCCGCCAAACATGGATTCAAGCGTTGCCGCGAACTGACGTGGGATCAGAACGAAGACTACCTGTACGCCAAGCTCGATCAGGCGCAACTGCGCGATCCGGAAGGCGGCCGCGAACAGGGCCTCAAGCAGTTCCTCGACGACAAGGCGATCAAGCCGGGTCTGCAAACGTATAAGCGCTGACCGGCCGCATCGGCGTGAATTTCAATTCGCGCAGACTACGGCGAGCGATGCAGCGAGACAGACAGCGAGGAGACGACAGACATGCATGAAGTGACTCTATTGATTGGCGGCGAAAGCCGAGGTGCAGCGGACGGCAAGACCTTCGAGCGGATCAATCCCGCGAGCGGTCAGGCTGCATCGCGTGCGGCAGCGGCCACGCTGGCCGACGCCGACGCCGCGGTCGAAGCGGCGTCGCGGGCCTTTCCCGCCTGGTCGGCGCTGGCGCCGACCAGGCGCCGCAAGCGGCTGCTGGCGGCAGCGGATCTGATGGACGCCCGCACCGCGCAGTTCATCGAAACCGGCGTCGCCGAAACCGGCGCGATGCCGAACTGGTACGGCTTCAACGTCATGCTGGCCGCCAACATGCTGCGCGAAGCCGCGGCCATGACCACGCAGATCGACGGCGATGTGATTCCGTCCGACGTGCCGGGCAGTCTCGCGATGGCGGTGCGTCAGCCATGCGGCGTAGTGCTCGGCATGGCGCCGTGGAACGCGCCGGTGATCCTCGGCACGCGGGCCATTGCCATGCCGCTCGCGTGCGGCAACACGGTGGTGCTCAAGGCATCCGAAGGTTGTCCGGGCGTGCATCGGTTGATCGGCAGCGTGCTGCAGGAAGCCGGTCTCGGCGACGGCGTCGTCAACGTGATCACGCATTCCGCTGAAGATGCGCCGGCGATCGTCGAGCGGCTGATCGCGCATCCGGCGGTACGTCGCGTGAATTTCACGGGTTCGACGCGAGTGGGGCGCATTGTCGCGCAACATGCGGCGTCGCATCTGAAGCCGGCGCTGCTGGAACTCGGCGGCAAGGCGCCGGTGGTCGTGCTCGACGACGCCGATCTGGAGGCGGCGGTTGCAGGCATCGCGTTCGGCGCGTTTTTCAACCAGGGGCAGATTTGCATGTCGACGGAGCGCGTGATCGTCGACCGGAAGATCGCCGATGCCTTGGTGGAAAAGCTCGCGGCAAAGGCGCGCACTTTGAAAGCGGGCGACCCTGCCGCGGCGGATTCCGTGCTCGGCGTGCTTGAAAGCGCAGCTGCGGCGCAACGCATCAAGGCGTTGATCGAAGATGCGTACGAGAAGGGCGCCAAATTGCCGGTCGGCTGTACGGCCGAAGGCGCCGCGATGCAGCCGGTGATCGTCGACGGCATCACGCCTGCCATGAAGCTGTATGCGGAAGAATCGTTCGGGCCGGTGGTCACGGTGCAGCGCGTGGACGGCGACGAAGAAGCGATTCGAATCGCCAACGACAGCGAGTACGGACTCTCGGCGGCGGTATTCAGCCGCGACGTGTCGCGAGCGTTGAACGTGGCGAAGCGTATCGAATCGGGTATCTGCCATATCAACGGTCCGACCGTGCACGACGAGGCGCAGATGCCGTTCGGCGGTGTGAAGAAAAGCGGTTACGGGCGATTCGGCAGTAAGGCGTCGATTGCAGAGTTCACGGATCTGCGTTGGATCACGATTCAAACCGGACCCCGGCATTATCCGATCTGAGCGTTGCGATCGCGCTTTTCATACAGGAGACAGGCTTTGCATTCCGAGCCGATACAACCGAACACCCCCGATGCGCCAATGCGCTACCGGGCGACGACGATCGGCGCTTCATCGTTGCGCACGCAACGGCAAGGCGACACGTGGTATTTGCGCGCGGCCGAACCGCTCGGCGCGCATCCGCAGCGTATGACCGACCGGCTCGTGAGCGGCGCGCGGGCGCATCCCGAGCGATGGCTGGCGGCGCGTCGCGGCAGCGATGGTCAATGGATCGGCCTGAGCTACGCGAAGGCGTTGCAAAGCGCGCGCGCAATCGGCCAGGCGCTGCTCGCACGCGGTCTGTCCGCTGAACGGCCCTTGGCGATTCTGTCGGGCAACGATCTCGAACATCTGCAACTCGCGCTCGGCGCGATGTGGGCGGGCGTTCCTTATGCCGCGATTTCGCCCGCCTATGCGCTTGCTTCCGGCGACTTCGGCAAGCTGCGTCATACGATCGATTTGCTGACACCTGGTCTCGTGTTTGCAAGCGTTTACGATTCGTTCGCCAAGGCGATCGACGCAACCGTATCCTTCGATGTCGAAGTGGTGGCCGCGAAATTGCCGCGAGAACAGCCGGCGGCACGCAACGTGACTGCGTTCGACGAACTGCTGAACACAACGCCCACCACCGTCGACACCGTTCACGCCACGGTGAGCCCGGACGCAATCGCCAAATTTCTTTTCACCTCCGGCTCGACCAAGTTGCCGAAGGCAGTGCCTACCACGCACCGCATGCTGTGCAGCAACCAGCAGATGCTGCTCGAAACGTTTCCCGAGTTCGCAAAGGAACCGCCGGTGCTGGTCGACTGGCTGCCCTGGAACCACACGTTCGGCGGCAGCCATAACGTGGGTATCGCGCTCTACAACGGCGGCACGCTCTATATCGACGACGGCAAACCGGTCAACGGCAAATTCGAGGAAACACTGCGCAATCTGCGTGAAATCGCGCCCACCATCTACTTCAACGTGCCGAAGGGTTGGGAGGAACTGGCGATTGCGCTGGAACGTGACGAGCAATTGCGCGAGACATTCTTCTCGCGGGTGAAGGTGTATTTCTTCGCAGGCGCCGGCTTGTCGCAAGCAGCGTGGGACCGGCTCGAACGCGTCACTGAAACATATTGCGGCGAGCGCATACGCATCATGGCCGGACTCGGCATGACGGAGACGTCGCCTTCGTGTCTGTTCACCACGGGTCCGATCATGCGCGCGGGCTATGTGGGCTTGCCCGCGCCCGGCTGCGAAGTCAAGCTCGCGCCGGTCGGCGACAAGCTCGAGGCGCGTTATCGCGGGCCACACGTCATGGCCGGATACTGGCGCGCCGACACAGCGGAGTTGCACAACGCGTTCGACGAAGAAGGCTACTTCCGCAGCGGCGACGCCTTGCGCTTTGTCGATGCGACGCGACCGGAACTCGGATTGCTGTTCGACGGGCGTATCGCGGAGGACTTCAAGCTGAGTTCGGGCACGTTCGTGAGCGTCGGTCCGATGCGGGCGCGCGTAATCTCTGAAGGGGCGCCGTATGTGCAGGACGTGGTAGTCGCCGGTATGAATCGCGACGATGTGGGCCTGCTGGTCTTTCCGCGCATCGACGATTGCAGGCGGCTAGCTCGCTTGCCCGCCTCGGCGAGCGCGCGAGAAGTCGTCGCAGCACCCGCCGTGCGCGCGCACTTCACTGCATTGCTCGACACGCTCAATCGCAGCGCCACGGGCGGCGCGACGACCATCGCGCGTCTGCGGCTCATGGACGTTGCGCCGTCGCTCGATCTCGGCGAGATCACCGACAAAGGCTCGATCAATCAACGCGCTGTGTTGATGCATCGTGCGGCGCTCGTCGAGGCGATGTATGACGTGGCGCAGCGCGATCCCGCGGTGATTGTCGCGAGCGCATGCGGCGCGACGTGACGTGATGTGCGCGCCGCGGAATCAAACACGGAACGGTAGATGAATCTCGATCAACTCGTCGCAATCGACACTCACGTGCACGCGGAGGTTTCGTGCTGCCAGCCGCCGGATCTGTTTGGCAAGGAATTCGACGATGCCGCCGACAAGTACTTCGGCACCGTGCTGAAACTCGGCCGGCGGCCGACGATTCCCGAAACCATCGAACACTACCGCGTGCGCAAGATCGGCTTTGTGATGTTCACCGTGGATTGCGAAGCGAACCTCGGGCGGCGCCGCATTCCGAACGAGGAGATTGCCGAATTCGCGCAGAAAAACAGCGACATCATGATCGCTTTTGCCAGCATCGATCCGCACAAGGGCAAGATGGGGGTGCGCGAAGCGCGTAAGCTGATCGAAGAATACGGTGTGCGTGGTTTCAAGTTTCATCCCACGATGCAGGCCTTTTTTGCCAACGACCGGCTGGCGTATCCGCTGTACGAGCTGATCGCCGAACATCGGCTCACGGCGGTTTTTCATAGCGGCCATTCCGGCATGGGATCGGGCATGCGAGGCGGCGGCGGGCTGCGCCTGAAGTACTCGGAGCCGATTCATCTCGACGACGTCGCGGCGGATTTCCCCGACATGAACATCGTGATCGCGCATCCGTCGTGGCCGTGGCAGGAGCAGGCGTTATCGATCGCCTTGCATAAGCCCAATGTCTATATCGACTTGTCCGGCTGGTCGCCGAAGTATTTCTCGCCCGAGTTGATTCGCTACGCCAACACGGTGCTGAAGCGCAAGATGCTGTTCGGTTCGGATTTTCCGCTGATTCAACCGGACCGCTGGCTGGAGGATTTCGCGCAAGTTGGTTTCAGGGAAGAGGTGCAGCCATTGATTCTCAAGCAGAACGCCATCGGCCTGCTGGGACTTCAACAAGCTGCTTGAGCGGCGCGGGAGTGGTGGTAGGGCTGATGGGGCGGGACAGGTCCGCCGCGCACGGCAGAGGCGCTTCGCCGTATACAATTCGGCAGCGCCTGATTTTTTGCCCGTTTTTTGCCCGCTTCCTGCACAACTCCGACCTGATCCCATCCATGCCGAATCCGACCCGGGCCTTCCTTCTCGGCCCGCTCCTGAAAGGCGTTTCACGCTCCTTCTATCTCACCCTGCGCGTGCTGCCCGTCGGGATGCGCGATCCGATCGGACTCGCTTACCTGCTGGCGCGCGCGGCCGACACGATCGCCGACACCTCGCTGATCTCGCCGGAACAACGCCTTGCCTTGCTGCTGTCACTGCGCGCTCAGGTGAACGGCGCAACAGACGACGTGGCGCTATTCCAGCGCATGGCCGCGGAAGTGGCGGGGCAGCAGGACCAGTCGGACGAGAAAGTGCTGCTCGAATCGCTCGGCCCCGCGCTCGATGTGTTGTCGCAACTGAGCGAATCGGATCGTAAGGCTGTCCGCGAGATCGTTTCGACGCTGACCGAAGGCATGGAGTTCGATCTTCGCACCTTCCCCGACGAACGTTCCGGTCAGATCGCGGCGCTACGCGAATACGACGAACTCGACCGCTACACGTACCTCGTGGCGGGCTGCGTCGGCGAATTCTGGACCACGATGACCTACGCGCACATGCCCGGCACGCTGAAGGAGCGGCCCGAGACGATGGCACGGCGCGGCGTGCGCTTCGGCAAGGCGCTGCAGATGACCAACGTGCTGCGCGATTGCGGCAAGGATCTGCGGATCGGCCGCTGTTATCTGCCGCAGACCTTGCTCGACCGATATGGTCTAAGCGTGCAGGATTTGTTGGTGCCGGCTAATTCGGTGCGTGCCCGGCCGCTGATGCTCGAGCTTTTGCGCACGACCCTCGATCATTTCCGTGACGCCCTCGATTACACGTTGGCGATTCCTGCGTTCTCCGTGCGTTTGCGGCTCGCCTGTTTGTGGCCGATTCTGATTGGTCTGGAGACGCTGCTCCTGCTCGTGGACAACGCTGCCTGGCTCGATCCGCAGAAAGTGTCGAAAGTGCGGCGTAATAGGGTGTATCAGATCATCGCGTCGTCGCTGTTGCTGGTGCCTTCGAATGGACTGGTGCGCAACGCCATTGAACAGCGAATCAGGCAAATCGAAGCCCGCCTTTGAGCGTCACGAGCAAGCAGAGCTGATTTAATCTGCATCATGGAATAGCCATCGATCGGGAAACCCCTAGGACCGTGTATTCCTGGTTCGCGTTAGTCTCTTCCAAAGAGGAGGCGAACCATGAGACAAGCGTTCAATATTGCCGTAGTGCTGTTGCTCGGCTATCTGATGGCAGATAGAGCGCTGATGCGCGCGCAAGCGGGCGAGATGGGGACAATAACGTGTCACCAGGGCGCGGAGATGGTCAAATCGAACGCGCTGAAAAAAGGCTTCGGAGACATCGGGGCAAGCAGCCAAGGCGAGAATTTTCTATCGAGCTGTCTCGTCACCGGGCGCGGTCAAGTGGGCGATCTCATCGCGCGAGACTGACGCGCGTCGCCGGCCCATTATCTGAAATCGGCCTTGGTCTGCCAATGCGGGCCCCGTTCCGATGCTGACAAAGGCGTTGCAGAACGGCGGCGCCAATAAAAAGCGCCCGGACCGTTGAGGGTCCAGGCGAAGCCATCGGGAGCCCGATGACGGAGGTAACCAATGGACAACTGGCCCGCGATCGGAGAGATACCGGTCGCGGGCCAGTTTGCTTTGAATCATCGCGCACCGGTTACTGATGCGCAGGCGGTTGATCGTCGCACAAGAAGAATTCGTGCTTGCTCAACTCGCCGGACAACTAGTTACGGTCCGGTTACGCGCTGATTACCGCGCGGCTAGTGCTTAGTGACCGAAATAAACCGACTGCGGACCATTCGCAGGAACCGGGCGGCCTGCTTGAGAAGCGCCGCTCACCGTGCCACCGTAACCACTTTCCGCTGCCTGTGCGGTGCCGTTTTCACGAGCGACGCGAGCTTGTGCGGCCTGAATGTCAGCTGGGTAGTACGGATCGGCGAGGCCGGGTTGATAGCCTGCTTTTTCGAGTTGAATCAGTTCGGCGCGCACTTGGGCGCGGGTCACGGGCTGGTTGGACTGCGCAAACGAAGCAACAGGAGCGGCCAGCACAGCAGCGATAACAACAGCTTGAATGAGCGATTTCATGATGAACTACCTCCAATTCGGTTTTTATCTTGCTACGAACGTTGTTGTTCGTATTCAGTGATTGCATTGTAGTTTTGCGACCTGGAGAGAGTAACCACCGTTTAAGGTAATGTTTGTTGCCGAATTTGAGACAAACAACGGATTCCGGAGGCGAGATACGCGCGGCGCAGCACGCGTCGAGCCGTTGTCTCGTCGCGTGTTGCGTCTCGTCAGTGAACGAATCGTCATCAACTGCCCGAGAAAATCGGACCTTGTCCACCCGGTGTAAATTGCTGGAATGCCTCGCTGTGCGACGGAGCCTGCGCCGCTTGTGGCCGCGCCGCTGAAGCGGTGGCTGGCTCGCGTAGCGTGAGCGCGCTGTCCGGGGTGATGGGCACGCTGGGCTTGGCGAGCAGTTCGGTCTTTCGCATCGATCCCACCGACGTGCCGAAGTAATAGCCGATGATGCTGATCCAC
Source organism: Paraburkholderia phytofirmans PsJN (assembly GCF_000020125.1). Lineage (NCBI taxonomy): Bacteria > Pseudomonadati > Pseudomonadota > Betaproteobacteria > Burkholderiales > Burkholderiaceae > Paraburkholderia > Paraburkholderia phytofirmans. Next base: position 44,659 of record NC_010676.1, read on the forward strand.
GCCGTACCCAAAGCACCGACGATCACGTTGACGAGATCCTTGTTCGTGCCCGGCAGCGGCTGGAAGGCCATGAGCAGCAGAATGCCGAAGAAGCCGGCGGTGACCGCCATCGCAAGGACTTTGGGCACCCAGTCCTTATTGCTGATTCCCATTGCGCGCGCGTCGGCCCGATCGGCGGCCTGGATGCGCGCCATATCGCTTTCATGCGCGAGGCTCGCCTGGGCGGCCGTGACCATCAACTGTTGCAACTGCAACGAGTTCGCACTCTCGGCTTGCCGCACCTTCTCGAGTGCGCTGGGATCGTTCAACGCAAGTTCCACGACGCCCGGATCGCTCGGCGTGCCGAGCGCATGCGAAATGATCGCGGCGGCGGCGGTCACGCCCACGCCGATCGGACCACCCACGAGGCCGGCGAGAAGCGGTGCGCTGCTGCCGATGTTCGAGGCTACTTTAGACCAGTCCATCATGCTGCTCCCAGGAGAAGATTAGCGGCCATTCTTTCGGTCCATCCACGGCTGAAATTGGGCCATGCGTGCAGGTTGCGCAGGTAACGCAAGCGATAGGCGGCGAAGCGCATGACAAACTTCAGCGCGTCCGCATTTTTCACCGCATCGAGTGTGTCCGGGCCGAACTTGCCGTCTTCTTTCGCACCGGAAGCTTTTTGCATCCACAACACCACCAGGCCGCCGTTGTAATTGGCGTCAAAGATCTGGAAGGCAACGCGCGGGTCGAGTTCGTCCAGATGCAGCGGGTCCCAGTACTTCTGTTTGGCGATCTGTCTGGCGGTATCCAGCGGCAGGTCTTTCATGGCGCCGGCATAGCCCGCGCTGCGTGCCACGCGCGCCGTGACTCCCCACATGGTTTCACCGCCAGGGTCGTGCGGATTGAAGGAGTAACCGCCTTCACTGCCAATCAGAGCTCTGAACGCATCTTCGAAATTGTCCATCGAACATCTCCTCTTCAACCAGGTGTATTACTGCAACGGGTAAGTGCTGCGGGACTAAGCTATCTGCACGGCCGGTATTCGTTACGCGGTTTGCAACGCAAGCGGGGCGGGTGGATTCGAAACGGGCCTGACTCCGTCATCGGGCTTCGACGCGTCTGGGCGGTTGCCTCCCTGCGCCGCTCTGGCAAGCCGCGCCAGATGACTCTCGCGCACCGACAAAGTCCCCGCATCGAGTTGCAACGCCTGAGCGAATTTGCGCGAGGCGCCGGACCGATCGCCTTTGCGATCCAGTGCCCGGCCCCATTCCGCGTAAGAGGGCGCGAGATCCGGGCGTAGCGCGACGGCGCGCGAGAGCTTTTCGATTGCTTCGTCATAGCGGCCGACGGTGACGAGCGCTTCGCCCCAATCGTGCAGGTTGTCGACCGAGTCGGGCTTCATCTTGTCGGCCTGCTTGAATGCATCGAGCGCTTCGGAATAGCGATTCGCATGCAATAGCACGTCGCCGAGAAGACGCAGATTTTCCGCCGTCTTCGATTTCTCGCGTGCGCCGGCTCGCAAGGCATCGAGTGCGTCGTCGATGCGATGCTGCTGTTCGAGTGCAATGCCAAGGCTTGCGTGCAGCACCGCTGAATGCTGGTACACGGTCAACGCTTCGCGAGTCTGCTGCTCGGCCTCTTTGGACAGCCCCTGATTGGCAAGCAGCCACGCTTTGCCGGCGAGCGCCCATTCGCCTTGCTCAGAGGCGGGCAGTGCGAGCACTTCGTCGTAGATCGCGACGATCTCGCCGTAGTCGCAGTGCGCGAGGGAACACTTGGTTTTCTGCACTTGCGAGTAGAGATGACTGGCGAGAATATTCGGCTCCGCAAGACGCATGGCTTTGACTGCAATGTCGTGCACGAACTTTTCCAGATCGCGTCCTTCGAACGACACCGTGCTTTCGCGGGAATTAAACGGACCGCCTTCAATCTGCACATGCGCCACATAGGAGTCCGCGCTGTCGTTAACCTTCGTGATGCCGACATGAACGGCCACGTCCGTGCGTTTGATGACGCCTTTAATGAAGCGCACGGTGGTTGCATACGACATCTCCTGACCGGGGATCTGAATGTCCGGTTGTGCGTCGTTGTCCGTCAGGGTGTCGTGCGGAATCGACTCGGCGTCCTGACCGATCGCTCGCATAGAAGACATGATGCGTTCCGCGAGAAAATTCGATGTATAACCGCGTTCCACCAGCGACTGCGGCGTTTCGACGGGCGGCACCAGCAATTGCCGCGTGAGTACGCCGCGCACGACGAGGCAGAAAAAACCTATGGTGAGCACCGCGAACACCCACGGCAAAACATACGGCCACAATTGTTTCGGGCCTCGTACGATGAAGCCGGCGGTCTGCAACCCGAACGGCACGAATCCCGCCGGGAAGTCGCGCTTTGCCATACGACGCTTTGAACGGGCATCCGCGCAAAAAGGCCGGCTTTGCCAATTCACTGGCCGACGTTGGCTCTGCACACTCGACATGACGCACCTCGATTTCAACGGATGTTGGTAAGAGCACGACTGGGTGACGTCTATTACGCATCGACCGTGCCATTGCGCACAGTGCCTTATACGACGGGCGTGTAGGGAACTGCGGTACAGGCAAGTGCGCAATTGTGTTGCGTGGAGGCCAACGAATGTTGCGCGTGAGTTTGCCGGCGGGAGACAGGCGGCGGGGAGAAGGCGGGAAATGAGGTGTTTCGATCGGACACCGTATCTGTCCTGTCGGGCGACGGGACAAATACGGCGTCATGCATGCAACAAAAACCGGCAGAGAATTATTCGACTACGCGCCGGCTTCCGTGCCACGGCGCAGTTCAGTTGCCTCCCTTGAATAGCTCTTGCAAGCGCGCTGATTCGCCGCTTTTCTGCGATTGGACGAGCTGCTGGTAGACGTCCGCGCGCGTGAGTCCTTGTGCTTTTAACGGGCCGCCGGACATCGATGTTGTGGAGGGTTGGCCGCCCACCGCGTCGGCCGCTGCCGGCTGAGCTTGCGCCGTACTCTCCGTGGCAGCGTCCTGAGCGTGCGCTTGCCATGTGAACGCGCAAAGCAATCCGCCTGCGATGATCAGAGCCTTCTTCATGTCCCTCTCCTTCAAACTCCTGGCGCCGCCCTCGCGGCACCACATTGCGGAAGTTCCGCCAGGATTGCACGCGAGAAATGCGGACAATCAGGCGGGACACAGGGCGGAGACAATCACCGGCTTCCTTGTCGAATTCCGCGCAGCGCACCAGAGAGGTGCGTTATCGAAATACTTCGTATTGCAAGGAAAGGTGCGCGCTGAGGCTTTATTGTTCGGCGACGATTCAGAGAGTCGGACTTGCCTCCACCATGTCAAGGAGACGGACGGGTCGCATTCAAATTCAAGTGTTAATCAGCCATCCTGAATGCGCGGAGGGCTCGTTGTTTAAAAAAATCCAACCGGGTTAATTTGGCCTTACTGGTGTCTTTCATTTGGCCGAAAAAGAAAATGCCGTTCAGTCTGTGACTGAACGGCATTCTTTTCAACGTGACCTGCTACGCGGCTAATGGAGCTTGCTCAAACCGCAGTCGGCCGCCACTTCAACAGCCGCTGTTCGACCGCGGTCAACAGATAGTCCGCTGCCAGTGCGACGACGGCCAACACAATCATCGCGGCGAACACCCCGCTTGCGTTAAACGCGCCTTGCGCAGTCGAGATCAACAGTCCGATACCTTGCTTTGAGCCGAGGAACTCGCCCACCACCGCACCGACCAGCGCGAATCCGAAGCTCACGTGCAAGCTCGCGAGAATCCAGCTCAATGCCGACGGGATCACCACCGAGGTTGTCACCTGACGGCGCGACGCGCCGAGAATCTGCGCATTCGCGATCATGAAGCGATCGGCTTCACGCACGCCCTGGAAAGCGTTAGCGAACACGACGAAGAACACCATCACCACCGCCAGCGCCACCTTCGACGCCATGCCCAAACCCAGCGCAATCACGAACACCGAACCGAGCACCACACGCGGAATCGAGTTGGCGATTTTGATGTAGAGACTGAAGACGTCGGAGAGCAGCTTGTTGCGCCCGAGCACGATGCCGCAGAACACACCGGCGACCGAACCGATAATGAAGCCGAGCCCGGTTTCTTCGAGCGTGACCCACACTTGCGTCAGCAGCGGACCTTGCGAGGTGCCGTTCACGAACCAGTCGATGATCTGGTCGAAAATCGCGCTCGGCATCGAGAAGAAGAACGGGTCGATCCACTTCAGGCGCGCGGACAGTTCCCACCCGCCGAGTACGACCACCAGCACGACGATACGCAGCGAGATCACTAGCGCGTGACGCTGCCGGATGCGTTTTTGCGCTACACGTTCGACATGGGCGAGCGATGCGGCGTCGATGCCCGAGGGCATCATCTGTTGAGGGGTAGTAGACATATTTGCCGTTCCTTGATTAACCGATCTGCACTTCTTCGCGCAGGTCGTGCCAGATGTCGCGCGAAATTTCGATGAAACGCGGCTCGTAGCGAATCTCCGAGGTGACCCGCGGACGCGGCAGATCGATTTCGTACACTTTCTTCAGCGTCGCCGGGCGTGCGGTCAGCACGAATACACGGTCGGCGAGCGCAATCGCTTCTTCGAGATCGTGCGTGACGAATACCACCGAGCCCGCGCCGCCCCACAGTTGCAGCAGTTCGTCCTGCATCAGCGTGCGGGTTTGCATGTCGAGCGCCGAGAACGGCTCGTCCATCAGCAGGATTTCCGGCTTGTTGATGAAGGTCTGCGCGAGCGCCACGCGCTTTCTCATGCCGCCGGACAGTTGATGCGGATAGTGCTTGCCGAATTTGTCGAGGCCCACACGGCGCAGCCATTCGTTGGCCTCGTCGTACGCGGCGGATTTGGAACGTCCGCGATACAGCGGACCCGCCGCCACGTTGTCGAGCACCGAACGCCACGGGAACACGGCGTCGGCCTGAAATACGAAACCGATACGCGGATCGATGCCGTCTACCGGCGCGCCCATCACGCGCACTTCGCCCGTGGTGGGCTTCAGCAAGCCGGTAATCATGCTGAGCGTGGTGGATTTGCCGCAACCCGTGGGCCCGACCACTGCGACGAATTCGCCGCGCGCCACCGACATGCTGAAGTCGCGTAACGCAATGGTCGCCTTGCCATCAGGAGAAATGAAACGGCACGAGACGTTGCGCATTTCGATCGCTGGCGTATCGCGTGACAAAGGTTGATTCATCGGCTGGGGCCTCGCTGTTCTCGTGATAGTGATAAGGGCGTTACTTCGCGGCCGTTTTGACCGGTGCCGACACGTAGTCGTTGGTGTACGTCTTGGCGAGGTCGATATGCTTACCCTTCACCGAAGGATTGAACGCCGACAGCACTTTCAGCACGGTATCCGGGCCGTCGGCGGGCATCTTGCCGTCCTTCGTGAACATGGGCAGCGACGCCTTCAGCGCGCCGACGTACAGGTCTTTGTTGTTGCCGTAGTAGTCCTTCGGCATCTTCGCGGCGATCTCTTCGGCGCTATGCGTCGCGATGAAGTTCAGCGTCTTTGCGAAAGCGTGCGAGAGCTTCGCGGCGTCGTCCTTGTGCGATTCCGCCCACGCGCGCTGAACGTAGAAGCTCGAAGCCGGATAGGTGCCGCCGAGCGCGGCGCGCGTGCCTTCCAGCGTGCGCATGTCGACCAGCACCTTGGCGTCGCCGGTCTTCAGCAACTGCGAGACGGTCGGCTCGGTGGTCATGCCCGCGTCGATACGGCTCTGCTTGATGGCCGCGATAAAGCTGTTGTCCGCGCCAACCGGCAGCAGCGTGTATTGCGTGGACGGCACGCCCGCACGTTGCGCGAGGTACTGCGTGAGGAAGCTGGTCGACGAACCGAGCCCGGTCACGCCGAGCGTTTTGCCCTTCGAGTCGGCCATGCTCTTGAAGCTATCCGCGGCCTTGGTGGAGACCATTTCGACCTCACCCGGCACCTGGCCGAAGATCACCAGCGCCTGGACTTCCTTGCCCTTGCTTTGCAGGTCGATGGTGTGGTCGTAGAAGCCCACCACGCCTTGCACCGCTCCCGCGAGCAGTTCGTTTTCCGCATCGACGCCGGCCGGCTGCGAGAGGATTTCGACGTCGAGGCCTTCGTCCTTGAAGTAGCCGAGTTGCTCCGTCAGCTTGGCGGGCAAATAGATGATCTTGGTGGCGCCGCCCACCATGATCGTGAGCTTTTCCGCGTGAGCGGCGGCCGAAGCGGCGGCAAGGGTAAACGCAACACCTGACACAGCGGCAATCTGGCGCAAGGTACGCATGAAGCAGTCTCCTTAGGTTTGGTCGCCGCTGGGTGTTTCATGCGGCGCTTTCTGGGTGAATGACGGCGATTATAGAAATCGGAAACCTTCTGGCAGCTTTCGGGGGGATGGCCAAATCATGGGTGTTAACCCGCAACGCTCCCGCGACCCCGCCGAAAACGTCACGACGTATCCCGCACACCACACGGCACGCGCGCAAAGCCCTTGTTTTACGGCACAATCGACGGCCTGACTTTTGCCGTTCCCGCCATGAAGCTGCTGCTCATCGAAGACAACCCCACGCTGGCGCACTGGCTCGCGAAGATGCTGGAGCAGGAGGCGTTCGCGCTCGACACCGTGCAGGACGGCGACGCCGCCGACCAGCTGCTGCGCACCAATCACTACGACGTGATCCTGCTCGACCTGAATCTGCCCAAGCTGTCGGGCAAGAACGTGCTGCGGCGACTGCGTCAGCGTGGCGACGCGACGCCGGTGCTGATTCTGACGGCGAGCGGTTCGATCGACGAAAAAGTGGAGTTGCTCGGCGCCGGCGCGGACGATTACCTGGTCAAGCCGTTCGAAGTGCGCGAGTTGATCGCGCGGATCAAGGTGGCGATCCGCAGGCAGTCGCCCTCCAAGGCGAGTGAAGTGGTATGCGGCGATCTCACGTTCGACATCGACACGCGGCAGTTCACGCTGAAGGGCGCGCCGCTGAACGTCACGCCGCGCGAGCGCTCGGTACTCGAAACGTTGATCCTGCGTCTGGGCAAAACCGTGACGAAGCCGGCGCTGGTCGACGCGATCTTCACGCTCGCCGACGAGCCGAGTGAAGACGCCGTCGAAATCTACATTTCGCGTCTGCGCAAGAAACTCGACGGCAGTTCGGCGGCGATCGTGACGCTGCGCGGGCTCGGTTATCTGCTGCGCAAGAAAGAAGATGACCAATAGTCTGCGCATGCGCCTGTTGTGGTGGCTGCTGGTGCCGCTCGCGTTGTACGTATTCGTGACCGGCAAGGCCGAATACGACAATGCGCGGCGCACGGCGGATCTGGTGCAGGACAATCAGTTGATTTCGTCGGCGCGCATGATCGCGGGCGAAGTGGAATGGGTGGACGGCTTCCTGCGCGTGGATGTGCCGCCCGCCGCGCTCGAAGTATTCGTGTCGCCTTATCGCGATCAGGTGTTCTATAGCGTGCAGGTCGACGACGGACGCCTGCTCGCCGGAATACCCGATTTCCCGGCGCGTCCGGTGCAGACACCCGATACGCCGGATCACTACGACACCCGTTTGCAAGGCCACGATGTGCGGGCGGTCGGCCTCGTGCGTCTCATGTACGACAACGGTGCGACGCGCCGCGTGCGCGTGACGGTCGGCAAAACCGTGCGTTCGCGTGACGCCATGGCGCAGCAGTTGTGGCAACCGCAACTCGTGCGGCAGATCGAGATGATCGTGTTGGCGGTCGCGTTGGTGTGTATCGGCCTCACGTTCGAGTTACGGCCGCTGATGAAAGTGAAAGAGGAGGTCGCGGATCGCGACCCGATGCAATTGGAGCCGATTCGTGTCGAGCGTCTGCATACCGAGTTGCGGCCGATCGTGGAAGCCATCAATCAATGCATCGCACGGCTCGGCGTGCAGGTGGCAGCGCAACGCCGCTTTATCGCCGACGCCGCGCATCAGTTGCGCACGCCGCTCACTTTGCTCGGCACGCAATTGCAGTTCGCGCGGCAACAGGACGGCTTGAACCCGGCGCTCGACGAAGCACTGGCCGCCATGCATCGCAGTAATCGCTCTATGGTGGGTCTCACGAACAAGCTGCTTCTGCTCGCGCAAGCCGAGGCCGCCGACAACAAACAACTCGCCGTGGAAACGGTGGACCTGGTGCCGCTCGCATTGGAAGTCGTGGAGGACCTCGCGTTGCTCGCGCAGGCCAGAGACATCGATCTCGGCGCCGAGCTGAACGGTGCCGCGCCGGTGGCGGGGCACCGCGGGCTATTGCAGGCGTTGATTGCCAATCTCGCTGAGAACGCGATCCGCTATACGGGCAGCGGCGGTCACGTCACCGTGGGCGTGAGCGCCGACGCCGATACGGTCACCGTGAGCGTGCTGGACGATGGTCCCGGCATCCCGGCCGAGTCGCGCGGCCGCGTGTTCGAGCCGTTCTTCCGGGCGTCGGCGGATACGGAGGGCACCGGCTTGGGCCTCGCCATCGTGCGTGAAATCGCGGACGCCCATCACGGCGAGATCGCGCTCAAGCCGGGCGATGGCGGCAAGGGCGTCCACATCAGCGTGGTGTTTCCGCGAGCCGCGGCAGAGCGTTTTAAGGCCGGTTGAAGCCGCTGTTTCATCGCGACTCAGGACAAACCCGCGATCAGGACCGCAAAGGCGTTGGCGAAAGCTTTGAGAAGGATTCGCGCGCCTAGAATTTTTGCAGGCGATCCTTCAGGCGCCGACCGCGAATGCGGAAAAACAACGGAGACATCGTCACCATGCCTCATGCTGTGACGCGCGTTGCGCGCGCCCTCCATGCCGCCGTCGCGGCGTCGCTCACGATCTTCCTGCTCGCGCAGCCGGCTGCCCCCGCGCGGGCCGACTCGCCCGAAAAAATCGTCATCATGGTGGGCGGTATTACCAAGCTCATCTATCTGCCCGCACGCCTGACCGAACAGCTTGGGTACTTCAAGGCGGAAGGACTCGACGTCGAACTGCAATCGCAGCCGGCGGGCGTCGATGCGGAAAACGAACTGCTCGCGGGCGGCGTGCAGGCCGTAGTCGGCTTCTACGATCACGCGATCGATCTGCAAGCCAAGGGTAAGGAAATCAAGGCGATCGTCGTGTTTGGCCAGGTGCCCGGCGAAGTGGAGATGGTCGCGGCCAGGGCGGCCGGTTCGATCAGAAGCATGGCCGACGTGAAGGGTAAAACGCTCGGCGTGACGGGGCTCGGTTCTTCGACCAACTTTCTCACGCAGTACCTCGCCAGCCTCAAAGGCGTGCCGCGTTCACAGTACACGGTGCTGCCGGTGGGCGCGGACAACAGCTTTATCGCGGCGATCCGGCAAGGGCGTATCGATGCGGGCATGACTACCGAGCCGACTGTCTCGCAACTGCTGAAATCCGGCGACGCCAGGGTACTGGTGGACATGCGTAATGTCGAAGGTACACGCGCCGCGCTCGGTGGAACTTATCCGGCCTCAAGCCTGTATGTGCAGAGCGCGTGGCTCGACACGCACCCGCAAGAGGCGGCCAAACTGGCGCGCGCATTGGTGAAGACGTTGCGATATCTGAATACACATAGCGCCGAAGAGATCGCCGCGCAGATGCCGAAAGACTACATCGGCAATGACGAGGCGCTTTATGTGAGCGCGTTGAAGGCCTCGCTGCCGATGTTCACCGCCGACGGCAAGATGCCCGCCGACGGGCCGGAAACGGTGCTCAAGGTGCTGGCGGGTTTCAACCCTTCGGTGAAGGGTCGTCATATCGATCTGTCGAGAACCTTCACCAATCAGTTCGTCAATGAAGTGAAACCGTAGTACGGAAGCCGGCCGCTTCTCTTTCGACGAGGCACGCCGGCATCTTTTAGAGAGGGACGACGCATCGTGTTCTCAGGCAGCTTGCGCGGACGCTTGCTGTGGTGGCTACTGCTGCCACTGGCGGCGTTCGTTTCCATTTCCGGCGTGATTTCGTATCGCAACGCGCAGACCACGGCGGACCTCGTGCAGGACAATGCGTTGCTCTCGTCGATGCGCATCATCGGCGAGGATATCGATTGGGATAACGGCAATGTCTCGATCCAGATTCCGCCGGCTGCGCTTGAACTGTTCGAATCGCCGGAACAGGACAGCGTGTTCTATCGCGTTGAGGCAAGCGGCCACCGCCTTGTGGAGGGCAGTCTGGAGTTGCCATTGCCGCCGCAAACCGGTGACAAACCAACGCTCTACATGACCCGTCTTGAGGACGGCCGCGCCGTGCGCGCAGTCGCCTACGTCCGGCAGCTTTACGACACCGGACGCACGGAAGAAGTCATCGTCGCGGTTGCGAAAACCGAGGGCTCGCGAGATGCGATGGTGTGGCGCCTGCTGCGTCCGCAACTATTCGGCGAGGTTCTCACGCTCGTGCTCGCGATGGTGTTCGTGTACCTCGGATTGACATTCGAGCTGCGTCCCCTGATGAAAGTGAAAGACGACGTCGCCGATCGTAATCCGTCGCAGCTACAGCCAATACGTGTGGCGCGCTTGCATGTCGAACTGAGACCGATCGTCGATGCAATCAACCAGTGCATCGCGCGGATGGGTCAGCAGGCAGCGACTCAGCGGCAATTCATTTCCGATGCCGCGCATCAGATGCGCACGCCGCTCACGCTGCTGGTCGCGCAAATCCAGTTTGCGAGGCAACGGGAAAACCGCGACGCACCGCTCGCCGAAGCGTTGGCAGGCATGCACAAGAGCAGCCGCAAGTTGACCACCTTGACCGACAAACTTCTGCTGCTCGCGCAGGCGGAGTCCGCCGCGCCCGTCAGTGCCTGCGAACGCGTCGATCTCAGTGCATTGATCGCGGGTGTGCTGGAGGAGTTGATCGCATTCGCGCAGTCTCGTGAAATCGATCTGGGTGCCGAACTGGAAGACGGAATGGTCGTGACCGGCGACGAGGCGTTGACCGCGGCGCTCGTCACCAATCTTGTCGACAACGCGCTGCGTTATACCCAGGCTGGCGGTCGCGTCACCGTGCAGACCACCCGTCTTAATGACATCGCCATCGTGCGTGTGATCGACAATGGACCGGGTATCAAGCCCGATGCGCGGGCGCGAGTGTTCGAACGCTTCTATCGCGCGTCGAGTCATGCAGACGGCACTGGCCTCGGCCTGCCGATTGTGCGCGAGATTGCTCATCGGCAGGGCGGTACCGTCACGCTCGAATCCGGCGAGGATGGTATTGGGTTCGTCGCCACGGTGGGAATGCGAATCTGGACCGCCGCGACATGATGCGCGACTAAACAAAGGAAGAGCGATGAAACTGCTGCTCGTAGAAGACGATGCGGACCTTGCGCGGTGGGTGATGAACCTGATGCAGGTGGAGCACTTTGTGATCGACTGGGCACAGAACGGCGAACAGGCCGAGACGCTGCTTGGCCTGCAATGCTACGACGCAGTGTTGCTCGATTTGCGCTTGCCCGGCATCGGCGGCAAGGACGTGCTCGCGCGATTGCGCCGCAAACGCGACAATGTGCCGGTGCTGATGCTCACCGCGAATGGCTCGACCGACGACAAGGTGGCCTGCTTCTCCGCCGGCGCCGACGACTACGTCGTCAAGCCCTTCGACGCACGCGAACTCGTAGCGCGCATCAAAGCGTTGATCCGCCGACAGGCAGCCGGCGACAAAGGCCAGTCGATCGAGTGCGGCGACTTGCGTTATCTGTTCGACTCGCGTGAATTCATGCTGCAAAGCGAGCCTTTGCCATTGCGCCGCCGCGAACATGCCATTCTCGAGACGCTGATGCTGAAACAGGGCAAGACAGTCTCCAAGTCGACGCTGATGGACAAAGTCTTCACGCTCGACGACGAACCCAGCGCGGACGCAATCGATATCTATATCCACCGTCTGCGCAAACATCTCGCGGCGTCGAGCGCGAAGATCATGACGTTGCGCGGACTCGGCTACATCCTGCGTGAAGCAGAGCCTCGCGAAGCGTTTGCTGCCGCATTGTAGTGGCTCAAGGGCGAATCGAATCGCCTGACCGTACGTTGTCAATCCCATTGCGTTTAGTGTTTTCACCGACGTTTGCCGCGTGCCCGCGAAAGAGGCGTGAAGGGTTGGTCTGACTATCCTCGGTTCTGCTACTCAAGTGGAAATCAGATCAATTCAACGCAGCAGGTTCGGAGGAGACATCGATGAAAAAGTCCAGGTTGTTGCTGGTGGCAAGCGCTGGCGCATTGGCAATGGGGAGCGCTCATGCGCAATCGAACGTTCAGCTTTACGGCTTGATGGATCTGAGCGCGGTGTCCTATCAGACCAATGCTAATGCAGACGGCAAGCATGTAGTTTCTATGGGTATCAACGGCGAGCCGTGGTTCAGCGGGAGCCGGTTCGGTATGAAAGGCGCGGAAGATCTGGGCGGCGGCCTCCGGGCGATCTTCAAGCTCGAAGCGGAATATCGCGTGAGCGACGGCGCGATGGAAGATCCCGGTCAGCTCTTCGACCGCGATGCCTGGGTGGGCGTGGAGAGCGACACGTTCGGCAAGTTCACGGCCGGGTTCCAGAACACGGTGGCGCGCGACGCCGCGGCGATTTACGGTGACCCGTACACCAGCGCTTCGCTGAACACGGAAGAAGGCGGTTGGACCAATACCAACAACTTCAAACAAATGATTTTCTACGCGGGCAGTGCGACCGGCACGCGTTACGAAAACGGCCTCGTCTGGAAGAAGCTCTTCTACAACGGGCTTTTTGCAGCGGCCGGATACGCGTTCGGCAACAAGACGAGCTTTGGCAACAACGCGACCTACACCGGCGCGCTGGGCTATAACGGCGGTCCGTTCAACGTGTCCGCGTTCTACAACCACGTGAACAACAACGGCTTCACCAACAAGGCGTACTCGATTGGCGGCAACTACACGTACAGCATCTTTCGCGTGAACGCCGGCTATTTCCATTACTCCGGCGATCAAGGTGCGCTGGGCGAACGCCGTGACAATGCGTGGACGGTCTCTTTCAGGCTGGCGCCGAAGGGGCCGCTCGACTACGAAATCGGCTATCAGCAGATGCATGCCTCGAACGCCGCATTCGACGACAATGGCAGCATCGCCAATGCCAACCTCGGCTTCAATCCGGATACGGGAACCGGCAGCGGCTATAAGGAAACGTTGTACGGCTCAGTGTTCTATCATTTTTCCAAGCGCACGGAAGTGTACGTGGCCGGCGACTACATGAAGCTGCACCGGGGCTATGTCATCGCGTCGACGTTTGGCGCGAAGAACCAGTTGGAACTGACGACGGGCATTCGCACGCGTTTCTAAGGGTTGTTTCCGATAACCGCCGCCGATGTCGTGCGGCGGTTTCGTTTCCGCAGGCAACTCACGTAAGGCTTCCCTAAGCTTATCCATTGCATAGTCGGCACGCAGATCACCGACGCGCTAACGGACAAACCCGGTGTCAGTCTCTACGCCGGCACGGCCGTATTCGCTCTGGCTCTCATTCTGGTTTTCGCGCTCTGGTATATCAGCGAACGAACGCTCTCCATTCACACCATTTATACGACACGCAGAAAGCTTTTTTATTGGGCTGCGGTGTTTGCTGCGTTCGCGTCGCGCACAGCGGCCGGCGATCTCGCAACCGAAGCGCTGGGACTTGGCTTTGTCATCGGCGCGATTGCATTCGGTACGCTGATTGTTCTGGTGAGTTCGATCTATTACGCCGGCTGCAAGGCGCGCATCAAGAACCTCGAACTCGCGTGGGACGACGCCGAGCCGTCGCTGAAGCCGCGCGCCGGCGCGGACTGGCATAAGGTCGATAAAGCAATCGATCGCGCGCTGAGCGCGTTGCGTGCGAGTGCGCCGAGTGCAGTGGAATGCAAACAGTCGCTCGCCGATCTCATGGCGGTCATGGATCGCATGAGCGGTAAAGTCTGATGCGGGAATGCTGCGTGATTGTGGAGTTGGGCCGTTAGAAAGCGCGGCACTTACCCGTCGTTACGGGACTCGAACGAATTAAACCGTATTAATCAAACGTTCGAAATCTCCGGGTCATGCAGAGGAAGGCGCTCGTTCACCAGTTCCAGCACGCCCGTCTTCTTCCACGCCATGTACCGAAGATAGCAAGTCTGCTGCGGCGGGAAAGTCGCTGGAAGTCTGTGCCATTTTTCTTCTCGTTGCTGCAGCCAGAGTATCGCGTTGAGGATGTCGCGATCGCTGCGGCGAGGCCGTCCGCGTGTTGACGAAAGCACGGGGAAAAGACTTTGGACGCGGGCCCAATCGGCGTCTGAAAGCGGGATTTCTAGCATCGATCTGGTCTGAGTACTGTGTGGGTGTTGGTAGTCTTTACGTGCTGCGGTTGGCATTGATACTAGTCAATCTATTCCGCTCGGTCAAATTTTCCTGCTGGACGTCTTCGCGCGCAATTGCGTGGCGAGCGAAGCAGCGTAACGTCACGTGGAATGCTACGTTACGCTCGCATTCGCGCAAACGTTTGGCAACGCAATTCGCGCCTCCGCGCGGTTCATTCTTTTTATCGAGAATGCCCGTGCGGCGTGGTTCTCTCATCTTTAATCCACTCTCTTTATGCATTGAGCGGTGTACATGGCATGACATGTGCATACGTTGGCGGGGTTTGAATATCATGTCCGCCATGTACACGCTCGACTATGCACAACCCAAATCGCTTGCAAACGCGTTGGACTCACGCGTCGACTTTGTTGCGCAGAATGACGCGGAGACTTCCGGCGATGCTTCCTTGCGCCTGAGCGAACTCGAACGCCGTGTTTGCGATGGACTGCATGCGGGCGAATTCCATCTTGTGTTTCAAGGCGCGTATCGCGCCGCGAGTGGCGTATTGGCGCGCCTTGAAGCGCAAGTTCGATGGATGCATCCGGATTACGGCTTGCTGTTGCCGGGCATTTTTATGATGCCGCTCGACCATCCGATAGTTGCGCGCGAGATGGTTTCATTCGTCGTGGACAGCGTTTGCCGTGAATTGCGCGACGCTCTCCGCGCGAAGTTGCCGTTGCAGCCCATTGCGATTACGGTGCCCGCTCAAGTGGCGTTGCTCGATTCGTTCGCAGAAGAACTTGTGCGAGTGGCCGGTTCGTATGGCGTGCCGGCGTCTCTGCTTGAAATTGAAGTTACCGATAGCGTAGAAGCAGCAAAGCTATTGTCTTTGCGTACGTTGACCGAGGGTCTTCGCGCAGCAGGTATTGGTCTTTCGATAGGCAAGTGGGGTAATGGCGCGTCGTCGCTGGCCTCGCTCGGGTCGCTCGATGTCGACACCGTCGTTGTCGCGCGCGAGTTGATGCCGGCAGTTCCGGGCGACAAGCGTGGCGCCGCGGTGATGACCGCGATCATGGACCTGCTGCACGCGCTCGATCTGCGAGTGGTGGTGAGCGGCGTCGATACACAAGAACAGTTTCGGTGGCTGTGCCGATGGCCGGAAGCGCTCGTGCAGGGGGTGTTGTTCGGGCGTCCGAAGGTGGGGTTGGCGCGGGTGTTGGAGCTAAGGTGGGAGGCGTGACGGACCGAGTTACGGTACGAACTGCTTCTAGATGCCCAGAAGGTTAGCCGCGGTGGCGTCTGCAAAACAAGTGGCTGTCCGACGGCACCACTCCTTGGTTTCGCTTCGAAGAGATTGGCTTGCCACTTAGTCGATCTGCGGGTGCGTTTAAAACAGCGCTCACTAGGAGCGCTGCGGCCACATTCCATGGTGAGTGTCAGTGTTCGCCTGCCATCCGCTTGAACGCGGAGGCGAGTCGTGCCCTCAACAACATCACCGCGAACCTGTTGTTGGTGACGAAATAGCGCTTCCACATACGCCTTGGCTCCTGAATGACCCGGTAAGCCCATTCCAGACCGTGCCGTTGCATCCACTGCGGAGCCCGGCGTACTTTGCCCGCGACGACGTCGAAAGTGCCGCCGACACCCATTACGAAGTCGACGCCGAGACGATCTTGCCATCGATTGATAAAGCTCTCTTTCTTCGGCGATGTGATCGCGACGAAGAGGAGTTTGGCGCCAGATTTCCGAATCGTCTCGACCATACCCTCTTCGTCATCCCAGAAGTACCCGTGATGGTAGCCAGCGATTCTCAGTTCGGGGTGTCGCAGCGTCACGACCGCCGCAGTCCGTGCCACCACCTCATCAGTTGCGCCAAGGAGGAATACGGGCAGCTCGCGTGCCGCCGCCATCTGCAAGAGACGGTCGAAGAGATCGACTCCCGCTACTCGTTCCGGCACGGCGTGACCCAGCAGGCGTGCGCCCCAAACTACACCCATGCCGTCGATGTTTACAATGTCGCAAGCACGGACCGATGAATAAAGTACGCTGTCTGTCTGCATGTTGACGAGCTTCGCAACATTAACCACAACGTGCTGCGTAAACTGCCGGGCCTCAATGCGATCGCCAATGATGTTTACTGTCTCCTGCATGGTGGCAATGTCCATCGGGCATCCAAATAGCTCGATTCGTTTCACTGTCTTCCCCTAGTATTAATTGATCTTTTTATTTCTCTCACTTGAATCGGGCGCTGTTTGCGTAGGCGCCGATGGCGTAGAAGGCCCACGCCTGCGTCCATCGTAAATAGTTGATTCGATTCTTTGTCAGTCTTCCTCTCTGGTACATGAAACGGCGCTCACGCGGCATGTAGAGCGTGTTGAGCGCTCGCTTGAAAACTCGATCCGCCAACCTGTGATCTTCATCGGACGCGCCAACGTTCAGCAGCGTAAGCAATGCCTGAGCTACCGAATGCGTATCGAGCGGCCAGATAGCGTTGTCGTAGTATTTAACAGTGCCATCTGGCAAAAAGAAATTCTGTCGGTAGTAGGCCATTCCGCGACCGATGGCGTCGCTAAACTCATCAGTTCCGGCCGATCGTTGTAGTGCCGACAGTGCTTCGAGGTTGTAGCCGGTGTGAAAGCCATCCACGAAAGAGTGATGGTCGCGAGTGCCGTAGCGCCACGCGCCGTCCTCACGTTGCATTGCTACTGAGCGGCGGGCAGCGCCGAGCGCGCGCTGCATCAGCGCACCATTACCCACGCGACTCGCGGTTTCGCCGACAACCGCAGCCGCCCACAAGTTTGCGTTGTGTACGAAGGCGGATTCACCGGGGATGTATGCGTAATAGCCATCCCCCTCCCGGTAGAGTGAATCGATAAAGAATCCGGCGTCTGTCGCCGCATCTGTAAATCGCCGCTCACCGGTCTCATCTCCGAGTGCGGTCAGTGCCCGGGCTATGTAACATGTCGTGATTGCATTGGGCGTGCCGCGAGGCACGAAGAAAGCGCGCGCGGCCCAGTCAAAGTGGTAACCCCAGGCGCTGTGCGTCCATTTCTTCCGATCGCAACGCTGGTCCAGCAGCCAATCCGCGAGCCCAACAGCTTCTTCAATTGACCATCCGTCGCCCACCCTTCGTTCACGTTCAAGAAGTCCAAGGATGATCAATGCGATGCCTTTGGGGTTGCGGCGGCGCGCAACGCCGACAAGTGGGCGCAAGTTTGCGAGGCTGCGTTTGTGAAGCTGTAGCCACGCAATCTTTGCGAACGGCAGACAGCCAAGTCCTAGCTTCTCGAACAATACGCTATTGAGGCCGTCAAAAGGGTCGTAGCCGGCGTAGCCGGTTGAACGGCATTGCATAACCAGCGCGTCGGCGAGCGGGCCGGCGTCGAGATGGATAGTCATTCGCCGCCCTCCGCGCGCTCCGAGATAGAGACAGGTCCATAAAACAATCCAGTCTCACTAGTCCGAGATTGAAAATTTTGCCAGCTTGGCTTATAGACTCCAAGCTTCAAATAGGCGTGGCGTTCGTGAGGATACGCATTCGGGAAACCGCGGGAAGCGAATACGGGCACCCCGTTTTTCCATAAATCCGTCACTGCACGCTTGCCAGTCGCGTCGGGTTGATAACGCAGAATCCAATGAACCCATTTCCCGCGGTCCGCGCTCGCGTCTGGCAGAAGAATGTCATGACCGTGCTTGGTGTCAGTCCCACCGCGTTCTGAGAACAGGTAATCGCCCCCTTGCAGTTGCAACATGAGCGGTGGCGAACCGACCCACGTGTCCGTTTGGTGGACCTGCATTATGATTTGCATCTGTTCATCGTCGAACACAAAGTCGGCCGGTAGCAGCGTCGACCATTCAATACGGTACTCGTGCCCAGAAGCAATTTTCGCGGCCCGTGCGAACACCAATTCGCCGCGTGGCGTGCCATTGGCGACGTGAGAGAAATCCTCGCTGCGCCGGATGTTGACTTTGACTGCATGCCGATCTGGAGATAACGGATCTTTGACTACCATGAGGTCACGAGTATCGGGGCTTTGAATGTCGACCGTAGGATCGAAGCCGTGCGTCCAATTCGTGGCAAACAGCGTTTGAAAGCCGGCAAGCTGTCGCACTGGATCGTCAACCGTTTGAGCGATCGAGCAGGTTGCAAAGAACGTTAGCGTGACGGCTGTGACGTAGCGTCTTGGATTCATCGTTCGCTCCTCCCGCGTGTATCGACCCGCCTATAGCAATCAACATATCGATCAACGATCGATGCGGCCCGAAAGCAGGTTTGAGCGCGAACCAGTCCTACGCAACCCATACGCATTGCATGTTCCGGATCATCGACCAGTTTGCATATCGCCTCCGCTAGCCCACGCGAATCGTGCCCGTCGACCAGATATCCGCTGACACCGTCTTCAACGAGATCGAGAAATCCGCCGAGACGTGTGCCCACGACCGGCAGACCACAGAACATTGCTTCGAGTGTGGCAATGCCGAACGATTCGAAATGGCTTGGCATACAGAATAGACGTGCTCCGCGATAAAACGCCAACTTTGCATTGCCATCGAGCCATCCTTCGAAGACTACCCGCTCATCGAGTCCGTGCGCCGCAGCGATGCGCTGCCAGCGCAGCATGTCACCGGTTCCAGCCACCCGGACTTCGATATCCCGCCCTCTGCGGACCAGGTCAGCGACTGCTCGAATTAGTTCATCGAGTCCCTTCGCTTCGCTCAAGCGCCCGGCAAATGCAATGTACGGCCTCGAACAAGCAAGGGGAGTAGCCGTTGGCGCGCCGTGCTCTGCATCGAGCGCCATATTCCCAACGACCTGGACTGCATCGGTTCGACGCCAATGTTGAAGGCACTTTGCTATAGGCGTTGAAACGGCGATAACGCAGTCGGTCTTATCAATGAACAATCCCGCCAGTAGGCGCGTCACCCTGTCGGCATCTTGGATGAAGCGTTCGAAATTCCCGGAATGTAGCTGAAATACAGTGCGTTTTCCGAGGAGTCTCGCGACAACGAAGAGCGCAAACTTCCGATAGAACGATCCGCGTTCGGAGACGTGGAAATGCACAACGTCAGCCCGGATGGTGGCCCGTACAAAGGACGGCATATCGATCAAGGCAAACGCCAGCAGATCACCCAGATTTCGAAACCCGCGCGTTTCGAAGAACGAAACGGCAACGCCCGCGCGCCCGAACTGCTCCCGACTCCTGGCTAACTGAGAAAGTACCGACGCTATGCCTCCTTGTTGCCCATGCCCCGGCCCTACCTGCAATACTCGAATGCTCATCGCATGGCTCCGGCACGTTTCCCCGCAGCCGACGGGGGTCGCGAGATCAGGGACCCATTGTCAGAAAACAGATACATGAGCATGAGCGCTGAGAAGACGTAGGATGCTGAAACAAATGACATTGAGAAGATGTTGTCGAAGCAAAACGCACCGACCAAAAATAGCCAGACACGTCGACGCTTGCTAACCTGTCCATACAGGAGCATAAATGCGAGCCACAAGATGGCGCCCAATACACCAAGTTCAACAAAAAGATGTGGATAGAACGTGTCGGTAGTCGTCAGGGTATTTCCGAGCCCATACCAGTTGAAGTGATAGATGCTGTAAAGCGGTGAGTGGTACTTGACGGAGGCTGGTCCACCAAAGGAGCCGAGCCCTTCACCGAAAATGTTCCCTTTCATCAGCGACTGGAACATGACGCGATACGACTCCGCGCGCGCCGAATTCCCAGCTACGACGTAGAAGGAGATCTTGGTCATTGCGATCTTGATTAACGAATCAAGCAGCCCCGCCATCAGAGCAAACAGCACGAGGCCAATCGCGGATAACGCGGCGATGAAGGAGCGTACGGTCAGCTTTCTCGCGACGATGAAATACATTGCGATCGTAGCGAAGATTTTGAATGAGACTCCCAGGAGGGCAAATGTCAGAAAAATCCACGCCGCTCGCTGTGATCGCCGGGTCGGCCGGTAGTGGCGGCACACAAGAAACGCGCAGAAATTGATGAAACTGAATTCTGAGAAGAATCCGATCCATCCTTGTGCCCTCAGATACAAACCCGAATCAAACTTAACTGGCAAAAACAGCGGAAGTTTCAATCCATAAGCAAGGTAAAAGTAACATTGAAATAAATCGTTGCTCAATACGACGGCAAAGAACATGAAGAGGACCGGCGCAAGCTTGCTTCTGTACGCGAATATCGCGACGGTGATCGCCATGGGTGCGAGAAACCGCAAAAACTCTTCCCCACCCGCATTGACGTTGAATGCTCGCCACATGGCTATATAGAGCGCCAACATGAAAGGGACGATCAATGCGATGAGCTTGTGAAATCTCGGGCGAAGCAAAATCGCGACGGCCAGCAAGACAAATGCACCGAGCTTGACGAGCTGGGACCCGTCCATTTCAAGTGAAAGAAGCGTATCGCTGATGCAAAATAGCAGATAGGAGAAAGATATCGCCCACGCGCCCACGGAATGCCATCCGGTCAGCTGCGATTCGCGATAGGAAGGCACAAACGCAATGCTAGCGTTCATCGGGACGCTCCACAGGCTAGCGGTTGTACTTGGCATTTCACGTCGGAAACAGCGGCCGATCCGCAGAGATCGACGTATCGGCTATGAATCTGGCGGGCGCAGCATCTGATCAGCCAATTACGCCAGACTGTGACCGCTATCGCCGCACACAGAATCATCATGAGACCGCTTTGGCCTCCGTATGCATAGCAAGGAACAGCGAGCAATGCGAACGCCGACGTCGTGAAGATGTTTATTTTCGCCGCCGAGCCGCCTCGCTCGAACACCATCATGATGCTGCTGTTTGCGATACCCATCATGCCGACCGCGCATTGGATTGCAAGCAACAGGCCGGCAACGATGATGCCCGACTGATGCGCGGCACCGTGTACCGGCCTCGCGGCTAGCAGCAGAACCAGAATGACGTTGAAAACCAGCATCGCTCCGTTACACCAACCAATATTGCGGCTCATCGTATGAAGCGAATCGTCGAGAGAAAGCGAGGCTGCCTTGCGCTTGGCGAGATCTGCCAACTGCGTCATTGATATCGCGCGCGGCAGTAGCATCCCGATCGCGGTAACTGACGAAAGTAGCGATAGCATCCCGGCAAACGCGGCGCCACACATGATTGTCGCCGCCGGCACGAAGACCAATTGAATTCCACCGGACAAGAAATTTGTAAGTCCGAACTGGAGTCCCTCGGTGTCCAGTCTCTTTGGCAACACGTCGAGCGCTGGTCGACCGATTCGGACGAACATCGCAATGGCAATTGCGCCAAGTGCCATTGCCACCGCGTTGTCGGCCGACAGTCCGCCACGATGGCAAAGGGCGAGCATGCCCCCCGAACTGGCGATCAGTGCGATATCGAAGGCAATCGCGATGCGGAAGCGTTTTAGAGCAACAAAGTAGTGGCGCGCGATCTGGTAAGCCGTCCAACCCCACAGCAACGCGACGAATGCGGGCAGATCAAACTGAACTGTTTTGAAGAAAGCGATGGTCAGTGCGAGAAGGGTGCACAAGACAGTCGTGGCAAGACTCATCGTCGCGACTCGATAAAATACCGCGATCGCGCCTTGCTCGGTCGTGGCCGCAGGCACACGCACCAGTATCAATGTCGCCCATCCAATTGCAGTAAAGAACGCAACCATCTGCGCGATCGACATGCTCGATGCAGTGCGTCCGAGCTCCGCAAGCGAATAGACATGCTGAACCGCGAAGAAAACAACCACGCGGTAAAGCCCTGGCGATCCGGTACAGATCAGGGCTTCGATGCGTTCGACGGACACGGCGCCGGCCAGCGCGTCGAACCTGAGACGCCGGCGCACCGCATTCGCGTTTCCTTGCTTCATCACGCGAAGATTCCCCGTGTATCCACAAGAAGCTTCGACTGCAAGCGGCGCCGGTTAATGTCCTTGAACTCGCGGTGATCGACCAGCAACAGAACAATATCAGCTGCCTCAATTGCGCTCGCCAGGCTGGTTAGCTCAACTTTGCCGCGAAGCGCGTCCGGAAGAACCGACACGTTGGGTTCGACAACAACGATGTCCGCCACATGCTCGTCCGCGAGTTGACTGACGATGTCTATCGCCGGGCTTTCACGCAAGTCGTCGATGTTGGCCTTGAATGCGAGTCCGAGACAGGCAATCACAGGTGTTTTGAAGCGCGCCGCCAAGCGCTTTGTCTGATCGATAACGTAGTGAGGTTTGCCGTCGTTCACGCCACGGGCTGCCCGAATCAGTTTGGCTTCTTCAGGTGCCGAGTCGACGATGAACCATGGGTCGACAGCGATGCAATGCCCGCCGACACCCGGCCCAGGCTGGAGAATACTTACGCGAGGGTGGCGATTGGCGAGGCGGATGAGTTCCCACACGTTGATATCGAGCCGATCGCAGATCATCGACAATTCATTCGCGTACGCAATGTTGACGTCACGAAACGCGTTTTCAGAAAGCTTGCACATTTCGGCGGTGCGCGCGTCCGTCAGGATACAGTCGCCCTGAACGAAGATCTGATAAAGCTCGCGAGCCAACTCGCCGCATCGACGGGTCATGCCGCCGATCACACGGTCGTTTTGTACGAGTTCGCGGATGACGTGTCCCGGGAGTACGCGTTCCGGACAGTGAGCAACGCGTATGTCGGACTGCTCGCCGGAATGCTGAGGGAAGGTCAGATCGGGACGGCACTCGGCCAGCCACGCCGACATCTTTTCGGTCGTTCCCACAGGTGAGGTCGATTCGAGGACGACGATATCGCCCTTTTTGAGTGCGGGAGCAATTGAGCGACTTGCTGCTTCTATATAACTCAGATCGGGCTTATTCCCGTCACAAAACGGCGTTGGAACGGCGATAAGAAATGCATCGGCCGGCTCTGGCGTCTGTGTTGCGCGCAAATATCCCTGTGTCACCGCGGCGTGAACCAGCATGTCCAACTCTGGTTCGACGATATGAATCTCACCTTTGTTAATCGTATCGACCGTGCGCTGCGATACATCGACGCCGATAACCTTCTTTCGGCGCGCGGCAAACGCCGCAGCGGTGGGCAAACCAATATAACCCAGTCCAATAATGGAAACGACATCGAATGACATAGCGTTGGTCTCGTCGCTTGATAAGTTTTTTAATGGAGAAAAGCTGCGGACTGTTACGCGGTCTGCGCGACGCCCGGTGTTACGGATAAAACGTTAGCGTTCCCCTTGTTTGTCGCGCTGTTACCGCAAAGTTTTCTAGCGCGTCCCATCGTGAACCGGTCGCTCATTTCACGTGTCCGACGCGTTACTCAAATACGCATAACCGCCATAGTCTCCGTACTGTGCAGAGCGCAAGCTTGGTTTGAAGCCGTTGAAGACGATGCCGGTAATCTTTGCTCCGACACGTTCGATTCGTTTTGCGGATTCGAGAAGCTCGCCACTGCTGGTCATGCCCGAACGTGCCGCCAGAAGAACAATTCCGGCGAAAGGCGCGAAGACCGTCGCATCTGTGACCGGAAGCACCGGCGGTGCATCCAGGAGGACAATGTCGTATCGGCCGGACACGTCTGCCAGAATTTTGGCGATGCCGCCCGAAGACAGTAACTCGACCGGCTGCGCCATCAACGGACCCGTAGCGAGGAAGTCCACGTTCGGAGACACATCTTTGATGATGGCCGCCTCCAGCGGCATGTCATCCCGGAGCACGTTGGAGAGTCCGACTTTGCCGGACACATCGAACTCAGCAGCCAGATGGCCCCGGCGAAGATCGACATCCATCAAGAGCACACGTTTCTTGGACATTCCCAGCAGAGCCGCGAGGTTTGCGGATGTGAATGACTTGCCAATACCGACGGAAGGTCCAGTCATTAAAATGACGTTATTCTTCGGGTTCTCCAGCAGCGCGAACTGCAACGCGGTGCAGAGGCTTCGAATGGCTTCGACTGCGGGTTCTTGTGGGCGCGCCAGTGCGAGAATCGACGGACCGCGACGGCCGCCTCGTTCCCTGACTCGCGTCAGTTGACGCTGGGTATCGCTCAGCGGGATAGTGGCAATGACGTCAAGAGACAGATCACGTTCGATATCCATCGGGTCAGTCAGGCCGCCAAACAGCGTTGAACGCGCCAAGGCGAAACCGATTCCGCCAAACAACCCGATGACGGCTGCCAATGCAATAACGAGGGCTTTCTTCGGCTTTGTCGGTTTGTCGGCGACCAGTGCGTGATCGATTACGCGGACGTTCCCAATCTTGCTTGCCGTAGCAAGTTGCAGTTGTTGAACGCTATTGAGCAATCCGACATACAGGCTTGTTTGAACAGTCACGTCGCGATTCAGTCGGACGATATTTTGCTGATCGTCAGGAAGGCGCTGGATCGACTCGTTGAAATTGTCGATATGCGCGCGCGCGGCGGCGATTTGTTGATCCAGTGCGAGCACGGCGGGATATTGAGCGCTATAGATCGTTGCAAGTTCCTTACGTTTTTGCTCGAGTTGGAACAGGCTGGACTGCGCCTCGACGGCCTGGCCGAGCACGGCCTTCGCCTGCTCGCTGAGATCGACGACTTTGTGGCGGTTCTGATAGGCATTGAGACGGTCTTCAGCCAGCCTCAGGCTGCGCTCTACGTCCGGAAGTTGGCTTTTCAGGAAAACGAGGGACTTTTCCGCCGCCGCGGCCTTGCGGTCGGCATTTTGCGCGACGTAGTTTTCTGCGATCTTGTTCAATACTGCCGCTGCGCGGGCTGGGTCCTGGTCGTCATAAGTCACGCCGATGACGCCGGATTGATCCTTGCCCATCTCTGTGATCACCAGATCCTTTCGCAACTGTTCGAGGACTTGAATTCGGGAAAAGCGTCGCAACTCGAATTGTGCGTTCTCTCTGCTGCTCAACCGCGACACCAGCAGCTTGATCGGCCCGGAAGAGGTGTTCGCCAACAAGGGAACGCCGACCACACCAACGACATCGGCGTTGAGATCGCTGCCCGAGAGCCGATATCGGTTGTTGCCCAGCGTGGTGACGGAGAACTTATCTTCTTCAAACTCACCAGGCACGTCGAATTGGTCGACTACTATGCTTTCCGAGCCCCACGCATAGCCGCCTACGCCGAGAATTCCCGGCTGAGATAGCGAAGTCCGATGCTTCGCAATGAATGCCCCAAGCAACGGAAAGTATTTGGGTCTGGCGTCGATGTAGAGGCGCAATTCGTCGACCATGTTTGCGGTGACAAGTCGCGAGTCGAGGATTTGCATTTCGCCGTCGTCTGTTGATTTGATGTCGAACAGGGACGTCAATCCGCTCATGAGGTTGCCGGCTGCCGCGCCTGCAAGGTCTGAGTTGTCTTCTACCTGAACCGTTATATCACCCCGGTAAATCGGCGTTGCCAGGAATGCGTACATGACCCCGATGAGCGTGCACACGATAGTGACCGCAATGATCAGCTTCTTATTCTTGAAAATGACATCTATGAGTGCACGGATGTCAATTTCGTCCTCGTCACGGGAAAATTGATTTTTCATTTTTTTGTAGGCTCGTATTTCAGCGGTTTATTGGCGCGATGCACCGGCTCATCGTGCTATGCACGCAAGCCCCGGGACAGATCCACAATGCGTCTTGTCCAATCCAGCACGCCGCGTTCAATCAAGGTCATAGCCTGATCGTAGATGCGCGCGGATCGGCCAAACGGATCTGGCACATCGACGTGATCGGCATCTGCCAGTCGATAGACCCGACCGCGTGCAGTCGGATAGAACTTTTCGATTGCCTGCTTCTGAGCCAACTCCATGACAAGAATCAGGTCCGCCGCGCCACACACTCGCTCGTTGAGACGTCTGGCTACGTGTGACGACATATCGATCCCCCGGTCCGCTAGCATCTCGCGCGCGAAGCGGTCCATCGGTGCACCTTTGGCGGCGGAAAGACCGGCTGACGTCACTTCGATGTCGGACAGTTCCCGCTGTAAAAGCCCTTGCGCCATCGGACTGCGACAGAGGTTACCCTCGCAGACTATGAGTACCGTATTGATCATTTGGTCACAATCGCTGTAGTTAGACCCGCATTGATGGCTGGGAGAAGCAGACTCAGCACGCGGCTAAAACGCACGAGGCCGTTGCCGTCGACGTACACCACATCTTTCGGTTGCAGTTCGAATTGATTCGCCAGGATCATCGATACCGGGGAGTGCGCGTCGAGATGGAAAACCTCTGCCTGCGAGTCTGTCGACCCACGTATCACGTAGAGTTGTGCCGCGTCCGCGCTGGCGGTATTCAGGCTGCCGGCTTGCGAGAGAGCATCGCTCAATGTGAGCTTGCCGCTCTTCATTGGCAGTGCTGTTACGGGCTTATTAACTTCGCCCATGACAAATACGCCGTTGTCGTCGCGCGATACGACTCTCAGCAGGTCGCCGTTCTTAAGCATGATCCCGGATGGGTTTTGGTCGCTCTCGAGCATTTTGGAGAGGTTGAGGCGATAAGAAACGCCGTTGCGTACCAGGATCATCCGGCTTTGATCAGCGGCCGGACTAAAGCCACCGGCGCGGTTGATCGCTTCATAGAGTGTCAACGGAATGTCGTTGACTGGCACAGCGCCAGGGGTTCTGACTTCGCCATCCACGTAAATCTGCTTGGCGCGAAATGATGTGACTCGAACGGTGAGCTGCGGCTTGATGAAGATTTTCGACAGCTCCGCATAGACCGCTTGTTGAGCCTGTTCGACGCGAAGACCAGCCACGTGGATTGAGCCTGCGTACGGAAACTGTATGTTTCCGCCGTTGTCGATCACAAAGCCTTGGGCCGGATCGAAAGGTCTTGAATTGTTCTGGTTCTGGTTGCCCAATGCGGCTGCCAATTCGGGATGGTCCCAGACGGTGATCTGCAGTACATCTCCCACGCCGAGCGTGTAGGGGCCAGTTTGTCCCGACAATTCGCGGGTCTGATCCGTGCTCGTCTGATCCGAGGCATCGCGCAGCTTCTTGATCAATGCCGTGTTGATGTCGACGATCGGAATCTGCAGATCCGCTTGCTGACCTTGTGCATTGCTGTTTCCCGTTGGCAAGCTTGCTGATGTAGGCATCCGCATGCCGGGCGCGGCTGCGCATGCCACGAGTCCGTAACAGAATGCGACGCATAAAGCTCTGCGTAAACGCCGACGATATTGACGCCAGACGCCGTATTCAAAAGTTCTCTTCGAATGGCCCATAGAATGAATCCTCGTATTGTTCAATTTTTTGGCGAGCTGGCTGGAGTCGTCGATGTAGCAACTAACTTCGTTAGAGAGACGTGCTAGCCATTGTTCTAGTTATTGCTGCGCCGGAATCGGTTCAAGCAGCCCTAGTACGCGTTTCTATGCGTAAATCCACGTACTACCGTAGCCAAAACAATTTTCATGTCTAGCCCGAAGGACCAATTCCGCAGGTAGTACAGGTCATGCTCGACTCGCTTTTGCATTTTTTCGACGCGGTCTGTTTCTCCGCGGTAGCCGTTCACTTGTGCCCATCCGGTGATCCCGGGTTTGATCCGGTACCGGTGGATGTATCCATCTACAATCGTCCGATAGAGTTCGTCGTGTTCAATGGCATGCGGACGCGGCCCGACTATCGACATATCGCCCCTTAGCACGTTCAGGAATTGGGGCAATTCGTCCAGACTCGTGCGCCGCAAGAAGGCCCCTACTGGCGTGATCCGTGGGTCGTTGCGTGACGCCTGCTTGACGACGCCGGGCTCGGAGGCGTGCATGCGCATCGTCCGAAACTTGTAGATCCTGAAGACCTGCCCGTCGGCTCCCTTTCTCTTTTGTGCGAAAAAGACCGGTCCGGGTGACGACAGCTTGACCGCGACCGCAACGGAAACCATAAGGGGTGCCACGCAGAACAACGCCGCGATTGCAAATAGCCGATCGAAAATCTCTTTCTTTAATAACGCATGCGACGACAAAGGCGACGCAACGAGATTGATAGCCGGCACGCCGATCAGGTCAATAACGCTGCTGTCGAACAGGGCCAGGCTACTTACGTCTGGAAGGAAGCGAATGTTGACCAGGTCGTCACGGAATTCCTGCAAGCAGCGCGAAATCATGCTTTCTTCCGACAGTGGGAGCGCAAGCCAGATTTCCTGAATGCTTTCAGTTCGAACGAAGTCTGAGAACTCAGTGAACTCATCGAAAAGCGGAGTGTTCGAGATAGAACGCTCAACACATGTAAACAGGTCGAATGCCGCTGACACCCGGAAGCCACTCGCCCGTGCTGCCTGGATGCTGCGTACCACCTGCTGACAATGCGAGCCGCGCCCAACCACCGCGACACTGCGCAAATTCAGGCCTGCGTCACGCACGCGGCGCAACAGCGCATACGTCAATGATCTGGAAACGATGAGTGCCGCACCGGTCATGCCCGTCCAATAGGCGAACCAAAGTCGTGATATGAGATCCGTCCGATGCAGGGAGAACATTAGGATCAGCCCGCAACTCTGCGCGACTAGCCACGCGAGGGAGATCTGGCTAATGAGGCGGAGCATGGAACGCCCTCGCCACGATTGATACACGCCGAACACTGGAAACAGCGCCAAAGCGAAAGCTGCGGCAAATGCGATGAAACCTGTATCAACATGATTCCCTGTCAGATCCTCAAAGCGAATCTGTGAAGCTGCAACTGCACCTCCGACAATCAACGAGATGTCGAGGATCCGTGCGAGCAATCCTTGAAAGCCCGTTGACTTCCTGCTCTCATGTGCGGTTGAGATGGCGTTCATGCTATGGCCGTGTCCTATACGCTTTCCAGGCGCACGTGGTGCCCCAGAAAAAATCCGTCTTGTGACAAGATGGATTCTGTTTTTAGTATTCCTCTGTTCTAGGAAATCAGCCTACCGACGACATCGTGGTCTTGCTGAATCCTGAGGGGATGGTTCGGCTGCTCGCTGATCGGCTACGAACAAACTTTCGTACTCCACTGCGAAGGCCCAGCGCGGTCGCAAAAAATGCGGTCGCTTAATGGTCGAAAGTGCGTTGCCGTGCTCGGTGCTTTCCTCTGGCGTGAGCTGCTAGAGAACTGGCCCACCCCGAGCCAGATCGAGCTATTGAAAGAGACACTCATTAACTTTCCCCATTTTCTTTAGCTTGCGTCTTTTGCGCAGCAACAGGGTTAAAGCAGCAAGCATGCCAGGAAGCGATTTTGGTTGGGAAGGTTTGCTGTCTTGCTGCGGAGTCAAGCCTGGCGACGGCTCCGGGTTCGAGCGCCGGGATCGGTAGCGGTCTGCGCCGTCGGTATCGGGGCGGCGTAACGTAACAGCGCGCCGTAACGTCCTGGTTTTGTGTCGGCTCGATAGCGGCTAAAAAAGCCGGCAGTATTGCTGGCGACCTGCGATCTGACTGTTGTTGCGGGGCGCCTTCTTGTGGGGTCCGCTGCGCTACTTCGCGGTTGTACCCGTGCCGCCCGTCACTCGCAATCGCGCCGGGCGCCAGCAAGGTATCGTAAGAGAGTAATGCCGTAAATTGTCTTCAGCAGTCCCGCAGCCCCGGCCTGAGCGTTCGCAATGGCTCGTCACGTTACTTGGCGCGTAACGGCTCGCCCAAGCCGGGAACGGAAGACGGAAGGTGCTGAGCTTGACGTGCGTGGGGCATCGTTTTCGCTTGCGGCGCACGGTAGTCATCGGCCCCAACCAGCGCTCACAGGAATGCTGTTGAATGCGAGCCGGAGTTTTTGCTGCTGTGGATTAACTGGAGTGAAGACGGATGTCGCCGATTTGGAATCTGATCAACATGACACATCCAGATGCCGCGGGTTGTGTTGAAAGAAAGCACGGAGCTGGATCCACCGCGGTGCGAATTCACTCTACATGAGGAAATTGCTTTCCATATCGCATCAATCCCTGCGCATCATCTCCACACTGCCGCGGTATCCAAGGAGCACGAATTTTAGTACCGAGTGGCGTTCTCCTGGTACTGCTTTCCGCCTCAAACCTATCCAGGTCCCCCAGCAAATGCTGGATCTGCGATGCTTGCGTTTCGGTCAACCGGAATTCGCTTTGTATCCGCTGAAGCCGCCTGCGCCAATAAGCCGGCTGCAATACGGGCTCACCGCGAAATGCGCTGAGCGACGGCACCATCACACGCGCCACGTGTGCGATATCTTCATCCATTGTCATGCCATAACCCCGATGACCTCACCATTCATTAGCAGTGGCCTTGTTCTTATGTTGCGGGTGGACTGGATCTATCCTGCCGTGTGAGCCGGTTGCGGCGGCCATCATCCTACAAAGCCGCAATCTTTCGGTCAAGGTTTCTAATGCTCGAGGACGCAAATGCATTTGCTGCGCTGCATGATCTGCTGTTTCTTACGCGCCGGCCAATACGAGCATCGTGTCAGTGAACTGCCTCCACAAAAAAATCGACTCGCTTACGGTTGTCTTGCAATGTGTCCGGTGTCGCCCCTCGCTCGATTGGCGTTAGCGATGAGCAACTCGTAGTTGAGTCGGTTATAGTCAGCAGGCCTTGTGAGGCGTCGACATTGTTTCATCTGAAAAGGTATTGGAACGCAGTCTTTCTCAGACTTCGTTACTCAATCAAACACTCGCGACAACCTCGCAAAGACGCCATTGCGCGCAATCCACGCCGCGTACTCCCGGTACTCCGAATCATTCATCAAATGCTTTTCTTCTGTCTTGGCGCGCAAGAAATAAAGCATATTCACAGCCAGTAGCGCCGCGCAATGCGTCACCGCCGCTCGCCATCCCAGCGGCTCGATAAACGGCACCGTCACCATCCAGTAAGACAGATTTTTCGCGATATAAGCGGGATGCTTGGTAAACCGATAGGGTCCCGAAGTAATGATCCCGCGATTCGTCAAATTCGAAAACCGCAAGCCGAACGAGATAGTCGTAAGCGCATAGCACAGCAGCAAAGCGACAATGACCGCGCCCCACACAACTCGTACAACCGGCATCGAAATAAGCCAGTTGTCCCAGAACACCGAGCCTTCGTAGTGAATGTACTGGTTCGAGATGAGCGACCAGAACGGCTGATAGCAGATCAGTGCGACGAGCCAACCCAACACCGTCGGCTCTGCGCTGCGCACGTGACTGTCGAGTATGCGCAACGTGCAGAGGTAACCCACGGTGCCGAACATCAAGTCCATCGCGAACGACAGGTCGTACATGAATCGGAATGTCGCAAGCGAGAACGGCGCGTTCAGCGCGGTCGTCAACGACGCGTCGAGGTGATCCGCATTGGTGGACAGATAGACGATCATCAACGGAAGGAAGAACGCCTTCACCATCCAGCCCGCCAACATCTCGCGCACTGGGCGCCAGTTCGCGGGACGCTCGCCGCGGAATAGGAAGCGCGCCCATAGCAGGTATGCGTCGTCGGTTTCGCGCTGATGCCGGTCCATCCACGCGAAGTAAAAGGGTGCCGCGATAAGCACATAAGGCGCAAGCGTACCGAGCAGCGACCAGAACGGGTTGTAGAAGGCGCCGTGATATTCAGGCAGCAGCCAGTAAAGCGCGCCGATGCCCGCGTACACCGAGGCCAGAGCCGCGAGGCGCAATTCGACGCGCACAATGCTCAGCGGCCGCACCGCGCGGCTCGCGAGACCGGCGCTCGGGCGCAAATAGACGCGCGCGACGAACAGCTCGTAAGCGGCAATTGTCGCGATGATCGCCAGACAGGCAACGGTGCTGCGCGTCGCGCCATCGAACGAGCTGCTATCGCGCAGCAACCAGAGCGTGAGCAATCCGACGGCGATCCCGAGCAGGCCGATCGAAAAGGGTGTCGCCGAGCGCGGCCGCGGGTCGTGCACGCGCGCGACGGTATCGAAAGTGGAGTTCATGTCATCCCTCGTTGTCATGACATTGAAGGCGGCCGGGCTGTTGATTTTTTTGGTGCCCGGCCGCCGTGCTTGCGTAACGCTTATTTGCCGGCCGCCGCGACGCCGCCGAGCAGTCCGCCGACCAGGTTGGTCACCGGCGCGAGCGGATTCTTGTTACCCGAGCCGCTGCTGCCTGCGGCGCCGGCCGAGCCGCCGGTCAAGCCGCTGATGAGGCCCGTTACCGGATTGCCGGCCGCGCCGCCCGACGAACCGCCGGCGCTAACGCCGCCGGTCACGTTGACCGTCAACGAGCCGATCACGCTGGCGACGGGTGCCAGCGGACCGCCCGCACCCGATGTCCCGCCTGGTGAACCGACCTTGCCGAGAAGGCCGGTAAGCGGCGCGAGGAGGCCGGCCGCGCCGCCGGCGCCACCCGTGCCGCCCGCTGCGCCGCCCAGCGATCCGAGGTTGCCGATCAGGCCGGTCAGCGGCGGGATCGAGACGCCGCCCGAGCCACCCGAGCCGCCTGCGCCGCCGAGGCCGCCGAGCGGCCCAAGTAAGCCCGTGATCGGCGCGAGCGGATTGGTGGTCGCGCCAGTGAACAGCCCGCCCGTAGTCGTCACGGTTTTGCCCAATTGGCTCACGACGCCGCCGACGTCCTTGCCGACCTGATCGCCGGTGGCGCCCGACACTTTCAGGCCCGCCGCGTTGAGTCCGTTGCCGAGCGTGCCGAGCAGGGTGTTGAGCGGTGCGCCGAGACCTGTCGCGTTGCCGAGCGTCTGCGTCGTATTGGAGACGGTGGTGGTGATTGGGTTGATCGCCGAACTCAACTGGGTTTCGATCTGCTGGACTGGCGCGCTGGTGAGCGCGGTATTCAATCCCGAGCCCACTGCCGTGACGCCGCTGCCCACGCCGCCGACGACGCTGCCGAGCGTCGACGTCACCGGGGAAAGCGGCTTCAGCGGGCCGCTGCCCAGACTGTTCACCACGCCGCCCAGCGCGGTCACGGCGGCACCGGTATTGGCGACGACGCCGGAAGTCGAAGTCAGCGTCGGGCCGAGCGGATTGGCCGCGCTGCCGACGGTGCCGAGGCCCGCGGCGGTGCCGTTACCCAGCACCTTTACGCCGTTGCCGAGGTCGGTGATCGCGTTGCCGAGGTTCGAGGTCGTTGCGCCGTTGACGCCGGGAACCGAGGTGCCGGTGATCTTGGTGCCGGTATCGGCGGTGGTCGTGCCGACGGCGGTGATGAGATTGCTGGCCTGAGTGATGATGTTGCCGATGGGGGTGGAGGAGGTGCCTGAAGTACCGGAGGTGCCCGAAGTACCCGAGGTGCCCGAAGTACCCGAGGTGCCCGAAGTACCCGAGGTGCCCGAAGTACCCGAGGTGCCCGAAGTACCCGAGGTGCCCGAAGTACCCGAGGTGCCCGAAGTGCCCGAAGTACCGGAGGTGCCTGAAGTACCCGAGGTGCCCGAAGTACCCGAAGTACCCGAGGTACCCGAGGTACCCGAGGTGCCCGAGGTGCCCGAAGTACCCGAAGTACCCGAAGTACCCGAAGTACCCGAAGTACCCGAAGTACCCGAAGTACCCGAAGTACCCGAAGTACCCGAAGTACCCGAAGTACCCGAAGTACCCGAAGTGCCCGAAGTGCCCGAAGTGCCCGAAGTACCCGAAGTGCCCGAAGTGCCCGAAGTGCCCGAAGTACCGGAGGTGCCCGAAGTACCGGAGGTGCCCGAAGTACCGGAGGTGCCTGAAGTCCCGGAGGTGCCCGAAGTCCCCGAAGTCCCCGAAGTCCCCGAAGTCCCCGAAGTCCCCGACCCCGACGTACCACCCAAACCGCCACCGCCGAGTCCGGGACTTGGGGTGTTAAGCGTTGATCCGCATCCGTACAGCGCGAGTAATGTAGACGTCGCGACAGCGATGGCTGTCCGACCGGCAAATTTTTTCATGATGTCCCCGTTGAACGACTATTGGCGGGGACACTGCTGCAAGTTGCACGCCAAATGTCATTTATGGCGTGATCTTGCTTTCAAAGCGCAGGTATATCGAAAAAATAAAACACAAGAAGAATTTACTCCGACAGAATCCCAATTTCCGTCTCAACGACAAACCCGTGTTCCGCGCGCGTGCTACGTAACGCGAGCGCAGACCGTAACGGTGCGAAACACGCCGCAATCATCGCGCAGCACCTTCGCATAGGAACGGCAAATACCCGCCACAAACCCGCATCAAAACGCAGCCGTATAAATCGCCAGCGCATCCGCCTCGGTCACCGGCCGCGGATTATTCACCAGCAACCGCGTTTGCAACATCGCATCGCTCGCCATCCGCTCGAGCCCGCTTTGCTCGATACCGACGTCACGCAGACGCGCGGGAATCGCCGTCGCTGCAATCATCTGTTCGAGCCGTTCAATCAGGGCTTGCGTCTTGCTCTCGTCGCTGCCGGTAACGCCGGGCACGACTACCTCGGCAAGTTCCGCGTACAACGGCGCCGCCGCATCCGCATTGAACCGCAACACATGCGGCAGCACGAGCGCGTTCGAAAGACCATGCGGCACGTGATAAATGCCGCCGATCGGATACGCGAGCGCATGAACCGCGGCAACCGGCGAATTCGCAAACGCCTGGCCCGCGAAGGTGGCGCCGAGCAGCATCGCCTCACGCGCCGCTCGGTCGTCACCGTTCTCGCAAGCGGGCAGCAGGTTGCGCGAGAGCAGGTCGAGCGCCTTCACCGCAAGCAGGTCGGAAACCGGATTCTTCAGATGCGCGGACGTGTACGCCTCGATGGCATGCACCATCGCATCGACGCCGGTCGCCGCGGTCGCCGCGACGGGCAGGCCAAGCGTGAGTTCGGCGTCGAGAATCGCCAGATCCGCGATCAGTTGCGGCGCGACCACGCCCATCTTCTTCGCTTCACCCACCGTCACGATCGACACGGCCGTGACTTCAGAGCCGGTGCCCGCGGTGGTCGGCATCTGCACGAGCGGCAAACGCGCCACCGTGATCTTGTTGACGCCGTACATCTCGCTGAGCGCCTGCTGTTGCTGCGGCGCGAGCACGGCGATCAGCTTCGCCACATCCATCGATGAACCGCCGCCGAGCCCCAGCACGATTTCCGCGCCGGCAGTCCGGGCACGCGACGTCGCTTCGAGCACGATGTGTTCGGGCGGATCGGCGATCACGTCGTCGATCACGGTGGCGTCCCAGCCATGTGTCGCAAGATCGGCGAGCGCCGGATTCAACAACCCGCTCCTGTGCAGAAAACCATCGGTGACGACGCACACACGCGACAGCGCCGGAAATTGCGCGCGCAACAAAGCGCCGAGACGGCGCGCCGCGCCGAACTCGACGACGAGCGTCGGCACCGTTTGAAACCGGAACGCGTTCATCATGGCGCGTCTCCGGACACCATATGGCTTTCGACTTCGCGCCGCTCGAGCAGTGGAATGATGGTGCCGAACCCGAGCCGCTGGAAATGCTCGGTTTCGCGATGTTCGGCGAGCCCGTCGGCGTCGCTGTAGTTCTCGAGAATTACGAAGTGGTCCGGCTCCAGCGGCGAGCGGAAGAATTCGTAGTAAATGTTCTTCGGCTCTTTGCGGGTTGCCGCGGCGAGTTCCGTAAGGGGCTTCACGATCGCGTCGCCATTGCCGGGCTTGGCGAAATAATGCGCGATCACCTGCAGGTAAGCATGGGCCATCAGTCACACTCCAACGGGGTGGGTACCTTAACGTTCAACGTTCAGGATCCGGGTTTCACGACTCGCAGCCCTTCATGGGCGCGGGTATCAGTTGTACCAGATTCGCACCGCGTTGCTCCGGTGCGTCGACGTGACGCGGCAACGTGGAGTGTTCCTTTGCGAAGACTTCCGATATATACCGAAGGTGCAACGCGTTGGAGCACAAGAGAGCCGAACGCAATTTCCGTGGACCAACGCACGGATTTCCGCTCTTGCACGACGGGCTCAAGCGACGCACTTCGTCGCCATTGATGCGGATACCTAACATAATTTTACGGCCCGTAGGCGGGGCGAAAAAACGTCAACCAACCGTTATGCATTTGGAATCATCAGACAAAGCTATCGGAAATGTAAGGTTATTCCAAATCTTGATTGAGAATGATTCGCGTTTACGTTAGATTGGCGCTCCATCCTTTGAGAAAGCGGAGCGAATCTATGGCTGAGGTGCTCGTCCGGCGAGAGCCTTCAACAGCGATGCCGATATCGGTTCTCAACGCCGCAGGCGCCTGTCCACCGGTTTCGCGGCGCACGCGCAACCACGCGCGTGCGGTCGATTGGGAGAAGGGCACGCTGCTCGACGTGCTGATCGACAACCGGCCGATGCTCGTCAATCTGGCGCGTGGCTTCGTGGGCTGCGCGAGTCTCGCGGAAGACGTGGTGCACGACGTCTTCATCAAGCTGGTCGATTTCCCCGATCAGGACGCGGTGCGTCAGCCGGTCGCGTACGTAACGCGCATGGTGCGCAACGCGTCGATCGACGCCTTCCGCCGCCAGAGCCTCGAAAACACCTATCACGCGGACGAAGACGACGGCCTGCATGTGCCATCGCCGGAGCCTTCGCCGGAAGCGGCGCTGCTCGTGCGCGACACGCTGCGGCACGTCTACAACGCGCTCGAGCAACTGCCGGCGCGCAGCCGCGCCGCCTTCGAAATGGTGCGCCTGCGCGAAGAAACGCTGCAAAACACCGCGCGCGCCCTCGACGTCTCGCAGACGCTGGTGCATTTCATGGTGCGCGACGCCGAGAAGCATTGCGCCGATTGCCTCGACGCCTGCAATCGCGGCGTGGCCGGCCCCGCGTTCTGCAGCGGACGCGCGCGCCGGCGGTAAAAAAGCGCGCGCATCAAACGTCAACTGAATAGAAGCGGTGCGCGAGCGAATGCCGGCGCCGCGGTGCCGGGACATGCCAGTGGGCTGTCCGGGCGCTTCCTGACCTTTCATCGACTGAGCCTTTCATCATGACGCAAGCACAGCAGACCTCCAGCGCGGCAGCCGGCGAGGCGGACGACCTCGTCTACACCGTCGTCATCAACGACGAAGAGCAGTACTCGATCTGGCCGACCTTCCGCGACGTGCCGGCAGGCTGGCGCGAAGTGGGCGTGCGCGGCCAGAAGGCCGAATGCCTCGCGCACATCGAGACCGTGTGGACCGACATGCGTCCAGCCAGTTTGCGCAGACACATGGACGCGGCGGCCTGAAGAACGCGGCGGCCTAAAGCACGTGCAGTGCAATCGAGCAGGTCGGCCATGCGCCGGCCGCGCCGCTTCAGCAAAAGGATTCAAAGTATGACCACGCTTTCCAAGCCGCTGCCCACGCTCGCCGATTTATCGATCGAGCCGGGCTTGCCGACTGTCGTCTCGCCGCGCGCGGGCGCGGAGATTTCTTTGGAGGAAGCGGCGCCGCTTCTCCGTTCGATCGTCGACGACACGCTCGAACGCGCGGGCGGCGTACTGTTCACGGGTTTTCGCGTGGCCTCGATCGACGCGTTTCAAAGTTTCGCGGGCTCGTTCGGGCATCCGCTGATCGGTTATGAATTCGCTTCGACGCCGCGCAGCCAGGTGGAAGGCGCGGTCTATACGTCGACGGAATATCCGCAGCATCGCTCGATTCCTTTGCATAACGAGCAGTCGTACACGCGCGAATGGCCGCTGCGTATCTGGTTTCATTGCGCGCTCGCCGCGCGCACGGGTGGCGCGACGCCGATCGCCGATAGCCGCGCGATCTATCGCGCGCTAGACCCGGCGCTAGTCGAGCGCTTTACGAAGCGTGAACTGCTCTACGTGCGCAACTTCGGACAAGGACTCGATCTGCCGTGGGAGCAGGCGTTCGGATCGGACGACCCGCGCACCGTCGAGCGGATTTGCCGCGCGCGTGGCATCGAATGCGAGTGGCGCGACAGCGAAGACGGCGAACTGCTGTTGCGCACGCGCGAGCGCTGCCAGGCAGTAGCGCGCCATCCGCGCACCGGCGAGCGTGTCTGGTTCAATCAGGCGAATCTATTCCATCTTTCGTCGCTCGACGAAGACATGCAGGAGGCGCTGATCGATTCCGTCGGCGTCGAAAACGTACCGCGCAACGTCTATTACGGCGACGGCGAACCGCTCGAAGCCGAGGCGCTTGCAGAAATTCGCGGCGTGCTCGATCAGCAACGGATCGTGTTCCCGTGGCTGACCGGCGACGTGCTGATGCTCGACAACATGCTGACGGCGCACGCGCGCGATCCGTTCGAAGGCCCGCGCAAAGTCGTGGTCGCGATGGCACGAAGCTACAGCGAAGCCGAAGGCGAAAGCGAAGGCAAGAAGCGGACGACGGCGGAATGACGAAATCGCATGGCGCGGCGCTTGCGGCGCATTCGCTGACGGTCGGCTACCGCGATCACGTCGTGCTCCACGGTCTGAATCTGAACATCGCGGCCGGGCGCGTCACGGCCTTGTGCGGACCGAACGGCTGCGGCAAAAGCACGCTGCTGCGCACGCTTGCCGGCTTGCAACCGGCGCTGTCCGGCAGCGTCGACGTCAACGGTGTGCCGCTCGCTTCGCACCGGCGCCGCGTGTTGGCGCGCACGCTCACCATGCTTGCGCAGTTCAACCAGATCCCGTCCGGCCTCACCGTGCGTGAGCTGGTCGCGTACGGCCGTTACGCGCACGGCGGCTGGCTGCGCGGACTCTCGCGCGCCGACCACGCGGCGATCGACGAAGCGCTCGTCACCAGCGGTCTCGCCGACGACGCCGCGCGCGACGTCGCCGCGCTCTCGGGCGGCGAACGCCAACGCGCATGGATCGCCATGGCGCTCGCGCAACAGGCGCCGATCGTGCTGCTGGACGAACCGACCACGTATCTCGACATCCATCATCAACTGGATATTCTGCGCGAGTTGCGGCGCCTGAATCGCGAGCGCGGCCTGACGATCGTGTGGGTGCTGCACGACCTGAATCAGGCGGCGGCCTACAGCGACGAAATCGTGTTGATGCGCGCGGGCCGCATCGTCGCGCAAGGCTCGCCCGATGCAATGCTCGACCCGCGTCATCTCAACGAAACCTTCAGCGTGCCGATGCTCAAGATCGCGCATCCGCAAACGGGCGCGCCGATGTGCGTGCCGGCGTATGAAGGCGACTTCACGGACAGCAACGCCGACGCCGCTTCACTCCGCGAGGAAGCGATAAGCAAGGACGTCGCCGCATGACGACGCTTGCCGCACGCAAACGCCTGAGCCGCAGCACCCAGGCGATGGACAGCTATCGCGCGCCCGTCAAGAGCCGCGTCACGACAATCGGCGCCGCGCTCGTTGCGTTGATCGTCATCGTGGCGGTGATGCGGCTCGCGCCCGGCTTCCGCACATGGCTCGCCGCGCCCACAGGCAGCGACGCCGCGCAGCTCGCCGGCATTCTGCTGTTCGACCTGAGCGTGCCGCGCATTCTGGCGGCACTGGTGGCGGGCGGCTGCCTCGCGGTGGCCGGCACCTTGTTTCAATCGCTGACGCGTAACCCTTTGGCTTCGCCCGATCTGCTCGGTATCACCGGCGGCGCGCAACTCGGCTTGCTCGCCGCGATGCTGGTGCCCTCGCTCGCGGGCGTGGCGTCCGTGCCGCTGCTGTTCGCGTGCGGTCTGGGCGCCGCCGCCTGCGTGGCCGCGGCGGCTGGCGGCTGGCGCGCGACGCCGTTGCGGCTCGTGCTCGCCGGCAGCGTCTGCATGCTGCTGTTCTCTGCGCTGACCACGCTGATTCTCGCGTTCTTCGAGCAGAGTATCGTCGGCGTGTCGTTGTGGGCGAGTGGCAGTCTTTATCAACCCGGCGCGGCGGGTTTGAAGATCGCCGCGTCCTGGCTCGTGTTGCCGCTGATCGCGTTGCCCTTCGTGATTCGTCCGCTCGATCCGCTCGCCTTGGGCGACGACGCCGCGGCGGCAGCCGGCGTTCGCGTGGATGCCACGCGCCTCGCGGCGATGGTGGTTGCGGTGGGCTTCGCGAGCGTCGCGGTGAGTGTCGCGGGACCGCTTTCGTATGTCGGCCTGATCGCGCCGAACCTGCTGCGTCAGATGCGGGGTGCGAAAGCGTCGCGGTTGGCCGCGCTCGTGCCCTTGTCCGCGCTGGTCGGCGGCGCGCTGGTGCTCGTCACCGATAGTGCCGTGCAGGCGCTCGATCTCGACGCGACGCTTTCGACCGGCGTGGCGATTGCCTTCGTCGGCACGCCGTTGATGCTCGCGATGATCCGCAGCGGCGCCGCATGGTCGGGCGCGTTGCATGCCGGTCAGGAGCGCGCCGTCGCGCGAGCGGGCACGCGTTTCGTGCGCGCGATCGATGCGCGGCCGTGGCCGCTGACGGCCAGCGCGTTGGTGCTGCTCGGCGTCGTGCTCGTGTGTGCGGGCGCGTCGTTCGGTCCCACCACGATCGGTGCGCAGCGCTGGCTCGCCGCGTTCGATCACCGCGACGAACTCGCGCGGATGTTGCTCGACCTGCGCTTGCCGCGCCTCATCTGCGCGTTGCTCGCGGGCGCGCTGCTCGCCGCGAGCGGGGTGCTGATGCAAAGCATCGTGCGCAATCCGCTCGCCGGACCTGAAGTACTGGGCGTGACCCAGGGCGCGGGCCTCGCGACGCTCGCCGCGCTCGTGATGTGGCCGCTTGCGAACCACTCGACACTGGCCGCCGCTTCGCTCGCGGGTGGCGGCATCACGCTGGCTCTGACGCTCCTGCTGAATCGCCGGCATCGCTATGCGCCGCTCGCGGTCGCGCTGACGGGCATCGTCATCGGCACGCTGTGGACGACGCTGTCGCAATGGCTGATCACGCAGCAAAGCGTGCAGCCCGCGCGCTTCGTCGTGTGGCTGGTGGGCGGCACATATGGGCGCAGCTGGGGCGAAGTGACGACGTTGCTGCCGTGGTGCGTGCTGGCCTTGCCGGTTTTCGCGCTACTCGCGCGGCCGCTCGATCTGCTTGCATTGGGCGACGACCAGGCGGCCTCGCTGGGCTTGCCGATCGGCGTGTTGCGTCCGCTGGTGCTGACGGTGGCGACGCTCGCCGCGTGCGCCGCGGTGGCCGCGGTGGGACCGGTGGGCTTTATCGGTTTGATGGCGCCGCATCTGGCGTCGATGCTCGGTGCGCGGGCTCATCGCACGCGCTTGTGGCTGGCGGCGGCGTGCGGCGCGCTGGTGCTGGTCGTGGCCGATATCGCGGCGCGCACGCTGCTGGCGCCGCGCGAAATTCCCGCCGGCGTCCTGACCGCGTTGATCGGCGCGCCTTATCTGCTCGCGCTGCTGATCGTGGAGGCTCGGCGCGAGAAGCGGGGCAAACGGTGACGCGGCAACTCGACAACGATCAGCGCGCGCAGTGCTTCGCGCAATTCGCGCCGGAGTCGATCGCGCATTATCTCGAGCACGTGTGGCTCGGCACGCCGAACGCGATTGAGGAACCCGCATTCGCCGGTGACGCAACCACTTCGCTGAGCGTGATTTGCGTCAGCGAGTTGACCTGTTACCGCACCGAATTGCTCGATGCCATGGTCACGCTGTACGGCGGCGAGCGCGAAATGCATGCACGTGCGTTGTTGTCGCAATGGACCAAGTACTACTTCGGTTTCGCGGCGACGGCCGGATTCGTTGCGGCGGCGTTGCTGCGCCGGCCGCTCGCGATGTCGCCGGACACAACCCATGTCGTGCTGCGCGACGGTCTTCCCATCGCCGCGTACTTCGCGCCCGACGCATTGCAGCCGGTTGAGTGCGCTCCGGCACGCCGTTACGCGCCGCTCGTCGATCATCTGAATACGGTGATCGAGACGCTGTGCGCAATGACAAAAATCGCGCCGCGCGTGTTGTGGAGCAACGCCGGCAATCTGCTGGACTACCTGTTTGAACAATGCGCGCCGCAGTTCGATCTGACCGACGATATCGCGTGGCTCTTCGGTCCGATCGCCGCCGATGGCGAGACCAATCCGCTGCGTCTGCCCGTGCGCCTGGCAAAACCGCGCGCCGCGAGTCTGCCGAATCCGTTCAGCGCACGGCGCGTGTGCTGCGTACGTTATGAAATTCCTGGAGAGACGCAATTGTGTGGACGCTGCCCCCTGCTATTGACGATGAGCGATGCGGAAATCGCATTGCAGGCCGCTTCGCATTGACACTGATGACGTCGACCACACCTTCGGCGCGAGGGTCGCGCGGCGAGAAGAAACGCCCGCGTTTCACGCAGTTTTGCATGAATGCTGTGATGGCGGCCACGCTGTTTTCCAACGCGTATGCGTTTGCACAAGGCAACGGCACTGCGGCCAGTCCAACTCAATCAAACACCGCACAAGCGCAGCCGCAAACCTGCAAACCGCTCGCCGACAACCCAATCGTCTCGCAAGCCAGTCCGTCGTTGCCCGCGCAACCGAAGCGCATCGTTGTCCTCGAATTCATGTTCGCCGAAGATCTGGCGGCAGTCGGCATCACGCCGGTCGGCATGGCCGATCCCGAGTACTACCCGGTGTGGATCGGTTACGACAATGCGCGTCTTGCGTCGGTGCCCGACATCGGCACGCGGCAGGAGCCGAGTCTGGAGGCGATTGCGGCGGCCAAACCCGATCTGATCCTCGGCGTGGGATTGCGCCATGCGCCGATCTTCGCGGCGTTGGAACGCATCGCGCCGACCGTGCTGTTCAAATACGGTCCGAACTTTACCGAAGACGGCGCGCGCGTCACGCAACTCGATTGGGGCCGCAAGATTCTGCGCACTATCGGCTGTCTGACGGGACGTGAGGAGGCGGCGCGCGCAGTCGAAGCCAAGGTCGACGCAGGTTTCGCCCGCGACGCGCAGCGTCTCGCCGAAGCGGGCCGTCGCGGCGAACAGGTAGCGTGGTTGCAGGAGTTGGGCTTGCCGGACCGCTACTGGGCGTTCACCGGCAACAGCACGGCAGCGGGTGTCGCGCATGCGCTCGGGCTGAACCTGTGGCCCGCTGAAGCGACGCGCGAAGGCACCGCGTACGTGAGTTCGGAAGATCTATTGAA
The DNA here is from genome assembly GCF_000020125.1 of Paraburkholderia phytofirmans PsJN. Taxonomy (NCBI): domain Bacteria; kingdom Pseudomonadati; phylum Pseudomonadota; class Betaproteobacteria; order Burkholderiales; family Burkholderiaceae; genus Paraburkholderia; species Paraburkholderia phytofirmans. Next base: position 87,619 of record NC_010676.1, read on the forward strand.
GAAGCCGAAGCTGACCGTGCTGTTCGTCAGTGCGACTGAAAAGGATGTCCCGCTCGCCACCAAACTCGACTCACCGATCTGGCGTTTCGTGCCGGCTCGCAGCGCGGGGCGCGTTGGGCTTGTCGAGCGGAATATCTGGGGTTTTGGTGGACCGATGTCAGCGCTACGACTTGCCAATACGATGACCGATACGTTGTTGTCGTTGCCGGCGCCGGGCGTCAACAAGCAAGAACGCTAACTCGACGAAGAGCCGGTTCGCGCAGAAGGCGGGCTCGGGAATCCGGCTAGCTTCCGACACGGTCGTTTATTGCCGCTTGGCCGACGCTTTTGTCAACGGCGCTCTTTACCTTGATTGGCCTCAATCTGCCGTTGCAACCGCGCTTCGCTTTCCTGAAGTTCCGGCGTGAACGCCTCTCCAAAGTCCGCGGGCTCGCAGAAGGGGCGAATTTCGATTTCCGAGTCGCTCGGCATTGGGTTCGGGCGGCGGCTCGATGGTCCAAAAAATTTGTCGAGCGAGACGCGCAGGCGAGCGACGCGTCCCTCTTCGTTACGCACGACGCCTGAAGGCCCCGCTGAGCGCCTGACCACCAACGCCCAGCGAGCCATCCGCCACTTCATCACCCCATCGTACCGTTGGCCACCGCCGGGCTTTGCACTGCCTGTGCCGAACCATGCGTCTCACTCACGATACTGCCATTTTCCAGCTTCAACACACGATCCGCGAGATGGAAGTAACGGTCGTCGTGGCTGATCACCAGCACGGTCTTGCCGCGCGAGCGCAACTCCGGCAGCAGTTGCTCGTAGAACACCGCTTTGAACTGCGGGTCCTGATCGGCGGCCCATTCGTCGAACAGATAGAACGGCCGGTCTTCCAGATACGCGACCACCAGCGCGAGGCGTTTGCGCTGACCGGTGGAAAGCGCCCGCGTAGAGAACGCGCCGTTCACGACCTGCACCTTGTGATCGAGCGCAAGCTTTGCAACCAGCGCGTTGGCGCGGGCATCCGCCTGTGCGCGCGAGGCATCGTTCGGATCGACGATGCCAAGCAGCGCGTCGAACAGATGGAAGTCGTTGAACACAGCCGTGAAGCGCTGCCGATACGCGGCGCGTTCAGCAAAGCCGACCCGCTTGCCGTCCAATTCGATCGTGCCGTCTTCGGGTTCGTAGAGACCGGTCAGCACTTTCGCGAGCGTCGTCTTGCCGCTGCCGTTGCCGCCGACGATGAACACCAGCTCACCCGGCCTGAAAGTCAGATTGACCGGCCCGACTCGGAACATCCGCTCGTCGCGCTCATGAAAGTACGAGTGCGTGACGTTGCTGAGCGTGAGCGTGCGATACGGCGCATGCGAAGCATTTTCGTCGGGCGGCGGCGAGGTGCGCAGCGCGCCGAATTCGCCCATCACCTTCTCGATGCGATCGAGCGAGACGCGCGCCGCATTCAATGTCGGCACGTTGTTGAGCAGGCCGTCCAGCGGCAGCAGCATGAACAGGAACACCACCACATAGCCCGATGCCGACGGCGCATCCGCGTGCACGCCGAGTGCCGGCCAGAATGCCGCGACGCCCAGGAACACATAGAACAGGAACACGATCCAGCCGACCCCGACTGCATACGCGCTGAATGCGCGGCGCCGATGATCGCGCACTTCGTCGATGGCCGAGCCGAGCTGGCCGTCCACGAATTGACGCGAACGCGCCTGATGCAGCTTCAGTTCCTTCGCGCCCGTGAAGAGCGCGCCGAGATAGCCGAACAGTTTGTCCTGCGAACGGCCTGCTGCTTCGAGCGAAGCGATCGCGCGCTTGTCGCCGGCGTGATAACCGAACGAGCCGACCAGGATCGCGGCGACCGCAAGCAGGCAAACAGGCCACGACAGCCACGCCAGATAACCGAGGCAGCCGAACACAATCGAGCCGTGCATCACCAGATTGGGCAGCGCAAAGAACAGCATCGACACGTTGGTGGCGTCGTCGGTGAGCACGGACTGCACGGGCGCCGCGCCGATCCGTTCGACATCGCGCAACTCGGCCTCGGCGACACGTCGCGCGACGTGCTCACGCAACTGCGCCATCGTGTCCTGCGAGAGGCGCGCGAACAGCACGCCAGTGATAACGCGTGTGACGAGCGCGACGATCGCGCACACCGCGAAACGCAAGGCGAGCGACAGATCGGCGACGCCTGTTTGCGACAGGGCGCGGCTCAAGGTCGCGACGAGCAGCACGCTGGCGATGCCGTTCAGCACGCACGCGGTCAGCGCGATCGCGAAGGAACCGCGAGAGCGCTTGAGCAGCGCGACGATCAGGCGCATGGCGGGCTTGCCCGCGGAGTTAGAGGGAGGTGAAGCAGACGAGGGTGGCGCGTCGTAGCGCTCGTTGGCAGCGGTCATCGGCAATGTGTCGCAGTGGGTCGCAATGGATCGGCGAACGGCCGCGCATGCGCGCATGCGGCCATTCAGCGGGGCGCAAAGACACGCCCCTCGCCTGATAGACGAATGGGCGAAGCAAACATTTACCGCGATTTACCCGCGCGCGTTCATCTGCCACGTCAAAAAGATGCAGTCCAAATAAAAACAGCGCGCGCGGTAAAGATTTGCGATTGCGGATCGTCACACCAATGAAGCGGCCCATTGCGGCCTGCGACTTGGCCTATGCGGCCAGTTCTAACGGATTTCATGCCCATGACGAGCTTCCCGATTGCGTTGCACCACCAGATCCACGCGATGGCGCGCATCGATCCCGATGCGCCCGCGCTAGCGTCTTTTACGCCACATACCGTGCGGCTGACGCGCGGCGAACTGGATAGCCGCGCAGCGCGCCTTGCCGCGCAACTGCGCGCGGCGGGTGTGACGACTGAAGTGCGCGTGGGTGTTTGCGTCGCGAGGTCGTGCGATCTGTTCGTCGCGTTGCTCGCAGTATTGAAGGCGGGCGGCGTATTCGTCGCGCTTGATCCGCGTCATCCGGCGGCACGCCTCGATTGGGTCGCGCGGGATGCGGGGCTCATGCACGGCATCGTCGATGGTTCCGCCGATGCGGCGATGCGCGCGCGTTTCACGCAATGCTTCGATGTCGCAAGCGCTGCTGCGACAGATGCAGCAGCGCCGCGTTTCGACGGCGATGAAGCAAACACGCCGGTGCATCCGCGTGCGGCGGCCTACATGATCTACACGTCGGGTTCGACGGGCACGCCCAAAGCCGTTGCCGTTGAACACGGACCGCTTGCCGCGCACGGTGAAGCGCTGGCCGACTCGTTGCCGATCGGTGCAAATGACCGCGTGCTGCATTTCGCATCGGTCAATTTCGACGTTTCAATCGAAGCATGGTTAGTACCGCTAGCCGTCGGCGGCAGCGTGGTGATCAGCGACCCGCCGCCGTTCGCGCCGGAAACCACGCATGCGTTCATGCTGCGCGAAGGCATCACCAATACGACACTGCCGCCCGCTTATGTGCGCGAGTTCGCGAACGTTTGCGAGCGCCTCGGCGTGCCGCCTTCGTTGCGCACGCTGCTGTTCGGCGGCGAAGCGATGTCGCAAGACAGTTTCGACGAGATTCGCCGCGTGTTCCCCGCAGTGCGTCTGGTCAACGGCTACGGTCCGACCGAGGCGGTGATTTCGCCGATGCTGTGGCCCGTCGATCCGGGCATGACACCGCTGCTCGACGACGGCAACGGCTTCGCATCGCTGCCGATCGGTTGGCCAATTGGGCGGCGCGTGGCGCGCATCGACGGCGCGGCGCGACAGGGTGAAAGCGGTGAACTGCTGCTAGGCGGCGTGTGTCTCGCGCGTGGCTACCATGGCCGCGCTGCACTCACGGCGGAACGTTTTCTGCCGGACGCGAGCGGCGAACCGGGCGAGCGCATTTACCGCACCGGCGACCTCGCGCGCGAACGCGTGGACGGTTCGTTCGACTATCTCGGCCGCATCGACGATCAGGTTCAGGTGCGCGGCGTGCGCGTCGAGCCTGGCGAAATCGCTGCTTGTCTGCTGACGCATCCGGCGGTGGCCGATGCGGGTGTGCTGGCTGAAACGGCCGGCGGCCGAACGCAATTGATCGCTTGCTTCGTGCTGCACGAGGAACTCGACGATGCCGCGCTGCAAACGCATCTCGCCGCGCATCTGCCGCAGGCGTGGATGCCGCATCGGTTGGTGCGCTTCGAGCGCCTGCCGTACACGCTGAACGGCAAGCTCGATCGTGCCGCGTTGCGCGACTTCATTGCCAAGATGCCGGCGGTTGTCCATGTGAATCATGTGGCGCCTCGAACCGCCACGGAAACGCGCCTCGCCGCGCTTTGGCAAACCTTGCTGAGCGACCCGGCGCCGATCGGTTGCGCCGACCGTTTCTTCGCACGCGGTGGCGATTCGCTTGCAGCGATGCAATTGCAGGCAGCGATCCGTATCGAATGGCGCGTGAATTTGCGGCTCGACGCATTGTTCGACGATCAACCGCTCGAAGCACTAGCGCGTTTGATCGATGACAGCGAGACCGAAACGTCGATGGGTTCGCATGCCATCACCGTAGTGCAGACGACCGACGCGCCGTTCGTCGACCGTGCCGCCTCGTTCGCGCAGCAGCGTTTCTGGGTGCTCGCACAAACGCAGGACGCCGGCGCGGCCTATCACGTCGCCGTGCAATGGGACGTGCAGGGCGCGCTAGAGATAGGCACACTGCAACGCGCGCTTGACTGTCTGATCGCCCGTCATCAGGCGTGGCGAACCACGCTGGTCGAGTCCGACGACGGCATCGTCATCCAGCGCATTCATGCCCGCTTGCCGGTGCCGGTCGTGCAATTCGATTTGCGGGCTTGCGACGAGGCCGAACGCACGTCACGTTTGGTGGAGTTGACCGAGCAGCAAGTCGGCACGGCTTTCGATCTGTCTAAAGGTCCGCTCGTGCGCGCCGCGCTCGTCACGCTCACCAACGACACGCAGCGCTTTCTGTTGACCACGCATCATTCGATCAGCGACGGCTGGAGTTCGCGCTGCGCCTTCGACGAACTGCGCGCCGCCTACGCAGCCTTCGCTGTGGGAAGCGAGCCGCAATTGCCCACGTTGGCCATCCAGTATGCCGACTATGCGCAATGGCAACGCGACTGGCTCGCAGCCGGCGAAGCAGACAGGCAACTGGCTTACTGGCGCGACGCACTGCGCGATGCACCCGAAGCGCTAGCCTTGCCGCTCGACCGCCCACGCTCACCGGAACACGACTATCGCGGCGGCCGGGTTGCGCTGCGGTTGCCTATTGCGCTTTCCGAGGCCGTGCGCGAAACTGCGCGACGCGTGCAGGCGTCGCCGTTCACTGTACTGCTCGCCGCCTTCGACGCCTGGCTTTACCGGTTGACCGGCACGAGCGATATAGTCGTGGCCGCGCCGATCGCGCATCGGCAACGCGCGGAGACCGCGCCGTTGGTGGGCCTTTTCCTCAACACGCTTGCGCTGCGCGCGCGTGTCGCGCCGGACCAATCGTTCGCCGCGCTGCTCGATGGCGTGCGCCGCTCCGCATTCGACGCGTTCGCGCATCAGGATGTGCCGTTCGATCAGGTGCTCGACGCCGTTAAGCCGCCGGTGCGGCGCGGCGATGCGTGGCTCAAGGTGAAGTTCGCGCAGCAGTTCGATCTGGAGTTGTCGGCTGAATTGCCGGGCGCTTCGGTGCGCATGTCGCCGGGTCTGGATCTTGCCGCCCGCTTCGACTATGCACTCGATTTCACCGACGATTCGCGCGGCATCGAACTGGTCGTCGCTTATGCGCTCGACGGTATCGATGAAGCGACCGCTCACGCGTGGCTGCACAGCTACGCCGCGCTCGTCGCCGATGCCGTGCGCGATCCGCAGCGCGCGATTGCCGAACTGGATTGCGCGGATAGCGCCGACTATCGCGCTGCACGGCGTGGCCGTGAATTCCAGCCGGCGGCCGACAACGTGCTCGCGCTGTTCGCGCGGCACGCACGTAAGACGCCGGATCGCGTGGCGCTCGCGGATGCCGAGACGCAACTCACGTACGCCGAAGTCGATGCGGCGTCCGACCGTATCGCATTTGCTTTGCGTCAACGTGGGGTCGGCGCGGAGCAGCCGGTGGCGGTATGTATCGAGCGGTCGGTGCGCTTTGCCGTCGCGCTGATCGGCGTGATGAAGTCCGGTGCGTACGTCGTGCCGCTCGATCCTGCCGCGCCGCGTGAGCGTCTGACTGCTTCCGTCGAAGCGTGTGGCGCGCGATGGATTTTGACGGCGAATCAAACGCAGGCTATGGCCGCGGTAGGCGCGGCAAGCACGCTCGATTTCGATGCGCTCACGCAAGCGTCATCGCCGGCGAGCGTGGAAGAGGCAACCGCATCACCCGCGACCCCTTTGGCGAACCAGGCCGCCTACCTGATCTTCACCTCCGGCTCGACCGGCACGCCGAAAGGCGTCGTCATCTCGCACGGAGCGCTGGCCGACTACGTCGAAGGCATGCTCGACGAACTCGCATTCGCCGCCGATGCATCCATGGCAATGGTCTCCACCGTCGCCGCCGATCTCGGCCACACCACGTTATTCGGTGCGCTCTGTTCGGGCCGCACGCTGCATCTATTGCCCGCGCAATGCGCATTCGATCCCGATCGATTCGCCCACGAAATGCGCACGCGCAACGTCGGCATTCTCAAGATCGTGCCGAGCCACTTGCATGCACTGCTCGACGCGCAGCATCCGGCCGACGTGCTGCCCGCGCATGCGCTTGTGATGGGAGGCGAAACGTTGCCGTGGTCGCTGGTCGAGCGGATCGCGGCACTGAATCCGACTTGCCGCGTCATCAATCACTATGGTCCGACTGAAGCAACGGTAGGCGCATTGACATGCGACACATCCGCGTCCGCTCAAGCCGCGTTGCGTACGCTGAGCACGCGTAGCGCACAAGCGGTGCCGCTCGGTCTGCCGTTGCCGAACGCATATGCTTGCGTGCTCGACAGCCATGGCGCGAGCGTGCCGCCGGGCGCGATCGGCGAGTTGTATCTCGGCGGACCAGGTTTGGCGCGCGGTTATCTGAATCGCGCTGCGGCGACCGCAGAGCGTTTCGTGCCGAATCCGTTTGCGCCTGGCGAGCGTCTCTATCGAACGGGCGATCGCGTGAGATTGCGTGCCGACCGCCGGCTGGATTCTCTGGGCCGCCTCGACGATCAGGTCAAGATTCGCGGCTACCGCGTCGAACCTGGCGAAGTCAGTGCGGCACTGCGTGCGCTCGACGGTATCGTTCAGGCCGAAACGCTGGCCGTAGAGCACGATGGGCGCTTGCGTCTGGCCTCGTTCGTCGCCTTGGCGAGCGACGCCCGCTTCGACGAAGCCGCATTGCGCGCGACGTTGAGCGCGCGTCTGCCGGACTACATGGTGCCGGCGGTATTGCAGCATGTCGCTGCGTTGCCGGTGACCGCCAACGGCAAGGTGGATCGCGCGGCATTGCGGGCGCTGGCGACTGCACCGGCGCCAGCGGTAGCCGCGGGCGACGCGCCGCAAAACGCAACAGAAGAAGCGCTCGCCGCGGTATGGAAAGACGTGCTCAAAGCAGAACGCGTGGGCCGCGATGACAACTTCTTCGAACTGGGCGGCGACTCGATTCTGGTGTTGCAGGTAATCGCCCGTTCGCGCAAGCGCGGTGTGCGTTTTACACCGAAGCAACTGTTCGATGCGCCAACGCTCGCGCAACTCGCACGTGTCGCAACGACAGTGGACGTCACCGCACAGGCCGCGCCGGCTGCATCGAAGTCACAGCCTGTACCAGCCAAAGCCGAGCACTCCGCCACGCTCACGCCCGCACAACTGCGTTTCTTCGCACTGGATATTCCGCGACGTGGTCACTGGAATCAATCCATCGAGCTCGACACGCAAGTACCGTTCGACTTCGATGCGTTCGCGCGCGCATTCGAAACGCTGCTGACATATCATGAGATTTTTCGTCAGCGTTTCACGCCAGTCGGTGCGCAAGGCGAATGGCGTCTAGAGCTAGCCGAGCGCGCATTCGAAACACTGCCGCTCGCCGCGAGTTCCGCGCGCGACGAAGCCGATGCGCTAGCCCAATTCGACGCCTTGCAGAGCACGCTCGATCTGACGCACGGCCCGCTCGTCTGCGCGCTGGCCGCGCTGCTGCCGGACGGCACCACGAAGCTCTATCTGGCGATCCACCACATCATCGTCGACGGCGTGACGTGGCGTGTGTTGCTCGATGACCTCGACGCCGCCTATCGCGCCGCTTGCGAGCGTCGCAGCGTGCGTCTTGCGTCGACGGGAACGAGTGCGCAGGAATGGGCGGCACGGCTCGCACGCGCAGCACTCGACATCAAGAACTCGCCGTTTGCCGCCGAGCTACCGTACTGGGCCGCGCTCGCCGCGCCCTACGACGATCTGCCGCTCGACCGTCCGCAAGCCAAGGCGACCAACGCCGACGCGCAATCCGTGATCCAGACCATCGACGCCGATCTGACACGCGCCGCATTGACGGAAGCGAACGCCGCGTACCGCACGCAGATGATCGAACTGCTGATCGCGGCGCTGGCGCAGTCGCTTGACATGCCTGTTTGCCGTATCGAACTCGAAGGCCACGGCCGTGAGGCTGTGTTCGACGATGTCGATGTCAGCCGCACGCCTGGCTGGCTCACGAGTCATTACCCGGTGCAGTTCACGCTTGAAAGCACGCCGGCGGCCACGCTCGGCGCAGTCAAGGACACGCTGCGCGCGGTGCCGAACAAGGGCCTCGGTTTTGGCGTGCTGTGCCACTACGGCGACCCGGCGACGCGTGCGACGCTCGCCGCCGTGCCGCGCCCGCATGTGACGTTCAACTATCTCGGCCAGTTCGACGCACCGCGCGAAGCGGCGCTCGTGCCGCGTTTCGGCGGCGCGGGCCGCGAACGCGATCCGGCGGGACCGATCGGCAATGCGTTGGCGATTCACGCCTATATCGACGGCGACGCCACACGAACGCTCAAAATCCATTGGGTCTACGGAGCGACGCAATTCGAGCGTGCTACCGTGGAGGCCATCGCGCAGCGCTTTGAAAGCGCGCTCGCGGCTTTGACGGCGGCATGCGCGGCGCGTCTCGCGCAACGCGGCGGTGGCGCGACGCCTGGCGACTATCCGCTCGCGCGCATGGGCGGCTTGACGCAGGCCGCGCTCGAACGCTTGCCGCTCGATTTGCGCAGCATCGACGATATCTATCCGCTTTCGCCGATGCAGCACGGCATTCTGTTCCACTCGTTGTTCGCGCCCGAGCAGTCCACCTATGTGAATCAACTGGTCGCGACCTTGATCGATCCGGACGTGGAGCGTCTGCGCGCGGCGTTCGAAGCCGCCGTGCCACGCCACGACATTCTGCGCACCAGCTTCACGCCGGACGAAGCGACGCCGATGCAGATCGTGCATCGCCAGGCGCGTATGCCGGTCGACATTCTCGATTGGCGCGAGCGTGGCGCGCACGCGCATGATGCATTCGAAGCCTGGCTCCGCGCCGACCGTGCGCGCGGTTTCGATCTGACGTCGCCGCCGCTGATGCGCGTCGCACTGATCCGCATCACGGATGACGCCTGGCGTCTCGTCTGGACGCGTCACCACTTGCTGCTCGACGGCTGGAGCACGGCGCGTTTCTTCGCCGACGTGCTGCGCGACTATATCGAGCCGCCGCGTCCGCAACCCTTCGCGTCGCCCGCGAAAACGCGCTATCGCGACTTCATCGCGTGGCTGGCCGCGCGCGACACGGACAGTGAACGCGCTTTCTGGCTGCAGCGTCTCGCGTCGCTCGACGAACCGACGCTGGTTGCCGAGCGCGAGTCCGCGAGCGGCCGGGAATCGCAGCATCTCACGCGGCGTGAAACGATCGACGCAGCGACCACGGCGCGACTTACCGAAACCGCGCGCCGTCTGAAAGTCACGGTCAACACGATGGTGCAGGGCGCGTGGGCGCTAGCACTGCAGCGCATGACGCATCACACGGCCGTCGCGTTCGGCGCGACCGTCGCCGGCCGTCCAGATGCGTTGCCGGACGTCGATACCGTGCTGGGTCTTTTCATCAACACGCTGCCGGTGATTACGGCGCCGTTGCCGCAACGCCGTGCATCGGAATGGCTGCACGATTTGCAGCGAGACAACGCCGCGGCCGCGGAGCACGCGCATACGCCGCTCTATGAAATCCAGCAATGGGCGGGACAAGGTGGCGGCGCGCTGTTCGACACGCTGGTCGTGTTCGAAAACTATCCCGTGGACGAAGCATGGCAAGGCCGCGACGAGCGCGCGCTCAAGCTGCGTGAATTGCGCAATATCGAAGCGACCGACTTCGCGCTCACGCTCGTGATCGAAGCGGGCGCGACGCTCACGATCGACTACGGCTACGACGCCGCGCAACTCGATGAAGCGCGCGTCGCCGCATTGCATCGCGCATTTGCCGCGTGCCTCGCGGGGTTGATCGCCGATGCGGATGCACCGCTCGGCACGATTTCGATTTCCACCGCCGACGATCTGGCCGCGCTGGCGCGTTTCAACTCGACCGAGCAAGTGTGGCCAGGCACGCAGCAGCAGGCGCTGCATCGCCAGTTCGAACAGAAGGCATTGGCGTCGCCTGAGGCGATTGCGCTTGAATTTGTCGATGCGCTAGGGCACACGCAGCAGATGAGCTACGGCGAACTGGATGCGAATGCCGATCGCGTCGCCGCCTCGCTTATCCAAGCCGGCGTGCGCGCGGACACGGCAGTGGCGCTGTGTGTCGAGCGCTCGTTCGACATGGTCGTGGCGCTGATCGGCGTGCTCAAAGCGGGCGCGGCCTACTTGCCGATCGATCCCGACTATCCGGCGGACCGCATCGCGTATCTGCTCGACGACGCGAAACCCGCAGTTGTCCTGACGCAGCCGCATCTGCTGGAACGTGTCATGGCAGCGGTCGACAGAACACGCGTGAGCATCCTCGCCGTCGACGCACTACGCGGCGCCGACTTTACGCTCAGCGCTCCCGTGCCGGTCGCGCCCGATCAACTGGCCTACCTGATCTACACGTCCGGTTCCACAGGCAAGCCCAAAGGCGCTGGCAATACGCATCGCGCGCTGGCGAACCGCATTGCGTGGATGCAGGACGTGTATCGCCTCGACGCCAACGACGTCGTGTTGCACAAGACGCCGTTCGGTTTCGACGTGTCGGTTTGGGAGTTCGTGTGGCCACTCGCCATCGGCGCGAAGCTCGCAATCGCGGCGCCGGGCGACCATCGCGATCCGGCGCGACTGGTCGCAGCCATCGAAACGCATCGCGTCACGACGCTGCATTTCGTTCCGTCGATGCTCGCGGCCTTCGCCGCGCATCTGGAAGACTTTCGTGCGGCGGCGCGTTGTGCGAGCGTCGAGCGAATCGTCGCCAGCGGCGAGGCGCTTGCGCCGGAACTGGTGGCGCGCGTCGCCGGACAATTGCCGCACGCGCGGCTCTACAACCTCTACGGCCCGACGGAAGCCGCCATCGACGTTTCGCATTGGACGTGCGACGCGCGCGATGCCGACGCGGCATCCGTGCCGATCGGTCACCCGATTGCCAACCTGCAATTGCAAGTGCTCGACGCGGCGTTGCAACCGCTGCCGCAAGGCGCGATCGGCGAACTGTACCTGGGCGGCGTGGGCCTGGCGCGCGGCTACCTCGGCCGTGCCGCGCTGACGGCGGAACGCTTCGTTCCCGATCCGTTCTCGCGCGGCGCGCGGCTGTATCGAACCGGCGACCTTGCGCGTCGTCGCGCGGATGGTGCGCTCGACTATCTCGGCCGCATGGATACGCAAGTGAAATTGCGTGGCCAGCGGATCGAGCCCGGCGAAATCGAAGCGCTGCTGCGCGCGACGCCGGGCGTGCACGATGCCGTGGTGATCGTGCGTGACGAGCAATTGATCGGCTACGTGGCGTGCGGTGCGGACAACGCACTCGATACACAGGCGCTGCTCGACGATTTGCGTGCGCAACTGCCGTCATACATGGTGCCGTCATACCTGATCGCGATGGATGCTCTGCCGGTCACGCCGAACGGAAAATGCGACCGTCACGCATTGCCGGTTCCCGTGCGTGGCACCGCTTCAGAAAGCGCTACATGCGTGGCCGCCACCGAGACAGAGCGCGAACTTGCCGAGATCTGGAAACGCGTGCTGCGCGTCGACACGATTGGCCGCGACGACGACTTCTTCGCGCTGGGCGGCCACTCGTTGCTCGCGACGCAAGCCAACGCGCAGGCGAATCTGCACTGGACGCTGATCCTGCCGCTACGCACCCTGTTCGACGAGCGCACGTTGCAGCGCTGCGCCGCCGCGATCGACCGCGCGCTCGCCGAGCGCGACGCGCATGGCGCAGGCGATACCGCTAGCGCGATCGATGCGCTGCTCGACGAATTCGAACTGCAATAAGCCAACACGTCGACCCGTACTGAGACCACTTAGCATGACCACTGCCAAACCGGATCTGCTGTCCCTCGCGTCACGCTTCGCGCTGTTGCCGGATGCGCAGCGCAAGGCCTTTCTCACGAAGCTCGACGCTGCCGGCATCGACTTCCGCGTGCTGCCGATTCCGCCGCGCGCCGAGCGCACCGCGAGCGTGCCGGCTTCGTTCGCGCAAACGCGTCTGTGGCTGCATGCGCGGATGATCGACGAACCGGCCGCGTATCACATCACCGAACGGCTGCATCTGGACGGCGCGCTCGACGCGAACGCGCTGCGTCTTTCGTGTGACGCGCTGATCGCGCGCCACGAAGCGCTGCGTACGACATTCGCCGAAAGCGGCGACGGCGTATTGCAGACGGTGCATGCGCCGTCGCGTTGCCCGTGGCACGCGAGCGACGTGAGCACGTGGCCCGCCGATCAGCGCGAAGCGCGTGCCGCTGGCATCGCGCGGGCCGACGAAGCGAAGTCCTTCGATCTGTCGCTCGGTCCGCTGATGCGCGCGCATCTGATCCGTCTCGATACGAACACGCACTGGCTCGCGTTGACGACGCATCACATCGTCTCCGACGGCTGGTCCGCGGACGTGATACTGGCGGAACTGGCATCGTTCTATCGCGCGTATGCGAAAAGCGAAGCGGTCTCGCTCGCGCCGTTGCCGATCCAGTACGCCGACTTCGCGCTGTGGCAGCGCCGTTGGCTCGACGCGGGTGAACGTGAACGTCAGTTGGCGTTCTGGCGCGAGCGGCTGGATGCGAATCGCGACGTGCTGACGTTGCCTGGCGCTGCACCGCGTCCGGCGCAGCGTAGCGCGCGTGGTGCACGGCATCGCTTCGCCCTCGATGCCGCACTTGTGCAGCAAGTGAAGGCACTCGCCAATGCGCAGCGCGCGACGCCGTTCGCCGTATTGCTGGCGGCATTGAGTGCGTTGCTCGCGCGTTCGTCGGGTGAAACGCAGATTCAGATCGGCGTGCCCGCGGCCAATCGCGAGCGTGGCGAAGTGGCCGGTCTAGTCGGCTTCTTCGTGAACACGCTCACGCTCGCTACGCCGGTTCCCGCGACGCAGCCATTTGCCGGGCTGGTCGGCGCGACGCAGCAAACGTTGATCGACGCCCAGTCGCATCAGGACGTGCCGTTCGAACAGGTGGTCGAAGCGCTCGGCGTGGTGCGCAGTGCGAGTCATCATCCGCTGTTTCAGGTGATGGCCGCTTATGGCGCGCGGCGCCGTTTGCCGTCGCTTGCGGAAGTGCGCATGACGGAGCTGCCTTCGGGTGCGCCGTTCGCCAAGTTCGATTTGACGCTGAGTTTCGAGGAACGGGACGACGATTCAATCGATGCCTACTTCATCTACGCACTCGATGTGTTCGACGCCGATGCGATAGAGCGCCTCGCCGCGCGATTCATCGAGTTGCTGTCGAATGCGACGGCGGCGCCTGCGACCGCGGTGGGCGATTTGCAATGGCTGCCGGAAGCGGAGCGCGCGCAACTCGATGCATGGAATAGCACGGCATTTCCCGCTGAAGCAGCGTTTAGACCGGTGCATCAGCGTGTCGCCGACCATGCCATCGCGCGGCCGGATGCTCGTGGCGTCGCGGATATCAACCGCTCGCTCACGCGCGGCGAAGTGGACGCGCGAGCCACGCGTTTGGCGCAACGCCTCGTGGCGGCAGGCGTGAGTGCGGAGATGCGGGTCGGCGTCGCGCTGAGCCGCTCGGTGGATCTGCTGGTCGGTCTGATCGCGGCGCTGAAGTCGGGCGGCGCGTTCGTCCCGCTCGACCCGAGCCATCCGCGTGAGCGTCTCGCGCAGATTCTCGACGATGCGCAGATGACGCACGTCATCACGGAACGCGGGAGTCTTGCTGCGTTGCCGGCGTCGGACCGTTTGCGGTTGTGGCTGATCGACGAGGAACCGCAGGCTGACGAGCCCCCGGCAGCGCATGTCGAGTTGCCGCGCGTGTCGCCGCATCAGGCGGCGTATGTGATTTATACGTCCGGTTCGACGGGGAAACCGAAAGGCGTGGTGGTCGATCACGGTTCGTTTGCGCTGCATTGCGCGGCGATTGCGGAGCGCTATGGGGCGGGCGAACGTGACGTGTTCCTGCTGTTCCAGTCGGTGAATTTCGACGGCGCGCATGAAGGTTGGTTTTCGCAGTACATGTCCGGCGCAGCCGTGGCGATTACGGCCGACACGCTGTGGCCGCCCGCGCAAACCTGCCGGATGATGGTGCGCGAAGGCGTGACCATGACTTACGTGCCGCCCGGTTGCGCGACCCAACTCGCCGAATGGGCGCTCTCGCATGGCGCGCCGCCGAGTTTGCGTTCGCTGACGGTGGGCGGTGAAGCCACCTCGCGCGAAGCGTTCGCGCTGATGCGCAGGGCGTTTCCGAATGCGCGCATCGTCAACGGATACGGGCCGACCGAAACCGTCATCACGCCGATGCTATGGATGTTCTATCCGACCGACGATACCGCCAAACTCGCGGACAGCGCCTATTTGCCGATCGGCACGCTGGTTGGCGCGCGTTCGGCGCACGTGCTCGATGCGCGCTTGAATCCGCTGCCCGTCGGCGTGATCGGCGAGTTGTATCTGGGCGGCGAGGGCGTGGGTGTTGCGCGCGGCTATCTCGACCGGCCGGCGCTCACGGCCGAGCGCTTCGTGCCGGACCCGTTCGGTGCGCTGGGCGCACGGCTCTATCGCACGGGCGACCTCGTCAAGCGGCGCGCGGACGGCGTGTTCGACTTTATCGGCCGCGTCGATCATCAGGTGAAGCTGCGCGGCTTGCGGATCGAGCTCGGTGAGATCGAAGCGCAACTCGCCGCGCACGACGATGTGCGCGAAGCCGTGGCGATCGTGCATGGCAAGGGCGCGCAAGCGGCGCTGGTGGCGTATGTCGAATTGAGCGCCGAAGCGCGTGAACGCAGCACGCGCGCGGATGCGGCCGAGCTCGACGCGCATCTGCGTCATACGCTGCCGGATTACATGGTGCCCGCACATATCGTCGTGCTGGATGCGTTGCCGCGCAATGCCAACAGCAAGGTGGACCGCGCGGCATTGCCGGAGCCGCAGCGGGTTGCACGGGCCTATCAGGCGCCCGCAGCGGGACTCGAAACCGCGCTTGCGCAGATTTTCCGCGAAGTGCTGGGCGTGGAGCGCGTCGGTCGCGCTGATCATTTCTTCGAACTCGGCGGGCATTCGCTCGCGGCGGTCCGCGTGGCGACGCGCGTGGCCGAGCGGCTCGCTCGCGATGTGCCGGTGCGCACGCTTTTCGAAGCACCCACGCTCGCGCAATACGCGCAGCGGGTGCTCGCGTCGGCGCGCAGCGAAGCGCTGGCCAACGTGGGCAACGACGCTTCGGGTGGCGCTTCGAATTCACAACCGACAGCGGACGCGAACGGCGTGCTGCCGCTTTCTTCCGCGCAATTGAGCTTGTGGTTCCTGTGGCGCTCGCAACCGGACAGCGCGGCCTACAACATTCCTGTCGCGTTGCGTTTGCGTGGCGCGCTCGATGCCGATGCGTTGCGCGAAGCGTTTGCTCAAGCGGCCGCGCGACATCCGGCGCTGCGCGTGCGGCTCGTTGAACGCGCTGGACAGTTGCCGGGCCAGCGCGTGGCCGAGCCGGCGCCGTTCGATCTGCCCGTGGTCGATCTGTCGGACGATCCTTCGGCCACCGCCCGCGAGAGCGCCGCTGTTGCGCTCACCGACGAAGACGCGCTCACGCCATTCCATCTGCTCGACAACTCGCCGCTCTGGCGTGCGCGCTTATTACGTCTTGCCGAGCGCGATCATGTGTTGTCGCTGGTCGTGCATCACATCGTGTCGGACGGTCAGTCGATCGATCTATGGCTCGACGACGTGCGCACCACATATGTCGCGATCGTGCGCGGCGCGTCGCCGAGCGCTGCAGGTTTGGGAACGGCGGCGAATAAGGAGCTGGTCTTGCCGGTCGCCGCGCCGCGAGCGCGCCTGTCGTTCTGGCGCGATGCATTGACGGATGCGCCGTCTCACGTGCTGCCGTCGCCGTCGTCGGGCCGTGCCGCGTCGCCGAGTTGGAGCTGCGGCCGTCTCGCGTTTGAATTCAGCCCGGCGCTCGTGCGCCGCGCCCGCTCGATGGCGCTCGAAGTTCACGCCACCTTGCCCATGTTGCTGCATGCCGCGCTGAACGTTGCCTTCTATCGCGCGACGGGCGCCACCGATCAACCGGTCGGCGTTCTCGCCTCGACGCGCGAACTGACCGGCGAGGCCGCGCGCCGCGCGCTTGGACTCTTCATCAATGCGGTTGTCGTGCGCACGCGGCTCGCGAAAACCGACACGCCCGCAACGCTGCTCGCCGAGGTTCGCGACGCCGCGCTCGCCGCTTATGCGCACGCTGACACGCCGTTCGCCGATGTGGTCGCGGCATTGCGCGCGCGTCGTGCGGAAGCCGGCAATCCTTTGTTCTCGGTGATGTTCAACTACCTGCGCCCGGCCGGAACCGCGGAACGCGACTGGGCCGGCCTCACGCTCGACGAATTCAACGACGTGCGGCACCGCGTGGTGTTCGAACTGGAACTGGATGTAGTCGAGCATGCGGACGGACGCGTGACCGGCGCCTTCTCGTATGCGAACGAACTGGTGGACGGCCGCTTCGTCGAGGTGTTGACCGCTGACTATCTGGGCGTGGTGCAACAGTTCGTCGATGCGCCGCATGAGCAACTGGGCGCTTCAGCCGCGCGCTTTGCATTGCAGTCCGCGAGTGTTGCGGCGGGCGCGCAAGCGAGTGCGTCATCTCACAACGAAGCATCGCAGCGAGCCGAGGTTCTTGAACGCGTCTGGAGCGAGCTCTTTGAAGGCAACACGCCCGCGCATCACGACGACCTGTTCGAAGCGGGCGCGAGTTCGTTCGACGTGGTCCGCTTCGTCGATGCCGCACGTTCCGCCGGCCATGCACTGGAAATCGCCGATGTGTTCGCCGCGCCGACCTTCGCACAGCTTGCGGCAAGGCTCGTTGCGCGGGGATCGCGTGTCGTCGAGTTACGGGACGGCGCATGAGACCAGTAAGAACGCCGGCAAAAAAAGAAAGCCGGCAAAAAAATGCAGTCAATAAAAACCGCATCAATCACGAAAGATTTTTCACCGGCCCGCGCATGCGGCGCGCCGGCTTCCACCGATAAGGACCTGCGACATGCACAGAGACACCGTATTTGATCTGATCGGAATCGGCTTCGGACCGTCGAATCTCGCGCTTGCCGTTCGCCTCGCCGAAGAGGCCGGCGTGTCGGACCTCGCGCATTGCTTCATCGAACGTCAGCCGGAATTCGGCTGGCACCGCGGCATGTTGCTCGACGATTGCCGGATGCAGATTTCCTTCCTCAAGGATCTCGTGACAATGCGCGATCCGAAAAGCCGCTTCACGTTCATCAATTATCTGTTCGAGCATGGACGTCTGGCGGATTTCGTCAATCTGAAGAACTTCTATCCGACGCGCGTGGAGTTTCACGATTACCTGAGCTGGGTCGCGGCGTCGTTCGACGATCGCGTGAACTACGGGCAAACCGTCACCGGCATCGAAGCGGTCAGGAGCACTGCGAATACGAATGACGTCGAAGCACTACGGGTTTTCTCGCGCGACAGCGAAGGCCGCGAGTGGCAGCGCGTGACACGGGCGCTGTCGGTCGGCATCGGCGGCGGTCCGCAAGTGCCGGAAGCATTTGCCGCGCTCGGCACGCATAACATCGTGCATTCGTCGCAGTACCTGACGTCCATCGACCGTGCGGTCGGACCCGCTGACGGCGCGCGAAAACGCGTGGCGGTGATCGGCGCGGGGCAGAGCGCGGCCGAGGTGTTCGTCGATCTGACGCGCCGCTTTCCGCACGTGGATGCGAGCCTCATCATCCGCTCGAGCGCGCTGAAACCCGCCGACGACAGCCCCTTCGTCAACGAGATCTTCAGCCCCGCCTTTACCGATATCGTCTACGCGCAGCCGCGCGACGGCCGCCGTTCGCTGATCGAGCGCTTTCGTGACACCAATTACGCGGTGGTCGACCGTCCGCTCATCGAGCAGATCTACGAAATGCTTTATCTGCAGAACGTGTCCGCCGATCCGCGGCACCGGCTGCTGGCGAACACCGGCATCGAAACGGCGGTGCGCACGGCGGGCGGGCAGATCGAACTCACGCTGCGTGATCGTCTGAGCGGCCACGCGCGAGCCGAGCAATTCGACGCGCTCGTGCTCGCGACGGGCTATCGCCGCGACACGCATTTCGACCTGCTGGATGGGCTCGCGCCGCATCTCGGCGATGCGCTTGCGCAAGGCAACGTCGAGCGCGACTACCGGCTCGCCACGCCGGCGAGTTTCAAGCCGCGCGTTTATCTGCAGGGCTGTTGCGAAGATAGTCATGGGCTCTCCGACACGCTGCTGTCGGTGCTCGCGCTGCGCTCGGACGAAATCGCCACGTCTCTCGCACGCCATGCATCGCAAGACCGATCTGGCGGCCGGACACCACAAGCACAAGAAAACGCGACGGGCGTGGGCCGCATGGCCTTTGCTCTTTAACAGAAAGCGGCTTGTTTGGCCGCCTATAAACTTGGGAGCATCGAGAGATGGAGTGGGCAACAGGCACGCGCCGGAGTGCAACCGCCGTTACGGCGAGCGTGGCGTTTTATGCGGCGGCAGCCGCCAGCGCGCAGGCGCAACAGTCGGCGCAACAGCCGGCGCAATCCGAGGGCAATGCACAGCAAGGAGCTCGTAGCGGCCAACCGGCTGCGACGCAGCCCGCTACGCTGCCCTCGATCAGCGTCAACGGCTTGGCCGGCAACGACGGCACGGTGGGCCTGGTTGCCCGCCGTAGCAACACCGGCACCAAGACCGATACCCCGCTGAAGGAAATTCCGCAGACCATCAACGTCGTCACGGCGCAGCAGATCGAAGAGACCGGCGCAACCAGCATCAACGAGGCGCTGCGCTACATTCCGGGCTTCTCGACCTATGGCGCGGACGTGCGCTCCGACTGGTATTCGGTGTTGCGCGGCTTCACGCCGACGGTGTTCGTCGACGGCCTGCAGGTGCCCAATACGCTCAATCTCGCGAGCTGGCGTGTCGATCCGTTCATGATCGACAGCATCACCGTGCTGCGCGGCCCGACCTCGGTGCTGTACGGGCAGGGCGATCCGGGTGCGATCATCGACGTGCAGAGCAAGCTTGCCAACGGCGAGCGTATTCGCGAAGTGGAAATGCAACTGGGCGACTACGCGCGCAAGCAGATCGCATTCGATGTGGGCGACAAGGTCGATCAGGCCGGCACGCTGTCCTATCGTTTCCTCGGCGTGGGACGCGATGGCAATTCGCAGACCGGACCCAATCCGGAGCAACGCGTGGCATTGGCGCCCTCGGTGAAATGGCAGCCGAACGCGAAGACTTCGCTGACGGTCGAGGCGAGCTATCTGCAGGATTGGGGCGACGCGTCGAATAACTTCCTGCCGGCGCAGGGCACGGTCTTGCCGAATCCGAACGGCAAGATTTCGCCGGACCTGTACACGGGAGATCCCGAGTTCTCGCACTATCGCAAGAAGCAGTGGTCGGTGGGCTATCAGTTCGAATACAAGTTCGATCCGGTGTGGACTTTCCGGCAGAACACGCGCTTGATGCACCTCTCGCTCGATCAGGGGCAGGTGTTCGGCGGAGGTCTCGATCCGGCCGATCCGACCGAGGCGTCGCTGCTGCGCTATGTCGGTTTGTATCAGTTGAACTACAGCCGCTTCGATGTCGACAATCAGGCGCTGGCTCGCTTCGGCACCGGTCCGCTCGATCATACGGTGCTGCTCGGCTTCGAATACAACCGGCAGGCGACTACCGATAGCGAATCGATGGCGACCGGTCCGAGTCTGAACATGTATAACCCGGTCTATACGCCGATCACCAACGCGATCTTCAGCGGACCGGACGCGTTCCCGCGTACCGACACGAAGTCGACCATGAACGCGTTCGGCGTGTATGCGCAGGACCAGATCAAGTGGCAGCGCTGGGTGCTGACGCTCGGCGCACGCCAGGACTGGAGCAACACCACGCAGAACGATATCGCCGGTGGCAGCCGTCTCGAGCAGAACGATCATGCATTCTCCGGGCGTGTGGGTGTCGTGTATCTCGGCGATTACGGATTGTCGCCGTACATCAGCTACTCGACGTCGTTCAATCCGCTGGTTGGCGTGAAGATCGTCGGCGGCGGCATTGCCGAGCCGACCAAAGGCAAGCAGATCGAAGCGGGTTTGCGCTGGCAGCCGGCCGGCAAGAACCTGATGCTGAACGCCGCGGTTTATCAGATCAATCAGACCAACGTCGTGACGCCTGATTTCGGCATCGATCCGACCGGCGGCACGAGCGTGCAGACCGGCGAGGTGCGTTCACGCGGGATCGAGTTGAGCGGCGTGGGCAATGTCACGCGCAACTTTTCGGTGATCGCAGCGTATGTGTACCAGGACGTGAAGAACATCAAGGCCGGCGACGATACGTTGGGCAAGTGGCCGGTGGATATTCCGCGGCCGCGCCAGATGGCGTCGCTGTGGGGCGACTGGACATGGCACGCCGGGCCGCTGGCAGGCCTCGGCTTCGGTGGGGGCATTCGCTATCAGAGTGGCGCGGCGGGCGCCGCCGACAACTCGCTGTACGTGCCGAGCTACACCGTGTACGACGCGGCGGTTCACTACGAAACGCGCAACTGGCGCTTCGCGGTGAACGGTCAGAATATTTTCAATCGCCGGTTCGTGAGCGGTTGCCAGTCCGTGAATACCTGTTTTTACGGGAATCCACGCACAGTGATAGCAACTGCAAGATACGACTGGTAAGCATGTGGCAATGACACACACATAGGAACCCACCATGTCGAAGAAGAAACTCGTTTACATCTGGTCGCTGAGAAATGCCGCCGCCGACAAGGCCGGCCAGGAGATTGCATACAAGAGCGGCACGCGCTACATGAAGTCGGTGCTGGAGTCGCTCGTCGAGGCGCTCAACGACACCGAACTGGGCGATCAGTACTCGCTCGAAAAAGTCATTTACGACGACGACGCCGGCTCCAGCGTGGATCGCGAGAAACTGAAGGAATACGGCTTCGCTTACGAACCGGGCAAGCGTTGGTTGTATCCGCCGAATCTGCGTGTGCAGGGCAAGCCGGTCAACGATCTTCTGCTCGCCATTCCATCGACGTACCGGCGTGAGCCGCTCGATGCACCCGGACGACCGGCAGGCAAGAGCGCTTTCGAAAAGCATCTGCTCGACACGCTGGTGGCGTTGAAGGCCGACATCGTCGTGCTCGACGGGTTGCTGATCATTCTCGACGAACTGGTTCGGCCGGGTGCGCCGTTCTATCGCAAGATCGTGAACATTCACCCGGGCGTGACGCGCGCCGAATCGCCATACGAGCGGCGCGGCGCGTATGCGACGCTCGATGCGCTCTACGGCGCGCGCGGCAAGAAGGTGGTCAACTGGAAGACGATGGAAACCGTGGCGGTCGAACCGCTTTATTTGACGGGCGCATCGTTTCACTATGTCGACAACGGAATCGATTCGGGCGAGGTGATTCACGACGTGCTGAACACCGAAATCGATAAGGACGATACGATCCTCGAACTGCGCTGGAACAATTTCAACCGAAGTCTTTTCCCGGCTCTGAACGAAGGGCTCGCGATAATGGCGGGGCAAACGGTGCAAGTCGAGGCATGAGCGGTGAAGCGGTGCACAGGCGCCGCTCTGAAATTATCCACTTGTGCACGGTGCCGTCGAAGAAGCGCTAGCTACACGCGTCGCATTGAGCTGGTTGATGCTGCTGCTTTTGCGCCGGCGCGCATTTCTCGCCGCTTAGCCTTCTCGACGCGCTGCCGGATATCACGAAACTGAGCGCGGCAAGCACCCACACGCCGACTCCGCCGTAGACCATCACCCAGCCGAATCCGTGCATCAACGCGGCATGCACGGCGCTTCCTGATGGGTCGATTTGCGCCAGCGCGGGCATCCCCGTTCTGACTGCTTCGACATCGCCCGCCGCAATCTTCTCTGCGAGTCTGCCGAGCGGCGCAGTGTCGAGCGTCTTCGGCAAGCGCGTCTTCAGACTGGCAAGAATTCCGCCGACCAGGATTGCACCCATCAACGCGATGTTGATCGCGAGCGTAATCATCCGCGCACTCATATCGATGCCCGACGCCATGCCCGCCCGTTCCGCGGGAACCGCGGCTGTGGTCGTATTGGTGACGGGCGTATTGGTGAGACCGAGGCCCGCGCCCGCTATCATGCAACCGGGCAACAAGGTCCATAGGTCGGCATGCGCGGCGCCGCTACCGTAACGCATCAGCATGAAGCCGAGGCCGATCGTAAACAGGCCGGCAGGTATGGCGATTCCCGAGCCGTAACGCAGTGCGAGACGTTCGCCGAGCGGCGGAAAGAGAAGCGTTGGCAGCGTGTAAGCGAGCAACGCCAGTCCGGCGCTCACGCTGTCGTAGCCGAGGCCGATCTGGAAATAGATCGGCAGATAGATCATGAACGGCCAGAAGCTGAAGTTCATGCCCGCCGAGCCCATCAGTGCGCCGGAAAACTGCGGAATCCTGAACACTGAAAAGTCGAACATGGGCCGCGTATTGAGTCTCTCGGCAAACAGAAAGGCCACGAATGCGACCAACGTTGCCGCGATAATGAAGAGTGCACGCGGATTGCTGAATCCAAGCGCCGGAACCTGCGTGATGAAATACACGAGCCCGAACACCGCCAACGACAACGTGACGATGCCGGCAACGTCGAGCGTATGCGCATGCGGGTCGCGCGATTCCTGCACGCCGCTGAAAACGAGCATCAAGGTCACGACCGCGAGCAGCGCATGCACCCAGAAGACCCATTGCCAACTCGACAACGCCACGATGGCCCCGCCGATGATCGGCCCAAACCCGAGTCCAATACCGAAGATAATGCCCCACGCGCTGAAGGCGCGAGCGCGTTCGGGGCCTTCATTGAACTGATGCGATAGCACGGCCACCTGGCAGATCAGCATGGCGCCGCCGCTCGCGCCTTGCAACAGGCGCGCGACGATCAGCGTCGGCACGCTTTGCGCGAGTCCGCAGATCAGCGACGTGATGCCGAACAGCGCGATGCCGACCACGAAGATGCGCCGGCGGCCGAAGCGGTCCGCCAGCGTGCCGGTCGCCATCAGCACGGTGGTCACCGCGAGCGTGTAGGCGTTCATGATCCACTGCATGCCTTTGAAGTCGCCGTGCAGTACGCGTTCGAGCGTTGGCAGGATCACCGGCACGCTGGAGATTTCGAGGCCGAACATCAGCGAGGCGAGGCACACCGCGCCCAACGCCAAAGTGTTTTTGCGGAGCGAGAGGAAAGTGGCTGATTGCGGGGTCTTGTCGCTCGCGACCGCTCCTGCGCGATGCGCTTCGTGCGAAGTCGGTTGATGCCCAACTGCTGCGTTTGTGCTGCGCCATTCTTCACGCCGTGGCGGCGCGATCGGGTCATGGGACATGGAATTTACCTCGTTAGTCGATGGGCTCGCCCACCATGGACTGTGTAATATAGGGGGAATTCAGGTCCCGATTGACGCGTGAAAGTCCCGGAAATGCGTCTCCATGGGAACCAATAGGGCAAAGCAGATGAGCGACATCCTCGATGGTGTGACGACGTTCGTGCGCGTGGTCGAAACAGGCAGTTTTGCGCTCGCGGCGGAGCGGATGAACCTGACGCGCTCGGCGGTCGGCAAAGTGATCGTGCGGTTGGAGAAGCGCCTCGGCGTGCGCCTGCTCAATCGGACGACGCGCAGCCAGAGCCTCACCGAAGACGGGCAGGCTTACTACGACCGCTGCGTGCGCGCGCTGGCCGAGCTCGAAGCCGCGGAGGCGGATCTCGACTCCGGCCGTCGCGAGCCCCAAGGCCGTTTGCGCGTGAGCGTGCCGCAGGCATTCGGTCACTACTGCGTGGCGCCGGTGCTGCTCGGACTTGCGCGCAAGCATCCGCAATTGAAGATCGACATTTCGATTACCGATCGTTTCGTCGACGTGATCGAAGAGGGTTTCGATCTCGTGGTGCGCGTGGGCCCGCTGGCCGACAGCGTGAGTCTCGCCGCGCGCAAGCTCGGCATGCAGCATGCGAGTATCGGCGCCGCGCCGGCGTATCTGGCGCGTCATGGCACGCCACGCAACGTGGAGGAATTACGCGGTCACGCTGTGATCGGCTACTTGCGAGCAGGATCGGCGCAGCCGTGGGATGTGGTCGATGTCGACGGCCAAATTCGCCGCGCGCAGGTTCAGCCGCAGCTCGGTTTCGACGACATGAAGGGGATCGTGGATGCCGCTCTCGCTGGCTTCGGCCTCGCGTGGCTGCCGAGTTGGCTATTGACCCGTTATGAGAAAACGGGCGAGCTGGTGACAGTGATGGAGAATTGTTTCCGGCCTGCTCAGGAGATTCATCTGGTGTGGCCGAAGAGTCGCTATCTGGCGCTGAAAACGCGCTGTGCGATCGATGCGTTGGTCGCGGAGATTCCCGCCATGATCGGGGCGCCCGCTCCGGGCGCCCCTCGTTCACGCGATGCTTAGAACTGCAGCGTTGCGCTGGCCACGGCAGTGCGCGTCGCCGACGGCGCCACGTAGTAGCCCCACGCCGTCGTCCAGTAACGGCGATTGAACAGGTTGTTGATGCCCGCGCGGAACGTCACGTCCTTGCCGGCGATCTTCGTCTCATACCGTCCGCTCAGATCGAACGTGGTGTAAGCCGGCACGAACTGCGTGTTCTGCGCGTCGACGGCCTGGTTGCCCACATACTTGCCGCCGAACGCCAGCGTCAGCGGACGCAGATACGACGGGTTGTATTCGATCCGGCCCGTCACGGTGAAGCGCGGCGCGCCGTAGATGCGCTTGCCTTCCACGGTCGGATCGTTCACGTCCATGGCCTTCGTGTCGAGCCACATCACGCCGCCCAGCACGCGCCATTCGCTCGTGACCGCAAGCCAGCCGCTCGCGTCGAGGCCTTGATAGCGCTTGGTGCCGTCCTGCACGAAGATGTTGTCGACGTTCGTGTAGTTGTAACCCTGATCGACGCGGAACAGCGCGAGGTTGGCGCCCCACTTCGCGTGATCGGTTTTGAAGCCGACTTCGTACTGCTTGCTGCGCAGCGGGCCGAACGTGTCCGGGTAGTTGAGGTTGGTGTTCGACGCCGCGCCGCCCTGTTCCAGCGACTCCACGTAGCTCACGTACAGCGTGGAGTACGGATCGGTCTTGAACATCAGCGCGAAGGTCGGCGTGACCGGGTCCGCCTGGTATTGCGACGACACCGCGCCGCTCGGGTCGTACACGTGCTGCTGGTATTGCGTATAGCGCACGCCGACCAGCGCCGCCAGACGCGACGTAAGTTGCACGGTGTCGCTCGCGTACACGGCGGCTTGCGTGGTGCGCTGCTGACGGTACAGGTTCGAGCTGATGCTGACTTCGTCGTTGGTCAGCAAGGTGCTGGCGTACAGATTGCCGTTGCCGAGGAAGTAGCCTTCGTTCCACCCCGTGCTGTTGCTGTACTCACTGGTTTGCGTCAGAAAGCCTGCGCCCACCACCACATCGTGCTTGATGGTGCCCGTGTTGAAATGCCCTTGCACCATGCCGTCGACGTTCTGATAGAAGTAGCGCGTGAGGGCCGCATAGAGCGTGTTCGAGTAGTTGCCTGCGGGGTCGGTGACGAACAGGAAGCTGTCCGAATTAGTGCGGTTCTCCTTGGCGAAGCGGTACTTGATGCTCGCATGCCAGTTTTCGGAGATGCGGTAATCCAGGCCCGTGCCGAACGAGGCCATCTCGGTCTCGTAGTAGTTCTGCGGTTGCGTGAGCGCGTGGGTGACTTTGCTCGCGTCGGGAATGCCGCCGGCGTCGCCACCGAACATCAGGCCGAACAGCGTGCCGTTGGTTCTGCGCTTCTGGTAAAACGCGTCGGCGCTCCACGTCAGGTCCGGCGTGATGCGGAAGTCGAACGCGAGCGACGCGACCTGGCGGCGCACGTGGCCGTGGTCTTCGGCGGTGTTGCCGTTTTCGTTGGCGAGGTTCAGGCGGTAGCCGAAACGATCGTCATTGCCGAAGCGGCCGCCCAGATCCACCGCCTCGCTGAACACGCCGGCCGACTTGTAGCCGACCGAGATGCTGCGGTACGGCGTGTCGGTGGGGCGTTTCAACACGTAGTTCACGATGCCGCCCGGCGAGCCGAAGCCGTACATGAAGCCCGACAGGCCCTTGAGCAATTCGACCTGCTCGAACGGCTCCAGCGAGAGGTCGGTATCCCACGAGGGGAAAGTCTGGCCGTCCACCTTGACGCTGTTCAGCGTGTCGATCGGCATGCCGCGCACGGTGAACATCGAGTTTTCGCTGACACCGTTGTCGCTGATCACCGAGACCGCCGGATCGTACTTGTACAGATCGTTGGCGGTTGTCGCGAACAGGTCCTGCGCCTCGTCGCTCGTCACGACGTGGGTCGAGAACGGCGTGTCCACCTGCTTGCGCGAACCCAGCGCGCCCGCGCTGATGGTGTCGGCCTGGGCCACAGTGGTGTCTTTTGCCGCCGAGACGCTCACGGCCGGCAGCGTCGTGCCGGCGTCGCTGGCCGCGACCTGCGCCCAACCCGAAGTCGACAGCGTGGAAAGCGTCAAACCGACACTTGCCAGAAGGCCCGCGCTCAACAGCGAGGGAGTGCGGCGTGGGCCGCGCACAAACGCCGGTCGGCCGGCGACAAAGAATTTCTGCATGTTGTTCGAATTTGGACAGGACGACGCCGGTCGCGCACCTGGAACTGTGCGGAGAGGCCTCATCGAAAGCGAGTGGTTGGAGTAATCGAAACGTAAGAACACGGCTGCGTGCAAATGTTAATGCATCTGATTCGCATTAACAATATATTTGTCGAAGGTCGTTAGTCATCTATAAGACATCTGTCATAAGACGTAGCTAAATCTGCCGAAAGCCTTATCCGGCGGGGCTCGACCCTGTGAGCAACGTTTCCGCGATATGTTTGTTTAGCAGCGAGTAGAGGAAAACACGCATATACTCACGGCTTGGCCGTAGAAAGTAGTGCCGTGCGTCGCGCCGCAACGTTGTTTTGCCGCAACGCGCTGGTCGGCACCGCCCAACGCTCTGTCTAACACTTCACCTAGCAAAGCACCGAACATGTCCACACCGCCGAAGATCATCTACACCCTGACCGACGAAGCGCCTGCTCTGGCGACTTACTCGCTGCTGCCGATCGTGAAGGCGTTCACGCGCTCGTCCGACGTGATCGTCGAAACGCGCGATATTTCGCTTGCCGGCCGGATCATCGCTGCATTCCCCGATTACCTGAGCGCGGAACAGAAGGGTCCCGACGATCTGGCGGAACTGGGTGGACTCAGCACGCGTCCGGAAGCGAATGTCATCAAGCTGCCGAACATCAGCGCGTCGGTGCCGCAACTGAAGGCCGCGATCACCGAACTGCGCGATCAGGGCTACAAGCTGCCGGCGTATCCGGACGTCGCGAACACGGACGCCGAAAAAGACGTCAAGGCGCGCTACGACAAGATCAAGGGCAGCGCGGTCAACCCGGTGCTGCGCGAAGGCAATTCGGACCGCCGCGCGCCGCTGTCGGTCAAGAACTACGCCCGCAAGCATCCGCACAAGATGGGCGCGTGGAGCGCGGACTCGAAGTCGCACGTCGCGCACATGAGCGGCGGCGATTTCTACGGTAGCGAAAAGTCGGCGCTGATCGGCGCAGCCGGTTCGGTGAAGATCGAACTGACGGCGACTGACGGTTCGAAGACAGTCCTCAAAGAAAAGACGGCCGTGCAAGCAGGCGAGATCATCGACGCTTCGGTGCTGTCGAAGAACGCGCTGCGCAGCTTCATCGAAGCGGAAATCGCCGACGCGAAGGCCAAGGGCGTGCTGTTCTCGGTGCACCTGAAGGCCACCATGATGAAGGTGTCGGACCCGATCATCTTCGGTCACGTGGTGTCGGTGTTCTACAAAGACGTGCTGACCAAGCACGCCGACGCGCTCGCGCAAGCCGGCTTCAACCCGAACAACGGTATCGGCGATCTGTACGCGCGCCTGAAAGACCTGCCGGCTGAAACGGTCGCCGCGATCGAAGCCGACATCAAGGCGCAATACGAACAGCGTCCGCAACTGGCCATGGTCAATTCGGACAAGGGCATCACCAGCCTGCACGTGCCGAGCGACGTGATCGTCGACGCGTCCATGCCGGCCATGATCCGCGAGTCGGGCAAGATGTGGGGCGCGGACGGCGCGCTGCACGACGCCAAGGCCGTGATTCCGGACCGCTGCTACGCAGGCGTTTATCAGGCAGTGATCGAAGACTGCAAGAAGCACGGCGCGTTCGATCCGGTCACGATGGGCACGGTGCCCAACGTCGGCCTGATGGCGCAAGCGGCTGAAGAATACGGCTCACACGACAAGACGTTCCAGATCCCGGCGAACGGCGTGGTTCGCGTGACGGACGCAGCCGGCACGGTGCTGATCGAACAGCAAGTGGAAGCGGGCGACATCTGGCGCATGTGCCAGACCAAGGACGCGCCGGTTCAGGACTGGGTCAAGCTCGCGGTCAACCGCGCCCGCGCTACCAACACGCCGGCCGTGTTCTGGCTGGATGCGGCGCGCGCGCACGACGCCCAGATCATCAAGAAGGTCGAGCAATACCTGAAGAACCACGACACCACCGGTCTGGACATTCGCGTCATGACGCCGGTCGAAGCGACCAAGTTCTCGATCGAGCGTATTCGCGCGGGCAAGGACACGATCTCGGTCACCGGCAACGTGCTGCGCGACTACCTGACCGACCTGTTCCCGATCATGGAACTGGGCACGAGCGCGAAGATGCTGTCGATCGTCCCGCTGATGGCTGGCGGCGGCATGTTCGAAACCGGCGCGGGCGGTTCGGCGCCGAAGCACGTTCAGCAACTGGTCGAAGAAGGTTTCCTGCGTTGGGATTCGCTCGGTGAATTCCTGGCGTTGGCCGCGTCGCTCGAACATTTGAGCAGTGCGTATCACAACCCGAAGGCGCAGGTGCTGGCCAAGACGCTGGATCAGGCAACCGGCAAGTTCCTCGACAACGACAAGTCGCCGGCGCGCAAGGTTGGCGGCATCGACAATCGCGGCAGCCACTTCTACCTTGCGCTCTACTGGGCGGAAGCACTGGCCGCGCAAACCGAAGACGCGGCGCTGCAGGCGCAATTCGCCGGCGTGGCGAAGGCACTGGCTGAGAACGAAGCGAAGATCGTCGAAGAACTGGCTGCGGCACAAGGCAAGCCGGTGGATATTGGCGGTTACTATCGTCCGAATGTCGAACTGACGAGCAAGGCCATGCGCCCGAGCGCCACGCTGAACAAGATCGTGGACGCGATTGCTTAAGGCGCTGACGCCGTAAGTTGCACAGAAGCAGGCGGTAAACATGACGATGGCGCTTTCGAGCGCCATCGTCGTTTCTACGCCGACGTGGATAACGGCCATACGGGCCATCACACGTGAACGATTTCCCACTCGCTGAGTTTTTCTGGAATCTCGAGCGTCGACGTGTCGTCGCCTTCCGAGAGATGCGGGCAGATCAAGCCGCGTGCTAGGTCATCCGCCGCCTGTTGCGGGCTGGCAAATTCACCGAGCGTTTCGTTGCCGTAGGTTGCCTCCCAACCGTCCTGGCCCGGCAAAATATAGAAAGCACCCTGATTCGAACCGAAGCGAAAGCCTTTCATTTTTAGTCTCCCAAGTACCATTTAAAAACCGCGGTGCCGTGGCGGCTTCGTTTCAGAGGTTGGGATTCTTCAGACGTTGTTCCGTCTCTTCCCACTCCGCTCGACTACTGAAGCGCCGGCTCTTGTAAAAGAGTCTACGTCAGCAGGCAGCGGCGCAAGTGGCTGTCGAATGCTTCGTTTCGTCAAAAATTAGTGTTTATAAATAAAGACTTATCGTCTTTGTTTCGCGATGTGCAACGTGGGGCGACATTGCGAAATGCCGAATTTGTGCCACGCACCACGATTTTTTACGAGGCGCGTGGTCGTTCCGCATCGTGAAATATTGAGGGTTTTGCGGGACCGTTGTGCGGTAGCGAGGCGGCCAGGTGGCGCAGCAAACGCCAGCGCCTCGATCAATCCGCGATCCGCCGCAAAAAATCCAGCACCACGCGATTGAATTGCGCCGGCCGCTGCAGCGGCGCGAAATGGCTCACGCCGGGCAGCAGGATCAATTCGGCGCCGGGAATGCTGCGGGCGAGATAGTCGGCGTGTTCCGGCTTGATGAACTCGTCGTGCTCGCTTTGTACGATCGCGACTGGCACGCGAATCTGTGCGAGATCGCCGGCGGAGTAGTTGGGCTCGGTTTTCATCATCGTGCTGACCGCGCCGACGAAGGCCTCGAAGTCGTCCGGTGTCGCGGATAGCTGCGCGTAGTCTTTTGCATGGCGGCTGAAGCAGCGCTCGATCGCGGGCGTCGGCACAAATGGCCTGGTGCCGCTCGGGTCCATATTGCAGCCGAAGAAGAACACGCCCGCTACGCGCTCAGCGGCGGTCGCGCCTAACACCATCGCGACGCACGCGCCGTCGCTCCAGCCCACCAGCGCGGCGCGTTCGAGTTGCAGTGTGTCCATGACGGCCAGCACGTCGGAGGCCATCAGCTCGTAGCGGTAGGGCCGCGCGTCGCGAGTGCTGCGGCCGTGGCCGCGGCTGTCGACGACCACCACGCGACGTCCCGCATCGAGCAGCGCCGGAACCTGGTAGCCCCAGTTGCCGCTGTGTCCGAGACCGCCGTGCAGCAGGATCACCGGCGCGCCGGCGCCATACGATGCGTACCAGATTCGCGCGCCTTCGTGCTCGACGTAGCCTTCGTCGCTCGGGACCGGCAGCGGCGCGGCGCCGTGGGCTTCGAAGCGTTCGAGGTCGTCGTCGTGCGGATGGGTGGAGGGTTCCATTGCCGTTGTCTCCGCTGTGTCGACCAGAGGTGGCGCTTTTAGCGCGCTACTCCGGTCCCATGCAACATGGCTGCGTTGGGAATTCGCTAGGTTGCCAGCGTTGCCACCAGAAGATCAACAGACCTACGACATTTTGCATTCGGGCGGTGTGGGCACATCTTCCTTCGTCCCCACACGGCTCTTTTTAGTGACGCGTCTGTCCGAGCCCTGTCTGTGCCGCCGGATTGCCGCCAGTCGCGCCCACTGCGAGCTTTCTGCCCGGCGCGGGGAACACCACCAGCATCAACACGACGCCCGCGAGCAAAACAACAGCCAGTCCGATCAATCCATATTGCGCGCTGCCGGTCTGCGTCTTGACCCAGCCGACGAACGCCGGACTCACGAATCCGCCGGTGCCGCCGAGACTCGTGATCATCGCAATACCGCCCGCCGCCGACGAGCGCGGCAGGAAGGTCTGCGGAATCGTCCAGAACACCACGAACGACCCATACGACGCCGCTGCGGCAAGCGCCAGCAGCCCGACGCCGAGTGTGACGTTATGGCCGGCGGCGGGCAACAAGGCAAACGCCAGCGCGGTCACGCAGGCGCTCACCGCGACGTGCCAGCGCCGCTCCATGGTCCGGTCCGAGCTGGCGCCCACCACATAGGTCCCCAGCGCCGCCGCGATGAACACCAGCGCGGACAACAGGCCCACGTCCAGCACGTTGGCGACGCCCAGATCGCGGATGATGGTGGGCGCCCAGAAACCGATCGCGTTGAACGGCATCATCACCGCGAAGTAGACGAGCGCCGCGAGATAAACGCGCGGGTTGGCAAGCGCGCCGCGCAGTCCGTCGAGATGGCCGGTCTGTTTCGCCTTTTCGTCGGCGGCGAGTTCACGTGAGACCAGCGCTTTCTCGTGCTCGTCGAGCCAGCTCACATCGTCCGGCTTGTCGCCGAGCAGGAGGAAGGCGACGATGCCGAGCGTCACCGCCGGCACGCCTTCGAGCAGGAACAGCCACTGCCAGCCGGGCAAGCCGCCCACGCCGGCCAGCCGCGTCATGATGAAGCCCGACATCGGGCCGCCGACAATCCCGGCCACCGCCGTCGCCATCATCAGGAAGGCGGTGACGCGAGCGCGCCGCGCGCCCGGAAACCAGCAGCTCAGATAGAAGATGATGCCGGGGAAGAAGCCCGCTTCGGTCACGCCGAGCAGGAAGCGCATGGCGTAGAACTGCATCGGCGTGCGCACGAACATCATCAGACTCGACACCAGCCCCCACGCGAACATGATGCGTAAAAGCGTGCGGCGTGCGCCGATACGCTGCATCCACAGATTGCTCGGCACTTCAAAGAGCACGTAGCCGATGAAGAAAAGCCCCGCGCCCAGACCATATGTCGACTCCGAAAAACCGAGGTCGTGCATGAACTGAAGCTTGGCGAAGCTGATGTTGACGCGGTCGATATAGCTGATCACGTAGCAGAGAAACAGCAACGGAATCAGCCGGAAAAAGATCTTGCGATAAGTGCGTTCGACGCCGACGGACGTGTTGCCGCCGGACGTCGTTGCGTCTGAATGCGAATAGCCGTGCATGATGGTCTCGCGCGAAAAATGCCAACTGCGGTGAGCGTCGCCGTATCTGTCGTTACGTGCTGCCACATGTCTCGCAATAGCGTTGCGCGTCATGCGGCGGCCCGGCGGCGCCCGATCTCAAAGCGGCCCGGCGCCGCTGCACTATCCGTCCACCACGGCCGGCGCGCAATGCTCGCTTTCGTGCATGGCGCCGGTGCGGTCCGCAGCGTCGTTCGAGTCAGCAGCGCGCGGCAGCAGGCGCGCCAAAGCGTCGCCGGCGCGCACGCCTTTGCCCGCGGGCAGCACGAAGAGCGGGTTGATATCCAGTTCACGCAGGCTCGCCCGCTGATCGAGCGCCATCGTGGATAGCGCGACGATGGTCTCCACGAGCGCCTCGATATCGCCGGGCGGCTTGCCGCGCGCACCGTCGAGCATCGCGAACGAGCGCAACTCGCGAATCATCGCGTGAGCGTCCGCATGGGTGACCGGTGCGAGCCGGAAGCTCACGTCCTTCAGCACTTCGGCATAGATACCGCCGAGCCCGCACATGACCGCCGGTCCGAACGACGCGTCGTTTTCGATGCCGACAATCATCTCGAGCGCATCGCGGATTTCCTCCTGCACCAGCACGCCCTCGATCCTCGCGTGCGGCACATGACGGTGCGCGTTCCCGACGATTTCGTCGAAGGCGGCGGCCAGCGTCGCTTCATCGCGGATACCGACCCGCACGGCACCGGCTTCGGTCTTATGCGCGATGTCCGGCGACTGCACCTTAATGACTAGTGGAAAACCGATTGCCCGCGCCAGCGCGCATGCTTGGTCACGATTCTGCGCGAGCCCGCTTTTCGGGACATCGATGCCGTAGTCGCGCAGCAGCGCTTGCGAAGCGTGTTCGGTCAGGTCCAGGTCGCCATGCTTGCCCTGAATATCGACCAGCAACGCACGGGCGTGCTCGACGTCATAGCGACGCAAGGCTCGCGGCATCGGATCGCGCGCCTCTGCCCGCGCGCGACGCGCCTGCGCATAATCGGCCAACGCGGCGAAAGCGCGTCCGCAACGCACCGGCGTCGCGTACAGAGGCACACCGTGCGCCTCGATCGTCTCATACGCTTCGCCGGCCATGTCGCGGCGCGCATTCCATGCGAGCATCAGCGGCTTGTCGATGCTGCCGTAGACGCGCACGATCGCCGTGGCCATCGCCTGCGCGACTTCGCCGCTCGCTGCCGCGGCCATGATCGCGATGGCGTCGATATTCGGATCGTCGGCGATGATCTGCAAGGCGTCCGCGAAAATTTTGGGCTCCGCGAGGATGCCCGCGGTCAGGTCGATTGGATTGTTCAGCGAGGCGAACGCGGGCACGATCGGCTTCAGGCGCTCGAGCGTCGCTGCCGACAACGCGGGCACCGACATGCCGCGCTCAGCGCAGGCATCGGTGATGAGAATGCCGGCGCCGCCCGAGAGCGTGACGACCGCGATCCGCTTGCCGCGCGGCAGGCGTCCGGCTTCGAACGCGCGGGCGTAGTCGCCGAGGTCGGCGACGTCGCTCACTTCGATCACCCCCGTCTGACGGAAGGCCGTGCGATACAGCGCCGAGGCGCCGCCCAGATTCGCCGTATGCGACGCGGCGGCCTTGGCGCCGTCGGCGGTGTTGCCGACCTTCCAGGCGAGCAGTGGTTTGCCCGCGTCGAGCGCGCGGTTCGCCATGTCGACCAGCCGTCCCGCGTCTTTCAGACCTTCGATGTACGTCGCGATCAGCGAGGTGTGCGGATCGGCGATGCACGCGTTGACGAGATCGAGCAGGCTGACATCGGCCTCGTTGCCAGTCGTGATGAAGTGCCGCAAGCCGATGCCCAGTTCGTCGGCCATGAGAAGCAGCGCGCAACCGAAGCCGCCGCTTTGCGAAATCAGCGACAGGCCGCCGCGCCGATAAGCGACGCCGAAGGGCGCGCCGAATCCGGCGTAGACATTTGCGCCCGTACTGACGAAACCCTGGCAGTTCGGTCCGATCACGCGAATGCCGTGAGCCTTCGCGATGTCCGCGCATTCACGCTGCAGCGCGGCACCCGCTTCGCCGGCTTCGGCGAAACCCGAGCTATAGACGATGGCAAAGCCCACCCCTTTTTCGCCGCACTGACGCAGCATGTCCGGAACGCGGCGCGCGGCGACGAGGATCAGCGCGAGATCGGGCGTGGACGGCAAAGCGGCGATGCTGTCATGGCACGCGACGCCGTCGATCTGCGCATATTTTGGATTCACCGGATAGAGCGTGCCCTGGTAACCGTGCTGCATAAGAAAGCGCATCGGCTGGCCGCTGATCGACTTCGGATCGTTCGACGCGCCAATGATCGCAATAGAGCGCGGCTCGACAAGCCGGCCGATATCGAGCGCGCCGGCGTCATGGGTTGCTGGGTTCATGGCGGTCCTCATGCTGCACACGCGGCGTCGGCGCGAACTTTTGCCTGATCTCGCTCGGCGGCGCGCCGCAGCGTGATCTTCGCGATGTTCAATTGATGAATCTGCGTGGTGCCTTCATAGATGCGAAAGGCGCGGACGTCGCGGTAAAACCTTTCGACCGCGTTGCCCGCCAGATAGCCGCGTCCTCCGAGCATTTGCACCGCGCGATCCGCGACGCGGCCGCACATTTCCGAGGCGAACATCTTGCACATCGACGCCTCCAGCGCGACATCCTCGCCGGCATCGCGCTTGCGCGCGGTTTCGAGGATCATCGAGCGCGCGGCGTAAATTTCAGTCTGACATTCGGCGATCAGCGCCTGCACGAGCTGGAATTCGGCCACAGGCTTGCCGAACTGCTCGCGCCGCGAAGTGTAGGCGACCGCTTCTTCGAGCATGCGCATGGCCGGCCCTGTGCATAGTGCGGCGAGGTGGATGCGCTGTTTGTTCAGCACCTTCATCGCGGTGCGGAAACCCATGCCTTCCTTGCCGCCGATCAGATTGGCGGCCGGCACGCGGCACCCTTCGAACACGACGTCGCCGACCGGCGAGCCCGCCTGGCCCATCTTGTCGTAAGGCGCACTAGTGGAAAGACCCGGCGTGCCACGCTCGACGAGAAACGCGGAAATGCCGCCCGCGCCTGGCTTGGCCAGCTCGGTTCGCGCCATCACGGTGAAGAGATCGGCTATCGGCGCGTTGGTGATGAAGCACTTGCTGCCGTCGAGAATGTAATGATCTCCGTCGCGCCGCGCCGTGGTGCGCAATGCCGTGGCGTCCGAGCCTGCATCGGGCTCGGTCAGCGCGAAAGCGCCGGTGAATTCGCCGGACGCGAGCCGCGGCAGATAGCGCTGTTTCTGCGTGTCCGTGCCGTCGGCGACCAGTGCTTCTGAACCGATGCCGGTATTGGTGCCCACCCGAGCGCGAAATGCCACCGACGCCTGCGAAAGTTCAAACGCGCCGCGCACCAACTGCTCGGTCGACAGCCCGGCGCCGCCGAAATCGCGCGGAATGCTCCAGCCGAAATAGCCGAGCTCGCGCATGCGCTGAACGAGGTCGGCCGGTACGGCGTCCGCCTGTTCGATTTCGTTTTCACGCGGGATTGCTTCGTCGCGGACGAACTTTGCGACGCCCGCGAGCATTGCGTCGAAGTGTGAGGAATGGCTGGTCATGCTTGTCTCCGTCATGTGAGTCGCTTATCTAGGTCGATTTGTGACTTCACTATCGAAGATTTACCGGCAGTCGGAGCGATTTGTTCGACTATGCAGAACAGAGTTTGGATATGCAGAACGCGGAGCGCAGAATAGGCCATTACGGAGAAGAGAGAGCAACAGCGATGGCAGCCAACAGCAAGCAGTCCGACGCGGCGGCGCTCACCGGCGATTACCTGGATTCGAAAGCGCGCTACGTGCCGGACGAATTCGACGGCGACCGCCAGTTCGCCACCACGCTGGCGCGCGGCCTCGACATCCTGCATTGCTTCACGCCGCGCGAATCGCAACTCGGCAATGCCGAATTGGCGGCGCGCACCGGCATGACCAAGGCGACGATTTCACGCTTTACCTACACGCTCACGCGGCTCGGCTATTTGCGCGTCAATCGGATGAATAACAAGTTTCAGCTCGGCTCGGCCGTGTTGTCGCTGAGTTATCCGTTGCTTGCGAGCATGAGCGTGCGCCAGATCGCGCGGCCGTCGATGAAGGAGCTGGCGGATCAGATTCGCGGTTCAGTTTCGCTCGGCATGCGTGACCGGCTCAACGTCGTGTATCTGGAAAGCAGCCGCAGCAGTACGCCGCTTGGAATGCCGGCGGATATCGGGCTGAGCTATCCGATCGTGCGAACGGCGATGGGCCGCGCGCTGCTTGCGGCGCTGCCCGCTGAGCGGCGCGAGGCGCTGTGCAATGAAATCGCGGTGAAGTCGCCGCATGAATGGAGCACCTTCCGCGAGCGCGTACTGAGCGCAATCGACTATTTCTATGAGCGCGGCTTTTGCGTGTCCTACGGCGACCTGCGTCGCGAGATCCATGCCGTTGCCGTGCCGATGAAGCCGTCAGCCGATGGCGAGATTCTCGTTTTCAATTGCGGCGTGCCTTCTTATCTGCTGAAGGAGAAGCAACTGGAAGGCGATATCGGGCCGCGGCTCGTTTCGATGGTGCGCAGTGTGGAAGGGGCGATGGGAATTTACTGAAAAGGACGAAACCCGGCACGCAGGCCGGGTTTCGTTTTTATCGCCGCGCTGTTGTCACCGCATGGCGGATCGAGCGTCATTCACAGGCGGGACGACCGTCACTCAACTCGAAACATAAGCCACATACGGCCCCGTCCCGCCCCCCGACGAAGCACGCCCCGAAATCCCGTAATACACATGACGGCCGTAAAAGAACGGCAAACCGAAGTCGAACTGCCGGGTCATGTAGATCCCGAGATTATTGAACGCGTTATTCCCCGATGAAGTTAGCGTCGCGCCGTTGGCAATATTGAAGCCGAGTGACACGCTCGCCGGATTGGTCCCGATCAGCGTCGAGGTACGGCCCACGGTTGCGGTCGGAATGTAATAGCCGGACGACGTGTCGCGAGGGATCGTCGTGTCCGGAAAGAACATCACCGTCGAGCCCGAATCGAAGAACGTCTGTGTGAACGTGGTGCCGCCATATGACGACGTGAAGTCGCCGTTCAGATCCGTTCGGAAAATCGGCGCGCCCGTGCCGTTCAGCACGTTATTGGCTTGCGTATCGATGCCGAACACGAGCGTGCCTTGAGCGGTCGCGCTGCCGCTATCGGACACCTGCGCCATTTCCAGAATCACACCGTTGTTATCTTGCGCGAACCGTGCGACCGGATTGCTGATCTGCTTGGAGACCGGCACCGAGACCGCGTTGCCGGCATTGGTGTAATAGAACTGCGAGAGCACCGTCAGCGCACACTGCGAGCCGCAGTCCACCGGGCTGACGCCGATGCCGAGAATGCCGTTCGCGCCGAGATCGGACGCGGCGGCGAGCGGCCGGCCCACCTGGCATTCGCTCGGCGCGGCAATGGTCAGCGCCGAATCGCCGATCACCTGGATCGGCACCGAGGCGGCAACCTCGCTCGACAGCCCGATGTCCGCGAGATGCACCGAACCCCATGCATAACCGCTGCCGAACAATGCGCATTCAGCAAGCGGCAGACCGCTCGACTGATCCGTTTCGGCGGTGAGCGCGTTGAAGGTGGAGGTCGGGATCGCGGAGCGCACCAGACGCAGCCCGAACGATGCCGTATCGACAATCACATTGGGAATCGTCGTGCAACTCGTGCTTGCGTTGGAGCCGGGGGCGCAGAGCTTGACGCTGACCATCGGCTGGTTGTGAATGCCCGTTCCGCTTACCGTCACCGACATCGTGTTGCCGGGGCCGACGGGTGTGGGCACGGCAGACGCATCGACGGCGAGCGTGTTGGAGCTCGAGTCGCCGGTCGAAGGGTTGGACATCGTGCCGCCTGGGCCCGCCGGCGCGCTGGCGGCAACCGGTGCATTAGCCGGTGCGTTAGCCGTCGAGTTGCTGCTGGAGCCGCCGCCACCCCCGCCGCAGCCGGCAAGACCTAACGCCAACCCGAGTCCGAGCGCCGCGGCAATAATCCTTGCGATTTTGCGCACTGTTGTTCTCTCTCTAATGATTTTAATGAGTTACTTGATATCGTCAGCGCTCACGCCTTGCGGCAGCGCTTGCGGTAAATAGGCGCGTCCCACGAAAGCGCCCATATGGCCGCCGGTCTCCACGACCAGCGCCGACTGATGCACGGCGGCGGGTCCGTAGCCGCCGCCTTGCGTGGCGTGGGCGTCAGTGAGCGCCTGGACATACGACGGGAAGTAAGCGGCGAGCAGCGTTTTGAGCGGCGGCATGGTCGGGCCTTGCCAGCTCAACGCGAACACCGTATTGCCCGCGCCGATGTACTCGCTCACCACAGTGCCCGACGGCAGCGTCGTCTGGCTCACGGTGTAAGCCGCCGAGGCCGCACTGCCGCTGGCGGCGAAGCGCGCCACCGCCGCGCTATTCTGGCTGGCCGCCCCAGCACTCGTGCTGCTGGCCGTGACGGGATAGGTCGGCGCGGCGCCCAATGCGGCATACGCCGGAGCGGCCAGAGCGACGAGAGCGAGCGACGCCGCGGCCACCGCGAGCATGCGAAATTGACTCATTATCATTTTTTCGTATTCAAAGTTTTGGAGAATACGCGCGAGCGGATTTAACCCTCGAGCTCGCACGCAGCCGATACTAGCGCGAGCGAATTCGATTAAATCAGACGATTAATGGCGATAATCGGGCTCTGTTTAAAATTGAAAGGTAACGGACGTCCGTTATTCAATCCGCGCCGAGCTTCTCGATCAGCATCGTCACAAAGGTTTCCGTAACCGGCGGCAGCGTCCTGCCGCGTTTCTTGATGAGCGCGATAGGGCGAGTAAACGCGGGGTCGTCGACCGCGCGCACGATCAGCTCGGGCTCCGCCCTGACTTCGCGGGCCGACGCCGGCAGGATCGTCACGCCGAGTCCGGCGCGCACCATTGCGACCGCGGTCATCATGTAGGTCGGCTCGCACGCGATCTCCGGCGTGCAGCGGGCGTTCGTGAAAGCGCTATCGACCACCGCCCGCACGCTCGTGCCTTGCGCGGTCAACACGAGCGGCGCGACCGCGAGATCGGCCAGCGTGATGCGCCGCCGCCGGGCAAGCGCATGCCGCTTCGGGAACACGGCAACCAGCCGGTCGATGCCCGCATGCAGCACCTCGAAAGCGGCATCGTCCAACTGGCCGCCAGTCAGTCCGATGTCCACCTCTTCATTGCGCACCAATGTGTTGACCATGCTGGCGACCACGTCGCGCACATGAAAGCTCACGCGCGGCACGGCCTTCTTGATGTCCTGCACGAGTTCGGGCAACACGCTGGCCGCAAACGTCGGCAAACAGGCGATCCGTACCGTGCCGCTTGCGCCAACGCCGAGCGCACGCGCGTCGATCAGCACATGCTCCATGTCATGCAGCGACTTCTGCAGCAGCGGCAGCAATTCACGGCCGGTCGGCGTGAGCGCGACATTGCGGCTGTTGCGGTCGAACAGGCGCATGCCGACGGTTTCTTCGAGGCGGCGAATCTGCACCGTCAACGCCGGTTGCGACAGATGCAGCCGCGTCGCCGCGCGCGTGAAGCTGCCCGTTTGCGCGACGGCGATAAACGCGCGGATGTCCCGAAGATTTAGATCCATGATGCTTTGTAATTGCTGTGATCAAATCATTTCAATTGATTTATAGCCGCTTCGAACTTACGCTGGATCGCAGTAAAAAACAATCTCGGAGACAAGCACATGCTGCCATTACTGGGGCTCGCAACCATCGTCGTGCTGCTCGGCGCGATTCTGTCTAAACGCATGTCGCCGCTGGTGGCGCTCATCATCGTGCCGATTGCGGCGTCGCTCATCGGCGGCTTCGGCTTTCAGACCAGCAAGTTCGTAATCGACGGACTCAAGAACCTCGCGCCGGTCGTCGGCATGTTCGTGTTCGCGATTCTTTACTTCGGCACCATCACCGACGCGGGCACACTCGATCCGATCATCGACCGCATTCTGCGCGCGGTCGGCACGCGGCCCACGCGCATCGTAATGGGCACCACGCTGCTCGCGCTGCTGATCCATCTGGACGGTTCCGGCGCCGTGTGCTTTCTGGTCACGATTCCCGCCATGCTGCCGCTTTACGATCGCCTGAAGATGGACCGGCGCGTACTGGCCGCGGCAGTTTCGATGGCGGCCGGCATCAACTTTCTGCCGTGGACGGGCCCGATGATTCGCGCCTCCGCCTCGCTGCATCTGCCGATCTCGGCGCTGTTCAATCCGCTGATTCCGGTGCAGGCGATCGGCCTTGTGTTCGTATTTGGCATGGCGTTCTGGCTCGGCCGGCGTGAGGAAAAACGTCTCGGTCTCACGGCCGCGAGCGGTTCGGTGCCCATGCCCAAGCGCGAACTCTCGCCCGAAGAACAGGCGCTGCGACGGCCTAAGAACTTCTGGTTCAACATTGTGCTGACATTGGTGGTGCTCGGCACGATGGTCGTGATGGGCGAGAAGGTTCCGCCGGCGATCATGTTCATGGTCGGCCTCTGCATCGCGTTGATGGTGAACTATCCGAACGTCGACATGCAGCGCAAACGGATCGACGCACATGCTCGCGCGGCCTTGATGATGGCCGGCATTCTGCTGGCGGCCGGCGTGTTCACCGGCGTGATGCAAGGCAGCGGCATGCTGAAGGCGATGGCGCAAGCGGCGGTCGGTTTCGTGCCGCCCGCGATGGCCGGCCATATTCCGGTCGCGCTCGGCTTGCTGTCGATGCCGCTCAGCATGTTGTTCGACCCCGACTCGTTCTACTTCGGCGTGCTGCCTGTGATCGCCGAAGTGGCCGGCCAACTCGGCGTGCCCGCGGTGCATGTCGGCCAGGCCGCCTTGCTCGGCCAGATGACCACGGGCTTTCCGGTGAGCCCGCTGACACCGGCCACGTTTCTCGTGGTCGGCCTGTGCGGCATCGATCTCGCCGATCACCAGAAATTCACGTTCCCCTTGCTGTTCGGCGCGTCGGTCGTCATGACGATTGCCTGCGTCGTGCTGGGGATATTCTCACTGTGAGCATCACTGAACCAACGGATGTGACCAGCATGACAGCTACTCAACCTCAACGTAGGGTACGCATCGGGGCGGGCGCGGGTTATTCAGGCGACCGTATTGAACCGGCGGTCGAACTGGCGCAATACGGCGCGCTCGATTACCTCGTGTTCGAGTGCCTCGCGGAACGCACGATTGCGATCGCGCAGCAGGCGCGCAGCAAGGACCCTGAACTCGGCTACGACCCGCTGCTCGAAACACGCATGAAGGCGGTATTGCCGGCCGCGTTGCGCAACGGCGTGCGGATCATTTCGAACATGGGTGCCGCGAATCCGCTCGCGGCGGCGCGCAAGACCGCGGAGATCGCGCGCTCGCTCGGTCTCGGCGACGTGAAGATCGCCGCAGTCACCGGCGACGATGTGCTCGACGTGGTGCGCCAAGGCGATTTCTGTTTCGTGGAATCGGGAGAACGCGTCGCGGACTACAAGGATCGGCTCGTGTCCGCGAACGCGTATCTCGGCGCGAGCGCGATCGTCGATGCGCTCGCGGCCGGTGCGCAGATCGTGTTGACCGGACGCGTGGCCGATCCGTCGCTGTTCGTCGCGCCGCTGATTCACGAATTCGGCTGGCGCATGGACGACTGGCAGACGCTCGGCCAGGCGACGGTGATCGGCCATCTGCTCGAATGCGCGGGGCAAATCACCGGCGGCTATTTCGCGGATCCTGGTTTCAAGGATGTCCCTGAACTGGCGAGGCTCGGTTTTCCCATCGCCGAAGTCGGGCAGGACGGCGGGGTGGTCATTACCAAGCTGGCGCAAGCCGGCGGACGCGTCACCGAGGCGACCTGCAAGGAACAACTGCTGTACGAGATTCACGATCCGCAGCGCTATCTGCAACCGGACGTGGTCGCGGATTTCTCGCAGGTGCGTGTCGCGCAGGAAGCGCCGGATCGCGTTCGCGTGAGCGGCGGGCGAGGCACGCCGCGTACGGATACGCTGAAGGTGTCGGTGGCTTATTTCGATGGCTATATCGGCGAAGGGCAAATTTCCTATGGCGGTCCTGGCGCGTTCGCGCGCGCGCGGCTCGCACTCGATATCGTGCGGGAGCGGCTCGTGTTGACCGGCGTGCAGACGCGTGAATTGCGTTTCGATCTGATCGGTGTGAACGCTTTGCACGGCGAAACCGCAGCAGTGGGTTACGCCGAGCCGTACGAAGTGCGCGCGCGAGTGGCGGGGCGCACGACCTCGCTCGCTCAGGCCGTGCAGATCGGCAACGAGGTGGAGACGCTTTATACCAACGGTCCGGCAGGCGGAGGCGGCGTCACGAAGTCAGCGCGCGAAGTCGTCGCGGTGCAATCGGTTTTGCTGCCGCGCGAGCATGTGACGCCGGCGTTTTCGATGGTGGAGGCGTGAGATGAAATTACGTGAACTGGCTCATTCGCGCACCGGCGACAAAGGCAATACGCTGAACATCTCGGTGATCTGTTACGACGCGCAGCATTACGACCATCTACGCACCGTGCTGACGCCGGAACGCGTGAAGGCGCATCTGCGTGATGTCGTGCGGGGCGACGTGGTGCGCCATGAACTGCCCGCGATTGCCGCGTTCAACTTCGTGCTC
The DNA here is from genome assembly GCF_000020125.1 of Paraburkholderia phytofirmans PsJN. Classification (NCBI taxonomy): domain Bacteria; kingdom Pseudomonadati; phylum Pseudomonadota; class Betaproteobacteria; order Burkholderiales; family Burkholderiaceae; genus Paraburkholderia; species Paraburkholderia phytofirmans. Next base: position 131,171 of record NC_010676.1, read on the forward strand.
GGCAATGCGCTCGGCGGCGGTGTGACGCGTTCGCTCGCACTCGATGCACACGGCAAGTCGTTGAGTTCCGCGTTGATGGATCTCGATGTCGAGGCGCCCGCTTCGTAGTGCGCTTATACGTTGGCGGCCGGCTTCAGGCGTCCGCTTCTTCCCACGGCGGCACCGGCTGCCACGCTTCGATCAACTCATCGATAAAAAGCCGCACCTTCGGCGTGAGATGCCGGCGCGTCGGATAGATCGCGCGAATCGGCAGCGCTTGCGCTGCGAACGATTGCAGCAGCGGTTGCAAATGGCCCTGGCGGATCTCGTTCGCAACCAGATAGTTGGGCAGATTGATGATGCCCACACCATTCACAGCCGCGCCGATCAACGCCTCGGCGCTGTCCATCTTCAATCTGCCGCCGGCCTCCACCGCCTGTTGCCCGACGCCCGCGAAAAGCCAGGGTTGCGGACGTCCCGCGCTGACGAATTGCAGGCACTCGTGGTGCGCGAGATCGAGCGGCGAGACAGGCGCACCACGCTTCGCGAGATAAACCGGCGACGCACACGTGATCAGCTTTTGCGTGGCCACCGTGCGCGCGATGAGCCGCGAGTCCGGTTTCGGTTCGCCGACGCGGATGGCGACGTCGATCCCCTCGTCGACGAGATCGACGAAGCGGTCCGTGAAGCTCACCTCGGCGCTGACCGCGGGCCAGCGTTCCAGAAACAACGCGATGATCGGCAACACCTGACGGTGACCGAGGGCGATCGGCAGGCTGATGCGCAATGAGCCTGCCGGTGTCGCGCTGCGCACCGCCATGGCCGTTTCGGTCTCTTCGAGGTCTTCGAGAATCTGCGTGCAGCGACCGTAAAACACGGAGCCGTCGTCCGTGAGTCCCAGGCTGTGCGGCGTTCGGTGCAGCAGGCGCACCTGCAAGCGCGCTTCGAGACGGGCAATGATCTTGCCGACCGCCGAGCGCGTAATACCGAGTTGCTGTCCCGCCGACGTAAAGCTGCCGGCCTTGACCACGGTGACGAAGGTCGCGATGTCGTTGATGTTGCCGAGCGCCAAGTCGAGATTCCCCCAACAGGTGTGTGCAATGTGAATGAGCGGCCGCGCGCCAGCCGTCGCGCTCCGATGATAGCGCGTCGCCCGTCTGTCGCGATGAAGGGGAGCCACATTCCCCATCGATCCTCCTACTCTCCGTTCAGACGTAATGCCCTCAATTTCAATATCTGAATCGGAGAACATCCATGGATGCCAATCAACTTGCCGGATCGTCCGCGAGACCGGCACTCGCTAGCGACAGCGCGCTCGATGCGCCGCTCGTCTCAACAGGGGCGGCTGCCTCGCGCGGAGCGTCGTGGGCGGCGGTGCTATCCGTCGCGGTCGGCTCGTTTGCCTTCGTCGCCACGGAATACATGCCGGTCGGCCTGTTGCCGCAGATCGCGCACGATCTCGGCGTCACGCCCGGCACAGCAGGCCTGATGGTGACGACGCCGGGCATCATCGCCGCGATCTCGGCGCCCGCGCTGCTGCTCGCCGCCGGCCGCATCAACCGCCGTCTGATCCTGTTGCTGCTGGCCGCGTTGCTGGTCGCATCGAATGCGATCTCCGCAATCGCGCCGAGCTTTGCCGTGATGCTGGTGGGCCGCGCGTTGCTGGGCGCGAGCCTCGGCGGCTTCTGGACCGTCGCGCTCGGCGCGTCGGGGCAACTCGTGCGCGAGGACCAGGCCGCCCGCGCCGGCGCGACGATTTTCATGGGCATCACGCTGGCGACGGTGATCGGTGTGCCGCTCGGCACCTTGATCGCCGATCTGAGTTCATGGCGTGTGTCGTTCTTTGCGACTGCGGTGCTCGCGGGCGTAGCGTTGGCCGCACAGGTGGTGTTCCTGCCGTCGCTGCCGCCCAAGGCGGCGATGCGCACGGACGACTTTCGCGCCATGCTGGCACGCTCGAACGTGCGCCGCAGTCTGTGGATGGTCGGGCTGCTGTTCGGCGCGCACTTCGCGGCTTATACGTACATCGCGCCGTTCCTCGAGCGCAATGCGGCCTTCGGTCCGTCGTGGATTACGGCTGTGCTGCTCGGTTTCGGCGTGGTCGGCTTCGCGGCGAATTTCGCGATCTCGGCTTTGGTCACGCGCCATCTCAAGGTCTCGCTGCTGATGTTGGGCGCGCTCATGGCGGCCGCTTTGTTCGCCTTGCCGATGCTTCAAGTCTCGCGTGTGGGCGTGATCGCCGCGGTGATGGCGTGGGGCATCGCATACGGTGCTATCCCGCTCAGCCTGAGCATCTGGATGCAATGGACTTCGCCGGAACGCCCTGAAGCGGGTTCGTCGATGTTCGTGAGCACCGTGCAGACCTCGATCGCGCTCGGCTCGCTGGCGGGCGGCGCGGTGGTCGATCACCTCAGCATCGCCTCGACGATGCACTTCGGCGGCTTGCTCGCGGTGCTGAGCCTGCTTGTGATCATGACGTTCAGCACACGTCACGCGAGCCTCAAGGACGTACTCGACAAATAGCCGGCGCGCTGTTGAAACACAGTTGCCGCGCCATCGAAACAATCGGTGACGGCTGTGCAGTCCAGCAGGCGCAAGGCTTTCGGCGCATTGCGGACTGCAGGCTCCCAAGTCTTCGGAGCCGTGGCCCGTTTTTCTCGACGCCCCGCGCCTATAGATTGTCATTCAACGCAGGACAGCGCACGCAGCGCTCGGCGGCAATCATTCACCGGATCACATCGAGAGACAAACATCATGAGCAAGCTCTTTACCTCCGTCAAAGTAGGACCTTATGAATTCGCGCACCGCGTCGTGCTCGCACCGCTGACGCGCATGCGTGCCGAAGACGGTGCGCGCCCAGGCCGCCTGATGGCCGAGTATTACGCGCAACGCACTTCCGCAGGCGCCTTGCTGATCGGCGAGGCGACCATTGCCGCTGTTGAAGGCAACGGCTACCTCGGCGCCCCCGGCCTTTACGACGACAGCCAGATCGCCGGCTGGCGCGAAGTCACCGACGCCGTGCACGCGAAGGGCGGCAAGATCTTCCTGCAGCTCTACCACGCGGGGCGCCAGTCGAACGCTGAGTTGCAGCCCGAAGGACGGCGTCCGGTGGGCCCGTCGGAAGTGCTGCATGGCGGCGTGGCTTACACCAAGGCCGGCTGGATTCCGAACACGCCGAACCGCGCGCTGGAGATCGACGAGATCGCCGCGATCGTCGAGAGTTTCCGCACGGCTGCCGAACGTGGCGTGAAGGCGGGTTTCGACGGCGTCGAATTGCATGCGGCGAACGGCTATCTGTTCGACCAGTTTCTGCAGGACGGCAGCAACAAGCGTACGGATATCTACGGCGGTTCGTTCGAAAATCGCGCGCGTCTGTTGATGGAAGCGACCCGCGCGGTGATTTCGGTGTGGGGCAGCAACAAGGTTGCCGTGCGTCTCGGACCGAGCGGCTCGTGGGGCGATATGTCGGATAGCGATCCGGTCGGCCTCTTTAGTTACGTCGCGGACGAACTGGCCAAGCTCGATCTCGCGTATCTGCATCTGATCGAGCCGCGTATCGCCGGCAATGTGGAAGATGAGAGCCGCAATCCGGATCCGGTCGCCGCGCAGACGATCCGCAAGCATTACGCGGGGACGATCATCGCCGCGGGTGGTTTCAAAGGCGATTCGGCGGAAGCGATTCTCGTCGATGGCGACGCCGATCTCGTCGCATTCGGTCGCGACTTTATCGCCAACCCCGATCTGCCGGAACGGTTGCGCCGCAATCTGCCGCTCAATGCGTACGATCGGCCGACGTTCTTCGGCGGCACGGAAGTGGGCTATACCGACTATCCGCTTTATGACGAAGAGGCTGTGAGCGCATAAGCTCGCTGAAGGTACGAAGCAAGATGTGTTGTGGAAGCCGGCGTGTTCAGTGTGTTGCTGAATACGCCGGCTTTATCTTGCGGGACGATAAGCGTTGAAAATGCCCAGGCACCGACAAGCTTCACGTTCAAGCGCGGCCAGCGCCACGCGCTCCCGCTGCCGCAGCTGAAACCGGAAACAGATGCTCGCTCAGATAATCGACGAAGACCCGCGCTTTAGGCGAGATCTGACGCCCGGATGGCCACAGCGCGCGAAACACAGTCGGCGTGTCCGTGTACGTTTGCAGCACGGCGACCAGCGAGCCGCGCGCGAGTTGCGCGCGTATCGTGAAGTCGGGCACGCAGGCGAGGCCGAGATCCTGTTCGGCAAGCATCGTCAACGGTTCGACGGCGGTGGCGATGGCTGTGGTCGGGAGGTCGATGTTCAGCAACTCGCCGTCGCGCATCAATGGCCAGCGCCGCAGTTTGTTGGTGGTCGGAAAACGATGTTGCAGGCACGCGTGCTCGCGCAGTTGCTCGGGCTCGCTGGGCACGCCGCGCTGCGCGAAGTAGGCGGGCGATCCAACGATCACATGCCGGTACGTGCCCATCGTGCGCGTGACGAGCGTGGAGTCGATCGCGTCGCCGGTGCGGGTCACGACATCGAAACCTTCCTCGATCACATCGACCATGCGGTCCGAGAAGTCGATATCGAGCACGATGTCCGGGTAGGTCTTCATGAACGCGGCGATCACCGGCATCATCAGCGTGCTGACCATCGGCATGCTGACGCGCAGCAGTCCGCGCGGCGCGGCATTGGCGAGCGCCAGTTCGTTCTCGGCCGCCTCGATTTCTCCGATAATGCGCTGGCAGCGCGTCAGAAAGGTCGCACCCTCGGGCGTCAGCGCAATGCTGCGCGTGCTGCGGTGAAACAGGCGCACGCCGAGGCGTCCTTCGAGCCGCGAGATCGCCTTGCCCACCGCCGACGACGATATGCCCAACTGGCGTCCGGCCTCAGTAAAGCTGCGAGTTTCGGCGGCGCGCACGAACACGTTGAGTGAGCCGAACCGGTCCATTGCGCCGGGCGAAGCGCCGCTCTCGCCGTTCACGGTCTGCGCGGCTGCGCGTGCCGTAGTTGCGGCAGGACGGCCAGACTGTTCGGGCTGCGTCATGGGAAGCTCCTTGTCAGGCCCGCTGCAAAACGCTGGAAAACAGTACTTCCTTCAGATTGACGACCGGCGCCGGATCGCGCTGCGCTTTGGCGAGCAGAAACGCGCCTTGCATCGACGACACGATGAAGGTGGCGAGTTGCTCGCAGTTCGTGTCGGCTCGCACTTCGCGCGCCGCGACGGCGGCCCGCAAACAATATAGAACGGACTTTTCGGTTTCGGCGAAGATCGCATTGATCCGCGCGCGGATCGCTTCGCTGTCGCTCGAATCGGCGGCGAAGTTGCCGAGCAGGCAGCCATTGCGCGAATCGTTCAGGCTAATGAGCCGGATATGCACGTCGATGTATTTGCCGAGACGGTACAGCGGTTTCAGTTCGTCGTTGAGCAGCGTCTCGCGCATTTCGAGCCGCGCGCGCTCGAAATACAGTTCGATCACTTCAAGCCCGAACGCTTCTTTCGACGCGAAATGGTTCGTGAACGAGCCATGCGGCACGCCCGCCGCCTTGACGATGTCCCGCACGCTCGCACCGTTGAAGCCGAATTCGTGGATGACGCGCATGCCTTCGGCGATCAGCGTGTCTTTGTGTGAAGGTTTCGGCATGGTCGGAAATTCTCTGGCAATACAGACGCCCCGCATTGTGTCATGCACAAGTGCGGGGCGCTTGCTGGGTGGGCCGCGTCAGTCGAGTTCGATATGGCGGCCGCTATCCGACGATTCTACGGCGGCGTCGAGCAGCTTGTGCAGACGCACGGCGTGCTCGAACGTCGGCGCAGTGTGGCCGCCGGTGCGGACGTCGTCGGCGAAGGCTGCGTACAACTGGGCGAGTTCCAGCACCGCTGACGGCAAGTCGGACGGGGGCAACTGGTCGTACGATGCGGGCACTGGCAGCGTCGCGAGCGGCAGGTTGTTGCCGTGCGCGCCTTCGATCACGTAGTCGTCGCCGACATTGCCGAACGCCGAGCGGTTGGTGATACGCAAATCGCCTTCCGTGCCCGTGATGTCGATCTGCACGCCCGAGCCGTTGCGCTTGCCGCCCTCGATGTGCACCGACAGCACCGCGCCATCCTGCAAGCGGCCGGCGAGCACGAGTTGATCGGGCGTGGTGGTCGGCATGGCTTCGCCGGTCTCCGCGATCGTCACCTGCTCAAACTGATTGACGCTCAGCGCCGCGATGGCGTGCGGCCAACCCGTCGCTTCGAACAGCATGTCGAGGAAATGGCCTGCATAGATTGCGATCACGCTAGAGAAGTTTTCGGACGGCACGGTCCAGCGCAGCGATTGCGAACGCAGCGCCTGGAAGTAATTCATGCTCACGTGAATGCGTACCGAACGCAGCTTGCCGACGTAACCTTGCGCGAGCAGATCGCGCACGTAACGGTTATGCGGCGCGAGCCGCCGTTGCAGCCCGACCACGTGGCGCACGTTGGCCTCGCGCGCGAGATCGATCAATTCCTGCGAGGTGGCGACGCTCGGCGTCAGCGGCCATTCGCAGTACACGTCCTTGCCGGCCGCGATCGCGGCGCGCACGCCTTCGGCGTGCTGCGGCGCGGTCGTCAGCACGATGACGAGGTCGACTTCGGGATGCGTGACCAACTCATCGAGCGAATCGACGACGTATTTGAAGCCATAACGTTCGGCGACGCCTTGCGCCGCTTCGCGCCGCTGGCTGAACACGGCGGTTAATTCGTATTGGGGCAGCAGGCTCAGCACACGTACGTGGCCGTGTTGCGCCCAGTTGCCTACACCGACGATACCGACGCGAATCGGCGTGACTTTGGATACTGCGGATTTTTCAGTCATGGGAACACCTGCGCGATGGCGCGCAACGGAGCCGGCAGAAACGCGACACGCTGTTTCCGGCCGGCTCGAACAACAATGAATTACGCACCGGCGAACATGTCATTGAACTGCGTGACGAACGCGGCTTCGTTCGGGCCGGGGTTGTTGCGCAAGGGACGGGCGATCTCGACGATGGCTTCGTCAGCGTCCGTGCCGAGTTCATGCATGGTTTGCTCGATGAACGGTGCAAGCGGCATGGCGCGCGGTTCGTTCCTGCTGTCGAGCAAGTCGGTCTGCACCCACGGCGGCGCGATTTCGACGACGCGCACGGAAGTGTCCTTCAGCTTGTAGCGCAGCGATTGCGTGTACGAATGGATCGCGGCCTTGGCGGATGAATAGACGCCGGAGATGGCCATCGGCACGAAGCCGAGTACCGACGACACGTTGATGATGGTCGCGTCGCCTTGTTGTTTCAGATGCTCGACGAGCGCGCCGGTCAGGCGGATCGGGCCCATCAGGTTGGTGGTGAGCGTGGAGACGATCAGCGCGTCGTTGACCGGCTTGCTGAGGTCGTCGATCTGCATGACGCCGGCGTTGTTGATCAGCACGTTCAGCGACGGGTACTGCGCGATCAGTTGTTGCGAGACCGCGGTAATGCTTTGCGGATCCGTGATGTCCAGTTCGACCGACTGTATGCCGGGATTGGCGGCAATCGTTTCTTCGAGATTCGCCTTGCGGCGCCCGGCGATGATGACCTGATTGCCGAGCTTGTGGAACGCTTCAGCGAGTCCGCGGCCTATGCCCGAACCGCCGCCGGTGATGAAAATAGTGTTGCCTGTGAGTTTCATGATGGGTTTCTCAAAGTGGATTCAAGGTCCGCGTTGTCGTCGAGGTTGGGACAGCAACATGCGATGGGAGGAATATGGACGAACGTATTAAACCCATCAAGCGGCTTGACCTGAATGCACTATTCGACTGAGGCCAACAATGCTCTTGATGAGGGCAGTGCTGCGGCCATGCTTTTCCATCCGGCTGGTATCTAAACCAGTACGATTGTATTTTTTGTCAGAAGGAAGGCGGCGGCCTGCCGTCAGCCTGGCGGCGAATCAATCGCCCGCTTTGCTCAACTCGTGAGCGCGACGCAGCCGTTCGCGGCTGTTGCTCAGGTGCATGCGCATGGCGGCGCGCGCGTCGTCCGGGTCTTGGCGTTCGATCGCGCGATAGATCATCTGATGCTCGCTGAGCACATTGCGCAAATGCTCGATATGGTCGAGTTCCGCGATCTCCGCGGAGCCGAGCCGCGTGCGAGGACTGACCGCGCGGCCAAGCTGGCTGAGCACGTCGAAGAAATAGCGATTGCCGCTCGCGCGCGCGATCTGCAAATGAAACTCGATGTCGTGCGCGAGCGTGTCGGTGCTGCCGCGCTCGAGTTCGGACTCGAAACGCTCCAGCGCGCCGCGGATCTGCTTGAGGTTCTGATCGGTGCGCCGCGCCGCGGCGAGCGCGGCAGACGCGGCCTCGACGTCGATCCGGAATTCGATGATCGCCATCACGTCCAGCATGCTGGAGAGATCGGCGGCGGGCAACTGCATGGACTTTTCAGTGGCCGGCTCCAGCACGAAGGTGCCGATGCCGTGACGCGTCTCGACCACCTTGGCCGCCTGCAGGCGCGAAATCGCCTCGCGCACCACGGAGCGGCTCACCGAGAGTTGCTTCATCATGGCGACTTCGGTGGGAATGCGGTCGCCCGGCCTCAGGGTGCCGCGGCGGATTTCATCGGAAAGGGTGGCCACCACCTTCTCAGTTAGGCTGCTCATTTCTGTGGCTGGTTGATTGGTCGGCTGGGAATGCGCACGCTGCGCGTGCGAACTGCGGCGTGTGACGCCTCGGTATAGCCATCATAGCGTTTGTCCGGATGAGAACGTTTTGATTCGCGCGTTCGCGATGGTTTGCGCAGGCGTGGTTCGGGCTCGGCTTGTTGAAGGAGAGATATGGTGATTCTATTGTCATCGGACATCCTAGTTCAACCGTAGTTTTGATGTTCCCAAGGCTAACCGATCCGGTTATACAAGCGATGCAGAGGAATTTTCAGGGTAAACACCGCATTGGAATCAGCCGCCAACACGCAGTAGACTGTCGTCAGACAACGTATCACGCGTTTTGCGCCGCGAATCGGCTAAGGCAAACGTGCCGCGTTGCGCTCGATCAGGCCGCCTGAGCGGCCGAAACTGGAGACAATCTTGACGTCTGCTCTCACCACCGCCGCCGATCCGCTCGAATCAGCGGTCTCCAAGGTCAAGCGGCACGTGCTGCCGCTGTTTCTGATCATGTTCATCGCGAACTACATCGACCGCGTGAACATCGGCTTCGTCAATTCGCACATGCAGACCGACCTCGGCATCGGCGCCGCGGCTTACGGCCTCGGGAGCGGTTTGTTCTTCATCGGCTATGCGCTGTTCGAGGTGCCGTCGAACGTGTTGATGCAGAAGTACGGCGCGCGCGCATGGCTCACCCGCATCATGGGCACGTGGGGGCTGGTCGCGGCGGCGATGGCGTTCGTCTGGAACGACACTTCGTTCTATGTGCTGCGCTTTCTGCTCGGCATCGCCGAGGCCGGCTTCTTTCCCGGCGTGGTCTTTTACTTCACGCAGTGGCTGCCGCAGAAGGAACGCGGCAAGGCGGTGGCGGTTTTTCTCGGCGGCTCCGCACTTGCGTCGGTGTTGTCCGGTCCGATCACCGGCAGCTTGCTGTCGATTCGCGGCTTCGGTTTGCACGGCTGGCAATGGATGTTTCTCGTCGAAGGCGGTTTTTCGATCGTATTGTGCGCGGTGAGCTGGATGCTTCTGAAGTCGCGTATTCGCGATGCCTCGTGGCTCACCGCCGAAGAGCAGCACGTGCTCGAAACGTCGATCGCGGCGGAACAGGCCGCACGCGAGGCGCACGGCGGCGCGCATTTGCCGGCCATGAAACTGCTGAAGGATCCGCAGATTCTGCTGTTCTGCTTCCTGTACTTCGCGATTCAACTGACCATCTACGCAGCCACCTTCTGGCTGCCCACGATCATCCGCAAAATGGGCGGCCTGTCCGATTTCCAGGTCGGCATGCTCAACGCGATTCCGTGGCTCATCGCCATGTTCGCGATGTACTGTTTCGCGTTGTTGTCGGCGAAATGGCGTTTCCAGCAGGCGTGGCTGGCCGTGGCGCTCGTCATTGCCGCGTGCGGGCTGTTCGCTTCGACTTCGGGTAATCCGGTGCTGTCGTTCGTGGCGATCTGTTTCTCGGCGATCGGCTTCAAGGCGGCCGCTTCGCTGTTCTGGCCAATTCCGCAGGGTTATCTGGACGCACGTGTGGCCGCGGCGGTGATCGCGCTGATCAACTCGGTGGGCAATCTCGGCGGATTCTTCGCGCCGGCCGCGTTCGGTTATCTGCAGCAGCACACCGGATCGATTACCGGCGGCCTGTATGGCCTCGCCGTGGCTTCGTTGATCGCGGCGGCGGCCGGTTTCCTGACCCGCAACCGGCGCGTGAATCACGACGCGCTGCCGGAATCGCTCCAGCATAAAGTTCACTGACTACACTGACTGACAGAGCCGCTCAGCATGCGCCAATTCATTTCCAGTTTCCGTCCGCTGCCCCTGTCGAGAGCGATCGCACAGCGCCTCGATTTGCGCCGCCCGGCTCACTAACTTATCGGATCCAACATCATGTCCACGAAATCTTCCGAACTGAACGCCACTCCGGTCGTCACTGAACTGCGTGTCGTGCCTGTCGCCGGCCGCGACAGCATGTTGCTTAATCTCAGCGGCGCGCATGGTCCGTTCTTCACGCGCAATATCGTCATTCTTCGCGACAGCGCGGGACACACCGGCGTTGGTGAAGTGCCGGGCGGCGAGAGCATTCGCAAGACTATCGACGACGCGCGTCCGCTCGTCGTCGGCCAATCGATCGGCAATCTGCAAGCGGTCCTGAACAAGGCGCGCACGCAATTCGCGGACCGCGACGCGGGCGGCCGCGGTTTGCAGACCTTCGATCTGCGCACCACGATTCACGCGGTGACCGCGCTCGAAGCCGCGCTGCTCGATCTGCTCGGCCAGCATCTGGGCGTGCCGGTCGCCGCATTGCTCGGCGAAGGCCAGCAACGCGACGAAGTGGAAATGCTCGGCTATCTGTTCTATATCGGCGACCGCAAGAAGACCGATCTGGAATATGCCAGCGGCGCCGATGGCCGCGACGACTGGGAGCGCGTGCGCACCGAAGAAGCCATGACGCCCGAGGCGGTGGTGCGTCTGGCCGAAGCCGCACAGGCGCGCTACGGCTTCAACGACTTCAAGCTCAAAGGCGGCGTGCTGCCCGGCGACGCCGAGATCGAAGCCGTCACCGCACTCGCCGAGCGTTTCCCGAAGGCACGCGTCACGCTGGACCCGAACGGCGCCTGGTCGCTGGCGGAAGCGGTGCGCCTGTGCCGCGACCAGCACGACGTGCTCGCCTACGCGGAAGATCCGTGCGGCGCCGAAAACGGTTACTCAGGCCGCGAGGTGATGGCCGAATTCCGCCGCGCGACCGGCTTGCCGACAGCGACCAACATGATCGCCACCGACTGGCGCCAGATGGGTCACGCGATCCAGTTGCAATCCGTGGATATTCCGCTTGCCGATCCGCACTTCTGGACCATGCAGGGCTCGGTGCGCGTCGCGCAGATGTGCAACGACTGGGGCCTCACGTGGGGTTCGCACTCGAACAATCACTTCGACATTTCGCTTGCGATGTTCACGCACGTGGCGGCCGCTGCGCCCGGCAAGATCACCGCGATCGACACTCACTGGATCTGGCAGGACGGCCAGCGTCTGACGCGCGATCCGCTGCGGATCGTCGGCGGCAAGGTCAAGGTGCCGCAGGCCGCGGGGCTCGGTATCGAACTCGACATGGACGAGATCGAGAAGGCGCACGCGCTTTATCAGCAACACGGCCTCGGCGCGCGCGACGACGGCGTGGCCATGCAATATCTGATTCCGAACTGGAAGTTCGACAACAAGCGCCCGTGTCTGGTGCGTTGAACCCATCGATGATCCGGGTGGCGGCGCGAATGACCGCGCGCCCACCACAATTGAAGCCCCAAACGCCATACACGCCATGACTTCACCTCAAGAACTCAAAGCCATCGTTTCCGAAGGGCTGCTGTCCTTTCCCGTGACCGACTTCGACGCGCACGGCGAGTTTCGCGCCGACACCTATGCTGCGCGCCTCGAATGGCTCGCGCCCTACGGCGCGACCGCGCTGTTCGCCGCGGGCGGCACGGGTGAATTCTTCTCGTTGACGAAAACCGACTACACGAACGTGATCCGCACGGCGACCGACACCTGCCGAGGCAAGGTGCCGATTCTCGCGGGCGCGGGCGGCCCGACGCGCGTGGCGATCGAATACGCGCAGGAAGCCGAACGTCTCGGCGCAAGCGGCGTGTTGCTGATGCCGCATTATCTGACCGAAGCGTCGCAGGAAGGCATCGCGGCGCACGTGGAGCAGGTGTGCAAGTCCGTGCCGAACATTGGCGTGATCGTCTACAACCGCGCCAATTCGAAGCTGAACGCGGACATGCTCGAACGTCTCGCGGACCGCTGCCCGAATCTGATCGGCTTCAAGGATGGCGTGGGTGAAATCGAAGCGATGGTGACGATTCGCCGTCGGCTGGGCGAGCGTTTCTCGTATCTCGGCGGCCTGCCGACCGCGGAAGTCTATGCGGCGGCGTATAAGGCGCTGGGTGTGCCGGTATATTCATCGGCGGTGTTCAACTTCATTCCGAAGACGGCGATGGAGTTTTATCGCGCGGTCGCCGCCAATGATCACGCAACGCAAGGCAGGCTGCTCGACGAATTCTTCCTGCCGTATCTGGCGATCCGGAATCGTCGCGCGGGTTACGCGGTGAGCATCGTGAAGGCGGGCGCGAAACTGGTGGGCCACGACGCCGGTCCGGTCCGCGCACCGCTGACCGATTTGACCGATGAAGAGTCGGCGCAACTCGACGCGCTGATTAGAAAGCTCGGCGCGCAGTAAGCGGGCGGTGTTTCTCTGCCAATACGACGCCACGATTTTCATGCGGCGTTCGTCTTAGCGGTTGGTGGACCGACCGCTTTGATTTCAACACATTGACGGCGGCCGATTGAGCCTCCGCACGGCAAGCGCGGAGACCCGTCGTCGCCTTCAGCTCTTGCGAAACACCACGTGCGAAATCCGCTGCACCAGCAACGCGGCCGCCAGCGCCGCGACTGCAGTCAGCCACACGCCGATATGTATCGACTGCACCAGCGCATCGCGCGCCGTGTCGATCAACGCGAGCGTATCGAGCCCTGACGGCTTCATGTCCGCGATCAGCTTCAGACGCGACGCTTCATCGATCAGAATGCGCAGATCGACGAAGCGAGGCCGCCATTGCGACGCAGCAGGCTCACCGAGCACGCTCATCGTGCGCGCGACCACGTCGCGGTAATGATGCTGCACCACGGTCGCGACAATGCTCGTGCCCAGCATGCCGCCCACCATGCGCGTGGATTGCAGCAGCGCCGTGGTGATGCCGAAACGCTCGCGCCCCGCAATCTCCTGGCCAAACACATTCAGATTGTTGAGGATGAAGCCGAGACCGATGCCGACCGCAGCCATCGGCAATTCGATCCAGACGTGCGGCGTGTCCGGATTCGCGAACGCCAGCGCGATGGCAGCGAACAGCAGAAGCGCGAAGCCGATCGACAAAATTTGCGTCGGCTTCTTCATGTGAATCACGATGCGCGTATTCAGCAGACTGCCGAGCGCGATACAGGCGGCGATGGGCGTGGCGAGCAGGCCGGCCTGTTGCGGCGACAACCCGAATCCGCCTTGCAGCAGCAACGGCGCGAAGAAGATCAGCGAGAACATCACGAAGCCGGACAGCATGCCGAGCGTGAACAGCGTGACGAGTTGCGGGTCCCTGAACAGATCGAGCGGAATGATCGGGTGGGTCGCGCGCTTCTCGCAGATCAACAGTGCGATCGTGCCCACGATCACGCAAGCGGCCAGCGTGAGATTGCCGGCGGTCAGGCCGTTTTTTGGCACGGCTTCGATAAAAGCCTGCAGGCCGCCGAGCACGGCCGCGACCAGCGCCGCACCGAGCCAGTCGATTTTGACGTCGCCTTCATGCGGACGCCGGAAGGCCGGCAGATGCGCCCAGATGAAATACAGCGCCGCCGCGCCGACCGGCAGATTGATCAGGAAGGTCGAACGCCAGCCCCAGTGCTCGCTCATCCAGCCGCCGAGCGACGGTCCCGCCGCCGTGCCGATGCCGTATGCGGCGGCCATCACCACTTGCCAGCGCACGCGCGCGCGCGGATCGGGAAACAGATCGGGAATCGAGGCGAACGCGGTGCCCACCATCATCCCGCCGCCGACGCCTTGCAAGCCGCGCGCGATGACGAGAAACAGCATGTCGTTCGCGACGCCGCAGAGCACGGACGCCACCGTGAACGTGATGACCGCGGCGATCACGAAGCGCTTGCGGCCGAAGTAGTCGCCGAGCCGCCCGAACACCGGCACCGTGACCACCGACGCCAGCAGATACGCGCTGGCGATCCACGCGTAGTACTCGAACCCATGCAACTCGGCGACGATGGAAGGCAGCGCGGTGCTGACAACCGTCTGATCGAGTGCGACCAGCATGTTGACGAGGCCGATGCCGAGCATGGCGAACAGGGCGTTGCGGAACGGCAGGGCGGTGGCGGTCGGGTTCACGGATCTGAGGAGAATGCTGTGCAAAGGGGACGCTGTGCGGCCGGCGCAGGTCGGGGTCTTGACGACTGATGTCCTCTAGTTGTCTGACCTCTTGGGAAGGGATTATACGGGTTTTCCCTCATCTGGACCGTTCGTGTCAATTTGCTAGCAAAAATGCCGCGCTGTGACGCGCTGTGGTACGGGTATTCGCTGGGTTCGTGTGCGATTAGCTAGACTCGACAGTACGGATGTCTCTGCACTGCTGGTTTAGCTGGAAATCCAGGGACTGCTGCGGCGCGGCCGGCTCGCGACAGCGCGGCAATGGAGTTTGTTTCGTGTGGCCGCGGCCCGCTTATCGGCGGATTGACGCGCGGTCCTGTGTCGATTGAATGGAAGGAGAAGTGAGATGAAGAACCCGCGGAAAATATGGCCGATGCTGTCCGCGCTCGTTTTATTGCTCGGCGGCTGCGCGGCAGGCGGTAGCCAGCAAAGCGCGTCGCACTTGAGCGCATTGCAATGCCAGGACTTGGCCGCGCTCAAGAACAACGCCCCTCCGACGCCGGAGCGAAGCCGCAGCGAGCTGACAGCCCTAAGGAGCGCGGGCTACGACCCATCCAGGTGGTTCGACCCGTACTACCCGGCGGACCTGCAAGCGGCCCAGCGTCAGGTGGACAGTTGGTTCGCGGCGGAATGCCAGCATGCGCCGCCCGCTTGATGCGAAACATCGCCTGATGGTGAAGAGAGTGGCTTTCTTGACCACCCGTCGTTCAAGTGAGCGTCCGGTCGCCAGGACCTATGGGGCCCTGAGCCACTCAACGAACTGTTCGCCGAAGGATTAACTTGGCGACTTTCGCCGAATCGGATTCGACCGGCGACATTCACAAGTTCACACTGCCTCGATGGAACGAGGTGCCCGCAGACGCATACGTCGCGCGACACCTGGCACCCAGTCTGCTCCTCAACGCTCTCACCCGAAGCTCGGACTTTTGCCGAGCGCCATCGCCATCGCCTGCAGCGCGACGAGATACCCGTTCGCACCGAGTCCGCAAATCACACCAGTCGCCGCGCGCGACACCAGCGAATGGCGGTACGTTTCATCGCGCTTGTGGATGTTGGTGATATGCAACTCGATCAACGGTCGCTCGATCAGCTTGACCGCGTCGAAGACCGGCACCGACGCGAACGAAAAGCCGGCGGGATTGATGATCACCGCAGCGTCGCGTTCGAACGCTTCCTGCAGCCAGTCGACCATGGTGGCCTCGCTGTTGGTCTGGCGGAACTCGCACTGAAGTTCCAGCCGAACCGCTAGCGCCTCCACCTGCTGCTGGATCTGCGCGAGCGTGGTCGTCCCGTACAGATGCGGCTCACGCTTGCCGAGCATGTTGAGGTTCGAGCCATTCAGTACATATACGAGTTCAGTCATTGTTCGTTCGCCTGTTTGCAAATTTCGATGATTCAGCGTGGCGCCGCGGCGCCACGCGTATTACGTGCGGTGGCTGTTGCTCACGTGCGCCGGCGTAAAGTCCGCTTCGCCCGTGACGGCCGCCGTCGAGTCGGTGCGGTTCATGTCGATGCCGAGGGTTTCGCGCGCCGTCAGGATCATCACGAGCGAAATCACGTTGAAGACCACGCACACGGCGACCACACCCCAAGGCGAGCCGTTGCACACGGAGAAAAGCCATACCGCCAGCACCGGCATCGGGCCGCCCGCCACCAGGTTCGCGCCGGTATAGGCGAGCGCGGAGCCGGAGTAGCGCACATTGGTCGGAAACGCTTCGGCGAACGCGACCGGCTGAATGCCGCTTTGAAACTGCGTGAAGCCGAGGAAGAAGCCCATCGCCGCGAGCATCGGTACAAAGCTCTTGGTGTCGAGAATCTGGAAGTACACAAACAGCATCAGCAAGGTTGCGATCGAACCGATCGCGAGCGCCTTCTTGCGGCCGATCTTATCGCTCAGCATGCCGCCGGCAAGCGCGCCGACGATCGCGCAGACATTGGCGCCCATTAGCAACAGAAAGCCGGTTTGCTTCGGGATAGCGAGCGTCTTCGTGATGTAGCTGAGCGAGAACACCACGATCAGGTAGAAGATCGCCGCGGGTCCGCAGAAGAACAGCATCCAGCGCAGCACGGTTCTCCAGTGCAGGCGCAATGCATCGCGCAGCGGGCTGCCCACGTGTACGACTTCCGTTTTACGCAGCGCGACGAAAGCGGGCGTCTCGCTGACTCGCAAGCGGATATACACGCCGACCACCACCAGGATGAAGCTCAGTATGAAAGGAATGCGCCAACCGTACGAATCGAATGCCTGCGCCGACATCATGGACGACAGCAGAAGCAACACGCCGTTGGCCATGATCTGACTCAGCGGCGAACACAGGCCCAGCAGCCCGGAGTACTTGCCGCGCCGGTCGGCGCTGGCGTGTTCGATTGCCATCAACTGCGCGCCGGTCGACTCGCCGCCCAGCGCGAAGCCTTGCAGAATGCGCAGCAGCACCAGCAGGACCGGCGCCCATACGCCGATGCTCGCGTAGGTCGGCAGCAGGCCCATCAGCATCGAGGCGAGGCCCATCACCGTGACGGTGCCGAGCATGAGGTTGCGCCGCCCGAGCTTGTCGCCCAAATGGCCGCAGATGATCGCGCCGAGCGGCCGCGCCGCGAGCCCCACGCCGAAGGTCGCGAGCGAGGCGAGCAGGGCGGAGGTCGAATCCATCGACGGGAAAAACAGCTTGGGCAAAACCGTGGCGGCCAATGCACCGTAAAGCGTGAAGTCGAACCACTCGAGCGCGGTGCCGACGGCCGCCGCCGTCACCGCTCGGGTGCGCATCGCGGCATGCGTGCCTTGTTGTGTGTCCTGAATCATGTTGTCTCCTTAACCGTCGCCGCACGGGGTGCAGGTCGCAAGCGATGAGCGTTGCTAACCGTTTCCCGCTCTCTTGTCTGATCGATAAACTCGGGGGTGCTCTCAACTCGCTGTGCGCGTCGCGCCGCCTTGAAACCAAGGTTAGCACCCTTGGGTGGGATGCCGTTCCAGGGTGGAATTTCATCTCATAATGTGCAAAACTGGCTGCGCGAAGAACTCAGAAAAGATGGAGACCGGCATGCCAGGCGTTACCGAACGCACCCTCGCGGTACTCGAATTTCTCGCCGCGCAGATGGAGGGCACGCCGCTCGCGATGATCGCGGACGAGCTCGAGATTCCGCGCAGCGCGTGCCATCGGCTGCTCGTCGATCTGAAGCAATGCGGTTATGTGCGGCAGTTGCGCGAGCATGGCGATTACGTGCTCACCACCAAGCTCGTTGGGTTGGGGCTCGGTTTTCTCGCGACGTCCGGCATCGTTGACATCGCGCAGACGATGCTCGACCGGCTCGCCGAAACATCCGGCGAGCTGGTGCGGCTGGCAATCGTGGACGGCGACCGGCTGACGTGGGTCGCCAAGGCGCAGGGCGCGTTGAAGGGTTTGCGCTACGACCCGGACATGGGCATGGACACGATCCTCTCGTGCAGCGCCACGGGCCACGCATGGATGATGACGATGACCGACGAACGCGCGCTCGAACTCGTCACGCGGCAGGGCTTTGGGCAACCGAAACAATACGGACCGAACGCGCCGACCACGATCAGCGGACTGCTGAAGTTCGTGCACGCCGCGCGCGAACGAGGCTACGCGACGATCAACGAAGTCTTTGCCCCCGGCATGACGGCAATGGCCGCGCCCGTGCAGCGGCGCGGCTATCCCGCGATGGGGGTGATCAGTATTGCCGGGCCGCTCGTGCGGCTCGACGAAAAACGCATGGCCAGCCTCGGTTCGACACTGCTTGCGGCGGCCTCGGAACTTGCCGCCGCGAGCCACGCGTCACCGCTGTTCAATCGAGGCCGCTAGCCGCGTGCGCGTATCGCTGGGAATGATGCGCTCCGCCTTCAACCGGTCGAACAGCGCGAAGAACGAGTCGGGCGTGCTCTGATAATCGAGGAAGCCTGCTTGCCGGCTCTTGGTCATATCCGTGAGCACTTCCATCGGGCGGCCCAGGTCCGCGTCGGTGTGCCACCACGAGGCGAGCTTGCCGATATCGGCCTCCTTCAGATCGAAGCGCGCGGCGATATCGGCCCATGCCTTGCCGGCCTCCTGCATGCGGCCTTCGAGCGGACGTGTCTCGCCGTCGAACGGTACGGCTTCGATCCCGAAGTAGCCGGCGATTTGCGACCACATCCATTTCCAGCGGAACACGTCGCCGTTGACCACGTTGAAGTCTTCATTGCGCGCGTTCGCGGACGTGGCTGCCCACTCGAGGTGGCGTGCGAGCAGCCGCGCGTCGGTCATGTCGGTGAGACTGTTCCATTGCGCCGCGGAGCCGGGGAAGATGAACGGCTGGCCCGTCTGCTTGCACAAGGTTGCGTAGACGGCGAGCGTCACGCCCATGTTCATCGCGTTGCCGAGCGCGAAGCCGATGATCGTGTGCGGACGATGCACGCTCCAGCTGAAATCGTAGCGCTGCGCGGCCTCGAATAAGCGGTCTTCCTGCTCGTAGTAGAAGTTGTCGACCGGCTGGCGGCCTTGCTCCTCGCGAAACGGTGTGATGGGCACCGCGCCGGTCGCATACGCTTCGAACGGGCCGAGGTAATGCTTCAGTCCTGTCACGAGCGCGGCATGTTCGAGCGTGCCTGATGGACCTACGGCGTCCATCACATGACGCACCATCGCGCCGTTCACGCGAATGTTTTCTTTCTCAGTCGCCTGGCGCGACCACGCGGTGAGGAACACATGACTAAACGCCTGGCCGGCGAGTGCCTCGTTGACGGAGTCGGCCGATTGCAGATCGGCCGTAATCGATTCGATTGCCGGCGACACCGGCGTGCGTCCGCGCGAAAGTCCGGCGACGTGCCAGCCATTCGAAAGCAACTGGTCCGCAAGATTGCCGCCGACAATGCCGCTCGCGCCGATGATGAGTGCTCGTTTTTCCATAGGAGTAAAGCTCGGTAAGGGATGGCTGCTGCGATAAGAGAGTGACCCGCGTCACACGGATCGGTTCAGCACAAAATCGAATTCAAGCGTGCTGAACGGCGTGGTCATGGACGTGCCGTCCGGTGCCGTGCCTGCCTCATGGTGCTTCCACTGTGCAACGAGCGACGAGCGAACGCCGAACACCGCGTCCGAATCGAGGTACTGATCGCCTTCGCGGAACACGTGGGTCACGAGGCGCTCATAGCCCGGCGCCGTGATCATGAAATGCAGATGCGCCGGACGCCACGGATGCCGGCCGAGCGCCGCGAGCATACGCCCGACCGGTCCATCGTGTGGAATCGGATAAGGCTCGGCGACGATGGAACGGAAGTGATAGCGCCCGTCGGCGAGACTATGGAGCACGCCTCTCGCGCGATGCGTGTCGTCACCGGCGTGTTGCACATCGTAGAAGCCGTCCGCGTCGGCTTGCCAGACCTCGATGCGCGCATTGGCCACCGCTTCGCCGTCGGCTCCCTTGACGGTTCCCGATACGAAGCAGGGCTCGCCGCGTGCGCCGTTGGACACGTCGTCGCCATTTCGATAGGCGGGCGCGCCTTCGACGAAAAACGGTCCGAAGACTGTCGCTTCCGTGCAGCCCGGCGGCTTGCGGTTCGCCATAGCCGTGACGAGCATCGACAAGCCGAGCGTGTCCGAGAGCAGAATGAATTCCTGGCGCTTGTCGTCAGTGATGAGGCCGACGTCGGTGAGAAAACGAATGCCCTGTTCCCATTCGCTCTCGGTCAGATTCACTTCGCGCGCGAAATCATGCAGGTGCCGCACGAGGCTCGTGACGATGGTTTTCAGCCGCTCGTCGCCTGAGTGCGCGTGACGCGCCAGAACTGCTTCGGTGATTGTGTTTTCGTCGAGATTGCGCATGACCGTGGCGTCTCCTTCCTGTCGGTCATGCGATTATCGGCTTGTTTGGAAAGGGGCGCAGGCAAGCGGGTTGCACTGCGCGCACCGTTCGGATTTGCAGCCTGAAAATCAGTGGTTATTCCACCATTCGGTGGCTTTCTTTTTATCCCAGGCGGGCAGCACTTCACGATCGATCGATGCGTTGGTCAGTGCCGGGAAGTCTTTTTTGAATGCCGTCACGTCGTCGTCGAACTGGTCGCTCACGCTGATATCCCACGTTCCGCCGCTGAAACCCGCCACCGCCTGATCGACCAGCGGAATCACCGGTCCCGCGCGCAATTCACCGTCTTTACGTTCGACGATCGTGGCGTCGATATGGCCGAGATACACGATGGAATTCGGTTTGATGTCGACCACTTCGTGAAGCGGCGTAAAGAACATGCCGCGGATCGGGAATATGCCGCTTTGACCGGTTATGCCGCGCATCACATATTTGCCCGGCGCCAGCGGAAGGCGAATGAAATAATGATTACCCTTGTCGCTCGTCGTGGTGGCCTGATCGTCGAATTTGAAATTCAAACGGTCTTCGCGCGAGTCGGCTGCACCGCGCTCCATATTCACGACGATAGGACTCGGCTGATAGCTCGTGTGATAAGCGTTCTTGAGCGTTACCGTCATTAACGCGTACGAGTTTTTCGTGGTGTCGACCGAACTCGTCGAGGTGGTCGGCGACATGGTGGAAACAGTCGCGCAGCCTGATGTCAATAACGTGCCGGCAATGGCGAAGAGTGCGATGTACTTTTTCATTACGAATTGAAAGGAGTGTGGTTTGTGCTTGGGCCAGAATTAGAGTTGTTTATGCGGCGTGAATGATTCAGCACACGGCGCATGCCGTGTAAACGACAGCGCGAGAGAAAAACTTTAGCGTGTGTTTAATCGATGGCTTTTTAGAACTTCACAATCAATTCATTTATTCAAAAGCAGTGATGTAGAGAATGGGGCGACTCATTGCCTCGCCGCCCCAATTTAATCGCTCAACCGTTCTTCCAGGCAGCCGCCATCTCCGCCGCGAATTCCCGATAGGAGCGCGGCTGCCGGCCGAGCAGCGTCGCGAGATGATCGATTTGCGCTTGCGATGCGACCGCGCCGTCCTGCTGATAGCGGCTCATCATCAGACGCATGTCGTAGACGAGCCAGCCTGGCGCGGCTGCTTTCAAGCGCTGTTCGAGTACATCGAGGTCATCGCCGCCGTAACGCACGCTGCGTCCCAGCGCTTCAGCCCAAATCGACGCCACGGTCTCCGACGTGATCGCATCGGGGCCGACCAGTTCATACGTCTCGCGCGGCAAGCGGGTTGCGGACCGTTCGCGGCGCAGCAATTCGCGCGCGGCGGCCTCGCCGATGTCGCGCACGTCGACCATCGAAATACCTTTGGCGCCGATCGGCATACCGTACACGCCATGCGTCAGCAAAGGCTCTTTCTGGCGCACGTCGTTCTGGATGAAATACGCGGGACGCAACACGGTGGCCGGCAGATCGCAGTGTTCGATCATGCGTTCGACCGTGTGCTTGCCGGTGAAATGCGGCACGTCGACATACTCGGCGCCCTTGAACACCGACAGATACACCACGCCTTTCACGCCGGCTTCGCGCGCCACGCTCAGGGTTTGCAGCGCTTGGGTCAGTTCGTCCGGGGCGTTCGGCGCAAGCAGGAACAGCGTGCTGACGCCGTTCATCGCGCGGCGCAAGCCGTCCACGTCGGACAGGTCGCCTTGGACCGCGGTGACGCCGTCCGGGAATTGCGCTTTTTCCGGCGAGCGAGTCAGCGCGCGAACTTGCGCGCCGCCGGCTGCCAGAAGATGTTCGAGAACCTGCTTGCCGACCACGCCTGTACTGCCGGTTACGAGGATTGCCATGATTTTCTCCTTGGGTTGAATGGGCTGGATGTCAGCCCGTAGACACACAATAGATGTTCCATTTAAGGCGCGAAAGTGCAAAAATTCAGACACCTCGTCTCATATTTGGAACGATCATGGATTTGACGTCGCTGGCCGATTTCAATGCGGTTGCGCTGCACGGCGGCTTCGGCCCGGCCAGCCGGGCGCTCGACCGCCCCAAGGCCACGCTGTCGCGGCGCGTGGCGGAACTGGAAGAAACGCTTGGCGTGCGGCTGATCGAGCGTGGCTCGCGCACGTTGCGGCTGACCGAAGAAGGTCTCGCACTGCACGAGCGCACGCGGGGATTGATGGCGGAGATTCAGGAGGCAGGCGAGGCGGTAGCGTCGCGCGCGCCCGTGCCGCGCGGGCGATTGCGGATCAGTGCGCCGGTCGTGTTCGCGCACGTGGTGCTGGTGCGGATCGCGACACGTTTTGCGTTGGCCTATCCGCAGGTCGAGCTCGAAGTGGTGGCGGAAGACCGCGTTGTCGACCCGGTGGAAGACGGTTACGACCTGGTCATCCGCATCAATCCTGCGCCTGACCAGCAACTGGTGGGCCGGCGCATTCTCGGCGACGAACTGCTCCTGGTCGCTGCACCCACGATGTCGATACCTCCATGGGCCGCTGGCGATGCTGCCGCGTTGGCGGTGCCCGCGGTCGTGTCCGTGGCGGCATCGGCGAATGCGATATGGAGCGTGCGCACGGAAAGTGGTCCGAGATCGCTCGCGCCGATGCCGGTGCTGCGGCTCTCATCGCTGCTGATGGTGCGCAACGCGGTGCTCGATGGAGTGGGCGCGGCGATGTTGCCTAAATTGCTGGTCGAACAGGATGTGGCGGCGGGACGGCTCGTTTGCTGGGGTGTGGCGGATGGACCGCCGGTCGAGATCTGGGCGCTGTACAACTCGCGGCGCTTGCTGAGCGCGAAGGTCCGGGCGTTCATGGATCTGCTGCGAGACTTGCCGGGACGCGAGCGCCAATAGGCTGATGCAGGTGCCGATCGCGGCTTGCTTTTGCAACCGGCGCCACTTCGCAATCTCACTTGGGCCGTCGCACCGCCCGTACCTTGCCGCTGCTTCCGCCGCCGCAATAGAACCGGTCGCCGCCATTGGACTCAAGTCCCGACACGCTGACTCCTGCGGGCATCTCCAGCCGCTCCTGAACTTCGCCGGTGCGCGGATCGATGCGCCGCAATTCGCTTTCGTCGCCTTCCCACGTGCCATGCCACAGCTCACCGTCGACCCACGTGACGCCGGTCACGAAGCGATTGGACTCGATGGTGCGCAGAATCGCTCCCGTCTGCGGATCGACTTGATGGATCTTGCGCTCCCGATACTGTCCGACCCACAGCGTCCCTTCGGCCCACGCGAGTCCCGAGTCCGCACCGCCGCCCGGCGCGGGAATCGTGGCAAGCACGCGGCCGGTCTTGGGATCGATCTTCTGGATACGGTCCTCGGCGATCTGGAACAGATGCTCGCCGTCGAAGGCCGTACCGGCGTGCGCGGCGACATCGATCGAGCGGACCTGCTTGCCGCTTTCCGGGTCGAACGCGTTCAACGCGTTGCCCGTTGCGAACCAGACGTGCTGGCCGTCGTACGTCACGCCATGCACGCGTTCCATGCCCTCAAAGGGTCCGTACTCGGTGATGATTTCGGCGGCTGATCGTTTCATGACTTGTCCCTCGTGGTTTTCGTGTTGCCATCCTAATCAATCGGCAAGGGAGCGGGGAGTAACAAGGTCGTCGTGAATCCGGGCATGGGCGGCGTCATCCAGCGACGCGCGCGACCCCGGCCCAGCGACTGCACCTTGGCTTGCGCCGCCAGCGTATCGAGGGTTCGCTGCACGGTGCGCTGGCTCGCGCCGAGTGCGAGCGCGAGGGCCGAACTCGACCACGACTCGCCGTCCGCGAGCAAGGCAAGCACGGGCGCATGTTTGTCCTCGACAGGCCGCGCCAGCACGACCACCTCATGCCCATGTCGCGGCACCAGCGCGAACCCGCGCGGCGTCGCGCTCACGCCGGCCACGGTGCGAAGCACCGAACGCAGCCGCCCGAGTTCGACCCGTAGGCGCGCGCGATGCGATTCATCGGCGGCCTTGGCCCTGAAGGCTCGCGCAACCAGCACGTCGCGCGATACGTCGTCAGGCCATGCTTCGGCCAGCGCGCGGGCGAGCACGAACAACACCGGCCGGCTGGCGAGCGAGACCACCGTTCCCGCGTCGCGCACCACGTGACGGCACGCATCCACGATCAATGCTTTCGATGCCAGCAGCGCTTCCACCTCGTCGAGCAGTAGCGGACGTTCTTCGCCGCGCGCGAGCAGTCGCGCCGCCGGTGCGTTCAGAACGAGCGCGGCATTGTCGACCTCCGCCGTCAGAGCGGGGATGCTCGCGCGATCCGCTGCGCGCCGGGCTCGCTCCAGTGCGGCGCGTGCCGCTTTGGTCTGAAGGCGGCGCAGCGCGACACCGGCCACCACCAGTTCGTGTGCGGTTCTCAAAGCCGGTGGAAACGGCGTAGGGTCGAGCTCGGCGAGCGCGCGTTCGGCCTCGTCGAGACGCCCGATGAGCAGCAGGCGCCGCACCGCCAGATAGCGCGCATGTGCAGCGTTGAGACGGTCACCATGCGCTTCCAGTGTGGCGCATGCAGCGTCCAGTGCCTTCGTGGGCCAGTTGAGATCGCGCGAGGCGAGTGCAATCTCGGCCTCCGCGACGACACATCGCGCGCGAGCCACCGGCTCTCGCGCACCGAAGGCACGCGCGGCGCTGCGCAAGAGCGCCTTGGCCCGCACCAGATCGCCGAGCTGCGCCATCGCGATGCCGCGCAGCGCGAGCGCGGGCGCGTCGTCGCGCAAGGCGACGCGATTCAGCGCGCCGAGCGGATCGCCCGCGGCGAGCGCGCGCGCCGCCGCCGTGACTAGCGAGTCCATCTTCGAGTTGAATCACGCCACACTTGTCACTCCCGTCGTTCGAAGCCCGGGGCTAATCTAGCACGACCCACCCACAGCACTTCGCATAGCGAAGCAAGGAGGCAAGCATGACGACGAAACACAGCATCGGCACACGGGAAGAATGGTTGGCCGCACGGCTCGAACTGCTCGACGCGGAAAAGGCGCTCACGCGGCAGAGCGACGAACTGGCCCGCCAGCGGCAAGCGCTGCCCTGGGTACGAATCGACAAGGCATACCGGTTCGAGACCGATGAAGGCAGCGCCTCGCTCACCGATCTCTTTCGCGGACGCTCGCAGTTGCTCGTCTATCACTTCATGTTCGGCCCCGACTACGCCGCCGGTTGTCCGTCGTGTTCGGCGGTCGCGGACGGGTTCAACGGTTCCGTGGTCCATCTGGCGAATCACGACGTCGCAATGACGGCGGTATCGCGCGCGCCGCTCGCGAAGCTGCAGGCATACAAGCGGCGTATGGGATGGGCATTTCCGTGGGCGTCGTCGGCGGGCAGCGACTTCAACTTCGACATCAACGTCTCGTTCACCGAGCAGCAGCAGCGTGATGGAAGCGTCGAATACAACTACCAGCGCGGCGGCCATGCAATGGATACGACACCGGCGCCGGCGCCCGTGGTCGAGTTCGCGGCCGCGTGCGGAACCGACGCGCCCACGTATTCACTCGACAGGCCCGGCATGAGCGCGTTCGTGCTCGAAGACGGCGCCGTATTCCACACGTATTCCACTTACGGACGCGGTGTGGACGCGCTCTGGGGCATGTATCAGTGGCTCGACCGCGCGCCCAAAGGACGTAACGAAACGGGTGTGTGGTGGCGCCGGCATGATGAATACGAGAAGCACTGAGGCAACTGCGGGCCGGCCGCCTTTGCGGTGGCTCAGGCTCACTCCCCCCAAAGGGTTTGTCTCTACACAAAAGATGCACGCGCTTGCCGATAAAAGAATCGGGTGGTCGCACTCACGCAACAGCGCGCCGATGCCATATCGGCACCTGTTGCCATGACGCGACCTGACTCGATCGTTCGATACCGACGTGGGGCGCGTGCATGGTCCGATTCAGTTTCACACAGAAGCTCTGGCTGCCGCTGGTCGTCAGTCTCGTGGCACTTCTCGCCGTGTCCGTGTCGGCGGCGTGGCTGTCGCGGCAGACGCGCATCGAGGAGCGCAAAAACGATCTCGTGAACGTGGCGCATGTCGGACTCAGCATCGTGACCGAATATGCGGCGCTGGCGCAAAGCGGCGCACTTAGCGAAGCGGACGCCCGCCGGCAGGCGCTTGAACGGCTGCGCGGCATACGTTACGGCGAGGACGGCTATTTTCTCGTCATCGATTCGACACCGCGCATGGTCATGCATGCAATGAAGCCTGCGCTGAACGGCAAGGATCTCGCCGGCACTGCAGATGCCGACGGCCGCCACCACTACGTGACGTTCGCCGCGGTCGCGCAGAAGCCGAACGGCGGCTTCGTCGATTATGTTTTCCCGCATCCGCAGGACCCGCCCTCGGCCGCGGTCGGCAAGATCGGCTACGTGGTGCGTTACGCGCCGTGGGACTGGATCATCGCCACGGGCGCTTACGTGGATGACATCGACGCCGCGTTCAAGGAGTCTCTGTATTTCGTCGGCGGAATCTTTGCGGTCTTGGCGCTGCTGCTGTCCGCGCTCGTCTCGCTGACCAATCGCAGCATCCGGCGCACGATCGGCGGCGATCCGGTCTACGTCGCGCAAGTGGCCGGCGAAATTACCCGGGGCAACCTTGCCATTCCCATCAACCTCCGTCACGGCGACGAGTCGAGCCTGCTGCACACCGTGTACCTTATGCGCGACGCGCTCGCTCACACGATCGAACAGATCAAAGGCGCGGCCGACAAGGTGGCGACCGGCGCGCGTGAGATTGCCGGCGGCAACACGGATCTGTCGGCGCGCACGGAAAATCAGGCGGCATCGCTCGAAGAAACCGCGGCGAGCATGGAGCAAATGACGGCGATGGTCCGACAAACGGCGGAGAACGCGCAGACAGCGAGCCAGCTGACCGCCGGCGCGGAGCAGATCGTCAATCGCGGCGGCGAGATGGCGGCACAAGCGGTATCGACGATGCAGGAGATATCGACGGAATCGCACAAGATGGTGGAGATCATCTCGGTCATCGAAGGCATCGCGTTTCAGACCAATATTCTGGCGCTGAACGCGGCGGTCGAAGCGGCCCGGGCCGGCGACGCGGGGCGTGGTTTCGCGGTGGTCGCCGGCGAGGTTCGCACGCTCGCGCAGCGTAGCGCGGCGGCAGCGAAGGAAATCCGCGCGCTGATCAGCCACGCGGTGGACAAGGTCGGGACCGGCGCCGAGTTCGTCGGGCAAACCGGCGCGACGATTCACTCCGCGCGCGAGGCCATTGCGAAAGTCTCGGGTGTCATGCGCGATATCGCGGCGGCGGCCGCCGAGCAAAGCGCCGGCATCGATCAGGTCGGCGACGCCGTCGCGCAGATGGATAGCGTAACGCAGCAAAACGCGGCGCTGGTCGAGCAGGCCGCGGCGGTGGCGCAGACGCTCACCGAACAGGCGAGGCTGCTGCAGGTGTCGATCAGCCAGTTCAACTTGCAGCAGCATGGCGCCGACGAAGCGGCTGGGCTGTTGCGAGTCCGTAGGCCGGCAGCGGAAGAAGCGCGCGGATTTGCAGCCGTCGTTTGAACGTTATGCGGTGCCGCGCGCGCCTGAACGCTTAGAATTCACAGCGCTGACAATTGCAAACCGGCTCAGGTCTGTTATGTTCGCTGCTGAGCCGTTCAACACCCGTTCACATTCCACTCGTGATGCGGCGATGGACGTCCTCATTCCGGAACACACGTTCGACGTGCCTATGGAGGACTGCATCTGGTCGGTGCCGCGAAAACTCAACTCGACAAGCCGCGACGAACCTGGGATCTTGTGGCGCAGGTCGCCGGCTGGAGCCGTCGCGTGGGCTGGCGCGCGGGCGTGGCAAGCGCGGCGCTGCTATTTTGCTTGCAGAGCGTGGCGGCCTCCGATGGCGGCGCGGGCGCCGTCACGCTGTACGGTGTGTTGGACACCAGCCTCGAAATAACCGACCCGGGCTCCGGCTGGACTCCACGTCTGGACTCGGGCGCCTATCGTGGTTCGCGCGTCGGCTTGCGCGGCAGCGAGCCGCTCGGCAACGGCACCGATATCATCTTCACGCTGGAAAACGGCTTCAGCTCGGTCGACGGCACGCTTCAGGCTCCCGGAGTTCTATTCAACCGACAGGCGTGGATCGGCGCGCGCAACGGCTGGGGCGAACTGCGTTTCGGCCGGCAATATTCGCCCATCTATATCCCGTTCAAGGGCGACCTCGATGCGTTCGGCGCCGGCACGATCGCGTCCGGACTGAACAACCTGTCGAAGATCACGCCTTACGCCAGCAACGCGATTGCGTATTTCTCGCCGGTCGTCGGCGGCTTCAGCGCGACGCTGATGACGGCCACGCGCGATCCGTCGGAGAAGGACGGCAACGGCATCGACGGATACTACGTAACCGCCGCCTATCAGCTCGACAACTTCAGGCTGCTCTACGCGCGACAGCAGACGCACGGCGCGGGCGCGCTGCGGGCGAATCTCGGTGGCGCGACCTACGCGATCGACAAGGTGCGTGTGTGGCTCGCGTTCTTCAACGGCGATGGCGGCACGCCGCTCTATCACGGCGCGGGTGGATCGCTTTCCGCTCAGTACAGCTTTTCTCCGAGTGCTCGCGCCTCGCTGGGCTATGCGCACGTGCGCGACTATACCGGCGCGGGCGCGAGCGCCGACCAGTTCAGCGTGGCGTTCGAATATAACTTTTCGCGGAGTCTGCTGTTCTATTTCAGCGGGGCCTATCTGGCCAATCACGACAATGCCAGCTTCACCCTGCGCGGCGTCAACGTGACCGGGCTGCCGGTCTCGTATCCCGGCGCGCCGGTCAAGGGCGTGCAGCTTGGTGTGTTGGAGCGGTTCTAACTTGCCGCGGTGGAGTGATTGCCGCTGTGCTGCCGATAAGCGTTTGGCGAATCCGCTGTCATTGCGCCGACGGCGTGCCGACTGCCGCGCCGGTATCGTTACGCGGCGCCACACGCCAGACCGCATTGCCGACGTCGTCCGCCACCAGCAGCGCTCCACGCTTATCCACCGCTACACCGACCGGCCGACCGACCGCGTGACCGTCGGCGGTCAGAAAACCGCTCAGGAAATCTTCCGGAGCGCCTGCGGGTTGGCCCTTAACGAATGGAATGAACACCACCTTGTAGCCGCTATACGGCTTGCGATTCCACGAGCCATGCTGACCGACGAAAGCACCGCCTCGGTAATGCGCCGGGAACAGCGTCCGATCGTAAAAAACCAGCCCGAGCGATGCCGTGTGATTGCCCAGCGCATAGTCCGGTGCGATGGCCGTGGCGACTAGGTCGGGGCGCTGAGGTTTGACGCGCGTGTCGACATGCTGGCCGTAATAGCTGTAGGGAAAGCCGTAGAACGCGCCGTCTTTCACGGCCGTCATGTAATCGGGCACGAGGTTGTTGCCCAGGTCGTCGCGCTCATTGACGGCTGTCCACAGTGCGCCGCTGTCGGGCTGCCACGACATTCCGTTGGGGTTGCGCAAGCCTGTCGCGAAGGGCCGCATCTGGCCCGACGCCACGTCGAATTCGAGAATCCGTGCGCGGTCCGCTTCGGCGTCGACGCCGTTTTCTCCCGCGTTGCTGTTCGATCCCACCGTCACGTAGAGGTGCTTGCCCGAACGATCAGCCAGGATGTTTTTGGTCCAGTGATGATTGATCGGCCCAGCCGGCAGATCGGCTACCTTCACGCCGGGCGTGTCGATGCGGGTCGCGCCGGGCGTGTAGTCGAAGCGCAGAATGGCGTCCGTATCGGCGATATAGAGCTGATTGCCGATCAGCGCCATGCCGAACGGCGAGTGCAGGCCGCTGAGGAACACGGTCTGCTGATCGGCGATGCCGCTGCCGGTCGTATCGCGCAACATCACGATACGGTCGGGACTCGGCGTGCCCGCTCCCGCGCGTTTCATGACCTGTTTTCTAACCCAGCCGAATATGCCGCTGCCTTCGTCGTGCTGCTCGGGTGCATTGCTTTCCGCCACGAGCACGTCGCCGTTCGGCAGTGTGTAGAGCCAGCGCGGATGAGTCAGCCCGCGGCCGAATTGCGTCACGACAAACCCGTTTGGCGCAGTTGGGAGAAAGCCGACAGCCGGCGCCCGGACGGGCGCGATATTGACCGTGGTCATTAGCGACGATTCCGGCGCGGGCAATAGCGGTGACGGGCCAAAGCCGGTATCGGCGGGACTCGACGGTCCTGCCGCGCACGCGGCGAGCGGCAGCAGCATGAATAAGGCAAAGCGGTTCAATTGACGCATCCCGCGCTCCGGACGTTGAAGATGTACAACTTATCTTCGGTGAGAGCAGCAAGATGCTTGCCTGAGATCGGAATCGCTGGACCTGTCAGTGCGTCTACCCTTGTAACGTCCCTGCTTCATCTCTCGAGAGAACGCGCCGATCGGTTTTGAATAGCTTCCGGACCTCAAGGCCTATCATCATTTAAACCAGGGGTCAGCGCTCTGCGGGGATCACTTGCAGAAGCGGTTCGGGCGTCAGGGCGATCTCCCCAGTAAAGGGCCGATCGTGAGCAAGGATGAGCAGAATGGTCGTTGCGAACACAGCGGAAAACAGACCGATTGCTACGGCAGATGCCAGCCGGTTTTCACAATGAACCAACGCGATTGCGAACAGCAGGCAGACGCCCAAAAATATCAGGCATGCCCATTTGACACCGCTTACCTGGGTTCGGCTAATCAGAATCCGCTCGCGACGGGCTTCGAGTGCCTGTCGCAAGGATGCCACCACCTCGCGCTGTGCTGTCTCCTGTCCGGGCGTATTCACGGCGAGGGAAAGTGTGGACTGAATTGCCCTGTTCAACGACGGAGGACTGACGTTGAGCGTAACGACTCCCCTCGCCATCAGCGGCCATTCGGTCGTCGCCGTGTATTGGATATAGTCTCGTACGAGCTTTCGCAATTCGACCTGTGATTCTTGCGGCAGAACGGCGGACATGACAACGATCGAGCGTAACGCACCGGCTTCCGTGTTGACCGCGGCATTGGCGCGCGCCGTGTCGTTCCAGACTTGTGCGGCAGTAAATGCGATGAAGAGACCGAAGATAATGCCTATTGGAGAAAGCAAGGCGGGGGAAATCGCCCCGTATGACCGGCCATGCTGGCCGCCGGCGAACATGGCAGTGATGACATGAAGCGCTGCGCCGACGAGAAATGTGGCGCCGAAGGCGACGAGTGTCATCAGCCATATCGGCAGATTGTGCAACCATGTACTCATCATTGCGGCTTCCTCCACGCGCGGCTTGACTTGACGGCTATATCTATTGAATGCCGGTGAATCGACGCGCTCAACCAAACCACAGGAGTCAATCGACAGTCTGTACGCGCGACCACGAACCGTCGCAAGAACCGGCCAGGCAGATCTCTTCGCAATTGAAGCGGCACCTTATTCCGACAGGCGCGTGAGTTCGGCACCTCGATAGAAGACGAAGGGCAGCCAGTTGCTGACTCTGCCGAGTGACATCAGACCTGCAGGGGTGCGTGGCGGGCGGCAGGACGCTTGAAACACGGGTGAGGCCACGGCCTTCAAATACGACTTCTCCGATTCGCGGAGAACTGCGAGCTGGACCGGCGCGCGATCGAAGCGCACGGCTCCATGTTCGTCGGCTCGGCGCGTCCGCTGTTCATATCGGCCAGCCTGTCGCGGCAGCGGGCAAGCAGAACCTGCCACGTCGGGACTATGCTAGCGCTTTCGTCTACTTCGAGGAGCAACTGATGACTCAGACAGCAGGTTCGATGATCACCTTTAGCCGGCCCGACGGCCAGCAGATCCAGGGCTATCTCGCCAAGCCGCAGAGGCTGGAGGGAGCGCCCGCCATCGTCGTGATTCAGGAGTGGTGGGGCGTCAACGATCAAATTCGCGGCGTGGCCGACCGGCTCGCGCAGTGCGGCTACCTGGCGCTGGTGCCCGATCTTTTCCGAGGCAAGACGACGGTGGAAGAGGAGGAAGCCCACCATCTGCTCGACGGGCTCGATTTCGGCGACGCCGCCACGCAGGATGTGCGCGGCGCCGTCCAGTATCTGCAGCAGCATGCGACAAAGGTCGGCGTGACGGGCTTTTGCATGGGCGGCGCGCTGACTTTGCTGGCGCTGTGCAATATCCCTGAAGTGTCCGCCGGCGTGGTCTGGTATGGCTTCCCGCCGCTGGAATATATCGACGCATCGAAAATCAAGGCGCCGCTGATCGGTCACTGGGCGACGCAAGATGATTTCTTCGTGTCTGAAACGGTCGACGCGCTGGAAAGCAAACTGAAGGAAGCGAATGTCGACGTCGAGTTTCATCGCTATCTTGCACACCATGCGTTCGCGAACGAAACGGCGGTCGGCCCCGGCCGTATTCCGAGGACGCAGTTCGATCCGGTGTGGTCGCAACTGGCCTGGGATCGCACGCTGACGTTTTTCGGCCGCACTTTGTGGAAGTAAGCGGCTCGCTTGCCGCTTGAGGCGCGCATCGAATCGCGCCGGCGAAGACTTAACGCGCGCCGCCATGCATGGGCGGCGCGCCACAGACTCCTCCCGGCGCGATCGTAACGTAATCGCGTTCACGGGTTTAAAGCTTCGAACCGCCGTCGACATGCAACGTTTCGCCGGTAACCCACCGTGCGGCATCCGAGGCGAGAAAGGCGACGGCGCCGCCGATATCGTCCGGCTGCGCCACGCGCTTGAGCGCCTGCATACCCAGCGTCGCCGCGCGCCCCGTGTCGGTCTTGGTGAAGTTCGACATATCGGTTTCGACCACACCCGGCGCGACCGCATTCACACGAATCCCACGTTCGCCGAGCGCGGCAGCGAAATGCTTGACGAGCGTATCGACCGCGCCCTTGGTGGCGGCGTAGGCCGACAGCGTGCCGACCGCGGCGCGCGCCGCGAGCGACGACAGCAGCACCACGCTGCTGCCCTTGCACATCACCGGCAGCAATTGCTGCACGAGGAAGTAAGGCGCGCGCACGTTCACGGCGAACAGATCGTCGAAGTCTTCGACGGTCGTGTCCTCGATGCTGACGCCCTTCGAAATCCCGGCGTTCGCCACCAGAATATCCAGCCGATGGCCGATCACGGCGCGCACCTGTTTGGCGAGCGTATGCGGGCCGTCCGCCGCGCGCAGATTCGCGGCGACTTTCTGCGCATTGCCGCCGGCCGCGCGAATTTCCGCAACCACGGCATCTGCCTCTTTTTCGCCGCTGCTGTAGTGAACCAGCACCTGCGCGCCGGCCCTGGCGAGCGCCAGAGCACTGGCGCGGCCGATGCCGCGTGAAGCGCCCGTGACGAGCGCGGTTTTTCCTGTGAGGTCGTTCATGGTGAAACTCCTTCGAGTTGATTCGAGTGCGAGGCAATCAAGTTGGCGAACGCAGCGCCGTATGCTCAGACCGCGGACCCGCTGTCGGCGAGGAACTGCGACACGTGGGCCACAAAACGCTCCGGATACTGGTACAGCGAACCGTGGTTGGCGTCGGGATAGATGATCAATTGCGCGTTCGGCAGGTTCTGCTGAAGAATCCACGAGTTGATCGAATAGATGATCACGTCGTGGTCGCCGTTGACGACGAGCGTCGGCTGCCTGAGGGCCTTCAGATACTCGAAAGGGTTCTCACGCGGCGCGCCCCATTTGGCGAGCGCGGCGAGCTGGGCCGGCGCGACCTTCTCGTTGGCCTCGGGGTCGCGTCCTTCGCTACGCTGGCGGAAGCGCTGCAGGAAACGGCGGCCGGCGGTCTGGCTCGCATCCGAAGGCGAAAAGTGCACACGCAGCCACAGATGATCCGGGCGCGCATACGCAGCGCTGAAAATCTCCTGAGCCTCGGGCGTCAGCGATTGCATCGCCTCGCCGCTGCGCGGACCGGTGCCGACCAGGATCACGCGGCGCACCAGGGCCGGTTCGGCGATCGCCAGTGTCTGTGCGATCAAGCCGCCCATCGAGAAGCCCAGCACGTCGACTTGCTGGAGGCCCAGCGCCTTGATGAACGCGGCGGCGTTGGCCGCCATTTCTTCGATCGACTCCGGCACCTCGCCGGACGTGCTCGAAATGCCGGCGTTGTTGAACAGGATGACTTCGCGATCCTGCGCGAGGCCATTGGTCACGGCCGGGTCCCAGTGATCCATCGTCCCGGTGAAATGGATGTTGAACACGAGCGGCACGCCGCCCGCCTTGCCGAAACGGCGATAGGCGAAGCGGATGCCGTTTGCGTCGACATAGCGGGTCGGCGCGGTCTGGTGGGTGTGGCGGATCGCGGTGGCGTCGTTCGAAGCAACTGTCGAGTTCATTTTCGGTTCCTTGGCGATATAGTTGAAAGGCATGGAGTGCGGGTGCGTGCCGAAAGGCTGCGGAGCTGATTCAGTGGCCTGTCGTCGCGCTGCATGAGAGGTAATGTAGTGGGGGCTTGTGCAAAGGAAAAAGACTTTGTAGGCTGACGGGCATGCCTGCTAGGCATACCAATCGCGGGAAACTCAACGAGGTTTTATGGAGCTTCGACATCTGCGGTACTTCGTGGCCGTCGCCGAAACGGGCAGCCTGACGGTGGCGGCGGAACGGCGTCTGCACACGTCGCAGCCGTCGCTGAGCCGCCAGATTCGCGATCTGGAAGACGAGGTCGGCGCGGAGTTGTTCAGCCGCAGCGCGCGCGGCGTCGAGTTGACCGCGGCGGGCAAAGCCTTCCTCGACCACGCGCGGCTCGCGCTCTCGCAAGTCGACGCCGCTATCGAAGCCGCGCGCCGGGCGGCGCGGCCCTCCAAGCAGGTTTTCGCGCTGGGATTTCTGACCGGCCAGGAAATGACGTGGCTGCCGCGCGCCATGCAGGTGTTGCGCGATGAACTGCCGAATATCGACGTCACGGTGTCGAGCCACTATTCGCCGGACCTCGCGGACGCACTCGCGCGCGGCAAGCTCGACCTTGCGTTTTTGCGTGCCGAGCCGGGCTTCGATCTGGACTATCGGGTGGTCAGTAGCGAGAAGCTGATCGTGCTCATGCCGAGCGACCATCGCCTTACCGAGCGCAGCGCGATCCGTCCGGAGGATTTCGCCGGCGAGACCTTCATCATGGCGTCGAACAAGGCGCGCGTGCTGCACGCTGTGATCCAGCGCTATCTGGACGAAAACGGCATCACGGTCGCGCCCGGGCATGACGTCGACAACCTGGCCATGGCGATGTCGCTGGTCGCCTCCACGCGCGGGCTCGCGTTGATGCCCGAGTATGCGACCAACCTGCTGCCGTGGTCGGTGGTCAGCCGGCCGCTGGAAGGCGAGACGCCGACCGTCGATCTCGTGATCGGCTATAGCAGGTCGAATACATCGCCGGTGCTGAAGCTGTTTCTGTCGAGAGCCGACGAGTTGATGGCGCATGTCAGTGCCGAACCGCGCTGAGCCGGCGGGTTTACCTATACTCCTGTCACTCTGCAAGGCCGCCACTCGTCGTCATACCAACAAGACGGAGCCTCACATGTGGATAGCTATCCGAAACGCGGCCCTCGGGTTGCTGGCATGTTGCATTTTGGGCGCGTGTGCCGGTGCACCCGCAGATTCACAATGCGGTGAAGCGTGCAATGGCCGCGGCCAGCTTCTCGATCATCGCGTCACGTTGAAGCTGAGCGCCACGGAGTTTGCGAAATTGCTGGCGTCGAGCGCAGGCGGCCGGCAACTCGTGCGAATAGCAGGCGCGCCCGCGTGCGGCGTCGAGATCGTGAGCTTTCGCTACCGGACCATCGGCGGCGCGGGCGAGCCTACTCAGGCGAGCGGCGCGTTGATGATTCCGTCAGGAAGTTCGGCGACATGCGGCGGATCGCTGCCGCTCATGCTCTATGCGCACGGCACTACCGCGTACCGCAACTACAACCTCGCCGATATCACACGAACGGACCCGGCCAACGGCGACGGCGCCGGGGAAGGCATCAGCGTAGCGGCCATGTATGCGGCGCAAGGCTATATCGTGGTGGCGACCAACTATGCGGGCTACGCCGGCTCCGATCTCCCTTACCACCCGTATCTCAATGCCGACCAGCAATCCGCCGATGTGATCGACTCGCTGCGCGCGGCACGTGCGGCGCTAGCCGACATGAAAGCCGAAGCAGGCGCGCGCGAAAACGGCAAGCTGTTCGTCACCGGCTATTCGCAAGGCGGCTTCGTGGCAATGGCGACGCATCGGGCGCTGCAAGCGGCCGGCGTCAAGGTGACGGCGTCCGCGCCGGGCTCGGGGCCGTACGCACTTGCAGCCACCGCCGACGCGCTTATCGAAGGCGAGGTCAACCTGGGCGCCACGCTCTTCTCGACGCTGATCGTGACGGGTTATCAGCATGCCTACGGGAATATCTACCGTCAGCCCGGCGACTTCTATGAAGCGGCTTACGCTCCGGCTATCGAAACGCTGCTGCCGAACTTGCAGCCGCTCGACAAGCTGTTCGGAACGGGCAAACTGCCGTCCGCGCATCTCTTCAACAGCGTGCCGCCCGCAACGCAGTACGCCTCGATCACGCCGCCCGCGTCACCGCCTTTGACGCCGCCGCTCCTGAAACCGCTCTTTGCCGCGGGCTTCGGCGATGCCAACCTCGTGCGCAACGCCTATCGCCTGACCTTGCTGGAGGACGCCGCCGCCAATCCCGATGGCGCGTTTCCCAACCCGACGCTTGCGATGAAACCGGCAGCGAATCCGCTGCATCCGTTGCGCCAGGCGTTCAAGCGCAACGACTTGCGCAACTGGGTGCCGCGTGCGCCCGTTCTGATGTGCGGCGGCGCGTCGGATCCCACGGTGTTCTTTTTCAACGCGCGCGTCGAGCAGGCGTATTGGCAGAACGCCAACGTTCCCGCGGGGCTCACGTCCGTGCTGGATGTGGACTCTCCTGTCGTCGGGCCCGGCGATCCGTATGCGCGCGTCAAGCGGGGTTTTGCAGGCGCGAAGGCAGAGGTCGCGAGTCAGGCCGTGGCCCGCGGTGCGACCGACGGCGGCGCCTCAGCCGTGCTGCGGGCGTACCACGGTGAACTGGTCGCGTCGTTCTGCACGGTGGCGGCGCGGGCGTTTTTCGCCAACTTTTGAGCGCACGCCACCCGCGCATTTTCACCGCGCTTACGACATCTCGCCGAGCGATTTTCGGAGCGTTGACGCGATAGGATGGCGCGTTGTCACGACGTGCGTGAACTCGCGGTTGCGCGTCGAATCATCGTCTAGAGCGACAACCAGCCGCGTTCGATCGGCCACGCCAGCAACTTGCGATACAGCGCGATGAGTCCGCGCGTCATGCTCGGGCCGGCGAGCCGCCACGGCGGCGCGACCAGCATGAAAGCCACGGCCGCCACGACGACAGCGCCCGCCATGTCGAGCGGAAAGTGAACGCCGATAAAGATGCGCGCCCAGGCAACCGCGAGCCCGGACAAAACGATGAGCGAGCCGTACCGTTTCACGCCGCCGAGCAGCAGGGTCAGCGCGATGCTCGCGAAGATCGTCCCGTGATCGCTGGGGAACGAGGGGTCCGGTGCATGATCGAGAAACGTATGGCCAATGCCCAGCACGAACGGCCGCGGTTGTGGCCAGACCAGGCCGATGAGCTGATTGATGCCGAGCGCGAGGAGCGTCACGCAGCACGCGCGCAGGGCGGTTTCGCGCTGACGTTCGTCGCCGGAGAGCCACATTGCGGTCAGGCAGAGCGGCACGAGATAGATAAGGTAGTCTGCGATCGAACGTGCGAAGTCGATGCACCATGCCGGTGTCGATAGCGTCGCGTCGATCATGAGGAAAAGCGCCTGGTTGAACGCTTCAAGTGTCTGCATAGAGTGTATTTTTCGATGAATGCTGGCGCCGCTCCGGCGCGTCGATGTCGAAGAATGGTAACGGGCCAACCTTAGGAAATGCTTAGGCCATGTAATCTGTCGGGATACCGCAGGGCATCATGAACCGATATTCAAAGGAGACGAAAACGTGGTGAGGATCGATCCGGACCGGTTGCTGAGTGATCTCAAGCAACTACGCAGTTTCGGCGCCACCGGCCCAGGCGTCGTTCGGCTGGCGCTTTCGCCGGTGGATCTGGCGTCGCGCGAATGGCTCGCCGGACGCATGACGGAGGCGGGACTCGAGGCCGCGATCGACGGCGTGGGGACCGTGTTCGGACGCTCGCGCAAAAGCGGCCCCGCGCTCGTGATCGGCTCGCATACCGACACGCAGCCGACCGGCGGCTGGCTCGACGGCGCAATGGGTGTGATCTACGGGCTGGAGATTGCACGCGCGCTCGCGGAAAACGAGGCGACGCGTCACCTCGCGGTGGACGTCGCATCGTGGATCGATGAAGAAGGCACGTTTTCCGGCCTGCTCGGCAGCCGCAGTTTCGTGGGCGAGAACGTCGACGAGACGATTCGCGACGCGACGAATCGGCAAGGCCAGCGTCTCGCAGACGTGCTCGCCACCGCGGGTCTGGCCGGACGGCCGCGTGCGCGCTTCGAGCCGGGCCGGCAGGTCGCCTATCTCGAACCGCATATCGAGCAGGGCGGCCGGCTGGAAGCGGCCGGCAAATCCATCGGGGTCGTCACCACGATCGTGGGGCTGCGTGAATTGCGGCTGCGCTTCACAGGGCAGCGCAATCATGCGGGCACGACGCCCATGGCGATCCGCCGTGACGCCGGCGCCGCGTTGGTCGCCTTTATCCCGCAGATGAACGAAGCGTTCGCGCAACTTGCGGATGCCGACACCGTCTGGACGGTGGGCCGCATCGACCTCGACCCCGGCTCGTTGAGCGTCGTGCCTGGCGCAGCGCAGATGTATTTGCAATTCCGCGACGCGAACGCCGCGCGTTTGCAGGCGATGGAAGACAGGCTCGCCCAGCTGGTACGGGACTTCAACGCGCGCAGTTCGATCAGCGTCGAGCTGACCACCATCGACGAGCCGATGCAACCCGTGACCATGCACACGGTGCTCGCAGACCATCTCGCCCGCGCCGCCGAAGCGGTGGCGCCCGGCCAATGGATCCGCATGCCGAGCGGCGCCGCGCACGACGCGCAGGTCATCGCGCGCTGCATGCCGGCTTGCATGATGTTCGTGCCGAGCATTGGCGGCGTGAGTCACGATTTCATCGAGGATACGGCCGAGGCGCACATCGTTCTCGGTTGCCAGGTCGCGGCCACGGCTGCGGCGGCGATGCTGGAGGAGCAATGGGCGAAACGGTCGTAAGCGAATCTGGCGATTTCGTCGTGCGCACGATGTCGGCCGGGGACGTCGCGTTGGCCCTCGAATGGGCCGCGCAGGAAGGATGGAACCCCGGCTTGCACGATGCCGAGTGCTTTCGTACGGCCGACCCGCACGGGTTTTTCATCGGCGAATGGCGCGGTGAACCGGTGGCGTGTCTATCCGCTGTCGCGTATGGCGAGGACTTCGGCTTTATCGGCCTCTATATCGTGAAACCGGCGTTTCGCGGTCGAGGCTTCGGCATGCGCGTCTGGCAGCACGGTATGGACTATTTGCGAAACCGCAACGTCGGTCTGGACGGCGTGGTCGCTCAACAGGCGAACTACAGGAAGTCCGGTTTTCAGCTGGCCTATCGCAACATTCGCTTTCAGGGCGTCGCGCAAGACATCGTTCAGGGCGAGCCTTACGCCGACTTGCTGCATGCTTCGGCGCTGCCCTTCGAGTCGCTGAACGACTACGATCGACAATGCTTTCCCGCAGCGCGCGAGCGCTTTCTCGCGGCGTGGCTCGCGCAGCCTGGCGTGATGACGCGAGTGGCGCGAGTGGCAGTGCGCAACGGGCAGGTGGCGGGCTACGGCGTGTTGCGGCGTTGTTTGACGGGCTACAAGATCGGCCCGCTTTTCGCCGATAGCAACGAGATTGCTGCTCGCCTGTTCTCTGCGTTGACGTCGAGCATTGCGGGCGACCTGTTTTTCTTCGATGTGCCCGAGATCAACGCGGATGCGATTGCACTGGCCGAGCGGCATGGCATGACGAGCGTGTTCGAAACCGCGCGGATGTATACGCGGGAGCAGCCCGCCATATCCATTGAACGCGTGTTCGGCGTGACTTCATTCGAGCTGGGCTGACTGCAACGCGGTGCTGCCGTCTGTTCGTCTGTTTGTTCGTTTGTGCAACCACCGGCGGTCCGCGTCGCGAGCCGCCGATGGCAAGCGCTATTTCCATTTCGAGCCGAGGTTCTCCAGTCCGGCTTTCTGCAGATCTTCCGGCAGCATCGCGATGCGCAATTCGCAGTCGGCGTTGAATTTCAGAAACCACGGCTCCGCAAGTGCGGGAATCGCCGACGCGTTGTCGATATCCACCACGACGACTGCTCCGCGCGCTCCACTCTGCTCGGTGAAGTAGACGGCTTCCGGTTTTATTTCTTCCAGTATTTTGCCGATCACTTGCCCGACGGTGCCCTCGCGCACCATGGTGTTGAACGGTTCGTGCGGGATTCGTATGTTGAGAAGCATGCGCATGTCATCCTCCTGTTGACGCCCAAAGGGCTTCTTAAGGATAGATGCTTTATGCGGACGGTTATGCGGTCTATCACGAAGCGTTCAACGCGAGGCAGTGAAAGTCCGCAGTGAAAGTCCGCAGTGGAAGTCATCTGCCATCGCGGACCATGCATTCATCCAGTCAATTTCCGAACAATGACGCTTGCGTGCCGCGACTCGGCGCGTGGCGCGCGGGTTTCGTCTGGGCTTCGGATTTGACCTGAGTCTTGACCGTCGCCCTTTGTTCGAGCGCGAACATGTCCGTTTGCCCGTCCGCTTCCGCTTCGAACGAAGTCTGCCCGGCTTCTAGCGACAGCAGCAGCATCTTGTTCGCCAATCCCCCCGCAAAGCCGGTCAAATCGCCGGACGCGCCGATCACCCGGTGGCACGGCGCCACGATGGAAATCGGATTCTTGCCGTTCGCCGCGCCGACCGCCCGCACCGCATTGACGTTGCCGATCTGCGTCGCGATTTCCGAGTAGCTGCGCGTCTGGCCGAACGGGATGGTCAACAGCGCGGCCCACACCTGCTTCTGAAAGTCCGTTCCCTGGAAGGTCAGCGGAAGGTCGAACTCATGCCGCGTGCCGGCGAAATACTCGTTCAACTGCCGTTCGGTCTCGATCAGCACAGGCCGGTCATTCGCTTCGATCAGCTCACCGAGGCGCACCCGGTTCGGCTTGTCGTGCTCCCACAGAATGGCGGCGAGGCGCTCGCCGTTTGCAACGAGTTTCAACTGGCCGACGGGCGAGTCCATCAATTTGTAGGCGTATGTCACTTTGCTTGCTCCTGACTGGTTGGAGGCACAGATGCGCGCAAGGCGAGTCTGCGAATACGCGCGCCGTGCGCGCCGAATATCCGACAGTGTGAGCCTCGCTCTCTCTGATTGCGCTCCGAATCTTGCTGTCCAATTTCTCGCGACCGATGTCGGTCGGCGGCGCGTTGTTGTGGACGGGACGATGCATCACTGTACAACCCTTTTCAACCGTTTTTGCGCGAGGCTCGTGACTCAGTAGAATTGATACCTCCGATTTGAAGCGCACTGGCAACCGGACCTCTCTTCCACGACTGTGACAACGACACTTGATCATTTGCGGGCCGGCCAGCTCGCGGGCACGCGCCGGCTGAAACTGGCTTGCGGCCTGACTGAATTTCCGCGCGAGATTTTCGACCTCGCCGACACGCTGGAAGTTCTCGACCTGTCGGGCAACGCGCTCACGTCGCTGCCCGACGATCTGCCACGTCTGCGCAAGCTGCGCATTCTCTTCGGCTCCGACAACCCGTTCACCGAGTTGCCCGAGGTGCTGGGACAGTGTTCGCAATTGAGCATGGTCGGCTTCAAGGCCAACCGCATCCGGCATGTATCCGGCAAAGCGCTGCCCCCGCAATTGCGCTGGTTGATCCTCACTGACAACGAGATCGAAGTGTTGCCGGCCGAAATCGGCCGCTGTTCCCAATTGCAAAAGCTGATGCTGGCGGGCAATCGTCTGCGAACGCTGCCCGAAGAATTGGCCGCCTGCTCGCAGCTCGAACTGCTGCGGCTCGCCGCGAATCAGCTCGATGGACTGCCTGACTGGTTGCTGCGTCTGCCGCGGCTGTCCTGGCTGGCGTACGCCGGCAATCCGTTCAGCGAGGCGCTCGAAGCGGCGGCGCTCACCGACACGCCGAGCGTCGCGATAGCGTGGCACGACTTGAAACTCGACGCGCCGTTAGGCGAGGGCGCCTCCGGTGTCATCTATCGCGCGGAGTTGGCGGGTCGGCACGGCGCGTCCCGCTCTGTCGCGGTGAAACTGTTCAAGGGGGCGGTGACCAGCGACGGTTTGCCCGACTGCGAAATGGCAGCCTGCATTCGCGCGGGCGATCATACGAACCTGATCCCGGTGGCGGGGAAAGTGAAGGATCATCCCGCCGGTACGCACGGCCTCGTGATGGAACTGATCGATCCGCAATTCACCAACCTTGCCGGTCCGCCGAGTCTCGAATCCTGCACGCGCGATATCTATGACGCCGACACACGCTTCGATATGGCTTCGGCGTTGGGCATTGCGTACGGTATCGCGTCGGCGGCGTGTCATTTGCACGAGCAAGGCATCATGCACGGCGATCTGTACGCGCACAATATCCTGTACGGCGGAGAGGGGCGCGCGTTGTTGGGCGATTTCGGCGCGGCTTCGTTCTATGCTTTGGGCGATCGGCGCATCGGCCTCGCGCTTCAGCGCCTCGAAGTCAGCGCCTACGGTTGTCTGCTCGAAGAGTTGCTCGAACGATGCGATTGGCCGGAGGCGTCGGCGAACATTCGCGCTCTCCTCGTGGAGTTGAAGGACAATTGCTTGAGCGAGGCGATCGACAGCCGGCCGTTGTTCGATGAGATCACCGCGCGTTTGCTGGCGCTGATGGGCGATCGATGAACGGCGGGTTGCGTTACGACCGCCCTTCGTTCGACTGCGATACTACGAATCGTCAGCGCGGCCCAGAAGGAGAGATTCGATGATGCAGAAGACGCCGCGAAGCATGCCGTCCTGGAGGATGCGTCGCCGGGTGGTGATTGCCGGCGCGCTGGCCGCGGCCGGCATCGGCGGCGCGGCCGATGCAGCGGCTACGCCGGGCGGCAAGCTCAAGATCGCGCTCGTGCTGAAGTCGCTCGGCGACCCGTTTACGATCGCGATGGCGAGCGCCGCGCAGAACTACCAGCAGCATTACGCCTCGCAATTCGATCTGACGGTGCGCGGCACGGCCACCGAAAGCGACACGACCGGGCAGATCCGCATGGTCGAGGAGATGATCAAGGCGAAGATGAACGCAATCGTCATTGCGCCGACCGATTCGAAGGCGCTGACGGCGGTCGTCGCGCGCGCGATCAAGGCGGGCGTCATCGTGGTTTCGATCGACAATCCGCTCGACGAGGCGTTTCAGGACGCGGCCGGCATTTCCGTGCCGTTCGTCGGCCCGAACAATCGCAAGGGCGCGCAGCAGGTGAGCAACTACCTGGCGGAGCGGCTCAAGACGGGCGATCAGGTGGGCGTTATCGAAGGCAGTTCAGCCGACCGCAATGCGCAGCAACGCACGGACGGTTGCCGGGATGCGATGAATGCCGCGGGGATCAACATCGTCGCGGTTCAGACCGGCGACTGGGAATATGGGAAGGGCCGCGACGCCGCTTCGAAGATGCTCAGCGAGCATCCGCAGATCCGCGGGCTGATGTGCGGCAACGACAACATGGCAATGGGCGCGGTCGACGCGGTTCGCGATGCGGGCAGAACCGGCGGCGTGTACGTCACCGGCTACAACGATATCGACGCGATCAAGCCGTTGATCGCCGATGGCCGCGTGCTGGCCACGGTCAATCAGTTCGCCGCGCGGCAAGCCGTATTCGGCGTCGATGTGGCCTTGAAGGCGGTGACCGAACAGAGGAAGCAGAGCGAATTGTCGAGTGTGATCGAAACTCCGCTGCAGCTTGTCACGGCCGCGAATCACTAGAGTGCGAGCCGTCGCAAGGCTGTTGCGAACGTGAGCGGTCTCACGCTCGCAACAGCGCATGTCACGTCGATTATTCCGCCTTGACCTTGCGCGGCTTGGTGGCTTTTTCGAGCTTGTTGTATTCGAACTCAGGTACCGACTTCAACGCATCTTTCGTCGCGCCGGCGAGGAACAGATTGCCGTCGCGGATCTCGAAGTGATCGACCGGAATCGCCACATAGTGCTTGCCCATGCCGAGGAAGCCGCCCACCGATACGACCGCATACGTCGCCTTACGGTCCGGCGAAATGATCACGTCGTAGATGCTGCCGATCTTGTCGTTCAGATCGTTGTAGACCGGCTCGTCGACAAGCGCGCGCCGCACGCTCCAGCCCTTTAGCAGCGCATTGGTTTGCTCGACCGTGCCGCCGAGCGGTTGCAGTCCGGCAATCTGCGCATAGGCGCCTTGTGAGGCGCAGATGGCGGCGAGAGCGGTCGCGCAGATGAGTGTTTTTG
Organism: Paraburkholderia phytofirmans PsJN; assembly: GCF_000020125.1. Classification (NCBI taxonomy): domain Bacteria; kingdom Pseudomonadati; phylum Pseudomonadota; class Betaproteobacteria; order Burkholderiales; family Burkholderiaceae; genus Paraburkholderia; species Paraburkholderia phytofirmans. The sequence continues at coordinate 175,936 of NC_010676.1, forward strand.
CTTTCATTTTCTGCTCCTTGTTGTCTGTTTAGCTGTCAGCTTCGTAGCCCCGTATGCGGAAGCACGTGACGTGCCCGGACGCCGGCGTGAATCGTCAATCGTGTGTCTCTGTACGCCTGGCCACAGAGCACGTTGCGGCAACAATGCACAATCGGCGTGATATCCGGGCAGCGCATGCGGCGCACTTGCGCCCGGCGCGCCCGGCCGCTTGCCCGGCGCGAACCGATGCGCGGCGACGGCCGCCAACGCCTGCCGCATTGGAGAAGCAATGGGCTGGAAAAGTCTGCTGATCGAAACACCGGTCTGGTTGATGGGCCGCTTCTACCCGCCACGGTTTGATCCGAGTCGCGACACGCCGCGCGAGATTCTCGTGCTGCGTCCGAACGATTTCGGCGAACTGCTCACCACCACACCGCTCTTCGAGGCGCTGCGTAAGCGCTTTCCCACGACGCGCCTGATCGCCGGCGTAGGCAGTTGGGGGCGTCCGATACTCGAGAACAATCCCTTCGTCGACGAGATCGTGGAAATCGACGCGCCCTGGAACAACAAGCTCGTCGAGGACCGTTCGCACGGCAACGTGCTGCGTTTTCTATGGAAGTCTCCACAGGTCATCGCACTGCGCGCGCGCGGCGGCTTCGATGTGGGTATCGACGTGCTCGGCAGTTACATGGGCGCGCTGCTGATGATGCGCACGGGCGTGCGGTATCGCATCGGCGTGCGCGGCTATCGCGGCGGCTGGAGCGGCTGTCAGGCGTTTATCGAATTCGCTGCCCGGCAATGCGGCCGCGCCGCGCTTGCGCAGGGCGAACTGATCGGCGCGACGGCGCTGCCGGAAGCGCGCCCGCAACTGTTCCTGACCGACGACGAGCGTGCCACCGCATCGCAAATCTGGAGTGCGGGCAACGTGCCGGGGCGTCGTACCGTGCGGTTGATCGTCGGCGTCGGGGCCGGCGTGGCGACCAAGGCATGGGACGCGCGTCAGGTGGGCGCCGCGCTCGCGCGGATCGCGCAGACGTTGGAACAAGCCGGCGACGCGTGCGATATCGTGATCGTCGGCAGCAAAGCGGATCAGGCGCGCGCCGTCGAGGCGATCGCCGCGGCGGGTTCGGGCGTGCCGGTCCGCTCGCTGGCAGGCGAGGTGCCGATGCGCGTGATGTTCGCTCTCGCTGAAGAGGCCAACGTCGTGCTGACGAACTCGACGATGTTGATGCACGTCGCGGCCGCGTTTCGCCGTCCGACCGTTGCCGTGATCGGCGGAAGCATCACCCGACCCGACAGGCACGATGCCATCTGGGGTTATCCGCCGCCGTATCGCAGTGTGTCGCCTGAGCAATATGTCGCGGGCGAACCTGCGCGGAACTGGCCGAGCGTCGAGCGGGTCGTGCAAGCGGTGCTGGAGGCGGTCGCCACCCAGCAGCGGGCGCAAGTCGACGCGGCAGCCTGACGTTGTACTAACTGCGATTTCTAGGCCGTTTTTCCACGGCGGTAGAATTTCAATTCTTCCTGCCTCGCAGCACGGACCTTGTACAAGGACGGAGCATTGCCGTGGACACGCCTGACCTCTACAAACTCTACCGGGATTACATCGGCTGCCTGAACAAACAGGACTGGCCGAACCTCGGGCAATACGTTGACGACGACGTGCACTACAACGGTCAGCGCATCGGTTTATCGGGCTACCGCGAGATGCTGGAGAGAGACTTCCGTGAAATTCCGGACCTTTATTTCAACATCCAGTTGTTGATTTCGGATCCGCCTTATATAGCCAGCCGGCTCGGCTTCGTGTGTACGCCAGTGGGCACATTTCTCGGCCTCGCCGTCAACGGCAAGCGCGTTTCCTTCACGGAGAACGTGTTCTATCAATTCCGCAATGGAAAGATCGAGCAGGTGTGGTCGGTGATCGATAAGGCGGCCATCGAAGCGCAGCTCGAATCCCCGGGCGCCGCTTGAACATTGAGCCGTCAGTTTTGCGGCTCCGCAGGTTCAACGAGCCGCGGCGGTTGGCGGCGGTGTCTGCACGACAGGCGCGGCAGCTTGCAGGATGTCGTCCCGAAGGCGCGTGCGCGGTGGATAGATACGTATGCAGTTGATAGTCTGCTTGGTCGCTTTCGCGGCGTCGCCTTCGGACACGAGATGCCGGTCCCAGCCCTCTGTGTACACGGCGCCCCAGGGACCGAGATCGAGAATGGTCGTGTACCAGTCGATATGAAGCGGCAGCATCTCGCCGCCGAGCAGATCGCAGACGACATTGTGACCGGCGTAGCGTCCCATCGGCCGGCTGTGCTGGCATGACATGACCGATGGCCGCGCGCCGTCGATCAACACGCGCGCGCAGTCACCCGCAGCGAATACATGCGGGACGTTTTCCACGCGCATGAAGGCATCTACCGGAAGGCGTCCAAAAGGATCGAGTGTCACGGGGATTTGCGCGGTCAACGCGTTCGCGCGCATGCCGCCGCACCAGATCACCGTGGCCGCATCGATGCGCCTGCCATTCGTGAGTTCGACGCCGTCGGCGTCCACCGACTGCAGGGATACGCCGGCAAGCATCTCGACGCCGAGAGCGTCCATGGCGCGCTCGATGACAGGCTGCGCGCCGCCCATCGCCTGGCCGATCTTCGCCGAGCGATCGGCCAGCACCACATGCACGGCATCTCGATGCGCGTCGCCCGCGATGCCGCGCAATCGCGCCGGCAATTCGGCAGCCAGTTCGATGCCCGTCAAGCCGGCCCCGACTACGACGGCGGTAAACGGACTCGCCGCATTCGCAAGCGACGGCAAGCCGCGCAAGTGCGTCGCGAGTTTCGCTGCGCCTGAGAAGGTGTCGACGTCGAACGCGTGCTCGGTCAAGCCGGGAATGTCGGGGTGGACGAGTTGGCTGCCTGCCGCGATAACGAGCCGGTCGTAGGGGAGCGTCTGCGTCGGCCCTTGGGTCTGAACGGCGATGCGACCGTTCGCCGAATCGATGCCGGATACTTCGCCTTCGACAAGCCGCACACCGATCGGCCCGAGAACATCGGCGAGCGGCACGCGCGTCTCGTCCAGATTCTGTTCGTAGTTCCGCACGCGGATGCTGTGATATGGCGTGCCGTTGACTACGACCATTTCCACCTGATCGGCGGGCACGCGCAGTTCATCGAGTTTGCGCGCCGCGCCTATCGCGCTCCACAGTCCGGCGAAGCCTGCGCCGATCACCACGATCCGCTTCAAGACGTTCTCCTATGGGAATGCTGTGTGGACCTTCAGGCGTCGGCGCAGCGGCGGCCGTTTTCAAGGGCATGATGGCCCGCGCTGGTAGCTTACTCGCGCCAAAGCGGACGCTGAAGCCGATCGTCAGTGCTCCTCCGCCATGCTCGCCAATTTTAGCGACCGCGATTTAATCGCATGCGATGTATAATGCCGTTAGCGAGGCGTGAGCCTCTACCCAACGAGGACGAAGATGAAATCGACCGACCAACCCGCTTCCACGGATGTAAAGCTTTCTGACTTTCTGTGCTTTGCGGTCTATTCCGCGAACCTGGCATTCGGCAAGGCCTACAAGCCGATTCTCGAAGAGCTGGGGCTGACCTACACGCAATACATCACGATCATTGCGCTGTGGGAGGAGGACAACCAGACTGTCAGCAGTCTGGGCGAGAAGCTGTTCCTCGAGTCCAACACGCTCACGCCGATCCTGAAGAAGCTGGAGGCGGCAGGTTATGTCGAAAGACAGCGGGACCCGGAAGACGAGCGTCAGGTGCGGGTGGGTCTCACGAAAAGCGGCCGGCGCCTGCGCGAAAAAGGTCTGAACATGGACCTTGTCGAGGCAACCGGCCTTGCGCCGGATGAGTTCTCGAAAGTGCAGAAGGCAATCGTGACGCTGCGCAACAATCTCGTCAAAGCGGTGCAGAACGGGGGATGAGCGGCGGATCGCTCGATCCATGAGCGCATCGTCAGGCGGCTTGCAAAACGAAGAAGCCTGCGGACGTCGTCCGCGGGCTTCTTCGTTTATTGCGCCACGGTAATGCTCGACCGTTAGCGCTCAATTTAACCGTCAGCCGCGCTCCGGCAGCTTCCAGTTCGGACGGACGAAATGGCACGTGTAGCCGTTGGGAATGCGCTCCAGATAGTCCTGATGTTCCGGCTCAGCCTCCCAGAACGGGCCGGCCGGAGCGACTTCGGTGACCACCTTGCCGGGCCAGAGATCGGAAGCCTCGACGTCGGCGATGGTGTTCTCGGCCACTCGCTTCTGCTCATCGTCGAGATAGAAGATGGCCGAGCGGTAGCTCATGCCGGTATCGTTGCCCTGGCGGTTCTTCGTCGTTGGATCGTGAATCTGGAAGAAAAACTCGAGGATCTTGCGATAGCTGATCTGGCTTGGGTCGAACACGATCTCGAGCGCCTCGGCATGCGTGCCGTGGTTGCGGTAAGTGGCGTTGGGCACGTCGCCGCCGGTGTAGCCCACGCGCGTGGATAGCACGCCGGGGTAACGCCGCAGCAGGTCTTGCATGCCCCAGAAGCAGCCGCCGGCCAGGATGGCGGTTTCGGTTTGCGTCGTCATGTCAATCCAATCCTTTTCGTCAGTGGTTGGCTCGCCGTCTATCGGATGCGATCCCGCAAGCATGCCAGAGATCGGCTCGGCTAGCCGACCGGCAGGCAAAACCCATCATGCCGCCATTGGCATGCGTAGCCGGCCGGGATCTTGCCGCGACCGGCGCGTGCCTCAATGACGGGCGTAAAGATTGTCGCGGGGCGCGAGGGCAACCCGGCTCGCGGATTCCGACTGACCCGAGACGACACCGCCATACGCCGCTTGCGCGGCGCCTGCGTCGTCGTTGCTCGCGGCGACGGTTTGCGCGCTCTGGCCGCGTTGCGACGCCGGGGCACCGACCGAAGGCCGGTAGAAGGGAGCCGGACCATAGCCGCTGGCGAACGCGGGCGCGGCGGCGGAAGCGGACAGTGCGAGGAGCAGTGCAGCAACGAATTTGGTTTTCATGGTGAAACTCCGCTAAAAAATGTTCGATGAGGGGTGCGAGCCTTGCCGGATCGCACCCACAAGTGCCGGTTCGGTGATCGAAAAATCAGGCGACGTTGACTACCACGTCGATGTTCCCGCGCGTGGCTTTCGAATACGGGCAGATCTGGTGTGCTTCATGCGCGATGGCCTCGGCGACTTCGCGCGCCACGCCCGGCACGCTGACGTTGAAGCGGGCCTGGAGCAAGTAGGCGTCGCCGGTCATGCCCAGGTCCACCTCGATATCCACGGACAGATCGGACGGCAGCGTCACTTTCTTCGCCTGAGCCACCAGGCCGATCGCCGAGATGTAACAGGCCGACCAGGCGCCGGCGAACAACTGCTCCGCGGTCGGATGAGCCTCTACAGCCGGGAACGTGATGTCCGCGCCGGCGCCTTTGCCCGCCGACAGATTGAGGTCGACGCGGCCGCCGCGGCCGCTGAACGTCGTGTGGGTTTTGCCGGTGAGCAGGACTTTTTCGATCTTGGTCATGATGAATTCCTTGATGGTCAGAACGGTGAAGTTGCTTTAAATCGTATGCGATGTAATCGCATGCGTCGAATAATGGAGGAGAAGTTTTGCCTTGTCAAGCGCATAAGATTAAATCGCATGCGATTTAATCTGTTCGGAGCGGCACGCGGTTGCCGGCCTCGGGCGCGCTTGCCTCACCGCGGCAGCCTCTGACGACGATTTCCGGCCGGTCCGCGCCGCTGCGATTGACTAGACTACGAGTTACCTCAATCCGACGCGCACTACGCCGTGAAGCGAAAGATGATCCCGGAGGACGACAGAAAGATCGACGCCGACGCGCAAAACCGCGCGGCGAGCGACGGCATTCGCGGTGAGGCGGCCGGCGAGGGCGGACGTGGCGTCATACGGTCGGCGGCGACATGGCTGGAGCAGCTCGATCCCGGCACGCATCGCCGGATCAAGGGACTGCGGCTCGTCACCGCGTACGGGATCGCCGCCGCGCTCGGAACCTTGCAGGACGTCACCCACGGTTTGCCCGGTGCGACGCTGGTCGGTTCGCTGGCCGGCAATTTCGCGCTGTGGGCCAGCGTCTCGGAAGCGCGTGTCTCCCGGCCCGAATCCAGTCGCGACCTGGCATTCCTGTGTGCCGCCGCCGTGCTTGGCGCGGCCATGTTCATCGCGTTCGCCCCGATCCTGCAGACCCTCGGCGCGGCGGGCCCCGAACTGACGCTCGTCACCGGCGCGTTTCTCGTCGGCTACCTGAAGCGCTTCGGCATTCTGGGCGCGGGAATGGGCTCGCAGATATTCATCGGCCAATTGCTGGCTTACAACATTCACCTGACGCCTGTCGACATGCCGGCCGTCTTGGTGGCGGGACTGATCGCCATGCTTGCGTCCATTGTTCCGCGTCTGCTCAGCGGTCCGGCGGAGCGTCCGGCCCTGACGGTGCTTTCGCCCGTCGACATGCCGGATCGCTGGAAACTTTCGGCCGAACTCATCATGGGCCTGCAGGCGGCGAGCGGCGCGCTGGTCGTGGTCGTGTTGAACGAGACGATCGGCCTCAAGGAATCCGCCTGGGCGATCACGGCAAGCACCTACGTGGTGGCGGGCTCGGCGAGCGGCACGGCAGAACGAGTGCGCAGGCGGATCATCGGCACCCTGGTCGGCGTGCCGCTGGGTCTGGCCTGCCTGCCGCTCGTCGAACACGTGCCGCTGCTCGCCTGGGCCGCCGTCGCGGCCGCCATGATCATCTACGCGATGGCTTTGCCAGAGCGCTACGACATCGCTTGCGGGGCGTTCGCCGTCACCTTGATCGTGACGCTGGCGATCGGCGGCGTGCATTCCATTTCGTTTCTTGGCGCTCGCGCGTGGGAGACGCTGCTTGGCGGAGTGGTTGGACTGCTGGCGGCGAAATTCATCTTTCCGCTGCGCGTGTGACGGGTCCTCTTGGCGAGCGTCGCGCGATCATCCACCAGCCTACGATCCCAGCTTTTCCATCAGGAAGTCGACGAAACTGCGCACGCGCGACGAGAGATGCCGCGCATGCGGATAAAGCAGCACGAACGGCCGCGAACAACCGCCATAGGGAATGAGCAATTCCTTGAGCGTTCCCGCCGCGATGTCTTTCTCGACGATGAACCGATAGGTCTGAAAAATACCCGCCCCGTGGCGCGCGAGCGTTGCCCCGGCAAGCACGTCGCCCGACGACGTGTAACCGCCGCTCGTCATCGTCTCGACAACCTCGTCTTCGACTTTGAACAGCCACGGAAGATTGCGGCCGGTGCTCGGCAGCGCGTACTGGACACAGTCGTGATGGACCAGGTCGTCGGGCGTTTTCAGTTTGGCTGCGCCGCGCAGATAAGCCGGCGAAGCGACGACCACCAGTTCCGCGTCCTCGATCGTGCGCGCGATCAGCCCGGAGTCGCCGGGCGCCGCGCCGCGAATGGCCAGGTCGAAGCCTTCTTCGCCAAAGTCGATGTTGCGATTGCTGAGATGCGTTTCGACGGTCACGCCCGGATAGCGTTGGCGAAACTCGGCCAGCAGGGGCAGCACGCGGTAGTGTCCATACGGCGTGGGCATGCTGATGCGCAGCACGCCGGTCGGCGCGGTTTGCTGTCCGGTCGCTTCGCGCTCGGCTTCAGCGAGCTGGGCCAGCGCGAGACGACATTGTTCGAAGTAGCGCCGTCCCGCGTCGGTCAACCGGATCTGCCGGGTGGTCCGCACAAACAATCGCACGCCGAGGCGCTCCTCCAGACGCGCGACCGTACGGCTAACGGCGGCCGGTGTGACGCTCGCGGCGTTCGCGGCCTCGGTGAAACTCTCCAGTTCGGCCGCCAGGCAGAATAGTTCGATACTGCCCAGAAGGACATCTTCAAATTGACGCTGCATGGTCTCTCGGCGAGGTGCCTGATAGCGAGGTCTGGCTTCAAGGCGGAAAGCCGCCCGGAACGGCCGCCACGTGAACGCGGCGGCGGCTCGCCGCGTTCGGCGCGGAACAAGGGTTCGTACGGAATATCAGGACTATATTGTAGTGAGACTCGATGAGGAAGCGACATGACCGATCAGACAGGCAAGCGTGCCTTGCTGCCCTTGCTGGGCATCGACAAACCGATCATTCAGGCGCCAATGGCAGGTGTCTCGACGCCCGCACTGGCCGCGGCTGTTTGCAATGCAGGCGGGCTCGGCTCGTTGGGCGTCGGAGCGATGAATGCCGACGGCGCGCGCAAGGTGATCAGGGAGACGCGCGCGCTGACGGACAAGCCGTTCAACATCAACGTGTTCTGCCATCGGCCTGCCCAAGCGGACGCCGCGGTCGAGCAGCAATGGTTGAGCTGGCTTGCGCCGCATTTCGAAAAGTATGGGGCAACGCCGCCGGCGAAGCTCTCGGATATCTACACGAGCTTCCTCGCGGACCCCGCCATGCTGGCAGTTTTTCTGGAGGAGAAGCCGGCGATCGTCAGCTTTCACTTCGGCTTGCCGTCGGCGGATGTCATCGCCGAACTGAAGAAGGCAGGCATCAGGCTGCTCGCCAGTGCGACAAATCTGCAGGAAGCGGCGCAAGTCGAAGCGGCGGGCGTGGATGCGATCGTGGCGCAAGGTATCGAGGCCGGCGGGCATCGCGGTGTCTTCGACCCGGATGCATTCGACGACCGGTTGGGCACGTTCGCCCTGACACGTTTGCTCGCCAAGGAATGCCGGCTGCCGGTAATCGCCGCCGGCGGGATCATGGACGGCGCGGGCATTGCCGCGGCGCTCGCACTTGGCGCTCAGGCCGCGCAGCTTGGCACGGCCTTTGTGGCGTGCACGGAGACTTCGATCGACGAGGGTTATCGTCGCGCGTTGCTTGGCGAGGCGGCGCGCCGCACGACTTTCACGGCGGCGATCTCCGGGCGGCTGGCGAGAAGCATGGCGAACAGTTTCACGGCGCTCGGCGCCGACCCGCGTTCACCCGAGCCGGCCACCTATCCCATTGCCTACGATGCCGGTAAGGCGCTGAACGCGGCAGCCAAGGCGAAAGGTGAGTTCGGCTACGGCGCGCATTGGGCAGGCCAGGCCGCCGCGCTGGCAAGGTCGTTGCCAGCGGCGGAACTGGTGGCCCAGCTGGAGCGCGAACTGAAGCAGAGCATCGAGCAACTGCGGCAGTTCGCGAACTGAAACTAACAGCACAGCGGGTTGAGCGCTCCCGTTGCGACGCTCAACCCGGCTTCTGGGCGAGCTGCTTGCGATAGGCCTCGACCGGCAACCCGCCCCAGCCCCAGTTCTCCATATCCACTTCTTCGATAACCACGAAGGTCGCCGCGAGCGGCTTGTTCAGCACGTCCAGCAGCACCTGGCTGACGCCTGCGATCAGCCTGGCTTTTTCGTCGGCCGTGACGGCATTGGTGCCGGGTTTGGAACCTTCGCGGGTCACCTGAATTGTGACGATAGGCATGGCGTTCTCCATAATGCTCGGTTGGCGTGAAGGGCGCCGGTCAGCGGCGCCCTCGCGCGATCAGTGGCCTGCGCTCTGGCCGCCGTCGACGTGCAGGATTTCGCCCGTCACGAACGGCGCCGAGTCCAGGAACAGCACAGCGTTCACGATATCGCTCATTTCGCCCATGTGCCCGACCGGATGCAATGCGCCGAGCGCCGCATGGGTTTCTTCAGCGTGCATCGGCGACTTGATGATGCCCGGCGCGACGGCGTTCGCGCGGATGCCCTTCTTCGCGTATTCGATCGCGAGGGACTTCGTGGCCGCGTTCAGGCCGCCCTTGGTCAGCGAGGCCAGCACCGAGGGCACGCCGTCGATGGCGTGGTCGACGAGACTCGTCGAAATGCTGACCACGTGGCCGCTGCCGTGCTTTTCCATTTCGGCGATGGCCAGCTGCGTGATGAAGAAGAAGCCGTTGAGGTTCACCGCGGTGACCTTCGCGTAGTCTTCGGCCGTATAGCTGGTGAAGGGCTTGGCAACGAAGATGCCGGCGTTGTTGACGAGCGTGTCGATGCGGCCAAAACGGGCGATGGCTTCACGAATCACGCGCTGCGCGGTGGCCGGTTCGCCGATATCGCCTGCCACAGTCAGGATGTTCGGATCTTCCGAGGGCTTGACCGAACGTGCGGTTGCGACGACGCGGTAGTCGAGCTTGCGAAACGCGTTGACCAGTTCGGCGCCGATGCCTTGCGATGCGCCCGTAACGACAACGACTTTTTGTGATGTGCTCATGGCTGAATCTCCAGATAAGTAACTTGGGATCAAATGCTGATCGGGCCGGTGGCTCCGATGGGTATGAAATCTAGGCGCATCCGCGCCGATCTCGAACACCCGCCATGGACAAACAGTCTTGCCTGCCAGGTACAAATGGTTTTGCGGTGAGGGAGCAGGCGCGCACGGCCTACGCGACGGCCGAGGTCGCGAGTCGTTATTTGCGGCGTTGACGCGATTTATTGCTGGCTTTCCGCCGAGGCCATGCGAAAGACCGAGAGGCCTTCCATCGGGTCCAGTGTTTCTCGCCACGGCGCGCGCTTCAGCAAGCGGACCGTGTCTTCGTAACCCGCAAGCCAGCGCCGTTCGATGCCGGCCGAAGAGAAATCGATGTCCCGGTTCAGATCGTCGTTATCGAATGCCGGTGCGTCGAGTTCCAGCACGCGCATCGTCGTGCCGCAGCCCCAGCCGAGCAGTTCGCGCACCTGCGGATCATTGCGTGCCGCTTCGGGCAGATGCTGGCCCAGTTCGCGGATCACGTGACGCAAGCGGTGAATCTGCTTCTGTCGATCGAGATGACTCTCCGCGCGGCTCGAGTACTGAATGTCGCGTTGCCGGCTCATGACCTGCAAGATCGACTCGGGCTCAGGACCGCTCGAAGGCCACAACTGCACCGAGAAGATCACCGAGTCGCGCCGCGGGCGGTCGTCGAGCACGGCTTCGAGCGGCGTATTCGAATAGATGCCGCCGTCCCAGTACGATTCGCCTTCCAGTTGCACCGCCGGGAAGCCGGGCGGAAAAGCGGCGGAAGCCATCACGTGTTCGACGTCCAGCAACGCATCGCGATTCGTGAAGTAGCGCATGCGTCCACTGCGGACATTGACCGTGCCGACGGTCAGCCGAGTCGTCTTCTGGTTCAGGTAGTCGAAATCCACTAGCGAAGCCAGGGTTTCGCGCAGCGGTCCGGTCGAATAGAAAGCTGCCTGATCGGAACGAACGCGTGCCTGAAGGCCCGCCCACGACTGCAACTGCGGTGTGAAAAACGACGGCACGCCTTGAGTGACCGTGACAAAATCGCGCAGCCAGTTTGCGAGTCCCGGCAGCCAGTTTGCCGCTTCCATGCCCTGGCGTGCCACGCCGTTCCAGAACCGGGTCAGACGCGCCATACGATTCTCAGGCAGATTGCCGGCGATGATCGCGCCGTTTATCGCGCCGATCGAGGTGCCGATGACCCAATGAGGCTCGACTTTGCCGTCGTGAAGCGCCTGATACACCCCGGCCTGGTAAGCACCGAGGGCGCCGCCGCCCTGAAAGACCAGCACGATCTGGCCGGGAATGTCCGGCGGCGAATGCGGAGTGTCACTTGCGCCGGTCTGATGTTCGACGTGCGTTTCGTTGCTCATGACAAACCTCCCGGACCCACATTGCGGTGTCGCCGATTCTGCCACGGTATGGATTCACGCCATCACGCGCAGTGGTGAATTTAGTCAACGTTTCCATAATGTCGAAACCAGGCGCGTTGACGCTGCATAACGTCTAAATGCGAATTGGCTATGGTCCGATTATCGAACACTGATCGCGTGTTGTTTTTTTGATTAGCGATGCTACACTTCCTCAGCAAACAGATTAAAAGCGTTTCGCGGCAACTGGCCATTGCCTTTTGACACTTCTGCACGGTGTCAGACATCGTATTGACATACCGCTAGAAGAAAAAGGAGCACGTATGCAACGGTTGGCGAGCGAGTCTTGATGCATTCATTAGCATCGCACCGACCAGGCGGCTGGTGGCCGTCCACTTCCTTTTTGCCTCGCGTAGCGTAGATAACGCAACAACGCAGCAATTGATCAGCAAACGAACCTGCCTTCGAGAGCATGCGCATCCGGGCGCGAAGCTGACGCATTAGCGCAGTTTCAATCGTGTTGCCGGGTGTTGCCGGACCCGCACCGAAGCTGCGAGTCTCCGGTGCAGCCGGTTGCGTCTCGACGCCCGCGCCATACCGCCGCGGAGATTTGCCGACGGAGATCAAGATGATACGACGGACGCACGTCTTTGCCGCTTGCCTCGTACTGACAGCCTTCGCGACGCTGAGCGGGTGTCATGAAAAAGAGGCGCCCGCGGCCGCGCGGCCGCCGGTCAATGTCGGCGTGGTCGACATTGCATTACGCGACGTGCCGGTCGTGTTCGATTACGTCGGCCAGACGGAAAGCTCGCAGCAGGTCGAAATACGCGCGCGCGTGAACGGCTTTCTCGAGAAGCGCGTCTATCAGGAAGGCTCGATGGTCCATCAGGGCGACGTGATGTTCGTGATGGATCGTAAACCCTTCCAGGCGAGTCTCGACGCCGCGCGCGCGGAGTTCGCGCAGCAGAAAGCCCGTCTCGACACCGCGCAGGCGAATCTCAATCGCGTGCGTCCGCTCGTCGCGAAGAACGCGCTGAGCCAGAAAGACCTCGACGATTCGATTGGCCAGCAGCAGGCAGCGGCGGCGGCGCTCGAACAGGCCCGCGCGAACGTCACGAGCGCGAACCTGAATCTCGGCTACACGACCATCACGGCGCCGGTCACCGGGCTGTCGAGCTTCGCGAAGAAGCAGGATGGCTCTTACATCGATTCGACCAATAGCCTGCTCACGTATGTCGCGAAGCTCGATCCCATGTGGATCAACTTCTCGTTGTCCGAGAACGAAATGCTGCAACTGCGCACGCAGACCGCGAACGGCACGCTGAAGCTGCCGCAGATCGACGATCTCGAAGCGGTCATCGTGCTCGCGGACGGCAGCATCTATCCGCAACGCGGCCATATCGCGTTCAGGGACGCGTCGCTGAGTTCCGAGACCGGCACGTATCTGATTCGCGCGGCCGTGCCCAATCCGGACGGCGCGCTGCGGCCCGGCCAGTTCGTGCGCATCAAGCTGCTGGGCGCCGAGCGGAGCGCGGCGGTCGCCGTACCGCAAGGCGCGATCTTGCAGGGACCTCGCGGCGAATATGTGTGGACCGTCGACAAGGACAACAAAGCCCAGCAACGTGCGATCGAAACGGGCGAGTGGAACGGCAACGACTGGGTGGTCAATTCGGGTCTGCGCGTGGGCGATCGCGTGGTGATCGATAACACGTTGCGGTTGATGCCCGGTGCGGCGGTGAATGCGCATGTCGTGCCGATGCCGGCCGCCAGCGTGAATATTGCCGCGTTGTCAGGTGGAGGAGCGGGGCCGGCTGGTGGTGGTGGCGGTGGCACTAGTAGCAATGCGGCGAGCGTCGCGGGTCAAACCGACGCAAGTGCCGCGTCTGGCACGGTGAATGGCGCCGCAGGCGCATCAGCCAACGCAGCCGCTCAGGCAAATCCAAAGGGCACATCGGCGAACGCGACCAACCCGTCGGCACTCCCGGCTGGACAAACCGCGGTGTTCTTCGCGCTCGGCAGCGCGAGTCTCGATTCGCAGTCGGCCGACGCGCTCGCGGGCGTCGCGCGTCGCTTGCTCGCCGCGCCCGGTTCGCGCGCCGTGATTTCCGGCTACACCGATTCCAGCGGCTCCTATGAAGCCAACGTCAAACTCGCCGCCGCGCGCGCCGCGACAGTCCGTTCAGCGCTGATCGTCGCGGGTGTCGACGTCGCGCGTATCGATATGCGCCGTCCCGCGCGCATCGTGGCAAGCGACGCGCCCGACAAGTCGCGCCGTGTCGATGTCACCCTCGCGCCGTCGACGGGGGGCTGATCGATGAAGTTCGCCCACTTTTTTATCGACCGGCCGATCTTCGCGTCGGTGCTGTCGATCATCCTCGTGGTGGCCGGCACCGTCGCGATGTTCAACCTGCCGATCGCGCAGTTCCCCGATATCGCGCCGCCGACCATCACCGTGAGCGCGACCTATCCGGGCGCAAGCGCGGAGGTTGTCGCGCAGAATGTCGCGGCGCCGCTCGAGCAGCAGGTAAACGGCGCGGACAACATGATGTACATGAACTCGTCCAGCTCGTCGACCGGCAATATGACGCTGACGGCATACTTCAACATCGGCACGGATCCGTCGCTGGCGCAGGTGGATGTGCAGAACCGCGTGAATCTGGCGCTGCCCACGCTGCCCGATTCGGTAACGGCGCAAGGCGTGTCGGTGCAGAAGCGCTCGTCGGCGTTCATGATGGTGATCGCGATCTACTCGCCGGACAACGCGTTCGATCAGTCGTACGTCGCGAACTACGCGAACGTCTATGTGCTCGACGCGTTAAAGCGCATTCCGGGCGCGAACCAGGCATCGATTTTCGGTTCGGCCGACTACGCCATGCGTATCTGGATCAAGCCCGACCGCATGGCGAAACTCTCCATCACCGTCGCCGATGTGCAGCAGGCGATCAGCAACCAGAACCAGCAATTTTCCGCGGGCCGCCTCGGCCAGTCGCCCACCAACGCGCCGGTCCAGCAGACCTTTCCGGTGGCGACCAAAGGCCGCATGACCAAGCCTGCCGATTTCGACAACATCATCTTGCGCGCCGGTTCGGGCGACGCGTCGACCATCCGCATCAAGGATATCGGCCACGCGGAACTGGGCGCGAAAGATTATTCGCTGCGCGGGCGCTACAACGGCAAAACCGCGACGCTGATCGCCGTGTATCAGCAGCCGGGCGCCAACGCGCTGCAAGTCGCCAAGCAGGTGCATGCCACGCTCGAGCAGCTGCAAAAGGCCTTTCCTCCCGGCCTGAAATATGAAGTCGCGCTGGATACGACGGAGTTCGTGCAGGAATCGATCGGTGAAGTCATTCACACGTTGCGCGACGCGGTGATCCTCGTGATTCTCGTCGTGTTCATTTTCCTGCAGAGCTTTCGCGCGACGCTCGTACCGCTTCTCGCCGTGCCCGTGTCGATTCTCGGCGCGTTCATCGGCATGCTGGTGTTCGGCTTTTCGGTCAACATGCTGACCTTGTTCGGCATGGTGCTGGCCATCGGCATCGTTGTGGACGATGCGATCGTGGTGATCGAGAATGTCGAGCGCAATATGACCGAGTTCGGTCTGCCGCCGAAAGAGGCCGCCAAACACGCAATGGACGAAGTGACCGGGCCGGTCATCGCGATCGTGCTCGTGCTGCTCGCGGTATTTATTCCGGTGGCGTTTCTGTCCGGCATCACGGGGCAGTTGTACAAACAGTTCGCGGTGACGATCGCCGTCTCGGTCGTGATCTCAGGCATTGTTGCGTTGACGCTGTCGCCGGCGCTTGCCGCGATTCTGCTCAAGCCCGGCACGCACAAGAAGAACCGCTTCTTTCTCTGGTTCAACAAGCGTTTCGACCGCCTGACGCAAGGCTATGGACGCGCGGTGCAACTCGCGATACGCCGCGTCGCGTTGTCGATCCTGCTGATTGTGGCGATGGTGGCGGCGACCGCGGGGCTGTTCAAACACATTCCCTCGTCGTTCCTGCCCACCGAAGATCAGGGCTATCTGCTCGGCGCGGTGGTGCTGCCCGATGCGGCGAGCCTCGACCGCACCGGCAACCTCTCGCAACGCGCGGAACAATGGTTCGCTAAGCAGCCTGCTGTCAAATCGGTCGCCGCGCCGATCGGCTACAGCCTGATCGACTCGCAGTACAAGTCGAACGCGGGCACGCTGTTCATCACGCTCAAAGGCTTCAAGGATCGTGGCGAGAACGGCACCGCGCAAGACCTGATCCGCGATGCGAACAAGGCGTTTTCCGGCTACACGGACGGCGTGGTAGTGCCGCTGAATCCGCCGTCCATTCCCGGGCTCGGCACGACCGGCGGCTTCGAGTTCTGGCTGCAAAGCACCGGCGACGGCAGCTATCAGAACCTTGAAGAGAAGGTGCGCGCGTTCATTGCGAAGGCGCGTCAGAACCCGGCGTTGCGTGGCGTCAACTCGACCATCAATACGAACTCGCGGCAGTTGCTCGTCGAGGTCGACCGCGAGCGCGCGGAATCGCTCGGTGTGCCGATTCAGGACATTTACGCCGCGTTGCAGACCATGTTCGGCTCCTCGTATGTGAGTCAATTCCCGAAGAGCAGCCGGCTCTTTCAGGTGATCGTGCAAGCCGAGCCGCAATACCGCACACAGCCCGACGACATCCAGCAACTCTACGTGCGCAACCGCAGCGGCGACATGGTGCCGATCAAGGCCGTCACGACCGTCCGTTTCGTGCCGGGCGCCGACATCGTCACGCGCTTCAACAATTTTCCCGCCGCGAAAATCACCGGCGATGCCGCGCCGGGACACAGTTCGGGAGAATCCATCGCCGCGATGGAGCAGATCGCGCACGAGGTGCTCGGCGAAGGTTATAGCTATGCATGGAGCGGCCAGGCCTACGAAGAAAAGCAGGCCGGCTCGACCGCGATTCTCGTATTCGGTTTTGCCTTGCTGATGGTGTTCCTGATCCTCGCGGCCCAATACGAAAAGTGGTCGTTGCCGATCGGCGTGCTACTGGCGGTGCCGTTCGCGATATTCGGCGCGCTCATCGGCATTCTGTTGCGCGGCATGGAAGACGACGTGTACTTCCAGATCGGCCTGACCGTGCTGATCGCGCTCGCGGCGAAGAACGCGATTCTGATCTTCGAGTTCGCCGTCGAGATGCGCGAGAAGGAAGCGCTGTCCCCCTACGACGCCGCGCTCAAAGCCGCGAAGCTGCGGCTGCGGCCGATCATCATGACATCGCTGGCGTTCATTCTCGGTTGCGTGCCGCTGGCGATCGCGAGCGGCGCGTCGGCTGCGAGCCGCCGCTCGCTCGGCACCGGTGTGATCTTCGGCATGCTCGGTGCGACGGTCATCGCGCTGTTCTTCATTCCGATGTTCTTCTGGGGACTCGAAACATTGTCGTCGCGCGGCAAGAAGGCGCCGGCGCCCGATGCCGGACCGCCGGTGTCGCCGGGGCCGCGGGAGGGAGGGACATGAGATTCCCTCGATGCCGCTTATTGGCCGCTGTTTGCGCCTGCTGGTTCGCGGGCTGCACGGTCGGCCCCGACTATCACCGGCCTGCTGTCGACACACCGTCGTCGTTCCGCTATGCGTCACCGGACGCCGAAGTGGTCGATCAGGGCGCCGTGCAATGGTGGAGCCAGTTCAACGATCCAGTGCTCGATGGCCTGATCCAACGGGCGCTCGATCAGAACAAGGACCTCGCCATCGCGGCCGCGCGCGTCGACGAATTCTACGGACGCCTGATGACCACGCGTGCCGGGCTCTTCCCACAAGTCGGTGCGAACTTCGGCGGCGGGCGCGGCCGCAGCGTGCCCGCGCCGGGCTTCGCGCCGGCGGTCGGCAATCAGGTGCAACTGGACGTGATGGCGTCGTGGGAAATCGATCTGTTCGGCCGCCTGCGGCGCCTGACCGAAGCCGCGCGCGCCGATTATCTCGGCACTCAGGCCGCGCAGCAGGCGACCCGTATCGCGTTGATCTCCAGTGTGGCGACCTCGTATCTGTTGCTGCGCGATCTCGACCAGCGGCTGGAAATCGCGAAGTCGACGCTCGCCAGCCGTGCTGATGCGCTCTCGCTGTTTCAGGAGCGCTTCACCGGCGGAGTCGTGTCGCAACTTCAGGTGAGTCAGGCGAAGTCCGAATACGAGTCGGCGCAAGCATCCGTGTACGCATTCCAGCAGCAGATCGCGCAACAGGAAAACGCGTTGTCGCTGCTGCTCGGCGACAACCCCGGACCGATCCCGCGCGGCAAGCCGTTGACGCAACTCAGCGCGCCCGCGATCCCGGCGGGCCTGCCGTCGTCGCTGCTTGAACGACGGCCCGATATCTTGCAAGCCGAACAGGCTTTGGTCTCCGCGAACGCGTCGATTGGCGCGGCGCGCGCGCAGTACTTCCCGAGCATTTCGCTGACGGGCATGTTCGGCGCGGCGAGCACGGCGCTCTCCGGACTGTGGACGGGGCCGGCGCGCATCTGGTCGTTTGCGGGCGCGATCTCGCAGCCGATCTTCACCGGCGGCGCGATCACAGGATCGGTGCGCACCGCCGAGGCGCAGCAGCAAGAGGCGCTGTTCAGCTACGAGCAGGCTATCCAGTCCGCTTTTGCCGATGTGGAGAACGCCTTGGTCGGCGTGGCGCGCGTGCGTGACCAGTTGCAGGCGACCAATCGCCAGGTCGAGGCGCTTGCGCAATATGCTTCGCTCGCGCGCGATTTATACGAAGGCGGCTATACGAGCTACCTGGAAGTGCTCGACGCCGAGCGCAGTCTGTTCAATGCGCAGCTTCAGCAGTCGCAATTGCAGGACCAGCAGCTTGCCGAGATCGTCGCGTTGTACAAGGCGCTTGGCTATGGCTGGAACGTCGACAGCGGCTCGCAGACGCCAACGCGCGGGTGAGCCGTTCAATTGAACGGTGCAACGCGCTACGCTTTCGGCAGCTTTGATTTCTTGCCGCGTGCACGCGGTTTAGGCTCGACGCCTATGCGCGGATCGCGGGCGAGCACCAGCGCCGTCAATTCCTCAGCCGCGCTTTCAAACGCGGGATCGTCTTGCGCGATGTAGAGCCACTTGCCGAGCACTGGATGCGGCCGCAAAGCCGGCATCTCATGGATAAGCGCCGCGTGGCGCTCGTGCGACGTGCACACCAGCAGGCCATTCCACGGCTTGTCGCGGTCCGCGGCAATCAGGCACAAAAGCCCGTCGATATAAGCGGCGTCGCTGCCGAACATCCGCTTGCTGATAAAAGTCGGATCGCGTTCGAACGCGTCGAAGATCCAGATAAGCGAGTTGCGGACGGACGAGGGCATCGGTGTGAAGACCTTGGCGACGTGGGCGATGAGGAGCGAAAAGCATAGCACCACGACGCTCGGCCGAGCTCCGTCAATCTGTGCAGATCAGCGCGGTCAGCAACAACGGAATGACCGAGTGCACCTTGGCGGTGCTTCCGGCCGCGCGCACGCGCGTTTCGACCGACTCGCTCGGCGCGGACAGCACGACGCCATATAACGGGCCCGCGAGTGCCTGGCCGCGGCCCTTCTTGAACATGTCGTCGTCCGGCTCGTAGCCGAGCACCGCGTAGACGCGAAAGCCGAACACGGTCATGTCGCTGCCGTGCACGGGACGAAACGCGTTGACGGAGTTCTTGTCGACCCGCATCGGCTTGGACTCGATGTAGTTGTCGTCGATGAGTTGGGTGATGAACGTGTGGGGACGCGCCTGACAGTCGAACTGTGCGTCGAGCGCGTAGGCATGCGATACCGCCGGGCAGAAGCCGGCGCTTGAAACGAGGAGTGCGGCAAGCACTCTGAAAGGATGAGATTCCATGGCTGACGTGACCGGACTGCGGGCGTCGGTAGGCTGAACGCACGCTAGACATCAGTCTCTCACGGCTACGCGAACTGCGTACGTGCGTCAGCGAACGATGGCGGTTCCGCACCCCGGTTCAACCCGAGGCGCAGTCGATCCCTCGCCTTGGCCACCTCACAGCACCTCGAATCACCCGCGCTTCTCGAACAGTTCGTTGAGCAGCGAGCCCGGCGCGGCGCCGGCAAACCCGTCGAAGCGGCCTTGGGCGAGTGACTGCGCCGCCTGCATGAAACCGCCCCACGCCGCGCGGGCCAGCGCGCCGCCGACGCTGATGCGCCGCACGCCGAGCGCGGCCACGTCCTGCAGCGTGAACGGCGAGGTCGAGCCGATCAGCAGATTGACGGGCTTCGGCGCCACGGCGGCGACCACCGCCTCGATCTGTTCGCGCGTCTGAATGCCTGGCGCGTACAGACAGTCGGCGCCCGCCTCCGAGTAGGCCTTGAGTCGCGCGATCGCGTCGTCGAGATCGGGCGAGCCGGCGAAGAAGTTTTCCGCCCGGCCGACCAGCAGCGTATCGCCGCCGTTTTCGTCGATGGCGCGGCGCGCGGCGCTAATGCGCTCGACGGCAACTTCGATGGAGAAAAGCGGCGCGGCGGCGTTGCCGGTGGAGTCCTCGATCGACAGGCCGGCCACGCCGGTTTCGATGGCGAGCCTGACACTTTCCGCGACCTCGTTCGGCGTGCTGCCGAAGCCGTTCTCGAAGTCCGCGTTGACGGGCAGGTCGGTCGCTTCGACGATCTTGCGCAGGTGCGTGAGGATGGCGTCGCGCGGCAAGCTGTTGTCGGCGTGTCCGGTGGACCAGGCAAAGCCGGAACTGGTCGTGGCTAGCGCCTGGAAGCCGAGCGTATGCAGATAGCGCGCGCTGCCGGCATCCCACGGATTGGGCAGGATGAAACAGCCGGACGTGTGCAGGGCTTTGAACGCGGCGCGCTTCTCGGCGACGGTGCGGGACATGGCGTATCTCCTGAAAACGGACGAGCCTGAGCCGCCCGTGCTGGTTATGCGACCTCGAGGTCCACGACCGGGAAGTCGGTTTCGGTGTCCGCTGGACGCGGATCGCCGGCGTGATAGACGCAGTGCATCTGATGGAGCCGGTTGCGGCGGGTTCCATCATCCGCGAAATCGTTGTTGTTGTGTGCGACATACGTATGTTCGGACGGGCTTCTCCGCTCGCCGGCCTGGAGAGCGCGCGTTTCTACGCAATCGTGCAGCCTGACACTGCGGGGCACGCGACGCTCGGCGAAGGCTTCGCCAGGCAGGCGAGGCCGACGACACCTTGTCTATCAACCCGGCGCAGCGGAACCGGCACGCAGGGACTTCTTCGCCGCGCGAACGAACGCGACGAAATTCGCCACCACGGGATCGTCGCGCGTGGTCTGCCACGCCAGTGCCACCCGCCAGCGTGCGGCGGCATCGCGCAACGGCAGCACTCTCGCGTCGCGTAACAGGTATTGCGCGCGTGACGGCAGGAACGCCGCGCCCACGCCCGCCGCCACGCCGGCAAGGACCGATTGAATGTCGTCGGCTTGCTGGATTACCTTGGGCACGAAGCCATGCTCACCGCACCAGTGATCGATTTGTGCCGCGAGGCCGGGACCGCGTCCGCGTGACAGCGCGATGAAGCCGGGCTCGTTCAATTCCTGCAGATTCGACGGAACGCGTTTCCAGCGTGCGTACTGCGGTATCGCCAATGCCAGGGCCTCGTCGAGTATCGGCAAGGTGGACAGGCCGGCGTCGGCGGGCAAGCGCAGGAAGCCGACATCGAGCTTGCCGCCGAGAAGCCGCCGGGACTGCTCCGCGGAAGACAGATCGTTGAGTGTCACGCTGACGTTCGGATGGAGCTTGCGGAATTGGGCGATCAGTTGCGGCGCTTCGGTCAACGTCGAAAGTCCGAGGCCGACGCGCAGATAGCCACGCGTGCCGCTGCTCGCCTCGCGCGCACGCGCGAGGATATTGTCCGCGTCGCGGACCAGCGCCTCGGCGTCGGCAAGAAATCCTTCGCCGAAGATGGTCAGCTCCGCGCCGTGCCGTCCGCGCTCGAACAGCCGCGCGCCAAGGCTCGCTTCCAACGCCACGATCTGCTTGCTCAGAGCGGGCTGGCTGACATAAAGCGCTTCGGCGGCGTGCCCGAAGTGGCGGAGTTCAGCGACGGTCAGAAAGGCGCGCAGGAGTTTGAGTTCCATTCCAGCAAGTGATTGAATGGATAGAATTTTTCATTTTACTTATGGTTGGCGGAGCGGTCCAATGGTGTCGTTCTGTTCATGCGGTCGTGAAGATGTTCGCCTCCACTGTTCCGTCGCTTCGCGTTGCGGCTATGTCGCTCGTTTCACGTCCCGGCGACGCGGCGCATAACGTCGCGCGTATTGCGGATTGCCTGGCGCTTGCCGCTAAGAAAGAGGTCGGGCTGGTGGTGTTTCCGGAGACCTGTGTCGGCGGCTACGCAAGCATGGCGAAGCTTCATCGCGCCGAACTCGATGCGCTTGCAGAGCCGCTCGACGGACCGTCGATCCGCGCGGTGGCCGATGCGGTCGAAGGCTCCGGCGTGGCTGCTGGTGTCGGCTTCCTGGAGCGCGCAGCCGATGACCGTCTGTTCAACAGCTACGTGGTGTGCCTGCCGGGCGGCATGCGTCATTGTCACCGCAAGCTGCATGCGTTCGGGCATCGGCGGATTAGCAGCGGCGACCGGTTCACCGTGTTCGATACGGCGTGGGGCGTGCGCGTGGGCATCCTGATCGGCGGCGACAACTATCTGGTCGAGAACATGCGCATGACTGCGCTCATGGGCGCGACGCTGCTGATTGCGCCGCATCGCAGCGACGGCGCGAACCGGACTGGCGATCGCCGAACGCAAGCTGGTTCGATAGGGCAATCGCTGCCTCGTTTGCTGTCGGCGCGAGCTGGTGACAACGGCATGTTCGTCGTCTTCAGCGATGGCGTGGAGATAAGCGGATCAGGACAGTCGAGCGGGGCAGCGATGATCGTCGATCCCTGCGGCCGCATACTCGCTGCGAGCCGCGCGCGAGACGCACTCGTTTCCGCCGATCTGGACAGAGGCCTGATCGACGGAAGTGCAGGGCAGCAATGGCTGACGGCGCGCCGCCCGGAACTCTACGGCTTACTGACCCGGTCCGGCGACCATCGAGCGGCGGATTTCGAGCCACGCGGCGCCACTTCGCGAGGCGCGATCGCGCTCAGTTTTGCGCAGGTTAGCCGTAATCGGCCGATACGCTAGCGTTCGTTCGGTTCGTTCGTCAAGGTGGCCTTAGCGGAAGATTTCGGCAATCAGGTTCGCCACGGTCCGGATCCGCTCACTGTCGCGCAAGGCCGGATGCAGCACCATCCACACGTCCTGATCGAGCGCCTTGATGTGCTTCTCCACGCAGACGAGATCGCTCGTCGTGTCGCCGGCAAGCTGCGCGAGTATGCCGAGCCCGGAGCCGCCCAGCACGCCGTCGAACACGCCCATGCCGTAGCTGCTGCGTAGCGACGGCGCCGGAGCGCCGGGCAGCGCCTTCAGCCATTGTGTCGCCGGGTGGTCCGGTTGACGGTCGTCGTAGCCGACGAACGACAGCTTGTCCCACTCTTTCTTCACGATCGCGGCCTTGTGGCGCAGATAGTAATCGCGCGAGCCGAACAGCCCGAAGCGGATCTTGCCGATGCGCCGGACGTACAGATCGCCCTCTTCCGGGCATTCGGACCACAGTGCGATGTCCGCCTCGCGCCGCGCAAGGCTATAGGGACGCCGCGAAGTCAGCACTTCGATCGCGAGTCCGGGCAGCCGGTCCTGAAAGGAGCCGAGCAGTTTCAGCAAAATGTACGACGGCCATTCGACGGCGTTGATCCGCACCGTGCCATGCGCGGGCGCGCCGCCGTTCACGTCCGCGGCGCGTTCTATCTGGTGCGCCAGGTCTTCCATTTGCTCCGCCCAGGCCAGCACCTTGGCGCCGAACGCCGTGACGCTACAGCCCGACGGTACCCGGTCGATCAAAGGTTCGCCCAGCCGCCGTTCGAGTTCGGTCAAGCGGCGCGACAGGGTCGGCGCGCTCAGGTCACATGCCGCGGCGGCCGATCGCATGGTGCCCTCGCGGGCGATCGCCACCAGAATCCGCAGGTCGTCCCAGTCTACGTGTTCCATTTTTGAAACGATAGATTTTGAAATTTGGCATAGCATAACGCAGTTCGCGGAGATAGGATTGGATCTGGCCATGCTTGCCCAGCATACGGGACGACCCTGATGGTTCAGCCAGTGGCGGCAAGTGCGGCGTTCCTGCCCATCACACGACTCAACGGCTCTCAGTAGACCGAACGAGCAATACGGAGACATCAATGATTCGCCATTTCCTTCCGGCGCGCCGTCGCGCCATCGCAGCCGGCGCAGCTTTCCTCGCTGTGTCGATTTTGCCGATGCCGGCAGCCTTCGCCCAGGCCGCCCATAAACCGAAAGTCGCGCTTGTCATGAAGTCGCTGGCAAACGAGTTCTTCCTGACCATGGAAACGGGCGCCAAGGATTATCAGAAGCAGAATCCGGCGAAGTTCGATCTCGTCACCAACGGCATCAAGGACGAGACGGACACCGCGAACCAGATCCGCATCGTCGAGCAGATGATCGTCTCGAAGGTCGACGCGCTGGTGATCGCGCCGGCTGACTCGAAGGCGCTGGTGCCGGTCCTGAAGAAGGCGGTCGATGCCGGCATCATCGTGGTCAATATCGACAACAAGCTGGATAACGACGTCCTCAAGTCGAAAGACCTGAACATCCCGTTCGTCGGGCCGGATAACGCGAAGGGCGCGCAGAAGGTCGGTGACTACCTGGCCAAGCACCTGAAATCGGGCGACAACGTCGGCATTATCGAAGGTGTCACGACCACGACCAACGCGCAGCAACGCACGGCCGGCTTCAAGCAGGCCATGGCGGCGGGCGGCATGAAGGTCGTCGCGCTGCAATCGGGCGAGTGGGAAATCGACAAGGGCAACGCCGTCGCGAGCCAGATCCTCAACGCGAATCCGGACGTCAAGGCTTTACTGTGCGGCAACGACAATATGGCGATCGGCGCCGTGTCGGCCGTGCGGGCGGCCGGCAAGGCAGGCAAGGTGCAGATCGTCGGTTACGACGACATCAACGCGATCAAGCCGATGCTCAAGGACGGCCGCGTACTCGCCACCGCCAATCAATACGCAGCCAAGCAGGCCGTGTTCGGCATCGACACGGCTTTGAAGGCGCTCTCCGAACACAAGAAGCAGTCTGAATTGTCCGGCGTTGTCGAAACGCCGGTCGATCTGGTCACCAAGTAAGACGGGTGCAAGGTGTGGCCCGCTCCGCAAGGGGCCACGCCGACTGATTTCTGTCCAGCCTGAAACAATCTGATGTCCACTCCCATCTCATCTCTTGCCGACGCCGCGCCGGTGCTGCGCGTGCACGGTATCGGCAAGACCTATGCCGAGCCCGTGCTCGCCGATGTCTCGCTGGACTTGCACGCGGGCGAAGTGCTGGCGCTGACCGGCGAAAACGGCGCGGGCAAGAGCACGTTGTCCAAGATAATCGGCGGTCTCGTCACGCCGACTACCGGTTCGATGACGCTCGCCGGCGCGGCCTACACGCCGGCCAGCCGCAAAGACGCCGAGGCGCTCGGCGTGCGCATGGTCATGCAGGAGTTGAACCTGCTGCCCACGCTCTCGGTGGCGGAAAACCTCTTTCTGAACCGTTTGCCGCAGCGCGGCATATTCGGCTGGATCGACCGCGCCAAACTGCGCGAGGACGCGCGGCACGCCATGGCGCAAGTCGGCCTCGACGCAATCGATCCCGATACGTTGGTCGGCACGCTCGGCATCGGGCATCAACAGATGGTCGAGATTGCACGCAATCTGATCGGCGATTGCCGCGTGCTGATTCTCGACGAACCCACCGCGATGCTGACCGCCCGCGAAGTCGATCTGCTGTTCGAGCAGGTCGAGCGGCTGAAGGCGCGCGGCGTCGCGCTGGTGTACATCTCGCACCGCTTGGAAGAGTTGAAGCGTATCGCGAGGCGCGCAGCCGTGTTGCGTGACGGCAGGCTCGTGCACGTCGACGAGATGGCCAACCTCACTACCGACCGTCTCGTGACCCTGATGGTAGGCCGCGATATCGGCGACCGGATCGATCTCGGCGAACGGCGTATCGGCGAGATGACCTTCAAGGTCAGCGGCATGACGCGTGAGCCGGTGGTGCGCGACGTGTCCTTCGAGGTCAAGGCCGGCGAGATTTTCGGCATTAGCGGACTGATCGGTGCGGGGCGCACGGAGTTGATGCGGCTCATCTACGGCGCGGACCGCGCGGACGCGGGCACTGTGTCGATCGTGCGGGAAGGCGGCGCGCTCGAGCCCGTGACGATCGCGTCGCCGTCGGACGCCGTGAAGCACGGCATCGCGCTGATCACCGAAGATCGCAAAGGCGAGGGCCTTTTGCTGACCCAGCCGATCGCCGCCAATATTTCGCTGGGCCACTTGCGTTCGGTGTCGAGCAAGGGCGTGGTGGACGGCCGTCGTGAAGCGTCTTTGGCGCGCCGGCAGATCGACGCGATGCGTATCCGCAGTTCCGGGCCGGCGCAGCCGGTGTCCGAGTTGTCGGGCGGCAATCAGCAGAAGGTGGTGATCGGCCGGTGGCTCGCGCGCGATTGCACTGTGTTGCTGTTCGATGAGCCGACGCGCGGTATCGACGTCGGCGCGAAGTTCGACATCTATGCGTTGATGGGCGCGCTGGCTCGCGAAGGCCGCGCGCTGGTGGTGGTATCGAGCGACCTGCGCGAATTGATGGCGATTTGCGACCGGATCGCGGTGATGTCGGCGGGACGCATGACGGGCCTGTTCGAGCGCGGCAACTGGACTCAGGACGCGCTGCTGGCGGCGGCATTCGCGGGCTATGCGAAACGCGACGACATGCTGCACGAGCCGATCGAACCCGACGCGAAAGCGCCCGGCGAAAGTAAATTAGTGGAGTATTGAGCATGACCGTGGAAACCAGCCTGCCTACGCTGCAGAACGAACCACCCAAAAACGCGAAGCCGCTCGGCACGCGACTCGGATTGTCGAACTACCTTGGATTGCTCGGTGCGCTCCTCGGGATGATCGTGTTGTTCTCGCTGCTGAGTTCGCATTTCCTCACTTACGACACCTTCAGCACGATTGCCAACCAGATTCCCGATCTCGTCGTCATGTCGATCGGCATGACGTTCGTGCTGATCATTGCCGGCATCGATCTGTCGGTCGGCTCGGTGCTGGCGCTCGGCGCAGCGCTCACAAGCGTCGCGGCCTTGCAGTGGCATTGGCCGGCGTTGCCTGCCGCGTTGCTCGGCATGGCGGGCGCGACGCTGACCGGCTGCGTGACGGGCGCGATCACCGTGGCGTGGCGGATTCCGTCGTTCATCGTGTCGCTCGGCGTGCTCGAAGCGGCGCGTGGTCTTGCGTATCAGCTGACCAACTCGCGCACCGCTTATATCGGCGATGCCTTCGATTTCCTCTCCAACCCGGTCGCGTTCGGCATCTCGCCGGCGTTCATCATCGCCATTGTGGTGATGGTCGCCGCGCAGTTCGTGTTGACGCGTACGGTTTTCGGCCGCTATCTGGTCGGCATCGGCACGAATGAGGAAGCCGTGCGGCTCGCGGGCGTCAATCCGCGACCCTACAAGATCGCCGTGTTCGCGATGATGGGTTTACTTGCCGGCCTCGCTTCGTTGTTCCAGATTTCGCGGCTCGAGGCCGCGGACCCGAATGCCGGGCAAGGTATCGAATTGCAGGTGATCGCGGCGGTGGTGATCGGCGGAACGAGTTTGATGGGCGGACGTGGTTCGGTGACGAGCACGTTCTTCGGAGTGTTGATCATTTCGGTGCTCGCTGCGGGTCTCGCGCAGATCGGCGCGACCGAGCCGACCAAACGCATCATTACGGGAGCTGTGATTGTGGTGGCTGTCGTGCTGGATACTTATCGAAGCCGGCGTCGCGCTGGATAATCGGGATTATCCCGTGGATGGTCAGCAGCTTTGCATGGGCCTGGAGTGAGTGCCGAAGCGCTGACTCTGGTCGACCGCGTTGCATGGGACCAGAGTAAGTGCTAACGCACTAACTCTGGTCGACAGGAGAAAATTAAAGTGTCAAAAGAAACGAAGCAGGGCCGCGTGCTGGTAGTGGGAAGCATCAATACGGATCTCGTCGCGCGCGCGCCGCATTTGCCGCGCCCCGGCGAGACGATCGGCGGACATGAGTTCTCGCAGGTCGCCGGCGGCAAGGGCGGGAACCAGGCGGTCGCGGCCGCGCGCATCGGCGCACAGGTTGCGATGGTTGGATGCGTCGGCAAAGACGCGAACGGCGCGCAACGCGTCAAGGATCTGGAAGCGGAAGGGATCGACTGCAGCGGCATTGAGGTTCATCCAGGTCAGCCGACCGGTGTCGCCATGGTGACGGTGTCCGACGACGGGCAGAACACGATCGTCGTGGTGGCCGGCAGCAACGGCGAACTCACGCCGGAGAGCGTGGCGCGCCATGAAGCGGCCATCAAGGCCTGCGACGTCGTGGTGTGTCAACTGGAAACACCGTGGGATTCCGTTCACGCGACGCTCGCACTCGCGCGCCGGCTCGGCAAGATCACCGTGTTGAACCCGGCGCCAGCCACCGGGCCGTTGCCGGCGGAATGGCTGCCGTTGGTCGACTACCTCGTGCCGAACGAGGTCGAGGCCGCCATTCTGGCTGGCCTGCCGGTCGAATCGCAAAGCGGTGCGCGGCGCGCGGCGACGGAGCTGCAACAGGGCGGCGCGCGCAATGTGATCGTCACGCTCGGCGCACAGGGCGCCTATCTGCTGGTGGAAGGCGGCGAGGGCATGCACTTTCCCGCGCCGCAGGTGCAAGCAGTTGATACGACCGCGGCCGGCGACACTTTTATCGGCGTCTTCGCCGCGCAACTCGCTTCACGGCAGCCGCTGGAAAGCGCAATCAGCTTGGCGCAACGCGCCGCGTCGATTTCCGTGACGCGCGCGGGCGCGCAGCCTTCGATACCGACCCGCGCGGAAGTCGATAGCGCAGCCTGACACGGATGCCTGTTGTGACATGAGGCGGTCTGTATTGCCACTTTCGGTGGCTTGACGTTGATTTATCGGCGCCATCTCACGATGGTGTTCCCTTCTTAATCACGCTCTCGAGTGGACGAAACATGAAATCACAATGCATAGGCATACTGATGATGTCGCTGGGGCTCGCTGCGTGCGGCGGCAGCATATCGACCACCGATCCTCTCGCGAATGCGCCGAAGGTCATCATCGATTCAGACTTCAACACGATGGGCGACGACGGCCAGCTTTTCGCCATGACTACGCAGTTAATGGGTCAAGGCAAAGTCAATCTGCTCGGACTCACCGTCGTCACCGGCAACGACTGGTTGCTGCAGGAAGAGTCGGATGCGCTCAAAGCTGTGGAACGCATGGGTGTGCAGAATGTGGTGGGTGTGTACGGCGGCGCCGATTATCCGCTGCGATACGATGTAGCGAGTATCCGCGCGCAGCAGGCGGCCAACCCGAACGGCTATTTCGGCGCGTGGAGCCGGCCTGAGCCGACTCAGCAGTCTCAACTCGTTGCGCCGCCGGATGGGTTCGCAGTGTCGACGAAACTGCAGGCGCAGGGCGCGGCGGATTTCATGATTCAGACCATCAAGCGTTATCCGAACCAGGTCACTATTCTCGAGGTCGGGCCACCCACCAACCTTGCCACGGCGATCATGAAGGCGCCGGAGATCGTGCCGCTGATCAAACGGATCGTCTACATGGGCGGCGCGATGGCGGTGCCGGGCAATGCGAACGCCGTGGGCGAGCTTAACTGGTGGTTCGATCCGCTCGCTGTGCGTACGGTGTTGCAGACTTCGATTCCGCAAGCCGTGATTCCGCTCGACGTGACAAATACGGTGCCGCTGACTCAAAGCGTGTACGACCAGATCGTCAATAATCCGAGCAAGCAGACTGCGGTAACGAGGGCGTATGGGATTGCCAATGCCGGCGCGTTCGCTAGTAATACGGATTTGTTTGATACGTTGACGATCGCGTATTTCCTGGATCCGACTTATGCGACGCAAACGAAAAGCGCTTATCTGGACATCGATACGGTGAGTGGCGAGGATCAGGGGCGTGTGACGGTGTATCCGGATCAGCCGGCAGCCAGTGCTTCGCCGCAGAAGATCACTTACGTTACGCAGTTTGATAACAATCGGTTTTTTAGTCTTTATGTGGATTTGTTGACGCGGCCTGTGCCGATTACGTTGCCGTGATGGTGTTCGCGGTCTGATACATACGGCAGGTCTTTTGCGTCTGTTGCATTGCATGTGCCTGATGGTCTTTCACAGACAAAGAGCGGATAGCGGCTAGTAAATAGTCGTTATCCGCCATCTCCCGACTTCCCTCCATGAATCAATCCGTTCGAATTGAAAAGCGGTGTGCCTCCTTCGCAGTGTTCACGATCAATCGCCATGATCATGGCGGCAAATTGCTAACTATCGTCTGAAGTTTCCAGAGTCGAGCTTTTCTGAACGGTTGATTCTGAATGGCAGAATATTAGTCATCCAGATCAAACTGTGCGGACCGGTATCGCGCTCACCACGTTCATACGTTAAGCGCCTCCGTCACGTTCAGATTGCTGTTTTGGCCCGTGTTTACCCGGGGAAAAATAAGCTCACGCGAAGGTCAATGATTTTCTAGACTCCTTTCTGTTGATCCGCTCCAATGACACCTCGGGCCGGGTGATGACGACGCAGAAGAAAAAACGCGGTCCGAAAGGTGAAAAAGTCGAAGGGATCGAGTGGTTGCATTTGCTCGGTCGGGCAGCTTTGTCCGTGCTGTTAGGTCTCGCGCTCGCCCTCGTAGTGCCGACGCGCTTTACCGAAGAAATGGGTGCTCAGACCATGGCACGCTACGCCGCGCCGTTTTCAGGCTATCTGTTCGACATCGAGCGCGGGAAAGCCGCCGCGAAAGATCCGGTTAAGTGGAATAAGCGCGAGATCACCGTGCTGGCAATCGATCGCGAGGCGTTAAGGGCGCGTGGCGAAGGCTGGCCGGCACGTTACCCTTTTTATAGTTGGCTCTTGGGCTATTTGAACAAGTATCGGCCGACAGGTCTGTTCATCGATGTGATTCTTTCCCAACCAGGAAATAAGGATTGCAACGGCAGCGGCAAGGCCACCGGGTTCAGCGGTTTCAAGAAAGCCAACGCTTGCTATTGCACCAACGACATTGATGATTTTGGCGATTTCAGGCAGGCAGTCACTGGTCTGATATCGAGCAATGTACCCGTGTTTCTGGCTGCACGCCGGGAGCCAGACAACACATTGGTTACGAACGCCGCCATCGACAGCGATAGCGCGTTCAAATCTTTGCGGCGCGTTGGCGTTGAATTCTCGGCCCATTCGGTGGACCGGCTCGCATGGACGTATCCGCTCGTCTACGCCGGTAAGGAGCCGGGCGATATCCAAACGACGCACCCCGTTGCTCCCAGTGCGGCCGCTCCGGAGCTTCTCGATTCATCGAAAGGCCAATGCACGGCGAGTGCAGCTTTCGCAATCTTCAGCGAAGTGTACGAGACGGAAAAAAAACTCATCGTGCCTTGCAACGAGTCCAAATCCATGTCGATCACGTGGCCGCTCGATACAGCAGCGGATGGCCTGCTCTGGCAGGAATCCGCAGACGAAGAGAGCGAGGCACGTCACGGTATGCCGCGAATCCTGCGGGCTGATCTCGGCGACGACGATGAGGAGATGTATTGCACGTCGAGCGGCAACCTGTCGACGCTGCTGAAGCGCGCCGAGGTGCGTGCGCTCTTCCGTCCTTCAAGCAGGCCTCTGTGCGTGCACTATCGAACCATCCACGCAAGCCAGCTTGAGCGGATGAGCCCCGAAGACCTGAAGAAAGCGTTCAGCAATCACTTCGTGATGATCGGCACATCGTTTGCCTATTCGAACGACCTGATCCTCTCTCCTCTCCAGGACCGCATACCCGGCGTGTTTCTGCATGCTGTCGCTCTGGACAATCTCTTGAGCCGTGGTGACAAACTGGAGAATGTCGAAGCCTGGGAGCTTGATTTCCACACGTCCGCAAATCGGTGGGGCAGGCTTTTGAGCTTGGGTGCCGTTGGCTTCGGCCTGATTTTCTTCACCGTATTTCTCAAGAAAGAGGCCAGGAAGAAGTTTGCCAGGTTCCATCGCGAGCGCACGCATTGGAGGAAACCTCTCCACTGGCACTGGTGGGCCGCGAAGGGTACGACTGCTGCTTTCAATATCACGTTGTTCGTTACCAGTTTTATCGTGCTCGTGGCATTTGGCGTCCTGATGATCCTGCTCGGCAACTGGATGCTAGTCCCGTTCCTTCTGATTTCGCATGTTCTAGCCTGCACTATCGCGGTCGAATGGCTCGAGTGGAGCGAGCACCTGTTCAATTGGATCACCGACAGCAAGGAGGATTGATCGTGAATAAAGTTCGAGATACCAGGCCGCGGCTCAGACACGCTTCGCTGGCCGCAGCGTCGCTCGCGATGATCGCGGTAACCCTCGGCAACGTTGCCGCTGCCGACGAGCAGCCTTATATCTATGCGCCGCAACCTGGCGCGACTGTGAAGCTGTATAACTCGCCGGGCGACAAGGAAAGTGCAATGGATGCCCCGAGTCTGCCTCTTCACGCGACAGGCCCTTCGCAACATCAGTTCTATCCTGTGACAGTCAATGGCCGGTCTTATTGGGTGAACGGCCTGGATGTCAAGGTCGTTCGCAAAGCGCAGGCGCAATGCAGTCAGTCAGCGGGCGTGCAGTCAGCCGCGACGTTGGGCGCCGCCACCAACCGGTGCCAATAATCATGCACACCGGACGGCGATACTTCTGCGGCGCATGCGCAAGCCTTCTACTCGGCGCATGCGCGGACGTCAAAATGCCAGGCGCGCTATCGAACCTGAACCTCGGTGGCGGCTCCCCGAAAGGACCCACCCTCGACACCGTCGGCTCCATTCCGCCACCACCCGCGCGCGATTGGCCCGACATCAAACTCGACCTGATGAATGCGCGGGCCGACGGCTGGGGCCTCGTCCCCATGCCCGAGATGGAGGCATATCTCAACGGCCTGCTCGCGACGATCAAGAAAACCGCAGGCACGCCGAACTATCCGGGCTCAGTGCATATCATCTCCGAGATCGGACTCAACGCGAATTCGAGTGCGGGCGGCAACATCTTCGTGTCGATCGGCTGGTTGCAGTCGGCCGAATCGGAGGACGAGATATTTGCGATCCTCTCTCACGAGTTCGGCCATATCTACCTTAACCATCACGCGATTTTCGACGCGCGCACGGCCGGCGATACTTCACTTGCCATTGTGTCGCTCGCCTGGACAGTAACGAACAAATCGCCCACGTCGAACACGTGGACCGGAGTGGACAATATCGCCGTTGTGCAGACGCTCGGCACACGCGTATTGTTCCCTGCCTGGCAACGCAGCGTCGAAGAACAAGCAGACCGGTTCGGCGCGACGATCAGCTTGCGTTGCGGCTATTCCTACGTGGACGGTTTCAAGGCTTTCTTCGAACGCGTCATTGCGTACGATCAGGATGCCAAAGCGCGACGTCAGAAGCTGCGCGAGAAGCAACTGCAAGCAGGGCGGGAGAAGGCCGGACAGCAGGCTGCGGCGCAGGCGCGTACTCAGCCGATCGCGCCGGCTGTCGGCGGCGGTGCAGCGCAGACGGTGAATCAGCTCACGAGCATCGGCGAGCTGCGCGAGGCGGTCTCACAATACACGTCCGCGCGTGTGGGCGCGCAGGCGAGCGTCGCGGAAAGTCTCTTCGATGCCCGTGCGGTAATCGACGATCAGATCTCGGCGCAACTCGAAACTTTGCATGACGATCACGGCGATCCGGCCGCTCGCGAGGACAACCTGACCGCACTCGTGCGCCCGATGCTTGGCGACAAGCTGCCCGATGCGCGGACCGAGCCATGGAACGCCGCCCGCAAGCGCGGCTCTACGCCGCTTATTCTGGCCCACTACAAGTCCATCTCGGACATGCAGGATCTGCAAGCCGCTGCCAACTACTCGCAGGCGCTGCAAGTAGCGACGACGATCGCATCGGGCCCGACGGCGGACCACGCTTATCCCGTGTTCCTGTTGTCGAATATGATGACGCTGTCACGGTCAGCGCCGCCGGATACACAGGCGCAGGTGCTGCGACGCAATCTGACTTCACGCGACCGCTCATGGGCGGTGCAGACCAATCTTGCCAACCGCATCGGGCAGAAAGACCCTAAGCAAGGCGAAGCATTCCTGTTGCAACAGTTCGACTACTTCGGCCGGACGTCGGTGACCTGGCCCAACGTGATCTCGTGGTATCGCGAGCATGGCGATATCAACCGCGCGAAGCAGTTGGCTACCACATGCTGGACAGAACATCCGGAAATGCGCGCTGCCTGCGTCGCCGCTTCGCAGGCGCCCGCACAAAAGAAGAGTGACGATCAGGCCGGGGGCTTCAGCAAGGCGGTCGACAAAATGCTCGACCAAGCGAAGGGGCTGTTGCCGAAGTGATGGCTCGGGTGACCTGTCGCCCGAGTTGTTGCGGCGCATGCGGAAGGTAAATATGTCACCCGGCTTGGTCATCGACCGAAGCTGTCACTTGCTCATCGGCGTCTGAGCGCGTGCTCGGCGTCGATAAACGCTCTCTTCAGTTTCCGGACACCGGTTTGAGTCCGATAGCGCCTGTGGGAACAAGCGCTGCGCAGCACGACGCAGTGAGCACAGGGCTGGCCGAAGGGCAAAACGGGTAATTCGAACTCCCTCATTCAGCGCTAATTCTGGGCGCGCAATATGTATTCGTGGCTGGCCGGGGTACTTCGTAAAGCACCGCCGCTCAATTGGAAACGGACCCGCAAATAACCCGGCCAGCAACTTCGCGATAGCGCGATCCGTATTCCATACCCAGAATGAAGCTGCAACTTTGAAGGAGAATGACCATGACCAAGTTTTTGCGCACCACGCTGATCGCCGGCCTGATCGCTTTGCCGACTGCGGCGTTCGCACAACCTGCCACGCCGATCGATGAGATGCAGGTCGAGATGGTGGCTTATGAAGTGGGCGGTGTCGATTTAACGCAGATGTCGCCGCATACAGCTCCGGCGATCGCCATCGGCGGCACGCATGCGAACGCAAGTCCCGTCGAGTTGTTGCATCCGGGCTATGACGTGGGCCTCAAGTCGATTTACTTGCGCCACTAAAGCAGGACATGAAACCCATCAACCCGCCCCGTCCGGCTCGATCGGAAGACTGACCGTCGCCACAATGCCGGACTGCCCGTCATCGCGATTGCGCAGCGTCACCGTACCGCCGTACCGCGTGACAATCGCCTTCACGATCGACAGTCCGAGGCCACTGCCTTCAATGTCCGTATTGGCGCGAAAGAACCGGTCGAACACGCGGGGCAGCAGAGTTTCGTCGATGCCGGAACCGGTGTCCTTCACTTCGACAGAAACCATGCCGTCATGCACGCGGGTCGACAAATCGATTGTGCCGCCGTCGGGCGTATAGCGAACCGCATTGCTGACGAGATTCTTGATCACCGTGCCGATGTCGAGCTCGATTGCGCGCACCTTGGCGCTGACCATTTCGTCCGCGCCGATATCGATGCCACGCTGCATGGCAATCGGCAGGACATCGGAAATGGCATTGACGACGGCGGCCGAGACATCGACGCTGATCATTGCCCGTGTCATCGATTGACCCACCGGCGGGGCGTCCGCGCGCGCGAGCCGCAGCAACTGCGAAATCAGATTGCTGCTTCGCGCGATACCGCCTTGGAGCGCGCGAAACCGCTCCTGGTTGCTCGGCATGACGTCGCGTTGCAGATTATCGGCTTGCAATTGCAGAGCCGTGAGCGGCGTTCGCAATTCGTGCGCGGCATCGGAAATGAATTTGCGTTCGCTCTCGATGGAGCGGGCTAGCCGCTCGATCATCAGATTGATTGAGCGGATGAATGGCAGCAGTTCAGTAGGTACGCGCGCGAGCGGCAGCGCCTGCAGATGGTTCACGTCGATATCGCGAACCTTGTTGCCGAGCCGGTTCAGTTCCCGCAACGAACGACTCACGACGAAGATAACAGCGGCCCAAACGAGCGGGATCAGCACGACAATCGGCCATAGCGTCTTCGTCGCGGCGGTCTCCTCGATCTCGTGACGTACGGACAGGCGCTGCGCGACCTGCACGGTTTGAGCGCCGTCGCGAGCCGTATAGATCCGCCAGCCTTCGCCATTCACGATCGGCGACGAGAAGCCCTCGACCGCATTGCGCGGCAGAAGCAGCGACGGCTCAGTAGTGCGCACCGGCTGCGTCTCGCCATCTTTCCACATAACGATGAAGATATCGCGCGCGTCTTGCGACCCGCGCGCAGGGACCGTCGGGATGCCCTCGCCGAAGCCGACTCGCAAACGCGAGGCGACCTGTTCCATGCGCAGGTCGAGCACCGCGCTCATACCGGCCACGCAGAACTGGTAGGAACTGACGCCTTGCAGAATGGCGAACAGGCTCACCACGGCACCGAGTGCGATAACAAGTTGGTTGCGGAGCGATTTGAGCATGGATGTGGGCTACTAGAGGAGCGAGCGACCAGAACGCGAGAGGCTGAGTGTCATCGCGGCATTGACGTCAGGTTGGGCGTTGCGGCATCGCGATACGAGTCCGCCCGTTCATTTTCGGCCTTTGCCAGTGGGGTAGGCAGGAACGATCTGGACGTGCTCGATGGCGGCTTCCACCAGATCTTCGGCGCTGCGAATACCGTCGGCGGATGCGGCCAGCGCATTCAGGCGTCCGTCGATCAGAAGCAAAGCAAGCCCATGAACGTACGCCCATGCTGCTGTCATGGCAGTGGCCTGAGCCGCGGTGATTCGGCCGAACGAGGACTTGTCTTCCTCCGCGTGGTCGGTGGGCGCAATCACTACGCCGGCCAGTGCGCGCGCCGACGCTAGCCGCGCCTGCACGAGGGCCGGGCGTTGAGCGTCGAGCATTTCGTTGCGCGACATGAGGTGCAGCAAATCTGGATTGGCCACCGCGAAGCTCACGTAGCCGCGAGCGATGGCTTTGCGCCGCGCCTGGCCCGCTTCGATTCCGTCCGCTTGCTCCGCCATGGTCGCGGCGAGCCGCCGGTGTCCGCTCGCGGCAAGTTCGCTCAACACCCCGGCTGTGTCGCCGAAATGATGCTGAGGCGCCGTATGCGAGACGCCGGCTTCACGTGCAATAGCGCGCAATGTCAGGCCGCGAATGCCGTCGCGCCGTAGCACGACCTCCGCCGCTTCGAGCAGCGCATGGGGCAGCGCGCCGTGATGATACGGTTTCTCGCGCGATGCGTGGTCGGTTGAGGTGTGAGCTGGGGCTGGGGTTTTAAGCGGCGCGGACGTTTTACGGCGTGACGTTGCTTCTTTCATGGTTCGTGGCAGCGGCCAGTATTTTTACAATGAAAAGATATATTGACCGGCTGACAGGGAAAAGTCAAAGGCGCGCGAGCGCATTACGCTGCGGTGCCTCGCGACGTTTGACGACATGCCGGCGCGTCTCGCCGGCCACGCCGACCAGCAGCAAAAAGATCGAACCGGTGGCCGCGGCATTCGCGCTCGCCACCGAGATATCTATGAGCCATTCAAGCACGTCGACCATGGGTCGTCCCCTTCGTTACCGTAACGATGATCGTATCGGGCTTGAATTAGCGATGAATTAGCACGGCTTCAGACTAACGTAAGCTTCGCGGTGCTGCGGGCGCGACACCGTGAGGCCAGGCCGTGCGTCGCTGGACGGCCTGGACCGTTGCCGGCCAACCTGGTAGCATCACCCGCAGAGACGCCGTGGCTGGTCGGCGGCCCTGCAACTCGCTGGACATCTATATAGATTGGGTATGGAAAAGAAACGATCGCGGATTAGCCGGGAAGCGCTGTGCCCGCCGATTGGTGCGCTGCTGCGCTATCAGGCGCGCATCGTGCGCGTCGTCGCTGAAGCGCGCGGCCAACGGGCGATGATCGAATCGCTCGACACCACGGGCCGCACGTTTGTCAGCACCGTGAAATGGAACAGCCTGCGCGAACTCGGCGCCCAACTGTTCTGATAGTGAAGGCCGACGAATCGGCCTGAAATTGGCGGCAAATCAAATAGTGGGAAGCAGGCCCGCGGCCTATTCGCCTCATGATATTAGGGAATGCCTAAGCTTGAGCCGGCGAGGTCCAGCGTCGTAAAATCGTGGCACATCGATTTGAGGGCCCAGCAATGCGTCTGGTTTCTCGTTGCGATTTCAACCGCGCTTTGCACCGTCCGTCTTTGCAGTGCGATATCCGGCGGCGTCCGGCCAAGCGGCGTTCCATGCTTTTTCAATCCGCTCCTCGCAATGAGGCCGGCGGCGCTCGCGGATTTGTCGTTCGATCCGCATCATGACCCCGCTCATTTCCGTCAAACGGCTCAGCAAGCGCTTTCCCGGCGTGAGGGCGCTTCACGAAGTCCAATTCGAACTCGTCGCGGGCGAGGTCCACGCGCTGATGGGCGAGAACGGCGCCGGCAAGTCCACGCTGATGAAAATCCTCGCCGGCGTGTACACGCGGGATACCGGCGAAATTCTCTACGAAGGCCAGCCGGTCGATTTCCAGAGCCCGCGTGAGGCGCAGGCCGTGGGCGTCGGCATCATTCATCAGGAACTCCAACTGATGAACCATCTGACGATCGCGCAGAACATGTTTATCGGCCGTGAGCCGCGTGGACGCCTCGGCCTGTTCCTCGACGAAGACAAGCTCAACGCACAAGCGCACGACATTCTCGCCCGCATGCACGTGACTCTCGACCCGCGCGCGCTGGTCAGCTCGCTCACTGTCGCGCGGCAGCAGATGGTCGAGATCGCGAAAGCTTTGTCGTTCGACTCGCGCGTGCTGATCATGGACGAGCCGACCTCAGCGCTGAACGACGCCGAAATCGCCGAGCTGTTCCGCATCATTCGCGACCTGAAGAAGCGGGGCGTCGGAATCATCTACATCTCGCACAAGATGGACGAGCTCAAGCAGATTGCCGACCGCGTCACCGTGTTGCGCGACGGAGAATATGTGGCGACGGTCGCGGTGAAAGACACGACCGTGCAAGCGATTATCGGCATGATGGTCGGGCGAACCTTGACCGACGCCGCGCCTTCGCAGCACATCGCCAACCAGGGCGAGGTCGCGCTCGAAGTTACCAGGCTGAACGCCGGCCCGCTGGTCAGAGATGTGAGTTTCGCGCTGCGCAAGGGCGAGATACTAGGCTTTGCGGGCTTGATGGGCGCCGGCCGCACCGAAGTCGCCCGCGCGGTGTTCGGCGCCGATCCGATCGAGTCGGGCGAGATCGTCGTGAAAGGCGTGAAGGCGACGATCAGGAATCCGAGCGATGCGGTGGCGCGCGGCATCGGCTATCTCTCGGAAGACCGCAAGCGTTTCGGCCTCGCGACCGGTATGAGCGTCGAATCGAACATCGTGATGTCGAACTTGCGCAAATTCCTGTCGCTGAACTTTTTTCTGCGCCGCACGCAGATACGCAAGACTGCTGCCCATTTCATCAATCTGCTCGCCATTCGCACGCCTTCCGCGACGCAGGAGGTGCGGCTGCTATCGGGCGGCAATCAGCAGAAGATCGTCATTGCGAAATGGCTTGAGCGCGACTGCGACGTGCTCTTCTTCGATGAGCCGACGCGCGGCATCGACGTGGGCGCCAAAAGCGAAATCTATAAGCTGCTGCGCTCGCTCGCGGATCAGGGCAAGGCAATCGTAATGATCTCGTCGGAACTGCCGGAAATCCTGCGCATGAGCGACCGCATTGTCGTGATGTGCGAGGGCCGCATCACTGGCGAACTCGCGGCGGCAGGCGCCACCCAGGAGCGCATCATGCAACTGGCGACGCAGCGCGAACCCCTAAACGTGGCGTGAGCTTCGAGAGGTCTTTCATGACATCGCAATCGGACACTTCGGCGCTGGGTAATAAAAAGACGTTCTCAGGTCTGAGAGCCCGCGTCTTCACGCCGACCGCGTTGCAAAAGCTGCTTGCGTTCGGGAGCCTGATCCT
The DNA here is from genome assembly GCF_000020125.1 of Paraburkholderia phytofirmans PsJN. Taxonomy (NCBI): domain Bacteria; kingdom Pseudomonadati; phylum Pseudomonadota; class Betaproteobacteria; order Burkholderiales; family Burkholderiaceae; genus Paraburkholderia; species Paraburkholderia phytofirmans. The sequence continues at coordinate 215,426 of NC_010676.1, forward strand.
GCTGCTGGTGTTTTTCAGCTTCGCGTCTCCCGCGTTCATGCAGATGGACAACATGCTCGGGATTCTGCAGGCGACTGCGGTGAACGGCGTGCTCGCGATTGCCTGCACGTTTGTAATCATCACCGGCGGTATCGATCTGTCCGTCGGCACGTTGATGACCTTCACGGCGGTCATTTGCGGCGTGTTCCTCACCTACTGGCATTTGCCGATGTGGACCGGCGTCCTTGCCGCGATCGGCACGGGAGCAATTTGCGGGACCGTTTCGGGAACGCTGACGGCGAAAATGAAAATACCGCCGTTCATCGCCACGCTCGGCATGATGATGCTGCTGAAAGGGCTGTCGCTGGTGGTCTCGGCCGACAAGCCAATTTATTTCACCGACACCGAAAACTTCTACATGATCTCGCAGGATTCGCTGATCGGCGATCTGCTGCCGAGCTTGCCTGTGCCGAACGCGGTCCTGATTCTGTTTTTCCTGGCGGTGGTCAGTTCGATCACGCTCAATCGCACGGCGCTCGGCCGCTATACCTTCGCGCTCGGCAGTAATGAAGAAGCAGTGCGCCTGTCCGGTGTGAATGTCGACCGGTGGAAGATCGCCATTTACGGGTTGAGCGGCGCGATTTGCGGGATTGCCGGGCTACTGATCGCCTCGCGTTTGAATTCGGCGCAGCCGGCGCTAGGCCAAGGTTACGAACTCGAAGCAATCGCGGCCGTGGTGATTGGCGGGACATCGCTTAGCGGCGGCGCGGGCACGATTCTCGGCACGATCATTGGCGCGTTCATCATGAGTGTGCTGACCAACGGTCTGCGCATCATGTCCGTCGCGCAGGAATGGCAGATCGTAGTGACCGGTCTCATCATCATTCTTGCGGTCTACGGCGATATTTTGCGGCGCAAGAAAAGTTGACGCGACGCGGAACAGGATAAGGAATGGAGCGCCATAAGCTCCCCAACGGCTGAAGTCGATAGCCCATCTTAGGAGGAGAAACACCATGTTGAAAAGAAAACTAATCGGTGTCGTGGTCGGCGTTGGCGCTCTCATTGGCGGGACGAGCGTAACGTACGCGGACACCTACATCCCGCTCATTTCGAAGGGCTTCCAGCATCAATTCTGGCAGGCCGTCAAATCCGGTGCCGAACAGTCGGCCAAGGAGCACAACGTCAGAATTACCTTCGAGGGACCGGAAACCGAAGCCATGGTCGACAAGCAGATCGACATGCTCTCGGCCGCGCTCGCCAAGAAGCCGCAGGCACTCGGCATCGCCGCGCTCGATAGCAAAGCGGCAATTCCACTGTTAAAGCGCGCACAGGCCTCGAAGATACCCGTGATCGCTTTCGACTCCGGCGTGGACAGCGATATTCCGCTGACAACGTGCGCAACGGATAACCTCGCCGCAGCCGCACTCGCTGCCGACAAGATGGCCGAGGCAATCGGCAATGCCGGCGAAGTCGGCGTGATCGTGCACGACCAGACGAGCCGCACCGGCATCGATCGCCGCGACGGCTTCCTCAATGAAATGAAATCCAAGCACCCGAACATCAAGATCGTCTCAGTCCAATATGGCGGCGGCGACCATTTGAAGTCGGCGGAAATCGCCAAGACGATGATTCAGGCTAACCCGAATCTCAAGGGCATCTTCGGCGCGAATGAAGGCTCGGCGGAAGGCGCCGCGATCGGCGTGAAGGAATCGGGCAAGAAGCTCGTGCTGATCGGCTACGACTCGGGCAAGGAACAGAAGGACGATATCAACTCGGGATTGATGGCCGGCGCGATTACGCAGAACCCGGTTGGCATCGGCAAGTGCGTGGTCGACTCCGCGGTGAAGGCGCTCAAGGGCGAGAAGTTGCCGAAGAAAGTCGACACGGGCTTCTACTGGTACGACAAGACCAACATGACCGATCCGAAGATCGCAGCCGTGCTCTACGATTGAGCAACGCCTTTTGAGTGTGTGGAGAGGCAAGGGTCGCGGCGTCTGCCGATGCCACGGCCCTCTTTGCTATGAGACCGAAGTCGATGACTGTCGCAGAGGAGTGAGTTTAGATGCCCACGATCACCAGGCTGTCCGTCCGCGACATTCGGTTTCCCACCTCGCGCTCACTGGACGGCTCCGATGCGATGAACGCCGCGCCGGATTACTCCGCCGCCTACGTCACGCTCGAAACCGATTCGCCCGACGCACTCACCGGCCACGGTCTCACCTTCACGATCGGACGCGGCAACGAGATTTGCGTAGCCGCGGTCGAGGCGTTGGCTCCGTTGATCGTCGGTAAAAGGCTGGAGGATATCGCCGCGAACATGGGCGCTTTCTGGCGCGCGCTGACGTCGGATAGCCAGTTGCGCTGGATCGGCCCGGACAAAGGCGCGATTCATCTGGCGACGGCGGCCGTCGTCAACGCGGCCTGGGATCTGTGGGCCAAAGCGGAAGGCAAGCCCGTGTGGAAGTTGCTCGTCGACATGAGTCCCGAAGAACTCGTGCGCTGCCTCGACTTCCGCTACGTGACCGACGCGATCACGCCGCAGGAAGCCATCGCGATGTTGCATCGTCATGCGAAGACACGGGGCGAGCGCGAAAAGGAAATGCTCGCGCAGGGCTATCCGGCCTATACGACATCCGCGGGCTGGCTCGGCTACGACGACGACAAAATCCGCCGGCTCGCGCGTGAAGGTGTCGCGCAGGGCTGGACGCACTTCAAGCAGAAAGTGGGCGGCAATCTCGACGAGGATATGCGCCGCGCCCGTATTCTGCGCGAAGAAATCGGCGAAGACCGGAAACTGATGATGGACGCGAACCAGGTGTGGGATGTCGACGAAGCGGTCGCGAACATGCGGCGCCTCGCGCAATTCGATCCGTGGTGGATCGAGGAGCCCACGAGTCCTGACGACATTCTCGGCCACGCGGCTATCCGTCAACGGCTTCGGCAGATCGGCGTCGCGACCGGCGAGCACTGTCATAACCGGGTGATGTTCAAGCAGTTGCTGCAGGCGCAGGCCATCGACTTCTGTCAGGTCGATAGTTGCCGGCTGGGTGGTTTGAACGAGGTGATCGTCGTTCTGCTGATGGCGGCGAAATTCGGCGTGCCGGTGTGTCCGCATGCGGGCGGTGTCGGATTGTGCGAGTACGTCCAGCATATTTCGCTGTTCGACTATATTTGCGTGTCGGCGTCGCTAGAGAATCGGGTGCTCGAATACGTGGATCATCTGCATGAGCATTTCGTCGATCCGGTCGTGATCCGCAATGGCCGTTATATGCCGCCGCAGCGTTCGGGTTACAGCATCGAGATGCATGCGGCGTCGCTCGATGAATATGACTTTCCGGAAGGGGTGGCGTGGAGGGGGTGAGCTCGACTACGCGTTGTCCAAGCGCACTGACGTCTACACGAGCGCGACGTATCTGCGTGCTTCGGGAGGCGCCGCGCCGGTGTTTCTCGGCGGCGGAGCGGCGCCTGTGTTTGCGACCTGCGCTTATGTGAGTACCGGCAATCGTCGACGGCGGTGCGCATTGGCCTTCGTACGTTGTTTTACGCTTTCGTTTGACAGGTTCGCCTGATCGGCGGTCTTTCCGTCGATCGGGCGCCCCGATGTTCTAACTCTCAGCGCAATATCTGATCGATGACGCGCTGATTGGCAAGTGAACTCTCAAGAGAAAATACAAGTCCTGCTGTGCCGCCAATGACGGTATTCGAGAAGTCCTCTACCATCGCCTGGTACTGGTCGACATCGCTGAATTCCTGGGTGTGCTCGCTACCGGTTGCATCCCGACGATGGCGGACCTTTGCGGGACCATAGCTTCCCGGATTGAAAGGCGCGTCGACGCTCAGCCATCCTTTGGTGCCGTGAAACATCATATGCTGGCGGCGCGCCATTTGCGTGCCGCAATAGAAGCTCAGCGTGAACCCCGGAAAATCCGCGACGCAGCGAGCGAACCGATCGGTGCCGAAACGTGGATCCAGCACGATCTCGCTCTGAATGCGATCCGGTTCGAGCCCGGTCGCGAGACGCGCGGTGACAACCGGATACACGCCGATGTCTCGCACGCCGCCGCCGCCCAGCGCGAGATTGTTCTTGAGCGCGCCGGGGTCGTCGTTGAAGTAAGTAAAAGAGCCTTCCACCAGTTTGAGTTCACCAATCAGGCCTTGCGCAAGACTGTCGCGCACATAGGCCCACTGCGGATGATGCGCGACCATGAACGCTTCGCCGCATACAAGGCCCGTCTGATCGCGCAATGCAATCAGTTCCTCCACCTCGGCCGTGTTCATCGCAATCGGCTTCTCGCACAAGACATGCTTGCCGCCGAGCAACGCTTTCTTGCACCACTCGAAGTGGCTTGCCGTCGGTAGCGGAATATAGATCGCGTCCACATCCTGGCTTGCGATCACTTCCTCATAGCTGGCCGACACGCGGGCGATGTCATGCTTCGTCGCGAACGCCTGCGCGCGCGCGAGATCGCGGCTGGCTACCATCGTCACCCGGCCATTGCGCGATCGTTGCAAAGCCGGCACCACGAAGTTGTTCGCGATCTTTGCGGCGCCCAATACGCCCCAGCGGACTCTGTCTGTCATTGTCGTTCCTTTATGGTTTATGCGATGCGCGCATTGCGCTGCTAGCAGAAGTTCTGCAAGCGGTCCGCGCAGATTGCCAGAACTTCGTCTGGATCGCGCAGCCACCAGTCTTGCGCGGAGAAAATTTCGACTTCGACCAGACCCTCGTAGCCGGCACTTTCAATGGTTTGCCGCACGGCAGGCAGGTCGATGACGCCATCGCCCATCATGCCCCGATCGAGCAACACGTCGCGCGTTTCGCGCAGCCAGTCACATGCGTGATACGCAAGAATTCGCCCAGCGCGTCCCGCTGCTTCGATTGAAGCCGTCAGGGCAGGATCCCACCAGCAATGATAGACATCGACGGCAACGCCGAGCATCCCCGAGCGATCTCTATCCACGCGCTCGCAAATCTCCAATGCCTGCGCGATGGTGTTGAGCACGGCACGGTCGGCCGCGTACACGGGATGCAGCGGTTCGAGCGCAAGCGGCACGCCGCAATCGCGAGCGGTTTCCAGCAACATTTCAATGCCCTCGGAGACCTGGTTTCGCGCGCCGTCCAGATCGCGGCTGCCTTCGGGCAACCCACCCACCACCATCACGAAACAACGCGCGCCGAGGATGGCCGCGTCGCGCAACGCAGCGCGGTTCGCTTCGACATTCGCCTTGAATTCCGCCGACGTCGCCGCCGGCAAGTAAGTCGAGCGGCAGTAGCCGGTCACGGTGAGATCGAGCGCCTTGATCTGTCTTGCGATCTGCACGAGATCGGCTTCCTCGACTTCGCGACGCCACGGCGCAATCCCGCCGAATCCGGCTTTGGCAATGCGGTCAATCGTGCGGCTGAGCGGCTCGCGATGCCCCAGCGTCGCGGTATTGATGGAGCACAGGTCGAGTCTTCCTTGCAGGTTTCTCATAAGTTTCCATATCGATATCGAATACGAGCAGGCCTTGCGCGCCGCCATCGAGCGCTTCGAGCAGACGCGCGCCGATCGCCTGATGCGTCGGATGGGCGAGATACGCGAAGCAGGCTGCCCGCTCTCGAAGTCCATCATGAAGCCGTCGGCGAAGTTCATGCCGTAGCCTTCCGGCGATACGTTGGGCCCGCACTGAAAGTTCGTGAAGGCAATACCGGGCACTTCCGTCAGCCGGCGAATCTGCTCGAAGAACGCGAGCCGCCGCGCCGGCGTGACGTCGGCGCGAAACCGGCAGAACACCATGTGCCGCACAGGACCGGTTGGGCGGCTCATCGTCAGTCTCCGCAACCGAGGGGCGCCATGACGCGGCAGATGCGCGCGACGGCATCCGCGGGATCACGCAGAAGCCGGGCTTGATCGGCGAGGCGGAAGACGTCGGCGAGGTAGGCGGGCGGACGCATGCCATGGTGGCCGCCGGGCATGAAGAAGTGATCCTGGAAGCCGTTCAGGTACGCGAGGAACACCACGCCCGTCTTGTAGTACTGCGTCGGCGCGCGAAAGATGTGGCGCGAAAGCGGCACGGTCGGCGCGAGCAAGGCGTTGAAACTGGCGTGATCGTTCGCGGCAAGCGCGGACAATGCCTGCGACGCGGCCGGCGCAATCGCGTCGAAGATGCCGAGCAAAGCATGCGAGAAATGCATGCCGTCTCCGGCGATCAGCGCGGGATAGTTGAAGTCGTCGCCGGTGTACATTTTTACGCCGTGCGGCAGGCGCTGACGGAACGCGATTTCTTTCTGCTCGTCGAGCAGCGAGATCTTTATGCCGTCGACCTTGGACGCACTCGTGCCGATAATGTCGAGACACACCTGCGCCGCGTCGGCAAATTCATTGGCGCCCCAGTAGCCCGCGAGTTCGGGGTCGAACATCTCGCCGAGCCAATGCAGAATCACCGGTTGATCGCACATGGCGAGCACTTCGCGATACACGCGCCGGTAATCGTCCGGCGTGCGCGCAACCCGCGCGAGCGCGCGGCTCGCCATCAGGATCACGCGGCCGCCCACGCGCTGCACTGCCTCGAGTTGCTCGGCATACGCGCGGATCACCTGATCGCAGTTCGTGACCGAAGCGGGCGCAATGTGGTCCGTGCCGCAACCCGACGCGATGGCCGCGCCCGGAATGTCGCGCGTGCCCTCAATGCTGCGCGTGATCAGTTCGAGCGCGGTGCTCCACGGCAAGCCCATGCCGCGCTGCGCGGTGTCCATCGCTTCGGCGATGCCGAGACCTTGCTGCAACAGATAGCGCCGGTAAGCGATCGTGCGCTCCCAGTCGATGGCGGGCGCGCCATTCAGTTCGCCCGCGCGCAGCGGATCAGCTACCACGTGCGCCGCGGAATACGCGATGCGGTTGAAAGCGCGCGCGGGCGAGCGTACCTCGAGCGGCGCGCCTTCTACGCGATATGTTTCCATCGTGCCGGACGCGGCCGGAAGTTTGATAGACAGGTTCATATGCAGCTCAGTATTTGGTGACGAGCAGGCCGCCGTCGATACGGATCGCCTGGCCGACGCTATAGGGAAGCCCGCCCGTTGCAAGCGTGCGGACGGTGGTCGCCACTTCCTGCGGTGTGCCCCAGCGCTTGATCGCGGTGAGCCCTTGCTCGATCTGCGCGTCGTAGCGCGCGCGGGACGGCGCCGTCATTTCGGTCTCGATCAGGCCGGGCTGCACTTCGTACACGCTGATGCCGTGTTCGGCGAGGCGCAGCGAGAACAACGTGTTCGCCATGGAAAGTCCGGCTTTGGACACGCAGTATTCGCCGCGCAACGGCGACGCCGCGATTGCGTTCGACGAAGTGATTGTGATGACAGAAGGATGCGGCGCGACAGCGCCGCCGGAGCGCGCGAGGCAGTGTTTCGCGAAGGCCTGCGTGAGGAAGAACGTGCCCCGCGTATTCACCGCGATACAACGGTCGAAACTCTCCGGCGTGACGTCGAGCAGATCGCCGCGCGACATTACCGAGACGCCCGCGTTGTTCACGAGGCAATCGATCTGGCCGTCGAGCGTGGCTTCGATCTCACGCAAAGTGCCGGTGTGCGAGTCGATGTCGGCGAGATCCGAGATGAGCGCGATTGCACGCGCACCGGTTCGTTCGACCTCGCGCACGGCGTCTTCGAGTTCCTGCGATGCCGCTGCATCGGTCAACGCGACGTCGAAGCCCGCAAGCCCGAGTTCGACGGCGATCGCGCGGCCGATGCCACGCCGGCTGCCCGTGACGAGAGCAATGGGACGCGCACTCATAGCGTGGCTCCATTGGCGATCAGATCGCGCGCGACGATAGTGCGTTGAATCTGGTTGGTGCCTTCGTAGATCTGCGTGATCTTCGCGTCGCGATACAGGCGCTCGACTTCATAGCCGCGAATGTAGCCACTGCCGCCGAAAATCTGCACGGCGTTCGCGCTATGCTTGACGGCGGTATCGCCCGCGAAACACTTCGCCATCGAACACGCAATGCTCGCGCGTTCACCCGCTTCGAGCCGTTCCGCCGCATCGTGCACAAGCAGTCGCGCGGCCTGGATGTCGGTCGCCATGTCCGCAAGCATCCACTGAATGCCCTGGAATTCGGCGATATGGCTGCCGAACTGCTTGCGTGTCTGCGCGTAATCGAGTGCGGCTTCGAGGCCCGCCTGCGCGATGCCGACGGCGAGTGCCGCAATGCCCACGCGCCCCTTGTCGAGCACGCTCATCATGATGTGAAAGCCGCGGCCTTCCTGGCCGAGCAGCGCGTCTTGCGGCAGCTTAACGCGATCGAAATGCAGTTCCCCGACCTGCGACGCGCGCTGGCCCATCTTGTGTTCCTTCGCGCCTTTCGACACACCGGCGAGCGCGCAGTCCACGATAAAGATGCTCATGCCGCGCCGGCCCGCGGCGGGATCGGTGCGCGCGAGCACGAACGCGACGTCCGCGACCGGCGCGTTGTGAATCCACAGTTTCGCGCCGCTGAGCTCCCAGCCGTCCGGCGTGCGCATCGCAGTCGTGCGGATGCCCGACACGTCGGTGCCGGCGTCCGCTTCGGTGATGCAGTACGCGGGACGCAGCTTCGCGCGCAGCAGCGGCTGCATGTATTTCGCGCGCTGCGAGTCGGTGCCGTGCACCGAAAGCAGTGTGCCGACCAGTTCGAGCAGACCGCATTGATCCGCCACCGACGCGTAACCGCGCGACAGTTCCTCCATCACCAGCGCGTACGCCGTGACATCGAGGCCGGCGCCACCGAAAGCTTCCGGAACGGTGATGCCGAACAGGCCCAACTCGCCCATCTGCGTGTAGATCTCGGCCGGAAAGCGCTCGTCGCGATCCAGTTCTTCCGTGATCGGACGAATCACTTCCTGCGCGAAACGGCGCGTGGTTTCGCGAATCTGCTGGTGCGTGTCTGAGAGTTTCATGCTGTCTCCATCGTATCGATCGGTACCTGTTTTTGCGTCTGACCGGGCTCGTTCAGGTAAACCCGAGCCTCGCGCATCGCCACTTGAATTACGTGATTTCATGTGCCAACATTGGCAACAAGTAACCAACTGGTTCGTTATTTAAGACCAACGAATCGCCGCTGTCAACGAGGTTTGACGCCGATCTGAGTGGAGGATGGTTTGGATAAATGGATGGATGCCGCCGCAGCGGCCGAGCAAATTTTCGACGGGGCGACCATCGCGCTGGCCGGTTCCGGCGGCGGTCTGCTCGAACCGGACGCCGTGCTGGCGGCGCTCGAACAGCGCTTTCTTCAGACGGGCCATCCGCGTGACTTGACGGTGGTTCACGCGCTCGGCATCGGCGATGGCAAGAGCAGCGGACTCTCACGTTTTGCGCATGCCGGCATGGTGCGGCGCGTGATCGGCGGACATTGGAGCTGGTCGCCGGCCATGCAGCAGATGGCGAAAGACAACGCGTTCGAGGCCTACAGTTTTCCCGCCGGTGCGATTTCCACGCTGCTGCGCGAAATCGGCGCGGGGCGGCCGGGGCTCGTCACGCATGTCGGTTTGCGCACCTTCGTCGATCCGCGTTTAGACGGCGGCAAGATCAACGCGCGCGCCAGTGAGGAACTGGTCGAACTGATCGAGCTGGATGGGCGCGAATACCTGCGCTACAAACCGTTCAAGGTGGATTTCGCGATCGTACGCGGCTCGTCGGCCGATGCGAACGGCAACGTCACGCTGCGCCGCGAGCCTGCCGATCTCGACACCTACGCTGCCGCGCTCGCCGCTCATAACAGCGGCGGCCGCGTGATTGTCCAGGTCAAGGAGCGCACCACGCAGGGCTATGTGCCGGCTCGGCTCGTGCGCATTCCTGGCATTCTCGTCGATACGCTCGTCGCGGCACGGGAGCAGGTGCAATGCGTGGTTGCCGATTACGACCCGGCGCTGAGCGGCGAATCACTGAGCCCGATCGACGACGGTTTCTACGAAACGCCCACGGGCATCCGCTACATCATCGCCGCGCGCGCCGCGCAGGAATTGCATGCGGGACAGTCGGCGAATTTCGGCTTCGGCATTCCGGGCGGCATTCCCGGCGTGCTCGCGCAACAGGGCCGGCTCGGCACGTTCTGGGGCTCGGTCGAGCAGGGCATTCACAACGGCGCAATGCTCGACGGGCCGATGTTCGGCACCGCGCGTAACGCCGAAGCGATTCTTTCGAGCGTCGATCAGTTCGATTTTTATAGCGGCGGCGGCGTCGACATCACGTTCCTCGGCATGGGCGAAATGGATGGCGAAGGCAACATCAACGTGTCGAAGCTCGGCGCGACGGTGGTGGGGCCGGGTGGCTTCATCGACATCACGCAGGGCGCGCGCAAGATCGTTTTCTGCGGCAGTTTCGAAGCGAAAGGCTTGCAGGTCGAAAAGGCGGGCGCGGGCGTGAAGATCGTGTCGCACGGCAGCGTGCCGAAGCTCGTGGAGCGCGTGCAGCACGTTACGTTCAGCGGCGAACAGGCGCGGATCGCGAAGCAGGAAGTGTTGTATGTGACGGAGCGCGCAGTGTTCCGTCTCGAAGAGAGTGGCGTGCGTTTGATCGAAGTGGCGCAAGGCGTCGACGTGGAGCGTGATGTGCTGGCGCGTATGTCGTTCCGCCCGCTCGTCGACGAGGCGCTGTTGGCGCAAGGCAAAAATGAAGCACGCGAAGTTGACGCAAATGAAGTTGACGCAAATGAAGCGCACGCAAAAGTGGCCTGACGCGGCTCGCTATGACATGAAGCGTCGCATCCGGACGCTTCAGTCATCGCGGCGATCAGGGGCGCAGCAGGCGCAGAACGGTTTCGATATTGAAGTCGAGGCGGTTCTTCAAAGCCTCTTTGCTCATGAAGTCGATGTCGAAGATCACACCGCTCGTGAAGCGATTGGTCAGGTAATAGTAGCCGACCGCCGCCATGGTGATATGCAGTTGCCGTGCATCGACGCCCGCGCGAAACACGCCCGCTTCGACGCCGCGATCGATTATGCGTTGCAACATCGAGATGAAGCCATGATGCAGTTCCTTGAACCGTTCGGACTTTTTCACATGGCGCGCCTTGTGAAGGTTCTCGCTGTTCACGAGCGTCATGAACTCGGGGTTCTTCAGGTAGTAGTTCCACGTGTGCGTGGTGAGCGCGACGATCGCGTCTTCGGGAGACAGGTGGTCGAGGTTCAGCTTCAGTTCGGCGGAGCGGATGTCGGCGTAGGCATCTTCGAGCACGGCCTGGAACAACTCCTCCTTGCTGCCGAAGTAGTGATAGATCATCCGCTTGTTAGCCTTGGCGCGCGTCGCGATGGCTTCGACGCGTGCGCCGGCGAGGCCGAGTTTGGCGAACTCTTTCTTGGCGGCTTCGAGAATGCGGGCCCGGGTGACCTCGGGGTCGCGTTGACGGGGCGGTTGCGTGGCGCCGGCTTTGGCCGTTTTCAATGCCCGGCCGGGGGGCGTGCTCGCGAGAGTCATGTTGGCTGGTCGCAGGAAAAATGTGTGAGGAAACTGAGTCGGTCGATCTGCTGTCGTGTCAGCGACTATAGACCAAAAAGGCATTGCGAGGAAGTAACCGGATGGTGCAGAATGGGCGCCAAAAATGACAAAAGCATGGTCTTGCCGAAGCGGGTTCCCGCGCGCGCGGCGCGCGTTTCAGCGCCCGTTTGAATGCAAACTCTGGAGACACGAATGAGCAATTTGAATGAACTCGCGGCAACGCTTCGTCTTCCGGCGGAGCCGCTGCGCACGCCGATGTTTATCGACGGCAAGGACTACGCCGGCAACACCGGCGAGTTCGTCACGCGCAAGAGCCCGGGCCACGGCGTGCCGGTCACGGCCACGCCGCGCGCCTGCGTCGACGATCTGAACGCAGCGGTCGCCAGTGCGCGCCGTGCCTTCGACGACGGCCGCTGGTCCCGCCTGTCGGGCGAGCAGCGCGCCACGGTGCTGCTGAAAACGGCGCGTCTGATCCGCGACAAAGTGGAGACGCTGGCGTATCTGGAAACGCTGGAAAGCGGCAAGCCGATCGGGCAGTCGCGCGGCGAGATCAACGCGGCCGCGGGCATCTGGGAATATGCGGCCGGTCTCGCGCGTGTCGTGCATGGCGATTCGCACGACACGCTCGGCGCCGATCTGTTCGGCTTGACGGTGCGTCAACCGATTGGAGTTGTCGGCATTGTCACGCCATGGAATTTTCCGTTCTTCATTCTTTCCGAGCGCCTGCCGTTCGTGCTTGCGGCGGGCTGCACGGCTGTCGTCAAACCGGCTGAGCTCACTTCGACTACCACGTTGAAACTTGCCGCCTTGCTGACCGAAGCAGGCTTGCCCGACGGCGTCGTGAACGTGGTGACGGGTCTCGGCGCGGTGGTCGGCCAGGCGCTCGCCGAGCATATGGACGTCGACATGATGTCGTTTACCGGTTCGACGCCCGTAGGCCGCTCGGTTCTCGCGGCTGCCGGCGGCAACATGAAGAAGGTCGGATTGGAACTCGGCGGCAAGAATCCGCAAATCGTTTTCGCGGATGCCGATCTCGACGATGCCGCCGACGCCATTGCCTTCGGCATCTGCTTTAACGCCGGACAGTGCTGCGTATCGGGCAGCCGGCTCGTCGTGCACCGCTCGGTGGAAGAGGAACTCGTCGCGCGCGTGAAGGCTGTGTTCGAGAAAGTGCGTGTTGGCGATCCGCTCGATGCATCGAACCATGTCGGCGCAATCGTTGAAGCACGTCAGTTCGACAAGATTCGTGGCTTCATCGACGCGGGCCGGCGTGACGGCGCGCAACTGGTTCACGGCGGCGAGTCGACCAGCCACGGCGAACGCTTCTTTATCCAGCCGACGCTATTCCGCAACGTGCAGCCGCAGAGCGCGCTGGCGCAGGAAGAGATCTTCGGCCCGGTGCTGTCGGTCACATCGTTCGATACTTTCGAAGAAGCGATCCAGTTGGCGAACGGTGTGCCTTATGGTCTCGCCGCCAGCATCTGGACGCGCGATCTGCAAGGCGCGATCAGCAGCTTCCGCGAGGTTCAGGCGGGCCGCATCTGGGTGAACTGCACGATCACCGGCGGACCGGAAATGCCGATAGGCGGTGTGAAGCAGTCGGGCATCGGCCGTGAAACGGGCCGCTATGGCGTGGAGGAATACACGGAACTGAAGTCGGTGCACGTCCAACTCGGCAAGCGGCCGCGATGGATCGCGTAACAGCCGTCGAATCCATGAAGCGGCCGTCAAGAGCCGCACGCAACATCCGGATCACGCGCAGCGTGTGATCGTAGAAAACCGTATCGGAGACAGCAATGTATGACTATGTGATCGTGGGTGGCGGCGCGGCGGGTTGTGCGCTGGCGGCGCGTCTGACCGAGGACGCCGGCAACCGTGTGCTGTTGCTCGAAGCCGGCCCCGCCGATACCGATCCGTATATCCACATGCCCGTCGGCTTCTTCAAGATGACGGGCGGTCCGTTGACCTGGGGCTATCGCACGACGGCGGCCGAGCACACGCAGCGCCGCCAGATTCCGTTCGCGCAAGGCCGCGTGCTCGGCGGCGGCGGCTCGATCAACGCGATGGTCTACACACGCGGCCAGCCTGCCGACTACGACGGCTGGGAACGCGACGGTTGCACCGGCTGGGGCTTTCGCGACGGCGTGCTGCCCTACCTGCGCCGCATGGAAGACAACGAGCGCCTGTGCAACGAATATCACGGCGTGGGCGGCCCGCTCGGCGTGTCCGATCTCATCAGCGTCAACGAATTGACCAAGGCGTTCGTGCTGGCAGGTCAGGAAGCCGGCATGCCGTACAACAGCGATTTCAACGGCGCGCAGCAGGAAGGCGTGGGTGTGTACCAGGTCACGCAGCGCAGCGGCAAACGCTGCAGCGCGGCGGTGGGTTATCTGCGTGATGCGCGCTCGCGCCCCAATCTCACGGTCCGCACGGACTGCCTCGTGTCGCGCATCGTGATCGAGAAGGGCCGCGCCGTCGGTGTCGAGTTTGCGCCGCGCGGCGAGCGCGCGAACGTAACGATTGCGCGCGCCGAACGCGAGGTGATCGTGACGGCTGGTGCGATCGGTTCGCCGAAACTGTTGATGCTCTCCGGAATCGGCCGCGCCGAAGATCTGGAGCGCGTCGGTGTGAAGCCGGTGCACGCGTTGAACGGCGTCGGGCAAAATTTGCAGGACCACTTCGACATCGACATCGTCTACGAATTGAACGGCCCTTATAGCCTCGACAAGTACGCGAAAAAGCACATGATGCTGCTCGCCGGCCTCGAGTACAAACTGTTCAACAAGGGACCGGTGACCTCGAATATCGCCGAAGGCGGCGCGTTCTGGTATTCGGATAGCAGCGTGCCGACGCCCGATCTGCAATTCCATTTCCTGCCGGGCGCGGGCGTTGAGGCCGGCGTGCCGCCCGTGCCGTCCGGTTCGGGTTGCACGTTGAACTCGTACTTCCTGCGTCCGCGCAGCCGCGGCAGCGTGACGTTGCACAGCGCCGATCCCGCCGATGCGCCGCTGATCGATCCGGCCTACATTCGCGATCCGTACGACCTGAAGGTGGCCGTCGACGGCATTCGGCAGAGCCGCGAAATCATGAGCCAGCACGCGCTGCGCAAGTACATCCGGAGCGAGCATTTCCCGGGTGGCCTGGTGCGCACGCAGGCTGAATATGAGACCTACGCGCAGCAGTACGGGCGCACGGGCTACCACCCGGTCGGCACCTGCAAGATGGGCGTGGACGAGATGTCGGTCGTCGATCCGCAACTGCGTGTGCGCGGCATTGAAGGTTTGCGTGTCGCGGATTCGTCGGTGATGCCACGCATCGTCAGTTCGAATACGAATGCGCCCACGCTGATGATCGCGGAAAAGGCCGCCGATCTGATTCGCGGGTTGGCAGCGCAACCTGCGGCCGTGAAGGGCGCGCTCGCGAGCACGTCAGGACGCGTCGCGCGCGAGTCCGCCGCGGCTGCGGTTTGACGCCGCGATAGCGCAAGCAAGACCAGGAAAGGTACGCGAAACGTTCACGTACCTTTTGCATAGCGTAAATATCCGGTTATTTATAAATGCCCTGATCGGAGGGCGCTTTTGCTCGGAGGAGACATCATGAACAGACAGGATCAACGCGCAGGCGTATCACGCCGCGACTTCATCAAGCTTGGCGCGGGCGCGGCATTTGCCGTGGCGGGCGGCGGCATGTCCGGCCTCTCGTTCGGTGCGGGGCAGACCACGCTCGCCTGCTCGTTCCGTTCATTGACCAACCCGTATTACACGGCATTCAACAAGGGCGCGCAGAGCTTCGCGAAGAGCGTCGGCCTGCCGTATGTGCCGCTCACGACAGAGGGCAGTTCCGAGAAAGGCATCGCGGATATCCGGGCGTTGTTGCAGAAGACCGGCGGCAATCTCGTGCTCAACGTCGACCCGAACGATTCCGCCGATGCACGCGTGATCGTCGAGGCCTGTTCGAAGGCCGGCGCGTATGTCACGACGATCTGGAACAAGCCGAAGGATTTGCACCCGTGGGATTACAACCCGAACTACGTGGCGCATCTTTCATACGACGGCGTCGCGTACGGCGAGGAAACGGCCACGCAGCTCTTCAAGTCGATGGGTGGCAAGGGCGGCGTGGTCGCGCTCGGCGGTATCTTCAGCAACGTGCCGGCGATCGAGCGCAAGGCCGGGCTCGATGCAGCGTTGAAGAAGTTCCCAGGCATCCAGTTGCTCGATTTCCAGGTCGCCGACTGGAATTCCCAGAAGGCGTTTCCCATCATGCAGGCGTGGATGACGCGCTTCAATTCGAAGATCAAGGGCGTGTGGGCCGCGAACGACGACATGGCGCTCGGCGCGATCGAAGCTTTGCGCGCCGAAGGTCTCGCCGGTCAGATTCCGGTCACTGGCATGGACGGGACCCAGCCGGGGCTCGTCGCGATCAAGAGCGGCGAGCTGGTTGCATCGGTCGATTGGGACCCGTTCTGGCTCGGCGGCATCGGCCTCTCGATGGGGCTCCAGGCGAAGGAGAAGAAGATCGACCTGGCGACGCTGCCCAAGGACCGCCGTGAGTCGTTCTGCACCGCGACGTTCGTCACGAAGACCAACGTTCAGGACGTGATCGCGCGCGCCGCGTCTCCGAAGGCGGAATGGAACAACCTTTATGCCCGCGTTGCGGGGCCAGTGGTGTATCGATGAACAAGCTCACCGCGACTCCTTCCCGGCACGCCGTTCAGGCCGCTCGATCCCCCGCGTCCGTGCACGGCCCCGCAGCCGTGCGGGCACTGCTGCGGCGTTACTCGCCGTTGCTCGTGCTGATGGCGCTGGGCCTGTGCATCGGCGTGCTCAATCATGACTTTTTCGACCCGATGAACCTGTCGCGGATCGCGATTGCCGCCGTGATTCCGTTGACGATCGCGCTGGGCGGCACGTTCGTGATTCAGCTCGGCAGCATCGATCTGTCGGCGGAAGGAATTGTCGCGGTGGCGGCGATCGCCGTGTCGATGCTGGTCGAGAACTCGTACAACGACAACCACTTCGGCCTGTGGGTGCTGGCCATCGGCGTCGCGGCGGGCGTGGTGCTGGGGCTGGCCAACGGCGTGTTGCACGTGTTTCTGCGCATCCCGTCGTTCATCACCACGCTCGCGGTCGGCTTCGTGGCGACCGGGATCGGCACGGCCGTGCTGTCGGGCAACACGATCCGCGTGAGCGACACGGCGTTGCGCGCGATTTCGATCACGCGCTACTTCGGTCTGCCGCTGTCGGTGTGGATCGGCGTGCTGGCGCTCGGGCTCGCGTGGTTCGTGCACCGCCATACGATTCTCGGCCGCCATACGCTCGCGATCGGCGGCGGTGAGGATCTGGCGCGGCTGAGCGGCGTACGGATCTCGCGCGTGCGCATAGCCGTGTTCGCGCTTGCCGGCGCGTTCTACGGCGTGGCCGGCATTCTCGCGGTCGCGCAGTATGGGCAAGGTCACGCAATGATCGCCGACGGCCAACTGTTCGTCGCGATCACCGCGATCGTGGTGGGCGGCACGTCGCTCGCGGGCGGCAACGGTGGTCCGCTCAACACGCTGATCGGCACGCTGGTGGTGGTCGTGCTCGCCAACGGCATGGTGTTGCTCGGCGTGCCGCCGTATGTGCAGCAGGGCATTCAGGGCGTGCTGATCATCGTCGCCGTGACGCTGGCGCTGAATCGCTCGCGCCGCCGTATCGTCAAGTAACGCAACGGAGACATCACGATGCTCACTCTCAGGAACGTCACCAAGCGTTTCCCCGGCGTGCTGGCGCTTAACGACGTGTCTATCGAAATCCGGCCGAACGAGATCGTCGGTCTGATCGGCGAAAACGGCGCGGGCAAATCCACGCTGATGAAACTGCTGACCGGCGGCTACCGCCAGGACTCGGGCGAGATTCTGCGCGACGGCAAACCGCTCGTCATCAAGAATCCGCGCGATGCCACCTCGGAAGGCATTGCGATGGTCTATCAGGAGCAGTCGATCCTGCCGAATCTGACGGTGGCGGAAAATCTGTTTCTCGGCCGGGAAGAGCCGTTTCTCACGCTCGGCCGCGTCAACTGGACAAAGCTCAAGCGTGCCGCGATAGCCGAACTGGCCACCGTGCACCTCGATATCGATCCGCTGACGTTATGCGAAGACTTGACCTTCGGCCAGCGGCAGATGGTCGAACTCGCCAAGGCGCTGTCGCTCGCGAGCCATACCGACGGCATGCCGGTCATCCTGCTCGACGAGCCGACCTCGGTGCTCGAAGCAGCGGAGATCGAGATCCTGTTTCGTCTTGTGCGCGAGTTGAAGGCGCGCGCGTCGTTCGTATTCGTCTCGCACCGGCTCGACGAACTGTTGTCGCTGAGCGACCGCGTCTATGTGATGAAGGACGGCAAGGTGGTCGCCGGCATGGCGTCGGCGGATGCATCGGTCGGACAACTGCACGAACTGATGGTCGGCCGCACGATGGACGGCCAGTACTATCGCGAGAACTTGCAGAAGCCATGCCGCGGCGAAGTCGCGCTGTCGGTGCGCAACGCGTCGCTCGGCCATACGCTGAAGGGCGTGTCGTTCGACGTGCATTGCGGTGAGGTGTTCGGCGTGGCCGGCGTGGTCGGTTCGGGGCGCGAGGAGTTGTGCCGCGTGATTGCCGGGTTGGAATCGCTCGACGCGGGCGAGGTGCTGGTCGGCGAAACGCGCTTGCGTGCGCAGGCCACGCATGCGGTTTCGCTCGGCATCGGCTACGTGCCGCGCGAACGCAAGGTCGAGGGACTCGTCACGCAGATGAGCGTAGCCGAGAATCTGACGCTGCCGCGCCTAGCCGCAGTGAGCCGCAGCGGCGTGGTCAACAAGCGCAGCGAGCGCGCGGTCGCCAATGAATGGATCGAGCGTTTGCACATCAAGACGCCCGGCCCCTCTGCGTCGTGCCGCAATCTGTCGGGCGGCAATCAGCAGAAGGTCGTGCTGGCGAAGTGGCGCTTTGCGGGCAGCCGCATTCTCGTGCTGGATCATCCGACTCGCGGCCTCGACGTGGGTGCGAAAGAAGAGGTCTATCAACTGATTCGCGAACTGACGGCGGAAGGCGTGGCGGTCGTGCTGACGGGCGACACGCTCGAAGAAATTCTTGGCCTGAGTCATCGCGTGATGGTGATGCGCGACGGACGCGCGCAGAAGATTCTCGCGTGCGAAGTCGGCCACAAGCCGTCGCAGATCGACGTCGTCGAACACATGGTGTGAGGGCAACATGGCACAAATGAATGCATCACTGAAAGCACGTCTCGGCGACAACGCGCCGTTCATCGCGCTCATCGCGCTGTATCTGCTGATCGAGATCGCGCAGCCCACGTTCCTCGCGCCGTCGACGCAGCTCGGCCTGCTTGCTGACAGCTCGACGCTGTTCATCATGGCGGCCGGCACGACCTTTGTCGTGCTGCTGGGCAGTATCGATCTGTCGTTGCAGGCGGTGGCTTCGCTTTCCAGTGTGATCGTGGCGATGTTGTTGCCGCGTTACGGTGCGTGGGCCGCGGTGGTGGCGCTAGCGGCGTCGTTCGGGATTGGACTGCTGAGCGGCGTGATTCAAACCGTGCTGCGCATTCCGTCGTTCATCGCGACGCTGGCGGTCGGCGGGATCGCGTCGGCCGCTGCGCTGACACTGTCGGGGACGCGCTCGATCGGCATCAGCGACGAGATGCGCAACGCGTCGCTCGGCTGGACCACGGGCTCTTCGTTCGGCATGCCGCATGAAATCATGCTCGCGCTGGTGGTCTTCCTGCTGTGCGTGTTCCTGCATCGTTCGACGGTGTTCGGGCGGCACGTCGACGCGATCGGCGCGGGTGAACCGGCCGCGATTGCATCGGGCGTGCGTGTGCCGGTGACGCGCTGCCTCGTATTCGCGACGTCGTCGCTGTTTGCCGGGCTCGCGGGCGTCATCATGGCGGGGCGGTTGGGTAGCGGATCGCCGACGCTCGCCGACCAGTTCCTGTTGCCCGCTATTGCCGCGGTGATCGTCGGCGGGACTGCGTTGACGGGCGGCGCGGGCGGCGTCGGCCGGACACTGATTGGCGCGCTGCTGGTGTCGGTCGCGCGGGTCGGTATGACGTTTGTCGGGATCAGTGTGTTTGCGCAGCAGATCGTGTTCGGCGTGATTCTGATCGTCGCGGTGACGGTGGCGTTCGATCGCTCGAAAGTGTTGATCATCAAGTGAGCGCTGAAGGCATTCGATGTGGAAGTCTTTGGACTGTGATGGAGTGGGTTTAGATGAAAGTTCTGGTAGCGGTTAAGCGAGTGGTGGATTACAACGTGAAGGTTCGAGTCAAGTCGGACGGCACGGGCGTCGACATCGCGAACGTGAAAATGTCGATGAATCCGTTCGATGAAATCGCGGTTGAAGAGGCCGTGCGTCTGAAGGAAGCGGGCGTGGCGACGGAAGTGATCGCCGTGTCGGCGGGTGTCACGCAGTCGCAGGAAACGCTGCGTACGGCACTGGCCATCGGTGCCGATCGCGCGATCCTGATCGAGTCTTCGCAAGAACTGCAGCCGCTGGCGGTGGCCAAGCTGCTGAAGGCACTGGTCGACAAGGAACAGCCTTCGCTTGTCATTCTCGGCAAGCAGGCTATCGACGACGATTCGAACCAGACTGGTCAGATGCTCGCTGCGCTGGCTGGTCTGCCGCAAGCGACGTTCGCATCGAAGGTTGTCGTCGCTGACGGCAAGGCAACCGTTTCGCGTGAAGTGGACGGTGGCGCGGAAACGCTGTCTTTAAAGCTGCCCGCCGTCGTCACGACCGACCTGCGCCTGAACGAGCCGCGCTATGTCACGCTGCCGAACATCATGAAGGCGAAGAAGAAGCCGCTGGAAGTCCTCAAGCCTGAAGATCTGGGCGTTGATGTCACGCCGCGCCTGACAACGCTGAAGGTCGTCGAGCCGCCCAAGCGCTCCGCCGGTGTGAAGGTGCCGGATGTGAAGACGCTGGTCGAGAAGCTAAAGACCGAAGCCAAGGTGCTGTGAGGGAGACAGAGCAAATGACGAATCTTGTAATAGCAGAACACGACAACGCGTCGATCAAGGCCGCGACGCTGAACACGGTTGCCGCCGCGCAGAAGATTGGCGGCGATATTCACGTGCTGGTGGCGGGTCACAACGCGCAAGCCGCGGCGGATGCGGCAGCAAAGATTGCAGGCGTTAGCAAAGTGCTGCTGGCCGACGCGCCGCAACTCGAAGCAGGCCTCGCGGAAAACGTCGAAGCAACGGTGCTGAATATCGCGAAGGATTACACGCATATCCTCGCGCCGGCGACGGCTTACGGCAAGAACATCACGCCGCGTATCGCAGCGAAGCTCGACGTTGCGCAGATCAGCGATATCACGGCAGTGGATTCGGCTGATACCTTTGAACGTCCGATCTACGCCGGCAACGCAATCGCAACGGTGCAGTCGGCTGATCCGATCAAGGTCATCACGGTTCGCACGACCGGTTTCGATGCAGTCGCAGCCGAAGGCGGCAGCGCGACGGTCGAGAAAATCGAAGCGGCAGCGGACAGCGGCATCTCGTCATTCGTGAGCCGCGAAGTGACGAAGCTGGACCGTCCGGAACTGACCTCAGCGAAGGTGATCGTCTCGGGTGGCCGCGGTCTCGGCAACGGCGAGAACTACACCAAGGTTCTCGAACCGCTGGCGGACAAACTGAACGCCGCGCTCGGCGCTTCGCGTGCCGCAGTCGACGCAGGCTTCGTACCGAACGACTATCAAGTGGGCCAGACCGGCAAGATCGTCGCACCGCAGCTGTATATCGCAGTCGGCATCTCGGGCGCGATCCAGCATCTGGCCGGCATGAAAGACAGCAAGGTGATCGTCGCGATTAATAAAGACGAAGAAGCGCCGATTTTCAGCGTCGCCGATTACGGCCTCGTCGGCGATCTTTTCGACGCGGTCCCGGACCTGACCACGTCGGTCTAAAGCATTTCACACCCTGAGATCAGGCCGCGCAAAATCTAGATCGTCACCGTCGGCGTCGTCCTGGCTGCGACGCCACATACGCTGGCGTTAAACTATTGGCATGACAAATCAAAGTGGGCGGAACGAACCGCTCAACACCCTGACAGGAGACAAAGATGGATCCGGTGGCAAAGCGTAAATGGCCGCGTTCGGGACTCGAAACGACGCTGATGGGTTTCGGCGCTGCACCGATCGGCAATATCTTCAGGCCGATCAGCGAAGAGGATTCGGCGGCGCTTATCAAAGCCGCGTGGGACGCGGGGGTGCGTTACTTCGACACCGCGCCCATGTACGGCCACGGTTTGAGCGAAGCGCGCTGCGGGCAGGCTCTGCGCTGGTATCCGCGCGACCAGTTCGTGCTGTCGACCAAAGTGGGGCGTTTGCTCAAGCCGCGCAAGCGCGCTGAAATCAACTTCACACCGTGGGTCGACGGGCTGCCGTTCGACATGCGTTTCGACTACAGCTACGACGGCGTGATGCGTTCGATCGAGGACAGCCTGCAGCGCATGGCGCTGGAGCATATCGATATCGCCTTGATTCACGACATCGACCTGTTCACGCATGGCGATGGCCAGCCGCAGGTGTTCGAGGCCGCCATGAACGGCGCGGCTAAGGCGCTGCTCAAGCTGCGCGACGAGGGTGTCGTCAAGGCCGTGGGTGTGGGCGTGAACGAGTGGCAGGTCGCGCATGAAGCGATCCGGCGCAGCGACTTTGACTGCCTGTTGCTGGCCGGCCGCTACACATTGCTGGAGCAGGACGCGCTCGACGGCTTCCTGCCGCTGTGCGAGGAGCGTCAGGTGTCGGTGGTTCTCGGCGGCGGTTACAACAGCGGCATTCTCGCCACGGGCGCCGTGCCCGGCGCAAAATACAACTATGCGCCCGCGCCGGAAGCAATTCTGGAACGTGTGCGCAAGATCGAGCAGGTGTGCCGCGACTTCTCGGTGCCGCTCAAAGCCGCCTCCCTGCAATTCGTGCTCGGTCACCCGGCTATTCCGACGAATATCCCTGGCGTGCGCAGCGTCGCGCAACTTGAAGACAACCTGCAAACTTTCCGGGCCGACATTCCGGCGGAATTCTGGGCCGAATTGAAGCGCCGCGGACTGATTCGCGAGGACTCGCCGACGCCTCGCTAGACAGTCTTTCTCGCCCATCACCGGGCAGCCATGGACGACACGGCAGGCTATCGGCCTGCCGTGTCGCCGGCATTGAAAGCACGCATCGACAACACCGCTACACGCTGCCGTTTTCAACGACGCGGCCTTCCGCACGCCAGCGCAGCATGCCGCCGGGAAGGTTGGCCACCCGTTCGAATCCGGCCTGGCGCAGCATGACCGTGGCTTGTGCCGAGCGTCCGCCGGCCCGGCAAACCGTCACAATCGGACGGTCCTTCGTAAGTTCCGCGGTACGCCCGGCCAGTTCGCCCAATGAAATGAGCCTGGCTGCGGGAATGCGTCCCAACGGTCCGTTGAATTCTTCAGGTTCCCGCACATCGACGATTTCGACCGCGCGCAGATTTTCCTCGAGCCACTGCGCGTTGATTTCCCAAATGCCCGCAAAGCTGCAGGTCAGCGGCGCCCAATCGGGCTCGGTCATCTGCGTGGGGACGCTCGCCGCCAGTCCGCATTTCAGATTCGCGGGCACCGCTACGTCGATCTGCTTCGGATGCGGCAGGTGCAGGTTCGTCATGTATCCGGTGAAATCCTCTTCACACAGCTCACCGCCAAGGCGCGGATTGAAGCGCCGCTCCTCGCCCACGCTCGTCACCGTCAGGCCGCGATAGTCGTGAGCCGGGTAGAGCAGGCACGCGGTGGGCAGCGTGAAAATCTGGCCATGCACGGCGCGAAACATGGTGTGCGCGTCGCCGCGCTGGAAATCCGTGCGGCCCGTGCCTCGGATCAACAGGCAATCGCCGGTGAACGCCATGGTCTCGTTGTCGAGTACGAGCGTGATGCATCCATCGGTATGACCCGGTGTCGCGCGTACCGTCAGATATCTCGTGCCGAACTCGACTTTGTCGCCGTGGCTCAGATAGCGGTCCGCGCCTTCGGCGCCGCTTGCAGCCGATATCGCAATGCGGCTGCCTATGCGGCGATTCAGCATCCATGCACCGGTCACGTGATCGGCATGGACGTGGGTGTCGATCGTATAAAGCAGATGCAAGCCGAGTTCTTCGATCAGGGCGGCGTCCCGGCGCACCTGTTCGAATACCGGATCGATCAGTACCGCCTCTCGCGTCGTGCTATCGGCAAGAAGATAGGTGTAGGTCGACGATTGCTGATCGAATAGCTGCCGGAAGATCAACACGATTTCGCTCCGTGGCCCGCTTCTGCGAGCGCTTGAAGATGGTGGCTCATGCGGTGCCGCCGATTACCCTACAGGCAGTCCAATCGAGCGCTGCCCCGTTCAGAGGTCCGGGCGCACGAATGCACCCGGACTCGCTTCGCGCGCGTTACTTCGGTTGCGCAACGTACCGCAGATAAGGCTTTACGGTTTTGAAACCCTGCGGATATTTTTGCGTTGCGGCATCGTTGGAAACGGATGTCGGAATGATGACGTCTTCACCCGGTTTCCAGTTTACCGGTGTCGCCACCGTGTGTTTCGCGTTGAGTTGCAGCGCATCGAGCAGGCGCAGTACTTCGTCGAAATTGCGGCCCGCGCTCATCGGATAGACAAGCATGGCTTTGACCTTCTTGTCCGGGCCGATGAGAAACACCGAGCGCACCGTTGCGTTGTCGACCGCAGTGCGCGGCCCGCCGCCGCTAGCTTCGGGGTGGATCATGTCATAGAGCTTCGCGACCTTCAGGTCCGAGTCGCCGATTAGCGGGTAATTGATTGCGTGACCCTGAGTCTCGGCGATATCTTTGACCCACTCCGTGTGGTCGCTGACCGGATCGACGCTGAGCCCGATAATTTTCGTGTTGCGCTTGTCGAATTCCGGCTTGAGGCCCGCCAGGTATCCGAGTTCCGTGGTGCAAACGGGAGTGAAGTCCTTCGGATGCGAAAACAGGACTGCCCAATGGTCGCCGATCCATTCGTGAAAATGGATCGTCCCTTCGGTGGTTTCCGCGGTGAAATCGGGAGCGTCTTCTCCTAATCGAATAGACATCTTTAGTCTCCATAGATTGGGTGCACCAAGGTTCGAGTGCCACGGCCGGAGCGAGGTCCGCCGGGCTGCCGGAGTGTTGAGTGGCGATAGGGCTGGCTCCGGCCGGTTGCACCGTACCGCGCCGGAATATCGTCTATCTACGGAGTGCAGCGGAATCTGAGGCTTTCCCGGATAGTCGTGATGCGGGACAGACTTTCGGACGTGCTGCGGGCCGCACCTATAGCGTAGAACAAAAAAGACTTTCGCAGTTGGCAGACTGTAGGGTGATTCCGCCGTCGTGGCAGCGAAGTTGCTTGTACTCCGAAGAAAGGAGCCTTGCGCTTCAATTTGCACCGGTGGGATCTTGTCTGGTCAAAGCCCCAAACACACCGCCCCGGCCGCGACGACCACGCACGCGAGCCAGCGCCTCGCGCTTACCGCTTCCCGCAAGATCACGCGCCCGATCAGCACGGCGAACACCACGCTGGTCTCGCGCAACGCGGATACCGTACCCATCGCGCCCGACTGCATCGCCCAGATCACGATGCCATACGCCGCGATCGACACCATGCCGCCGGCGAGCGACGACGCGACGGCGATGGGCGCCGCCCGTATCGGCGTCCACAACGCCGCGAGCCCGCGCATCGCGACGAACAGCACCGGCATCAGCCAATAGAACAGGAACATCCAGGCGGTGTAAGCGAGCGCCTCGCCGCCGGATAAACGCACGCCGATACCGTCGATCACGGTATAGAGCGCGATCGACGCACCGGTCGCCAGCGCGGCCAGTGCACCCACGCGCGACACGCGCCCGCCTTGCAGCGCGAGCGCGATGATGCCGCCTGAGATCATCGCGATCCCGAGCGCGTGCAAGGGGCCGATCGCCTCATGCGCGAAGAGCGCCGCGCCGAGCGTGACGAGCAGCGGCGACGAGCCGCGCGCGATCGGGTACGCCTGCGCCAGATCGCCGCGGCGATAGGCCCGCACGAGGCTGACGTTGTAGACGATATGCACGAGGCCCGATGCGGCGAGGTACGGCCAGGCCGCGCTGGCGGGCAGAGGCGTGAACAGGATCGCGAGCGTGGCGACCGCCGCGATGGCGATGCTCATCCACGTCATGGACAGGAAGCGGTCGCGGTTGCCGTGCAGCATCGCGTTCCAGCTTGCGTGGAGCAGAGCGGCAACGAGGACGAGACCGCCGGTGTAACTGAGCATGCAGGTTCAAGACCCGAAAAGAGTGCGAGGGAGCCGGAATCAGCGGCGCAGTAAGGAAGATATCTATCTTGTAGGAGGCCGACAAACCAGTTAAATTGAGGCTTCACGTTAGATAAACTATTCTGAATGAAACGGGCCCTGCCACCGCTCAATGCCTTGCGCGCCTTCGAAGCCGCGGGCCGTCTCGGCAGCTTCAAGGAAGCCGCCGCTGAATTACACGTGACTCACGGTGCGGTAAGCCAGCACGTGCGTGCGCTCGAAGAGTGGCTCGGCGCATCGTTGTTCGAACGGCACAACCGGCGCGTCGCGCTGACGACGGCAGCTAAGACTTATCTGGCGGAAATCGGTCCTTTGTTCGAGGAACTCGCACGGGCCACGGCCCGATACGGATTCCCTGACACGCTTTCCCGGACACTATCCGTGAACGCGCCCGCGACCTTCACATTGCGCTGGCTGGTGCCGAGACTGGCGACATTCCGCGCCGCGCATCCCGATGTGAACGTCAATGTGCAGACGTCGAACGAGTCGTTGGAGAGTCTGAAGGAGACCTACGACGTGATCGTCCGGGGCGGTCCGGACACCTTCTATGGCTACTCGATGCGGCCATTCCTGTCCGAGGAGCGAATTCCCGTTTGTAGTCCGGCGCTGTTGCAGCGCCTGCCGCTTCGAACGCCGGACGATATGCGGCAGCACACGTTGCTGCATACGTCGAGTCTGCCGCGGGTTTGGCCGGACTGGCTGGCCAGCGCGGAGATTCCGGCACTCAGGCCAGCCGCCGCGCTGAGCTTCGATCACTTCTTTCTGACGTTGCAAGCGGCCATCGACGGAATAGGCATTGCGATGGGACCGACCGCCCTGGTCGCCGACGATCTCGCGTCCGGCCGGCTTGTCGCGCCGTTCGCCGGTCCTCGTTTGCCGTCGCGGAGCTATTGCACTTACGTTCCGGATGCGAAGTCGGCGGACGAACTGGTCCTGCTGTTCCGCGCATGGCTCGAACGCGAAGCTATGCACTCACAGGCGCAGACGGCCCTTTAGACGCGGGCCATTTCACGCAATCTTTACGGCATTGCCGGCAATCGTTGCGCGTTCTTTATCACGGACTTCGTATAGTGGGTGACTCGCTTCGCGCTGTGAAGAAACGAAGCGATCTACTGGAGTCGATATGGGATTCAAGCAAACGAAGCGTCGCGTGACCGTCGAGCTCGGCGTCTGACTTCCATGACGCCGTCGGGACCTGCGATGATGTTCAGGGGTCTGTGCAAGGTCGTGGCCATTGCCTTCGTCACGAACCAGGCGCTGACGACTATTTTCACGTATTTCGTGCAGCAACTCGATTCCGCGCCGCCGCATCAAGCGGTTTGGATTTTCAGCTGTGTGACGTGCGGGATGGTGACGTTATGGCTGCAGGCCGATGCGCGGCGCGCATTCGGTTTCGCGCGCGAGAAGGGCTTTGTGAAGAAGAGCGGTGAAGACACGCAGGGCGTGCAGATCGCGGACGACTGCCCGAAGCGGTGGCTCGTCGTCCTGCATATCGAATTGAACCCTGCGTCGATACAGGGCTGATCGGGCTAAAGCCTGCGGAGATCGTTTCCTTCGCTAGCCGCGCGCGGAACCGCCGCTTTCATCGAGCCATTGAACGATGTTGCGCACCGTATCGCCGTAGAAGGTGCGATACAACTCCTTCGATACGTAGCCGATATGAGGCGTTGCGAGCACGTTGGGCAATTCGCGCAGAGGGTGCGGGTTGTCGAGCGGTTCGACGTCGTACACATCCAGCGCGGCGCCGGTAATCTGGCCGGTTGTGAGCGCGGTAAGCAGCGCGGCGGAGTCGACGATCGGACCTCTCGACGTATTGATCAGCCGGCTCGTGGGTTTCATCTGTGCGAATTCCGCTGCACCGACCAACCCGGTGGTTCGCTCGCCAAGCCGCACGTGGATCGACAGGAAATCCGCTGTTGAGAACAACTCGTCCTTGCTGACTCGCTGCACGCCTTTTTCGGCGGCGCGTTCCTCGGTAAGGTTCTGGCTCCACGCGACAACGTTCATTCTGAATGCCCGCCCGATGATGCCGACAGCCGAACCGACGCGGCCAAGGCCGAGCAATCCGAGCGTCTTGCCCGCGAGTTCATCGCCAAGCGAAAGTTGCCAGCCTCCTTGCCGCACCGACTGATTCTCGAGCGGAATATTGCGGGCCATCGCGAGAATCAGCGCCCACGTCATCTCGATCGTCGGCGTGGACGAATAGCCGGTGTGACGAATTTCGATGCCGCGTTCGGCCGCCGCATCCTGATCGATCGACGTATTCCCTGCGCCGGTCGAGGCAATCAGCTTCAGATTCGGCAGGCTTTCGATGACCTCGCGGGGCAACGGTGTGCGTTCCCGCATCGCGCAGATGACGTCGAATGGCTGCAGGCGCTGGATGAGGTTCCCGATATCGGCGACGTGATCGTTGAACACTGTCACTTCAGCACGGTTCGTGAGTGGCGACCAGTCAGCCATGCTCAGCGCGACGTTCTGATAGTCGTCGAGGACCGCTACCTTGATGAGGGATTTGTCGTTCATGGTTATTCCTGTGAGGCATGATCGACTGGGGGCGCGTTGGTACGCGCGCCGAAATCATGACCTGGTTGTCCAGCTTGCGGAGTGATTCAGCGAGACGGGCCACAGCCGTTCCCCGAGCCACCTCAGGCGATAAATACGATGTCGTCCGTCGCTATCATAATCGGTCCAGATGCAAATGACGGACAAGTCAGCGCGGGAAACTATTCGCGAACATCGGCAGGCCGCTGTTCTATTCGGCCTCGGTTGTTGCCTAGGACGTCTCCGCTTTTGCGAGGTCGGTCTCCCGAACTTGCCTGGACGCGTCCCTGTCGACCTGGTAGCATGAGGCACTGTGCGCGCAGCGTCTGTCGAATCAGGGAGCGGTCTTATGCGGAAGCGGAAGTTCGCAGGAAAGATGACTGGGGAATCGAGTCTGCCGGAACTTCTGAACCGGCTCGAGGCGGCATTGGTCGCAATGCCCGATCGCACGTCCGTCTGCAAAGCACTGTCGGATCTCAACAAGCGCCTCGGCTCCGTCGGCGAATACGTTCCTGCACGAACCTGCCGACCAGCGGCTTCGCGGCGCCAGCGCCAAACGGCAGTTGAATCTTTACCGCTGTTTTCTTGAACGTCGAAGTTCGACGTGAACACCATGCAGCGGAGTAGAGCCGCTGCTTGGCAGCGACAGCCGAAAAAATGCCAGCATGTGCTACGCAAGCAACGACAAGGCATCAACGAGCGAGAGCACCGTGGTGCGCGAATCGAACGCCGTTGAAAATAGATGATCGTGCACGACCTGATCCGGGTCGTAGCAGCAATCCTTCACAGTGAACAAGCGGAAGTCCGCGTCGCTTGCGTACGCTACCGACGACAGCACGACGCCGGTCGACGCTATGCCCACCATGATTAGCGTATCGATCCCCTGCGCGGAAAGCCGCGCCTGCAGATCGGTGCCAAAGAACACGCTGGCGCGATGCGCGATGATGAGCGGTTCGGTGGCCCGCTGGCCGAGTTCCGGCGCGATCTCGTCGTCGACGAAAAGACCCAGTTGCTTGATTCCCTGCCCGTTTCTGTTTAACGGGCTGACTTCCGGATAGCCTGGACTAAAGTGAATCCTTGCGAAATAAACGCCGACTCCTTTGGCCCGCGCGGCGTCGCACAGCTTGCGCGTGTTGGCGAGCAGAGCAGGTGCGACCGATGGAAATAACCGCATGATGTCCGTCTGATAATGCATGACCACCAGAGCGGTTTGTTCAGGAACGATCGCTGGAATCTGCATGTTCACGTTTTGCGCCGTGGCGGAATAAGGGCGATGCGATAAAGAAAGTTGCTCGACTCTAGCACGACCACCATGACCGATGGTGATCGCGGGGCGCGCAAACTAATGAGTATTTGAGTTCCGACTCAGTTGCTCGATATGTTGGGTGACCACACACAGCAGCTCAGGAAACGTTGCCTATGACCAGACGTCATGGCTCCTCAACTCGACTGTAAAGGCTCTCGTGGTCGAGATCGAGGTCGTTTATTTTCAGCTAGTTGCGGTCGCTCGGAAGATGAGCGAGCAAGCATTGGCACAACCCGTGCATTGAAAACTGTGGGCACAACGACGGACGGTTTAACGCTATCGCCGCGGCATCGGCATGCGTTGCCCGAATGCCGGGAAACTCGTTGTTCGTTTGAGCCACTTTGTTCGCGCGCGGAAAACTCCTGCACGTCGACGCCATCGGCGTTGAGCATCGCGCGCGCCGCAATGGACTTGATGCGGGTGCCGTTGAATGTTCGACAAGCTTATGGGAGTCACCATGTACGTGAGATCTATTGCCGCTGTGTTAGTCGCAAGCATCGCATTGCTAACAGATCCCGCATTCGCGGGTGGTGACGACCAGACGTCCTCCTATCGAAACGACGTCGCTACGTCAGTAGCGCATCGCGGTCAAACCGCTCAGGCGAAGGCGGCGGCAGAAGGCCACGGTGGCGTGGTTGACGTGAACCATAGCGGCGTTGGCGGTAGCGAATCGGGTAAGTCGCAATCCGGTCGGCGTGCCCCGGGCGATAGCATCAATCCGATGTATCACGGTGGTTGATGTGCTTGTTCGCGGAGCGCCGATGTGCAACCGTGGCCACGGAGATCTATCGGAGCCCAGTCCCTGCACTCGATCATCGCGCTGCCGGACAGCACGTCATCCGCTGATGCAGGACGACAACGCTCGCACTCGATCCGCGTGACTCACCGCTCCGCAGTAGAATAACTTCGTCTGGAGCACGCAGAGTATCAAGCGTTATGAAAAACCGTACACGGTTCCTCACGGCGATATTGGCTGTGCTCGTTTTCATCGCGTTGCTCTTTGTCCCATTGCCGCAGCGAATCGCGCTCGACACGCGCATCGTGACGGTCGCGTCGATTCAACGCTCTCCCACTGTCGTATTCGGCTATGTCACGACCCCGGCTCACTGGCCCGCCTGGCATCCGTCATCGCTTGCGGTCAGCGGCTCGGTTGACCATCCCCTCGATCTGGGCGAGCAGGTAACGGAGGAATTCCGAGTAGCGGGAAGGCGCGGCCGCGTCGTGTGGACAGTTGCTGAGCGAGAGCCTCCGGGCAAGTGGTCGATAGAAGGAACGATTGATGGCAGACCGGCCGGCACCGTGACTTATTCGCTGACATTGACCGAGAGCGGAACTCGCTTCGAACGTGAATTCACTTATCGCGCGCCGTCGTTGTGGTTCGCTATATTCAACTGGTTGGTGCTGCGCGCGCGGATTCAATCGGAATCCGATACGGCGGTTTCTCAACTCAAGGGCCTTCTGGAAGCGTCGCCGCAGCAATAGATCGGGGCAGCGTCTTAATGTGCCGATGCAGACCGCGTGCCCGGTGTGCCTCGTCGATACTCGGGTGGCTGCTGTCGGGCGACGCGATGGCTGCAAGTGTCGATAGCCGGCACAAAATCATGCAAGCGCAAATTTGCGCTCGTATACTGGTGCGTCAGTCAGTCAGTCAGTCAGTCAAGGAAACAATATGCGGCGCGTGATCGTACGGCGGTCGTCAGTCCACGGAAAGGGTGTGTTCGCGATGCGGCCGCTCGCGGCGGGCGAGTGCGTGCTTGAATACCGGGGCGAATTGACGAGCTGGCGGGAAGCCGTGCGCCGGCATCGGCGCGAAGGCGTCGCCGGGCACACGTTTCTTTTTGGCCTGTCGGACGGACGCGTGATTGACGGAAGCCGTGGCGGCAATAGTGCGCGATGGCTGAACCACGCATGCGCGCCGAACTGCGAAACCGTCGAGGACGATGGCCGAATCTTCATTCACACGATCCGGCCGATCGAGGCAGGCGAAGAACTGTTTATCGAATACCTGCTGGCGACCGACGATCCCTTGGACGAGGACGTTCGAGCACAATACGCTTGCCGGTGTGCCGTGGTGGGCTGTCGTCGGTCGATGCTGGCAGCCGTCACTTGATTTAACGGGCTGATGAGGTAGCGGACAGTCAGTCCGCTTCCGTTAATCTCAGGCGCCGCATGTCCTGTCCTGCCGGGAAGTTCGCGCAACCGCGCTAGCTCCGCCGGCGCACCAATCCGTAAATGACCAGGAGGATGATCGCGCCGATTATAGAGGCGACCCAGCCCGCAGCCTGGCCTGGTTGGTACCAACCCAGCGCGCGCCCGACATAGCCCGCAATCAGCGAGCCGGCAATGCCGAGGACGATGGTCATAATAAGGCCCATGCGGTCGTCTCCGGGCTTCACCGCCCGCGCGATCAATCCCACGACCAGTCCTACAATCAGTGTGCCAATGAAGGAAAGCATGCCGACCTCGCAAGAGTGTGAGTGCAACGGTTTTTTCTTTTACTGCTGGCTACTGTTTCACTATGACGCTTTCCGAAGCATACGCGTTAGATGCGGCGGTCGGCCGACATATGCTCGTCGGTTCGCGCATCGAGCATCGCTGCAACACGCCGGTCTAACAAAAATTGTCCGACTCGAGGCGACCACATGCAACTGTTTAGTTGCTCCCGTAGGTTCGCTGCCGCCCAGTCGATTGACGAATCCGCCGTCGCCCGGAATGTCGGCCATGCATCGCCAAGGTCGTTCGCCTGCCTTGCCAGCCGCCGCCTACAATCGACAGAATATTCGATCCGCTTGGGAATCCTCATGCCAGACGCCATGACGTCGCCGCCGCCTTCACGCCGCATCAGCCCGCTCTTCGCACTGTTTCCCTTCCTGCGCCCGTATGCCGGCCGCTGGGCGCTCGCGTTCTTCGCGCTGGTGACCTCGGCGAGCGCCACGCTGGTGTTGCCGGTGGCGTTCAAATACCTGATCGATCGTGGTTTTGCCTCGGGCGACCGGGGGCACATCGATCGCTATTTCCTCGCGCTATTTGTCGTGTCGCTGGTGCTGGCCACCGCCACGGCACTGCGCTTCTACCTCGTCTCATGGCTGGGTGAGCGGGTCACGGCCGACTTGCGGCGCGCGGTCTACGATCACGTGCTGAGCATGAGCCCGCAATTCTTCGAGACCACGCAGACGGGCGAGGTACTGTCACGGCTCACCGCCGACACCACTTTGATCCAGACGGTAGTGGGCACCAGCCTGTCGCTGGGATTGCGCAACTTCTTCCTGTTGACTGGCGGCGTGGCGATGCTGGCGGTGACGAGCCCGGTGCTGTCCGGCTACATCATCGCGACGCTGGTCGTGGTGATCGCACCTATTGTGATCTTCGGCCGCCGCGTGCGGCGGCTCTCGCGCGCGAGCCAGGACAAGATCGCGAACACGAGCGCGCTGGCGGGCGAGGTGCTCAATGCCATGCCGACCGTGCAGTCGTATACGCAGGAGCCATTCGAGGCGCGGCGCTATGGCGGCGCGGTGGAGACGGCCTTCGAGACCGCGCTCACGCGCATTCGCGCGCGCGCCTGGTTGACCGCCGTGGTGATCGTGCTGGTGTTCACCGCTATCGTATTCGTGCTGTGGCTCGGCGCGCAGGCGGTCCTGGCCGGTCGGATGACGGCGGGCCAATTGTCCCAGTTCATTCTCTACGCCGTGTTTACGGCCGGCGCCGTGGGCGCGGTTGCAGAGGTATGGGGCGATCTGCAGCGCGCGGCCGGCGCCACCGAACGTTTGCTTCAATTGCTGGCGGCGCGCTCGCCGGTGCTGCAGGCCGAAACCACAGTTGCCCTGCCTGCGCGAGGCGAGGGCATCCGCTTCGACGATGTCAGCTTCTCGTATCCATCGCGCCCAGGCATCGCGGCGCTTTCCTCGCTCTCGCTCGAGGTTCGCCCCGGTGAACATGTGGCACTGGTCGGTCCGTCCGGCGCGGGCAAGACCACGCTGTTCCAGTTGCTGTTGCGCTTTTACGATCCGCAAGCCGGCCGCATTCTGATCAACGGCGTGCCGACGCGCGACGTGCCGCTCGTCGAATTGCGCAGGGAAATCGGCGTGGTGCTGCAAGAATCTGTGATTTTTTCGGGGAGCGTGCTCGACAACATCCGCTACGGCGCGCCGGAAGCCACGCTTGCGCAAGTACAACAGGCCGCCGACATGGCGGCTGCGGCTGGCTTTATCGAAGAACTACCGGAGGGCTACGACACCTTTCTCGGCGAGCGCGGCGTGCGGCTGTCCGGCGGACAGCGCCAGCGCATCGCGATCGCTCGCGCGATCCTGAAGAATCCGCCCATCCTGCTGCTGGACGAAGCGACCAGTGCGCTCGATGCCGCCAGCGAACGGCTAGTGCAAAAGGCGCTGGACAATGCCGCGCAGAACCGCACCACACTGGTCATTGCACACCGCCTCGCGACCGTCCAACAGGCCGACCGGATTATCGTGCTGGAGCAGGGGCGGATCGTCGCGCAGGGGCGTCATGCCGAACTCCTTTTGAGTTCTCCGCTTTATGCTCAGCTTGCGGCTTTGCAGTTCGGCGAGCAGTTGGGGCAGACGGCGCCCGCGCAATGACAGCGGGCGGCTCACGCTTTGCGGCCCGCTTTCTTCTTTTGGTCGTAAAGCAAAGCGCCAGTTTCAACCGGAATAAACGGCGCTTTATGTGCAGATTCTGATTGGCATTGTTGCCGGGGTCTTCGTCGGGCATTTCCACCCTGACATCGGTTCGCAACTCAAACCATTCGGAGACCTGTTCATCATCCGCGTGCCTATTCGATGCCTTGTCCAATACATCAGAATGGGCTTGGGCAGAGGCAGTTTCTTCGAGGGCGCGATTACACGCCTGGCGAGCGCATCGACATGGGACTATCCTTGCCGTACAGAGGAGAGAGACATGGACCGCAGCCACGATCGTATCGAAAAGCGCGAGCAGAGTTGGTACCGCGAGCGCGATTGCGCTTTAAACGAATTCGTCGCTTTGCTAGAGGATGATGACCACGGCCCGACCCGCTATGCGGCGGAAATTACGCAGCGGATTCCCATTTACGACTGTCCCCAACTCGATGGCATGACACGCGATGCATCGCAGAGAGCGCAGTTGCAGGCGGAATGGGCGCGCGTGCTTCACGATGGCGCAGGGGTACTCGTGCTTCGGCGGGCATTTGTCGATACCGGACCGGTCGACGATGCAACGGCTGTCTTCGAATCCATTATTCGTAGTGAACGCGAGCAAGGCTCGAGTGCGGCAGACCACTTCGCCAAGGCAGGCGCGAATGACCGGATCTGGAACGCCCAGGAGAAGCTCTGCCTGCGAGCGCCTGAAGTCTTCGCGGAATACTTTTCGAATCCAATGCTGATGATTATGTCGGAAGCGTGGCTCGGACCGTGTTACCAGATGACCTCGCAGGTCAACGTGGTTCGCCCAGGCGGCGCTGCCCAACAGGCGCATCGCGATTACCACCTCGGCTTCCAGACGGCTGAAAGGGCTGAACGCTATCCCGCGCACGTGCATCGAATGTCCCCCTTCCTAACTCTGCAGGGCGCGGTGGCGCATAGCGACATGCCGGTCGAAAGTGGACCGACCAAGCTCCTGCCGTATTCGCAGCGATATCACGAAGGATATCTGGCCTGGCGCCGGGCCGAGTTTCGGGCGTATTTCGAGGACCATTTCGTCCAGCTGCCGCTCTCCAAAGGCGACGTTGTGTTCTTCAATCCCGCGTTGTTCCATGCGGCCGGCGCAAATCGCACTGCGGACGTACAGCGCATGGCGAACCTCTTGCAGGTCTCATCGGCTTATGGCCGGGCGATGGAAGTGCTCGACCGCAGGGGGATGTGCGAGGCGTTGTATCCAGTACTGCGTGAACGCCGCGCGTCGGGGCGGATAAGCGACACGGAAATCACCGCGGCAATCGCATCCTGCGCTGAGGGCTACCCGTTCCCGACCAAGCTCGACCGCGACCCGCCGATCGGCGGATTGGCGCCGGAAAGCCAGCAGGAACTCATGCATCGCGGACTCGACGAGGAGTGGGATCCCGCCCGCTTCACGCTCGCCTTGAACGAGCACGCAGCGCGACATTGCTCCACCAACCCACAATCCGGCACGAGTTAACGATTTCTTTAGACTCAGTCGATAGTGCAAAAGACGATCTGATCGCAGGATTGACGAAGCGATAGCCACGCGACGCCGCGTCCTCGCGGGGACCGTCCGGGATCGCCTTCCTGCAAAGAACCCGAACATGACCAAATTGAATACTTCGAG
Source organism: Paraburkholderia phytofirmans PsJN (assembly GCF_000020125.1). Lineage (NCBI taxonomy): Bacteria > Pseudomonadati > Pseudomonadota > Betaproteobacteria > Burkholderiales > Burkholderiaceae > Paraburkholderia > Paraburkholderia phytofirmans. Next base: position 251,289 of record NC_010676.1, read on the forward strand.
CGGTCATTCCGTGCTACCGACCAGCATGGTCCAGCATCGATACGCTGTCATCGAGCCTTTTCGGATTAGGGACGAATCGTGGAGCATGGAAATCCCTGACATCGCCAGGCATAACTATCGTTTTTAAGCGGACGCCGTACCGGAGGCGTGTGTTCAGCCACCACCGTGTCACCCGACTTCGACGACAGTGCATGATCGTTCGGCTCACGTAGCTCACGCAGCCCACGTTCGGCTGCTCACTTCATTCGCTGCCACACCACTTTCGACGCACCATATCCGAAGCTCCCGGGCGTGACGTACGTCAGCCGGTCGCCATCGAGTGTGAACGGGCGCTGCTGAACATCGCCGTCCCAGTTTGGAAAGGTACTTTTCTGAATGCGGAAAACAATCACCTGTCCGGCTGGATCGACGGTATAGGTGCCAAAGTGTGCGAAGTTGCCCTGCACGATGCGTTCGTTCTCTTCAGAGGTACCCGATAAGCGGTTACCGGATGCGAACTTCGGCAAGTCCGCACGAACGCCGAGTAAAACATAGCGGCCGTCGCTGCCGAAGATGAGTTGCCCGGACGGATGCGGACCGAGCACGTCGACGTCGCTTCCACTTCTCGAGACGGTCAGCGAAACCAGAGACCATGAACCCGCCACGCCAGGCGGCGTCTGAGCAAACGACTCCGGGACAGCGAGGCATATTGCGAGGGCCACCAGCGCGGCGGCCCTCAGGGTTTGGTGCAAGGATGTCATGGCGTTCTCCGGCACGGGCGAGGGCGGAAACATTTCCTTCGACTCCCGGCGTGCAATGCCTGCTTCGTCTTCGACCTTCAGAAGACAAGCTACTAGGATAGCTTTCCCGGCCACGACTTCCAATGAACATCCGTCCTCAAGTCATTTCCGCCGCCAGCAGATCTTCGATCATGATCGGCAGCTTCCGCACGCGCACGCCGGTGGCATGATGGGTCGCTTCGGTAATCGCCGACGCGATGCCCGCAAGCCCGATTTCCGCAATCCCGCGAGCGCCGAGTTCGTTGAAAACGGTGTCCGGATGATCGAGAAAGGTCACGTCGAGTTCGGGAGTGTCCGCGTTCGTCGCGACGACGTAATCGGCCAGGTTGCTGTTGATCGGCGCGCCCGTCTGTTTGTCGTACATGGTGTGCTCAAACAGCGCCATGCCGACGCCCATCACGACTGCGCCTTCGATCTGGTTGCGCGCGGCGCGCGGATTGACGATGCGCCCGCCATCGATCACCGTGACGACGCGGCTCACCCGCAACCGCGCGATCTCCGGCTGCCAGGTGACTTCAGCGAAGTGCGCGCCGTACGAATAGATCGAAAAGCGTTTCTTGAGCGGATCGTCGAAGCCGCCTTTGGCGCTGCCGCTGCCTGAAGCGGCGCGCATCTTCGCTGCCTCGAGAATCTGGCCGAACGGCACGCCGCGCTCAGGCGTCTCGCCCTTGCGATGCACATATCCCGCGCTGAACGCGAGTTCGTCTTCACTCGCACCTTTGAACGGCGATCCGTCGACGGCCGCCGCACGCGACAGCAACAACTTGGTGGCCGCGCGCACCGCATCGAGCACGGCGGGAATCACCGAAGCCGTTGCTGCGCTGCCGCCCGAAATCGGCCCCAGAGGCAACACGGAATCGCCGAGACCCACCTCGATGCGCTCGAGCGGAATGCCGGTTTCCTCGGCGACCAGTTGCGCGAGCACCGTGTACGTGCCGGTGCCGATGTCCTGGGTGCCGCACACCACCCGGGCGCTGCCGTCCGCTCGAAGATCGACGTCCGCCGCAGCGGAAAAGCGCAAGCCTGGCCAGACACAGGCGCCGACGCCCCAGCCCAAAGTCAGGCCGTCGCGCTGCATCGAGCCGACGCCCGGCGTGCGCCGCGACCATCCGAAGCGCTCGGCGCCCATGCGCAAACATTCGGTGAGATGCCGTGAAGAGAACGGCAAACCCGTGCTTTCGTCGATGCGCGGTTCATTGCGCAGCCTCAACTCGACGGGATCGAGGTTCAGCACATGCGCCAGTTCGTTCATCGCCGATTCGATTGCGTACAGGCCGGGCACCGCGCCTGGTCCGCGCATCGACGTCGGCGAACCGACGTTGCGGCGCGTGACGCCCGAGGTCACGCGCAGATTCGGCGTGCTATAGATGAGGGGCGTGACTTCGCCGCAGCTTTCCTGATAGTCGTCGGCGATCGCAGTGTGGTTGACGTAGTCATGCTGCAATGACGTGAGTTTGCCGTCGCGTTCGGCGGACACCCGCACGCGCTGTTGCGTGACGGGGCGATGGCCGACGTTCTGGAACATCATCTTGCGGCTCACGACCAGCTTTACGGGACGACCCGTCTGGCGCGTCGCCGCCGCCGCGAGTAGCGAGTGCGGCCACATCCACAGCTTGCCGCCAAAACCCGAGCCGAGATAGCGGGAGATCACGCGAATCTTTTCCTTTGGCACGCCGAGCATCTGCGAGAGCGTGCCCAGGTGGACCGCAATGGCCTGAGTGGTCTCGTAGAACGTGTAGTTCTCACCGTCCCAGTCCGCGATCGTTGCATGCAGTTCGATCGGGTTGTGCGTTTCCGTCGGCGTTACGTAAGTTGCGTCGAGCGTTGCCGGCGCAGTGTCGAACGCACGGTTCGGGTCGCCGCGCTCGCTTTCGACCTTGGGCTTGTCGTCGGCCTCGAGTTCGTCGCGTACGTCGTGCGGCGTGACTTCGTAGCGGGCTCCGATCGCCGCCGATGCCGCGCTCGCCGCCTCAAAGGTATCGGCGATCACGACGGCGATGTACTGGCCGTAGTAGCGGATGATGTCGTCCTCGAAAGGCGGCCGCGCTTCGTCGACGAAGCCCGTCTCCATCGAGTTGCCGGAGAGCCGGTAGAAGCGGCCGATATTGTCTCGATGCAGCACCGCGTGCACGCCGGGCATCGCCTCGGCGTCCGCGATATCGAGCGACACGAGCCGGCCGCTCGCGATCGTGCTGCACACCGGCACGGCAATCAGCAGATCGGGCAGATTCACGTCGGAAGTATAGGTGGCGCTACCGCTGACCTTCAGCGGTCCGTCAACGCGCGCTTGAGGCTGTCCGATCACGGACAGCACGGAGTCGGGCAAGGTAGACATGGTGCGTTCCTCTCGATGGACGGTTCAGGGCGTCGCGGCGGTAGCCTGGGTCAGCGCATGGACGATGCAGCGCCGCGCGAGTTCGACTTTGAAACCGTTCTGGCTTTGCGGCTTCGCATTCGCTAGCGCGGCATCCGCAGCCTTGCGGAAGGTCGCGGCATCGGGTGCTGCGCCGCGTAGCACGGCCTCCGCTTCGAGCGCGTGCCAAGGCCGCGTGCCAACGCCGCCGAGCGCGACGCGCACATGCCCGATGCGGCCACCGTCGAGCGTCACGACCACGGCCGCCGACGCCAGCGCGAACTCGTACGACGCGCGATCGCGCAGTTTCAGATAAACAGAGCGGGCGCCCGCGGGCAGCGGCGGCAGTGTCACGTGCGTGATGAGATCGCCCGCGTCGAGCACGTTCTCACGCTGCGGCGTCGTGCCCGGCAACACGAAGAAATCGTCGATCGCGATGCTGCGCGCGCCGCCCGTGCCTTCGACGTGAATGGTCGCGTCGAGCGCGGTCAAGGCGACGTTCATGTCCGACGGGTTGGTGGCGATGCAGGCGTCGCTGGCGCCGAGAATGGCCAGCGTGCGATTGAATCCCTGGATCGCAGGACAGCCCGAGCCCGGCTCGCGCTTGTTGCACGGCATCGCGGTGTCGCGAAAGTAGACGCAGCGCGTGCGTTGCAGCAGGTTGCCGCCGGTCGTCGCCATGTTTCGCAATTGCGCCGACGCTCCGGCGAGCAGCGCCTGCGACAGCACGGCGTACGGTGCTCGGATCAGCGGGTGCAATGCGAGGTCGGCATTGCGTGCCGTTGCCCCGATCTTCACGCCGCCGTCGGGCAGCGCTTCGATACGGTCCAGCGGCAGCCGGCTGATGTCGATGACTTGCGTCGGCTGCTCGACGTTCAGCTTCATGAGGTCGAGCAAGGTCGTGCCGCCGGCGAGAAAGCGCACTTGTGCACCTTGCTGGGCCGTTGCGGAAGTCGCGCCCGCTGTGATCGCGTCACGCACGCCGTTGGCGCGCGACAACTGGAAGATTTCCATGATGGCACTCCTCAGGATTGGCCGCGCACGCGCTGGATCGCCGCGACGATGTTCTGATAGGCGCCACAGCGGCACAGATTGCCGCTCATCGCTTCGCGCACTTCGGCGTCGTCCGGCCCGACCGCTTCACCGAGCAGGGCGACCGCGGACATGATCTGGCCCGACGTGCAGTAGCCGCACTGATAGCCGTCGCATTCTACAAACGCGGCTTGCATCGGATGCAGCGCTTCAGGCTGACCGATGCCTTCGATGGTGGTGATTTCGTCGCCGGCGTGCGCGCAGGCGAGCAACAGGCACGCATTCACGCGCCGTCCGTTCACGTGCACTGTGCACGCGCCGCATTGGCCGTGGTCGCAACCCTTTTTGGTGCCGGTGAGGTGCAGATGCTCGCGCAGCGCATCTAGCAGCGTGGTGCGCGGATCGAGCGACAGCGTGTAGAGATTGCCGTTGACGGTCAACTCGACTGGCATCGTCGCGTTCGCGGAAGGCTGACGGGTGGTCCGAACCGCGTCGGGGTCGGCGCTTTGTTGCGGGGTTTTGGAGGCGGTCTGTTGCATCATGCATTCTCCTCATGGCGAGAGAGGCCACGATCCGGCGACAAGGGGCGGTCGGGCGGCGGGCTGAAGCAGGATTTGGACCCATTGGCGAACGAATCGCCGGGGTGTCGGACATTCGGGTAGCGGGCGTCGTAAGACGCGTCACGCACGCAAGGTCATGGATCAGCAAGTCTGATGCCCAGGTGCGCCGCGCGTGAAAATCATTTGCGCCTGACCGGCTCGACTAATCGCGAATGTCGCGATCAATCTACCGCAAATGTCGAAGAAAAAAAGCCGGACGTGTGAGCGTCCGGCCATTTTTGAAAGAACTGGTACAGCTTCGAATATTCAGGGCCTCAAAACGGCAGAGGCTCCTGTCGCCGACAGATGCGCGGACTTCGTGGTCCGCGCCCGATTGAAACTAGGCCTGCAGAACCTTCAGCAACTCTTTGGCAGTCGGCCCGGAGGAGGCCGGATTCTGGCCGGTGATCAGCCGTCCATCGACAACCGTGAGCACGGCCCAGTTCTCCACCTTCTCAAAGTGGCCGCCCAGACGCTTGAGCTCGTCCTCGACGAGAAAGGGCACAACCTTGGTGAGGCCCACGGCTTCTTCTTCGTCGTTGGTAAAGCCGGTAACGCGCTTTCCCTTGACGAGAGGCTGTCCCTCGTAGGTCGCCTTGAACAGAACACACGGACCATGACAGACAGCGGCGACCGGCTTGCCCGCATTGTAGAAATCCTCGATCAGCGCAATCGAGTTCTTGTCGTTGGTCAGATCCCACATTGGGCCGTGGCCGCCGGCATAGAAGATCGTGTCGTAGTCGGCGGCCTTGACGTCGGCGAGCTTGACGCTGTTGGCCAACGCCTTCTGGGTCGCAGGATCTTTCTTGAAGCGCAGCATGGTGTCGGTCTGATTGTCTGGATCGTCGCTTTTGGGATCGATTGGTGGTTGGCCGCCCTTGGGTGAGGCCACGGTGACCTCCGCACCGGCATCCGTGAACGCATAGTAGGGCGCGGTGAATTCTTCGAGCCAGAAGCCGGTCGGCTTGCCTGTATCGCCGAGCACGTTGTGCGAAGTCAAAACCAACAGAATTTTCATTGCAGTCTCCGTTCTTTGAGGCCAGTGCTAAAGCGCGGCTTCGCCGCAGGGAATGCTTGAGGTTGAAGTCGTTCCTCGGAGCAGATGTTCGTGGTCTTCGCGTTGCCGCGGAATTGGCGCGCGTGGGCCGGGAGGATGAAGACCGCCAGACCCGATGAAGGGGAGCGCTGTCGCAGCCATCTGCTGTTGCGACGCATGTGATGACCGCTTGTATTCTGGTCCCGTTCCCGAGTCGCGCTATCACACCAAGGTATCGCCTAATCATGCGATGGTATGCGCGGCGCTTTGCCGATCGACCTGCGACGCCATGGCGCAATGCCGGTAGCGCCGCTGTTTTCATGCTGGCATCAATACGGAAGATTATGTCGTCGCGTGCCGTGTTTCCGGAGACCTCGAAGTGGGCAACACACGGCTCACCGGCGCAGTCGTCAAAGCGACTCACGCTACGATGCGAGATAGCTGGCGCGACGCTAGAATGCAGGATGCAATAAGATTCGACTATGCGCCGACTCTGCGTATCGAGGTGTAATACGCTCGCTGGGAAGCGTCGTGCGCATCTTCACCACACATCAGGAGCGTACGTTATGGCGACATACATCGTCTTCACCAAGGAAAGCACGCAGGATCAGGCTGAACTCGACATCTATCAAAGCAAGGTGGGCGAGACCTTCAAGGGTCATCCCGTCACGGTCCTCGCTGCCTACGGACCTCAGCAGGTTCTCGAAGGCGACGCGCCGGAGGGTGTGGTGATTGTTCAGTTTCCGTCAACAGAAGCCGCGCGTGCGTGGTACGACAGCCCGGCGTATCAGGAAGTCGCACAGCACCGGTTCAAGGGTGCTCGTTACCGCGCGGTTCTCGTCGAGGGCGTGTGACGAAAAGGCGGCAACGATCGGCGCGCGGAGAGTTGCCTTAGTCTTTACTTTGCTTCGATTCAATCTGCTGCCGAAGCCGCTCTTCGTGTTCCTGTAGCTCAGGCGTAAATGCCTCGCCAAAATCCGCAGCCTCGAAGAACGGGCGAATTTCGATTTCCGAATCGCTCGCCATCGGGTTCGGGCAGCGGCGTACCCATTCGATCGCTTCTTCCATTGATTGCACTTGCCAGATCCAGTAGCCCGCGATCAATTCCTTGGTTTCGGCAAACGGACCGTCGACGACGGTTCGATCCTTGCCAGAAAATTTCACGCGCACGCCTTTCGAGCTCGGTTTAAGTCCGTCGCCGCCGAGCATGATGCCGGCCTTGACCAGCTCCTCGTTATATCGGCCCATCGCTTCGATAAGTTCCGTGCCGGGCATTTGACCGGCTTCGGATTCAGCGGTCGCCTTGACCATGACCATAACGCGCATTGGGATTCTCCCGTCCAAAGTTGAGGCTCAGATTATGTGGGAAGACATTCGGTGCCTTCAACACCACGACGAACGAGTGCGCGCGAAATCGACAGTTGGCTCCGAGGGTTTCTTGTGCTTAGCGGAGACTGGGCGGGAGGCGCTTCTCAGCGCTCAACCACCTTGAACACCCGATTCTTGTCGAGCGTGGCTGGATCCAGCGCTTTCTCGGCACCGTCCGCGGGCAGCGCGGGGCTGGCGTCTTCCAATGCGCGGCCGGTGTAGCGGCCCCGTGGCCGAATGACCTTGCCCACCCTGAGCTGTTCGATGCAATGCGCCAGCAAACCCACGCTTCGGGCCGTTGCGAACAGCGCGAACGACGCATCGCGCGGCAACGCCAACTGCGCCGCCAATGCGGCAAGCGCGATGTCGATATTCGGCTTGAAGCCGGTCAGTTCAACCACCTTGTTGATGAACGACGTGAGTTCTCGAGGCGGATCGAGCACGTCGAGCAGTGCGGCTGCTCGGGCATCGCCGTCTGGATAGAGGTGATGCCCGAACCCTGGAATGGGCGTAGCCGACTGCAAATGATGGACGACGACATGCTCCGCACCGAGTCTTGCGACGTCGTCGAACACGGCCCTCACGCGGCCTGACGCGTCGCCATGAAGCGGGCCTGAGAGCGTCGCGAGCCCGGTGAGCAGGCATCCCGGCAGGGATGCGCCGGTGGAGGCGGTAATTCTGGCGGCGAACGCCGAACTCGTCGTCTCGTGGTCGGCCACGAGAACCATGGCGCGGCGGATGAGTTCGGCGCCTTCGCGGCCCTGGCCCCAGCCGAGTGCGAGCCGTTCATGCGTCGTTTGTGCATCCGCATCAGAGCGCGCGCCAAACGCTTGCGCGATCAGCGCGACGAGCCGGCCAGCCTCGACATGAAGCGCGCTGTCGGTGCGTCCGAGGGTCGAGTGCCCGCTGGCCGCGAGCGCCGCCAGCGATGTGAACGCGCATTGCCTGCCGCGCTCGTCGCCCTGTAGCGGCAGGTCGCCGGGTTCGAAGGAGACGGGGCCGCGCGCATTCCAGAGAATGGCCGCCACGTCTTCGAGCGTCGCCGTGTCCGACAGCCGGATGCTGTCCCGTCCCCGGTAATACGGCCGACCCTTTGAGAAGGTGGTAATGCCGCTGTAAATGCAGGGCTCGGTGCCGAATATGGTCCCGGCGGCGAGCGCCTCGCGCTTGCGTCCAACCTGTTTTTTGCGGCACAGGCCGGCCACGTCTTCCGCACGATACAGGCTCTTGCGCGGGTCATTCGGATCCGGCATGACCGCGATGTTGCCGCGGCTGACGTACGCATAGATGGTCTGCGCTTGCACGCCGAGTTGTCGAGCCGCTTCAGTCAGCGTGATCCAGTTTCGCATGGGATGGCAGGCAAGGTGATGCAGCAGAGCCGTTACGACGCGGACCGCGCCATGCAGGCGAGCGCAACCGATCGAGCGTCAATATTGACGTCTTTTCAGGTAAAAGTCATCTCGGCGGGTCGGCGCTCCAGGATCTCGACGAGAATGTCCCCTGGCGATCGCACGAAGCAGGCTCGGACGCCGGGGCGGACCTGTTTGATCGGCTCGACGATTTCCGCGTCGCAGCGCGACAGATGCTCGAACGCGGCATCGAGATCATCCACGACCACGCCGAAATGATCGATGCCCTGTTTCCGCTTACTATCGGCGCGGCCGGTTTGCGCGCCCGCTAGCGCCGTGATGAAGAGGTTGATGCTGCCGATGCGCAAATCCACTCGCCCCGGGCGACGCACGATCTCGGCGTTCAGACAGCGCGCAAACCATGCGGCGGTGGCCTCGGCGTCGGCCGAGCACAGTTGCAGATGATCCCACTTGAATTCCATCATACGATTTCACCGGTAGTCAAAAGCGTCACAGTTCGATGCGGGAGAGCTTCCCCAGCAGCACGGAGTAGGAGAACGCGCCGAGCAGGCATATCGCGCCCATCAGGTTGAGCGCCCAGTAGAAGTGGCCGGTGTGGTGAGTGATATAGCCGATCATGAGCGGCGTCGTCACGCCCGCAATGTTGGCCGCGAGACTCGTGATGCTGCTGGTCAGTCCCACGTATTGGCGCGGCGCGATTTCGGAAACGGCAGCCCACGACATCGACCCGACACCTTGCGCGAAGAACGCGATAGTGAGGATGGCGATCACCGCCTCGTTCGACTCGACAAAATTGACCAGCACGATCGATGCGCCCAGCAGCGTGCCGACGATGAGCGGCGTCTTGCGTGCCGTGGAAATCGACACGCCGCGCCGGATGAAAAAGTCCGAGAGGGAGCCGGCGAGAAGAATGCCGGCCGTCGCGCCGATAAAAGGAAGTGCCTGGAAGATGCCGACCTTGATCATCGACATATGACGCGCTTCGATCAGATAGGTCATGAACCACGTGGTGAAAAAGACAAGCAGCGTGTTGTTGCAGAACTTGCCGACGCAGATGGCGAGAATCTGCCGGTAACTAAGCAGCTTGAGCGCCATACGCCAGTCGAACTTCTCGCGGGGCTTACGCGCAGCCGTAGAGCCGTCGTTGATGTATTGAAGTTCGGCGGCATTTACGCTCGCGTGCTGATGCGGATCGCGATAAACCCGGTACCAGAAAAGACTGAACAGAATGCCGACGCCGCCCGTGACGTAAAAGACCATGCGCCAGCCATACGCGGCGGAAATCCACAGCAGCAGGCCGGTGAACAACGGCGTGCCGATGTATTGCCCCATGACATAGACGCTGGTCGCGAAGCCGCGCTCGCGGGCGGGAAACCATAACGTCACGGCACGCGCGTTTGAAGGAAAAGCCGGCGCCTCCAGCGCGCCGATGGCAAGCCGCGAGCCGAGCAGCATGTGATAGCCGGTCGCGAGACCTTGCGTTAGCGTGGCGAACGACCAGCCGAGGAGGGACAGTGCATATGCCACGCGCGAGCCTAGAACGTCGGTCAGTACGCCGCCGGGCACCAGCCCGATGGAGTAGGCGAGGCCGAATGCGGCAAACAGCTCGCCCATCTGCATCTTGTCCAGCGCGAGGCCTTTCGAGAGTCCCGGCGCGACGATGCCGAGCGCCGACCTGTCCACGTAATTGAGGATGGTTGCCGCGAGCAGCATCGAGAGCACGACGTATCGCACTTTGGAGCGCTTCGTGGTATCCGCGTAAGCCGGGTTTCGCGCCGACAATGTTTGTTCCTCTACGACTTTCATCGGTGTCTCCAGTACGTTGGCCGGTTGTTCTTTTTATATTCGGCGTGGTGCGATTTATCCGCGGCCGACGAACGGCATCGCGCTCGCCATGATGGTCATGTTGAGGACGTTGGCTTCGAGCGGAAGACTGGCCATATGCACGACGGCATTCGCGACGTGCGTCACATCCATTCTTGCTTCAGGCGCCACGCGTCCGTCCGCTTGCATCACGCCGCGGTTCATGCGTTCTGTGAGCGATGTGGCCGCATTGCCGATATCGATCTGGCCGCACGCGATGTTGAACGCGCGTCCGTCCAGCGCGATCGAGCGGGTGATGCCGGTGACCGCATGTTTTGTCGCCGTATAGGCGATGGTATGCGGCCTCGGCGAATGAGCGGAGATCGATCCGTTGTTGATGATGCGACCGCCTTGAGGCGACTGTGCTTTCATCAAGCGATAAGCGGACCGGGCGCACAGAAAAACGCCGGTCAGATTGGTGGCCACGACATCGTTCCAGAAATCGGCGTCGTAGTCTTCCAGCGGCACCGCGCCCGCATTGCGGCCCGCGTTATTGAAGAGCACGTCGAGGCGGCCGAATGCCTCGGCAATGCGCGAAAACGCCTGCTCGACCGATGCCGCATCGGCAACGTCCGCCTGGAATACATGCGCTTCTCCACCGGCCATGCCGATGGTTTCCTTGGTTTCCAGCAGCGGCTCGGTTCTGCGCCCGATCAGCGCAACGGCGAATCCCGCATTGGCGAGCGCCACGGCGGCGGCGCGGCCGATCCCGGAGCCGGCGCCGGTCACAGCTGCGAATTTCTTCGATGCAGGCATTTCACTTCCTCTCGACAGTTCGGTTGAACACGGGAAGCAGAGTTGCATTCGCGCTATCCGTCGAGCAATCTTGATTCATTGAATCAACATCTGGGCGCTTTACCGATGGGGCGCGCACCAGGGTTTTCCTGATGCGCGCGTTGCCGGCGGCGCGTGGGTTCGGAGATGGAACGCAACGCATCGCAACGTGCATGGTGCGCCAGGGACGAATAAAGGGGGGAATCGTTTTCGATAGTTGATTCTTCCAATCAACATTGACGGTCCCGTCTGCGGTTTCGTAGTCTCTCGACGTCTGCCCTACCCAAGGAAAAACCATGTCGGAAAATAACCGCACCAGGCTGTTGATTGCGCGAAAGGTGCCCACAGCCGTGGCGAATCGCGCCGAGGCCGAATTTCATGCCTTCGTGACCGAGTCCGATATGGACGCGTGGTCGGTCGTCGACTTTTGCAAAAAGCACGCAACGCCGGCCGTATTGATCGGGAAGAAGTCGGGTCTGCAAGCGGAGCACATTGCCGCGCTGCCCTCGACGGTGAAAATCATTGCGAACGCGAGCGCGGGTTTCGATCACATGGATGTGGCGGCCGCCCGCGAGAGGGGAATCGTCGTCACGAACGCACCCGATGCGTTGACCGAATGCACGGCCGACTTTTCCCTTCTGCTCGTGCTGGCGGCTTGCCGCCGCGCGTCGGAATATGAACGGATCATGCGCAACGGTTGGGGCAAATCATTCGGGATGACCGAGATGCTGGGTACGCGCGTCAATGGCAAGACGCTCGGCATTGTCGGATTCGGGCGTATCGGGCGCGCGGTCGCGAAGCGTGCGCAGGGCTTCGGCATGCGCGTGATCTATACGGACATCAACCGTGCGGCTGCGTCGCTGGAAAATGGCGCGACGTTTTACAACAGCCTCGACGAAATGTTGCCGCACTGCCAGGTGTTGACGCTGCACGTGCCGGGCGGAGGCGTTCCGCTAATGACAAAAAGAGAATTTGCGCTCCTGCCGGCGGGCGCGGTTTTTGTCAACGCGGCGCGTGGCGCACTGGTGGATGAAGACGCGCTCTACGAAGCGCTGACCTCGGGACATCTGTTTGGTGCAGGTCTGGACGTGTACCGGAACGAGCCCAATGTCGATAAGCGGTTCGCCGGACTCGACAACGTGTTCCTGACGCCTCACATGGCCAGCGCCACGATGGAGACGCGCGATCAGATGGGTTTTACGGCGCTGGATAATGTTGCCGCTGTGCTGAATGAACGGCCTGCATTGAACCCGGTCTGACGTTCGCTTTTCAAAATCGGAGCTTGCAATGTGCGAGCGGTAGATGGGTGTTTCAACCATGCGCCGCAATCACCGGCTTTCGCAATAAATTCATGAGCGTGGTTAGCCGCCAGTTCATGCTTTGTTTGATGCGCTTACGCCCACCGCAATGGAGCGCGGTGGGCGCAAGCGCTAGAGCGACAGACTGGCCGTCCGCATGGCACGGCTTACCTGTGGATGTTATTAGTTGTTATTAGTGCTCGCTCGGTCTGATGGCGGGGTCGCTTTCTACCACGTCATGGGTGGCTGACCAATACGGCTGGCGGTTGTAGTAGCTGTACGTCGATTCTCCCCACTTCGCGTCCGCCATTGTCGGCCAGTGGTCCTTGTCGAAACCCGGGTCGTCCTTGAGACGCTGTGCGGTAATGTCGACGATAAAGCACTTCTCGTCCGTGTCGAGCGTCAACGCACTCCATGGGATGGCGTGCAAGGTGGAACCCATTCCGAGAAAGCCTCCCTCGGAAAGTACCGCGTAGGCAATGCGTCCGTTCCTGACGTCCAGCATGATGTCCGAAATTTTCCCGACATGTTCGCCATCAGAGGACATGACCTTGTTCCCGTCGAGCGTTGCCGCGGCCATGATGTCCGGTCCCGGTCCTTCGCCCATGCCACCGCCGACGATTTCCGCTCCGCGGCGGGTGTCACCTTGCGGGTTGATTGAGCCCATGATTTACCTCCTTCGAAAAAAGGTAAACCGGTTGCGCGCAAGCGGTGTTCCCGAGTGGGTCAGGTTGGTCTCAGGTTTTTGAGTCGACCCAGATACGCCCCCAGACAGTGGCGTATTGCATTGCCTGTTCGTGGTCGTAGAACAGATCCAGCGAGGCGAATGCTCGCGGCGGCCGTCCGGGCTGTTCGATAACGAGGTCGGCGGAATGCAAGCCGTCGCCGGTCGGCGTCGTACTTGCGCGGAGACCATACCCGCGATGAGAGCTGATTCTGGTGGCCGGTGTGTTCGGCAGGATTTGCATTTGATTTATTTGGGGTGGCGACGCCCGCTCTCTCAGTGGCGCGATTGTCCCGTCAATATGTGAAGGTTCGATGACGAGAATCGATTGCCGCTAGAAGCAATTCGTACGACAAAACACCAGTTGATGTAAGCGGGGCCGCTACGTCGGACAGCCGAGCTGCGTGGCGAGGTCATTCATATCCACTGCTGCAAAATCCCAACGCTGTTCGGCATGCAGGTCGCTTTGCTGGTCAGGTCCGTGTTCGACGGGGCGCACGACGAACGCCGTCTTCAAGCCGCATTGACGTGCCGCTGCGAGGTCGCTGTTATGAGCCGCCACCATGCAAACCTCCGCGGGGTTCAGACCCAGGATTTCGACCGTATCGACGTAGACTTGTGGCGACGGCTTGTATGCCCGAACGACTTCCGCGCCGAGAATTGCGTCCCACGGAAGCGCGGCGCGTTTCGCCATATCGATCATCAGCCTGATGTTCCCGTTCGAGAGCGGGGCAATCATGAAGTGGCGCTTGAGTCTCAGCAGTCCTTCGACTGAATCGGGCCAGGCGTCCAGGCGATGCCAGGCGTGATTCAGTTCATCCAGTTCCGCCGCGGAAATTGAACTGTTGTCGACGCCATAGTCGGCCAGGACCTTGAGCAGGTTTTCCTTGTGCAAAACGTCAAGCCGGACAAACTGCCGCCGCCCGCTCCGTATCTCCTCCATGGCGGGCGCATATTGACGTCGCCACGCGTCTGCAAACGCGAATGAGTCGATTGCCACGGCGTGACGGCTGAGAAATTGACCGACGTCGCGAGCGACGCCACTTCTCCAATCGACGACCGTCCCGAAGACGTCGAACAAAAGAGCCTTGATTTCCGGGCTATTCGGCATGTGACGGACCTTTTCATGCGGTGCGGAGAAACAAGTCTAACCGGATATGTCCCTGACCCCGAGGCGCATAGGCATCCGGTTTTCTGGAGTAAGCTGACTGTATTAAAGGCGCGGCTTGCCGCGCCGTTTCAGACCGTGGAGCATGTTATGAAAACGCTGGACGCAATGTCGCGCGCGGGCCGCGCCGTTGCGCTGGTTGTCCTGTCCGCCGCTTTGTCCGGTTGCTACTACTACGTGCCCTATGGCTACGTTCCATACGGCGTTGTGCCGACGGCGGCCGCACCGCAGCAATACTCTTTCTCGACGGCCGCCACAGCAGCAGATGGTGCGGCCGTGTCGGATGCGACTGTGGCGACGAACACCTACATAGCACCAGCTGTGCCCGCCTTCGTTGCGCCCGCGTATTATCCAGTCGCGTATCCCTACTACGGCTCGCCCGCGTGGTGGGGACCCTCAGTGTCGCTGAGTTTCGGCTATTGGGGCGGCTGCTGTTATGGCGGTGGCCGATACGGCTATTGGGGCCGCCACGGCTACGGCTACTGGGGCCACGGATATTCAGGCGGTTGGGGCGGTCATGGCGGCTGGGGTGGCCGCGGATACCCTGGGCACGGGATGGGTGGCGGCCACTACTGGGGCAGTGGCGGAGGACACGGGCGTTCGCATTGAGCGCCCGGGATATACACCTTGTCAGCTCAAGAAGCCCGAACTGTCGCCAGACGCGTGCCCGCGAACGGGTCTCGACTCCAGTCGATGGCAGGACGTTGACGGCTAGCCGATGCCGACGGTTTGTCGATCGCAAAGTGCGTCAGTGATTGTCCGGCGCTCGTGGCTTGTTTTAGCCATTGCGGCATATCGCCCTTGCCGTCCCAGGTGTCGCCGAAAGCACTGCGATATCGCGCCGACTTTTGGCGCGCCCTGTCTTCGGCGATCGCCGCTTTGAGGTCCGCCACCTTGATGCCGACTGTGGTCATCTTGCGGCGCAGGTACGCAATCATGCTGAGGCGTTTTTGCTCGTCCATGTCGGTTTCCCCTTCGAAGTTCGAGGCTCGTAGCGGTCTCGTGTCGTCTTGCCTTGCCGACACGTCCCGTCACGAGACAATTCGGATGTGGGAAGTATCGTGTCGAGAAAAGCGGGCGTCGATGTGCGATTTCTGAAAACACTGTTGCAGGCAGAGTGGCAAAACCTTCGCGACCCTGGATGGCAGATCCCATCTCGACCCACTAGGCAAAAACCGCGTCTGCGTTGCATGGGGACAGTGGGTTTAAACATTCGCTTTCGTTTCGACTTTCTGCGCCCTATAACGTATTTGCAGGGGCGACTATTACGTGCCAACGGGTCCATGAAATCCGTTGACATTGGCTGCTCGCACGCCATCTCGCGTCCATCGACCTTCGCCTGGCGCACTGCGCTTCGCTTCTTCCCAACTGCCTGAAACTCTGGCCTCGGGCGGTGGGCCCGCGGATTCGAAGACAGCTTCGCATCCGCACATCCTGCATGGATTTCAATCGCGCGACACGCGCATTACGAATCACATGGATGGAAAACTCAACCTGGCTTAAGGAGCCGACATGAAATTACGATTGATGGTTGCTTCTGCTTTCGGGTTGTTTGTCATGGCCGGGTTTGCATATGCGCAAAGCATGCCCGATGCTGCACAACCCGCTCCGCAGCAAAGCGCCGCGACTCAGGCTGATTCTTCGCCCAGTACGGGGATGGAAGCCTACGGCGGCACGCCTGATACCCGGATGCAAAGCGGCGCGCGCCATGCCAGGCCGTGCAGGGTAGACCCGCAATGCAACGTTTTTTTCGGAGGCAGCTAACACCGACTGACCGCGCGTGAGTCGACAGCCTATGGCGCTGTCTGCTCGCGTCGGGCACGGGACCGGCGCCTGTGGGCAGGCTGGCCGGATCCTCTTTCATCCATTGAGGTCCGCGCGCGCAGTGATATGGACGGTGTTTGCGAAGCGTCCCTGCTGGCTTCCGCCGCGAACGGAAAGCGCTTTGCACGCCAAGTTTGACTGCTCGCGAATCTTGATCTGGAGGTACTGGCCACAAGCGGCAAGTGTCAGGACTTCGACCGCGGTTCCGGCCAGGGCCAACCTCTTTTCTCGTCGCGCGCATCCGCTTGCGCAGTCGGCTCGACCTTGACCGGCGGCTCGATTGGGCTGGTCTCATTGGGGACATCGTGCGACGGTTCAGCCAGAGCGTCTTTGCCGTGATTCGAGAGTGCGGTGCCGAACCACTTCACTTTCTTTCGGACGTAGCCGAGATACGCGTTCCAGCCGTCGGGATTTGCTTCAAACAGATTCTGTTGGACGGTTGACGCGAGTGTGTCCCGATTGAGATCCGCCTCGAGCAACTCGCTTGGCCACGAGAAAAATGAACGGGCGACGCGTGTGCCGAATTCGCTCGTCGTCATTGTTGGCGACAGGGCGTGAAGGAACGCGAAGTGCTCCAATGAAGCATGTTTCTTCACAAGATGCGCCACCGAGGCGCCCGGTTCGTTCGCGTCGTTTAAACAGTTCAACGCGGCGAGAATGTCGCCCAGGTGAAGGAGCAGTTCTCGTCGATCAAATCGATCGTCCATTGCAGAGTGTCCGGTCATTTCGTCCTTGCTTGAAGTGCGCTGTCTCGTGGTGCTGTTCAGAAGCAACCTGCACAGCATTAGTCGCTTCTTGATACATCCGGTTCAGGAAAAAGAAAATGCGAACCGAAGTTCGCATTGGCAGACGCAAAAGGTCTAAGAAAGACGCAGGGTCTTAATGAACGGCGGATACGCTCGACACGAACTGCTTGGCAGCCTTGTTAGCCGATTCATAGGTCGCATTCGCTGCCGAGAGAACCGAGTTCCACGCGGCAACAGCGGATTCGCTTCCGGCCGGTGTGTTCTTCTGAAGGCTCTCGACGAAACCTTGTGCGTCCCGTTGGAACTGCTGGCCCTGCGCTGTCGCAGCGGCGGTGATTTCGCTCTGAACGCCGGACACGATTTCATGAACCCGGCGGCCGTACGCAACTACTTTTTCCGCCACTGGCTGAGAAAGACTTGCTTGCAACGCGAACAGCGCGCCCGGGTTGCCGGCTGAGAGAGCTTTGGTGACGATTTCCTGGTTTTCGGCGAGAACTGCTTTACCAACTTGCAAATTCAACGCGACCAACTGTTCGAAACCTTCAAATGCTTTGTTCGTCAGACCGAAAAGCGCCTCAAGGCTGGATTGTTGGGCGGCAACCAATTGTTGGGGAATAAGAGTGCTCATCACTGCTCCGTAAGGGTAAGGCGGCAAGAGTGCGAGGGGCTCTGAGTGGAAACAAAACCGCGCGCCAAGAGGGGCAACGTAAATTGCTGCGCTGCAACAAAACCCATTGTACGGGGGATTATCGGGATGTCAATCGGTTTCGCTGTGAGGTCGATGAATTCTTTGCGACGGCAAGGCCAGCGCCGCCGTGACGAACTGGCACGGCCAGTCGACTTGCGCCCTTGAATTGTCGATAATCGCTCTCCCGAGCAGAAGCAGCCGCTGGCTACACTACGGTTTCCTGATTGTGGTGCGGCAAACGTTGAACGACCTGAGCCGCACAAACAGATCGCCCCCGGAACACCCTCCAGCCAAGAAAGGAAAGGAGAGAACGCATGCCGAGCCTTGAGCGAGTACGACCAGCTATGCTTATCGACTCTGTCTGGCGTATGGCGCTTCGCCTCGGATTCCAGTTCGCTCGCGTATGGTGGCATCTTCGGCGGCCTCACCATGAAGGCGCGCTCGTCGCCATCTACGTCGGTCAGGCGCTATTGCTTGTGAAGTCATCGTATCGGGCCGAGTGGAATTTTCCCGGCGGTAGTGTCCACCCCGGTGAGGCGCCTGATGCAGCAGCGCGGCGTGAAATGGAGGAGGAGATTGGCCTGTCGACTGGCAGATTGCTCCCCGCGGGCAGCGCCTGCGGCATTTGGGACGGGCGAAGAGACCGGGTGCATTTCTTTGAACTGCGCCTCGATTGCATGCCCGCGCTGCGGCTCGATAATCGTGAGATTGTCGCCGCGCGTCTGGCATCGCCGGAGGAAATGCACAGCATCGCGCTCACAAAAGCGGTCACTGCGTATCTCGGCAAAGATGGCCGCTGTTAGTTGGCCCTTTTCCTTTCTGGACATCCCGGCATTTCCTGGCGAAAGCCTCGTCGTTTTCCTGCACGAACTGGAAGGTAGCGCTACTGCCTTCAGTTGCTCATCCGCCGCGTGATCAAACCGGCTAACGCAACGTCAGCGAGGCCGAAGCCGAGCGACTTGAAAATCGTCACGTCGCCTCGGGCGCGAGGCTCGATCCGGCGGTTCGCGAGCACCGCACCCAGTTCGATGATGTCGTCCCAGGCGACCACACCCGGTGCGGCCATCAGCAGATCGCCCGCTTCGCTGCGGGCCTGTTCGAGCGACTCGACGACGAGTGTATTCGCGCGCGCCAGCAGCGCGTCGTCGAGTTCGCGCGCATCGGGTTTGCTTGAACCGATCGCCGCGATGAATACGCCCGGCTTCACCCACGTGCCGTCGAAGAGCGGCGTCGCGCTACGCGTGGCGGTGACGATCACATCGGCGGCGCGAGCGGCCGCTTGCGCGTGGCTGGCTTCGATCAGTTTGTCCGGGAACAGCGCCTGCATTTCAGCAACCGTTTGCGCCACATGGTCGATGCCGACGATCAGCACCCGCTCGATGCTGGACCCGTCAGCGAGCGCACGGATATGTGCTCTCGCTTGCCGGCCGGTACCGAACACGGCGAGCACCCGTGCGCCGGGTCGGGCGAGTGCGTCGCTGGCGATACGCGTGACCGCGGCGGTGCGGAATTCGGTCAGTGCGTCGCCGTGAAGAATCGATATCAGGCATCCGTCGTCGCTCGAAAAGAGCGGAACGACAAAATCGAACCGGCCGCCATGCGTCGAATAGACCTTGGCGCCGCACACGCCGCGCGACGGCAGGATCGCGCCCATCATGCTGACGGATACATGCTCGCCCTTCGTTCTGACGCGCGGTTGAACCGGAGCGCGGCCCGCGCCGTGTTCCGCGAGCGCGATGCGCAGTTCGGCAATTGCGTCGCGCATCGTGATGAGGCGGCGCACGTGGTCGTCGGTGATGAATTGCATGATTGGCGTGATCGGAGGAGAGTGAGTCGGAAAGAAGACGCGCGCTTCAATAGCGCTCGAAGACGGCCTGCAACGCAGCTGTGTCGTCGGTTTGCGTGAGCGCCAACGTCAGAAGGATGCGGGCCTTCTGAGGAATCTGGTCGTCGACTGTGAGCCAGCCGTATTCGTGGTCGGGTTGCGCGCCGTTGTGTAACACGATGCCGCTGCCGGTGCGCGAGGCGCGCACCACATGCACGCCCCGCCTCGCGGCATCGCGAAGCGGATCGATCAGATGACTGGCGACATTGCCATTGCCGGTTCCCACATAGATCAGTCCGCGCGCGTTCGCGGTAATCGCGCTGATCGCGCCGGGTTCGAGCGCGCCATACGCATAGACGATATCGACTTTTGGCAGTGAGCGAAGCGTGGTGATCGACCATGGCGTGTCGAGCGTATGGGCGCGCGCGGGCCGACGGTAATAGCGAGGCGCGCCTTCGATCACATACCCTAGCGCACCGTATGGCGAACGGAAGGCGTCGAGCTTGAAACTGTTGCTCTTGACCACGTCACGTGCCGTATGGATCTCGTTGTTGGCGACGACCAGCGTCCCGAGTCCGCGCGACGACGGATGCGTTGCAACCGCAAGCGCATCGTATAAATTCAGCGCGGCGTCGGAACTCATCGCCGATGGCGGACGCATCGAGCCGACCACCACCACCGGCTTTGCGCTCTTGAGAGTGAGATGCAAAAAGTACGCGGTCTCCTCGATCGTATCGGTACCGTGCGTGATGACTACGCCGTCGACATCGTTTCGTGCCAGCAGTTCGGCGACGCGATTGCCGATTGCAAGCAGGTGCGTGTTGTTGAAATTCTCGGAGCCGGTTTGCAGCAGTTGTTCCGCGCGCAGATTCGCCAGTTCACCCGCGTGCGGAATCGAGCCGAGAATCTCGTCGATGCCGAGTACCGAGCACATGTACGTGGAAGTATTGACGCTGGCTTTACCTTGGCCGGCGATAGTACCGCCTGTGCCAATCACAACAATATTGGCTTTTGCTGTCATGCGGATCTGGTCAGGTTGGAGAATAGAAACGAGGTCATTGGGGGGCGGCTTTAGAACGTCAATGCGAAAGGACGAAGGCGCTGCTCAGTTCGCGATTGTTGCTGCCCGCGAGTCCATCCGCCAATAGCGCGGCTGAACCCGTCGCGAGCGTAAAGCCGAGCGCGCCATGTCCTACGTTGAGCCACAGGTTCGGATAGCGCGTCGGTCCGACAATCGGCAGGCCGTGCGGCGTTGCCGGACGCAAACCGGTCCATTCGCCAGAAGCGGCGGATTGGGCGACCTCGGGAAACAGCGTAGCCGTCTCCTTGCGCAGCGTCGCGAAGCGCGCGGGGTCTGCATCGAGCGAATAGCCGCCGATATCGGCAATGCCCCCAACTCGCAGCCGTTCGCCCAGCCGCGCATAGACGACCTTACGGGCGAAGTCGGTGATGCTCACATGCGGCGCCGTGATGTGCGGCTGAAGATCGAATGTCAGGCTATAGCCCTTGATCGGATAGATCGCCACGCGGATGCCGAGCGGCTTGAGCAATTGCGCTGCGCCCGCACCCGAGGCGACGACAATCCGATCCGCCGCGAGCGGTGCGCCATCGCAAATGGCTTCGACGCCTTTTGCACCGAACTTGAGGCCATCGATTGGCGTGTTCATCAAGAAGCGTACGCCGCGCTCGCGCAGCACCGCCTCCAGACCCTTGCAGAAGCGCCGGCAATCGGCCGTGTCTTCGCTCGGCGTATGAATGCCGCCCGCCAGAAACGACCGGGCATGCGCAAGCGCCGGCTCGATTTCCACGCATGCGTCGGCGCTCAGCGCCTGCTGTTCACAACCGAGCGTGCGCTGGAACGCCAGCAAATCCACCGCGCTTTGCATGGCGTTGGCGTCGCGATGCAGCACGAGCTTGCCGGAGCGCACGAAGTCGAAATCGAGCGAGGGTTCGGCGGCGATGAGTTCGTGCATCAACGTGCGGCTCAGGAACGACAGTGACAGCAGCTTTTGCGTGGTCAACTCGCTGCGGGCGCGTGTGCAGGCGGACAGGAATTCGAAGCACCAGCGCCACTGTTCGACGCTCAGCTTCGGCCGGAAACGTACCGGCGAATCGCGCTGCGTTAGCCAGCGCGGCAGTTTCGACACGACGCCGGGGCCGGCAAGTGGCGCGACGTAGCTATACGACAGCTGCCCGCCGTTGCCGAAACTGGTTTCGCTGGCGACCTCCGCATGCCGGTCCGCTACCGTGACGTCATAGCCCGCGCGGCTCAGGTAATACGCGCTCGACAGGCCGATGACGCCCGCGCCGATGATCAATATCCGCATACCGCTGCACTCGCTCTCTTGCGTGATCTTCGCGATCTTTTGCGTTAGGGGCAGCACGATGCATGGCTTGCCCGATGACCTGAATGTACGACGGGGCCGGTGCGGAGGAATTGCACCGATTTGCCGAAAAGTAGAAGAAACGCGACAGGTACCAGCCTGGTGAGATGAAGCGCTCGTGAGGATGGTGTTGGAGACGGGACGGTCAGCTGGTTGCAACACTGCGCGAGGCGCGCAGCTTGCCCGGTGTCACGCCATACGCTTCGCGAAATGCCCGGATAAAGTGCGCCGAATCCGCGAAGCCGCATTCGTAGGCGATGTCGGTGATCTTGCGCGCCGTGTTGACGAGCATCCAGCGCGCGTAGCGCAGCCGCATGCGCCGATAAAATTCATTCGGCGACGCGTTCATCTCGCTCATGAACGCGCGTTCGAGGTTACGCACGCTCGTGCCGATCATCTTCGCGATGACCGCGATGTTCAGCGGCGCTTCCAGATTCTCTTCCATGAGCAATACCGCGTGACGCACGGTCGCGTCATCGACCGAGAGATAACCCAGCGCGGCGCGACGCTCGACGAACGATGAGCCGCCCTGACGGCTGACGGTCATCTGATGAATCACCTTCGACGCGCGGTCCGGTCCGCAGTGCAAGCTGATCAAACGCGCGGCGAGTTCGACCACCGAAATGCCGCCCGCGCAGGTGATGCGGTTGCCGTCGATCAGATAGTCGGCGTGCGTGATCACGCGCAGTGACGGAAACATGCGCCTGTAGTCGTCCAGATGGAAGCTGTGCACGCAGGCAACACGGTCTTCCAGCAGACCGGCCCGCGCCAGCACGAAACTGCCGGTGCACATGCCGACCAGCGGAATGCCCGCCTGTGCGGCCTGCTGCAGATAGTCCCAGTAGCGGCGGTCGACCTGGTCCAGATGCGGCAGCAATCCGCCGATCACGACGACATAGTCGAATTGCGTGACATCCGGAAACGCCGATTGCACCCGTACCGGAATGCCGCAACTCGCTTCGACCGCTTCGGCCTGAACGCCGACGATGGTCCACAGACAGCGCAACTGGCGGCTCTGGTCGCCACGATCCGCCGCGTGGCGCAGTGCATCGCACAGGCCGGCGAGCGACAGCATCGGAAAACGCGGCCACAACAGAATGCCCACGCTCAACTCGGCCTCGGAGCGGCTCGGGCGGGCTTGCAACGCGCGCGGCAGTGCATCCAGTTGCTCGACCAGTTCGTGAGCCGTCGGCGCAGTGGCAGGGGACGCAGGAGAGGAAGAGCGGGCAGTCGGCATGCGCAAACTCGGGGGCGGTTCGCGCTGATTATACGGTGAGGTGCCGCGAATTCGCGCAATCGGCGCCTGACGCAATTCTTCTATTTTCCGGCAGATCGGTTCAATGCCGCCGCTTTCTGGCTGCATAAATTTGGAACCGCTGACGAACGACGCCGTGCCGCGAGGCCGGGCGATCCGACGAAGGCAGGAAGATCGGCGCATGCAGTCGCGTGCCCCAACCATCACTACTATTCGGGTGAAGCATGAGCAAAAGCACAGCCTTGGGTCGCGGCATGGCGACTGTCGGCATTCTGGGTACATTGGCGGCGGCTGCCGTGGGCGCCGCCCGTGCCGACGAGATGGTGAAAATCGGCGAAGCCGCGCCCGTGACCGGGCCGGCTTCGTATCTGGGCAAGGACACGGAAAACGGCGCGCGCCTTGCGATCGAGGAAATCAACCAGAAGGGGCTCGTGATCGGCGGACAGAAGGTGACGCTGGTGTTCGACGCCCAGGACGATGCCGGCGATCCGCGTCAGGCGACCCAGGTCGCGCAGAAACTGGTGGACGACAAAGTGGTCGCGGTGGTCGGCCATATGCAGTCCGGTTCGACCATTCCCGCGTCGAAGATTTACAACGATGCCGGTGTCGTGCAGGTGTCACCGTCCGCGACCAACCCGGCGTACACGTTGCAGGGATTCAAGACCGCGTATCGCGTGGTCGCCACCGACGCACAGCAGGGACCCACGCTCGCCGATTACGCCGCAAAAACGCTGAAGGTGAAGACGGTGGCGATCGTCGACGATTCGACCGCCTACGGCCAGGGCCTAGCGGTCGAGTTCGAGAGGCAGGCGAAGGCGAATGGCGTCACGGTGTTGTCGCACGACGCGAGCACCGACAAGGCCGTCGACTTCCGCGCGATTCTCACGAAGATCAAGGGCGAAAAGCCGGACGCGATCATGTACGGTGGCCTCGACGGCACCGGCGGACCGTTTGCGAAGCAGGCAAAGCAGCTCGGCATCACGATCAAAGTGCTCGCCGGCGACGGCTTGTGCGCCGACGACCTCGCGAAACTCGCGGGCGACGCCGCCGATAACGTGATCTGCTCGATTGCCGGTGCGCCGCTGCTCAAGATGGCCGAAGGTCCGGCGTTTGTCGAACGCTACAAGAAGCGTTTCGGCTATGCGCCGGTCTTGAATTCTCCGTTTGCATACGATGCGGTCGGGGTGATCGTTGCAGCGATGAAGCGCGCGCAGTCGACGGACTCCGCGAAGATTCTCGCGGCGATGCCGGCGACCGATTATCACGGCGTGCTCGGCGAAACGCAGTTCGATTCCAGAGGCGACCTGCGGCACGGCGTGATCTCGCTGTACAAGTATGTCGGTGGCAAACAGGCGTTATTGGGCGTGGTGGAGAAGTGAGGGGGCTTTAGCGGTCTTGTTTTTACTGATCGAGCGCTGTTCTCGGATTGTTGTAGGTTTGGCGGCACAGAAGCGTGGTTGATGTGCCGCTGTTTTACTACACCATGGAACTGATTCTTCTCGACCGCGCACCGCAACTTTATGACAACGACACTGCCGAAGCGCGGCGGCGGTTCTCGGTCGCCCGACGTCTGACCGGTCGTCGGTAATGTCGTCTTCCAAAGCTGCCTCAGGCCCTGTCGATGTCCAGGCATGCGGGTTGCGGCATAGGGTGCTCAACCGCTGCAACCAGCTGCGTTGCAGTCAACCCTATGGCCGAGGAGATCGACATGGAAACCACCAAGCAGGACAAAACGGAAACGGGCTCGGGCGCGCCCGATGCACTGGCTTTTCTCGAGGCGGAGCATCGCGCAGTGGAGAAACTTTTCACGGCATTCGAGAAAGCGGCCGACGACGATCTTGAGGCGAAGTCGGCACTGGCGCAGCGTGCCTGCGAAGAGCTTTCCATTCATACGATGCTCGAAGAGGAACTGCTTTATCCGGCCGCACAGGAAGCATTACCGGACAGCGACGCGATAGACGTCGAGGAAGCGTATATCGAACATTTCCTCGTCAAGACCTTGATCGCCAAATTTGAAACCATGAAGGCGGGTGACAAGGGCTTCGATGCGACCTTCAAAGTGATGAGCGAGATGGTGGGTCATCATGTCGAGGAAGAAGAAGAGGAACTCTTTCCGGAGCTGCGCAAGACTCCTTGCGATCTCCGCGCACTCGGTGAAAAAATGGCGAAGCGAAAGGCCGAACTGCAGGGTAAGCTCGACGCGGCAGGTAGCAAACTGGTGGGCGACAAGACACTCGCCGGCTAAATGAAGAAACGCGATAGCCGTCGCGTCTGCCAACCAAAGTGGTACTTATGACCGTCGAGCAGCGACTTCGCAGCATGCGCAAGACGTTGCTCGACATATTCCTGTGGCACGACTACGCTCAGGACGAGAGTGCTGTGCTTTTTCCACTGGAAAAGCCTGCGCTAACTTGACATTGCCCAGCAAAACGATGCCCGTGGTAGAGCGATTTTCGTATTCTTCATTGCGAGATTTTACGGAACCGTCTCAGCAATGCAGCGGTCCCGGCTAGGCCACCGCCACGAGGTTGGCCGCGTCGTCCAATTCGTGACGATACCCGCAGCCTGCAAAGAGCGGCGGTAACGCGTGGGGTCGTCATGTCTGTACAGATAACACCAACAACCGGCTTTTATTCACCTCCGTCACGGCGGTTCGGATGGCATGTCGACTGCATATGTTCGAAGCTATTTTGACTGGTGAGACTTCAAGCTAGGACTTCACTTGTTACGTTGTCGCTGCAGACAGGGAAGAAAGTCACCGGTCCGGAAATAATATGAAATGACAAAGGGGAGAAGTATCTAGAGTTTGCGCGTTTAGACGTCCGTTTAGTCAAACCGTGGACTTGATCGCATTCAAGTCGTGAATGGTTATGTGACGTAAAGAAATGACCTGGTGTCATTATCTATAAATTCGCAATACGAATCGCTGGGCGCCGTGATGGCTATCAGGACGGTGCTGAAATAACTCCTATGTTTCGCACAAAGGAGTCGTTCTCACTGTGACATAAAGTTCGGAGTTCAGAGCATGGTATTGAATCGCTGCATCGAAGAGATGCGGAATTGAAGGGAAGATCGGTGGGCACGATGGACCGGTCCGTGCGTATGCTGGTCGGAAATGGTTTGGTTTGACTTCAGTCATACCGGTCCGAGCGACCCGGTTCAGCCGCACGCGCTCAAATCAGCGCCGCTATGTATGCGTTGAGGCATTGCAGGCACGAAGTACGTTGGCAATTTATATCTTCCTCCACGATGACGGTATGTGGTGCGTGTTTCCGCCCGATGCCGGGCGTCCGGTGATGAGCGTTTTATGACGCCCAGCCGAGCGATCGACCAATAAAGCAGCTAAGGCCTGATTTGAACGAAGCACGAACGCGGTTCCCTGCTCGCGTCCTTGGTGGGCAGCGGTAACTATCCGAAAGGCAAGCAACAATCCTGATTATTTTGAGAATTTACAAATCGCGATACTAGCGAAGGACTCCTCGCATGTCGATGGCACTTGAGCTTGTTGGAATCCATAAGTCGTTTGATGGATTCATTGCGCTGAGCGATGCGCAGTTTGATGTCAGGTGGGGCGAACTGCACGCGCTACTCGGAGAGAACGGCGCGGGCAAGTCTACCCTGATGAATGTTGCTGCGGGTCTCTATGCGCCGGAGACGGGCACCATTTCAGTAGGTGGTCAGCCTGTGCGACTGAGTGGACCCGGCGACGCAGCTCGTATCGGTATCGGAATGGTTCATCAGCATTTCAAGCTGGTGTCCCGTTTTACCGTCGCCGAGAACATCCTGCTGGGCATCTCAATGGGCGGCGCGCAGCCGAGATACGGCAAGCGACTCGCAAAGGTACGTGAGGCGATCTGTTCGCAGTGCGCGACTCTCGGATTCGAAATTGATCCGGACCGACGCATTTCTCAATTGTCGGTGGCCGAACAGCAGCGTGTCGAGATACTGAAGGTGCTACTGGCCGGCGCACGCATTCTCGTGCTTGATGAGCCGACTGCCGTGCTCACCGGTCAGGAAGCCGCGAGATTGCTCGAAACCATGCGTCTGCTCGCATCAAAGGGTTCAGCCGTCGTACTGGTCACGCACAAGATGGCCGATGTCCGACGTTACGCCGATCGCGTCACAGTGATGCGGTCTGGTCGCACGGTTAACACATTCAGACCATCCGAGATGTCGCAGGCGGAGGTGGTGCGCCTTGCGGTGGGCGAGGTCGTGGCACCGGAGAAGCCGTCGATTGATGCTGCCAATAGAGACCGTGCCGAACCGCGACTTCTTCTACGGGGAGTGCGCAGCGCAGCCTCACGAACCGGCACCCGGCAGGGGTTGCCGGCGCTCGACGGCGTGGACCTGACAGTGCACGCGGGCGAGATCTACGGGCTTGCCGGGGTGGGAGGAAACGGTCAGAGCGAACTGATGCAGGCGATCATGGGCCTGCTGCCACTGGACGAAGGCACCATGGTGATCGAAGGCGCAGGAGACCTGCGCCGCGCCAGCTCTGTTGATCGGCGCGACATGGGCATCGCCTGCATTCCCGCCGACCGGCAGACTTTTGCGTTAGCCGGGCTGCTTTCGGTGGTCGAAAACTTTGCCATCGGGCAGGTTCATGCAGGCCACTACGGCAACCCCTTGTGGCTTGACTATCGGCGCATGGAGGCGGATGCCGCCAAAGCGGTCAAACATTTTGATGTGCTCGGCGTGCGCTCGCTACGCCAGAGTGTCTCGCTACTTTCAGGTGGCAACGCGCAAAAGCTGGTGATTGCGCGCGAATTCAGCCGCCGGCCCAGAGTCGTCCTTGCGCATAGCCCCAGTAGGGGACTGGATGTACGCGCGAGCGCCCAAGTCCATGCGCGGCTTCGTGCCGCTCGTGATGAAGGTGCCGCCGTGCTGATCATCAGCGAAGACCTCGACGAAGTACTGGCGCTTGCCGACCGCGCCGGCGTCATGGTGCGTGGACGCATCGTCGGCAACTTCAGCGCACCCGTGGACCGACAGGCTATCGGTCAAGCGATGGTCGCTCACTCCTGATGACCCCTGCAACCTGGAGCATCTATGACCAATACCGTACCGTCCAACCAGACGGAGGTCCGCATGCCAGACTCCGCGCTCGACGGCGAATCTTCGACCTCGTTTGCCTCACTCGAGGCTACCCCCACTCCTCGGCGTGCATGCCGCACATCGCTGCTGGCGCGGCGTTATGCGCTTGAGCTGCGCCAGGAGACTCCACGGCGCAAACAGGCCGTTGTGCTTGCCTTTTCAGTCACGGTGGGACTGGCCGTCTGTGTTGCGATCTTGATGACCGCGGGCATCTCGGCCAGTGACCTGTTTAATGAATTTATCGTGGAGACGTTAGGCGACGCCGACAACTTTCGGGCTGTCCTCTTTCAGGCGGCGCCGATGGTGATGGTAGGCCTTGCGGCCGCGCTGTCTTTTCGGGCCAAGTTCTGGAACCTTGGTCTGGAAGGCCAGATGGTGTGGGGCGCCATTGGCGCGACCGCGGTTGCGCTAGCGGATGCCGGTACACCCGAGACGCGACTGTGGCTGATGGGCGCCGCAGCGCTGGTTTGCGGTGCGCTATGGACTGTGTTGCCGCTGCTGCTCAGGATGCGCCTAGGCATCAGCGAAATCATTTCCACACTCATGCTTAACTACGTTGCGGCCAACCTTCTGTTGAATCTGGTCTATGGCCAATGGAAAGACCCTAGAGATTCGTTTCCTCATTCGCGCAACTTCCTGGCAGCGGAGCGTCTTCCCAGCATTGCCAGCGGATACAGCAGCGCAATCTTGCTGGCTGTGTTGTTCGCACTAGCCGCCTGGTGGTTCCTGCATCGCAGCCGGGCTGGCATATACGTGCGATTCGTGAACGTCAATGCGCGTGCGGCGGAGGCGATGGGCGTACCCGTGCGCAACGTCGTAGCCGGTGTCGTGCTGCTCTCGGGTGCACTCGCGGGTTTTGCCGGATTTACGGTAACCGCGGCGCAGGCTGGGCGGCTCACGCAAGATTTCTACAGTGGCTACGGATTCTCGGGAATCCTTATCGCATTCCTCGCGCGCAACAACCCGATCGCCGCCAGCGTGGTCGCGCTGCTGGTGGCTGCGTTGTTTGTCACCGGCCGCAGCCTGCAGGTGTTGTACCAGATACCGTTTTCGATGGTGCAACTCATCCAGGCGATTCTCGTCATTGTCGTTGCGGCATCGGACTTCTTCACCCGTTACCGCCTGTCGCCCGTGGGAGTAGCCGAATGAACCTGCTCTTCAGCTGGATTGGAAATGTACCGGACGCTGCCGTGCCCTTCGCTCTGGCCGCTCTCGGCCTGATTGTGAGCGAGCGTGCCGGAGTACTTTCGCTCGGTGCCGAAGGCATCATGCTGGTTGGTGCGTTGGCCGGCATCGGCACTCAACTTACTGTCCATAATGCCGGTATTGCACTGCTCATGTCGATGATCGCCGGTGGGGCAATCTCGGTCCTGTTCGCCGTGATGGTGGTGTGGTTGCGTGTCAATCAGGTGATTGCGGGATTGGCGCTCGTGTTCTTTTGCCAGGGCCTGACCAGTCTGCTGGGCACGTTAGCAGGGTGGATCAATCGGCCGGTCTCTGGCCTGCAACCGATTGCACTTGGGCCGGTGGCCCGTCTCCCTCTAGTCGGCTCCCTTTTCAACCAGAATCTGGTGGTCTACTTGACGCCGCTGATTTTCGCGGTCGTGACCTGGTATTTAAATCGTACGGTTGGTGGGCTACGCCTGCGCTCCGTCGGAGAGAGCCCGCCGGCGGCGGACGCCGCCGGCGTGGCGGTGCTGCGCGTCCGGTTTCTGGCCATCATGGCAGGGTCCACTTTGGTGGGACTTGCTGGCGGATACATCTCCGTGGCGGGTACGCATATGTGGATCGCCGATATGACGGGAGGGCGCGGATGGATTGCAGTGGCACTCGTGATTTTTGCCCGCTGGTCGCCAGGTCGTGCCCTGATTGGCGCTCTGCTGTTCGGCGGGATCGAGGCACTCATACCGCAGATGGCGGCCGCCGGCATCAGTATGCCCCAGTACTATGTGCTTTGCGCGCCATACCTGATCACCCTTGCCGTGATGATCCAGGGGGCTATCGTGCGCCGCGGCAGCGATGAAACGCCATGCGCCCTCGGAGAACCCTATGTTCGCGAGGAACGACGCTGAGCTTGCGGATCCAGAACGTAGCCGGTCCAGTGTTCGATATGCGGGCGGTTGGCGAGACAACAGCGACCGGGGCAATCGGCAGTCCCTTGTCGTTGGCTGTAGGGATTTGAATTTCCGCCACTCGATCTCTCACTCGATTAATACATCGTATTCCTAATGTTATTTAAAAAGGCAATGTATGAACTCTCGATTTCTATTGGTTGCGATGTCGATGGCTTGCTGTGGCGTTGCCACGACGGCGTATGCAGACGGCTTTACCCTGAAAGCAAAACCAAAGATCGCCATGGTGTACTTCAGCTCGAAGAATGACGCCGGATGGACTCAATCATTCGACGAAGCAAGAGTCAGAATGGAAGCGGCGCTTGGCGAGAAGATTCCCTACGTCGAAAGTATCCCCGAAGATGCTGCCGTTGTCGTGCCCGCTGTTGAGCAACTTATCAAGCGTGGAAATAACATCATTATCGGCACTGCGTTCGGCTACTCCGATGCGTTCAAGGATCTCGCAAAACGTCACCCCGATGTCGCGTTCCTGGATGCAGCAGGTACAACCAATGGCCCTAATCTCGAGTCCTTTTACGGCCGTACCTACGAGAGTCAGTATCTTTGTGGCATGGCGGCGGCAGCGGTGTCCAAGACCGGCAAGTTGGGTTTCGTCGCTGCCCACCCATTCGGAGTCGTTAACTGGACCATCAACGCGTATGAACTGGGCGCGCGGAAGGTCAATCCCAATGCGGTGCTCACGGTCGTTTACACCGGCGCGTGGGATGATCCGGTGAAGGAACGCGCAGCGGCGACCGCCCTGATAGACCAAGGAGACGACGTGCTGGGCGCGCACACCGATTCCCCGACAGTTCAACTCGTTGCACAGGAGCGCGGAGTTTACGCGACTGGGCACCACAGAGACATGAGACAGTATGCCCCCAAGTCAACCGTTTGCTCTTCCGTGTGGGTATGGGACAAATTCCTGATCCCAGAAATCCGCAAAATCGAAGCGGGCAACTGGCAGCCGGCACCGTATGGCGCCTTTATCGAAATGAAGGATGGGGGAACCGATATTGCCGGATCCGGCAACGCCGTACCTGCCGACAAGCAGGCACTAATCAAGGCTGAGCGTGATGCCATCATCAAGGGCAAGCAGATCTACGCGGGTCCCCTCAGTGACCGCGATGGCCAACTGCGCGTGTCCGCAGGTCAGGTGCTCTCTGACAAAGATCTCTGGAAAATGGAGTGGTTCGTCAAGGGCGTCATTACCCAGAAATAGCGCCAGTCGGCGGCATAAACATACTGCGAGAAGAGTTTTCCCTTCTGGTAGAGCTAAAGGGTACATCGCAGACGTCGATTGACGACGCGGACTCACTCGCACGTTTCTGTCTCCGTTAATACTCTTGAGCGAGTGTCCGCGAGATCGCCTGAATATTTCTTTCGGCAATAGGGATGCTATGCAATCTCGAGCTGCCGTTGGATTTGAGCCAGGAAAGCCGCTGAAAATTGTCGAGATCGATGTCGAGCCGCCTCGCAAGGGCGAGGTGCTGGTGAAATTAGCACCCGTCCGTTTCAGCTTGTCACAGGCCGCCGGTGGTTAGGGGCGGACTTTGGTGGCGTTCAGGCACGCTCGCGGTTGCCCGGCATGGTCGAAGACGCGACGGCCGGAAAGATTCAACTCGCGCCATTCGTAACACATACCCGGCCGCTTACCGGCATCAACGAAGCGTTTGACCTTATGCACGAGGGCAAGTCAATCCGCACCATTGTTCACTACTAGTACCCCAAGAAGGAGATGGACCATGACCAGAGCAATTCATCTCTCCGTCGACCACGGCATCCAAAAAGGCGCAAGTGACTTCGGCGGAGGCACTTTACGCTGTTCGTGCACCAATGATCCGGTAGAGGTGCACGTCGACACCCAGGTGTTGTACAACCACGCGTGTGGTTGTACTCAATGCTGGAAACCCGAGCACACCCTGTCCTCGGTCGTGGGTGTAGTTCCGCGCGAGAAGGTGGCAGTTACGTCGCATCGCGAAAAACTGAAGGTGAGGGACGATACGGCACTGATTCAGCGCGACGCCCGCACTGCCTGCGGCACCCATCTGTACGGACGTATTGAAAACAAGGAGCGCGCTTTCTACGGGCTGGACTTCATTCAGACTGAACTGTCGACGGAGGCTGGCTGGGATGGTCCTGGCTTCGCGCCTTTCGTCTCGTCCATTATCGAAAGTGGCACCGCGCCTTCCTCCATGGTCGAAGTTCGTCAGACGCCACGCGAGAAGGGGCTGGAACCCTACGATTGTCTAAGTCCCGCCCTGATGGATATCCTGGCTGCTCATTCGGCCAAGGCCAAGAGCACCCACAGCGAGGCTTGATTATGGAACGCATCGAGCAGCACGCCAGCTACGGCGGCTACCAGGAAGTCTGGAAACACGCTTCGTCGACCCTTGGCTGCGAGATGAGGTTTGGTCTCTACCTGCCTAATGCGGCCTTGCGCGGTCAGAAGTGCCCGGTTCTGTATTGGCTTTCCGGCCTCACCTGCACCGAGCAAAACTTCATCACCAAGGCGGGCGCCCAGCGTTACGCCGCTGAACACGGCCTCATTATCGTCGCGCCGGATACCAGCCCACGCGGCGACGATGTGCCCGACGACCCGGGTTACGACCTCGGCAAGGGAGCGAGTTTCTACATCAACGCTGCGCAGGAGCCGTGGGCGACACATTACCGCATGTATGACTACGTGGTCGACGAGTTACCGGCGCTAGTCGAGGCCGAATTCCCAGCCAACGGCGCGCGTGCAATCAGCGGGCACTCGATGGGCGGGCACGGCGCATTGACAATTGCACTACGCAACCCAGGCCGCTACCGAAGTGTGTCGGCTTTCTCGCCGATCGTCGCGCCAACCGAGGTGCCGTGGGGCAGGAAGGCATTCAGGGCTTACCTGGGCGAAGATCGTGAAGTGTGGAAGCAGTATGACACGGTGGAACTGTTGAAGAGCGCAGTCGAGCGCTTGCCATTGCTGGTGGATCAAGGCGAGGGCGACGAGTTCCTTGAGGAGCAGTTGAAACCGCAATTGCTTCGCGCGGCTTGCGAGGCGGCGGCCCATCCGCTGCGACTAAATTTGCGCCCTGGCTACGACCATAGCTATTACTTCATAAGCAATTTCATCGGCGAGCATATCGCGCACCACGCAGGAGCATTGCGTTGACTGGTCGACCACAGAGCGCCTTGGCGTTTTGACCGAGCGGGTAGTGGCGACCGTTTTACGATGTGTGGGTGCCACTACTCATTGACGCGATTGATGCTGGTGAGGTGCAGCAACGGACCCGCTGCAATTTCAATCGGCGTGCTGGCCCGGCTGACTGATCATGTTCGATGTGTGGCCTGATCAATGAAAAAGGCGCACCAACTCACGCCTTCGGCACACGCGCGGAGATGCCTCGGAGAAAGTGCTGGAGTTCCGGCGAACCACAATAAGCGACATTAAAGCGAAACCAGACGCTGTCCGTGGATGGCGAGAGCATAAATAAATCACCTCCGACGAGGGCAATCTTTGCCGCCCTGGCTTCTGCTGTGATCAGTTCCGCATTGAACTGGGCGGTTGGCTGGATTCGCCATCCGGCACTGACGAAGAGTCCACCGCGGGGCGTGGCGAGAGGGGTTATGCCGACTTCGGACAGAAACGAAAGAAATTGCTCGCGGTCGTTTGCGAGGCGCATCCGCAGTCGATCGATATAACGGCGGTGGCCCGGATCTGCCAAGACCTCATATATGCATCGCTCATTCAATTCCGATGTCGTCAGGCCGGATGCCATCTTCGTCCGGACGATACCGGAAACCAGATGATCAGGGCAAAGAATGAATCCTGTTCGCAAGGATGGGGCGATAGTCTTGGAGAAGCCGCCCAGGCAGATCACACGATTCAACCCATCCAGTGATGTCAAGGAGGGGTCCGAAGGCGAAGCGAGATCGCGATAGATATCGTCTTCGACGATGAGGAAATCGTATTGCTCGGCCAACGCGATGACCCGGTAGGCCTGCGAAGCCGGCAAAGTGGACGAAAGTGGATTCTGCAAGACCGAACTGAGAAAAATCGCCTTGGGCCGGTGCTCCGCGGCCATCGCGGCCAGCTTATCGACGTGCAGTCCATCCGCTCCCCGAGGAACGCCAAGCATGCGCACGCCGTGGCTGCGCAGAAGATGGTTGGTGTTGAAGTAACCGGGCTCTTCGACAAATACCGTGTCACCTGGCTGCAGAATGGTTCGGACGACAAGGTCGAGACCGTGCGATACCCCGTTCGTGAGAATGATCTGCTCCGGCGAGACAGGGCAGAATCGCTCGGTAAATCCGCGGGCGAGCAATTGGCGGAGGCGCTGGAAGCCGAGCGGATGACCGTAGCCGACCAGACGCTCAGCGGGCATCTTGATGGCCTGCCTGACCGCCTGTAGCAGCGTGCTCTCGCTACACCACTCCGGCGGAAGCACACCGGAACCAACCGGCTGCAGGTCCGGGTCCTGGTTCCACACCAGCACCGGCAGCCATGAGCCTGAGGCCGCTTCCTTTCTTTTCGGCGGCTCATCCAGCAATGCTGTCACGTGCGCGGCGCGCGAAGTGACGAAGTACCCGGAGCCGGGCCGCGAACTCAGTACGCCCCGGGAGACCAGCACATCGTATGCCTCGGCCACTGTAAAGGTGCTGACGTCAAGGGATTTTGCAAGCTCCCGCACCGACGGTGTCTTCGTTCCCGGACGGAGCCGCCCCGAGTCGACCAAGGCGTCGAGGCTGGCAACGATCTGCTTGACAAGGCTCACACCTCGTTGACGCTCGATCCGCAGTAGTTCCAGCAGCGTCCATTCACGTCTAGGCGAGGATGCAATGGACAATGTTGTCGCTTCACAGTCGTTGGCCGAGATCTTGTTGTTCGCAGGTACGTGTGCCGCCGATGGTGGTGCGTAAGCAATCATGGGAGTCTCCGACTGTAGTTTTGTTATGCAGTTCAACTGCGATGCCTTCAGCTGAAATTGCATCTTGAGGAGATTCTATCGACGGCTAGCCCATTGAAACAGGGGGATAAAAATACGCTCCGTTTCACAATTGGAACGCTCGCTTTGGTGGGGCCCCCTCACGCCGACCTCATATGCAGACAGGCCCGGCGGACTCAGCCGGTGAACCCAACGCGTCCGCGGCTGTGCGAACGGCGGCGCCGCGGATGAATCACAAACGGCAAATGTGCCATGCGGAAAGGCGCAAGGGCTGATATCTGAGCGATGGTGAAAAGGTGAAACGCTTTGCCCGGCAACCTGAATGCGGCGGTCGTATTGGTCGCTCCAGAAGCAAGGTATGGTCGAGAATGGTCGGGCCTGCGCGCCGCAGGCCAACAGGTTCTTCGCAGCGTGCATTCCCTGGTCCGCCGCGATGAGCCATTGCTCTGCCCGCATGACGCCGCCCACCATTCGGTTGGCCACGCCACGCCATCGCCGGCAGCGTATACCGCTTCTGGTCCTGCATTGAGCGTCCCGTCACGCAGAATCCCATCGTAAGCCTCAAGCCGGAATCCGCTAGCCACTCCGTGTTCGGCAACACGCCAATGCCAACCACCACGATATCGGCCGGCAGTTCCCGGCCATCCGCCAGCCGGACTGATTGAACGCGGATTTCTCCTCCGAAGCCAGTCACGCGTGCATTACACACCAGACCGACACCGAACTCCTTGTGCAACTGGCCCAACGCAAGGCCCAAGGCGCGCACAGACTGCACGGGACATCGCAGTCTCGGCGATTTTCAGCAGGACCACCTGCGCGCCACTCGCCGCAGCACTCGAAGCCACCTCGGATCCAATGAAGCCTGCACCGACGATTACCACTCTGACGCCAGGCAGAATCTTCTCATTGATGGCCAGGGCGTCGTCAATCGTACGCAGTGTGTAAATGCCCGGCCGCGACTGGTCTATGTCGAGTTTCTCTTGCCCGGCAGTTGCTTCTTGCTAGTGACGGCCCCATGCGTTTTGATGCACGTCCACTGTGCAGATCTTTCGGCCTGCACGTTCAATGGCCCGATCCGAAACGTTTGAGAAAAGGAGATCGTACTGAACATGTTCGTGACGATTTTGATTGTGCAGCATGCACAAAATCGCTTCAACGTGATAGCGCCCGTGGCGCAATCAGAGGGACAGTCCGAGGAAAAGAACATGGCAGATCTGTCTTACGTCAACATCTTCACCCGCGATATCGTGGCGCTCAGCGCTTTCTACCAGCAGGTGTTCGGCTTCCAGGAAATCGAATCGATTCGGTCGCCAATCTTCCGCGGGCTCGACACCGGAAAGAGCTGCATTGGCTTCAATGCGCATGAGGCATACGAATTACTGCAACTCGCGCAGTTCAGTGAAACCAGCGGTATCAAGTTTCTGCTTAACTTCGACGTCGATACGAAAGAGGCCGTGGACAAGCTGGTGCCCGTGGCGATCGCGGCTGGCGCCACGCTGATCAAAGCGCCATATGAAACCTACTATCACTGGTATCAGGCGGTTCTGCTCGACCCGGAACGTAACGTATTCCGAATCAATAATGTCCTGCTCTGAGCATCTGGAGGAGCGATGAAATCATCGGAGACGTTTGAAGTCGAGGTGCGCGGCATCCGGATTGAAGCGGAAACCGTGCGCTCGTTCGAGCTTTGGCCGGTTAGCGGGGAGCTGCCGCCATTTACAGCCGGCGCGCATATTGACGTGCATCTCTCACACGGCATGACAAGGCAATACTCACTGACAAACTCGCTTGAGCGCCACCGGTACGTGATCGCCGTCCAGCGCGATCCAGGCGGCGCCGGCGGTTCAATGTCCATGCACGATTCCGTGGCGCTCGGCAGCCGCCTGATCGTGAGTGCGCCGCGCAATTACTTTCCGCTGAATGAGGCAGCGGTGCACTCGGTTCTCATCGCCGGAGGAATTGGCGTAACGCCTTTGCTGGCGATGGTCCGGCGGCTGTGCCAACTTGGACTCAGTTGGGACTTTTATTACTGCGCCCGTGTGCCAGCCAGGGCTGCGTTCCTGAGTGAATTAAAGGAGCTGGCAGCAACCACTTACCCAGATCGCGCACTTCATTGTGTTTTCGACGGCGAAGCGGGGGTGACGTCCCTGAATCTGGGCGATGTCCGGGCCGCGCACCGACCGGATTCGGACTTCTACTGCTGCGGCCCGGCGCCGTTGATGGATGCCTTTTCGACGACGTTTGCCAGCTTGCCGCCGGAGCGGGTTCACCTCGAGTACTTCAAGGCGCCAGTTGCTGACACCCTGGGTGAGGCCGAGGGGGCGTTCACTGTCACGCTGTCAAGGCAGGGCAAGACCCTGGTGGTGCCGCCAAACCGTTCGATTCTCGAAGTGCTGAGGGAGAACGGGGTACCCATGCTGTCTTCTTGCCGGCAAGGCATTTGCGGGACGTGTGAAACCAGGGTGGTCGAAGGCGTGCCTGACCATCGAGATCACGTGCTGACGCCGGCGGAGCGCGCATCGAACCAGACCATGATGATCTGCGTGTCACGGTGCAAGGGCGAAGCGTTGACTCTGGATATATAGAGCGACGGCTGTGAGGCAAAAGCAACTTGTGGCGAGTGCAAGGGTGTAAGCCGATTGATTGAAGGCATCGCCTATTTTCATTTGATGAGAGAACAATCGATATGACGAATCTTGCGGATATCAAAATTAACGTCGAAAAGGGCGAAGTGCCGGAGCTTTTCACCGCGATGCGCAAATACTGGCACGCCGTCGCCTATTCGGGCCAGCTGAAGGACAAACCACTCGGTGTCACGCTGTTGGGCGAGTCTGTGGTCATTGCGCGGCTCAATGGCGAAGTCCGCGCGATGCATGGACGGTGTCCGCACAAAGGCACGGCGCTCGCACTGGGTGAAGTCGTGGATGGCAAGATCGAATGCCCGTACCACGGCTGGCAATTCGACGGCGGCGGAAAGTGCGTCCGGGTTCCGGCGCGGGAAGAGCTGACCGAAGGCATGAATGTCTCGATCGATTGCTACTACGCGGCCGAGCATGTCGGGATCATCTGGGTGGCACTCGAAAAGCCGATCGCACCGCTGCCGGATTTCCCGGAACTGAGCGATCCAAGCTTTCGCATCCAGCAGGGACCGAGCTACGAATGGGCGACCAGCGCGCCGCGCCGCCTCGAAAATTTCGTCGACTTCGCCCATTTTCCCTACGTGCACGACGGCACCATCGGCGCCCGCGACAACCCCGCCGTGGAGACGGTCAAGGTCTGGCGCGAAGGCCACGTGTTGCGCTTCGACCGTAGCGGCTATCTGCCGCCTAATCCCGACCTTTACAAGTTCCTGTTCCCCGTACGGGAAACGGATAGGGTGACGCCGGTCAACGCATATCACATCTTCTTGCCGGCGACGGTGCACGCGAGTTTCCGCATGCCGAACGACAAGCGGTACGTGCTTTTCATGAGCGCATCGCCGGTTACAGAGGACCTTACTCGCATCTTCTGGTGGCAGGCGCGGGACTTCCGCACGGAGCCGATGGAGGATCGGTTCTTCATTGAACTGGAAGACACGATCCTCGGCGAGGACAAGGCCATCATCGAGTCGCAGCGGCCGAAGTGGTTCAGCTTCAACGGGGAAAACCGGGACGATCGCGAGACTCCGGTACGCGGCTCCGACATCGTTTCGATCGAGTACCGCCGGTGGCTGTTCGAGAACTTCACTGCCTCGCAGAAAAGCTGACGCGCGGAACTCAGCCTGTCGAGAAACTCTGCTTGCGCATCGGCGCAAGCAATCCCGGATGGCGGCGCCAGTGGGCGCAGGCACGCCGTGCGCCCACTACGCTCGCGTCCGCACATATCAAGGAGACAAGAAGTGACTGTTGGGAACGTAAAAGAAGTCCCGGTTCTGACCCGGGAAAACGAATTAGACGTCGAGGGTGAGGCGAGGGTATATCGTTCGCTTCGCCACTTCTGGCATGTCGTCGCTTACTCGCACGAGGTCACCGACAAGCCTGTCGGTTTTACCCTGCTGGAGAAGGACATCGTGATCGTGCGGCTCAACGGCGAAATCTCGGTATTCGACGATATTTGTCCGCACCGCGGCACGCGGCTTTCTCTCGGACATGTCCGTGATGGCTGCCGTCTGGAGTGCCCGTACCACGGGTGGCAATTCGACCAGGAGGGCGAGCTGACGCTCGCGCCGCAGCGTCCCGACCTTGCCGGGCAGCTGCGCGCCCGAACCCGCAAGTACCTATCGGTCGAGAAGTACGGCATGGTATGGGCTTGCCTGGAGGACAAGCCGCATTTCCCGCTGCCGGACTATCCGGTCTGGGATAACCCCGAGTTTCACTACGTGGCCGTCTCGCCGGCGGAAGATTGGGACTGCAGCGCCCCTCGCCGTGTCGAGAACTACACCGACTACTCGCACTTCGCGATCCTTCACGATGGCTTTCTCGCGGACCGTACCGTTCCGCAGGTGCCGCCGCACGACGTATTCCGCAACGGCAACAAGCTCGAGAACGTCCAGGGAGAAGGCGCGTGGGTGCGGGTGCCGATCGACTCGGCAGCATGGGGCGGGAAAGACAAGCCGGCCGATCCGTATCTGCGCATGTACTTCAAATGGCGTGTGTTCATGCCGCTAACCTGCGTGTACGACATCTCGTTCCAGGACGGGAACAGATACCACCTGCTGTTCCACCCGACGCCAATGGGCCCCAGGAAGACCCGCAACTTCACTGTCTCGCACCGTGATTTCGGCGACAAGGCCAAGGCGAATGAAGAACTCGGTGACTTCGTCAAGCTTATCTACGACCAGGACAGATGGGTTGTTGAGTCGCAGCGTCCG
The DNA here is from genome assembly GCF_000020125.1 of Paraburkholderia phytofirmans PsJN. Lineage (NCBI taxonomy): Bacteria > Pseudomonadati > Pseudomonadota > Betaproteobacteria > Burkholderiales > Burkholderiaceae > Paraburkholderia > Paraburkholderia phytofirmans. The sequence goes on from NC_010676.1 coordinate 291,357, forward strand.
GAGGAACTGCCGGAAGACCTGACCAAGGAGATGCACGTCAAGGGCGTCGACAAGTATTCGGTCGAATACCGCATGTGGCTGCTCGAACTCGCGAGAGAACTGACCAAGCCGGTGATCCACCTCCATCAGGAGAGCGTCAAATGAGAGTCGAAGTTGACATGAAGAAGTGCATCTGTGCGGGCATGTGCGTTTCCCTCGCGCCGACCCTTTTCGATCTCGACGGGAACTCGCGCCTGATGGTGATAAAGAGCGAATGCAGCAGCCCCGGCGATATCAAGGAAGCGCAAGACGCGAAGGCGTGCTGCCCGGTCGAGGCCATTCGCCTGACGGACTTGTGCCGCACTGAGTAACGAAACAGCAGGAGGCACCATGCAGAATGCGATCAAGTCAACGAGCCGGCGGGTAGCTATCGTCGGCGGCGGCCTCGCCGCACTGCGCTGTACCGAAGAACTAAGGCGGGGAGGGCATGACGGCAGGATCGCGATCGTGACGGCGGAACCGCACTTGCCGTATGACCGGCCGCCGCTTTCGAAGGATGTGCTGCTTGGGGCGAAGGAGTTCGACGAAGTCCAGTATAGGGACGACGCGTTTTATCGCGACCACCAGGTGGACATGTACCTGTCCCACCCGGCGACCGAGCTGCGCATCCTCGAACGTGAGGTGGTGGCGAACGGGTCCGCGATTGCCTTCGACGACTTGCTTATCTGCACGGGTGCCTCCCCACGTTCCTTCCCCCTGAAGTCGAATTGCGACGGAATCTACACGCTGGGCCGCATCGAGGACACGCTCAGGCTTCGCGCGGCACTCCGGAGCGGAGCGCCGCGGGTGGTAATCCTGGGCGCCGGCTTCATCGGCGCGGAAGTCGCGTCGTGCGCGCGCTCCCTTGGACTGGAAACGACCATCGTCAACCTGGCAGCCACTCCGCTGGAGCGTGCCGTCGGACCGGAGATGGGTGGAATGTTGTCCGCGCTGCACGCAGACCATGGTGTGAGATTGCTCTGTAGTGTGTCCATCGCGGAGATCTTCGGCGATGGGCGCGTCGAGGAATTGCTGCTCACTAACGGCGAGCGTATCGCGTGCGACATCCTGGTCATCGGCATTGGCTCGACACCGAATATCGGCTGGCTCGAAGGTTCGGGCCTTGAGCTCGCGAATGGCATCGTGTGCGATGCAGCGCTATCGGCGGGACCTCCGGGCATTTACGCGGCTGGTGACGTGGCCTGGTGGCCGAACGGCCTGTTCGGACGCGGTATGCGTTGCGAGCAGTGGACCAATGCCGCTGAGCAAGGCCGCCACGTCGCGCGAAACATTCTGGCGGGCCATGAAGGCAGAACCCCCTTCGTCGGCAGCAACTACTTCTGGTCGGATCAATATGGCAAGCGCATCCAGTTTGCTGGCTCGGAAGTCGCGGACGAGGTGAAGATCGTCAAGGGTTCGTACGGGGAAGGACATTTCCTTGCCTACTACCGGAAGGGCGACCAGTTGTGCGGCGCGCTGGCACTGAACGAACCTAAAAGCCTGATGCTGGCCAAGCAGCAGATCGAGAAGCGGAGCCGTTGGGACCTCGCACTCGAAGCCATGGGCCATTGTGTTCCGTAGGGATGGTGTCTAAACAGGGTTGATGACGTCAGGGCAACGACGTGAATCATTTAATTAGGTATTCATATTATCCAGGGGCGCCGCTTCTCCGTGTCGGTGAACGGATTACAGCATCGATTTTCGACTGTGTTGCTGCCGCTCTCTGCACAGTGGTCCTACCCGACAAGGACGGTATGCAGACAAATCGCCTTGCCGTCCATGTCCGCCGCGCGCAACCCTCCGTACGATCATTCCATCGCCTCCGTGTAGGGCGATTATTCCAAAACAGGCACTCTGCGCCGCCGGCCTTACGTCATACAGGCCACGGGCGCAGCGCGCTACTGGAGACACCCACAATGCAGAAAAGCAGCGGACCCGCCCTTGGGTCCTACTGGATGCCATTCACCGCGAACCGCGACTTCAAGCAGCATCCACGCATGCTGGTGTCGGCGGAAGGCATGTACTACAAGGACATCGACGGCAAGCCGGTGCTCGACGCCACGGCGGGCTTGTGGTGCGTGCCACTGGGCCACCGTCAGCCGAAGATCGTCAAGGCTGTGCAGGAAGCCGTGTCCACGCTCGACTATGGTCCGTCGTTCCAGGTGGGTCATCCGGCCGTGTTCGCGTTCGCCGAACGCCTGATCGACTACAGCGGCAATCGCTTCGGCCAGGTCTTCTTCACCAACTCAGGCTCGGAGTCCGTCGATACCGCGCTTAAGATTGCCATCGGCTATCACCGCGCCTGCGGCGACGCGACGCGTACCCGCCTGATCGGTCGCGAGCGCGGCTATCACGGCGTCGGCTTCGGCGGCATCTCGGTTGGCGGGATCTCCGCCAATCGCAGGGGCTTCGGCTCGCTGCTGACTGGCGTGGACCATCTGCCGCACACCTACAACCTCGAGCACAACGCTTACACGCGCGGCGAGCCGACGTGGGGCTCGCATCTGGCCGAGGATCTCGAGCGCATCGTTGCGCTGCACGACGCTTCCACTATCGCCGCCGTGATCGTGGAGCCGGTGGCGGGTTCGACCGGCGTGCTGGTGCCGCCAAAAGGCTACCTGAAACGGCTGCGGGAGATCTGCACTGCGCACGGCATTCTGCTGATCTTCGATGAGGTCATCACCGGCTTCGGCCGCCTCACCACACCGTTTGCAGCCGACTACTTCGATGTCGAACCCGACATGATCACTTCGGCCAAGGGTCTCACCAACGGCGTGGTGCCGATGGGCGCGGTGTTCGTCAAGTCGCACGTGCACGACGCCTTCATGCACGGCCCCGACGGCATCGAACTGTTCCATGGCTATACCTACTCGGGGCATCCGCTGGCCTGCGCAGCGGGCCTCGCTTCGCTCGATATTTTTGCGGAGTGCGACGTGCTGGCGCATGCCCGTGGCATTGCCGGCTATTGGGAGGACGCGGTGCACGCGCTGAAGGGACTGCCGCACGTGAAGGACCTTCGCAATCTCGGCCTGATCGCGGCGATCGAGCTGGATTCGATCCCGGGCCGAATCGGCGCGCGTGCCTTCGATGCGTTCAGGCGCGCCTTTGCCGACGGCCTGCTGATCCGCGTCACGGGCGACACGATCGCGCTGTCGCCGCCGCTGGTACTCGAGAAGACGCACATCGACGAAATGTTCGAAAAGATCGCCGCGATCCTGCGCGCGCTGGACTGAGCGACTCACAACGCTAACGCGCCCTATTCCTGAATCGAGACACACATGACGAACCTAGAAACTATTTCGCACTTTATCAACGGCCAGCGCACTGCCAGCCTGCGCAATGCCGAGACACAGGCTGTGTTCAACCCGGCGCTTGGCGAGGCCGTGGCGCAGGTGGCCATGGGCTCGGCAGAGGATATCCATGCTGCGGTCGGCGCCGCGGCCGCCGCCTTTCCGGCATGGTCGGCCCGTCCGCCGCTGGCCCGTGCGCGCATTCTGGCGAAGTATCTGCAACTGATGCAGCAGCACACCGATACGCTTGCGCAGATGCTGACGCGCGAACATGGCAAGACGCTGGACGACGCCCGAGGTGAAGTGGCGCGCGGTCTCGAGGTGGTCGAGTTTGCGGTGGGCATCCCGCATCTGCTGAAAGGCGAGTTCAGTGACCAGATTTCTCGCGGCATCGACGCCTGGTCGATTCGTCAGCCGCTGGGTGTGGTGGCAGGTATCACACCGTTCAACTTCCCGGCGATGGTGCCGATGTGGATGTTCCCGATCGCGCTGGCCTGCGGTAACACCTTCGTGCTGAAGCCCTCTGAGCGCGATCCATCGTGCTCGCTGTTGCACGCCGAGCTGCTGAAGGAAGCGGGCCTGCCCGACGGTGTCTTCAACGTCGTGCAGGGCGACAAGGCCGTGGTCGACGCGTTGTTGGACCACCCCGAGGTGCAGGCGGTCAGCTTCGTCGGCTCGACTCCCATCGCCGAATACGTGTATGCCCGCGCCAGCGCGAATGGCAAGCGGGCGCAGGCGCTGGGCGGCGCGAAGAACCACCTCGTCGTGATGCCGGATGCCGATATGGCCATGGCGACCGACGCGCTGATCGGCGCGGCCTTCGGTTCTGCGGGGGAGCGCTGCATGGCGATCTCGGTGGCGGTGGCAGTCGGTGATGTCGGCGATCGTCTGGTGGCTGCGTTGGCCGAGCGTACCCGCGCGCTGAAGATTGACGACGGCACCGCGCCAGGCGCAGAGATGGGCCCAGTGATCACGGCGGCGGCAAGAGAGCGAATCGAGTCGCTGATCGGTGCCGGTGTCGCTGACGGCGCCACGCTGGTGGTGGACGGGCGCGATTACCGCGTGCCGGGACGTGAAAGCGGCTTTTTCGTCGGCGGCACGCTGTTCGACCACGTGACGCCCGAGATGACGGTCTACCGCGAGGAAATCTTCGGGCCGGTCCTGTGCGTGGTGCGCGTGCCGAACGTGGCAGCAGCCGTCGAGCTTATCAATGCCCACGAGTACGGCAACGGTGTGGCTGTGTTCACACGCGACGGCGGCGTGGCGCGCGAGTTCACGCGGCAGGTGCAGATTGGCATGGTCGGTGTGAATGTGCCGGTGCCGGTGCCGATGGCGTTCAACAGCTTCGGCGGCTGGAAGCGCAGCCTGTTCGGCGACCACCACATCTACGGACCGGAGGGTGTGCGCTTCTACACGCGTCACAAGGCCGTGATGCAACGGTGGCCGGACACCATCACCGCTGGCGCCGAGTTCGCGTTTCCTCAGCATAACTGAGCACTGCCGTCAGACCGGGAGCCTGAAATGAGCGTACTGATTCGAGGCGGCGTGGTCGTCAATGCCGACGGCGAGACACGTGCTGACGTGCTGTGCGAAAAAGGCAGGATCGTGGCCGTCGGCACGGGCCTCGCGGCGGGAGCCGATACCGAGGTGATCGACGCCGGCGGCCAGTACGTGATGCCCGGCGGCATCGACCCACATACGCACATGCAGCTGCCGTTCATGGGCACCGTGACCGCCGACGACTTTTTCACCGGCACCGCCGCGGGGCTGGCGGGCGGTACCACCACCATCATGGACTTCGTGATTCCGTCCCCGCAGGAATCGCTGATGGGGGCATTCAAAAAGTGGCGCGGATGGGCCGAACAGGCCTGTAGCGATTACACCTTTCACGTCGCCGTGACGTGGTGGGACGAATCGGTGCACGCCGACATGGGGACGCTCGTCAACCAGCACGGCGTCAACAGCTTCAAGCACTTCATGGCGTACAAGAACGCCATCATGGCGGACGACGAGATCCTGGTGAAGAGCTTCCGCCGCGCGCTTGAACTCGGCGCGGTGCCAACGGTTCATGCCGAGAACGGGGAGTTGGTCTTCCAGTTGCAGCAGGAACTGTTGCAGGCCGGTGTGACAGGCCCGCAGGCGCATCCGCTGTCGCGCCCACCTGTGGTGGAGACCGAGGCAGTGCAGCGCGCGATCGCTATCGCCAACGTCATGAACACCCCTCTCTATATCGTGCACGTGTCGTGCGCCGAGTCGGTGGAAGCAATCGCGCTGGCCCGATCGCGCGGCCAGCGGGTTTTCGGTGAGGCATTGGCCGGACATCTGGTGATCGACGACTCTGTGTACACGCACCCTGACTTCGACTTCGCCGCCGGCCACGTGATGAGCCCGCCGTTCCGTTCGAAGGCGCACCAGGCTGCGTTGTGGAACGGTTTGCAGGCCGGCAGCCTGCATACCACCGCGACCGACCACTGTACCTTTTGCGCCGCGCAGAAAGCGACGGGACGCGACGACTTCACCCGGATCCCCAACGGCTGCGGCGGGGTCGAGGACCGCATGTCGGTGATCTGGGACACGGGCGTCAACGGCGGGCGCCTGACCCCTTCGGAGTTTGTCAAGGTCACGTCGGCCAATGTCGCGCAAATCTTCAATATGTATCCGCGCAAGGGCGTCATCGCCGTCGGCGCCGATGCCGACGTGGTGGTGTGGGACCCAGAGGCTACGCGCACGATTTCGGCACGCACGCAGCACGCGAGGGGTGGATTCAATGTGTTCGAGGGCCGCGTCGTACGCGGTAATCCAAGTCATACGGTGAGCAACGGCAAGGTGGTCTACGCGCAGGGCGACCTGCGCGCGGTGAAGGGGGCCGGGCGCTACGTCGAACGCAAGCCGTTCGGCCCGATATTCGACGCGTTGCAACGCAAGCGGCAGTCGGCCGCCTGACGGTGTTGTGGTTTGTGCGCCGTACACAGAGACGCACACTTTTGAAGACATGCAGGGGAGGGACAGTATGCTTTCCAGAGCCGAGGCAATTGCGTTAGACCAGGTGAGCGCGGGCGAACTGCACCAGCTAATGCGCAGGGCGTGCCGTGTGCGCGAGAAAGCGTGGGGCGCAACGGTAACCTATTCCCGCAAGGTGTTCATTCCGCTGACCAACCTGTGCCGGGACAAGTGCGGGTACTGCACGTTCGCGCGCCAGCCTGACGAACCTGGCGCAGGCTACTTGGCTCCGGATCAGGTCATGGCGATTGCGCGCCGAGGCGAGGCTCTCGGATGCAAGGAGGCGCTTTTCTCGCTCGGCGAGAAGCCCGAGCTGGTATATCCGCAGGCCCGCGCGGTGCTCGATGCGCTCGGCTACGCCACCACCATGGACTATGTCATTGCGATGAGCGAGCGGATTTTGGCGGAGACCTCGCTGATTCCGCACGTCAACGCCGGCACGCTGACGCGTGCCGAGATCGTCAGGCTCAAGGCGGTGTGCGGCAGTGTCGGTCTGATGCTGGAAAACGTTAGCCGCCGGCTGGTGCAGCGGGGCATGGCGCACTACGCCTGTCCCGACAAGGTGCCGGTGCAGCGTCTGCGCACGCTCGACATGGCTGGTGTGGAGCGGATCGCGACCACCACCGGGATTCTGATCGGCATCGGTGAAACATGGGTCGAACGGATCGATAGCCTGCTCGCGATTGCCGAACTGCATACGCGCCACGGGCATATCCAGGAAGTCATCGTGCAGAACTTTCGCGCCAAGCCAGGCACGATGATGGCGACATGGAATGAGCCCGGCCACGAAGATATGCTGCGCACGCTGGCCGTGGCGCGGCTGCTCCTGCCGACTGATATCTCTCTGCAGGCTCCGCCCAACCTGGCCGAAGCCTTCGAGGACTATCTTGATTCCGGCATTAATGACTGGGGGGGCATCTCGCCGGTGACGGCCGATTACATCAACCCCGAGCGTGCCTGGCCGGCCATCCATGATGTCGCGCGCCGCAGCCACGGCCGCGGTCTCGGGCTCGCCGAGCGGCTGACGGTCTATCCGCGCTATCTGTGCCAGCCGGACTTCGTCGGGGCCGCGCCCGCGCGGGCACTGGGTTGCCAGGCGCGCCCCGACGGGCTTGCACTGCATCAGTACGAAGCCATGCCAATGGCGGCTTCCGCGGAGTGCGCGGCATGAATGCGATGACCGATCGTGACTGGCTGGATTTCCTGGCCGCCCGTCGCAACGGCGACGACCCGTCTGCACTATTGAGCGCGGCGTCCGCCCCTGTGCGTTTCATTCTGTCGCGCCATCTGGAAGGCGCGGAGATTTCCCGCGACGAAGGACGAGTCCTGTTCGAGGCCGATGGCGAAGACCTCAAGGCGGTGGTCGCCACCGCCGACCATGTACGGCGCGAGCGCGTTGGCGACGTCGTCAGCTTTGTGGTCACCCGCAATATCAACTTCACCAACGTCTGCTACATGGGGTGCCGCTTCTGCGGCTTTGCCAAGCGGCGCGAGGAGGAGGGCGCGGAACTGCTGTCGATGGACGAAGTGGCAAGGCGCGCGGATGTGGCCAGGCAGCGCGGCGCCACCGAGGTCTGTATCCAGGGTGGACTGCATCCAGACCTGACGGATCACCATTATCTCGACATCCTCGCGGCGATCAAGGCGCGAGTGCCCGAGATGCATATCCACGCATTCTCGCCGTTCGAGATATGGTACGGCTCGAAAAAGCGCCGCCAGGCGGCCGCCGACTACCTGCGCGAGCTTAAGGCCGCCGGTTTGGGTTCTATTCCAGGAACGGCGGCGGAGATTCTCGATACCGATGTGCGCCGTCAGCTGACGCGCAACAAGTTGTCCGCCCAGGCGTGGGTGGAAATCGTCCGTGCCGCGCATGGCGTGGGCCTGCGCAGTACGTCGACCATGATGTACGGGCACGTGGATGGGCCCGGCCATTGGGCCGCGCATATCGACCTGCTGCGCAGCATCCAGAAGGAGACTGGGGGCTTCACCGAATTTGTGCCACTGGGCTTCGTGCACAGCGAGGCGCCGCTGTACATGGAGCACGAGATCCCTGGCGTGCGTGCCGGTGCCACGCTGGTCGAGCATATCAAGGTGCACGCGATCGCCCGCCTGATGCTGGCGGGTTGGATCGACAACATTCAGGTGTCGTGGGTCAAGCTAGGACCGCAGACAGGGCAGGCGCTGCTGGCTGCCGGCGCCAACGACTTTGGCGGCACGCTGATGGACGAATCGATCTCCCGGTCGGCGGGCGCGTCGTTCGGGGAGGAAATCACGGCGGCCGAGATGGTGAGCATTATCCGCGACGCCGGGCGCGAGCCGGTGCGCCGCAGCACGTTGTACGTCCCACTCGAGCGCTACGTCGACCATGATCCGGTGGCGCTGCCGCCGCTGAAGGCGCGTGCCTATGATCCGATCCGGTTTTTGCGCAACCGGCCGCAGGCAGGATGCGACAACGAGGAGCTCGCTCATGCGTGACACCGGCTATCCCGCTCGCATCGTACTGCTGGCCGGTGGCGTGGGCGGCGCCCGCATGGCCCTCGGGCTGAGCGCCGAACTTGCAACCGGCAGCCTGAGCATCGTCGCCAATATCGGCGACGACGAGGATTTCTACGGGCTGCGTGTCTGTCCGGACCTCGACACCCTGCTCTATACGCTGAGCGGCAAGGTCGATCCGATGCAGGGCTGGGGCGTGGAGGGCGACAACACCCGCGCCCTCGGTGTGCTCGGTGAACTTGGCGCGCCGGTGTGGATGAAGCTGGGCGACGCAGATATGGGCCTGCATGTCTGGCGCACATGGCGACTCGCGTTCGGCGAGAGCCTGACGAGTGTGATGGCCGAGGCTAGTGCCCGCTTCGGCGTGCCGGGCTATCTATTGCCGGCCTGTGACGCTCCTGTACCGACGGAAATCGTCTGCGATGAGGGCCCGCTGCGCTTCCAGCAATGGTTCGTCGCCCACCGCGCTGCGCCGCCCGTGCGCGAGGTGCGTTACTGCGGTGCGGAGGACCGCTGCGCAACACCCGAGGTCCTGCGCGCGATTGAGCAGGCGGACCTCATCGTGATCGCCCCTTCCAATCCGCTGCTGTCGATCGAACCGATGCTCGCACTCGGCGGCTTGCGCGAGGCCCTGCAGACCTCGGGGGCGCCCTGCGTCGCCGTGTCGCCGTTGATCGGTGGCAAGGCCGTGAAGGGGCCGCTGGACCGGATGCTGGATGACATGGGCCTGCCGGGCGGCAACGCCGGCATCGCGAAGCGCTATGAGGGTTTGCTCCACGGGCTGGTGATCCATACCGACGACGCGGCCGATAGCGCAGGCTTGCAGGCGCGGGGACTGGCGGTGCTCAGCGCCGAAACCCGGATTTCGTCTTGTCCGGCTTCAGTCCGGCTTGCCCGCACCCTGTTGGCATGGGTGCGCGATGGCCTTCCCGCGCGCCAGAGCATCCATGGGGAGATGCAAAAGGAGGTCACGATATGAAGACGCTTCTCGCCATTCCGATGAAAGCGCCAGCGCGCGCCAAGACGCGCCTTGCCCCCGCGATGGACGACAGCCAGCGCGCGCAGCTCGCGGTGCGGCTGTTCGAGCGCACTCTGGCGTTCTTCCGCCGCAATTGGCCGGATTTCGACGTGGTGGCAGTGACCGATGACGCGACACAGATCGCTCCGCTGGCTGCGCGGCACGGTGCGGGAGTGCTGCTCGAGGTGTGCGAGGCCGGCCTGAGCGCGGCGGCCGGCCTCGCCTTGCAGCACGCGTGGACTGGCGGCTATGAGCGGCTCGTGATCGTACCCGGCGACGTCCCGGTCTGGCTGCGCGCCGAGGTACGGCAGATGCTGTCGCTGTCGCAGCGCCACGGGCTCACGCTCGCCGAGTCGCACGACGGCGGCACCAACTTCCTTGCACTTGCGCCACCGCAGCGTTTCACCTTTCACTACGGCCCGCAGTCCGCTGCTCTGCACACGCGTAGCGGACTGGAGTGCGGACTCAGCGTGGCGCGCTGCCAGCTGCCGTTTCTCGCACGCGATATCGATACCGCTGAGGACTGCCTAGTACTCGCCCACGCGCGCAGGTGTCGCCGTGGCCCCCGCCTCTCCGCATTCAACGGAGCGCCGCCATGAACGCGGGAAGCAACACCATGGAACTGGTCGCCTTACCTGGCATTCCGGGAGTGCGCGAAGGGGACGACGTGGGTGACCTGGTCGCCGACGCGATGGCGCGCACCGGACGCCAATGGCAGACCGGCGACATCGTCGTGATCGCTCAGAAGATCGTGTCCAAAGCGGAAGGCCGCACCCGGCGCCTCGCCGATATCTACCCATCCCACATGGCGTGGGAGTACGCGAGCGTTAGCGACAAGGATCCCCGCAAGGTTCAGGCCATGCTTGACGAGTCTGTGGACGTGGTGCGGGTGGCAAAGGTGGGGCCGGACGGCCTGATGATCACGCGCCACCGGCATGGCTGGGTCTGCGCCAACGCCGCCATCGACGAAAGCAATGTCGGTGAAGACGGCACGATGCTGCTGCTGCCGGTCGACCCCGACGCCAGCGCGGCCGAGGTGGCGCGCAAGCTGGAGGCGCGCGGCGGCATCAAGGCTGGCGTGATCATCAGCGACACCTTTGGGCGCGCGTGGCGGCGCGGGCTGGTCAACGTGGCCATCGGCGCGGCCAACGTGCCGGTGATCGTCGACTGGATCGGCCGGGTGGATGCCTATGGCCGTCCGCTGCAGATTTCACAGCCGGCGTTCGCCGATGAGGTAGCGGCGGCAGCCGGACTGCTGATGGGGAAGGACAGCTTCACGCCTGTGGTGCTCGTGCGCGGGCTGAGCTGGGACATCGACAACGGCGCTCATGCCAGGCAGCTGGTGCGCCCTTTGGAGGAGGACTTGTTCCAATGAACATAGCCATTCTTGGCGGTACAGGGCCGCAAGGGCAGGGGCTAGCCTTGCGGTTCGCCATGGCCGGAATAAATGTCGCGCTCGGCTCGCGCGACGGCTCGCGCAGCGCGGAAATCGCATGCGATCTCAATGCGAAGCTATTAGGCTTACAGAGCTGTGCGCGCATTGATGGTTTCGAAAATAGCGACGCAGTGGCTGCTGCCGATCAGATCGTCATGCTGGCGGTGCCCTATGCTGGCCACGATGCCACGCTACGCACCGTCGCGCCTGCCCTTGACGGAAAGATACTGGTCGACCTTGTGGTGCCGCTCACGCCTGGCGACCCCAGGGGCGTCACCATGCCGCCCGAGGGTTCGGCCACCGAGGCTGCGCAGGCCCTACTGGGTGACAAGGTACGCGTGGTCGGCGGCCTGCACAACGTCTCCGCGCACACGCTCAACCATCTCGATCAGCCAATCAATTGCGATGTGCTGGTGTGTGGCAACAACATCGAAGCCGCCGAGGCGGTGATGGAGTTGGTCGGCCGTATCGGTGTGAGGACGTACTACGCCGGTCCCGCGTTAGCCGCGCGTTGCGTGGAGGCAATCACACCGCTGTTGATTCGCCTCAATATCAGCAAGAAGGTGCCGTTCAGCCATGCCGGCATTCGCATCTGGGCGCCCGGACTACCGGCATAACTCACTTTAAGTTTTCACTCAGGAGGAACGACATGCAATTCGGCATTTGCTTCAAGGGCTTCGTGGAGCCCGACCGCGCTCGCGCGCTGGTGCGCCTCGCAGAGGCACAGGGCTTTGACTACTGCTGGTTCTATGACTCCCACATTCTGTGGCGCGAGTCGTTCGTGGCCATGGCCATGTGCATGGAGCACACCACCCGGATGCGCTTCGCGCCGTGCGTGACCAATCCCGATGTGCGCGAGTGGTCGCTTGCCGCCTCACTGTACGGCAGCCTGGCCCTGCAATCGAAGGGCCGCATCGACATCGGTTTGGGTCGCGGTGACAGTTCGCGCCGCGTGATGGGCAAGAAGCCGGCCTCGATGGATCGCGTGGCGGCCTTTACTCACGCCGTCAAGGGCATGGTGCGCGGCGACGAGGTGAAATATGAAGACGCCGAGGCGCCGGTGAGGCTCCCGTGGGCCACCGGCTACGAACTGCCGGTGTGGATCGCCGCCTACGGCCCCATCGCACTCAAGTGCGCAGGCGAGCATGGCGATGGCTTGATTCTGCAGATCGCCGATCCGGGCTTGTGCAAGTGGTTCACTGACCAGGCCGTGGCCGCAGGCAAGGATGTTGGACGTGACATGTCGAAATACCGGGTCCAGGCCGCCGCGCCCGCCTACTTCGGCGACATGGACGAGTGCATCGAGGCTACCAAATGGTTTCCGGCGATGGTCGGCAATCACGTGGCGGACATCGTGGACAAGTATGGCAAGGATTCGCACCTGGTGCCCAAGAGCCTGACCTCCTACATTGAAAAACGTCGTGGTTATGACTACTCCAAGCATGGCCAGAGCGACAACCCGTACCTCGACTTCATCACGCCGGACGTTGTTGAAAGCTTCTGCGTGCTTGGCACTCCTGATCAGCACATCGAGAAGATCGGCAAGCTCCGTGCTGCTGGCGTGACACAGTTCAATATCTATCTCGACAACGGCGACGAGGCTCAGATCATCGAGACATACGGCGACAAGATCATTCCGGCCTTCCGCTGAGCGCCCGCCCGGAGATATTCGTTGCCTCGCGAACGCTGACGGCCAGTGACTTTTCCGACATCTGAAAGTCACTGAGCCCGCGCCTTCACGGGACGGCAAGAAGCCGCTTTCCCGGATGCAGGCACAACAAAAAAGGATGAACGATGAAGGACTTGCGCATCGACGGCGAGCGCCTGTGGCGCTCACTGATGGACCTCGCCGCGATCGGGGCCACCCCCAAGGGTGGCGTGAAGCGGCTGGCGCTGACGGAACTGGATAAGCAGGGACGCGACCTCGTGGTTTCGTGGGGGCGGGCGGCTGGTCTCGCGATCACCGTCGATCGAATCGGGAATATCTTCATGCGGCGCGCCGGCACGGACCCCGACGCTCCGCCGGTAGCGTCGGGCAGCCACATCGACACCCAGCCCACCGGCGGGAAGTTCGACGGCAACTATGGCGTGCTGGCCGCGCTTGAAGTGATGCGCACCCTCGACGATGCCGGTGTGAAGACCTGCGCCCCGCTCGAGGTCGCTATCTGGACAAATGAAGAGGGGTCGCGTTTCGTGCCCGTGATGATGGGGTCGGGCGTGTTCTGTGGCGCGTTTACGCTGGAGCACGCTTATGCGGCGCGCGACATCGAAGGCAAGCGCGTGCGCGACGAACTGGAAGCCATTGGCTACCTCGGTGACGAGGAGCCGGGCAAACATCCGCTCGGCGCTTACTTCGAGGCGCACATCGAGCAGGGCCCCGTACTGGAGGATGAAGGCAAGGTAATCGGCGTGGTGCCGGGCGTGTTGGGCCTGTCGTGGTACGACTGCGAGGTGAGGGGCATGGAGGCCCACGCCGGCCCAACGCCGATGGCGATTCGCAAGGATGCGTTGCAGGTGGCGACGCGCGTGATGCAGGAGGTGGTGGCCATCGCCAACCGGTATCCGCCCTATGGACGCGGCACGGTGGGCTTCGTGCAGACGTTCCCGAACAGCCGCAACGTGATTCCGGGCAGCGTCAAGTTCAGCATCGACCTGCGCAACGTGAACGATGCGCTGCTGAATCAGATGCATGACGAGATGCTGGCTTTCATCGACCGCACGCAGTCGGAAAGCGGCCTGAGCATCGGCATCGAACGTGTGTCGTACTACCGGCCGTGCGAGTTTCATCCGCAGTGCGTCGATGCTGTGCGCAGAGCCACCGGTGCGCTGGGCTATCCGACCATGGACGTGGTCTCGGGAGCCGGTCACGATGCCGTCTACACCGCTCGCGTGGCGCCGTCGGGGATGATCTTCGTGCCGTGCAAGGACGGCATCAGCCACAACGAGATCGAAGACGCTCGCTCAGATCATCTGGAAGCCGGCTGCAACGTGCTGCTGCACTCGATGCTTGAGCGGGCCGGGCAAGTCAGTTGATACGACGGCCGGCAAGTTAGCGCGCCGGCCGACCGAGAGTCATCGCAAAGAATGCAGGGAGAGGTTGATGCTGATAGGCATACCAAGGGAGATTCGCGAAGGCGAGGCGCGCGTAGCCGCCACGCCGGAGACGGTCAAGAAGTATGTGGCGCAGGGCCACCGGGTCATCGTGCAAAGCGGCGCCGGTGTGCGTGCCAGCCTGCGCGATGCCGCTTACGAGGCAGTCGGCGCCCGCATTGGCACCGCCTCGGAGGCGATGGGCGCCGGACTTGTCCTGAAAGTCCGCGCCCCCGAGCCTGCGGAACTGGCCATGATGACGCCCGGCGCCGTGCTGGTCGGCATGCTCAATCCGTTCGACATGGAGAACGAGGTCCGAATGGTCGCCGCGGGCATCATTGCCTTCGCGCTGGAAGCGGCGCCGCGCACCACGCGTGCGCAGAGCATGGACGTGCTGTCGTCGCAGGCGAATATCGCAGGCTACAAGGCCGTGCTGGTCGCCGCCCATCACTACCAGCGTTTCATGCCGATGCTCATGACCGCGGCCGGAACCGTCAAGGCCGCACGCGTGCTGATCCTCGGCGCCGGCGTGGCCGGATTGCAGGCGATCGCCACCGCGAGGCGGCTGGGCGCGGTGATCGAGGCTTCGGACGTGCGCCCTGCCGTAAAGGAGCAGATCGAATCGCTGGGTGCGAAGTTTCTGGACGTGCCGTTCCTGACCGACGAGGAGCGCGAGATCGCACAAGGTGCGGGCGGCTATGCGCGTCCGATGCCCGCGGACTGGATGCGCCGCCAGGCCGAGCTCGTGCATGAGCGCGCCAAGCAAGCCGACATCGTCATTACCACCGCGCTGATCCCTGGCCGCACGGCGCCCGTGCTGCTGCAGGAAGCGTCGGTGCAGCAGATGAAGCCAGGCTCGGTTGTGGTTGATCTGGCGGCGGCGCAAGGCGGCAACTGCCCGCTGACGGTTCCCGACGAAGTGGTCGAGCGCCATGGCGTCATTCTCGTCGGCCATACCAACCTCGCGGCGATGGTGGCTGCCGACGCCTCGGCGCTGTATGCCCGCAACGTGCTCGATTTCCTCAAGCTGATCCTCGACAAGGAGGGCAAGCTCGTCATCGACCGGCAGGACGACATCGTCGCCGCCTGCCTGATGACCGGGCAAGAGCAAGTCGATCTGGCCAGCTAAGGAGACTTCAATGGAATTAGTTAACCACACGGTGATCAACCTGATCATCTTCGTACTGGCGATCTACGTGGGCTATCACGTGGTCTGGACCGTGACACCGGCTTTGCATACGCCTCTGATGGCGGTCACCAATGCGATCTCGGGCATCATCATCGTCGGCGCCATGTTGGCGGCCGGCCTGACCGAAGGCAGCGTCGGACGCGTGGCGGGCACGCTGGCGGTGGCGCTCGCCGCCGTGAACGTGTTCGGTGGCTTCCTGGTCACGCAGCGCATGCTCGAGATGTTCCGCAAGAAGTCACCCAAGGCGCAGCCCCAGGCCGAGCGCCAGACGCATGCAGGCGGCAAGGCTGCGGAGGCTGCACGATGAACGGACTCTCGATGAATTCGGTCACCCTGCTTTATTTGGGGGCTTCGGTCTGCTTCATCCAGGCGCTCAAGGGTCTGTCGCACCCGACTACGGCTCGCAGAGGCAACGTCTTCGGCATGAGCGGCATGGCCATCGCCGCGGTGACCACGCTGCTGCTGATCGTCAAGCTCAAGAATGAGTTCCTGGCGGCGGGCACGGCGCAGTCGCCGGTGGGCTTGGGCCTGATTCTGATCTTTGGTGCGCTGGTGGTGGGTGGCGGCATCGGCGCCTACGCGGCGAAGCAGGTCGAGATGACCAGGATGCCGGAGCTGGTCGCGGCGATGCACTCGCTGATCGGTCTGGCCGCCGCGTTCATCGCGGTCGCGGCGGTCGCCGAGCCGGCGGCATTCGGCATCACGCAGGCGGCCTCGCATGAAATCCCACTGGGCAATCGCATCGAACTGTTCATTGGCTGCTTTGTCGGCGCGATTACCTTCTCTGGTTCCGTAATCGCCTTTGGCAAGTTGGCCGGACGCTTCAAGTTCCGCCTGTTCCAGGGCGCACCAGTGGTGTTTGCCGGCCAGCACTGGCTGAACCTGCTGCTGGCGGTGGCGATGATCAGTTTCGGATGCCTCTTCGCCCAGTCGCAGGATTGGCTGCCGTTTCTGCTGATGCTGGCGATTGCCTTTGTGTTGGGTGTGCTGATCATTATTCCGATCGGCGGTGCAGACATGCCGGTGGTGGTGTCGATGCTGAACTCGTACTCGGGTTGGGCGGCGGCAGGCATCGGCTTCTCGTTGAACCAGCCGATGCTGATCGTTGCCGGCTCGCTGGTGGGATCAAGCGGTGCGATCCTGTCGTACATCATGTGCCGTGCGATGAACCGGTCGTTCTTCCGCGTGCTGTTGGGCGGCTTCGGCGGCGCGACCGCGGCGGCGGCCGACCAGCTACAGCGCCCGGTCAAGGCGGGCTCGGCTGATGATGCGGCCTTCCTGTTAGGCAACGCGGAAACCGTGGTCATCGTACCTGGATACGGCTTGGCGGTGGCCCGCGCGCAACATGCGCTCAAGGAACTCACCGAGATGTTGAAGGGAAAGGGCGTGAGCGTGAAGTACGCGATCCACCCGGTGGCGGGCCGCATGCCGGGCCATATGAACGTGCTGCTGGCCGAGGCTGAGGTGCCGTACGATCAGGTCTTCGAGATGGAAGACATCAACAGCGAGTTCGGCCAAGCAGACGTCGTGCTTGTGCTCGGCGCCAATGACGTGGTTAACCCGTCGGCCAAGACCGATCCCAATTCGCCCATTGCCGGCATGCCGATCCTCGAGGCCTACAAGGCCAAGACCATCATCGTGAACAAGCGCTCGATGGCTGCCGGCTACGCCGGGCTGGACAACGAACTCTTCTACATGGACAAGACCATGATGGTATTCGGCGATGCCAAGAAGGTTGTGGAAGACATGGTGAAGGCTGTGCACTGAGGCACTCGCCCCAACCGCGGAACGGATGTGCTGCCCGACTCGCGGCCCGCCCGGCAGGATAACTAAACAGGAGAAGGCGATGTCGATCGGCGTGCCAAGAACCACGAATATCGGGTGGGCCTGACGCTCGGGAGCGTGCGCGATTAGGCGTGCGCGGGCATCAGGTGCTGGTGGAGGTTGGGGCCGGCGCCGCCATCGGCATGACCGACGGTGAATATGTCACAGCCGGCGCCAGCCGAGCCGAAGTTCGAAGGGAGTGTTCGCCAGCGCGGACATGATAGTCAAGGTCAAGGAACCGGAGCCTGCGGAGTGCGCGATGCTGCGCCTTGGGCAGATCACGTATACGTGTCTGCACTTGGCGCCGGATCCGGAATAGATCGTGGCGCTAGTCGAGCGTGCCCGGCGTGCCGGGAGCCAACGTGGTCATCATCGGTGCAGGAGTAGTCGGCAGCAATGCCGTGCAGATGACAGTAGGCATGGGCGCGCGCGTGACTGTGCCTGACAGGAGCATCGATCAGCTGCGCCAGATCGATCTCGTCTACGACAATCGCATAACCACGCAATCCTCGAGTACGCAAGCGATCGAAGACGCCGTGGTGGACGCTGACCTGGCGATCGGCAGCGTGCTGATTCCGGGGGGGGGCGTGGCACCCAATCTAGTCGGCCGCAGCATGATCGCGGGATGAAAGCCGGTTCGGTGGTGGTCGGCGGGGCGATCGACCAGGGCGGCTGCTTCGAAACATCCGTCGCCACCACGCATGCGGAGCCCACCTTCGTCGTGGATGGCGTGATCCACTATTGCGTGGCCAACATGCCAGGCGCGGTAGCGCGAGCCTCCACGCTGGCGCTGAACAATGCCACCATCGGGCACGCCACCGCGATCGCCGACAAGGGCGGGACGCAGGCAGTGCGCGGGGACGCGCGTCTGCGCGCAGGCCTGAACGTCTGCCGAGGCCAAATGACTCACGAAGCAGAAGCGCGCAATCTGGGGTATAAGCACCTACCCGGCGAGCGGGCCTTGGCGTAGCAGTAGGTGGCAGCCTCTCTGAACGCGCGCCAGAAGACTATCGTTCTCCCGCATTGCGGATCGTTCTGCTCCTGCGCAAAACTGGACTGTTTTGAGGGCGTGACGGTGGATCGCCGATACAGCACGACATGCCTTTGCCGACGGCACCGGACCCCGGGATATGCAGTAGGAACAGGCGCCGCAGTGGGGAGTGGTTTATGCAGTTGGATATGAGACTGGTCATGGCGTTCTCGCTCGTCATGCGAAGCGGGAGCCTCACGCAGGCGGAAGCCATCAGTGGCGTCTCGAAGGCGACGCTGAGCCGCCAGTTACAAGTGCTGGAGGAGGAGCTGGGCGTTACGCTGTTCAACCGGCGTGCCCGTGGCATGAGCCCGACGGAGGCGGCGCGGGCCTTTCATACGCATTGCGAGCAAATCCTGGCTGACGTCTCCGGACGACTGGAAGTCGCCCGCGAGCAACTTCAGGAGCTGGGTTCCGGCATTGGCGGCGAGCTGTCGATCAAGGCCGACAGCGAATTCAGTACCACTTTCGCCGCACATGTCACCAAGCTGTTTATGGCGCGGCATCCGAATGTGAAGCTCAACCTCGACGTTGCCGACTACCCTGGCTGCGCCAAAGCGGAGGAAATCGACGGCTACATCTGCGCCGAGCTGCCGGACATTCCGGACCTCGTCGGCAAGCTGCTTGGGCAAATCAGCTGCGGGCTATACGCCAGCCCCGCCTACCTGAAGCAGAAGGGTACCCCTGTAACGCCGATGGACCTGACGTGCCATGATTCCATCGTGATCCGGTCGACCAGCGGGAACAAGGACACCCTGATGCTGTATTCGCAAGGCGGAAGTCAACCCTACCTTCCCAAAGCCAATGTCACGACCAACGACCATTGGATCATGAAGACGTTCTGCATTGACGGATTTGGCATCGCCCTGTTGCCAGATTTCTTCGTGCAGCCGGAGTTGAGCCAACAACTGCTCGTTCCGGTATTGCCAGAGTGGAAGCCGCAACCCAGGCGCATTTACTGTGCTTATCAGAAGCAGCGCTTTGCCGGAAGAAAGCTCAGCGACTTGATCACGCTAATGGCCGATTGTATTAAGGACATCGATACCTTTTCCGGCTATGTCGGCAGAAGCTCCTCTGGCAGCAGCTAGGCGGGAGTGTGGGCTCGACCGGTCGAAGCAACAGATTGAGAAATCGTTCAGTCAGCGCATCTAAATCAAATCAGGTGTCTTGCGTGAACGTTCGCTGGGCGGTCCGGCTACGGCGTTGAGTTTGGCTTCTGACGCACAAAGGCCTGATGCTTAAGGCTGGGTCGGCAGTCGACGCCACCCTGATTGCCGCGCCCAGTTTGACAAAGAATGGCTGCGGCACACGCGATCCGGGAATGCAATCCACGCAGAAAGGTGGCAACTGGTACTTCGGGATGAAAATGCACGTCGGCGTGGACGCCGACTCGGGCCTCGTCCATACGTTCATTGGAACGGCGGTCGATGTTCACGACTTCAACGTAGCCCAAGCGTTGCTGCACGGTGAAGAAACGGATGTGTACGCGGACGCCGGTCACCAGGGTATCGGAAAGCGCAGCGGGACTGACGCGGTTCGCTGGCATGTTGCAATGCGACCGGCAAAGCGCAGGAAACTGGATCCGAGTGATTCGTTGGACGCGATCTACGATCAGATTGCACGCCTGAAAGCGGGTGTTCGGGCCAAAGTCGAACACCCGCTTAGCATCCTCAAGCGGCAGTTCGGGTACCTGAAAATGCCCTATCGCGGTTTGATGAAGAACACTGCCCAGATCACCATCCTGTTTGCTTTGGGCAATTTGTGGATGGCGCGTAGCGCTTTGCGCAAAGCTTGAAACACCGGGCAAATGAAGGCCATATGTCTGGTTGGAGCGCTCCAGTGTGCGGGAAAATCTTGCAATCCGCGCATCGACCAAGATCTGAACGCCGAGGCTGCGCCTGATGTGAAAAACAACGCTTCGAAAGCGGGTTGTGCAGACCCTTCTTAACCGATTCAGCGCACAACGTCGGCGGGACCCGCGGCAAAATTTGATCACCTCCGAAAACGCCCGGCCAGCCGAGGGTTTGGCGCGAACAGCTGCTTCGGGTCCGGTGGAATGGACCACTTCCCACGATGACGTATGTCCGTCTCTATGTCACGCACCGCGTTGACTACTCGCTCTTGAGCCTCGGGGAAAGCTTGCTCTGCCGGCTCATGGTTCCATTCATTCGGGGGTTGGAGTCTATGCCAGACATGGCGCGATCCAGATATATGCGGACTGGCTATACGTATTGATTTGTATAGATGTACGGTTTAAAAGCTTCCTGCTATCCGTATAGAGACCGCGGCTTAAAGGCTGGATAGAGTTCGTTGGCAGGGAGCTACAGGTCATCCGGAAGTCACATTGGCTTTTCAGTGAACCTTGACAATTGAAGACGTTCTGTCATCACCGCGTGCTTTTGATCTTAAGACGAAATGTTGCCGCTCCCGATAGCGAGAATATGACTGTCCCTGAAAAAACCGCAAAAATATATTACGGTATGCAGAATAATGTTAATTATAAATTGATCAGATTCAGCCGGTCCGCGACGATTCTGCGATGCCATAAGTGCGAATAGCCTGGTTTAGATATAAAAACGGGGCGTGTCGTGTTTGGCAGCGTGTTCTGTTTTCGACTCGCAGGACACTCGCTTTTCGTAAGCTAATGCAAACTAGGAATGAGACAATGTGCAACCAAGCAACGTCAATGGCCATTGGATTGTGTGCTTCCATCGTTCTGGCATGTACGTCGCAAGCGACGATGGCGCAGAGTAGCGTGACTCTTTACGGAATTTTGGATGTGAGCGTTCAGCTTACAACGCGCGCGGACGGACAGCATTCCGCAATTAATCTTCAAAACTATGGGAGCGTACCTACGATCTTTGGGTTACATGGGTCAGAGGATTTGGGCGGGGGGGTATCTGCAATATTTGAGCTCTCTCAATCATTTAGTATGACTAATGGAAAATCAGGAATCCCGGGTGATGCATTTGGGTGGCAGAGCTATGTCGGCCTCAAAGGGGGCTTTGGAACTGTGACGGCTGGACGACAGTTTTCTGTTCTCTTTGACGAGACAGTAATGTTTGATCCGACCTACTTCGCCGCATATGGTGGGCAGGCACAGCTCAATCCGCTATCGGACATTATTGTGAACAACTCGATAAAGTATCTATCGAACAGCTATGGCGGCTTCGTCTTCGAGGGGTTGATATCGACCGATGGTGTTGCAGGAAATTTCGCATCTGGGCGTACCCTGGAACTTGGAATGCAATACAGCCGCGGCCCGTTTAATATGAGTGTGGCTCTGCGGGAGAAAAATGGTTCAGAGATGGAAACCGCAGGCAGCTCGGGGAAGACTGAGAGGATCGGTGTGATTGGCGCTGCGTATAAGATCGGCCCCGCAACGCTACTCGCGGGTGTCGAGCGCACGACCGGAGATTTGTCACCTGTCAAAACGGTTATTTGGGGCGGGGGTCGCTACGATGTCACACCGGCTCTCCAATTCCGGGCTGCCGTCTATCAGACGCTTTCAAAAAATCCGCAGACTGGCGATCCAACGTTATATGTCGCAGGGGCTGTCTATTCGCTATCCGTTCGTACACAAACTTACCTGAATGTTGGGTACTCCAGGAACTCTGCTCATAGTTCTCAGACGGTTTATGAATATGGTGATGCTCCACTTAATGGAGCGAATCAGTTCGCGGTGATGTTGGGGATTACACATAAATTCTGACGGGCTCGGTCCTTTAGGGGCAGAGCTTGCGACCATACTCCCTCATCGGACGAAGGAGGAAAAAGACCGAAATGTTCTTTCTCGCAGCAGCGGTTCGATGTTCCTGTCCAACGAATATCTATTGACGGGCAGTGCTGGTTGATTGGTGAAGATTCGACGACTGTATTGTGTAAATACGTCTTTGAGCCGGAGCATAGATGTTTGGATTCTTATCGAGAAGCGTAAGGCAAATGTTAACTACTGGAGATTAAAATGAGGCGCCTCGCTCGTCGTTCATTTTCTATTATGGTTGTTGCGCTGACATTTACATGCGTTTCTGGTTTCGCTTACGCTCAACCCAGCGCGCCCGTGCAGACTGAGTCGGCGAGCTCAGTAAAGGCGCAACGGAAGGCTGCCCGCAAGGAGGCCAGAGCGCGTAAGAACGCGGAGCTGAAGAAGCTGAAGAATGCGGGATATGATCCCGCCGCGACGAATTCTGCAGACTATCCACAAAATCTCCAGACGGCAAAAAATAGAGTAGCGGCGACTTCGGCTGCGGCCAGTCAATGAGATCGAACTATCGACTGCCCTGGATCATCCCGATATCAGCGGCGTAGTCTCATGAGTGCCGGATTATCCTCCATATTCATCGTCTATCTTGCGGAGTCGCGTACGAGACTTTCCCCAGATTATCCGTATGTTCGGGCGGACGCGTTTCTGCAATGACAAGATACGTTCGACAGGAAATTGAAATTAATCGTCATTGCTCGGAACAACCGAAAGCTGGCGGTACTGTTGTCAGCGGCCCTTCGTCGCAAAGTCCCAAGACCTGGGTCCGTTTATGCGGAAATATCTCTTCTTGACGCACCGTGTTCCTTTCGTGGGATGCCTACTCGTTGCCCGCTTCCAGGGCAGTCGCCAGACGTGCGAGTCGAACAATGAGAAGGTCGTTTTCGCCACAATATGACGGTGATACATCACCCGTCCGCGGATCACCCGGTTGAGTTGCTGTATCAACGCTTCCTGAGCGGCGCTCGCATTACCCTTGATGATTCCTCTGACGTTCTCAAGCAACGATGTGATGCTCTTCTTCGCTGGACTGATCAGCAGTTTGCCGTCGTACTTGCGCATGGTCTGGCCACGGAAATCGAAACCCTCCGCTATATGCGCGGTCCGGGTTTTCTCCTCCGCAAGTTCCAGCCCACGCTCAGCCATGAAGCGCCGGATAGCAGGCAGAACTCTGGATTCGAGCACTTCATTCGAAGTGTTGGTCACACAAAATCGTCGGCGTAACGGATAACATTGAGTTTTACCCTCCGGCGCGCGAGTTCCAATCTACGCACGCTTGCATATACTGCAACCACAAGTCCATCTACCGCCGTATTCGCGATCACGGTGAGGCGACAGGATGACCTTATCCGGTTTTGTCGCAGTAAGACCAAGCGGCGCTCGATATCGATATGCGAAGTACTCATTACGTTACGAGGTCGTGGAATTGTTCGGTGGCGGACGGGTGGGTTCCGCGAGCACACTGCATCTTCCATTTGGCGATGATATGCATCAAGCCGATGCCTGCCATTAATAGTAAAAGCAATTTAATTAGTTTAACCAAGTGCATTGAGTTGACGATGCGCCGTCATTGCCCGATTTGTGTTGCCGAGCATCTTTTTCCGAATGTTTGGTATCCGATCGTTTGGCGCGTTGGGCCAGTCGAAGCTTGCCCGGTGCATCACGATCCGTGTCACTGTGAGGGCCACCATTCGTACGCCGGATGGGGAAGGAAATCCGAAATAAAAATGTTGCCAACCCCAAAGGGCTGGCAACACCAAAGTACTGCTCCGTTTCGCACCGCTGGCGCGTACCGATGCGAACGGCGGGGTTTAGATGGCAGGTACGGAAGAGACTACCGAGCCCAGGTTCGGATCGACGAACACCGTCGGGTTGTTGCCCGAGCCGCTGAAGTTGAACAGGCCCATGATGCTGCCCGCCGTAGCGTCGAAGGAGCCGCCGCCGATGCGTTGGCTGCCCAGCCAGTTGTCTTCGATGAAGCGAACCACGGATGCCTGGCTAATCGGCGTGTGATCAACATAGTTGACCTTTGCCCACGGCGAAATCACGAGGAACGGGATACGCGTGCCCGGGCCGCAGCGACCATTGACTGCCGCACCGTTTACGCCGTTCGGAGCGGTTCCCGTACCGCACTTGCCAGCGCCGTTCAACTGGTCCGCCTGAGCGTCGAACGACGAGCTTGTGGGATTCGCATAGGCATGGTCGTACCAGCCGTCCGAATCGTCCCACGCGACGATAACCGCGGTGCTCTTCCAGTCAGGCTGCTGCTGCAGGAAGTTGACGACTTTCGCAGTGAACGCCTGCTCGTCGAGCGGGTCGGAGTAGCCAGCGTGACCGTCCTGGAAGGCAGGTGCCTTGATGAAGCTGACGGATGGATAGTTTCCGGCCTTCACCGCTGCGAAGAAATCGTCAGAATCGTATTGGTGATTGGCCGGATCGACAGTCTTGCCGTCCGACTGGAGGGTGTACCCGATGGCTGCTGTCGCGCTGGGACGCAAATGTTGCGGGTTTGCCGTCGACGCGTAGTACTGGAACCAGTTGTGGTGCGGGATGTAATCGGCCGTCGGCTGACCAACCGCCGGTGTGACTGTACTGCGTTTACAGCCGGTTGTACCGTTGCTGTTGGTCGTCGCCAGGTTGAAGCCACCCATGAAGCCGCCCCACGTGATGCCCTTGGCGTTGAGCAGATCACCGATGTTCTTGCCGGACATAAGAATCTGGTCGGTCGTGCTGGAGCACAGGTCGTTTGCCGGGTCGACATCGTTGATTAATGTCACGCCTCCCTGCCCGTCATTGACGTAGTAAGAGTGCGAGGCTGTCGTCAGATTGAAAGGCTGCTGGCTGGTTTTGACGAGTTGCACGCCGTTCGTCTGGCCTGCGACAACTTCCAGTGCACCGGGCGTCGACGGTCCGAACGTATCGGTGTAAGCGTTGTCGCTCATCGCGAAGTGCTGAGCCCAGTTCCACATGGCGGTGACGGTGTTGCCGTCGTAGTAGCCCATTACCTGTCCGGTCGTAGCAAAAGCGCCTGCGCCACCGCTCGAGCCCTTACCCGTGAACTTCGGGAACAGGTCCGCCGCCCCATTGTTATACGCTTGCTGTTCCGCGGTGTAAGCGTGATTCTGGTCGGCCGTCGCCGCTTGCGTACGGTCCAGCCGGAACGGATTCGTGGCGCCCGCGCCGTTCAGCGTATTGATGAAGTTTGGATTGTTGGTCAGCAATGTGCCGCTCAAACCATTCACCGACGGCGTGCCCGCGGCGGCCGTGAACGCGGGTTCACCCGACGGATTCGTCGCATTCGGGTAGGTTGCGAAGTAGTGGTCGAAAGAGACGTTCTCGTTGTAAATCACAACGACGTGTTTGATGGGCGTCGCCGTCGTCAACTGATTTTGTGCGCTCACGGGCGTAAGCCCATTTGAACCGCTGCCACCGCATGCGTACAGTGAGACTGCCATTGCGATGCCTGATACACCAAACAGGAAAGCTCGGGAAAACATACGAGTTAACTCCGGATGTCGTTTTGCTATTTATTTTTCGTCCGCCGTTCCAGGATGAAATCAGCGGGCGTGCGGGGACCGTCAAAAACCGCGCTTATTGAAACATCCAGTCGTTACCGGGAAATGGCGCTTTATTTACCCAACCCTTACGCTGAAAAATCGACGAAAGAGTATTGAATGGTTCGTTGCGCACTATGGGATGGTTGTCGCGCGCGGCCCGGGACCCGAGCGACCCAGCCCGCCGGGTCAAACGTTTGCGCAACGCCCCGGCTGTTCTTTAATGGCCAAACTGCCGCAACTGCGGCTTTGACAAAAAAATGCTGGCGCTGAAGAAGCGAGACTCATGGTCGCGCCAGCTCAGAGAGTTGCAAAAAATTTTTGGAAAGAAAGAGAGACTCTTCCGAAAACAATGCATTTGGATCGGTTATGATCCGTCGTCTCTGAAAATCAGTCCATAATCATGTTACCGGCTCAATCTGTATGACGTGGCAAAAAATGTCATTTTTGCGACACGTATCTTTCGTTATCCTTTCCTTCTTATCCGTACAATCGTCTGCAAAAAGCGGAAATAATTCTGATGCGATCGTATCCACGGAAGTCGTAAATCCTCCGCAGAACATTGCGTTTTGTCATGCTTCGACGGTCGCATTTTCGCAAGGCCATTTGGTGGCGGCATGGCTGGCCGGCAGCAAAGAAGCGGCGAACGACGTTGGTGTCTGGGTGGCGCGCTTCTCTGGCAATCAATGGAGCCCGCCTGTGCGCGTCGCAGACGGTCGCTCGCCTGACGGTGAAGCGCTGACGGTAATTAACCCCATTCTCTTTTCGCCCAAACGCGGTCCTTTGATGTTGTTCTACAGGCGAGGGAAACTGCCAGCTGATTGGCATCCTCTGCGGATGACCTCGCTTGACGGCGGCGCCACATGGACGAAACCCGTTGCTCTTGACCCAGGTATCTCTGGGCCGGCGAAAGACAAGCCCGTCGAGTTATCAAATGGAGTCGTGATAGCAGGAAGCAGCACCGAGTATGACGGATGGAAAATCCACTTCGAGCGTTCCATGGATGGCGGCAATACGTGGCATGTCGTGTACCCGGCGGTCGGGCTACCTACGGTTCAAGCGATCCAGCCCACAATTCTTGACCATCGTCACGGGCAGTTGCAGGCGCTAGTTCGAACGAAAAGCGGCTTTGTATTCAGCACCAAGTCGAGCGATTGGGGGAAGACGTGGAGTGCTCTCGCGCGGTTAGATATTCCTAACTCAAATTCTGGTCTGGACGCGGTGACCTTGACTGACGGCCGCGACCTGATCGTCACGAATCCTCTGCCTTACGTCGAAGGTCGTTGGGACCGACACAAGCTGTCTGTCTTGATCTCGGCAGACCATCAGACTTATCGCGACGTGTTGGACCTTGAGAACGAGGCGGGTCAGGAGTTTTCGTATCCCGCAGTAATTCAGTCCCCGGACGGGATGGTTCACATTACCTACACATGGAAAAAGATTTATATCAAGCATGTCGTGCTTGATCCGAAGCGAATCTACGCGTCCCGTTCAACGCTGTCAGCCGCGACCGGCCATCAATAGCTAGTGCCAATCCGTGCTCAAGCTGTTGGTGTTCACGATTTATCTGACGATCTGTGCAAGCAGTCCTACGAGGCCGTCGCAATGGCCCGTTTCGATGACCGTTCGTGTTCCCAACAGATTTTCATGATCAATAGCGTTGTCGACTTGCTCCGCAAGCGCGTTCTTGTTTTGCAGCACGCTGCAGCCGCAGCGTGCTGCATGCTCGTTGCAGCCCCGCTCGCCGCTCACCCCCATGTGTGGATCACGTATGCGAGCGTCGCGCAAATGCACGGCTCGACGCTCAACGCTGTGCAAGAGAAGTGGACCTTTTCGCAAGGGTTCCCGGTGTCGATAGTGGGCGACCTGGCTGACATGCCAAAAGCCGGGTCGCTTGGACCCAGGTACGTCAATATCTTCAAGCAGCAGGCTTTCGATTCACTGAAGGGCGCGGATTACTTCACCCATGTCTTCGTCGACGGCAAGCCGGTGCGCTTCGGCGAGCCGCGCAATTTCGCCGTCTCCATCGACGATGGCCGAATTGTCTATACGTTCGAACTGCCACTCGCGGATAAAGTGGACGTGCGGCTCGCTCAGGTGCAACTGGGGATATGGGACGAAACGTTCTTTGTCGATTTTCAGCCACCGCCAAAGGGCGCCTTGCCTGTTGTATTCGACGCAGCCGCTCCGAAGACCTGTACCGCGCAACCGCTCGAGGATAAAGCTCACCCGATATTCGGCGGTACTATTTATCCGCTCTCGGTGAAGCTCGCATGCTGAATGTTTCGTTGCGTCGCGGGATCCGCTACAGCGCATTGATTGTGATAGCGCTCGTGATCGTCGCCGCCCGCAGCGTCGGGGCACAGACAGTCGATGTGTTTGGCAGGACATCGACTGGGACACCCAGCGCCGCCAACGTTCAGACTCCGGCGTCTCAGACGGCTCCGGAGGATCATCTCGTCGCGCTGGAGCCATTACGGCGCGCGGTCGCGGCCAGCATCGCTCTGCAGAGCCGCCTGAATGCCCAGCTTCAGGACAAGCTCGCCGAGCAACGCAACGGCGCGAACATGCAGGCTGCCTGGATCCTCATGTTGCTGTCATTCGGCTACGGCGTCCTGCATGCGCTCGGGCCCGGACATGGCAAGCTGGTCATTGGCACATATCTGATTTCGCACCGTGCGCGCGTGGGCCATGCGGTTGCGCTCAGTATGTGGAGCGCGTGTGTGCAAGCGATCTCCGCGATCTGCCTGGTCGGTGGTGCGGCGTGGCTTGCACACGCGGGGCTAGGCGGCGTGATGACGCACGCGGCGACACTCGATCTGGTCAGCTATTTTTCGCTACTATGCGTCGGTCTCTTCACTGCCTGGTCGATCGTGACGCGCCGCGACTGTTGCGACGAAGGGCGTGTCACGCTCGTCCACAAACGCCGCCCGGGGCTCTTCGCGACGGAGCACGCCGACGACGACACCCAGCAGGGCGCCTATCTGGCTGTACGGATGCCACCGCGCCGGCGCTCGATCAACTGGACATGGGCGGACAAGAGGGCAGGGAATACCTGGATCGCGCGTCAGATCGTCCTGACCGGGTTGGCGGTGGGCGCGAGGCCTTGCGTCGGTGCGATCTTTGTTCTCATCGCGGCGCTTGCCAACGGCATATTCATAATCGGCGTCCTGTCGGTGTTCACGATGGCCGCGGGGGTGTCGTTGACCGTATTGGCAATTGGTCTGGCGAGCCTCGGTATGAACCGGGCGGTGTCGAGCCGGAGTGTCGCGCGCAGGGAGGCACTACAAACGATCCGTACGCGCTTCGCGCTCGCGGGCGCAGTTTTCATCACGCTGTTCGCTGCCTGGCAGGTGTTCGCGCTACTGGCCGGCTGGCAGGTAGCCGGGCTCGTATGACCGGCGATGGAAAAGCTCCTACTCAAGGCGCGAAGAGCCGATCTCGAGAAGGATGGTTGTGAACTCAGCGCCAAGCTCGCAGAAACGAAGACCGCAAAGGGCGCCGACTTTTTGCTTTATTCACATGACCTCACACACCGAAACCCCGCATACACATACTGGTAATGCGGCTGAAACCAATTCCGGAAAGCCGGCCGCAGCATGCATTGCGCGGTGCGCGCCGATCCACCTTTGATCACATAGTGCTGACCATCGAAAAAGTTGGCCGAATAGCCTAGATAGAACGGAAAAGCTTCGAAGCCGGGCAGCGCATCGAACACCGTCGAGGTCCACTCCCAGCCATTGCCGAATTGACCTTCCACGCCGAACGCGCTGACATTGTCCGGATACTCATCGACAGGTCGCGGATCCCAGCTGCGAAAGTCGAAATTGCCCGACGCGGCGTGCGGCGCGCCGTGTGCCGCACGTTGCCATTGCGCCTCGGTCGGTAATGCTTTGCCTGCCCACCGTGCGTACGCGCTGGCTTCGGCGTGGCTCACATACGCGGGCCAGTCGAGCGGCAGCGGCACTTCGTCGAACATGGTGCGCAACGTCCATGCGTCACCTTCGCCGCCGGCCTCGTGCCGCGACCAGCACGCGGGATGCTCGATGTGCTCGGCCTCCTTCCACGCCCAATCCTTCTCCGACCACCACTTCGGTTCGCGATAGCCGCCTGCCTCGATGAACTCGCGGAACGCGCCATTCGTCACCATATGGCGGTCCATTTCGAAGGCCGGCACTTCGACCCGCATTTCGCCGAACTCGTTGTCCCACCCGAAGCGTCCGCCGTCACGTGGCATGCCGAGCACCGTTGCGCCGGCCGGTATGCTGACCATCGACGACAACGCGTCCCGCGATTCCGCGCGCGTCACGACAGGCTCGCGCAATTCGGTGACCTTCTGCGCCAGCGGTAACTGATGAAGCATGTACGCCAGCGTTTCAGCATGCATCAACCGATGCTCGATCGCCACGTTCAGCAATTGCTCGGAGGCGTCGGCTTGCGCGCCGTTGCGGCCGAGTCCCGCGGCGTGCGTTAGCGCATCGAGCTCGCGGTCGATCTGCTCGCGCGCACGCAAGCCGTAGCTGCGCACGACGTCGAGCGATGGCCAGTCACCTGGTTGATCGGTCGGAAAACCGCCGTCGACGGGATCGATGCCGAAGGCAAAAAGCTGGTCGAGCTGTGGATCGAACGCCGGCAGATCGCAGAGGCGTTGATCGAACAGATTACGATCGAAAGCCTCCAGATGGCCGATGTAGAACACGATCCGGTGGCGCTCGCGGATCGGCCGTTCGTACAGAAACTCGGGTTTGACGATGGAAAACAGTGCGTCAGTCACTTGACGCGCTTCGATCAGGCGCTGCACGAGCGGGTGATGCGGGGCGGGGTCGCGATTCATTTCGCCGGGTCTCCTTGCGGGGGACGGACTAAAGACTGTACCCGCTCGCAGGAGCCATGCCAAGACGAAAGCGCGTGAAAAGAGCATGCGCCAGGGACGCGGCGGCGCGGGCCGCGCTCCCGCCAGGAGCCTAGACTTGCCGCAGACCGTCCAGATCGACGATCCGGATGTGCTTGCCCTGTGTGTCGATCAGGCCGCGCTTTTGAAATCTTGACAGGGTGCGGCTCACGGTTTCGAGCGTCATGCCGAGGTAACTGCCCATGTCCTCGCGTGTCATGCGCAGATTGAATTCCGCCGACGAATAACCGCGCCGCGCGTTGCGCTCGGAGACGTCGAGCAGGAATGCCGCGACCCGTTCGTCCGCCGAGAGCGAACCGAGCACCATCATCTGCGCGGCTTCGCGCACGATCTGCTCGCCCAGCAGTTTGTGCATACGTTCCTGCATCGAACCGATTTCGCGGCACAGCGACTTGAGCGCGGTATAGGGGACGATGCAGACCGTACTGTCTTCGAGGGCCAGCGCGCTGCAGGCGTGCACGTCGTCGCTGATGCCGTCGAGGCCGAGCGCTTCGCCCGCGAGCCGCAAGCCGGTGACCTGTTCGCGGCCGTCGCGGTGCGTCATGACGGTTTTCATCGAACCGGAACGCACGGCGTAGATGTTGTCGAAGCGGTCGCCACTGCGATACAGCGCTTCGCCGCGTTGGACGGAACGCGCGGAACAGATGAGCGTTTCGAGCTTCATCAATTCCTCGGGCGACAAACCTTGGGGCATGCAGAGTTGCCGCATCGCGCAACTTGAACAGCGAGCGGCGGAACGCGCGCTCGCCCGCGACGGCGCCGCGCGGCGGCCGCCGCGCACCGGCGACGAACGTGCGGCAGAGGCTGCGGAATCGGCAGTGCCGGCGGTGTGCGTAACAGCAATAGGAGTGAGCATGTTCTGCAGCCAGTGAGGGTATTGACAGATTGTCCCATCGACCGGGTTGCCCGCTTCGCGTCAAAAGGACGCGTTCGGGCAGTCAGGCTTGTTGAGCAATGTCACACCGGCGTTCGTGAGTTGGTTTATGGATTGCTGCGAAGGTGAGCAGGCAAACCCAACTCATACCTTGGCAGATGAAGCTCGCTTTTTGCAGAACGAGCGCACGCGCGGTCGATACGGCAGTCAAGCGCATTGCGCACCAGCGCGGCGCTCATCAGTCCGCGTTGCCGGACTTGCCCGCGGCGGACGGAATGAGCAGCACGGGCAGGCTTGCCTGCCGCACGCAGCGCTCGGCGACGCTGCCGAGAATCAGGCGCTGAAAACCGCGCCGCCCGTGCGTACCCATGACCAGCAGGTCGGCGTTGAAGTCGGCCGCGGCTTTGAGCACGACGACCGAAACATCGTCGATCGTGGATGCCTCGCTCACCACAAGCTCGCCTTTCACGCCTTGCTCCGCCATGGCCTTGGCGAATTCGGCGCCGAGTTCCTTGCCCTCTTCGGCGAGACGATTGCGCAAGACGGACGGGTCATAGCCGGGCGCTTCGAAATACATGGGTGTGTTCTCGACGACATATAACGGCTGCAAGACCGCGCCGCTGGCTTTGGCGAGCGCGAGCGCTGCTTCGAATGCACGGCGGGAGGTGTTGCTGCCGTCGACCGCTACAAGAATGCGTGTGTACATATCGACTCCGCGTCTGAAGGATCCGGATGCCGCAGCTGTTTCCAACCGGCTGGGCGCAATGACGATCATCGCTGATGTAAGCCTGAATGATCGCCGAAAAACATGCGCTCGACCTGGATGTAAATCAAACTCTTGTCAAATTTTTTGGTGGCTTTGTCGGGTTCGGCAAGTGCTGTGGGCAAGCGTTGGCGGGACTTCGCTTCCATTCGCAAAGCATATCCACGATCAGGACAAGGGAAGGTTTGCCTTACAATTGCAACCTACTCAGACAAGCTGCTTCAGTCCGCTGATGAACGAGCGCAAAACGACGGGCTTGCCCGACAAGATCTACGGCGACATTCTCAATCGCATTGTCGAAGGCGAGTACAAGGAAGGTGAGCGCTTGCCGACCGAGCATGCGCTGGCCGAGCGTTTCGCGACGTCCAGGCCGACGGTGCGCGAAGCCTTGGCGCGCTTGCGGGCGGACGGCATCATCATGACCCGGCACGGCTCGGGCACGACGGTCGCGCGCCGGCCGGACCCGGACGTGCGCCGCTTCGCGCCGCTCGAAACGCTGTCCGATATCCGTCGCTGCTATGAGTTTCGCATCGTGACGGAAGCGGGCGCCGCGGAGCAGGCGGCGCTCAAAGCCGACGCCGACGACATCGCCGCCATCCAGCACGCATGGGACCAACTGGAGCGGATCATCGAGACGCAAGGGATCGGCGCGAAAGACGACTTTATGTTCCACCTGGCGGTGGCGCGTGCGTCGAAGAACCCTTTTTTCATCACGGTCATGTCGTTCATCGAGGAGCAGATCCTGTTCAGCATGAACCTATCGCGCAATCTTTCGCTGGTGAAGACGGTGGCGCGGCAGCGGCTCGTTCAGGAGGAGCATCGGGCTGTGCTCGATGCGATCCGCCGCAAGGATGCGCCAGGCGCGGCGAGCGCCATGCGAGCGCATCTTGAGAACGCGCTCGAGCGGATGTTCGGTTCCTGATCTGCCGCCGGCTCTCGTCGCGCGCCAAGGCCGCGGCGAGCCGCCGCGATACGGACGAGTGCAATTCCAAGGCCGCCTGATGCAGCGTCAAATCGCCGCTTTCGCGGCAGCGAACCGGCCGCCGGCTAACAGCCAGGCAGCAAGCAGGCTGCAATCAGCGGGCGGCCGGGCGACAGCTAGGCAGCAACGGCCATCGGTCCGAACAGCGCGGTGCGAGTCTTCGGACTCACCGCGATATCCAGCGCCACCGCTCGCTCCACACCGATCTGCAATGGCGACCCGAGCCGGCTGATGTCGATGCCGGTTTTGCGCAGCAGCCGCTCGATCGGCGTGGTGGTCACGGTGACATACCGCGTGATGCCCATCTGGTCGGCGAACGTCACCAGTTCGTGAATCGCCTGCATGGTGAGGTCAGCAAAGCCGAACGACTGTTCCTCACCGCCGGTTTCGATCGCGAACCGGCTCAGTTCCCAGATGTGCCGCCCAACCGGCGCGGCCGCGCCATGCAGCAACTGCGGGAAGGTGTCCTTCAGCATGTTGGGGCCCTCGGTCGGCATCAGGCGCCAACAGCCGCGCACTTGCCCGTCGTCGGCCTGGATCAGCATGTAGTGCGGCCCGAGCGCGTCATAGCCGTCGATCTCCATGCCCGCGATGGTCGGAATATCCCACCCGAGCCGCCCATGAAATACTCGCGCCCGCAGGCGGTACATCTCGTTAATGTCCGCGTTGTCGAATTCCTGACGCATTCCAATCCGGATTGCTGTTTGCATGACGTTCTCCTGAACGTGTTGGGGTACCCAATACGCAAGAAAACTTATGCATTTTGAATGTTTCCGCCACCTACCTACCTGGATAGGTGTGCATGCTTATCGGGTAACGCAGAATTCGAGACAAGCACTGCACTCAACCCGACAGGACCGAAAAATGGAACTCATCGAAAATCATTGGCAACCGCAAACCGGCGTTCAGACCCGTCCGGCGGAGCCTTCCACGGCGGTGGACCGCGTTCTGATCATTGCTTACCGCAAGAAGAAAAAAGAAAGCCAACGCCGTTTCTGGGCGCGCTTCGGCGTGACGCAGTCGCGCGGCAGCCGGTTCGAATCCGGTGCGGAAATCCCGCCGCCGGTCTCGATCCTGCTGGGTCTGTACTTCACCAAAACCGTGTCCGACGCCGATCTGGGCCGCGCCGAGCGCGTGCTGTACAGCCGCGACGCCGCCGCCTTGCTCAACCCGGGTCAATAAGCCCAAGTTGCGCGGCAATCACCGCCGCCGCACGCCGCGAATTCACACCGAATTTCGTCCTGATGTTCTTCATGTGGAAGTTCACCACGGCTTCCGAACAGTTCAGGATGTGGGAGATTTCCCACGTGGATTTGCCGCGTGCGGTCCATTTCAGGCATTCGCGTTCGCGCGGTGTTAGCTTGGGCAATAAGGTCTGGGCGTGCGTATTCAAATGGCGCTGACTGGTGTCGATTACCAGGTCGCGCAATAACACCAGGTTCGGCAATGCCACGTTGATATGCCGCCAGAATTCGTCGTTGGGATTGTTGTCGTTGACGAAGCACATCATGCCGGCTTCCTGATTCGGCCCGTGAATCGGCAGTGTTATGCCGGAGCGCAACCCATGCGCGCGGGCTTCCTCGTACATGGAAAGCTGCGGCGCGGTCTTGAAAATATCCGGCGACCAGATCAGCGGCGTGGCGCGCGTCGCGCAATGCGCAACGGTCGGATCGATGTGAACCAGTCCCTGCTCGTCATAGGTACGTCGCCAGGTTGGGGAGTACGTACTGCGCACGTAAGCGTCTTCCAGGCGAATGGTGGGGCGCGGCAGCATGGCGATCAAAAGCTTGTCGAAGCCCCACGTCTCGGCAAGGCCCGCGATTGCACCGAACCATTCCGCTTCGTCGGCGGCGTCCAGTAGCGGTGCCATCTGCTCGATAAAATGTAGCGACAATTTTTACTCTCTCAGGCTCGTAGGCATCCCGTTGCGGTGAATTGCGGTACGGCATTCTGTCTGGTGGTTTTTTACTTTCATAATCTATCACCAAAATTTATTTCGCAGAGCGAGAACTGATTTCTAACAAAATGCCAGCGAAGGTGATTCGGTGAGAATACGAATGAATCGGTCTTTGTAACTCATTTTCTGATCAATTTAACAATCACCGGTCGTTTATGTGGGTAATTTCTCGTAGTAGCCGTTTTGATGCCATTCGTCGGCAACATTATTGCGAAAGCATTCTAATTAGCTGTCGCTGCCAAATTTTCAGTCAAAATCGCACTGTTTGCCGATAATGTCTTTCGCATGCAGCACGGCGGTGGCGAGATAACAGTCAGTGCCCAAGCGCTATTGTCATACAAAAGCGACGTCGTGTACTTTGCGCCGCTTGCGATCCACGTGAAGAATTCGTCAAACCGGGCTCGGCGCCAAGTTGTTTGACGACATTCTCGACCCGGCGCAACGTTTTTACGACGCCTTCCTGCCGCTCGAAACCTTGCGCAACGACTCAGTTCGACGCCGCCCGAGCATCGTGCGAAGATCGAGCACGCCGCGCGAGTGCTGCTCGCGTTGGAGCATGAATTCGCCCAGGCCAACCCCACCTCGACCCTTGAACGCCAGCATGACCGACAACACTCGACGCTATCCCGACCCATCCATCCGCGTGTTCGACCCGCGCTTCAAACCGTTGATCCTGGCTTCCGCGTCCGTCGAGTGCCTGTACCAAGGCGCGCGCTGGTCCGAGGGCCCGGTCTGGTTCGGCGACGGCCGCTATCTGCTATGGAGCGACATTCCGAACGACCGCATCTTGCGCTGGGACGAACCAAGCGGCACGGTGTCGACGTTTCGTCAGTCGTCGAACAATGCCAACGGCCATACACGCGACCGTCAAGGCCGTCTCGTCAGCTGCGAGCATCTGACGCGCCGCGTCACGCGCACCGAATACGACGGCTCGATCACCGTGCTCGCCGAGCGCTATCGCGGCAAGCGCTTCAATTCGCCGAACGACGTGGTCGTGAAATCCGACGGCTCGATCTGGTTCAGCGATCCGACCTTCGGCATCGACGGCTTCTATGAGGGCGAGCGCCAGGAGTCGGAATTGCCGGCGTGCGTGTACCGCATCGACGGCCAATCCGGCGAAGTCACCGTCGTCGCGGACGACGTGCTCGGCCCCAACGGTCTGGCGTTCTCACCGGACGAGTCGGTGCTGTACATCGTCGAATCGCGCGGCGAGCCGCACCGCACGATCCGTGCATTCGACGTCGAAGGCACCGGCGGCGCGCTGTCGAACAACCGCGTCCTGATCGACGCGGGTCCGGGCACGCCGGACGGCTTTCGCGTCGACGTCCACGGCAATCTGTGGTGCGGCTGGGGCATGGGCACCGACGAACTCGACGGCGTGCGCGTCTTTACCTCGCAAGGCGAGCCGCTCGGCCACATTGCTCTACCGGAGCGCTGCGCGAACGTGTGCTTTGGCGGGCGGCATCGCAACCGGCTGTTCATGGCGGCAAGCCACGGACTTTATTCGCTCTATGTGAACACCCAAGGCGTGCAAGGCGGCTAGTTGCCTGACAAGTTGTCGTCAGAGGTCATGCGCAGCTTCGGGTTTGCCCTTGGGTGCAGCGCGCAAGCCATTGAGCGGCAAGGATTCAACCCGAAAACCCCGGTTTTCGCGAGCCCGCCGCAGCCACAAGCATTTGCTTGACATCAGCTGTCCCGCTTCGCTATGTTCCATTGGTAGTAAGACACCGCCCGCAGCGCATTCGACCGGCGGATTTCCATACCAAGAAGCGAGGAGACGCAATGACTGTTTCAGACAGGTTGGCGCTCAGGCTGGTGTCCGTATGTCTCGCGGCGAGCGCCGCTTTCGCATCCGCCGCGCACGCGGCCGACCCGGTCACGCTCAATATCGTCGACGTGGCCGGCGACCTTCAACTCACGCAAAAGGGCTTCGAGGCCTTCAAGGCGAAGTACCCGAACCTCGTCGCCAATCTCACCTTCACGAATGCGCCGGCGCCGCAACTGCCCGGCAAGATCAAGGCGATGCAGGCCGCGGGCCGCTCCGATATCGATCTCGTGCTGACCGGCACCGACGCGCTCGCCGCAGGCATCGAACAGGGTCTATGGATGAAGCTGCTGCCTGAGAACGCGGCGGCGTTCCCCGGCGTGCTCGACAAATACGCGCCGGGTCCGCGCAAGATGCAGGATCTCGCGCAAGGCTACGGGCTCGAAGTCGCGTATATGCCTGCCGGCCCGCTGCTCGAATACAACCCCGCCAAAGTCAGCGACCCGCCGAAGACACCCGAACAATTGCTGCAATGGTGCAAGGCGCATCCGGACAAACTGATCTATGCACGGCCGGCAAATTCCGGTCCGGGCCGCACGTTCCTGATGGGCTTGCCGTACGTGCTCGGCGACAAGGATCCGCAGGATCCGATTCACGGCTGGGACAAGACGTGGGCCTTTCTCAAGCAACTGAACGATTGCATTCCTTACTATCCGGGCGGCACGTCCGCGGTAATGAAGGAACTCGGCGAAGGCACGCGCGACATGACCGTGACCGTAACGGGCTGGGACATCAATCCGCGCGCGCTCGGTATCGTGCCGGCCGAATTCCGCGTGCAGGCCTTCGACAACATGACGTGGGTGAACGACGCGCACTACATGGTGATTCCGAAAGGCGTGCCGAAGGAAAAAATCGACGTGCTCTACAAGCTGATGAACTTTATGCTCGAGCCGGCGCAGCAGGCCATGACCTATGACGACGGTTATTTCTATCCCGGTCCGGCGATCAAGGGCGTGAGCGTCGAGCAGGCGCCCGCGCACAGCCAGGACGTGCTGAAGAAATACGGCCGGCCTGAGTACGTGAAGCTGCTGGCCGAGCATCCGCACGTACTGCCGCTGAATGCCGCGGCGATGGTTGCGGCTTTCAAGAAATGGGACACCGAGATCGGCGCGCAGAAGACCAAGTAGCCTCCGCACCGGCCATGCACGCACGAAGCCGCCTCGATCCCCACCTGATCGATGACGGCGCACGCATCGCGCGTATCAGGAAATCGCCATGAAGCATCACTTTGAGCAGTTGCGGCTCGATTCGGTGAGCCGCAGTTTCACGAATGCGGAAGGCCAGGCGATCGCGGCACTGCGTGGACTCGATCTGACCATCCAGCGTGGCGAGTTCATCGCATTGCTGGGGCCGTCCGGTTGCGGCAAGTCGACGGCGCTCAATTGCATCGCCGGATTGCAGCCGTTGACGAGCGGCGGCATCTGGCTCGACGACAAACGCATCGACGTACTGCCGCCGGAGAAGCGCGGCTTCGGCATGGTATTTCAGAACTACGCGCTGTTTCCGCACATGAGCGTGCTCGACAACGTCGGCTTCGGTTTGAAAATGCGCGGCATCGGCAAGAGCGAAGCCGTGCGCCGGGTGCGCGAAGCGTTGCAACTCGTGCAACTAGTCGGGCACGAGCGCAAACTGCCCGGCCAACTCTCCGGCGGCCAGCAGCAACGCGTCGCGATTGCGCGCGCGATCGTGATCGAGCCGCCGCTGATCCTGATGGACGAACCGCTGTCGAATCTCGACACCAAGCTGCGCATCGAAATGCGCGCGGAGATTCGCCGCATCCATAGCCAGCTCGAACGCGCGACACTTTACGTGACGCACGATCAGGACGAAGCGCTGTCCATGGCCGATCGCATCGTCGTGATGAGGGAAGGCGTGGTGCAGCAGGTCGCCACGCCGAAAGAGGTCTATACGCGGCCGCAGAATCTGCATGTCGCGCGCTTCATGGGCTATCGCAATGTGGCCGAGTTCGAACTCGAAGGCATGCAAGGCGAAAGCGTGATGGTGAGCGCGCACGGTGTGCGTCTGCTCGGCACGCCGATGGCCGGCTTCAATAGCAAACGCGTGAGCGTCGCGCTGCGTCCCGAGGATATGGAGCGCGCCACGCCCGGTGCGGAGAATGCCTTCGATGCGTTGGTGACGACCGTCGAATACGGCGGCCGCGATTCGCTGCTGCGCGTGAAGACCGCCTTTGGCGATATCTGGGCGCGCGTCGGCGGAGAATTCGAAGAAGGCGAGCGCATCAGCCTGCGCGTGCCGCCGTCGCGCACGCTCGTGTACGACGCGGAGGCGGTGTGAATACGCCCACGCTGTCGCCGCCGCTCGTGCCGCGCGATGCCAAAGCGTGGCTCGTCGCCCCGGCGTTGCTCTTCGTCGTCGCGTTGTTCATCTATCCTTTCGCGTACGGT
This sequence comes from Paraburkholderia phytofirmans PsJN, assembly GCF_000020125.1. Classification (NCBI taxonomy): domain Bacteria; kingdom Pseudomonadati; phylum Pseudomonadota; class Betaproteobacteria; order Burkholderiales; family Burkholderiaceae; genus Paraburkholderia; species Paraburkholderia phytofirmans. Next base: position 330,776 of record NC_010676.1, read on the forward strand.
CTGATGCTGTCGTTCCGGCCGATGAACGGCGGCAGCCTCTGGGCCAACTATCTGGCCTTCTTCACCGACACGTCGATGTGGCCGACGATTTTCGTCACGCTCAAGCTCTCGGTGCCGGCCACGCTGATCAACGTCGGCGTCTCCGTGCCGGTGGCGTTCGCGCTGCGCCGCTACTCGCGCTATCAGAAGTTCGTCACGACGCTGCTGGTGATCCCCGTGACCCTCGGCACCGTGTTGATCGCCGACGGCATGCTCACGTACTTCGGCCCGAACGGCTGGTTTCCGCAAGCGTTGCAGGGCCTGCATCTCTATACGCGTGAAGTGCGCCTCACGCATAACTTCTGGGGCGTGCTGATTTCGCTGATCGTGTCGGGCTTTCCGTTTGCGTTTCTGTTGACGCTCTCGTACGTGACCGGCATCGACCCGACGCTCGCCGCCGCGGCAGCGACGCTCGGCGCGAGTCCGTGGCAGCAGTTTCGCCGCATCTACCTGCCGCTGCTGGTGCCGGGGCTGACCATGGCGGCGTGTCTGTCTTTTGTGCAGGCGTTTTCGGTGTTTCCATCCGCGGTGCTGCTCGGCGCGCCCGCCGGGCCGACGCGCGTGATGTCGATCGCCGCCGCCGAGGCCGCGTTCGAAAGCTACGACTATTCGCTGGCATCCGCGATCGCGATGGTGATGGGCTTCGTGCAGCTGCTGGTGGTTGCCGCGCTGCTCGGCGCGCGCCGCTTCTTCTACAGCGGTCCGACTACCGGAGGCAAAGGCTGATGACGACCGATCATCGCGCGACGCAGCCTTCGTGGTCCGCGTCCACATCGAACGATCACGACGACGGCGCGCGCGAGCCGGAAAGGCGCACCGGTCACACCCGGCAGCGCACCAGCGTGCCCGGCCGCATCTGGCGCGTGCTGGTGTGGGGCGCGATGGTGTTCTTTCTCGTCAACGTGGTGCTGCTGATCGCGACCGTCGCGGTCAATTCGATCGCGACGCGCTGGTTCGGCACCTTGCTGCCGCAAGGCTTCACGCTGCATTGGTATGCGCAGGCGTGGAGCGATTTCCAGTTGGCGAGTGTGTTGTGGGTGACCGTCGAAGTGGTCGGCGCAGTCGTGCTGCTGTCGGTCCTGCTCGGCGTGCCGGCGGCTTATGCGCTCGCGCGCGTGCAATTTCCCGGCAAGCGCATCGCGATGCTGATTTTCCTGTTGCCGCTGATGGTGCCGCCTGTCACGTACGGCATTCCCATGGCGACGGTCATGTACAAGGTCGGCCTCGCCGGCACGCTGAGTGGCGTGATTCTGGCCAACCTCGTGCCGGCGTTGCCGTTCGTGATTCTCGTGATGACGCCCTTCATTGAACAGATCGATCCGAATCTCGAAGCGGCGGCGCGTATTTTCGGCGCCAACACGTTTCGCTATTTCCGCTATGTGCTGCTGCCGTTGCTCGTGCCCGGCATGCTGGCCGCGGGCTTGCTGGTGCTGGTGCGCACCATCGGCATGTTCGAGCTGACTTTTTTCACCGCGGGCCCCGCGACGCAAACGCTCGTGGTCGCGCTGTACTACGCTGTCTTTTCAACCGGCGTGCGCGCGCCGCAATCGATCGATGCGATGGCGATGATCTATATGGCGATCACGCTGATCTGGGTGCTGATCGCACTGCAATTCGTGAGCCCGACGCAGATCGTGTCGCGCGTGAAGGAACAGAAGCGCTGAATACGCCCGGACATGAGCCGCGCCTGCGGCGTGGCGAAAGACATCGTGGAGCAGACGTTGACGAAGCGAAAGAAACCCGAAGAACTGCGCAGCCACCGCTGGTACGGCGTGAACGATCTGCGCTCGTTTGGCCACCGTTCGCGCACCGCGCAGATGGGCTATGACCGCGAGGAATACGCCGGCAAACCGGTCATTGCGATTCTCAACACGTGGAGCGAGATCAACGCCTGTCATACGCACTTCAAGCAGCGTGTCGAGGAAGTGAAGCGCGGCATCTGGCAGGCCGGCGGCTTTCCGGTCGAACTGCCGGTGCAGACGCTCTCCGAGCCGTTCCAGAAGCCCACCACGATGCTGTATCGCAACTTCCTCGCCATGGAAGCCGAGGAAACGCTGCGCTCGTATCCCGCTGACGGCGTCGTGCTGATGGGCGGTTGCGACAAGACCACGCCCGGATTGCTGATGGGCGCGATCTCGATGGACTTGCCGGCGATCTTCCTGCCCGCCGGCCCGATGTTGCGCGGGAACTGGAACGGCGTGACGCTCGGCTCCGGTTCTGACGTCTGGAAATACTGGGCCGAATTGCGCGCGGGCACGATCACGCAGGACGACTGGCAAGGCATCGAAGGCGGCATTGCGCGCTCGCCGGGGCACTGCATGACCATGGGCACCGCGTCGACCATGACGAGCGCGGCCGAAGCGCTCGGCTTCACGCTGCCCGGTTTCGCGTCGATTCCCGCAGCGGATTCGCGCCATGCGCAGATGGCGGCGAAAACCGGCAAGCGTATCGTCGAGATGGTGTGGGAGGACCTCAAACCGTCCGACCTGATCACGGCAGGTTCCGTCGATAACGCCGTGACCACCTGCCTCGCGCTGTCCGGTTCGACCAACGCGATCGTGCATATGATCGCGCTTGCGCGGCGTGCCGGCATCGAGTTGACGCTCGATCGCTACGACGACATCGCGCGCCGCACGCCGGTGTTGGCGAACGTTCGTCCGACCGGTGCGTATCTGATGGAGGATTTTTTTTATGCGGGCGGCTTGCGCGCCTTGCTCGCCGAACTGGGCGAGTTGATCGACCGTTCGCAGAAAACCGTCAACGGCCGCACGCTCGGTGAGAATCTCGAAGGCGCGGAGATTTTCAACGACGACGTGATTCGCCGGCGTGACAAGCCGCTGCTGCCCAACAGCGGGCTCGCGGTGCTACGCGGCAACATCGCGCCCGACGGCGCTGTGATCAAACCCGGCGCCGCCGAACCACATCTGCTCGTGCACACCGGCCGCGCGGTGGTGTTCAAGGACTACAACGACATGGCCGCGCGCATCGACGACGACACGCTCGACATCGACGAGAACAGTCTGATCGTGCTTCAGCACGCGGGGCCGGTCGGCGCGCCGGGGATGCCTGAATGGGGCCAATTACCCATCCCGCGAAAATTGCTGCAGAAAGGCGTGCGCGACATGGTGCGCATATCGGATGCGCGGATGAGCGGGACGAGTTACGGCGCGTGCGTGCTGCACGTCGCCCCGGAGTCGTTCATCGGCGGGCCGTTTGCGTTGGTCGAGAGCGGCGACATGATCGAGCTCGACGTGCCGCGACGCAAACTCAACCTGCTGGTGACGGATGATGAACTCGCGCGCCGCAAAGCTGCATGGGTCAGACCGGCGCCGCGTTTCACGCGCGGCTACGGCGCGATGCATCAGGTGCATGTGATGCAGGCGAATCAAGGTTGCGATTTCGATTTCCTGCAACGCGGCGGCGCGCAAGCTGCACCCGATGCGGACGTCGCCAAAGATACGGGCGAGCCGGAGATTCACTGAGTCATTAAGGGCCGTCGAAAGCGTGAGGCGGCCACTGCAGCGCTCCGGCAACATGGGAACAGGGCGCGATGCGGCTCGATAACCGCATCGCGTGAATCCTTCACTTCAATAGCCGACGCGATACACGCGGCCAGTTTGCGCGCCTTCCACGCTGCGCAGATAAGCCATCGCCGCGCGCTGCGCCGTCACCGGCTCGAAGCCGCGGAAGTAGGGCGCATAAGCGTCCATCGCTTCGGTGAGCACGGTCGGGCTCACCAGGTTGATGCGAATGCCGCGCGGCATTTCGATCGCCGCGCCGCGCACGAAACCTTCGAGTGCCAGATTGACGGTGGTCGCGCTCGCGCCCTGCAGAATCGGTTCCTCAGCGAGGATGCCGCTCGTCAACGTGAACGAGCCGCCGTCGTTCACATATTGCTGACCCGTGAGCACCACGTTGATCTGGCCCATCAGCTTGTCGCGCAGGCCAACCCAGAACTGTTCGATGCTCATCTCGGGCAACGGACCGAAATACACCCTGCCGGTCGCGGTCACAACGCCATCCACTTTGCCGATCTCGCGAAAGAGCCGCTCGACGCTCGCCGGGTCGGTGCTGTCGACGTGGTATTGCCCGCGCGTCGCGCCCACCTCGATCACTTCATGGCGCGCCTTCAGTTCCGCGCTCACCGCTTGGCCCAGCGTGCCGGTGGCGCCGATCACGACGATCTTTTTCATCTACTGCTCCGTTGAGGGTTGACGTGCAGTCGATTCTGCCGATGGTTGCCGCAAGGAAATAGCCTCGCCGGCGTGCAGGTCCTGCAACCCTGAGTTTCTAATCGAAGTAAAAGCGCGCACCGCGAATCAAACGGTGCGCGCTTCGCAATACACGGATTAATTAGGGCTCGCGCGAGAATTCAAACGCGCAATCAAATGCGAACTTTGCGCGAATGTTTATTTCACCCGATGTAATTCGATCAGCCTGGTAGGGCGCAAATGATTAAGGGCGTAATGAATGCGGCCGCGGTCCTGACGGCTGCCGACCGGCCGTGGATCGTCGTACTGATGGTCCGCCGAATACGCACCTTGCGGCGCGACCATGCCTTTGTCGATCACGGTGTAGCCCGGTTCGAGCGCGAGCAGCAGATGATTGCCGCCAACCCGGCTGTCGAAGCCGGCCATGCCGTCGAGCGACTCGGGCACGCTGTTCGTGAGGGTTGCATTGCTGGTGGTGATCTCGTCGGGCGAGATGGGGCTGTGGCCCGCTATGCGCGCGGCTTCGAGGTTTTTGCCGTCGGTGTCGACGGTGCTGTCGTGGGTGCGGTCGTTGTGCAATTCCGCGGTGTTCGCGCGGCTGGTGGCAGCCGGTTGCGTTGCGTCTGCTGGCTTCTTGATATCGCTGTTCATCATGCATTCTCCTTTGAAGAGGACATGGTGTGACATGCAGCAAAACCCGTTCCGCCTCGCACAAACCCTGATTCACCTGTTCTTGCTGCGCTTTGTCCGCAGTCGCATGCGCAGTTGCGAGTGAGGTATTCGGCTGGCGATTGCGTCCGCGATTCTTTTCGATTTTTTTAATGGACGCGTATTTTCTACAGAGTATGATCTTACTCCGACGAGCGAAGCGCGGTTAAATTGGAAGACATTCGGTCCGGCTATTTCTTGATGGCCGGTAGCACCGTCTGCGCGCCACTCAAAACATTTTACGGGGCCGTCAGGGCGGGTGACACATGCACTTCGATGCTGCATTCACACATCGCGGCTATTTGTTAAATTGCGCCCCCGCGCGCGCGGTGGATGGCACTTGGCAACCTTACGTGGTCATCTCCCGCTCGAGCGACGGCGAACTGGTCGCTAACCGTTTTTTTCCCACCGACTTGCGCTTTCGTGAGGAAGCGGCCGCCATTGCGCATGCGCGCGACTGGGCGGTGCGCTGGATCGATGCGAGCAGCGTGACCATCTGAGCGCCTCCGGCGCCATGTCGTACCGCGTGCTCCGCCGTCGAGCGGGGCTGCGCGAGCCGCGGCAAAACGCGGTAATCTCTCGGCATAATCACTTCGAACCGTGCTTCCGCGCGGCGCTGTCCTTTTATGCCTAATGTGCCTACCCAGAACTGGGGCCTCGAACAGATCGTCGCCGACTTGCGCGCGTCGCGTGAACAATTGCATCGCACGCGGCATCCGCTCGGCATTCGCGAGCTGCCGTCGCGCGAAGCGGTAGTCAACATTGTCGCCGGACTGCGCGCGGCGCTGTTTCCCACGCATTACGGCGCGCCCGATCTGACTGACGAGACCGTCGACTATTACGTCGGCCATACGCTTGAAAGCACGCTGCGGCTGCTGGCGGAACAGATTCGCCGCGCCCTGCGCTTTTTGCCCGAGTTCGGCGAAACACCGGACGTCGATCTGCAGGCGCGCGCATTCGACATCGCGCGTGAATTCGGCACGCAGTTGCCGGGCATTCGCGCGTTGCTGGTCAGCGACATTCAGGCGGCGTTCACCGGCGATCCGGCCGCGCAGCACATCACCGAAATTCTGCTTTGCTATCCGGGCGTGTGGGCGATGACGCATCATCGTCTCGCGCATGCGCTGCATCGCCTGGGTGTGCCGTTGCTGGCGCGTTTCATCAACGAGATCGCCCACTCGGCAACCGGCATCGACATTCACCCGGGCGCGACGATCGGGCCGAGCTTCTTTATCGACCACGGCACGGGTGTCGTGATCGGCGAGACGGCGATCATTGGCGAACGCGTACGCGTGTATCAGGCCGTGACGCTCGGCGCGAAGAGTTTCGCCGCGGATCTGGACGGCACGTTGGTCAAGGGCAATGCGCGTCATCCGATCGTCGAGGACGATGTCGTGATCTATGCCGGCGCGACGATTCTCGGGCGCGTGACGATCGGGCGCGGCTCGGTGATCGGCGGCAATGTGTGGCTCACGCACAGCGTGCCGCCGGGCAGCAGCGTGTCGCAAGGCAAGATTCGCGAAGGCGAGCGCTCCGACGAGGGGCGGCAGTGATACGCGGCTTCGTACGCGCGCGCTCGTGTGTCTTCATGCGAAGGCGAGCGTACCGACAACCGGCAGCAGTGATGCACGGCCCGGCTTGCGAACCGTCGCGTGTATCAGTGCGCGTACGTCCCTTTAGCTGCTAGGCGATGAGCATGTCGCGCGGTCGCGTCCACATGCCCCGCTGCGCGATTGGCGGCGTCGAAGCGACGGTGGCTGAAACGGCGCATGCGTTTCCGCGCCATTCGCACGACCGCTTCGGCGTCGGCGTGATCGTCAGCGGCGGGCATCGGTCGGCAAGCGGACGTGGGCTCGTCGAAGCGCGGGCCAACGACGCGATCATGGTCAATCCCGGTGAAGTCCACGACGGCAGTCCGCTCGACGAGCGCGGGCGCGCGTGGCGCATGCTGTATTTCGAACCGTCGATGCTCGTCACCGCCGCGAGTGAGCTGACCGGCGCGGCGGCGCGCGAGATCGAACTCACGCAGCCGGTTGCGCACGATCCATTGCTGAAGCGTTTGTTCGAGCGGCTGTTCGCCGTCGCGGTGGAAGCACCCATCATGTCCGACGATCTGGCGCGTGAGGAGGCGTTGCTCGAACTATTCGGGCACGTCGTGCGCGTTCATGCGACGCGGCCAACACGCTCATGGTCGGCCGATGCATTGGGTCCCATTGCGCGAGCGAAGGCACGCATCGACGACGACCCTTCTTCTCCGCTCACGCTGGCCGATCTCGCCGCCGACTCCGGCATGAGTCGTTTCCAGTTGTTGCGCGGCTTCGCGCATGAAATGGGACTGCCGCCGCATGCATACAGAATGCAGCGTCGCGTGGTGCTCGCGAGACAATGGATCGCGCGGGGCGCGACGCTTGCCGATGCGGCTGCCGCAGCGGGCTTTGCCGATCAGAGTCACATGACGCGCGCGTTCGTGCGCCTGCTTGGCGTGACGCCCGCGAACTACGCAGCCGCGCTGCGCTGAGCTTCAGTCTCAGTCTCAGTCTCAGTCTCAGTCTCAGCCTCAGCCTCAGCCGATCCGCAAATGCTGGAGCAAGGCCGCGCCATGCACGCCGTGCAACCAGACATGCTGCCCGATAAACCATGCCGCCGCCCACGAAGCCGCCACCACGATCAGGTCGCAGTGCCCGCTATTCCAGAGGTTCAGCGAGTGCCGGCCGGCGATCCATGGCACGCCTAATGGATTCGGCCAATCGGCGAACAGATGCATCAGGCCGCCGCAGGCGAATCCGAAAGCCGGCGCGGCATAGGCCGAATGCCCGAGCCAGTGGTACGACACCGCGAGCAACGCGAGCCATCCCACACCCCAATGCGTCAGCGTGCGATGCGTGATCCACAGACGCCGCGCGCGCGACCACCACGCGACTTCCAGCCAGTCCGGCGCCGTGCTCCCGATCACCCCAGCGATGAAACTCAACAACACGCCGACGTGAAACGAACCGCCGCCGCCGATGCGCGCGACGATCGCCGCCGCGATGACGCCGGCCGCAAAACCGGTAGCGTGATGTGCTTTGCTGGATGCCATCGAAACTCGCGGCAGAGCGCCGCTTCAGGAACAAGGGGCGGCTATGTTCGCAGATGCGGGGATAAAAAAATAGCCGGCACGCGAGTTAAAAAATTCGCGCGCCGGCGTGGCCTTCGGATCGCAAGCGTGTGGCCGGAGCTCAGGTCGCGCAGCGTGCAATATCGAAGCGCATTTCCGGTTCCGGCGGATCGTCCGGCGCGTTGGCGGGATGCATGACCTTGATGACGGAGCCGGCGTTCGACGGCGTCAGCGTCACGAAATACGAGTTGTTCGAATCGGAGCCGACGGCGATCTCCGTCGCGCTGCCGACGTGCGACGTACGCACACGTGACAAACGGCTTTCGAGGCAATCGGCGATATAGGCGGGGGCGTGTTGCGAGGACACGTATATCATCGGCAGGGACGCGTCGCGGGCGGGGCCGCTGGAAGAGCCGCAGCCGGCGAGGGCGGCGAGCGCGGCGGCAGCGGGAGCAAGCAGGAGAAGTCTTTTCATGGTCCGGTCGTCGGCGTCCCCGGTCGTACGCGGGAACGTGGGGCGCGGGCGAAGCGCAACGCGATAGAGCGCGACGTCATGCTTCGCGACGAAGCCGCCGTTCAACCGCAACGACATCGCAACGTTGCAGCGTTGCGGCAAGGAAGGCAGCCGGGCTCAGTATACCCACCGGGTGCACGCGTCGTCACTATCCGCGGCCGTCGGCATTGTGTCCAAACGTAAAGGCCACGAGAACCCGCGATGTGATCGTGTCACGCGCGGGTTGTCCGCGAAGCGAATCGAACCATTCGCTTCGCACGTATCAACTGAAAATACTTAGAAGCGGTGACGCAAGCCGACTGCCGCCGCCACCTGATTGCCGGTCGACGATGGCGCGAGCGTGTTGATCGCCGCGACATTCGAACCGAAGTTGCCGAGTTCGCCCGAGGCATGCTGATACACACCTTCCACGTACACATCGGTGCGCTTGCTGAGCGAGTAGTCGCCTTGCAGCGATACCGTGTGCCATTTCGGATCGCCCGAGCCGTTCGAGCCGGACATCTTGCCGTCGGTGAACGTGTACGACGCCGCGAGGCTGAGGTCCGGCGTCAGCGCATAGCGGCCGTTCACTTCGTAGTTGTCCAGGTGCAGGTTTGTGCCGGCGACGCCAGGCAGCGTCGTGCCGCCGACGTCCACGCCGGTGATGCCGTCGAGCTGCGTATGCGTATAGACGAAGCCGACCGTTGCCGGGCCGTACGTGTAATTGATGCCCGCGCCGTACGTGCGTTGCAGATTGGCCGCGACCGCCGCGGTGCCGTCGCCTTGCGACACCGCGCCGCTCAGGTTAGAACTGCCCGACTGGTTCAGTTGCAGGTAAGCGGCGGCAACGCTCAACGGACCGTTGTCGTACGAAGCGCCGACGCTCCACGCGCGGTTGTTGGAGAAATCGCCGGCCGAGTTGCTGAAGCCATACAGGCCGCCGAACTTCAGACCCGCGTAATTCGCGCTCGTGTACTTGACGGCGTTCTTGATCGAGAACGAGTTGTCGAGGTTGTCGTTATCGAGCGGGTGAGCCGCCAAGTTGTTGCCGTAGCCCGCGCCTGCTTCGGACAGCGGCGCCAGGTAGTCGACCACGGAGTCGTATTGACGGCCAAGCGTCAGCGCACCGTACTGATCGCTCTGCAGACCGACGAAGGCCTGACGGTTGAACATCGTGTTGCTTTCCGTGTTCTGCCCGTTATTCAGGTTGAAGCCGTTCTCCAACGTGAAGATCGCATGCAGGCCGCCGCCGAAGTCTTCACTGCCGCGCAGCCCGAAGTAGGTGTTCGACACCGAGCCGCTGCCTTGCTGCCAGTTGCTATGGCCGCCCTGGTTGTTCGAGTAGACGAGGCCTGCGTCCAGCGTGCCGTACAAGGTCACGCTGCTCTGTGCATGGGCGCTGATGGCAACCGCGCTGAGGAGACCTGCTGCGATGAGGGTTTTTTTCATGGTTAGATAACTCCGAAACGTGCATGGGAATCGTGCTTTAGTGATCACCGCCAATTGTGCTGGCGGGCTGACGATCCGCTGCGCAGTGTATTTCCTGCTATTCGTGTATTTAATCGCAGATGTCACAACAATCAATTTTAAGATCCGTAATGACGAATTGTGAATTGTCTAAGTGCGGATAAACAAAAGAAAAAACCCATGCCTCTATGGATTCGTGGAGGCCATCTCAACCTGGCGATGTTGCTTGACCGCGACGACTCGCCGCAAGCCATGATCAGTAAGGGATGGCGTTATTTCGAGATATCTCACCCGTTTATTCTGTTTCACGCAATGCACTCTTTCAATCATTGGGTCTATCTCAATGAATTACGGTTTTGCAATTCGCCTTGCCCCCTGAACAAGGGTGTCTTTTTCGTCTTTATGCGCGGCCTTCGGGCCGCGTTTTTTTATGCAATTTTTAATAACCGGTTTATAAGTCACCGCAAAGGAGGAACTAGGTTATTTCGATTGTCGATGCGCTTGCCGCGGCTTGTCCGTTCGTCAGAGGGCCGCATCCGCTGTGTGCGGGGCGGGTAGAATTGCGCGCTTGAGATGTGTTTCCGCCCCTGCGAACGTGAGTGAACCTGCAATGACCGATCTACCCCTTCCATCGTCCGACACCGCTGAAGATCTCACGACGGAAGGCGCGTCCGAATTGGGCGAAACCGTGCATGAAGCGCGTCTGTGGCGCGACGACGGCTGGACCGCGCGCGTCATCAAGAATGAAGACGACGAAGGCTGGGCCGTCGCCATGATCAAGGACGGCGAAGCGGAACCCGCGCTCGTCGGTCCGTGGACAATGGGCCGCAACAAGAAGGATCCGAAGCCGCTGGACACGTCGGCGTTCAACACGCTGGTGAAGACGGCGTCGGAAGTGCTGCGGCGCCATGAGCAGCAACTGCGCGCGCAACTGCATAAGGAAGTGCGGGTGGCGAGCGCGGACGGCAACGACGAACTCGACATCACGCTCGACATCGTTCCCGACGAAGATGAGCCCTATGCATTGCTGACCGCGCTCGATACATTCGGCGAGCAGCTCGCGCAAGTGCAGGTCGCGCCTAACTTCAAGCTCAGCAAGGCAAGTGCGGCGGCGTGGGTCGAGAACGAGTTTCGTCGTCCGGGTTAGAGGCCGCGCGGCTGCGGCCCGCGACAGGCTCCGGGACTGGCCGGCGTTGTCTCTCAAAGGCTGGGCTTAAATTACTAAGTCCTGTCAATATACTTTCATATTCACTTCATAGAATCCTCGCGTCATAGCGGCGCGAGCGTGAACCATGTGGTTTGGGTCTGAGTGCGTGCCGGCTGTGCATTCACCCACGCTACCCAAACACTGGATCACGACAACATGGCAGAGCCGCTCGACCTTTCCCGCCGCAAGGCCCTGAAACTTCTCGTGGGCGCGCCGATGCTGCCACTCGGCGGACTCGCCACGGCCTCCATGCTGACCGCTTGCGGAGGCAGCGACGAGCTGGCGACGCCCGTCAAACCGGTCGCCAACTTTGTCTCCGCGGCGTTCGCCAGCATGGCCGCGCCGACGCTGGCCGACCCGGCGGCCATGGCGAAGACCACGGTCGGCTCGACCTTGACGGTGCAACTGAGCGACGGCAGCAGCCGCGCGTTCAAGCTGGCGTATCAGCCGTTCTTCGTCACCGGCGACAGCGTGCCGAACGTGAAGGGCGGGACGATTCTTGCCGGCGGCTACTTCGACATCAACAATCAGCCGATCGTCGATAAATCGGTGGCGGGCAAGGAGCGCCAGTTCTACTCGGATTGCCCGGACGGCAGTTCGCTGATCCGCCTCGACAATCCCACCGTGAAGGGCCTCAAAGGCAACGCGGTGTTCGCCGTCGTGCAGTTCGAATACACCACGCGCGATCAGAGTCTGGTCTCGATGTACGGCCAATTGCCGTCGCCGATCGCCGTCCTCACGCTCGACCAGGACCCGGCCACCGGCAAGCTCACGCTGGCGGGCTACTCGAACGTGGATACGTCGAAGGCTCATGGTTTGTGGATCACCTGCGGCGCGAGCCTGTCGCCGTGGAACACGCATCTGTCGAGTGAAGAGTACGAGCCGGATGCAACGACGATCGCCAGCAACAGCCAGTTCAAGGGCTTCAGCCGCAGTTTGTACGGCGATGAAACCACCGCGAACCCGTATCACTACGGGCATCTGCCGGAAGTCACCGTGAATCCGGACGGCACCGGCACGATCAAAAAGCACTACTGCCTCGGCCGCATCTCGCACGAACTGATTCAGGTGATGCCGGACAAGCGCACCGTCCTGATGGGTGACGACGCGACCAACGGCGGCCTGTTCATGTTCATCGCGGATCGCGAAGCCGATCTGTCGGCGGGCACGCTGTACGTCGCGAAGTGGACGCAGGTGTCGGCGAGCGGCGCGGGCGCGGCGACGCTGTCGTGGATCAAGCTGGGCCACGCGAGCAGCGACGAAATCGAGGCGCTCGCCAACCAGCTGCGCGCAAGCGACATCATGGACGTCGCGACCAAGGACCCGCTCGATCCGGCCTACACGAAGATCAACTACAACGGCACGTTCAACTGGGTGCGCGTCAAGCCCGGCATGACGCAGGCGGCAACCTTCCTCGAGACGCATCGCTATGCGGCGCTGGCCGGCGGCAGCATGGGCTTCACGAAACTCGAAGGCACGACGGTCAATATCAAGGACAAGGTGCTATATTCGGCGATGTCGCGTATCGAGAAGTCGATGGTGCGCGGCAACGCTGCATCCACCGACGTGGCCGTCGACAAGACGATCAGCGCCGGCGCGGTGTACGCGCTGAACATGAAGGGCGGCCAGCGCGACCGCAGCGGCGCTGCGATCGACAGCGAATGGGTGCCGGTGGACATGGCCGCGCCCGCGGCGCTGGTCGGCGAAGATCTGTCGACGGCCGACGCGCTCGGCAACACAGCGAATCCCGAGCGCATTGCCAACCCGGACAACCTCAAGTTCTCGGAGAAGCTGCGCACGCTCTTTATCGGCGAGGACAGCGGCATGCACGTGAACAACTTCCTGTGGGCGTACAACGTCGACACGAAGACGCTCGCGCGCGTGCTTTCGTGCCCGGCCGGCGCCGAATCGACGGGCCTGCACGCCGTCGATGAAATCAACGGCTGGACTTACGTGATGAGCAACTTCCAGCACGTCGGCGATTGGGAAAGTCCGTTGCACGACAAGGTCAAATCGACGCTCGATCCGCTCGTGCGAGCGAACTACAAGGACCGCTTCGGGGCAACGGTGGGGTATCTGACGGCGGATCCGGCGGGGATCAGGTTGTAAGGCGAACGAGGCGAACTCGCCTGTCTTAGGCCGTCCGGCTGAGGAGTCAGCGAGGGGGAATCTCGCGATAATTTGCGGTTTCCCCCTTGGCTGGCGTATGCAGTGGATTTCGATTTTGCGACAAGGTTATATCGACGTGGCAAGCGTGCGATATGGCCTTTCGCATCTCGTCGCCAGCTTCTTTACTCTCGCCATTCCCGCTTCGGGTAAGTTTGCTGCGACAACGGCGACCGTGCATGTCGAATATACGTCGCATTGTGTGTCGGTCGGGCCGGGCGCCCAAAGCCCGTTGGATTTCGAAGCGCCTGGTAGTGGCCGCAGGATCTTTGACCGTCGGCAGGTGGCTCGCGCATTCTGCGCCGAACGGTACCGCTGGTCCCTTCGACTGCCAGCGATCGTCGCTCAGCTCGGCGAACGGCGTTGTTATTTCACGGGTCATTCGAACTGGCTCGTGATCGAGGACATCACGGATCGCGGCCAGCCAGTTGAGTACGAGGTGTTTTTTCGTCTTCGCCGCATGGGGGCGAGCGCATTGCGGCTCGTGATCGAAAGCGCCTATGTGCGCGACGTGACCAGGGGCAAGGCGGGGACTCCGCGCAACCGGCGCAGCATCGTGCGGTTTCGTGTGATGGCGGCAAAGATACTGAGGGGCAAGTCGATTCGCGATCCGAGTCTCAACCGCCGTTAGCCGATGCGGCATCCGCGTATAACTCGCCGATTCCAGCCTCAAAAATAGGTGAGGCCCCACAAGGGGGCCTCATAACTTCGCGGGTGCGCTTGATCGGCGTGAGCCGACGTAACCAGCACGGCTGGATCCTGTTTGACGAGGAGGCAGATAGACGCCCTTTCGGGCCCCGGAAAATCCATCTGCAACAATTATAACGCGTAAGACGTCGTCTTCCTATCTGCCCATTGGCCATTCCAACGAGCCCTGCGGTCGGGTCGTGCCGTCTCAACTCCGCTTGCAAAAAATCGCCGTAATCAGCGGCGCCACGCGGTGCACGATCGCCGTGCTGCCGGTGCCGGCAATCGCGTTCCGCACTTTGGCCTCGCTACCGAACACCACGACGCCGTAGGCCGAACGCGCGACCGGCTCGCCGTCGCCGACACGGAACATGGGGTCGTCTTTTTCGTAGCCGACCACCGCGAACACCCGAAAGCCGTATGCCGTCAGATTCGCGCCGGAGGTCGGCGAGAAGGCGTTGATCGAGTTGCTTTCCACACGCGTGGGCTTCGGGTCGATCAGCTGTTGGTCCGCGAGGTCGGCAATGAACTGATGGCCGCTTTCATTGCAGGCGAGCGGCACGTCGAGCGCGGTGGCGTAACTGGCAAGCGGCAACGCGGCGGCTGCCAGAGCAAGGAGTACAGACGAAAGAAAGCGTTTCATAAGCGTGGACGGCCACCGGAATCGATGTAGTTTGTTCGCAACGGGCGGTGGCGTGAACTCGAGACTTGAAAAGACGTTGCGCATCGAAGTCATGCCCTTGACAGGCGCAACTGCTTTGTACTTTATCGCGATTCGGCCAATCTTGCTTCGCGGTCGGCATAGATCGGGAACCAGCAGCGCCCAAAGAAACAAAGAAACGCGCGGGAAGAAAGCAATCTTTTGCGATCCCGTATATATTTCCGGGTTATGAATTCGCGACCCCAGACTCCAATTAACGTTCCGCCGCCCAGAACATGGGACGCGCGGCTCGCCCGCCGGCTCGTGACTCCGCTCGTGAACACGTGGGTCACCCCGAACCACCTGACCACGCTGCGCCTCCTGATCGGGCTGGCAGGCGCGCTGTGCCTGGCTCACGGCGAATTCGCCTGGGCTAACGCCGGCGCCCTCCTGATCGTGCTGTCGAACTTCGTCGACCATACGGACGGTGAACTCGCGCGCATCGGCGGAAAGTCGAGTCGGATCGGTCATTTTTACGACCTCGCTTGCGACGCCCTCGTGACCGTCATGTTGTTCGTCGGCATGGGCGTGGGAGCTGGCGCCACGCACATCGCCGGCTTGAAGATCGCGCCAGGTGTGCTTGGCGCCGTGGCCGGCGTGGCGATCGCGCTGATTTTCTTCCTGCGCATGCGCATCGAGGAAATGGCCGGCAAGGCGGGCACGAGGCAGGCATCAGTCGGCGGTTTCGAAACGGAAGACGTCTTGTACCTGCTACCGATCGTCACGCTGACAAGCGTCGTTCTGCCCTTCGTGGTGGTCGCGTCGATCGGCGCGCCGCTCTTCGCTGTCTGGGTGGTGGTCGACTACTGGCGCGTTGCGCGTCGTGCCGCCAGCGCGCCGCCGGTTGCCGCCGGCACGGCCGAAACCCGTCAGATGTGGGCCAGCGAATGAGTACGCAGGCCGAAAACGACTTGATCGCGCGCGATGCAGTAGAGCACTCGCCGGCTGCATCGCCCGCACCGAATGCCGACCGCGCGGTCGCAAGCCGCACGCGCGGGTTCGACAACCTGCGTCTGCGCAAGGACTTCGCGGAGCAGGGCGCGTTTCTTTATCTGGAAGACTTTCTCGCGCCCGAAGTCACTGCGCAGCTCGTTCACAGCGCGCGTTCGCTGCTCGACGAGGTGAACCGCAACTATCTGCCGGGCCACAAGCAGGGCGGCAGTGTGAGCCGTCATACGATCGATCGCCTGGCGCCATTCATCGCCGAGCTGTACCGCTCGAAGGAATTGATCGGCTGGCTGGAGCAACTGAGCGGCGACAAACTGCAGCTTTCGCCCGCCGACGATCCGCATGCGTACGCGCTCTACTACTACACGCGGCCGGGCGACCACATCGGCTGGCACTACGATACTTCGTACTATGACGGCCGCCGTTATACCCTGCTGCTCGGCGTGATCGACGAATCGTCGTGCCGCCTCGACTACGAGCTCCATACGCGTAATCCGGATGTCGCGGATCAACCGGGCTCGGTGCAGATTCCGCCGGGCGGTCTGGTGTTTTTCGACGGCGACAAGCTGCGCCATCGCATCACGCCCGCCGGCGCGAACGAAATGCGCGTGTCGCTCACTTTCGAATACGTCACTGACCCGAACATGCGGCCGTGGCGTCGCTTCATCTCGAACATGAAGGACGCGATTGCGTACTTCGGCTTCCGCCAGGTTTTTCGCCAGATGACCCGCCGCGGGAAGGACCGCGCATGAGCCGCGCGGCCCTGATTTTGCTGTCGATCGGGACGGCGCTGTTTGTTGGCCTGCTCGCGTGGCAGGGTTTCGGCTCGGTCGCCTCGACGCTGCTCACGGCAGGCTGGGGACTGGCGCTCGTCGCGGCGTTTCACCTCGTGCCCGTGCTTCTCGATGCCGGCGCGATCTCGGTGTTGTTCCATCCTCGGCGTGACGGCATCCACCACGATCTGACGTGGCGCGACGCGCTGTTCGCGCGCTGGATCGGCGAGTCGGTGAATAGCCTGTTGCCGGCCGGCCAGATCGGTGGACCGGTGGTCATGGTGCGGCAGCTGTCCCAGCGCGGCATGCGCATGCGCGATGCGGCCGCGGCGATCACGGTGAGCACCACCGCGCAGGCGCTCGCGCAAATCATCTTCGCGCTGGGTGGCCTGCTGCTGTTCGGCGCTTACGCCGCGCACGGCGCGCTGCACGATCTGCAAACCGCCACGCTCATCGCGACCGGTGTGCTGGGCGCGATGATCGTCGGGTTCTACTACGCGCAACGGCGCGGTCTGTTCGGCCGCCTGCTCGGCGTGGTCTCCAAGGTCTTCGGCAAGCGCGACTGGTCTTCGCTGATGACGCGCGCCGAAGCCGTCGACGCCGCCGTGCAGGCGATGTACCGCGAACGCGGCCGCGTGGCGGCGAGCTTCGCGATGAGCCTGCTGGGCTGGATCGTCGGCACGGTGGAAGTGTGGCTCGCGCTGCGCTTTCTCGGACATCCCGTCGACTGGGTCGACGCGTTGTTGCTCGAAAGCCTGGGCCAGGCCATTCGCGGCGCGGCATTCATGATTCCCGGCTCACTCGGTGTGCAGGAAGGCGGCTATCTGCTGCTCGCGCCGCTGGTCGGTTTGCCGCCGGACGCGGCCCTGGCGTTGTCGCTCGCCAAGCGCGCCCGCGAAATCCTGCTAGGCTTGCCGGGTCTGCTGGTTTTGCACTTCAGTGAACGAAGCTGGCAACGGCGCCGCGCTCTTGGGCGCGTGCCGGTTGTCGATTAAACTCCGCATTTTTTTAAAGGACCGCGCATGCGTGCCATCATTCTCGCTGCGGGCCTCGGCCTGCGTCTCCAGCAACCGCCGGAAGCTCAGTTCCCGAAGTGTCTGTTGCAATTCGACGGCATGAGCCTGCTCGAACGGCATCTGCAAATGCTCGAAACCGCCGGCGTGACGGAAGTCGTGCTGGCGCTCGGCTTTCAGCCGGAATCGGTGCAGGCGGAACTGGAGCGCATCAACTGGCCGCATCAGGTGGAAACGGTGTTGAACACGCGTTACGACCTGGGCAGCGTGCTGACGGTGCACACGGTGGCCGATGCGTTGACGCGCGGCGGCGACGTGCTGCTGATGGACGCCGACGTGCTCTACGACGAGCGCATTCTGGCTGCTTTGGTGGCGGGCGAGACGGTCAACCGCCTGTTGATCGACCGTGATTTCGAAGCCGGCGACGAACCCGTCAAGCTGTGTCTGAAAGACGGCGTGCCGGTCGAGTTGCGCAAGCAGCTCGCGGTCAATCTCGAGTACGACACCATCGGCGAGTCGGTCGGGTTCTTCCGCTTCCGCCAGGAGACCGCGCAACGCTTTGCGCAGATCGTGGCCGGCTATGTGGACAGCGGCCGCGCCAACCTGCCGCACGAAGAAGCGGTGCGCGATCTGCTGCTGGAACGTAGCCAGGTGTTCGATACCGCCGACGTGACCGGTGCACCGTGGATCGAGATCGACTTCCCGAACGACGTGGCTCGCGCAAGCACCGAGATTCTGCCGCAGTTGCAGCCGCTGGTCAGCGCATCGCGCTAAGTCATCCTCATCCGTCCGCCTGTTCGCTGACGTATTGAGAAGGTCGAGCCGGCTGAATGCCGGCTCGACCTTTTTGCGCTTACGGCTCGCGCATCGCCGTGACCGCTGCCTGGTTGCACGCTCAACCATCGGGCACGAAAAGACCTCGCGCAACCACAACTGTTGCCGATGCGATGCCATAATCGACGCTTTACGCAGACGGCCTCGCAAGCCGTCGCCATGCCAATGCCTCTCGCTTTAGGCACTTTCATTGTTCCGCTGATCGTCGCGTGTGCGATGTTCATGGAAAACGTGGACGGCACGGTCATCGTGACTTCGCTGCCGGTACTGGCGCGCGATCTCGGTCAGGATCCCATCACCCTCAAGCTTGCAGTGACGGCGTATGTCATCGGCCTCGGCGTCTTCATCCCCATCTGCGGCTGGGTTGCCGACCGCTTCGGCTCGCGCACGGTGTTTCGCGCGGCCATCGGCGTCTTCATGGCCGGCTCGCTGATGTGCGCGGCTTCCACATCGCTCGGCACGTTCGTGGTTGCGCGCTTCGTGCAAGGCATTGGCGGCGCGATGATGGTGCCGGTGGGCCGCATCATCATTTTCCGTTCGGTACCGAAGTCGGACTTCATTCGCGCGGTCAACTATCTGACGGTGCCGGCTCTACTAGGGCCGGTGGTCGGGCCGCCGCTGGGTGGTTTCATCACCACTTATCTGCATTGGCGTCTGATCTTTTTCATCAACATTCCAATTGGCCTGCTGGGCATCTGGCTCGCGAACAAACACATTGCCAACGTGCGCGAAGCGCATCCGGGCCGACTCGACTGGACCGGGTTCTTTTTGTCCGCGAGCGGGGCGTCGCTGTTCATGCTCGGGCTTTCGCTGGTGGGCGGCGAGTTGGTGTCGAACACGGTGTCGGTCGGCATGTGCGTGATCGGCGTAGTGTTGCTGACGCTTTATGCGCTGTACGCGAGCCGCGTCGAATTGCCTGTGCTCGATCTGCGCTTGCTGCGCATCCCGAGTTTTCACGCGAGCGTAGTGGGCGGCTCGCTGTTTCGCATCGGTCTCGGGGCCGTGCCGTTTCTGTTGCCGCTTGCCTTGCAGGAAGGCCTCGGCATGACAGCCTTCAAGTCGGGGTCGATTACCTGTGCGTCCGCGTTTGGTTCGATCTTCATGAAGGCGGCCGCGTCGCGCATTCTGGAGCGCTTCGGTTTTCGCACCGTGCTGATGTTCAACGCGGGCTGCGCGGGCCTCGCCATCGCGGTCTACGGTCTGTTCTTTCCCGGCACGCCGCATTGGCTGATCTGGTGTGTGGTGCTGTTCGGCGGCTTCTTTCCGTCACTGCAGTTCACGTCGTTGAACACCTTGGCATACGCCGATATTCCGAGCCGCGACGTGGGTCGCGCGACGAGCGTCGCAAGCGTGATCCAGCAGATTTCGTTGGGCCTCGGTGTGACGATCGCGGGTATCGTGCTGCAGATTTCGCATAACGTGCAGGGTCATTCGGCTATCGTGTTCTCCGATTTCTGGCCGGCTTTTCTCGTGGTCGGTCTGTTCTCGTTCATGTCGATTCCGATCACCGCTCGCCTGCCGCACGGCGCCGGCGACGAGATCGCGCGCGGCAGTCGCGGCAACGCATAAGCGGCAACGCAGGGTGGCATCGAGCGGCGCGGCATACGGCTTGCTGAGCGCTTCTGTCTTGGGTTTTTTGACAGATGCTCTTGCGTGCCACCGAGCGGTCTTCTTGTGTACCGCACCATGGACCCTACGATATATAGCGGCTTCGCAAGCGATCGGTTCGCATGTTATAAAACCGAAGGCATCTGTAATCATCGGATGAAAGTCGTCTTGGGGGATAGGCAATGAAGTTGTTCCGCAACGTTAAATCGTCGGCCAGCGGATTCGCGCTGGTCGCACTTGTTTCTGTTTCCACCGGCTTTCTCGAAGCCACGCCGGCAATTGCAAAGCCGCCCGCAAAAGCTCAACCCGCTGTCCTCACTGCCTCCGCGATCGCGGTCGCGGACAAGTTCAGCGCCGACGCCGCCGAGCAGATCTTCAAGGAAGGCGGCAACGCCGTAGACGCAGCCGTAGCAATTGCCTTCACGCTTGCCGTGACTTATCCGGAGGCGGGCAACATCGGCGGCGGCGGTTTCATGACGCTCTATGTCGACGGCAAGCCGTACTTCCTCGACTACCGCGAGCGCGCTCCGCTGGCCGCAACCAGAAACATGTATCTCGACGACAAAGGCGAGGTCATCAAAGGCATGAGCCTGTTCGGTTACCGTGCAGTGGGCGTGCCGGGCACCGTGGACGGCATGTGGCAGGCGCAGCGCCGCTTCGGCAAGCTTAAGTGGAAGCAGGTGCTCGCACCGGCCATCCATTACGCGCGCGATGGTTTCGAGGTCAGCCAACAGTTGCAGGAACGCCGCGACGAAGCCGCGAAAGAGTTCGCCGGCAAAACCAACTTCGATACCTACTTCGGCAATCTGAAGCAGGGCGTCAACTTCAAGCAACCGGATCTGGCCGCCGTGTTGCAGCGCATTTCGGATCAGGGCGCCAAAGACTTCTATCAGGGCAAGACGGCCGATCTGATCGCGGCATCCATGCGCGGTCACGGCCTGATCACCAAGGCGGATCTGCAACAGTACAAAGCGGTGTGGCGTGAGCCGATTCAGGCCGACTGGAACGGCTATCGCGTCTACACGGCGCCGCCTCCCAGCTCGGGTGGTATCGGTCTCGTGCAGTTGCTGAAAATGAAGGCCGACATTGCGCCCGACTTCAAGGGCGTCGCCCTCAATTCCGCGCAATACGTGCATCTGATCGCGGAAATCGAAAAGCGCGTGTTCGCCGACCGCGCGCAATACCTCGGCGATCCTGACTTCTATAAAGTGCCGGTCGCGCAATTGACCGACGACGCGTATATCGCCAAGCGCGCCGGCGAAGTGAATCCCAACGCGCCTTCGGACACGAAGAGCATCCAGGCCGGCCTCGGCACGTCGATGCCGGAGAAAGCGGAAACCACGCACTTCTCCGTGATCGACAAGTGGGGTAACGCTGTGTCGAATACTTACACCATCAACGGCTATTTCGGGTCGGGCGTGGTGGCGGATCGCACGGGCATCGTGCTGAACGACGAGATGGACGACTTCTCCGCGAAGCCGGGTGTCGCGAATATGTTCGGCGTGGTGGGCAGCGACGCGAACGCGATCGAGCCGAAGAAGCGGCCGCTCTCCTCGATGACCCCGACGATCCTGACGAAAGACGGCAAAGTATCGCTTGTGATCGGCACGCCGGGTGGCTCACGCATCTTCACGTCGATCTTCCAGGTGATCAACAACGTCTACGACTACAACATGCCGCTGCAGCAGGCTGTTGCCGCGATGCGTTTCCATCATCAACTGTTGCCGCCGAACACGATCTTCTGGGAGCCGTACAAGCCGATCGACGGCGAACTCGCCAAGCAGATCGAAGCCAAGGGCTACACGCTGAAGGGGCAGGATTTCAGCGGCGATATCCAGGCGATCAAGATCGACGGCAATACGCCGGAAGCCGCGGCCGATCCGCGCGGCCGCGGTGTGACGCGCGTGATCCAGTAAGCGTTTTATGGCTGGCCGTCGGGTAGCGCATCTCGTGATGAGAGGTGCTGCCTCCTGATCAAAAGCCTCGCGTTCGTTCGAACGCGAGGCTTTTTTATACTTCAGGAACATGCATGCCGCCGGCGTCTCAGCTAGCCTGCTCGACCGGCGTCAACGTCAATTCGAGCCGCTGCGCGCCGCGCAACACCGTCACATTGACCGGTCTGTCGATTCGAGATGCGTCGAGCGTGCGCTGCAAACTGTCCACGTCCTGCACGGCCTGCGTATCGATCGCGATGATCGTATCGTCGGTGCGCAGACCGCCGAGCGCGGCCGGGCTGCCTTTGACGATCTCCATGACATGTACGCCGCTTTCCGAGCTCAAGCCGAAATAACGCTGCACACGGCGCGACAGCGGCCTGGTCGTGCCCGCGACGCCGATATAAGCGCGCCGCACGCGGCCATGCGCGAAGATCTGCATGATGACCCACTTGGCGGTGTCGATTGCGGTGGCAAAGCAGATGGCCTGTGCGCCGGGAATGATCGCGGTATTCACGCCGATCACCTGGCCCGCCGAATTGATTAGCGGACCACCCGAATTGCCGGGATTGAGCGCGGCATCGGTCTGGATCACGTCGTAGATCATGCGGCCCGAATTCGAACGCAACGAGCGGCCGAGCGCCGACACTACACCGGTCGTGACCGTTTGCGCGAGGCCGAGCGGATTGCCGACCGCAATCGCAATTTGACCGACACGCAGTTTCGACGATTCGCCGAGTTCGACATGAGCCAGCGGCTCCGGTGAGCCGATCCGCAGGACGGCCAGATCGCTGCCGGGATCGTCGCCGACCAGATCGGCGTCGAATTTCGCGCCGTCGGCGAGCGTCACGGTAATGTGGGTGGCGCCGTGCACGACGTGACTATTGGTGAGCAGATAGCCGTCGGGCGTAAACAGAAAGCCCGAGCCGGTGCCGCCGCGCGAACCGCGTCCGCGGCCGGACGGCTGGCCGGGCAGGCGCCGTTCGACGGCAATGAAGGCGACTGCTTGCTGAACGCGTTCCAGCGCGCCGATTACGGTGCGGGAGTAGGCGTCGAGCAGGGCGTCGTCGGAAAAAGGATTGAGTGTCTCGGGCCCGGGGGCGTCGGATGCGGCGCGCGACAGGTCATCGACGAAGCGTGGGCGGCTTCCCATGGCGATGCTCCGGATAAACGGAATGCGAGATGCGGGGCGTCGCGAAGGTTTTCAAGTGGCCGCGAAGCGCGCCGCGGCTGAGTGCGCTGTGAGACACTTTGCGAGGCCAGCGAGGCCAGCGAGGCCAGCGAGGCCAGCGAGGCCAGCGAGGCCAGCGAGGCCAGCGAGGCCAGCGAGGCGGCCAAGCCAGCCAAGCCGCTAGCAGCCAGCAAAGCCAGAGCAGACGCCTCAGCTACGGCACGCACCGTGCTGCACCCAAAACACGTCCGCCATGCCAAGGAGAGAGCCGCCATGAACCCAGCCGCCACATCACCTTCGTCGAGCGGGCCGACGGAACCCCAAATCGAATCGATCAGCGCCATTACGCTTGCCACCCGCGACATGCCACGCGCCGTGCTGTTTTACGAAGCACTCGGCTTTCCGATGAAATTCGGCGGTCCGCAGGAGGCTTTCACATCGTTTGCGTTCGGCGGTTCGTACCTGAATCTGATCGTCGATACGCGCGCGCCGGTCGCCTGGTGGGGCCGCGTGATCATCTATGTCTCCGACGTCGACGCGCTTTATCGCAAAGCGCTGGCGGCGGGACTAAAACCGTCGCTGGAACCGTCCGATGCGCCTTGGGGCGAGCGCTATTTTCACATCACCGATCCGGACGGCCACGAACTCAGCTTCGCGAAACCGTTGCGCTAGCACCGGGCGGCCGGGCGAAACTCGCTATCATGGGCGTCGACAGGGCGCTAAGCCGCAGCGGTAACACGGCTGACACCTGACGCTTCGATAATCGAACGCGTCCGCGTCGCGTTTGCCGCCGCGCGCCTAACCATTTCCGTTGCCAGGAGAGCCGCAATGAAAGAGCAGGATCCGAGACCCGAGGCTGAATTAATGGCAGAGCGGCAGCGCCGTTTCGAAGAGGACCTGATCGACGCCTACGACGAGGAACTCGAAATGGAGGTCGACGACCGCATCATCGACGGCGCGGAGGGCTTCACGCCCGAGCATCGCGAGGCGCGCAAGATGTACTTCCGCGAGCTGTTCCGGTTGCAGGGTGAACTCGTGAAACTGCAGGACTGGATCGTGCAGACCGGCCATCGCCTCGTGGTGATTTTCGAGGGGCGCGATGCGGCCGGCAAGGGCGGCGCGATCAAACGCATCACGCAACGTCTCAATCCACGGGTGTGCCGCGTGGCGGCGCTGCCGGCGCCGAATAACCGCGAACGCACGCAGTGGTACTTTCAGCGCTACGTGTCGCATCTGCCGGCCGGCGGCGAAATGGTGCTGTTCGATCGCAGCTGGTACAACCGCGCGGGCGTCGAGCGCGTGATGAATTTTTGCAGCGACGAAGAGTACGAAGAGTTTTTCCGTTCGGTGCCGGAATTCGAAAAGATGCTGGCGCGCAGCGGCGTGCAGATTCTCAAGTACTGGTTTTCGATTACCGACGAAGAGCAGGAGATCCGCTTTCAGAACCGCATTCACGACCCGCTGAAGCAGTGGAAACTGAGTCCCATGGACCTTGAAAGCCGACGTCGCTGGGAAGCCTATACGCAGGCCAAGGAAGTGATGCTGCAGCGCTCGCATATTCTCGAAGCGCCGTGGTGGGTCGTGCAGGCGGTCGACAAGAAGCGCGCGCGCCTGAACTGCATTCACCATTTGTTGAGCCAGGTGCCGTATCACGAGATCGAACATTCGCAGATCGAATTGCCCTCGCGCGTTTATCACGACGAGTACAGCCGTCAGCCGGTGCCGGCTTCGATGATCGTGCCTGAGGTGTACTAGTCAGCGAGAAAGTGCGGGACGTTGGAATGAAAAAAGCGCGGCTCGTTCCGCGCTTTTTTCATGTCTTTTCAAAGTGGCGGCCGGTTGAGGAACCGGCCGCCGCACAGGCTTAAAACACCGCCCGGAACACCCAGTACAAGCCGGCAGCCAGCGCGATCGAAACCGGCAACGTCAGCACCCAGGCAAGGATCAGGCTGCGCACCGTGCCCCATTGCAGGCCGGAACCGTTGGCCGCCATCGTGCCCGCCACGCCCGAGGACAGCACGTGCGTCGTGGAGACCGGCAGGCCGTACATGTCGGCGGCGCCGATCGTGAGCATCGCCACCAATTCAGCCGATGCACCCTGTCCGTATGTCAGATGCTGCTTGCCGATCTTCTCGCCGACTGTCACGACGATGCGCTTCCATCCCACCATCGTGCCGAGACCGAGCGCGATCGCCACCGCGACCTTGACCCACGTCGGGATGAATTTGGTGGCGTGATCAGTTTGCGTCTTGAAGTTGCCGATCGTTTTGGCGTCTTCCGGCGAGAATGCCGGCTGCTTGTTCTTGGCCATCAGGCGAATCGCTTCGGAGGCCACGTACATGTTGTTGCGCACGTTATCGACGATACCTTGCGGCACCGCGGCCATCGAGCCCGATGTGCCAACCTGGCCGGCAATGATGTCGGTCAGTTGCCGCAAGGCCGGCACGGTGGCGGGCGTCAACTGGTGCGTGCGCACATACGCTTCGACATCGGCGCGCGGATTGGCCGAGGGTGTCGCGCCCTGGGTGTATTTGGCGAGCGTCGCCGAAGTTTCATGCGCGACGGCGAGGAAGGTTTGCGTTTCCGCCGGGGTGACCGCCTTGTTCAGCGCGTAGGCCGTCGGTACCGTGCCGATCAGGATCAGCATGATGAGGCCCATGCCTTTCTGGCCGTCGTTGGAGCCATGCGCGAACGAGACGCCCGTGCAGGTCAGGATCAGCAGGCAGCGGATCCAGAACGGCGGCGGCTCCTTGCCCTTCGGTTCGGCATACAGCGCGGGAATGCGCACCACGGCTTTCAGGATCAGCAACAGCAAACCCGCCGCGAGAAAACCGACCAGCGGCGAAAACAGCAGCGATTTGCCCACGCCGAGCGCCTGATTCCAGTCCACGCCGCTCGTGCCGTCGGTGCCGTGCATCAACTGGTTCATCAGGCCGACGCCGATGATCGAGCCGATCAGCGTGTGCGAGCTCGACGACGGCAGTCCGAACCACCATGTGCCGAGATTCCAGATGATCGCGGCGATCAGCAAAGCGAAGACCATCGCGAAACCGGCGCTGCTGCCCACCTGCAAGATCAGTTCGACCGGCAGCAGTTGCAGCACGCCGAAAGCGACCGCGCCGCTCGACGTCAACACGCCGAGAAAATTCCAGCTGCCGGACCACACCACCGCAAAATTCGGTGCAAGCGAATGCGTGTAGATCACGGTCGCGACTGCATTGGCCGTGTCGTGAAAGCCGTTGACGAACTCAAAGCCCAACGCGATCAACAATGCAATGCCGAGTAGCAGGTAAGGCAGAACCGAGCTCTCGCGAACGGGTTGCAGATCGTCCAATAAGTGCACTGCGCAATACACCGCGCCCACCAGGATCACTGCGAGGAAGATGATGAGGCTGATGTTGCGCCCCTTTCCGGCAGCAGTGCCTGGCTGTGGATACGAAAGTTCCGGCATGACGTGAGCCCCAAAAGTTTGTCGCGAGTTTCCGATCCTGCGGGGCGTGTGTGTCGCAATGATGACAGTGGCGTGACGCTGCGGCGCGCCGTCGTGGCGCGCGAGAAGGCGCGCGGCCACGGGCAGCGCGTCGCTTCGGAGTACGGCTCGGAGGTTGTCGGATACGGATGCTCAGATGTCCGAAAAGGACTGGCGCACGCGATTCGTCACGAGGCGGAAATCACGTCGCCGCTCGCGCTGCCATTGAGGCTGCGCTTGTAGGCCTGCGCCACCACGGCAACCGGCACGCCTTGCGACGGATCGCGGCCCATCGATTCGAGCGTCTCGGCGACCCAGCCCGGGCTGACCACGTTGACGCGGGCTTTGCCACGCAGCTCGAGTGCCGCCGAGCGCGCGAACGCTTCCACGCCGGCATTCACGATGCTGACGGCCGCGCTGCCTTCCATCGGGTGCTGTGCGAGCGTGCCGCTCGTCAGCGTGAAGCACGCGCCTTGCGACACGTGTGCCGCGCCGCAGCGCACCAGATTGACCTGGCCCATCAATTTGTTGGTAAGACTGAACGAGAAATCGTCGTCGGAGAGTGAGTCGAGCGGGGCGAACTTCGCTGCGCCGGCGGTGCAGATGACCGCGTCGAGCGTGCCGGCTTGCTGGTACATCGATTCGATGCTGCCTTTGTTCGACAGATCCACGTGGAGATCCGAACCCTTGCGGCTCGCGGTGACGATATCGTGTTCGGCGGCGAGCAACTTGACCACCTCGCCGCCGATCAGACCGGTTGCACCGACAATCAGTATTCGCATACAAGCTCCTGAAGCTGTTTGTGTTTTGCGCCGATCCAGATTGCGGCGCCGATGCGCGGGTAAGTGCTGACGCGTCTGTTAAAGATAGTCGCTCCATGCACGCGATGTCGCCGAACGCAGAAAAAAGTAGCACGCTCGCCCCGCGACGGATGAAGCTTGCGTTAGATCATGCGTGCGGGCCGTCAAAGCGAAGCAATGACCACGCATCATTTTTGTTGGGCGCTTTTTTTGCTAGTCTGCCGATAGGGTGTTCTCAAGGGGCTTCAATGAAGCGCGACAATCCGAAAGGCGAAAAACGATCCGCCGACAGCGAACCGGCGGTCAAGGCGCACTCCGCGCAAGAGGCTTTCTCGTCGTATGCGGCCCCTCTTGTCGATCACGCGATCGAATACGCGAACGCGGTGCGCGAAGACCCGTCGCCGGAAGCGCTGCACAAATTGCGCGTCTCGCTACGGCGCTTGCGCTCGTTATGGTGGGCGTTCGAGCCGTTGCTTGAAAGCGGCGAGAACACCCGGCAACGCGCGCTATATAAGTATCTGGCCACGGCCGCCGGCAAAACGCGCGACTGGGACATTCTGATCGAACTGCTGACACGCGACGATAACGGCGCGCGCAGCGGCACCGGCGAAATAGCGCCCAAACTGCAGGACGCTCGCGGCGCCGCGTTGACGACAAGCCGCGAAACGCTCTCGAACGCCGACGTCAAGCATCTGCTGCGCGAAGCTTTGTCCACTGCGTCCAAAGAACTGAACACCGCGCATGAACGCACACCGCTGCGGAAATTCGCCGAGCAACGCGTGGCCGCTTCCGAGCGTTCGCTGAAGAAGCGGATGAAACGCGCGCGCCGCGCGAAGCGCTCCAACTACGTCGCCTTTCACAACGTCAGGAAGGCGGGCAAGAAGCTGCGCTATCTGCTGGAGTTTTTCGGACCGATCCTGAGCGGCGGCCGCAAACGCACCCTCAAACGTTTGAAGCAGATCCAGAAACGTTTCGGTACGCTGAACGATGTGGTCGCAAGCGAGATGTTGCTGCGCGACAATGCGGCTTTGCTTGCGGGCGCAGGCGACCCTGAAGCGGCGCTTCACTGGCTCGGCAAGGAGCGCAAACGCCGGATGCGTTCGGCAGCCGGACTGCTGCGCAAGCTGTGATACGGCGCGCGTCTTCGTGGCTCGGCTCAGGTGCCTTGCGTGCTGCGCGGCGCGAAGCCCCGCAACGTGATCGCCCCGCGCGCTTCACCAAGCGATGCCGCCGCGCGGTTGCCGGTGCCCGGCTCGTCGGTTAAAGCAAGCGGTTCGACGGGAAAGCCGCGCCGCTGCCAGGCATCGAGGCCGCCGCGTAGCGCGCGAATCCGCGTGTAGCCGTTGTAACGCATGCGTTGCGTGATTTCGACCGCGGTCGCGCTGTCCGGGCAAATGCAGTAGATCACCGTGTCGTGCGCCCGCAGCGCTCCGTCGATCTGCTCCGGCGAGTGCGGATCGAGCGCGAGCGCGCCGGGAATGCGGCACGGCGCTTCAATCGAGGGCGCCTGCGGACGGGCATCGAGCACCTTGGGCGGCGGCGCGAGACGGAGCCAGCCGCCGGCGGCCTGTGCCGCCGCGGCTTCCCTGAAACGGCGGCGTTCGCGGCGTCGTTGCTGCAGACGGAAGACGAGATAGAGGAGCGCGCTGGCCAGCAAAATGTCGATGACCGTGCCACCACGCGCTTTGACGAATTCGAGCAGCATATGCAGTTGCCGTTCCGCCGCGGCGCCGCCGAGGAGCCAGAAGGCCGCCCACGCGAGGGCGCCGGCTACGTCCCAAGCGGCGTAGATGCGGGCGTCGACGGCGGTCGTGCCCATCAGCGGCGGCGTGATGAGCGCGAGTCCTGGGACGAACTTCGAGATCGACACGAGCGGCACGCCGAAGCGCTCGAACAGCGCGCGCGCCTTATCCACTTTGGCATCGACGGCGGGGGACAGCCGGCCTAGCGCGGCGATCAGCTTGCGACCATACAGGCGGCCAGCCGTGAACCATGCGCCGTCGCCCAGCAGCGCGCCGAGCACGGCGGCGCCGAGGACCGGCCAGAACGACAGCGTGCCGGCGGCAATCGCGGAGCCTGCGAACAGCAGTACGGGCACGGCGGGGATCGGCACGCCGAGGCGCGTCAACAGGACGTTGAGGAATACGACCGCGCCACCCCAGGTCGACACCGCCGAAGACGGAAATTCTACCAATTGAGAAGCTCCTGTTTTTTTGCGGTTGCGCCGGCGTGCTTCGAGGGCTTTTCTTCAGGCGGTTGCAAAGCGTGTACCTGAGCGGCCTGCCGGCTTCATGCGAGCGGCGTTCCGTTCGCTCAGGATACTCGATGGATTTGGCGCAGGGCCAACATTGACGGCGTCATCGTGAGCGGGCTGACCTGGTTCATTGACTCGCTTGTCGGCTTGCGCTGGCTTTGCAATTTCGTTCAAGACCGCCGCTCATCGCACCTTTACTCTGCGTGCTCGATCCAACCAACAGGACAGCACCATGAACTCGCGGTATGCCGGATATCTGTATTGCGCGCTGGCGATGATCGGCGTCGGCAGCACGGTGGTGGTCAGCAAACCGATCGCGGCCGGACTGCCGCCGTTCAGCGCGACCGCGTTGCGCTTCGCGATCGCCTTTCCGCTGTTCGTGCTGGCGATGCGCTGGCGAGGCGTGCGCTGGCCGCGTCTGGACCGGCGCGATACGCTGCTCGTGATTGCCCAAGCAGGCGCGGGGAGCGTCGGCTACACCGTGCTGCTAATCAGCGGCATGAAACTCGCCTCGGCCGCCGATGCGGGCGTAATTGCCGGCACCTTGCCTGCCGTGTCGGCCGGCGTCGCCGTGCTGGCGCTCGGCGAGCGCCCCGCGCCCGCGTTGATCGGCGCGATCCTGCTGGCGACGGCGGGCGTGCTCGTGTGCACCGTGCATCCCGGTGAATTCAGCGCGCCGCATGCGGTGAGTTCGCTGGCGGGCAACGCGCTGGTGTTCCTCGCGATCGTCTGCGAGGCGTTGTTCATTCTGCTCAATCGCAAGCTGAGCACGGCAGTGGCGCCGTTGCCGCTGTCGGCGTTGATGTGTGGCATCGGTTTCGCCGTGGCGCTCGTGCCGGCCTGCTTCGAAAAGCCGTGGGCCTTGCCGGTCGATGCGAGCGCACTCGGCGGCGTGCTGTATTACGCGCTGGTGCCGACCGTGGTGGGCTTCGTGCTCTGGTATGCGGGCGCCGCCCGGATTAGCGGCGCGGAAGCGGGATTGATGACCGCACTCGTGCCGGTGAGCGCGGTGGCGTTGGCTGCGATGGTATTGGGTGAGCCGGTCAGCGCGGCGCAACTCGCCGGTGTCGCGTGCGTGCTGGGCGCGGTGTTGCTGGCCACTTTCGGCCAGCTGCGCATGAGGCGGAGCGCGGCATGAGGCAGGCATGCCCTACCTGCGCTCAACCTGGGTCTAGGTATTAGCGACCGCCACCACCCCCGGATTGCCGACGATCGACAGAAACTCGCGACGTGTCGACGGATCCGTGCGGAACGTGCCGAGCATGCGCGAGGTAACCATCGTCACGCCGGCCTTGTGCACGCCGCGCGTCGACATGCATTGGTGCGCGGCTTCGAGAATCACGCCGACGCCTGCCGGTTGCAACACTTCGTTCAAGGTGTCGGCGATCTGCACCGTCATCTTTTCCTGGATCTGCAGGCGTTTGGCGAACGCATCGACCAGCCGCGCCAGCTTGGAGATGCCGACCACGCGATGTTGCGGCAGATACGCCACGTGCGCGCGTCCGATGATCGGCACCATGTGATGTTCGCAGTAGCTTTCGAAGCGGATGTCTTTCAGCACGATCATTTCGTCGTAGCCGTCCACCTCGGAGAAGGTGCGGGCGAGGATCTCGCGCGGGTCGACCTGATAGCCCGCGTAAAACTCCTCGTACGAGCGCACCACGCGCGCCGGTGTATCGATCAGACCTTCACGCGCCGGATCGTCGCCGGCCCAACGCAGCAGCACACGAACCGCTGCTTCAGCTTCCTCGCGGCTCGGGCGCTCCGTTGCGGTTATGGGTTTGGTTTTCTTCGCCTTGCTACTGGTCATCCGTCGCTCCTACGGGATCGCGCGTCGACGCTGTACGGAGCGCGCGGGTTCAATGAGTGCGGCCATTGTTCCATGTTTTGCAACGAGTCGTGCTGATGTCCCTGTGTGCTGTCAGGGCGCCGCTCACTTGGGCCATTCGTCCATCGCGTCGTTGAACAGTTCGGCGACCACGCTACGCAGCCAGCCGCCGCGCGGATCGTTATGAAACTTGCGATGCCAGTGCTGGCGCAGATCGAAATGCGGCAACGGCAGCGGCGGCTCGACCAGCGTGATCGACGCGTGCTCCGAGACGTACGCGAAGCCGATCGCATGCGGCACGGTCGCCAATAGATCGGTGCGCGCGAGGATGAACGGCAGGCTCATGAAGTGAGGCGTTTCGAGCACGGCGCGGCGCTTGATGCGTTTCTTCTCCAGGTATTGCTCGAGGATTTCCTGACTGCGTCCTTCAGAGCGCACGACGGCGTGACCCGACGCTACATACTGAGCCAGCGTGAGCGGCGCCTTCGACAATGGATGGCCCGTGCGCATCAGGCAGATGAAACGATGGCTGAAGAGCCGTTGCTGGAAGAAGTTATTGCCCGCCAGATCAGGGAAATAGCCGATCGCCAGATCGACGTCGCCCGATTCGAGCCCGCGTTCCACCTGCGACGGCGAGACCGTCACCGAGCGCAGATTCGCAAACGGCGCGCGTTCGGCGAACAGTTGCAGAAGCCGCGGCAGAAACACGATCTCGCCGACGTCGGAGAGCGCGATCGAGAACGTATGAGTGCTGGTGGCCGGGTCGAATTCCTGTACGTCGAGCATGCCTTTCTCGATGCGCAGGAGCGCGTCGCGCGCGGCGGGCAGGA
This sequence comes from Paraburkholderia phytofirmans PsJN, assembly GCF_000020125.1. Taxonomy (NCBI): domain Bacteria; kingdom Pseudomonadati; phylum Pseudomonadota; class Betaproteobacteria; order Burkholderiales; family Burkholderiaceae; genus Paraburkholderia; species Paraburkholderia phytofirmans. The sequence goes on from NC_010676.1 coordinate 363,013, forward strand.
TGGCGAGCGCGCGCGGCGTCGGCTCCATGCCTTTGGACGTGCGCACGAACAGCGGATCGTCGAAGTATTCCCGCAACTTGCCGAGCGCGGTGCTCACGCGTGGCTGGCTGACGCCGAGCTGCTCCGCCGCGCGACTGACGTTGCGCGTGTCTTCCATCGCGACAAGGAAAGGGATCAGATTCAGATCCAGATTTGATTCAGACATGCTTGACGACCTGTGCGGATTGCGGATCTGCGTATTTGATATGTAGATAGAGGTTAGCCCATTAATCTCCAACTTGGATAGTGCGATTGTCCGCTGCCGCCGGCCAACGGCAACGACAAACCGGCATGTCATGCGGCGAGAACCTATGATTAAGGGGAATTCCCTGCCTTGACAACGTGCACGAAGGACTACGATAATCGTCTCAGCGTTCGCTAAACGAATCCATGTTCATGTAACGAACAAATTTGAAGCGAGCAAACCAACGGCGCCAGCCCACATCGCACTCGGCGAGCCGCCGCCAGCATTGGCCGGAGACCGTCCCGCTCAAGCCCTGCCCGCATGGCAGCAAGTCTGACGGCACGCAGCGCCCTCAAAGGAAATTCGACATGATCAACAAGATTTTCGAGTCACTTCAATCGGCGGTCGCCGATGTCAACGACGGCGCGACCGTCATGATCGGCGGCTTCGGCACGGCCGGCATGCCATCGGAGCTGATCGACGCGCTGATCGAACAGGGCGCGCGCGAGCTCACCATCGTCAACAACAATGCCGGTAACGGCGACATCGGCCTCGCTGCGCTGCTCAAAGCCAAGCGCGTGCGCAAGATCATCTGCTCGTTTCCGCGCCAAAGCGATTCGTATGTGTTCGACGCGTTGTATCGCGCCGGCGAACTCGAACTCGAACTGGTGCCGCAGGGCAATCTGGCGGAGCGCATTCGCGCGGCGGGGGCAGGCATTGGCGGCTTCTTCACGCCGACCGGCTACGGCACCAAGCTCGCCGAAGGCAAGGAAACCCGTCTGATCGACGGCCGGCACTACGTGCTGGAAGCGCCGCTGCACGCGGACTTCGCGCTGATCAAGGCGTACAGGGGCGATCGCTGGGGCAATCTCACGTATCGCAAGACGGCTCGGAATTTTGGACCGATTATGGCCACGGCGGCGAAAACCGCGATCGTGCAGGTATCGCAAGTCGTGCCGCTCGGCGAACTCGACCCGGAAAACATCGTGACGCCCGGCATTTTCGTGCAACGCGTGATCGAAGTGCCGCAAGCGGCCCACGCCCCGATGCCCAATCCTCACGACGCTGCCGCCTGATTCGGAGACCGACATGAAAAAACTGACCCGCGATGAAATGGCCAAGCGCGTTGCGCTGGATATCCCCGAAGGCGCGTATGTGAACCTCGGCATCGGCGTGCCTACGCTGGTGGCCAACCACCTTGACGCCGACAAGGAAATCTTCCTGCATAGCGAAAACGGCCTGCTCGGCATGGGCCCGGCGCCCGCCAAAGGCGAGGAAGACGACGAACTGATCAACGCCGGCAAGCAGCACGTCACGCTGCTCACGGGCGGCTGCTATTTCCACCATGCGGATTCATTCGCGATGATGCGCGGCGGCCACCTGGATTTCTGCGTGCTCGGCGCCTTTCAGGTGTCGGCCAAGGGCGATCTGGCAAACTGGCACACCGGCGCGCCCGACGCGATCCCGGCTGTCGGCGGCGCGATGGATCTGGCGATCGGCGCGAAGCAAGTCTATGTGATGATGGAGCACCTGACCAAGCAGGGCGAGAGCAAGATTGCCGCTGAATGCTCATACCCGGTGACGGGCGTGGGTTGCGTCGACCGCATCTATACGGATCTGGCGATGATCGATGTCACCGATCGGGGCCTCGTGGTGCGCGAGATTTTCTCGGACATCGATTTCGATGCTTTGCACAAGCTGACCGGTGTGCCGCTGATCGACGGCACGCAGGCGGCGCACGCGGCTTAACGCGCCCGTAACGCGCCGCGCGACGCCGGCCCGCATGCCGGCGCCTTGCGGCGTAAACTCAATCACCGACACCTTCGATCATCGACGTCACCATGCTCGACTCCAGCGCCCGTCTCACCGGACTTCTTTGCGGCACGCAGCCGATGAACGACATCTGGGCGCCGCGCGCCACGCTGCAACGGATGCTCGACGTGGAAGCGGCGCTTGCGCGCGCTTCGGCCGCGCATCAAGTGATTCCTCAAACGGCGGTGGCCGCGATCGAAGCCGCTTGCCAGGCCGATCAACTCGACGCCGACGCACTCGCACGCGACGCCGCGCTCGGCGGCAATCTCGCGATTCCGCTCGTCAAGCAACTCACCGCGCGCGTCAAGGCGGCCGACGCCGAAGCGTCGAAATACGTGCATTGGGGCGCCACGAGCCAGGACATCATCGACACCGCGACGGTGCTGCAACTGCGCGACACTTTCGATCTGCTCGACAGCAGCCTGCAATCGACCTGCGACGCCGTGGCGAAACTCGCGGCCACGCATCGCACCACGCCGATGATCGGCCGCACCTGGTTGCAGCAGGCGCTGCCCATCACGCTCGGCCTGAAATTCGCGCAATGGCTCGACGCGCTGCTGCGCCATCGCGAGCGGCTCGACGCGTTGCGCGCTCGCGCGCTGGTGCTGCAATTCGGCGGCGCGGCGGGCACGCTGGCGAGCCTGCGCGATGCCGCGCCGCAAGTCACGCAATCGCTTGCAAAAGAACTCGGCCTCACCGTGCCGACGCTGCCTTGGCATACGCAGCGCGATCGCATCGCCGAAACGGCGGCGCTATTCGGCATGCTGATCGGCACGCTCGGCAAGATCGCGCGCGACATCTCGCTGCAGATGCAAACCGAAATCGACGAACTCGCCGAACCGGCCGCGGCCGGCAAGGGCGGCTCGTCAACCATGCCGCACAAGCGCAATCCGGTTGGCTGCGCGGCGGTGCTGACGGCCGCCACGCGCGCGCCGGGGCTGGTCGCCACGGTGTTCGCCGGCATGGTGCAGGAGCACGAACGCGCGCTCGGCGGCTGGCAAGCCGAGTGGGACGCGCTGCCGGATCTCGCGCGTCTCGCGGGTGGCGCGCTCGCCAATATCGAACAGATCGCCGCCGGGCTGAACGTCAACGTGCCGCGCCTTGCCGCCAATCTCGACGTCACGCACGGCCTGATTCTCGGTGAAGCAGTGATGCTCGCGCTCGGCGACAGCATCGGCCGGCTCGACGCGCATCATCTGGTGGAGCGCGCGTCGAAAGCCGCGATCCGCGACGGCCAGACGCTGTTCGACGTGCTCGCCGCGGACCCGGCCGTCACCGCGCATCTTCCGCTCGAGCGCCTGAAACAACTGCTCGATCCGGCTCAATACGTCGGCCAGGCGCACGCTTATGTGGACGCCGCGCTGGCACTTCACACCACGCGCTCGCAGCGCGACCATTCCAGGGAGTAACGGGCATGCCTTACGCCGCAGTCAACGGGACCGAGCTTCACTATCGAATCGACGGCGACCGTCACGGCAACGCGCCGTGGATCGTGTTGTCGAATTCGCTCGGCACGGATCTGTCCATGTGGGCGTCGCAAGTCGCGGCGCTGTCGAAGCACTTTCGCGTGCTGCGCTACGACACGCGCGGCCATGGCCATTCGGAAGCGCCGAAGGGCCCCTACACGATCGAACAGCTGACCGGCGACGTGCTCGGCCTGATGGATACGCTGAAGATCGCCCGCGCGAATTTTTGCGGAATTTCCATGGGCGGCCTGACGGGCGTTGCGTTGGCGGCGCGTCACGGCAACCGGTTCGAGCGCGTCGTGCTGTGCAATACGGCGGCGCGCATCGGTTCGCCGGAAGTGTGGGTGCCGCGCGCCGCGAAAGCGCGCAGCGAAGGCATGCTCGCGCTCGCCGATGCCGTGCTGCCGCGCTGGTTCACGGCCGACTATATCGAACGCGAGCCGGTAGTGCTGGCCCTGATTCGCGATGTGTTCGTGCATACCGACAAGGAAGGCTACGCGTCGAATTGCGACGCAATCGACGCGGCCGACCTGCGCCCCGAAGCGCCCGGCATCAAGCTGCCGGCGCTGGTGATCAGCGGCACGCACGATCTGGCCGCGACGCCGGCGCAAGGCCGCGAGCTGGCGCAGTCGATTCCCGGCGCGCGCTACGTGGAACTGGACGCCTCGCACATTTCCAACATCGAGAAAGCCGACGCTTTCACGAAGACGGTAGTCGATTTCCTCACGGAGCAAAAATGAACGACGAAGATCGCTATGAAGCCGGCCTCGATGTGCGCCGCGCGGTGCTGGGCAGTGCGCACGTCGACCGGTCGCTTGCGAATCGCAATGAGTTGACGGAAGAGTTTCAGAATTTCATCACCCGTTATGCATGGGGCGAAATCTGGACGCGCGACGGCTTGCCGCGCCACACGCGCAGCCTGCTGACCATTGCGATGATGGTGGCGCTCAATCGCAGCGAGGAACTCGCGCTGCATCTGCGCGCCGCGAAGAACAACGGCGTGACACGCGAGCAGATCAAGGAAGTGCTGCTGCAAACCGCGATCTATTGCGGCGTGCCGGCGGCCAATTCGGCGTTCCACCTTGCGGACAAATTGTTCCGCGAAGACGACGCAGCGGCAGCTCAACCGTAAGCCATGCAATCGAGTTGACGTGCCAGGCAGCGTGCGAATGCACGCTGCTCCTCAACATCGACGATGTTCGACTTCATCCAGCCTGCAACGGGTTGTGATACGGATACCTGATATCCGGTGGTGTTCGACCTGGACGCCGCGCACTGCGAGATTCGGTCGCATTCCACTCCTCTCGATTTTTGCAGAAAATTCGCACACTGAAATTGAATTTTCCTGCAAACATTTCTGACGTTCTTGTTTGCGCATCGTCATTTTCCGAGATTTTGGCAGACCCGATTCGTTGACAATACGAATGCCGGTGAGCTCTCTGCTATTAATCTTTCTGCACGTTTAGAGGTGAATTTAGCCACCTCAAGATAGTGATTCATTCGCGTGAGTCCGGCTGGTCCGTGGGATTTTTCAAGAGCAATGGAGCATCCTCCGCTGGCGGAATCCCGGCAGGTTTATTTGACGCCGCATGGTTTGCCTCTTCGTTGACCGTTAAACCAGCCGGCGCTGTTCAAGGCGATCTGCCAATATGAGCTTTACCTATAAACACGATGGTCGCGAGGAGTCTCATCCCCGTGCTCATTTTCGTGATCTCTTTTTACTGCCCTGGCAGCAACGCCAGCTTATCGTCGCGCTAACCCGGCGGGACATTTTGAGCCGGTATCGCGGGTCAATAATGGGACTGGCCTGGTCCATCGTTCAGCCGTTAATCATGCTCGCCATGTACACGGTTGTGTTCGGCACACTGTTGAAATCGCGCTGGCCCGGAACCGACAATAGTTTTCAGTTCGCGGTGATCCTGTTCGTGGGCCTGATTCTTTTCAATTTTTTCGCCGAATGCCTGAATAGAGCGCCGACCATTATCACGACCAACGCGAACTACGTGACGAAGGTCGTCTTTCCTCTCGAGATCCTGCCGTGGATTACAGTCGCCTCGGCGGCATTTCACTTCCTGACGAGTTTTGCCGTCTGGCTTGTCTTTGCGCTATGCGTATACGGAAAGCTTCAATGGACGATCGTCTTTTTGCCGGCGCTCTTCATCCCGCTCGCATTTGTCGGCGTGGGTGTGGGTTGGCTGTTCGCCGCCACCGGCGTCTACGTGCGTGACCTGACGTACGTCACCACGCTGCTTTCATCTCTGTTGATGTTCCTGTCGCCGGTTTTCTACGCGCTCGATACTTTGACGCCCGCTTTCAGGGCGCTCATTCTGACCAATCCGCTGACGTTCATCATCGAGCAGGCGCGCGCGGTCATGATTGCGGGCGAGTTGCCTGACTTCGTGGGCATAGCGATCTATCTGTCATGCAGCATCGGGTTCGCGTGGATCTGTCTGGCCTGGTTCCAGAAGACACGCGAAGGTTTCGCGGATGTTCTGTAAATGCCGATGCTCATGGAAATGAATCAAGTCGGCAAGCCTGAAACCACGATTCAGGTGACAAACGCCTCGAAGCGTTTCGACATCTACGAGACGCCGCTCGACCGTCTCAAGCATATCGTCTTCCCAAAACGCACCGGCTATTCGCGGGAATTCTGGGCGCTTCGGGACGTATCGCTCTCGGTCACACGCGGCGAAACGGTGGGCATCATCGGGCGCAACGGCTCCGGCAAGTCCACGCTTTTGCAGATAATTTGCGGAACGCTTCGCCCCACGCAGGGTGACATCGCGATTAACGGGCGTGTGGCGGCATTGCTCGAATTGGGAGCCGGTTTCAATCTGGAGTTTTCCGGCCGGGAAAACGTCTATCTGAACGCCGCCATGCTGGGAATGACGTCTGACCAGATCGAACGGAAATTCGCCAGCATCGAGCAGTTTGCGGAAATTGGCGATTTCATCGATCAGCCGGTCAAAACGTATTCGAGCGGCATGTATGTGCGCCTCGCGTTTGCCGTGGCCATTCACGTCGAGCCGGCGGTCTTGATCATCGACGAAGCCCTTGCGGTGGGCGACGCGCGTTTCCAGGCCAAATGCTTCAACAAGATCAAGGAACTCAAGGAATCAGGCGTCACAATCCTTTTCGTGTCGCATGACGTCGGCTCGGTGCGAACCTTGTGTGAGCGCGCCGTCTGGCTCGACGGTGGCCGGGTTCGGATGGAGGGTGGCGCGTTCGCCGTCACCGCGCAATACACGCAGTTCATGTCCGAAGGGCTCGGCGAAAGCGAAGCGATCGGCATCTCCAGCCAGCCGGCGGGCAGCGCGGCCGGACTGGACGAAGAAGCGAAGCAAAACGGTCAGACCGCGCAGAACGCGGGGCGCCCTGCCGCAACTGCCAGCGACGAACCGATCAACCATTGGGGCACACATATCGGGTCGATCGTGTCGTCTCAGGTCCTGGACTCGGCTGGTCGCCGCCAGAGCGTGTTCACGGCTTTCGAGCCGATGATCGTCCGCCTGGCGATCCAGATCCCTGAAGGCGTCGATCGCCGCGCGCTGAGCGTGGCTTTCTCCATCAAGGATACAAAAGGCACGGACCTGATCGTCCGAACCACTCACGACGAGAAAGGTATTGACTTCGAGTTCGACGGCAGCGAGTTCGAAATCGAGTTTCGCCTGAGAAACCAGCTCAACACAGGCCGGTATCTGCTCGTGGCGGCTCTCGAAGACCGGTCCACCGCAGTGCCGCAGTACTACGAGTACATCGAGGGCGCCTGCTATTTCTCTTCCTACATCGAAAACGATCGATACGGGCTGTTCCTGCCGGACATCACAGAAAAAATACGCATGGACGAGACGCCTCTACTCAGGCGCTGACGGCACCAGAAAGAGCAATTGGAATAACGGCGACTCGAGAGGTTGGCCATGGACGGACAGGAAGCAATGCCAAATATAACGCGGAGACAAACCCTCGCGCCGGTCACGAAGCGGAGCGCTTCGATCTCCGACGCGGATGCTCTCATCACGCAACATGAGCAGATTGCAGAGGAGCAGCGGCTCGCGCGCAGAGACCGGTACACGCTGGCGAAGCGGTTGTCGGACGCGCTGTCCGAAATCCATAGTCTCAAACGCTCGCTGAACGACGCATCGAGCGAACTTGGGCTCGAGGTTCGCGAGCGCGAGCGGGTGCAGGGCGCCCTTAGCGAAGTATTCGAAAGCAGTTCGTGGAAGGTGACCGCGCCTATGCGACGGATTGCGAGCGCGGTTTACGCGTTGGCGGCGCGCGGCAAGACGCAGGCGCCGGCTGTTGCCAGTGTTCCCATGCATGACGTCCTGCCCGTAGCCGGCGGAGACTACGAAACCCATACGCGCGCCCAGGCGGCATACTTTGGCAATTACGCAAAAGATCCCTCGAAGCAAAGAAGGCACCAGATCAGCCGCCTGCTCTCGGCGCATCCGGACCGCCGCGGGGTGCTGCTGTGCCCGGTTGCCTACGATCTTTCGCTCAAGCAGCGCCCCGACCACATCATGGCCGAGTTCGCAAAGGCGGGTTACCTTTGCGTGATGCTGGAGTTCGGCGGCCTTTACCCCGTTATTCAGCCCAAGACAAAAAACCTGTACGTGTCCAACATGGTCGAGGATTTTCTCGGCTATTTCCAGGACGAGCCGGTCACGCTTTATCTCCACTGGCCGGGTTTCAAATACGTCGCCGAAATCTGCCGTGCCGCACTGACGATCTACGATGTTCTGGATGACCTGACCATCTTCGCGAACTATTCCGACGTCATGCGTTGCGACCATGAGGTCTTGCTGCAGATCGCGAATGTCTGCCTGTTCTCGTCGAATCGGCTGTATGAGGCGAACCGCGCGAAGGTCACGAATGCGTTGCTGCTGGAAAACGGCGTGTATCCCGAAGACTTCATTCACGGCGAGCGCGAGCGATGCGACGTGCCGCCGGAGCTGTACGAGATGGTGGCGAACCGGAAGGTTGTCGGCTACCACGGCGCAATCTCCGAACTGCTCGATTTCGATTTGCTCGACGAAATCGTGCGGCTCAGCGGGATCGTGCTGCTGTTCGTCGGCCCTGTCGTCGCTTTCGAGCCGCAATACAGCGTCGAGGTTCAGGAGCGCATGGCGCGTCTGAAGACATTCGACAATTTCATTCACCTCGGTCCGAAACCGTATGACGAACTGAAGCACTATCTCGCCTGGATCGATGTCGGTATCGTGCCGTTCGTGGTCAGCGAGAAAACCGACCCCGTTTCGCCGCTGAAGCTGTTCGAGTATCTGGCCGCGGGGAAGCCGGTGATCGGCACGCCGACCCGGACCATCAGGGAATACGAACACGCCATGATCGTCGCCTCGGGAATCGACTTCGTCGACGCGGTGGCGAGCGGAGATTGGTCGACGGCATACACGGAGGCGTCCGCAGAGGTCGCGGGCGCGCATGCCTGGCCGGTGCTTCACGCGCCGTTGCTCAGACAGGTCAACGCCAGGAACGTGACAAGGCTGTCGGCCCCTTCCGCGCGGCGCACGATGAAAGTCGACATCATCAACGTCAACTTCTACGACTGGAACGGCGAAACCGTCTACAAGGGCGGGGCGGAACGCTATGTCTACGACCTCGCGGTCGTGCTCCATGGCATGAGGTGCGAGGTTCGTCTGTTGCAGAACGCCCGGGAGCCGTTCGAGCGCGATTTTCGTGGCGTCAAGGTTGTCGGGGTCAAGGCCGCGGACAACTTTGATTTCGACATGATGTCGAGCAATTACGCCGAATATTGCGCGGATGTCGATCTCATCATCGCGTCGCCGACTGAACTTGCCGCGTCGCTTGGAAAAACCAGGCGCGTCATCTCGATCAACCACGGCATTCATTGGGACGGCGCGTCCAATAACCTCGCAACATTCGACCGGGGCCGTTATGAAACGCTGTTCCGCGCGCTGCGCAACAGCGACCAATGCGTCTGTGTTGATACGAACTTTATCAACTGGGTGCGCACCTATGACTGGGCGCTTGCCAACACGCTGACGTATGTCCCGAACTACGTCGATCTGGAGTCTTTCAGGAGCCAGCCGAAGAACTTCGAAGCGGAGGAGTTGTGCGTTCTCCTGCCGCGCCGGCTGTATGAAGCGCGGGGTCTCTATCTGACCATCAACGCGTTCGATCTTCTGTTTTCGCGGCGCGCGGATATCCGTCTGGTCCTGTGCGGTCAGGCGGTCGATCGTGATGCGGAAGCGGTGAAAGCGTTCATGGCGCGTCACTCGCAGCGGGTGACGTGGACCGAGTACGACATGGAAGAGATGCACAAAGCCTATGTCGACAGCCATATCGTGCTGGTGCCGACCATGTATTCGGAAGGAACGTCACTGTCCTGCATCGAGGCTCTGGCGACCAATAACGCGGTCATCGCAACCAACGTCGGCGGATTGCCGAATCTGATCGTCGACGGCTATAACGGCAAGCTGATCCGCGCGGACTATATCGAGCTTGCGACTGCTATCGAAGAACTGGCCGACGATCGAGTGAGGCTCGCCAGACTCGCGGCGCACGGACTCGAGTCTTCGGCCGCGTTCGCGAAGAAGGAATGGGAAAACCGCTGGCGCGAAGTCATCGAAAGCACGCTGACCGTCGACTAGGCATTTTTTCGACCCCATCGCGAACGCTCGCGCATTCAATGGAATGCGCAGACCAACAGGCCTTGTATGACCGACATCAACTCGAAGCAATACTGGGATCATCGTTTCTCGACGGACTGGGTGTCTGCCGGCGGACATGGGCAAACGCGATTTTTCGCGACGCTTGCGGCCAAGCTGATGCCGGACTGGTTCAAGGACCTGGTGTTGCGCGAGCAATGGAATATTTGCGATTGGGGTTGTGCCGAGGGGCAGGGCGTAGACGAACTGAGCAAATGGCTTGGTGTGAACTCCATCACCGGTGTCGATATTTCGGAAGTGGCGATTGCGAAGGCCCAGGCGTTTTTCCCGCATAGACATTTCAAAGCGCAGTCTCTCGACAACCTGGACGACTACGACGTCATTTTTTCGTCGAATACGCTTGAACATTTCGACAGTCCGTTTGATGTCGTCGCGCGCCTGGCCGAGCACACGAAGCGCTTTCTGGTTCTGCTTCTGCCGTTTCAGGAATATGACCGGATTCCCGAGCATTTCTTCACGTTCGACCTGGACAACATTCCCGTCTGTCCGGTGCCCGGTTTCGCCGCGGTGGCCTGCCGCGTCGTCGATGCGGCAAAAATCAATATCGACTACTGGAACGGCAAGCAGATATTGGTCGTCTATGCACGGCTCTCGGCGCTCGGACACACTCAGCCCGATCTGCGTAACTTTTTTACGGGCGACGATACCTACGAGGCGTTCGCGTTAGAACGTAGTCAAAGCATTGCTCAACAGCACGCCTCGGAGAGGGAGCAGTTCGCGGCGCAGCTTGCTCAAACGCATAGCGAGCATGCCGCGACCACCGCGCGACTCGAATCGACAGAGAATACGCTGCAGCAAGTATGCGCAGAACTCGATGCGCAGAAAGCAGCGCTGAAGCGCTCGCAAGAGACGCTCGCCGAACGGGATCAAGTGCTGGGCGAATTGAAGCAAGCGATCAGCGAGCGGGAGCAGACAGTCCGTGAACTAACACGAGCAATCACCGAACGCGACCAGACAATGGGCGAAGCGAGCCAGGAGTGCCGCGCTCTGTCTACGGAGATTGCTTCGCTTCATGCGTGCATCGAAAGATACGAAATCGAAGGCGAACAATGTGCGGCGTTGCTGACTGAAGCCCGAGCGCATGCGGACGCGGTCGAAAGGCAATTGAACACGATGCTGCGCTCGAAGACCTGGCGACTCAGAAGCGCGATCTGCCGGTTGGTCGGTAGAGCATGACCATGCGAAGGCCCGCCACCGGTGATACCCGCCTACCCTTTATCAAGTCCAATACCGGAAAACGCCGTGAAAAAACGTAAGATCATCGTCACCATCGGAACGCGTCCTGAAGCGGTAAAAATGGCGCCGCTCGTCAAGCAGCTGCAGCGCGAAGAATGGGCGGACTGCCGCGTGCTGGCAACAGCGCAACATCGCGGCATGCTCGACCAGGTGTTGCGGCTGTTCGAGATTGAAGCCGATATCGACCTCGATATCATGCAACCCAGTCAGTCTCTACCCATGCTGACCTCGCGGCTCATGGTCAGGCTCGACGATGTGCTTGCCGCCGAACAGCCCGACGTGCTGCTCGCGCAGGGCGACACGACTACTGTATTGACGGCGGCGCTGGCATCGTTTTACCGGCGCGTGCCGGTCGGGCATGTCGAAGCGGGATTGAGAACGGGCGATCTGTCGAATCCGTTTCCGGAAGAAATGAATCGTGTGGTCGCGAGCCGGCTGGCGCGCTGGCATTTCGCACCGACGGAGACCGCGAAAACGAATCTCCTCACGGAAGGTATCGATGCAGCGAACGTGTTCGTCACCGGCAACACGGTCATCGACGCGTTGCTGGACGTAGCCGCGCGGTGCGATGGCGCAACGCCTTTCAAGGGCGATAGCCGGCTGATTCTGGTGACCTCGCATCGTCGCGAGAATTTCGGCGAGGCGTTTCAGAACATCCTGCGAGCAATCAAAACGATCGCCGACAACAATCCCGACGTGCACGTCCTCTATCCCGTTCACCCGAATCCGAACGTACGTGAGACGGCATACGCCCAACTCGGCAATCATCCGCGGATCACGCTGTGCGAACCCCTGGATTACCTACCGTTCGTTGCGGCAATGAAGCGCGCTTATCTGATCCTGACCGACTCCGGTGGCGTACAGGAAGAGGCGCCGGCGCTCGGCAAACCGGTGCTCGTGCTGCGGCGCGAGACAGAGCGCCCGGAGGCGGTCGCGCACGAGGTCGTCAGGCTCGTGGGCACCGAATACGCCGACATCGTCTCGAACACGCAACGGCTGCTCGACGACCCGGCCGAATACGGGCGCATGGCGCGAGGCGTGTCGCCGTACGGTGACGGCCAGGCGTCCGAACGAATCGTAAGCGTATTGAGAGATCATTTTCGGGTGTAGCGCCATCTTGCGGCGGGGCGGTCATGCCTCGCTATTCTGGCCTGCCTCGTTCAACGCAACGGTGAGCGCCGTCGCACCCGCCTGCGCCGGCAAGCTCGAGCGCACCGCGCGCAATACCGTGTCCTTGATAACCTCGCGCCAGTGGTCGAGCGACGCCTTGTCCATCAAAGGCTCGCCGAGAAACGCGCCCAACGTGTACTGATTGGCGTTATAGAAATAGCCAAGCGACGCGATCATCAAATAGACGTCGCGCGCTTTGACGTCGCTGCGAAAGACCTGTTGTGCCTGACCCGCGTCCAGTAACTTTTGCACCACCGAAATCGCGTAGCCGGAAATCTCCTTCAGCTTCAGCGATTTTTTCGCGTGCTTGCCCTGGTGCAGATTCTCGCTGGAGAGCAGCGTGACGAACTCGGGATGATCGAGGTAATACTGCCAGACGAATTCGACCATCTGTTCGAGTCCGTGCACAGGATCGTCCAGATCGAGATCGAGCTTGCTTTCCGCCTCGTTGAATTGCGTATAGATCGTTTCGAGAACTTCGACGAACAACTGTTCCTTGCTGCCGAAGTAGTAGTAGATCATGCGGTCGTGCGAGCGCGCGGCCTTTGAAATACTTTCCACGCGTCCGCTCGCATAGCCCTGCTTGGCAAAGACCTTGATCGCCGCTTTCAGAATCTTGGCGCGCGTGTCCTGCGCCTGTTTCGCACGGATGCCGGTGGCGCCCGGCTTGCGGGCGGCGGTGGAACTCATGGCGGTCTCGGATCTCTTGTTAGCGTCGGGTTGAACGGCGTGCGCCGCGGCCGGCCAGGCGGGCGCGCGCCTTCATCATACAGCCCGCACGGACTGCTGCGGCATGCACTGCGCGATCATTCACTTCAGCGTAGATTGAAGCGTGCCTACGCTGTCAATAAAGCGGCGATGTGGCATTGCACCAATCGCGCGCACGCCGGTAAATACGTTGCACAGACTAAATTGATCGAGTAGATTTCTAACGAGTTTGGTGTAGCGGATACTACACGAACGGTGAGTGACCGCAACATGGAAATCGGCGGATCACGCGAAAGTGCCTGAAAACAGGCACTATTCGTTAGCCGGAGCGGGACCGATTGTAATGTCGTCGTATGGGAACCCCACCATGACAGAACATACGAAGGTCGATTTCGGTGCGGACAGCGTCGACGGCGAAACCGCCTCGACGCCGGGTCCGACCGTGCTCGAGAAGGCCGCGCCGCGCAGCGAGCGGATGGCGTCGAACAAGATCGAATGCAATGCCTGCCCGGTGCTGTGTCAGATATCCGAGGGGCGCACCGGCGCGTGCGATCGTTATGCGAACGCGGATGGGCGGCTGATTCGCGTCGACCCGGTGGTGTTCCTGTCGCGCGCGTCTTCATCTTCAACGGCCGAGGCGAATGCCGCGATTGAATTCGGTGCATCTTCTGAATCTGAAGTGCAAGACTCCGCTGCCGGGCAGGCGTTGTTCGTGACCGGCGTCGGCGCTTCCTCTACCTATCCCGACTACAAGCCCGCGCCTTTTATCGTCGCCTCGAAACTCGACGATGTCGACATGATCACGGTCGTCACCGAAGGCATTTTCAGCTACTGCAGTTTCAAGGTGAAGATCGACACCGACCGCTTCCTCGGGCCGGAGCAATCGAACGTGCGCTGCCACGGCGAAATTGTCGGCCATGTGACGACGGCGGAATACGGTTCGCAGATGCTGAGCCTCGGTGGCGTGCACCATCTCACAGGCGGCAGCAAGAAGGAAGGCCGCGTGACCTGCGACATGATGCTCGCGCTCGGCAACAAGGAAGCGGTGGAGTTGAGCATCGACGGCGGCGCGAGTCTCGTGATTCGCGCGGGCGCGGCGCCGATCGTCGACGGCGTCGAGGAGCAGCGCATGCGTGTGGGCTGCGGCTCGGCGACCATCGGCATCTTCGCGAAGCAATGGTTCGGTCACGCCGACGAAGTGGTGGTCGTCGACGATCACATCACCGGCGTGCTCACCGAACATCAGGCCGGGCGCTGCCTCGGCATGACGCGCTCAGGCGTGAAGATTCGCGGACGCAAGTCGACGCCGGGCCGCTATTTCCAGGTGGCGAATCCGGGCACCGGCTGGGGCGGCACCGACATTCAGGACCCGCTGGCGATTGTCGAGGGCTTCGATCCCGCCGTCGCCAAACCCGGCATGCGCTTATTGATGGTGTCGACCACCGGCGAACACGCGCAGTGGTACGAACTGGATCAGAACCTCGTGCCGCGCGTCGCGGCGATGCCGGATACGGTGAGGCGCACGGTGGAGCGGATTGGCGAGAACTGCGAGCCTTCGCTCGCCACCGTGCTGTTCCTCGGCGGCGCGGGCGGCAGTCTGCGAGCGGGCGCCACGGAGAACCCGGTGCTGCTCACGCGCGCGATCAAACAGAAGCTGGTCAACGTGACCTGCGGCGGCGCGCCGGCTTATGTGTGGCCGGGTGGCGGGATCACCGTGATGGTCGACGTTGCGCGCATGCCGGACCGTTCGTTCGGCACGGTGCCGACGCCGGCGATCGTCGCGCCGATCGAATTCACCATGACGTACGACGCGTATCGCGATCTCGGCGGTCATCTCGACGCGGTGCGTTCGTTGGAGAGCGTGCTCGCGAACGGGCCGGAACATACGGAAGGCGCGCCGCGCGCGCGCCGTACGCTGGCGCGCAATCCCGACAACCCGTGGCCGCCCGCCATGCCGCCGATGCTGGGCTGACCGGGCGGACACCTGCAAGACACGTGACGAAAAGACGAACGCAACGCACACCATGAACCCCACCCGCACCCGACTCGATGCGACCCGCTGGCACTGGCAGCATGGGCCGATCGATCTGATCCTCAGCGCGGACGGCACGCCCCAGGCGGTGCAGGCCGCGTATGAGGCGTGCTGGGCGCGCTTTGTCGATGTGCTTGCGGAACTCGGGGGCGAACTGAAGCAGCTCAAGCAACCCGTTTCATCGCAAGCCGCGCTGCACGACAATGCATTGCAAGGCCCGGTTGCCCGCCGTATGTGGTCGGCCTGCCATCCTCATCGCGCGCGCTACATCACGCCGATGGCCGCCGTGGCGGGCAGCGTGGCCGATGAGCTGATCACCGCATTTGCGCGCGAAGGCGTCTCACGTGCCTTCGTCAACAACGGCGGCGACATCGCGCTGTATCTGACCGAAGGCCAGCAATACCGCGTCGGCGTGTTCGCGGACCTGGCGTCGTTCTCGGCCGTGCGGCTGTCGCGCGATCAAGCGCTCGACGCCAATCTGACGCTCGACGCCAGCCTGGCCGTTCGCGGCATCGCGACGAGCGGCTGGCGTGGCCGCAGCTTCAGCCTCGGCATTGCCGACAGCGTCACCGTGCTCGCGCGCAACGCCGCCGCCGCCGACGCTGCCGCAACCGTTATCGCCAACGCTGTCGATCTGGATCATGAGGGTATTCTGCGGCGGCCGGCTTCGTCGCTGAAAGACGAGAGCGACCTGGGCGACATGCTCGTCACGGTGGACGTACCGACGTTGCCGCAGCCGCTGGTCGATTTTGCGCTGGCACGTGGCGTCGAAGCCGCGCGGCGTTTGCTCGACCAAGGCTTGATCGAAGGCGCCGCGCTTTTTCTGCAAGGACGGGTGCGTGTCGCCGGCATTCATGACACAAGCGGTCTGGTCTTGCAGAGCGCGCAAACTAAAACGGAGGCTCCGTGTTTGAAATACGCCGCGTGCTGACGCACGTCGAAGACATCTTCCACGAGTTCGGCCCCGCGCCCGCGCAGCCACTCAGGCGCGGCGCGATTGCCGCGGTGATGACCAATCCGTTCGCCGGCCGTTACGAAGCGAAAATCGAACACGCCATGGAAGCACTCAAGCCGATCGGCTTCGATATGGCGCAACGGCTGCTGGCGGCGATGGCGGTGCCGCATGCGTCGATCGAGAGTTACGGCAAGGGCGCGATTGTCGGCGCGCGCGGCGAACTCGAACATGGCGCGCTGTGGCATGTTCCCGGCGGCTATGCGATGCGCGAGTTGCTGGAGAAAAACGGCGTGCCCACCAACGCCATCGTGCCGTCGACGAAGAAAGTCGGCGCCCCGTCCACGGCGCTCGACGTGCCGCTCACCCACGTGAACGCGAGCTACGTGCGCAGCCATTTCGACGCGATCGAAGTGCGCGTGCCCGGCGCGCCCGCCGCGGACGAGCTGGTGTATATCCTCGTGATGAGCACGGGGCAGCGGGTGCATGCACGCGTCGGCGGCCTTGCGAAAGAGGCGATCGTGGGCAAGGACGGTTTGCGCTGAGCAGCGCCTGAATCACGCGCCGCGCTGAAGCATTGAAACGAAGCAGAGCAAGCATCGAAACTCGGAGAGCGAAATGGCAATCAAGCTTCGCAAGCTGGTCGTGCAAGTGGATGAAACACGCATTGAAATGGGCCAGGCCGTCGAGCCGCCGGCGCGCCGCGCGGTCGCGATCGCGGTGATCGATAATCCCTACGCCGGCCGCTACGAGGCCAAGCTCGACGCGCTGATCGAAGCCGGCGAAGAGTTGGGCGCGTTGCTCGGCAACAAGTGCGTGGAGGCGCTGGGCATCGCGCCAGGCGAGGCGCAAAGCTACGGCAAGGCGGCCATTGTCGGCGAGGCGGGCGAACTGGAACATGCCGCGGCGATTCTGCATCCCAAGCTCGGCGCGCCGCTGCGGATCGCGGTCGAAAAAGGCGCGGCGCTGGTGCCGTCGGCGAAAAAGATGGGCACGCTCGGCACCGCGATCGACGTGCCGCTCGGCCATAAAGACGCCGCCTTCGTGCGCAGCCATTTCGATGCGATCGAAGCGCGCGTATCGGACGCTCCTCGCGCGAATGAAATCGTCGTGGCCGTCGCGGTGACGGCATCGGGGCGGCCGCTGCCGCGCATCGGCGGCTTGCAGGTGAGCGAGATCAAGGGCGAAGACGGTTTGCGCTGAGGAGTTTGCATTCGGCGTTTTTGCCGGCGCCCCAAGGGACTTTCTTCGGGGCGTATTGTATTGTCCTGCCGTTGACGCGTGCGCGCATGGTGCCGCACGCGCTGCAATGTCTGCCGATCGCGTCGAATGCGCCAAAGCCGCGCCTTCGCTATTCGGCAAGCTGCCAAGGGTCGCGATGCTTTCGAATTTGCTGGTTCAACTGGTCAACGGACTCGCCGACGCGTCGACGCTGTTTCTCGTCGCCGCCGGTTTGTCGCTGATCTTCGGCGTGACGCGCATTGTCAACTTTGCGCACGGCTCGTTCTATATGTTCGGCATCTATGTGGCGTACAGCATCGCGAGCCGCTTCGGACATACGACGGGCGGCTTCTGGTTGTCGGTGCTGGCGGCGGCGCTGGTGGTCGCGGTGCTGGGCGCGCTGGTCGAGATGGTGGTTCTGCGGCGCATCTATCAGGCGCCCGAGTTGTTTCATCTGCTCGCCACCTTCGCGCTGGTGCTGATCTTTCGCGATGCCGCGCTGTGGCTGTGGGGTCCGGAAGACCTGTTCGGACCACGCGCGCCGCATCTGGCGGGCGCGGTGGATTTCCTCGGCCATCCGTTGCCGACCTACGACATCGCGTTGATCGTGATCGGGCCGGTGGTGTTGCTGCTGCTCTGGTACGCGCTGACACGCACGCGCTGGGGCACGCTGGTGCGCGCCGCAACGCAGGATCGCGAGATGCTCGGCGCGCTCGGTATCAATCAGGCGTGGCTGTTTACAGGCGTGTTTTTCGTCGGCGCGTTTCTCGCCGGTCTTGGCGGTGCGCTGCAAGGACCGCGCATGTCGGCGAATCTATCGCTGGATCTGGAGACGATCGGCAACGCGTTCGTCGTGGTCGTGGTCGGCGGCATGGGCTCGATTCCGGGGGCGTTCATTGCCGCGCTGATCATCGCGGAGATCAAGGCGCTGTGCATCGGCATCGGCCATGTGACGATCTTCGGCGTCGGGTTGTCGTTGAGCCGCTTCACGCTGGTAGCGGAATTCGTCGTGATGGCGGTCGTGCTGGTGGTGCGTCCGTGGGGCTTGCTCGGCCGCGCGAGCGCCGCGGTGCGCGGCATGGCGGCGCCGGAAACGCCTTTGCGTCCGGCGGGCAAACGTCTCAAGTGGCTGGCCGCTATCGCTTTGCTGGTGCTCGTGCTCGCGCCGTTGGCGGCCAACGCGTTTCCGTACATGCCCGTGCTGCTGGTCGAGATCCTGATCGCCGTGCTGTTCGCCACAAGCCTCCATTTCATCATGGGACCGGGCGGCATGCATTCGTTCGGCCACGCTGCGTACTTCGGCTTGGGCGCATACGGCGCCGCGCTGTTCCTCAAAGTGCTGAATCTGCCGATGGAAGCCGCCTTGCTGCTCGGCCCGCTTTTGGCCGTGGCCGGCGCGCTGGTGTTCGGCTGGTTCTGCGTGCGCCTGTCCGGCGTGTATCTCGCGATGCTGACGTTAGCGTTCGCGCAGATCGTCTGGTCGGTCGTGTTCCAGTGGGACGACGTGACGGGCGGCAGCAACGGCATTCTCGGGTTGTGGCCGTCGAACTGGTTGTCCTCCCCGGTGGCCTTCTATTATGTGACGCTCGTCTGCGCTGTGATCGGCGTGTGGCTGTTGCGCAAGATGCTGTTCTCGCCGCTGGGTTACGCGATGCGTGCGTCGCGTGATTCGGTGCTGCGCGCCGAGGCGATCGGCATCGACGTGAAGCGCGTGCAATGGGCCGCGTTCGTGATCGCGTCGCTGTTCTGCGGGCTCGCCGGTTCGCTGTATGCGTTCTCCAAGGGCACGATTTCGCCGGAAGTGATCAGCGTGAGCCGTTCCGTGGACGGTCTCGTGATGGTGTTGCTCGGCGGTTTGCAGACGCTCACCGGGCCAATCGTGGGCGCGGCTGTGTTCACGTGGTTGCAAGACACGGTCGCGCGCCAGACCGACTATTGGCAGGCGCTGCTGGGCTTCGCGATCCTGCTGCTGGTAATTGCGTTTCCGCAGGGAATCGTCGGCTTCATTCGCGAGCGTTTCGGCGACGACAGTGCCGATTCCGCGGACAAGAGCGCCGTCTCACCTTCCCGACGCGCCGCGATCAAGGAGGGGCTATGAGCTTGCTGCGCGTTTCTGGCCTCTGCAAATCGTTTGGCGGACTCAAGGCGGTGGACGATGTCTCGTTCGATCTCGAAGCCGGCCAATTGCTTGCCTTGCTCGGACCGAACGGCGCCGGCAAGTCGACCTGTTTCAACATGGTCAACGGACAGCTGCCGCCTTCGTCAGGATCGATCCGTCTCGACGGTCAGGAACTGGTCGGCATGCGTCCGCGCGATATCTGGCGACTGGGCGTGGGCCGCACGTTTCAGATCGCCGCGACTTTCAATTCCATGACCGTGATCGAGAACGTGCAAATGGCGCTGGTCTCGCGCGAACGCAAAACCTTCGGTCTATGGAAACCCGCCGGCGCGCGCTACGCCGACGAAGCCCTCGCGCTGCTCGACCAGGTGGGTATGGCGTCGGACGCGCACCGCGCTTGCGGCGTGCTCGCTTATGGCGACGTGAAGCGTGTCGAACTCGCGATCGCGCTCGCCAACCGCCCGAAGCTGCTGCTGATGGACGAACCCACCGCCGGCATGGCGCCGAAGGAGCGCAATGAATTGATGGCGCTGACCAAACGCCTCGTCACCGAACACAAGATCGGCGTGCTGTTTACCGAACACAGCATGGACGTCGTATTCGCCTACGCCGATCGACTGATCGTGCTCGCGCGCGGCAAGCTGATCGCCGAAGGCGACGCCGACACCATTCGCAACGACCCGCGCGTGCAGGAAGTCTATTTCGGCACCGGCAAGACCTTCCAGCCGCACGCGCCGCTGCACGACGCAGCGGGCGGCCATCAGGGACAAGGAGCGTTGCAATGAGCGAGCCGATGCTGAAAGTCTCCGGCCTCAACGCGTTCTATGGCCGCGCGCATATTCTGTTCGACGTCGGCCTCGAAGTCGGGCGCGGCGAAGTCGTCGCGTTGATGGGCCGCAACGGCGCGGGCAAGTCCACCACGATGAAAGCGGTGATGGGTCTGCTGCCGCGCCGTCAGGGCGAAGTGAGTTTTCGCGGGCAGAACATCACGGCGCTGCCGCCGTACAAGATCGCGCGCATGGGCATGGGCTTCGTGCCCGAAGATCGACGCGTGTTCGCCGATCTGACCGTGATGGAAAACCTCGCCACGGGCCGCCAGCCGCCGCGCGACGGCGCACCGCAGTGGACGCCGGAAAAACTGTTCCGGCTCTTTCCCAATCTCGGCGAAATGCCGCAGCGGCCGGGCGGGCAGATGAGCGGCGGCGAGCAGCAGATGCTCACCGTGTCGCGCACGCTGATGGGCAATCCGTATCTGGTGCTGCTCGACGAGCCGTCCGAAGGCGTGGCGCCCGTGATCGTCGAACAGATGGCGAACATGATTCTCGAACTCAAGCGCGAAGGGCTGTCGATTCTGTTGTCCGAACAGAACCTGCACTTCGCCGAACTGGTCAGCGACCGCGCGTATGTGCTCGAAAAAGGGCAGATCCGTTTTGGCGGCACGATCGGCGAACTCGCACAGAACGAAACAGTGAGGCGCGCTTATCTGAGCGTGTGATTTCTTCCATCGGCGCGCGCGAGTTGCATGCTGTGACACTTCGTGAGTGCCGGGCAGTCGTTGCGAAAGGAGAGGCAGATGGCAGCAGAGACGTTGACAGGCTTGTCGGGCAAGGTCGCGGTAACCAACATCGGGCTGCTGTTATCGGGCGACATCGACCAGCCGATTCTCGACGCGGACACGCTCGTGATCGACGACGGCGTGATCGTCGCGGTCGGCAAGGAAAAGGACTGCGATCTCGAAGGCGCGCGCACGACGGTGGATTGCAAAGGCACGACGGTGGCGCCCGGTTTGATCGACTCGCATGTGCATCCCGTGTTCGGCGACTGGACGCCGCGGCAGAATCAGATGGGCTGGATCGAGTCGAATCTGAATGGCGGCGTCACCACGATGATTTCCGCCGGCGAAGTGCATTTGCCCGGCCGCCCGAAAGACGTGCTCGGCGTGAAGGCGCTTGCGATTACCGCGCAACGTTCGTTCGAAGGCATGCGCGGCGCCGGTGTCGGCGGCGGCGTGAAGGTGATGGCGGGCGCGCCGGTGATCGAGAAGGGCATGGTCGAAGAGGACTTCAAGGAGTTGTCCGAAGCCGGCGTGAAGCTGCTCGGCGAAATCGGCCTCGGCAGCGTGAAAGGCGGCGAGGAAGCCGCGCAAATGGTCGCGTGGGCACGCAAGTACGGCATTCAGAGCACGATTCACACAGGCGGTCCGTCGATTCCCGGCTCGGGCCTGATCGATCGCGACGTGGTGCTCGCGGCCGATGCGGACGTGATCGGCCACATCAACGGCGGGCATACGTCGCTTTCATACCGGCATGTTTGCGATCTGTGCGAGCAGTCGAGCCGCGCGCTGGAAATCGTCCACAACGGCAACGAACGGATCGCTTTGCTGACCGCGCGTCATGCAATCGAATTGAAGTGCCCGCACCGGATCATCCTCGGTACCGATAGTCCTGCCGGTTCCGGCGTGCAGCCGCTCGGCATCTTGCGCATGATCGCGCTGATTTCGAGTCTCGCCGACGTGCCCGCGGAAATCGCCTTCTGCTTCGCGACCGGCAACACCGCGCGTCAGCGCAATCTGCGCCAGGGGCTGATTGAAGTGGGCCGTCCCGCCGACCTCGTGTTCATGGATCGCGCACAACATACGGCGGCCGATACGCTGCTCGAAAGCGTGCAACTCGGCGATATTCCGGGCGTGGGCATGGTGATGATCGACGGTCTGATCCGCTGCCGGCGCAGCCGTAATACCCCGCCGGCTACCGAAGTGCCGGTGGTGCTGTGAGTACGTGTCGCATAGCCGCTCCGGCACGTTCATGAACCGCCCCGCGCCTCTTCTGCTGAACGTGAACGGCGCGACGCATCTCGTCAGCGCCGACGCCGATACGCCGCTGCTCTATCTGCTGCGTAACGACCTCGCGCTGAACGGTCCGAAGTTCGGCTGCGGACTCGGCGAATGCGGCGCGTGCACCGTGTTGCTCGACGGCATGCCGACGCGCGCGTGCGTCACGACCGCGAAGGTCGCATTGGGCCGCGAAATCACCACGCTCGAAGGACTGGGCACACGGGCTGCGCTGCATCCGGTGCAGCAGGCGTTCATCGAAGAACAGGCCGCGCAGTGCGGCTATTGCCTGAACGGCATGATCATGACGGCCAAGGCGCTGCTCGATCGCGATCCGCATCCGAGCGTCGAGACGATCCGGCGCGAGCTGTCGCGCAATCTGTGCCGTTGCGGCACGCATGTCGAGATCGTGCGCGCGGTGCAGCGCGCCGCTGAATTGCTCGATGCGCAAGGCGCGGCGCGGGTAGCGGTGCACGAAGGAGTGCGCGCATGACCGGGCCGGATTTCAGCGTCGATCGACGCAGCGCACCGCCGTCGCGGCAGCAGCTCTACGATGCGCAGAGCGTGCTGATCGTCACGCGCGCGCCGCAGGCGCCGGTGAAGCCGGCGATCGGGCAGCCGGGCTCGCGCTCATCGTTCGTGCCGACTGAGGCGGACATGTTTCTCGTGGTGCGCGATGACGGCAGCGTGGTCGCGTTCAACGGTCACGTCGATCTGGGCACGGGCATCGGCACGGCGCTCGCGCAGATCGTCGCGGAAGAACTGGATGTGCCGTTGACGCGCGTGTCGATTGTGCTCGGCCACACGCGTGAAGCGCCGAATCAGGGGCCGACGATTGCCAGCGCGACGATTCAGATTTCGGCGGTGCCGTTGAGGCACGCTGCGGCGCAGGCGCGGCAATTTCTGCTGGCGGAAGCGGCGGCGCGCTTCAATGTGAGCGTCGAGCAACTCGATGTGCGTGATGGCGTCGTTTATCGACGTGACGGCGGCGCGGCTGCGAAAGGCATTGGCTACGGCGAGTTGATTAGCGGAAAACGCGTCGAATTGCAGCTCGCCACCGATGCGCCGTTGAAGTCGCCGGACACGTACAAGATCGTCGGCAAGAGCACGCCGCGCGTCGATATTCCGGCGAAGGCAACGGGCGAATTGAGTTTCGTGCACGACGTCCGCGTGCCCGGCATGTTGCATGGACGTGTGGTGCGGCCGCCGTACGCCGGTGTCGCGCAAGGCGACTTCATGGGCAATAGTCTGCTGCAGGTGGATGAAGACTCGGTTAGCGAATTGCCCGGCATCGTCAAAGTGGTAGTGATTCGCGATTTCGTCGGCATCGTGGCTGAGCGTGAAGAAGTCGCGCAGCAGGCCGCGAAGCGGCTTCGCGTGCAATGGAAAGAGGTAGAAGGTTTGCCGTCGCTCGAAACCAGCGAGGAAGTGGAAGCGGCGTTGCGCGCGAATCCCGCCAAGCGGCGCGATCTGGTGATCGAAGGCGATGTCGATGCAGCGCTCGCGCAAGACTCCGCCCGCACGCTGGAACGCACCTACGTATGGCCGTTTCAGATGCATGCGTCGATTGGGCCTTCTTGCGCGGTGGCCGATTATCGCGAAGGCGCTTTGAAGGTCTGGTCGGGCACGCAGAACCCGCATTCGTTGCGCGCCGATCTTGCTCTGCTGATGAGTATGGACGAAGCGCACATCGAAATCGTGCGGATGGAAGCGGCGGGCTGCTACGGCCGCAATTGCGCGGACGATGTCGCCGCCGACGCCGCATTGCTTTCGCGCGCCACCGGCAGTCCGGTGCGCGTTCAACTCTCGCGCGAAGACGAGCACGCGTGGGAACCGAAAGGCGCCGCGCAATTGATGGACGTGCGCGGCGCGCTGAATGCCGAAGGCGAACTGGCGGCCTACGACTTTGCGACGCGTTATCCGTCCAACGATGCGCCGACGCTGGCATTGCTACTGACGGGCACAATTTCCGCGCAGCCACAGGTGTTCGAAATGGGCGACCGCACGGCGGTGCCGCCGTACGATTACCGCAGCATGCGCATCGTCTGCGACGACACGCCGCCGATCGTTCGGGCGTCGTGGTTGCGCGGCGTGTCCGCGTTGCCGAATACGTTCGCGCACGAGTCCTTCATCGATGAACTCGCGGTGGAAGCGGGCATCGATCCGGTCGAGTTTCGCCTGAAGCATCTGACCGATCCGCGAGCGATCGAACTGGTCAAAGCGGTCGCGGAAAAAGCTGGCTGGGAAGCACGCAGCGCCGAGCGCAACGCCGAGCTTAAAGATGAGGAAGGCGACATCGCACGCGGGCGCGGCATCGCTTACGCCCGCTACGTGCACAGCAAATTTCCCGGCTTCGGTGCGGCATGGTCCGCATGGGTGGCCGATGTCGAAGTGAATCGCAAGAGCGGCGATCTCGCGGTGACGCGCGTGGTGGTCGGCCAGGACACCGGCACGATGGTGAATCCCGACGGCGTGCGTCATCAGATTCACGGCAACGTGATCCAGACGACCAGCCGTGCGTTGAAAGAGCGCGTGACGTTCGGCGAGAACGCAGTGACGAGCCAGGAGTGGGGCGCGTATCCGATCCTCACCTTCCGCGAAGTACCCGTGATCGACGTGGTGATGATGCCGCGCCACGGCGAGCCGCCGATGGGCGCGGGCGAATCCGCGTCGCTGCCCGGCGCGGCGGCGATTGCCAATGCGCTCTTCGATGCCACGGGCGTGCGTTTTCGCCGGCCGCCGTTCACGCCGGAAACGATCCGCGCCGCGCTCGCCGATGCGCAAGCCGAAGACAAGGCGGCGCGCAGGAAGAAGCGCTGGCGGTTTGGGTTTTTAGGCGCGTTGGCGGCAGGAGCGGCGGGTTGGCTCGGCGCATTGTCGCTCGCGCCGCACGCTATCGCGCCGATCACGCCGCCGCTGGCGAGCGCGTTCGCGCCGGAGCTCGTGGCGCGCGGCAAGCTGCTGGCATCGCTCGGCAACTGCGCGGTTTGCCACACCGCGCACAACGGCGTGCCGAACGCCGGCGGCAAACCGCTCGATACGCCGTTCGGCACCGTGTACAGCACCAATATCACGCCGGACGGTCAGACCGGCATCGGCAACTGGTCGCTCGAAGCCTTCGTGCGGGCGATGCGGCAAGGCATCAGCCGCGATGGCCATCGCCTGTATCCGGCCTTTCCGTACACCTCGTTCCAGAACACTTCCGACGACGATCTCAAAGCGCTGTATGCCTATCTGATGGCGCAAACGCCGGTGCGCTCACATCCGCCGGAAACGAAGCTCGCGTACCCGTTCAGCGTGCGTCCGCTGATGTCTGCCTGGAACGCTCTATTTCTCGGGCGCACGACGTTCACCGCCAGCACGACGCAAACCGCGCAATGGAATCGCGGCGCGTATCTGGTGAACGGACTCGGCCATTGCGGCGCGTGCCACACGCCGCGCAATGCATTTGGCGCCGAGAAAACCGGTGCGGCGTTCATGGGCGGCGGCATGGCGGACGGCTGGGAAGCGCCCGCGTTGTCGGCGCTCTCGACCGCACCCGTGCCCTGGAGCGAGGACGAACTTTTCAGCTACTTGCGCAATGGTCACGCGCCGCTGCACGGCGTCGCGGCCGGGCCGATGGCGCCGGTCGTCGGCGATCTGGCGGCGCTGCCCGACAGCGATATTCGCGCGATGGCCACGTATCTCGCGTCGCTCAATCCGTTGGAACCGAACGCCGATCCCGTAGCGATGGCGCGTCAGTATGAACAGGCCAGCGCAATCTCGGGCGCGCCAGCGGGCCTCGGCGCGCGGCTTTTCGACGGCGCGTGCGCCGCATGTCATCACACGGGTGGCGGGCCGCAGTTGTTCGGCGCGCATCCTTCGCTGGCGCTCAACACGAATCTGCACAGCGCGACGCCCGATAATCTGATTCGCGTGATTCTCGACGGCATCGGCTCGCCTGCGCGGCCCGAACTCGGTACGATGCCGGCTTACCGCGACAGTTTCAACGACGTCCAGGTCGCCGAACTCGTGTCGTACCTGCGTCAGCAATTCGCCGGTGGCAAGCCCGCATGGCAGGACGTCGCGGCGAGGGTCGCCAGGATTCGCGCGACGCCGCGGCGGGCCGACTGACTCGCGAACCCCTTTCGAAATATCCGATAACAATGACCGCATTCCCGCAATCCTTTTGATAACGGAGAAACGCATGACCACGCGCGCAGGATGGATCTCTCGCCTCATGGTGCCAACGGTGCTCTCGCTCGCCGCCTTGAGTGCGAGCGCACAGCAGACCATCAAGATCGGCGAGATCAACAGCTACAAGGCGCAGCCCGCCTTTCTCGGGCCTTACAAGAACGGCTGGAATCTCGCGCTCGACCAGGTGAACGCCGCGGGCGGCGTGCTCGGCAAACAGCTCGAAGTGGTGTCGCGCGATGACAATGGCAATCCGGGCGACACGATTCGCGTCGCGCAGGAACTGATCGCGCGCGAGCAGGTGCAATTGCTGTTCGGCGGCTTTCTCTCGAACACCGGCCTCGCGCTGACTGACTTCGCCAAGCAGAAGAAGATTTTCTTCCTCGCCGCCGAGCCGCTGACCGACAAGATCGTCTGGGCCGATGGCAACAAATACACGTACCGTCTGCGGCCTTCGACGTATATGCAGGTGGCGATGCTGGTGCCGGAAGCCGCCAAGCTGCATAAGAAGCGCTGGGCACTCGTGTATCCGAACTACGAGTACGGGCAATCGGCGGTGGCGACCTTCAAGAAGCTGCTGACGGCGGCGCAGCCTGACGTGCAGTTCGTCGCCGAGCAGGCCACGCCGCTCGGCAACGTCGACGCGGGCGCGGTGACGCAGGCGATCGCCGACGCCAAGCCGGATGCGATCTTCAACGTGCTGTTCGGCGCCGACCTCGGCAAGTTCGTGCGTGAGGGCAATACTCGCGGGCTCTTCAAGGATCGCAGCGTGGTGTCGCTGCTGACGGGCGAGCCGGATTATCTCGACCCGCTAGGCGCCGAAGCGCCGACCGGCTGGATCGTGACGGGCTATCCGTGGTACTCGATCGATACCGCAGCCAACAAGAAGTTCGTCGATGCGTATCAGGCCAAGTATCACGACTATCCGCGGCTCGGCTCGGTGGTGGGGTATTCGGCGTTGATGTCGATTGCAGCGGGCATCAAGAAGGCGGGGTCGGTCGATCCGGATAAGCTCGCCGCCGCGTTCAAGGGCCTCGGTGTGGACACGCCGTTCGGGCCGATCACCTATCGCGCGCAGGACAATCAGTCGACCATGGGCGCGTATGTCGGCGTGACGGGTTTGAAGGACGGCAAGGGCGTGATGACCTCGTACCGGTATATCGATGGCGCGAGCGTTCAGCCCTCGGATGCCGAGGTCAAGAAGCTGCGGCCTGCCGAGTAAGGTGCCGATGCCTGCGGCGCGCGGCGTCGCGGGCATCTGGAGCAAAACGCACCACGTCGCCGCACGGCGATCCACGGTGACCCGCCGCAGCGCGCGGCGGTGAGCAGTGCGCGGTGAGCGGAGGGCTACTCCTCCGCGTCGTGCTCGATCACGAATCGTTTCAGATAAGCCAATACGGCGGCTTCGACCGCGCGATGATCCGCGGTGCTTTTGGAGCCCGCATTTTCCTCGTCGCCGAACAGGGTGGACGGCGCGTTGTGCACATCCACTTCCTGGCCTTCGCGAAAGACGCGAATCTCGTGGACGTCTTCGGCGTACTCGGCGATCCAGTGCACGCCCTCGATATGCGCGGCGGCACGTACGGTAGGTATCTTCATGGACGTCTCCCGTCGGGCCGGACCACACGCCGACCCTTACCAGCACCATACGCCGTCCGGATGAGCGGCGCGAGCGCTGTTGCACAGTTGCTCCAGCAAAGATTTTTCGCGCCCGCCACAATATTCGCGCGCCTGAAACGTCTTCAGGCGCATGGAACCGCCACCCACTTCGCACACGATGACCGAACGAGACACCGACATCACCGCGACCGTGGTGCGTGAGCGCACGAGGCTCGTCAATTTTATCCGGCGCCGAATTCGCGACCCAGACGATGCCGAGGACATTCTGCAGGATGTGTTCCACGAATTCGTGCAGGCTTACCGGCTTCCCGCGCCGATCGAACAGGCGAGTGCGTGGCTGTTCCGTGCCGCGCGCAATCGCATCGTCGATCGGTTTCGCAAGAAGAAAGAGCAGCCGCTGGCAGATCTGTCCGCGAGCGGAGACGACGCCGACAGTGAGTATCGCCTCGACCTCGACCTGCCGGCGCACGATGCGGGTCCCGAAGCCCTCTACGCGCGCGCTCTATTGCTGAAGGCCTTGCAGGACGCGCTCGATGAGTTGCCAGCGAATCAACGTGAGGTCTTTGTCGCGCACGAACTGGAGGGCCGGTCCTTCAAGGAGATGGCGGCGGAAAGCGGCGTCACGCTCAATACGTTGCTCGCGCGCAAACGCTATGCGGTCTTGCATCTGCGTGCGCGGCTGCAGGCCATTTGTGACGAACTGGGTATCTAAAGGAGTTGGCGGATGAATTTTCGAATCAGATGTGCGGGTAAGGCACTGCTTGTGGTGGTCGCTATCGGCGTGCTCGGCTGGGTGGTCATGACGCTATGGAATTGGGTGATTCCGGCGCTATTCGTCGGCGCTCGTGCGATCGACTTCGCCCATGCGTTGGGCTTGCTGGTTTTGAGCCGCATCCTGTTCGGCGGATTCCGCGGACATGGCGGCTGGCGCGAACGGCGTCGCTGGCGCAAATGGGAAGCGATGACACCCGAAGAACGCGAGCATTTCCAGACGGCATGGCGATCGGGCCGCGACCGGCGGGCGGGAGATTGAACATGCGCGAGAAATCAGCGGCCGAGTGCAAACAGATGCCGGGCGTAATTGCACCGGTTGTCGACCTGACACGTTGCGAGGGAAAGGGCGATTGCATGGAGGTCTGCCCCGAGAATGTGTTTGAGATCCGGCGCATCGACGAGGCCGATTATCGCGGCCTCGATCTGATGCATCGCCTCAAGCTGCGCGTGCATGGAATGAAAGTCGCCTACACGCCCAATGCGCACGCCTGCCGGTCATGCGGGCTTTGCGTGACGGCGTGCCCTGAACGAGCGATCAAGCTGGCCAGAACGGCATAGCGCCGCACGTTTTTAGCTGGTGACGCAGAGGCAGGGCCGTTGTCTGTCGTTTGATACGTCATCAGTATTTTCGGTCTCGTCAAGGAGCGCATATGGCTTCATCAACCACAGGTCTTTTGCAGCGGCTTCATGAACAGAGCCAGACAGAAGTGATAGCCCGCGCACGCGCGCAGTTCCAGGGATCGAGCCAGGAGTTCCAGGATCTTGCGGAGGAATACGAAATGCTCGCGCCGCGTCTGCGTGGCCGTTTCCTCGAAACGCTCGGGCTATCCAGCGAAGATTTCGAAGCCTCGCAAGGCACGCCGCTGTCGCTCGCCGTGTCGGCGGAAACGGGAAGGTTCTTGCGCAATATGGTGCTTTCGCACAAACCGGCCCGAATCCTCGAACTCGGCAGTTCCTGCGGTGTGTCCACGCTGTATTTCGCCGAGGCGCTTCGCATGCTCGGCAGCGGCGTCGTTGTAGCGACCGAACTCGACGCTGTTAAATGCGCACAGCTTCGGGCCCACGTCAGAACGGCGGGCGTGCAAGCGTATGTCGACCTGCGGGAGGGTGATGTTTTCCAGACCGTTTCCGGACTGGACGGCACGTTCGACATGGTGTTTATCGACGTATGGGCCAGCTCCTATCTGAGTCTATTCAAGCAGATTGAACGGCTGTTACGACCCGGATCTATCGTTCTCGCCGACAACATGTACACAGCCGAGGACGCCGTTCGGCCATACAAGCACTACCTTGACGGCAATCCGCGTTTCTCGACGACGACGCTGGACTTTGAATCAGGGGTCGAATTTACGGTTGTCGTTTCGTAGGCTGACGGGGAGCGGTGTTGCTGTGATGGTGAACTTGACCAAAATGTCACTGGCAATTGTTGAGGTCGGCTGGCTCCAGACGGCTTTTTTCAGCGTGATTCGCCTGCCGACGCCGTGCGGCACACGCGTTGCTGTATGACACAGGCCATACCCAACTGGAGAACCGTCATGCCTGAAAAGAAAACGATCGAGCGTGCCAAGAGTGACAAGCGCGCCGGTAAAGCATCGAGCACCCAAGCGGGTGAATTCATCAAGGAACAGGTCGATAAGGTGCGTGCCGGCAAGCACGGCGTCAGGTCCGCCAAGCAGGCGATTGCGATCGGCCTTTCGGAAGCGCGCCGCGCGGGAGTCGCCGTGAAATCGCCGAAGAAGGGCACGGCGAGCGAGGCCACGCGCAAGAAAGCTGCGACGGATAACGCCGCGGGCCAGCACAAGAGCGCGACGAAGAAGAGCACGGAGTCGACTGCGAAGCGCTCGCGCGCCGCTACGAATGCGTTGAAGCGTGAAGGCAGCGCGGGCGCGTCGCGCGCGGCGCTGTCGAAGCAGACGAAGACCGCGGCAGCGAAACGCCCGGCGGCCAGCCGTTCGGCCGCGGCAAAGAAGGCGGCCGCGACGAAGGGGGCTGCAGGACGTTCAGCGGCGGCGAAGAAAGCTGCTCAGACACGGGCTTCGCGTACGCATCACTGAGGTAAGTTGCAGTCGCGCGGCGCAGCCCGGCGGCCTGCCGAGTTAGGCTAGATCGACGGCCCGCCGCGCCTGGCGGCGGCCGCGCTGTCCCGCGCGATGCCGCCATCCTCTAAATGCTTGGTTCGAGCCTGTAAGGCGCAAAGCGCGCTCGAAAAAAAAAGGCGGCGCAAATCACGCGCCGCCCTCTTCCTGCCGCTTATCGCAAGTTAATTACTGCACAGTAGCCAGCACGTCGCCAACCGTCTTGAAGATATGCGCGATCTGCTCTTCATTGATGATGAGCGGCGGCGAGAACGCGAGAATATCGCCCGTAAAGCGCACCAGCACACCCGCCTCGAAACATTTGACGAACGCCTCGTAAGCCCGCGCGCCCGGTGCGCCGTCGCGCGATTCCAGTTCCACGCCGGCGATCATGCCGAGGTTGCGCACGTCCTTCACGTGCTTGGCGCCGCGCAGCGAATGGGCTGCGGCTTCGAACGTCGGCGCGAGCGTTGCGGCGCGCTCAAACAGGCCTTCACGCTTGTACAGATCGAGCGTCGCGACCGCTGCGGCTGTCGCGACCGGATGGGCCGAATACGTGTAGCCGTGGAACAGTTCAATGGCGCCTTGCGCGCCGCCGTTCACAATGCTGTCGTGGATCGTGCGGCTCGCGGCCACCGCGCCCATCGGGATCGCGGCATTGTTGATGGCCTTTGCCATCGTGATCAGGTCGGGCGTCACGCCGAAGTATTCGCTCGCCGTAGCCTTGCCGACGCGGCCGAACGCGGTGATCACTTCGTCAAAAATCAGCAGGATGCCGTGCTTCGTGCAGATCTCGCGCAGCTTTTGCAGATAGCCTTGCGGCGGAATCAGCACGCCCGTCGAGCCGGCCACCGGTTCGACGATCACGGCGGCAATGGTCGACGCGTCATGCAGCGTGACGATGCGTTCGAGTTCCTCGGCGAGATGCGCGCCCCAAGCCGGCTGGCCTTTCGTGAACGCGTTGTGTTCGAGATTATGGGTGTGCGGCAGATGATCGACCGCCGGCAGCAGCGCGCCCGAGAAGGTTTTGCGATTCGGTGCGATGCCGCCGACCGAAATGCCGCCGAAGCCCACGCCGTGATAGCCGCGCTCGCGCCCGATCAGTCGCGTGCGCTGGCCTTCGCCGCGCGAACGGTGGTAGGCGAGCGCGATTTTCAGGGCGGTATCGACCGATTCCGAACCCGAGTTCGTGAAGAAGATGCGGTCGAGGCCTTCCGGCATCAGCTCGGCGACTTTCGTGGCTGCTTCGAAGGCGAGCGGGTGGCCCATCTGGAAGGTCGGCGCGAAGTCGAGCGTGGAGAGTTGCTCCGTGATCGCTGCAACGATTTCCTCGCGGCCATGGCCGGCATTCACGCACCACAGACCGGCACAACCGTCGAGCACTTCACGCCCGTCCGTGCTGCGGTAGTACATGCCCTTGGCCGATTCCAGCAGGCGCGGCGCGGCCTTGAACTGGCGGTTGGCGGTGAAGGGCATCCAGAAAGACGACAGGTCGTCGATGACGGGGCGCGAAGTCATGGTATCTCCTCGAATCGAAGTAGTCCCCCGGAAGGACTTCCTTCGGGGCATGGCGAAACTGTAGCGTTCGCGGTTTAATGGCGGCATAAACAGTTGACGCGGTGTGGCGCTAACTGTGTTGGTGAATCTTCGCCAACTGTGTCGATGCGTGCCGTGGCAGGCGGGCAGGCTCGCTGGCACCGCATTTAGCACATACGCATTGTGCGCACGTATTCACACTTTCAGCCGCCCCGCGCGGCCCGCTTTTTTGTCCAGACCATGATCGAACTACAACTCGAGCGCGACCGGCGCGCCGCTCCCACGCTCGTCGACCAGGTGGTGCAAGGCTTCGCGCGCGCCATCGAGGGGCAATCGCTGCGCGCGGGCGCGCTGCTGCCGTCGGTGCGGCAACTGGCGCAAAGCCATGATCTGAGCACCTTCACGGTCACCGAGGCGTACAGCCGGCTGGTGTCGATGGGACTCGTGGTCGCGCGGCGCGGTTCCGGCTATCGCGTGGCGGCGCGCTCGCAGTCAGCGCGGGTCGCGGCGACCGACTGGCAGCCGCCGAGCATTACCGCGACCTGGCTCCTGTCCGACGTATTCGCCGACCATTCGGTGCCGATCAAGGCGGGCGGCGGCTGGCTGCCGAACGAGTGGATCAACGAAACCGGTTTGCAGCACGCGCTGCGCGCCATGAGCCGGGTGCCCGCGGCGCGCCTCGGCGATTACGGGCATCCGTACGGATTCGCGCCGTTGCGCGAGCGGATCGCCGAGCAGCTCGACCGGCGCGGCTTACCGGTCGATGTGTCGAACATCCTGCTCACACAGGGCGCGACCCAAGGGCTCGATCTGATCGTGCGCACGCTGCTGCGAGCGGGCGACGCCGTGATCGTCGAAGATCCCGGTTATTGCAATCTGCTGCAGATTCTCAAGCTCGCCGGCCTCGTCGTGCATGGCGTGCCGCGCACGCCGGCGGGCGTCGATACGGACGTGCTGGAAGCGCTGGTTGCCGAGCACAAGCCGAAAGCGATCTTCGTCAACACGACGCTGCAGAATCCGACCGGCGCGACCTTCGGAATGTCCGCGGCGTTCCGCCTGCTGCAGATCGCCGAGCGTCAGCGCATGTGGGTGATCGAGGACGACGTGAGCCGCGAACTCGCGCCGTCCGGCGCGCCGCTGTTCGCGGCGATGGAAGGCTTGCAGCGCGTGCTGTACGTCGGCGGCTTTTCGAAGACGGTGACGCCGGGGCTGCGCTGCGGCTACGTGGTCGCCGAGCGCGCGGTGCTGCGCGAACTGGCGCGCACGAAAATGGCGGTGGGTTTGACGTCGTCGGAGGCGATCGAGCGGATCGTCGACAAGGTGCTGCTGGAGGGGCGCTACGCGCGTCACGTGGAAGCCGTCAACGAGCGCCTCAAGCTCGCGCACGCGACCGTTGAAGATCGGCTCGATTCGCTGGGTCTGGAACTGTTTCACCGGCCGCGCGCCGGGCTGTTTTTGTGGGCGCGCTTGCCGATCGAAGCGGAGCGGGCCGGCGAAGTGGCGACGGCCGCACTCACACACGGTATCTGGCTCGCGCCGGGCTCTTACTTTCGTCCCGACGATGCTCCGAGCGCCTGGTTCCGCTTCAACGTACCGTATTCGACGGACGATGCGTTGTGGCGGTTTATCGAGCGAGTGGGGCAGGGGACGTTGTAGAGGCCGCGTTCAGGCCGACTGCCCGATCAGCTTCAGCGCGATCGGATACAGCGACAGCACCAGCAGCAGCGCCATCGCCACATTGAAGATGCGCAAGCGCTTCGGATCCGACAGCACCTGCCGCATGGCGGTGCCGAAACCCGCCCACAGGCAGATGCACGGAAAGCCGATCACGTAGAAGATCACCGCCATCGCGATAGCGTTCATGCTGTAGCTCTCGCTGAGGTGGATCGTCGTGGCGGCGGTCAGCACCATCATCCATGCCTTCGGATTGACCCACTGGAAGGCGATCGCTTCGTAGAACTTCATGGGCCGGCGCTCGCCTTTTTTCATCTTCAGCTCACCCGAGGTACCGATCTTCCACGCGAGGTACAGCAGATAAGCGACGCTCGCGACCTCGAGCACCGTGTACAGCACGGGGAAATGCACGAAGGCTTCCCCCAGACCGATCCCGACCGACAGCATCAACAGCACGACGCCAGCGCTGATGCCGGACAGATGCGGCAACGTGCGCCGAAATCCGAAGTTGACCCCGGAGGCCAGCAACATCGTGTTGTTCGGACCGGGCGTAATGGTGGTGACGAGCGCGAACAGGATGCCGGCAGGCAGCGCGCTGAGACTGAGGTATGACATGGCAAGCTCCGGTGTCGGTCGAAAGGACGTTGGAGCATTCTAGCGAGGGTTGCCGGTACAGTACCGGTACGCTTTGTGGGATGGTGTCCGGTACGGGTGACGGTGCCGGTGCCGGTGCCGCTCAATCAGTACCGAGCGCGAACTTCGCCAGGTCGGCGAGCTGACCATCTGCTGCCCCCGAGCCAACGGCCACCCTTTATCAGCACGGTTATATAGGTGGTATTCGCGTTGAACGCCTTGCTGGTGATTGCCTTCCGCCCTAACCTGAATCGGACATTCAACCACCCTCCAGCAGTTTGCTGGACCGGCCATCTCATGCAATCCATACACCGACGAACTTCCGATCGAGGAAGACGAAGGTCCTATTGGAGAAGACATGCACGACAAATTCCTCTCAGTCGTCGTTACACGGAAATGGCAACTTGCCGAGAGTTATCACGCCGTTGAACTTCAAACCAGATGCAGATCCGAACTGCCGTCGTTTGACGATGGGTCTTGCGTCACACTTGTTCGCGACGATGTCATCTGCAAAGAGAAAATATATCCCCTGTGCCGTTTTACTTCTCGGCCGCGTGCGTACGTCATCGCCGTGAGACAAGACGATGCCGACACGGATGCGAAAACAGCGGACATTTCGTTGAGTCAAGGCGACGAGGCGTTTATCGTGACGACACGCAGTCCTACGGTTATTTTGGACGGCCGTACCCAATCGTTACTGTTTGCGGGAGGTGTCGGCGCGGCGTCGATCGCGGGGATTGCGACACGGCTGGCGTTGGCGGGGCAGAAATTCGAGTTGCACAACTTTGCCCGGTCTCCTGAACGAGCAGTCTTTCGGAATGAGCTAGACGCGCTCAAAAGCGAAAGTCGGGTTTATCACCATTTTGGTCTGGATGCTGACCGACTGGAGCAGGCGACTTCTCACGCGATAAGCCCAGTGCAGGCTAACACTCAGATTTACTGCAGTGGTCCGCCGGCGTTTATGGATCTCATCGAGCGTCAGGCTCGCGACTGGGTGTATCCGGCCAATATCCACAAAATTTTCCTGGGTGACAGAAGAAGCGCATAGTCGACGAACATGTGTGACGGCCCGCTTCTCAACGAAGGTGAGCCGAAAACGCACGGCCCTCCGGAAACCCCACGAAGCGCCACCTCAGAAGATCAATATCTCCGATTCATTTGATCAAGCTCCCGTTGCCTTGCGAGAAAAGCGGGAGCAGATTTGCCAGTGACCGACTGCACATCCCGGCTCGCTGCGAAAACTCCAGCATTGTCCATTTAGCTCGGTCGGCGGACTTTGGGCTTATGTGAAGCCTCTGCGTCTGGCTGAGCATCGGCCATTGCCAACGCTCGGGCAGTCGCGTCCCGAAGCCGATACAAATGGCTTTTCCGACATTCGAAAGATCTCAGCGGGCCTGCTCGGCGTAGCACTCAGCTAGTGCCACTGCGTGCACGTCAGGCCAGCAAGCTCTGCAGCCTGATTTTCGATTTGTTCTCACCGCGCAAGACTGTTTGTACGGTGCGGGTATTCGAAACTCGAGACAACGCGCCTACATTCGGCTGTGTCGGACCATGAAGGATATGAAGACGAATGGTGCGGACAACAAACTGATGTTATCTACTGGAGAAATGAAAAATGAAATTCTCGGTTAAAGATGAAATTCGCTCTGACGATATTCCGA
Source organism: Paraburkholderia phytofirmans PsJN (assembly GCF_000020125.1). Lineage (NCBI taxonomy): Bacteria > Pseudomonadati > Pseudomonadota > Betaproteobacteria > Burkholderiales > Burkholderiaceae > Paraburkholderia > Paraburkholderia phytofirmans. Next base: position 399,635 of record NC_010676.1, read on the forward strand.
CTCTCGAACATGCGATGAAGACCGTCGACGCCGACGCGAAGGTCAACGTGGACATCGACACGAAGACGGTCAGCGTTGATTCGTGGCTGATGCCGGAAGAGTTTCTCGTCGCTTTCGTCGATGAGGACTTTGACGCGACGATTGTTGAAGCATAAGCAGACATTTGCCTGGAATCGGCCGGGGCACGCGAACTATCTCGAAGTGCCGCATGGCGAGCCGCACTGTCTTTCTCAAGTCTTACTATTCACGCCGGGCGTGTTGCGCGCGGCGCAAATCGCGGCGACCGTGTCGGCACGCCACGCCACGCCACGCCACGTCGCGGGCCGCGGATAGAACCTCCTTCAGGGAGTCGGCAGCGGGTTATCTAAAATCATCTGATTGAAATAATCCACAATGCCGTGCTCGTTCGGTCCCGCACTGGTCCGCAACTGCCTGGCGGCTTCTACGACGACTTCAGTCGTCGCGCTTTCGAGAAGCGCCATTATCTCCGCGATGAACGGCTCGACTTGCATCGCTCGCGGATCGCCGCTCTTATGGACAAGATCTGTGTCAACCCAAGGCGGGGCAATCTCCAACACGCGAACGGAAGTCTCGCGCAACGCAAAACGCTGAGAAAGCGAGTACGAGTGAATGGCGGCCTTGGTTGCCGAGTAGAGTGCCGCCATTGCCATCGGAATGTACGCGACAACCGAGCTATTGTTGATGATGACCGCCTCCGGTCGTGTCTTGAGGTGTTCGACGAATGCACCGCTGATCCGCGCGGGTCCCAGCAGATTGGTGTTGATTAAATGCACCGCCTGCGCGTCGTCGAAGGGGCCGGTTACATCGTCAAACGGCATGATTCCCGCATTGTTGATGACGACATTGAGCGACGGATATTTCGTGATCAACTCATTCGCGACATTTTGAATTTGCGCCGGGTCATCGACATCGAGCTCTACTGTGTCGATGCCCGGATTTGTGTTGGCGACGTCATCCAGCAAGGCCTTGCGGCGTCCGCTGACGATCACCTTGTTGCCTTTACGATGAAACGCCTCTGCAAGTGCCCGGCCGATACCCGAGGTGCCGCCGGTAATAAAGATCGTATTTCCGCTGAGTTTCATGATAACGGTTCCTTCTAACGATTCAGGCTGAACGATGCGCTTACTGGAACGCCTCGCGATTGGCGGCGACAAATGCGTCGATTGTTTGCGGCGCTTGTCCGGTGATCTTTTCGATCACGTCGTTGGTACCAGCGAAGATGCCGTTCTGGTAGTCGATTGCCACTTCCAGAAAATGCTGGATCATGAATTCGGGCAGACCGTATGTTTCCAGATGCTTGCGATAGTCCTCGATGCTTGTCGGGCTGTAGACGATTTTGCGGCCCGACACATTGCCGACCGCGTCGGCGATCTCCTGCTGGCTGAGTTCGACGGGACCATACAGCGGGTACGTCTTGCCGATATGCGTTGACGGCTGAGCGAGAATCGCTGCGATCACTCGCGCCTGGTCTTCGGCGGAGATCGGTGCATGGCGTCCGTTGCCGTAAGGAAGCGCAATCTTTCCTTCTTTCACGATGGGGTCGCGCACCCACGGAAACGTCAGCCATTCCGAGAAGAACGTGGGGCGGAGGTGGACGGTCGGCACGCCCGACCAGTCCAGAACACGCTCTGCGATCCAGTGATCGCGGGCAGCGTGACTCTTCGAGTCTTCGCGAGCGGAGATCTGCGACATGTTCACCACGACGTCGAGATTTGCGCGCCGCGCCGCGTCCGCGAAGTATGCGGTTGCCTGAATGAACCCCGGACGCACGGGATAGCACAGGTAGGCGCCCGAAACGCCCTCCGTGGCGCGTATCGCATCGTCGTGTTCCAGAAGATCACCCACGATGACTTCGGCGCCGGCCTTTCGAAGCGCTGCGCTTCTTTCGTCCTCGCGGTGGACAAGGGCGCGAACGCCGTGACCGCCTTCAAGAAGGTGACGGACTGTGTGCACGCCAGTCTTGCCAGCGGCGGCTGTTACCAGATAGTTGCGTTGTTGCATGATGTCGATGCTCCATTCTCAAGGTATGCGCACTCTTGGCGAGTGCCGGGGGCGGCGCATATCGATGCCTGGTCTGGCAGCGACATGTAGGTCTTTCATCTTCATGTGTATATACACAGAAGCGGATAAATGTTTAGGCGAGGGTCGGGATTGCCAGTCGCCTAGATCGCGTCGAGATGTTGTTTGACTTGCTGCAGAACCGATGCCGAGGCGTCGCTGTCCGTAAGAATCCGGGACATGGTGATGGCGCCGATCATCGCCGTTACCGCAAAGACGGCCTTCGACTCCGTCGCCTCAGACCGCTGCGGATCCAGTCGCTTCGCTACGACCTCAACGAGATCGCGGAAGCCTTGAGAAGCGGCCGCACGAGTGTTCTCGTCGCCATGCGACAACTCGCTGCCCATTCCCGCAAGCGGGCAGCCGCCCGAGACGTTGTCGCGGTGGCCGGTCGATACATATCGCTCGACGATGGCCCGAAAACCCTCTTCGACGTCGCTGTCGCTGGCCGCTTCTTCTAGCGTGGCGACGATGTTGGTCGCCGCGGTTGCGCAGGCTTCGGCAACCAGCTGATCTTTGGATTCGAAATGCCGGTAAAAGCCGCCGTGTGTGAGCCCGGCTTCAGACATGACGTCGGCCAAGCCCGTCGCGCTAATGCCGTTGAGCTGAAACTTGCGCGCTGCCACGTCGACGATTCGCTGCCGGGTTTCGGCGGTTTCGACCCTCGATTTCCTCATGATAGTGCTGGCTCCAGGACGATTCGTTGATTTAGATGTTAGTCATCATCTAATTGAATGTCAAGGGAAGTAGGCGAAATTCGCTGCGTCTTTTTTCTGCGCATGCGGATTTGCCGGACTGGGGCCGGCTCTAAGGAGCGAGCAGCAAAATAAAAGGGCACCGCGTTGCGGTGCCCGATGAGTTTAACGACCGGCGCTCTGGCCACCGTCCACGTGCAGGATTTCTCCCGTGATGAACGGTGCGGTATCGAGGAACAGAATCGCATCGGCGATATCGCTCGCCTCGCCCATGTGCCCGAGCGGATGGAAGGCACCCAGCGCTTCATGGGTTTCCGGCGCGTGCATCGGCGTCTTGATGATCCCCGGCGCGACGGCGTTCACGCGAATCCCTTTCTTCGCGTACTCGATCGCCAGCGACTTCGTGGCGGCGTTCAGACCACCCTTCGTCAGGGCTGCCAGTACCGAGTATCCGCCACTGATCGCGTTGTCGGCGGTGCTGGAGGTGACGCTGACCACGTGACCGCTCGAATGCTTTTCCATTTCGGCGACGGCTAGCTGCGTGATATGGAAGAAGCCCGTCATATTCACGTTCACCACCGCGGCGTAGTCTTGCGCGGTGTGTTCGGTGAAAGGCTTGCCGATATAAATGCCGGCGTTGTTCACCAGCGTGTCGATCCGGCCAAATCGCGCGACGCCTTCGGTAATGACGCGACGGGCGGTTGCCGGGTCGCCGATATCGCCGGCGATGCAGAGGATGTTCGGGTCGTCGGACGGCTTGATCGACCGTGAGTTCGCGACAATGCGATAGTCGAGCTTGCGAAACGCCTTGACGACTTCGGCGCCGATGCCTTGCGACGCGCCGGTAACGACGACAACCTTCTGCGACTTGCTCATGCTTTACCCAGAAAATTTTTCATTCGGTTTCGAAGCCGATCGGCCTAACAGCTCCGATCAGCATTAAACGCCGACACGTTGATTCAGGTTTCGCTTAAACCTGCAATCAACCGTTCTTTGCGCGCGCGAACCACTGGTCGAGACTGACGCGGCCAATCCGTGCATCGCCGAGCGGCACGAGCGATTGTTCCTCGACGCGGTCGCCGTAATACAGCGCATCGCGATCCGTCACCACCGGGCGCGCGTCGCCCACCGACTTCAGAAAACGCGAGACGATCTCCGCGAAGGGTGCGCGGTCCGGGCCGGCAATCTCGACCGTGCCGTTTTGCGGCGCAGCGAGCGCGACCTGCGCAAGGTTGGCGACGACGTCATCCACGGCGATCGGTTGAAACAGTCCTTCGCCGATACGCACCGTGCCGTCGACCGTGCTGAAATCCGCGATACCGCCGATGAACTCCATGAACTGCGTCGCGCGCACGATCGTGTACGGCACGCCGGCTGCCCGGATCAATTCCTCCTGCGCGACCTTGGCAGCGAAATACGCGTTCTTCGGCGAGCGGTCGCAGCCGACGATGGAGAGCGCCACGTGATGGCGCACTCCCGCAGCCGCTTCGGCCTTGCCAAGATTGCGCGCCGAAGTGCGGAAGAAGTCGAGTACCGCCTGCGGCTCCCATGACGGCGCGTTTGTCACATCCATTACGACGTCCGCGCCCACGAGCGCATTGCTCAGACCCTCGCCGGTCACAGCGTTGACACCAGTACGCGGCGACGCAGCGACCGCTTCATGGCCTGCTTCGCCCAGCAGCGTGACAAGACGCGATCCGATCAGGCCGGACCCACCGATTACGACGATTTTCATGGCAAATTCTCCAGATGAGAGTGAATGAACGCGGGGCGCCCGGCGAGTGTCGTATCGCGCGAAATGGTTCGCCGCCGTCTCATCGCGTGAGGCCATTGTGGAAGAATCATGGTCGATCGAAAAGTGCCAAGAATCGACGATCCGACTAGTACAAACCGCTTGCTGCTTCCCTTGTCCGCGAGAGAGTCATGACCGTTCCAACGCCCGCTTTGACCATTGAAATCGACCGGCAGCAGCAGTTGCCGATCTATCTGCAAATCTGCGAGCGTTTCAGAACCGCGATCGCCGCGGGGCATCTGCGTCCCGGCGATCGCGTGCCCGCGCTGCGCGGCCTCGCCACGCAGCTGAACACAGCCCGTGGCACCGTTGAACTCGCCTACACGATTCTCGTCGACGAGGGCTACCTGCAGATGCGCGGCGCGGCGGGCACGTTCGTATCGGCGTCGCTGCCGGCCTCGGTGACGCGCTCGTCGCGGGCGCAAGGCGTTCAGGCCGCGCGCGCCAGACAAGGCGCTGCAGGAGCAGACTCGCCGCAGCCGCCGCCTGAATCGCGCGATGGCCGAGCGGCGCCGCGCCAGGCGGCCCTCACGGTCGCCATGAGCGGCGAGCCGCGGCCGTTGCAGCCGGGGCTGCCCGCGCTCGACGCATTTCCGCGCAAGGTATGGAACCGGCTCGTTGCACAGCGTGCGCGCAGCGGTGAACGCGCGATGCTCGCGTATCCGGATCCGTCCGGCTACCGGCCGCTGCGCGAACATATCGCCACGTATCTCGGGCTGTCGCGCGGCGTGACCTGCTTGCCGGAACAGGTGTTCGTCACCGGCGGCTTCCGCGCGACGCTCGAACTCGTGTTGCGCAGTCTCGCCCGCGCGGACGATCGCGTGTGGTTCGAGGATCCCGGCTATCTGCTCGCGCGCGATTTTCTGACCGAGACCGGCGTGCAGCTCGTGCCGGTGCCGGTGGATGGCGAAGGCATCGACGTCGAGCGCGGCACGCTGCTGGATGCGCAGGCGCGCTTCGCCGTGGTCACGCCGTCGCACCAGAGCCCGCTCGGGCACACGCTGTCGCTCGCAAGACGCATGGCGCTGCTGGACTGGGCAGGGAAGGCTTCCCGCTGGATTATCGAAGACGACTACGACAGCGAGTTCCGTTATCTGGGCCGGCCATTGCCGGCTTTGAAGAGTCTCGACCGGCGCGACCGCGTGATCTATTGCGGCACGTTCAGCAAGGTGATGTTTCCCGGTTTGCGGCTAGCGTATGTGGTGGTGCCGGAGCGCGCCGTCGAGCGCGTCGGGAAGGTGGCGCACAGCATGAACGCCGGATCGCCGATGCTTCTGCAAGCGGCCGTCGCGGATTTCATTGCGCAGGGGCATTTTGCGCGGCATCTGAAGCGCATGCGCGCGTTGTACGCCGAGCGGCGCGTATTGATCGTGCATGCGTTGGAGAAGGCGTTCGGTGAACGGCTGATCGTCGATTTGCCGCCGGGTGGCATTCAGTTCGCGGTGCAGTTCGCCGAAGGCCCCGATGGCCCGGTCGACGATGTCGCCGTCGCCGCGCGTGCCCGCAAGGCGGGGCTCGCGGTGCTGCCGCTTTCGATCTGGCACGCGAATAGCCGGGCGCGGCGCACGCGGCGCGGGTTGGTGATGGGCTTCGCGAACATCGCCGATGCGGATGAAGCAGGCCGTCTCGCGCGAACGTTGCGCGCGTGTCTGGACGGTTGAAGCACGGGATATGTACCGGGTTTCGAATTGACGCGGCGCAGCGCGGCACGCTTTCGCACAAGGCGACAGAAACGCTTTGGCATCGCATTTCGTCCGGCGTGCGCTATGCCCTATGCCCTATGCGCTCCGTGCAGTACTACCGGCCGCCGTCCTCGCGCATCGGGAAGCCTGCGCGGCAAGCGAGACGAACACTGCGTCGCCGGTAAGCTGAACGCGCGCCGCATCGAGCGCTTTGGCCACAGTCGCTTCGCCCATCACGAGCCCCTGCAAAAGAAGAAACTGCACGCTGTGAATGCCGATCGAGCCGAGCGCGTAGCGCAGATACGGGGTCAGGAAATCCGTCTGCCGCGCGCGTTCGCCGCTATGCACACCGCCCGAACCGACGATCACGATGGTCGGCCGGTCGCGCATCAGTCCAACCTTGCCCTCCGGCGTCGAGGCGAACGTGCGATGAATGCGCAGCGTGTAATCGATCCACAGCTTGAGCGCTGCCGGGACCGTGAAGTTGTGCATCGGCGTGTTGATGATGAGCGCATCCGTGGTTTCGATTTCACCGATCAGTTGCTCGGAGACATCGAAATGCGCCGTATCCGGCGCGCGCGACGTGACGGCGCGTGCGTAATCGCGGGCGATCGGCGGCAGCGGCGCGGCCGCCAGGTCGCGCTCGACCACGGTGATGGCCGAGGCGGCGGGTGCGGCGTGCCCGTGCAGCATGCCGACGATTTCGTCGGCGAAACGGTAGCCGTGGCTCGCTTCACCATGCGGGCTGGCATTGATCAGCAAGATTCTCATGGCGTGAGCGCGCTAGCAGGGGAAAGAGGGGCGAGGGGCTCGACGAAGTGCATGCCTCGCGCGAGCAGCCCGTTACGGAAATAAAAGCGCTGCGCAAGCGGCATGTGCAGACCCGTGTCGAGCACGAATTGCACGCAGCCCGCTTCGCGCGCAATCTGCCGTACCGCGTCGAGCAGTTGCGCGCCGATGCCGTCACGTTGCAGCTTGCCATCCACCACGAGATCGTCGACATAGACGAAGCGGCCGTACAGCAGATTGGTCAGGATGCGATAACCGGCGAGGCCGACGATGCCGCTCGCGTCGGAAGCAGCGAGCAGGCGATAGCCGTCGGCATGCTGTCTGGCCACCTGTGCGGCGAACGAATGCGCGTCGGTGAGATGCGGTCGCAACTGACGCATGACGTCGAATGCGGGGAGCAGTAACTCGGGCGTGTCGAGGTGAACGAAGCGAAGCGAGGCGGGCATAGGCGTCTCCATGAGGAACGACGCTCACGATATCCCGCGCACGGCTTGGTCGGTAGAGCCAAGAATCGGCGATTCGATTGAGCCATCGGGCGTCGTTTCGCGTCGGTCGTCAGCTTTCTAACCCGTTCTCGTCAACGCGACGATAAAGTCGAGAAATACTCTCGTCCTGGCCGGCGTGTGATGTCGCGACGGATGGTACGCATAGAGCGGGAAGCGCTCGTCCGGCCAGTCCGGGAACAGGTTGACGAGCCGTCCCTCGCGGATCAGGTGCTCGCCGCCGAGCAGCAGCATCTGCGCGACGCCGGAGCCGGCCAGGCACGCGTTGAGGAGCGCGCTCGGATCATTCACCGTAAGCCGTCCATTCGTCTCGACAACGATCTTCTTGCGCTTGCGATGAAACTCCCACGGATACGGTTTGCCGGTATCCGGGTTCCGGAATTCAAGACACCTGTGCATTCCGAGCCCCAGTTCCTGAGGCTCCGCCGGCCGCCCCCTGCGAGCGAGGTACGAGGGCGCTGCGACGGTGACCACCGCGGTATCGAGGAGCTTTCGCGCAATCAGACTGGATGAGCGAGGTTCGCCGAACCGCAAGGCCAGATCGAAGCCGTCCATGACGAGATCGCCGAGCTGATCTCTGGCGATCAGTTCGAGTTCGAGCTCAGGATGCGCGTCCATGAATTCATCGAGCTTCGGGCCCAGAATGATCCGCGAGAAAACCGGGTCGAGATTGATGCGCAGCTTCCCGCGCACTGTCGCGGCGCCTCCTGCCGCGGCTGCGGCCGCTTCCTCCATGCCCCTCAGGTGCGGCATGACCTGCTCGTAGAAGCGCCGTCCCTCTTCCGTGAGGGAAACGGCGCGAGTCGTCCGATTGAATAGCCGTGTTTTGAGCCGTTTTTCGAGTCGAGCGATGGCGCGGCTAACTCCTGGCGGCGACATGCCCAACAATTCGGAAGCGGCCGCGAACGTCCCCGCATCGACGACAGCGGCAAATACGCTGATACCGCTAGAGAGATTCTCACTGGACGATCTCATGGGCGCTGCATCCTGGTCATTGACTGCCTCCGCACAGTGCATCAAAAACCGCACTATGCCGTATTAGTAACCACGAGTCACTTCACAAGTGTCATTCATGTCATTTAGTTTCTCATCGCGTTTGCCCACAATCCATCCCGACAGTGCGTTTCAACGTTATTTATCTACGCGAGGAGAAGCTGCAATGTATGCAATCACAGGGATAACAGGGAAGGTCGGCGGCGCGGTAGCGCGCACGTTGCTCGCCGCGGGCCAGCCGGTGCGCGCGGTTGTACGCGATGCCACCCGGGCACGCTCGTGGGCTGAACGCGGATGTGAAGTGGTGACCGCCAACATGGACAATGCGGGCTCGCTTACCGCCGCTTTCGAGGGCACGCAAGGCGTCTTCATTCTGCCGCCGCCGGAGTTCGATCCGTCGCCCGGCTTTCCCGAGGCGCGCGCTGTCATTGACGCCGTGCGCGGTGCGCTTCAATCGGTGGCGCCCGGCAAGGTGGTTTGCCTGTCGACGATCGGCGCGCACGCCACCGAAACCAATCTGCTCACGCAACTTACGCTGATGGAGCAGGCGCTTCGCGATTTGCCGATGCCCGTGACTTTTTTGCGTCCCGGCTGGTTCATGGAAAACGCCGCATGGGACGTTGCGCCGGCGCGGGACAACGGAGTGATCTCCAGCTTTCTGCAACCGCTCGACAGGGCTGTGCCGATGGTCGCGACCGCGGACGTCGGTCGCGTTGCCGCGCAACTGCTTCTGCAGACCTGGCGCGGCGTGCGTGTCGTCGAGTTGGAAGGGCAACGCGTGAGCCCGAACGATCTGGCGCAGACATTTGCCAAGGTGCTCGGTTGCCCGGTTCGTGCGGAGGCGGTGCCGCGCGAAACATGGGACGCGCTGTTTCGATCTCAAGGTATGAAGGAGCCGTTGCCGCGTATGCGCATGCTCGACGGATTCAATGAAGGCTGGATCTGTTTTGAGGGCGACCCAGCCGACATCGTCAAGGGCGAAGTGGAGCTGGAGACCGTTCTGCGAGATCTCGTCTCGCAGTCGGTCTAAAGATCGGCTCATGGTCTGAGCGACGGGCGAGAAAACGTGAGCAAGCCGCGCGCAAGTTGGCGTCGCATGTGCGGAAACGCCCGTAGCACGGGCCTGAGCGGCCGATAGCGCGAGCCGGGCGATGCGAGTATGGAATGTGAGCTTTTACTCGTAACATCCTCCGTACGGAACGCAGCGAGCGATCCGATTCAACGGAGATCGACATGACCGATATCACCACCAGCATGAAGCTCAATCACATGAGCTTCCCTTCATCCGATGTGAGCGCCACCGCCACCTTTTTCGAGAACCATCTAGGCTGTACGGTTGCCGCGCGAGGGACGAGCTGGTTTCTGAAACGCCCCGGTTTCGACATCGTGATCGATGACGCCGCCGGCCATCCGGTCGAGTGGCCGCACAACTTTCATATCGGCTTCGAGCTGGCTTCTCTCGACGAGGTTCGCGCGCTCTACGAGCAGATGGCCGGCGCCGGCGTCGTGATGAAGACCGGCGTGTTCAAGCATGAGCGCGGCTCGCGGTTTTTCTGCGAGGTGCCCGGTGGCGTTCTCGTCGAAATCAACACGCGTTCGGACGCCGACGAGAAATATCGCGGCACTTTCGACCTCTAATGTTCCTCGACGACCCTGCCGCGAAACGCTGAATGCCGGAATCAGAAGTTGACGAACGCCTGCACGAGCCGGTTAAAAGCGCCGGCGTTCGACACATTCATGCCGTGCGACGCACCGGCGATGGTTTGCCGCTCCGCATAATCGATCCACTCCGCGAGCTTGTCGACGTTGTTGCGGAACATGCGCGGGCTGCGCTGGCCGTCGATCAGCAGCGTCCTGCACTTCACGCCGCGCGCGGTTTCGCGGGAATAGGCGGGCAACGGATCGCGGAGCTGCTTGGGCAGCGTGCCCGCGTTGTCGATCGCCATGGTGCGGAACGCAACCGGGCTCTTGCGCCACGCTCCGGGCATGCTCACCGAGTCCACGAAAAGCTCCAGGCCCGCGTCGATCTGCTGGCTCTCGATGAGTTCAGCAACGCGCGCGCGCAGCACATTGGTCGTGGCCGGCAAAGTCGCGTCCGGCATGCCGTCGATCTGCAACGGCCCGCCTGGATCGGCGAGCGTCAGCGTTTTTACGAGCCGCGGATAGTCGCGGGCAACATGAAACGCCACGCAGCCGCCACGCGAATGGCCGACCAGATGCACGGGCCCAAGATCGATCGCCTCGATGAATTCGGCCAATTCGCCGACATGCGTCTGCCAGCCGAACTCGCCCTGAATGCACGCCTCGCTGGCTGGCCAGTAGTGGCTCAGGCTCACCGAGATGCAGCGGAAATGCTGCGAGAGCGCTGCCGTCTGCGCATTCCAGTAGCGGTAGTCGCACAGCGAGCCGTGCACGAACACGAGCGGCTCGCCTTCTCCGCACTCGACATACGGCACGCAGATGCCCGATGCGATGGTCGCAAACGACAGTTCGGGCACGGCAAGCACTGAGAGGTCGGTACGGGCGTTCATGGACTGGCTCCTTTGCGGCCACTATGCCCCATGTCGCAACTTTAGAAAATCGCGTAATATTGATCGAATCTATCTACTTTTCTGATACCAGCCCTTTGAAAGCTCTCGACTTGGACGTGATGACCATGATCGTCGCCGTTGCCGACGCCGGCAACATCAGCCGGGCGGCGGAGGTCGTGCATCGGTCGCAATCGGCGGTGAGCATGCAGATCAAGACGCTCGAGACCGCGCTGGGCAAGCCGTTGTTCGTGCGCAAGCCGCGAAACGTGGTGCCCACGCAAGACGGCGAAGTCCTGCTGACCTACGCTCGCCGCATGCTCGCCTTACGCGACGAGGCGTGGGCGGCGGTGGTTCGGCCGGACGTGACGGGGCGCGTGAGCATCGGCGTGCCGGACGATTACGCGTCGTCGCTGCTGCCGCCGATCCTCAAGAAGTTTTCCGCGACCTATCCGAAGGTGGAGATTCAGGTCGTCGGTTTGCCGAGCGTCGCGCTCGCGCCGATGGTGAAAGACGGCTCCGTCGATCTAGTGTGCGCGACGCGAGTCAAGGGTTTGTCGGGCGAATTCATCCGCCATGAACCCATGGAATGGGCGGCCGCGCCGAGCGCCGATGAAATATGGCGCGAACGGCCGTTGCCGATCGCCGTGTTCCTGCCGGGCAGCGTCGCGCGCGAGAACGCGATTCGCAGCCTGGAGCGCGCGAAGATTCCCTACCGCACCTCGTATGAAAGCCCGAGTCTGCTGGGGCTGCTGTCGATGGCCGAAGCAGGCCTCGCGATCGTGCCGCTCGCGCGCTGCGCGGTGCCGGCACACTTCACGCTGCTTGGGCGCGCGCACGGCTTGCCCGAAATCACCGCGCTGGAAATGGTGCTGGCGCGCAGCACGGCTTCGAATCGTCCGCCGTGCGATTTTCTGGCGGAGAAGATTGTCTCCGAGTTGAGGCGCTAGCTTTCTTGGCGTGCGTTCCGGTTGGCCGGATTCATGCGCCGACTTCCGCGGCTTTGAGCGCCGCTCTGGCAATGGACTCGTCTTCGCGATCGAACATGCCGATCAGAACGATCTGCGATTGAGCGCAAGTGCGGGCCGGCGACGCGATGATCACCACGCGGTTGCCGACCACATGCAGTTCATGCAATGCGCCGTCGCTCTCCAGTCGGACAAAACCTTTCGCACGCAACAGCTTCGCCGAGAAACTGCGCAGCGCTTCTTTGAGTTTCTTGCGGCTCAGGTACGCGTTGGTGACAAATGAAAAGCTGCACAGATCGCGCGGGGTAGGAGAGGCGGACAGTGGCATCGCGCCGATAGAACGCGCGGGCAGTGGATGCCCCTCTTCGAAGACCAGACCGAGCGGCACGGCTGCGTGCGTCGTTTGCACAATGACACGGCTGTTAGCCAACGCTTCAACCCGCGCTTTGACAGCCTCGCGCGCGGGCTCGCCAAGCAGATCCATCTTGTTCAGCACGATGGCGGTGGCGCCCGCGATCTGCCGCTGCGCGATGTCGCCGACATAAGGATCGGCCAGCGTCTCTTCGACTCGCTCCGCATCCACCAGCACGACAATGCCGTCCAGACGAAACGCGCGATCGAGCAAGCCGATCTGCGCGATACGCACCGGGTCGGATACGCCGCTCGCTTCGATGATCAGAAGATCGGGTGCGTCAGTGCGCGAACTTATGGCAAGCAGTGCCTCGACCAGCCGGCCGCCGATCGAACAGCAGACGCAGCCGTTTTCCAGATTGATCACGTCGTCGGTGCGCTGGCGGATCAGCGAAGCGTCGATATTGATCGAGCCGAAGTCGTTGACGAGAACGGTGATGCGCCGCGATCCGGCATTGCTCAGAATATGGTTGAGCAGCGTCGTCTTTCCGGCGCCGAGATAGCCGCCGATGACGACGAGCGGAATCGCGTTCATCCCGCCGGCGCCTGGAAAATGCGGCCGCCGAGCACCGTGCCCCACACTTCCAGATCCTTCAGACGTTGCGGCGCGACTTCGGCGGGGTCTTCCGCGAGCACCGCGAAATCCGCGAATTTGCCGACTTCGATACTGCCTACCAGGTGATCCATCTTGAGCGTATAAGCGGCGCCAAGCGTGATCGCGCGCAGCGCGTCGGCGATCGGCACGCGTTCGTTCGCACCGAGCACGCGCCCCGACGCCGTTTCGCGCTGCGACGCGCACCATGCGGTGAAGAGCGGATTGAGCGGCGTGATGGGCGCGTCGGAATGAAACGCAAATGGAATGCCCAGGCGGCGCGCCGATTCCGCCGCGTTCATGCGATTCGCGCGGTCCGCGCCCATGGTCTGCGTATAGTGCGCGTCGCCCCAGTAATAGATGTGGTTCGAAAAGAAATTGATGCACAGGCCGAGGCTCGCCGCGCGCGCGAGCTGGCTCGCGTCCGCCATCTGGCAGTGCTGCAGCGTATGCCGGTGATCGCGTCGCGGATGAAGCGTGAGAAGCCGCTCGAACGCGTCGAGCACGAGCTCGGTCGCCTCGTCGCCGTTGGTGTGCACGTGCAGTTGCAGGCCCGCTTCGTGAAACGGCGTGAACACTTCGACGAACTGGCTCGGCGGAATCAGCCATAAACCGTTGGGCTTACCGTTCAGATAGCCGGGCCATTTCAGGCGCGCGGTGAAGCCTTGGATCGAACCGTCGACGATAAACTTGACGGGCCCGAAGTGAAGCTTCGGCGTGGCGGTTTCCATCGCCGAGAGCACCCGTTGGGCGCCGCCTTCAGGGCTGCGCTGCGGCGCGAAGGCGGGCACGATACGCACGGGAAAATCCGCGCTCGCGGTCACTTCGCGCAGATTGCGATTACCGGTTTCGGAGAAGTCGTTGACCAGATCGGTGGCGGTCGTCACACCGGCGAGTTGCGCGACGCGGCCGAAATTCCAGATCGCCTTCGTGCTTTCGCTCGCGGCGATCGAGAGGCCGGCACCGATCACGCGGTAGACCGGGAACATGGCGGCGAACTCCTGCAACTCGCCGGTCGGCTGTCCGCTCTCGTCTTTGTCGATGCCGTCGATATCCGTTTCTTCGTCGATGCCGGCGCGCGCGAGCATCGGCGAATTGACGTTCATCAGGTGCACGCTCGCATGCAGGATCACGATGGGCCGCTCGGCCGACACCGTGTCCAGTTCGCGCACGCTCAGGCGTTGGGTGCCGAAGAAGATCGGATCGAAGCCCCACGCGAGCAGCGGAGCGTCGGCCGATGCCATTTCGGCTTGCGCCGCCTTCAGGCGCTCGATCACGGCGTCCAGCGATGTCAGGCCTGGCCAGCGCCGGCCGTCTGGGCCACGGCGGTCGTAGTAGCCGACATAGACGGCGTCCCACATCGCGCCTTCCATCAAGTGGCAATGGCCTTCGACAAAGCCCGGCATCAACACTTTATCGCTGAACGTATCGACGATTTCGGCATCGCCCCATTGCTTCACGTCGTCAGCGCCGCCTACCGAGAGAATCTTGCCGTCGCGAATCGCCACGTGCGTCGCATAGGGCTGCATGGGATTCATCGTCACGATCTTCTTCGCGACGAAGACTTGTGTAGGGCACTTTTCTTCTCGTTGAGTCATAGGTCAGTGATTGAAGTTCGTTTCAGCCGGATTTCAACTGAGTGCGTGCGCACGGCTCGGTTTCGCGGTGAGGTTCACGGCGGTCAGCACCAGCAGATTCACGCCGAGGCATACCAGTCCCAGATTGAAGCCGCCGAGATCGATCTGCATCACGTACAGGATGACCGCCAGCAACTGCCCGGTCAACATGCCTGAGGCAATCGCGGACGGCCGCACGCGCAGTCCGAACAGAACGACCATCACGCCGGGGAAGAATTGCGTCACGCCGTAATACGTGGTGTTGATCAGCGTGAGCATCAGATTCGGCGTGAGCAGCGTCATCACGATCGACACCAGCAGATACAGCACGATCACCACTTTCGCGCTCGTCTTCTGGCGAGCTTCCGGCATGCCCGGCAGCAGATTGCGTGTCACGATCGGCCCGATCGCGAGACAGATGCCGGCCAGCACGAGCAAACCCGACAGCGACGCACCGGCCGCGACGAGTCCGAGCAGCCAGCCCGGCAGCAAACGGATCGCGGCAGCGAAGAACGCTTCGTTAGGCGAGGCGAGATGCAGGTTCTGACTGATCGCGTAGTACGACGCGACCACGAGAAACGGATACATCAGCATGTAAAGCGGCATGGCGACCTGCGTGCGGCGGATCGTGTTCGCGCTTTTCGCGGTAAAGAAGTTCTGCACCGCGAACGGCATGACGTAGAAGCCGAGCGACTGGAACAGCATGGTGCTCATCGAGAAGGTCAACTGGTGCGAATTCATCCGGTTGCTAACGTGCTGGCTGGCGGCATGAAAGACCTCGGTCACGCCGACTTCCATCGACACGGCAACGCCGGTGACGACGATCGCGACGACCATCAGGATATCCTTCAGCACGGCGATATAAGCCGATGCCCGCACGCCGGCGATTGCGATATAGGTGAAGGCGAGCAACGCCGCGAACAGAATCAGATACAGCGGTTTGAAGTTCCACCCGAGTCCGTTCAACGCGGCGACGAGTCCGGTGAACTGCAACTGGCCCCACGGCAGCAGAAAGACGATCGCGGAGCCCGCGACGATCAGTTCGAGCGCGCGGCTCTGAAAATGCCCCTTGAACAGATCGGGCAGGGTGATCGCGTTATAGCGCTTGCCGGCTTGCCAGATCTTCGGGCCGATGAAATAGCCGACGGGATAGGCCAGCAGAATGTAGCCGAGAAACCAGACGCCGTAGGTCGGTCCCTTCGCATAGATGCCGCCCGGAAAACCTACCATCGTGCCGATGCTGTAGATCTCGCCGGCCGCGAGGAAGAACACGAGGTAGGCGCCGAACTGCCGCGACGCCACGAAGAAGTCATGCACGCTTTGCGGACCACGTCCCTTGTTCGAACGGATCGCGAGGTAAAGCGAGAAAGCGAGGAAGCCGAGAAAGACTGCGGTGGCCATCCGGACACTCCTTTAGCTGTTTTGCGGGTGGGACTCGTCGTGGCGGCAGTCGAACACGCGCCAGCAGATCATCAGGCACCCGGAGGTGAGGATGAACCACGCGAAGATCCAGGCATAGATGAACGGCACGCCCAGCACGAAGCGATCGACGGACGCCACCCACGGCAGCAGGCCGACCACGCCAAGATAGGGAATGCCGAGTCCGATAAACAGTTTGAGCACGTTAACTCCTCGCAGCATGTGGCCAATGCCCTCAGTGTTGCCGAACAAAAAAACAGAACCATAGAGCCAGTTGGCGGGAGTCGATGAGTCCAATTCAGCAGATGCCGCAGACTCCGCGAGACCCGTGTCACGGCGCGCTGCACCAGGCGAAAGCACCTCACTGGACCTACCGGCTAAAAACCCCCCTGCCTACAATTTCCTCACGAAATCGCCGGCCACCGGCGGCGTCTCATGCCTTATCGAAACGAACGCGAAAGCGATAGTCATCCAGGAGGAGAAAGCAATGGCTCAAACACAGACCCCGCTGCAGCACGTCACGGCCGAAACACTGGCCGCGTTTTCCGATGCATTCAATCGTCATGACGCAAACGCGTTGATGACCTTCATGACCGACGATTGCGTGTTCGATGCAGCGGGCGGTCCGGAAGTCTTCGGCACGCGCTTCGTGGGCCGCGAGGCAACGCGCGCGGCGTTCGAAGCCGTCTTCAAGACCTTTCCCGACGCGCATTGGGGGCAAGGCCGTCATTACGTGAGCGGCGAGCGCGGCGTGTCCGAGTGGGTGTTCACGGGAACGCACGCGGAAGGCTGGCGCATCGAGGCGGAAGGTTGCGACCTGTTCGAATTCCGCGACGGCCTCATCGCGGTCAAGCGGGCCTTCCGCAAGGAACGTCCGAAGCAGAACCTCGCACGCTGATCGGGAGCTTCACATGGAGCACAGTGAAATCGAACGGGTCGCGCAAGGCATGCCGTCCGGCCGCGCAGACGATACGCGCTACGACCCGGCGTACGACCCGCTGGTGTCGCCCGGGCCGGGCTGGGGCAAGCAATACGCGCCGACCTACTGGGTTGCGACCGCGGGCACGCCGCCCGAAGACGATGGCCCGATCACCGCGGATGTCGACGTGGATGTGGCGATCATTGGCGGCGGCTATACCGGGCTCGCCACGGCGCTCTGTCTCGCGCGGGAGCACGGCATCAAGGCTGTCGTGCTGGAAGCCAACAAGACGAGCTGGGGCTGCAGCAGCCGCAACGGCGGCCAAGGTCAGAACGCCTCGGGCCGGCTGTCGCGTTCGCAATGGATCGAGCGCTGGGGTAAAGACGTCGCGTTGAAAATGCACGACGAGATTCAGGAAGGTTTCGATAATTTCAAGTCGCTGGTCGCGGAGATCGATTGCGATCCGCAACCCGGTGGCCACTTTCTGATCGCGCACCGGCCGCGCATCATGCAGAAGCTCGCCGCCGAGGCCAAAGTCTGGAAGGACGTGTTCGGCTATCCGTCCGAGCTGATCGACAAGCAGACCTTCCAGCGCGAATACGTCAACGATCACGAAGCAGCGGGCGCGCTGCACGAGCCCGAAGGCATCGGCATTCATGCGTTGAAGCTCGCCTTCGGTTATCTGCGGCTGGCCCGCGAAGCGGGCGCCAAGGTGCATCCGGCGAGCCCGGTGCTCGGCTGGGAAACGATCAACGGTGTGCATCATTTGCGCACGCCTGGCGGCATCGTGCGGGCACGCGCGGTCGGCATTGCAACGGGCGCGTACACGGCGCAAACGCTGCACAACTCGCTGCGCAGCCGCATCATGCCGATCCTGTCGAATTCGATGGTCACGCGGCCGCTCACGAAGCAGGAAATCGACGCGTGCAACTTTCGCACGACCCAGGTGCTGACCGATACGCGCACGCTGCGCTTCTACTATCGTTTTCTGCCGGACAACCGTTTGCAGATCGGCAGCCGTTCCGCGATCACCGGCGCCGACGCGCCCAATTCGCGCCATTACGATCTGCTGATGGAAGGCATGTTGCGCAAGTTTCCGGCCCTGCGCGGCGTCGCGATCGATTATTCATGGTGGGGCTGGGTGGACGTCAGCCACGACATGATGCCGCGCGTGTATCAGCCGGATCCGATGCAGACCGTGTACTACGCGCTCGGCTACGGCGGCAACGGCGTGTCGTATTCGCAGCAGGCCGGGCGGCGGCTGGCCGAACGCATCGCGGGAAAGGGCGCGAAACAGACGTTGCCGATCTTCACGTCGCCATTGCCCGGGCACCCGTTCGCGCCATTCCGGCGAATCGGCCAGCGGATGCTGTATCAACTGTATTTCCGGCGCGACGAAAAACCGTGATGCAGCGGGCGGAACATTGCCCGCGCGCCGTGCGGCGCTGAACTTGCAACCGGCAACTTGCCGTTCGCACTGCGCAAACGGCACACCAAACAGCGCTCCAACCGGTGCACACTTGCACCATGCGCGAGAGTCGCGCGGTGCTTCATAAAAAATCCTGGGCGGGACGCATGGGCGTCCTCGCCCCATCCAGTATTGACGACGATAGGACTCGGGCGGCCGCGAAAGCAGGACGGCCCGGTCCGCGATCGGATAACGGAATTGGAGGTGACATGCAGCGATCTACAGACACAACGGAATTGAAGGCGGGCCTCAAACAGCGCCACATGACGATGATCGCGCTCGGCGGCGTGATCGGCGCGGGGCTCTTCGTCGGCAGCGGCGTGGTCGTGCAGCAGGCTGGCCCCGCCGCGGTGCTGTCGTTTCTGATCACCGGCGCGCTGGTCGTGCTGGTCATGCGGATGCTCGGCGAAATGGCCTGCGCGATGCCGGCCGTCGGTTCGTTCTACGAATACGCGCGGCTCGCGTTCGGCGGCAAGCGCGCGTCCGGCAACCTCGCCGGTTTTCTGACCGGCTGGATGTACTGGTATTTCTGGGTCATCGTCGTCGCGGTGGAGGCCGTGGCCGGGGCGAAACTCGTGCAGTTTTGGCTACCGGACGTTCCCGCGTGGGCGATCAGTCTCGTGTTGCTGGTCACGCTCACGGCGACCAACCTGGTCTCGGTCGGCAGCTACGGTGAATTCGAGTTCTGGTTCGCGTCGATCAAGGTCGCGGCGATCATGGTGTTCCTGTTTCTCGGCGGCATGTATGTGCTGGGACTGTGGCCCGCGGCGAAGCACGTCACCGCCGTTCTGCCGACGCTGCTTTCGCACGGCGGCTTGATGCCGAAGGGAATCGGACCCGTGCTGAGCGGCGCGGTTGCGGCCACGGGCTTTTACTTCGGCGCGGAGATCGTCACGATCGCGGCGGCCGAAGCGCAGGAGCCCGCCAAAGCCGTCGCCAAAGCGACGAACTCGGTGATCACGCGCGTGCTGGTTTTTTATGTCGGCTCGATCCTGCTCGTCGTCGCGCTGGTGCCGTGGAATTCCCCGAAGATGGCGACGCCGTATGTGAGCGCGCTCGATGCCATGGGTATTCCCGCCGCCGCCAGCGTCATGAATGCCATCGTGCTGACCGCGGTGCTGTCTGCGCTCAATTCAGGCCTCTATGCCGCGTCGCGGATGATCTTCGCGCTGACACGCCACGGCGACGCGCCCGCCGCACTCGCCAAGGTCAATCGTCGCGGCGTGCCGGTTCGGGCGATTCTGATCGGCACCGTGTTCGGCTATGCGTCGGTGGTGATGTCGTACGTGTCGCCGGATACGGTTTTCGCCTTCCTCGTGAATTCGTACGGCACGGTGGCGATTTTCGTCTACGTGCTGATCGCGATCTCGCAATTGAAACTGCGCGCTCGCATCGAACGGGATGCGCCGGAGAAGCTGCGCGTCCGGATGTGGTGCTACCCGTACCTCACGTGGGTCGCGATCATCGGCATGGTCGGCATTCTGGTGGCGATGGCGTTCATTCCCGAGCAACGTCAACCGTTGTGGTTCGGAGTCGCGAGCCTAGGCGTGTTGCTGCTCGCTTATCTGCTGCGCGTCCGTAAACCCGATGCCGGGTTCGGCGAACCGGACACGCTGGAATACCGGCATCACCATCACTAATGTCGGCGTCAGGCTGCGAATGCAAAAAAACGAGATGATTTGTATCGAAAAAAGAAAGTGCGTATGATGGCTCGACAAGGCCGCGCTGCCAGCCATGCTAGGCGCCGGCCTTCGTCGTGACGAAGCGCGAGGAGAGCGTAGTGACCGATATCGTGACAGGCAAGCCGGACCGGATGGTCTCGGTGCGCACGTTGTTTGGCATCGACTCAGGCTTGATGGTGCCGGCCTTCAGCGAACGGGACGACCACGTTCCCGAAATCGACGAGGTGTATCGCTTCAATCCAGAAGTGACGCTGGCGATTCTCGCCGGCTTCATGCGCGAGCGCCGCGTGATGGTGCAGGGTCTGCACGGCACGGGCAAATCCACGCACATCGAACAGGTCGCGGCCCGCCTGAACTGGCCGTGCGTGCGCGTGAATCTCGACGGGCATATCAGCCGTCTCGATCTGGTGGGCAAAGACGCGATCATCGTGCGCGACGACGTGCAGATCACCGAATTCCAGGAAGGTATCGTGCCGTGGGCGCTGCAACGTCCCATGGCGTTGATCTTCGACGAATACGACGCGGGCCGTCCCGACGTGATGTTCGTGATCCAGCGCATTCTCGAGCGCGACGGCAAATTCACGCTGCTCGATCAGAACCGCGTGATTCATCCGCATCCGTATTTCCGGCTGTTCGCTACGACCAACACGGTCGGCCTGGGCAATCTGAACGGTCTTTACCACGGCACGCAGTTGTTGAATCACGCGCAGCTGGACCGTTGGAACGTGGTCGCCACGCTCAACTATCTGCCGCGTGCCGAGGAAGCCGGCATCGTGCTGGCGCGCGTGCCCGAACTCGCCGACGAGGCCGGCCGCGCGCTGATCGAGTCGATGATCAGTGTGGCGGAACTGACGCGCAAAGGCTTCGCCACTGGCGATCTGTCCACGCTGATGTCGCCGCGCACCGTGATCGACTGGGCGGAAAATTGCCAGATCTTCCGCGACCCGGCGATGGCGTTTCGCCTGACCTTCGTCAACAAATGCGACGAAGCAGAGCGGCCCATCGTGGCCGAGTATTTTCAGCGCTGCTTCGATAGGGAACTGGAAAGCGCGGCGGAGCGCGAGATGCGCTCGACGGTGCCGCAATGATGCCTGCCGAGCGGCAAGCGGCACGCCGCGCCGAACAGCGTCAGAACCTGTGCGCGGCGGCGGTGCGCGCATTGACCGGGGACGCGGAGTTGCATTACCGCGCCGGCCGCTTATTCCGTGGTCTGCGTCCGGTGCATCTGCATGCGCCGCATCTGCGCATGGACGCGCAACCAGACGATCTGCGTTCCCTGCGCGGCGCCGCGGACGGCGCAGCATTACGCCTCACGCATTCCGACGCGAAGCTCCACGCGAGTCTGTGTCCAGCCGAACCGGCGGAGCCGGTGGAGCGACTGCTGTTCGAGCTGTTCGAGCAGTTACGTTGCGAAGCGCTTGTGCCGGCCAGCATGCCGGGACTCGCGCAGAATCTGCGCCATCGTTTCGAAACGTGGTCGCGCGCTTTCTATCGGACCGGGTGGACCGACGGCCACCTCGGCATTCTGCTTTACACCGTGGCGCAGATCGTCTGGTCGCGTCTGTCGGGCTGGCCCGTGCTGGAAGAAACAGAAGGTCTGATCGAAGCCACGCGCGCCGCGATCACACCGACCTTGGGCGTACCGCTCGCGGCGCTGCGGCGGCATCGAACGGAGCAGGGCGAGTTTGCAATTCATGCGCTCGAATTGGCGCGTCTCGTCAGCCAGATGATGCGTGACGCCCGCGCGCAGTCCGTCGAAGGAGAAGACGAGCAGGCACCGGAAGACGACGAAGCCGTGCGGTCCATGTTCGCGCTCTGGTTCGATACCGACGAAGGCGAGCAGGTCGACATGGGCCTCGCCGCCACCGGCGACAGCCGCGTGCTCAGAGACGCGGAGCATCGCTACCTGGCGTACACCACGCGCTACGATCGCGAGTTCATGCCGGGCTCGCGCATTCGCAGCGAGTTGCTGACCGAATACCGCGACCAGCTCGACAAGCGCATTGCCGCGCAGCGCATCAACGTGCCGCGACTCGCGTATGCGCTCAAGGCGGCGCTCGCGGTGCCGCAACGCGACGGCTGGTCGTTCGGCGAAGAGCACGGCCGCATCGACGGCCGGCGTCTCGCGCAGCTGGTCAGCTCGCCGGCCGAGCGGCGTTTGTTTCTGCTCGAACGGTACAAGCCGCTCGCCGATTGCGTGGTGAGCTTTCTCATCGATTGTTCGGGTTCGATGCGCACGTATATCGAGCCGGTGGCGCTGCTGGTGGACGTGCTCACTCGCGCGCTCGATCAGGCGGGTGTCGCCAGCGAGGTGCTGGGTTTCTCGACCGGCGCCTGGAATGGCGGCCGCGCGCGGCAAGATTGGCTGGCCGGCGGGCGGCCGTCTCATCCTGGGCGGCTCAACGAGGTCGCTCACCTCGTCTTCAAGGATGCGGCGACGAGTTGGCGGCGTGCTCGCGCCGACATCGCCGCATTGTTCAAGGCCGATCTGTTTCGCGAAGGCGTGGACGGCGAAGCGGTCGACTGGGCCTGCACGCGGCTGCGAACGCGTGCCGAGGCGCGGCGGATTCTCGTCGTGATCTCGGACGGCAGCCCGATGGACAGCGCCACCGCTCAGGTCAACGACACCTACTATCTCGACAACCACCTGAAGCAAGTCGTCGAACGCAACGAAGCCGCGCGCGATGTCGAGTTGCTGGGCCTGGGCGTCGGACTCGATCTCAGTCCTTATTACCGCCGTTGCCTTGCGGTCGATCTGTCCACGCCGCCCGACATGCCGTTGTTTACGGAACTCGTTGGCTGGATCGGCGCGCGGCGCTAGGGCGCTTGGGTCCGCGGCCGCCTAGCGGAGCAGCTGCTGCAACGCATGCAGGATCAGCGAACCGCCGATCACCACCAGAATCGCGTACGCGATGCGGCGCGTCATCACACTCGACAGCGGCGGCGGATACTGCCGCGCTACAAGCGTCATCAGCGCGACGACCGGGACTGCGAACGCGGCTTGCATCCAGAGATCGGCGTCGAGTTGGCCCAGGTACGCGCTGAACATCGTGCGAATGGTCGACGTCACCGTAAAGATCACAATCAACGCGTAGCGGATCTGCACGAGCGAGAGCGGCTGGCGATAGAACTGAAAAATCAACGGCGGCCCGGATACGCCGAACATCCCGCTCAGCAGACCGCCAAAGAGGCCGCTAACAAAAAAACTTCGGTTGCCTGAGCGGCAAGCGAGCGGTGTGGGCCGCAGCGCCGCGCTCAAGCCCCCATACAGCACCACGGCGCCCAGCAGTAGCTGCAACATGCTTGACGCTGCATTGCTCAACAGATCCAGCACCAGCACGCCCGCTACTACCGACGGCAGAATGCCCAACGTAGCGGCGCCCACCGCCCGCCAGTCGATGTGATGCAGTTTGCCGGGCAAGGCAGTCGCGCTGTTGGCGAGCGTCACGAGGCTCAGCAACGCGGCGAGACTCGTCACCGGCGCGAGGTCCAGGCCGCTGGCGGCGCCGATCACGATCATGCTCAGGCCGAAGCCGGTGATGGTTTGAAAATAGCTCGCGACGCCCATCAGCGCGAGCAGAGGCAGCAACTTTTGAACGATCATGTATGAGACGGCGTGAGGGCGTCGGGATGCGTGAGCGCGGCTTGTGCCTGGACCGCGGTGACGGCGGTGACGTAGTAGATGTCGTCCGCGCTGCAACCGCGCGAGAGGTCGTTGGCGGGCTTGCGCAGGCCTTGCAGCAAAGGGCCGATCGCCTTCGCGCCGCCGATCCGCTCGGCCAGCTTGTAGCCGATATTGCCCGCCTCGAGACTCGGAAACACCAGCACGT
The DNA here is from genome assembly GCF_000020125.1 of Paraburkholderia phytofirmans PsJN. Classification (NCBI taxonomy): domain Bacteria; kingdom Pseudomonadati; phylum Pseudomonadota; class Betaproteobacteria; order Burkholderiales; family Burkholderiaceae; genus Paraburkholderia; species Paraburkholderia phytofirmans. Next base: position 423,601 of record NC_010676.1, read on the forward strand.
TGGCGTGGCCTTCCACCTGCGAATGCTTGACCTTGCGCAGCGCGATTTCGGAGACGATAGCCGCGTCGAGTTGCACGTCGCCGTCGATCGCGAGATGCGGGCGGCGTTCCTGCACGATGTGGGTTGCGTTGACCACTTTGTCGACTGCCGCATGATGCGCGCTGCCGCTCGTCGAAAACGACAGCATGGCCACGCGCGGCTCATCCATCAGCAGGCTTCTTGCGCTGTCCGCCGCGGCCATCGCGATCTCCGCGAGTTGGGCGGCATCGGGTTCCACTACGAGCGCGCAGTCGGAAAAGATCAGGCCGCCCTTGAGCGTGTGGAACGGCTCGCACAGCATCATCAGAAAGAAACTCGAGACGAGCTTGAACGACGGCGCAATGCCGATGATCTGGATCGCAGTGCGCACCACGTCGGCGGTGGTATTGACCGCGCCGGACACGGAACCGTCGGCATGGCCGAGACGCACCATCAGGTTCGCGAAGCACAGCGGGTTGAGGATTTCTTTCCGCGCCTGTTCGAGCGTCATGCCTTTCTTGCTGCGCAATGCGAACAGTTCGTCGGCATATGACGATGCGAGCGCCGAAGTAGCAGGGTCCACCAATTCCATACCGGATAGATCGACGTCGAAGCCGGCGGCAGCCTCGCGGATACGCGTGGCGTCGCCCACCAGCAGAATGCGCGCAATGCCTTCTCGGGTCGCGCGTTGCGCCGCCTGCAACACGCGCGGATCCTCGGCCTCGCTCAGCACGATGCGCATCGGCGAACGGCGCGCTTGTTCAATGATGCGGTTGATGGCTTTCATAAGCGTGGCCGAGTGGAGAAATAGCGAGAACCTTGAACGAAGAAGCCGGAGACAGCGCGCGTGAAAAGAATGCGCGCTGTTTCCGGCCAGTGAGCGCGGCGGCCTCGGTCCGTTTGAACACCGAGGCCGCGCGCGCCGCATAACACGCTCAGACGTAGTCCTTGTACTTGTCGAGCATGCGCACCGGCTTGGAGAGCGCGTCGCGGCGGAACGGATCGCCCAGTTCACGCGTGCACATGATTTCGATGATGGTGGTCTTGCCGTGATTCATCTGCGCGTCGATCGCGCGCTTGAGCGCCGGGCCCACGTCTTCGAGACGATCCACCACGATGCCTTCGGCGCCCATCGCGCGGGCAATCGCCGCAAAGCTCTGGTTGTCGAGTTCACCGGCGACGAAGCGGCGGTTGTAGAAGTCCACCTGGTTCTTCTTCTCCGCGCCCCACTGGCGATTGTGGAACACCACGGCCGTCACCGGGATGTTGTGGCGCACGCAAGTCATGGTTTCCATCAGGCTCATGCCCCATGCGCCATCGCCCGCATACGACACGGCCGGACGATGCGGCGCGGCAACCTTGGCGCCGATGATGGTCGGAAACGCGTAACCGCAATTGCCCCAGCTCATCGCCGCGAAAAAGCTGCGCGGCTTGTTGAAGCGCAGATAGCTGTTGGCCACCGAGTTGATGTTGCCGATGTCGGTCGAGACCATGACGTCTTCAGGCATGGCCTTTTCCAGTTCGCGCAGCACCTGGCGCGGATGCAGGTAGGTGCCGCCGCCAGGCGTGCGCTCCTGCTTCTGCTCCTCGATCATGTCGAGACTGTAGGCGTCGCGCTCGTGCGTCCAGTCGTCGAGTTCCTTCTCCCAGGCGGCTTTCTCGGATGCGATCTGAGCGCCGCGTTCCTCGCGCGTGGCGTCGCTTGCGAGTTTGCGTCCCGCAAGGCGTTCGGTCAGCGCGACGGCGGCAGCTTTCGCGTCGCCGCAGATACCCACCGAAATCTTCTTCACGAGGCCAAGCATCTTGTGATCGGCATCGATCTGGATGATCTTCGCGTTGGTCGGCCAGTAGTCCATGCCGTGCTGCGGCAGCGTGCCGAACGGTCCGAGGCGCGAGCCGAGCGCAATGACGACGTCGGCGCGCGACAGTAGCTTCATGGCCGCTTTCGAGCCTTGATAGCCGAGCGGGCCGCACCACAGCGGATGGTTGGCGGGGAAAGAATCGTTGTGCAGATAGCTGTTGACGACCGGTGCGTTCAAACGTTCGGCGAGCGCCTTGCATTCTTCGATCGCATCGGCCATCACCACGCCGCCGCCGGAAATGATCACCGGGAATTTGGCTTGCGCGAGCAGCTCTGCCGCTTCGTTCAGGCTTTGCTCACCGCCCGCGCCGCGATCGAGACGCTGCGGCTGAGGAATTTCCACCTTGACCTGACCATAGAAATAGTCGCGCGGAATGTTGAGCTGGGTCGGTCCCATTTCCGCCATCGCGCGGTCGAAGCAGCGGCCCGTGAATTCGGCCATGCGGGCCGGATGGGTGACGTGGCCTTGATACTTGGTGAACTCCTGGAACATGGGCAGCTGCTTGGCTTCCTGGAAGCCGCCCAGACCGATGCCCATGGTGCCGGCCTCCGGCGTGACGATCACGACCGGGCTGTGGGCCCAATAGGCCGCGGCAATGGCGGTGACGCAGTTGCTGATGCCCGGGCCGTTCTGGCCGATCACCACGCCGTGACGCCCCGAGACACGCGAATAGCCGTCGGCCATGTGACCGGCGCCTTGCTCGTGCACGACCGGAATCAGGCGGATGCCGGCGGGCGCGAAGATGTCCATGGCGTCCATGAAGGCGGAGCCCATGATGCCGAACATATCGGTCACGCCGTTGGCCGCCAGGGTTTCGACAAACGCTTCCGACGGCGTCATGGCCTGCGGGCCACTGGCACGGTTGTCGGCGGTCGCGTCGCGCGGGGAAGGATTCTGCTCGCTCATGGGGTGTCTCCAGCTCTTTGAGATAAGTGGAACAAAAAATACCGAAAAATGCTTGGTGTCTGAAATGTAGGTCAGTGGTTTGCGTCAGTCAACCAAAATTCAAATAAATGGAACGTTTTGTATCAAAAATTTTTCGTTTCGCGAGGATGCGGTTTGCGTTCTGGCAGTGGCGACCGCTGCCGCAGCCTTACTGCCACGGCAACGAGTACGTCTTGACGTTGGTAAAGCTCTTGATCGCTTCCTGAACGCCTTCCTTGTAGCCGAGCCCCGAGTCCTTGATGCCGCCGAACGGCGTCAGTTCGAGCCGATAGCCCGGCACCTCGCGCACGTTCACGCTGCCCACTTCCAGTTCCGCGATAAACCGCGTGATGTAGTCGAGCCGGTTCGTGCAGACGGACGAGGACAGGCCGTAATCGGTGGAGTTAGAGAGTCGGATCGCTTCGTCGATATCGCGGAAACGAATGACCGGCGAAACCGGCCCGAAGGTTTCATAGCGAACGAGCGGCATATCGGCCGTGACGTGATCGACCACGGTCGGCGAATAGAGAGCGCCGCGGCGCACGTTGCCGAGCAGCAGCTTCGCGCCGCGGCTCACGGCGTCGTTGACTTGCGCTTCGAAGAACTTCGCGGAGTCTTCGTCGATCACAGTGCCCATGTCGGTGGCGGGATCGGCCGGGTCGTCGTAGCGTATTGCGCGGGTCTTCTCCACCAGCAGTTCGACAAAGCGGTCCGCCACCGCCTCATGCACGAGCATCCGCTTGATGGCGGTGCAGCGCTGCCCCGAGTTCTTGTACGAGCCGGAAACGGCCAGCGTGCTCGCTTCGTCGAGGTCCGCGTCTTCCATCACGATGATCGGATCGTTGCCGCCCAGTTCTAGAACCGCGCGCCGGTAACCCATCTTGTTCGCGATGTATTTGCCGATAGCGACGCCGCCCGTGAACGTAATCAGGTCGACGCGCGGGTTCGTGATGAGTTCGTCGGCGATATCTTTCGGGTCGCCTGTCACCACCTGTAGCATCTGTTGCGGCAGGCCGGCGCTGTAGAGGATCTCGGCGAGCAGACAGGTGGACAGCGGCACCTTCTCCGACGGCTTGACGACGATCCGGTTATTGGTGGCGATGGATGGCACGATCTTATGCGCCACCTGGTTCATCGGATGATTGAACGGCGTGATCGCGCAGATCACGCCGAGCAGCGGCTCGCGCTGCGTGTAGACGCGGCGCTGTTTGCCGTGTGGTGTCAGATCGCACGAGAAGATCTGGCCGTCATCCTTTAGCGCCTCGTTGGCGCCGAAGACCAATACGTCGCTGACGCGGCCCGCTTCGTATAACGAATCCTTTTTGCAGAGCCCCGATTCCGCGGTGATCAGGTCGGCGATTTCGTTTGTCCGTTCGCGCACGATATCCGCCGCGCGCCGCAGGATCTGCGCGCGCTCATAGCGTGTGAGTTTGGCGCGATACGCGTGAGCGTACTCGAAGGCATGGCGCACGTCGTCCACGGTGGCGTTCGGGACGGTGCCGACCAGTTCGCGCGTATAGGGGTTGAATACCTCGATGACCTCAGCGCGCGTCACCCTTTCCCCGCCGATGCGCATGGCCTCGTGGCGAACGGCAGAAGGCATCCGTGGTTTGAAAATGGCGTTCACGCGGCCCCCTGGCTGGATTGACGATGGTGGAAAGTAAATGTCTTACCGTTGAGGTCGATAGTGCCGTTGGGCACGCCAACGGGGTAGAGCCAGCTTGGAGGAGTCGCTGAGTCCAGCGCCGTGTCGCTGCAGCGCATGCGAAAAGAGAAAGGGCCCAATGAAGGGCCCTTGTCAGCGGAATACGGTGAAGCCTTCTCAAACCTTCCCTTTCCACGGCACCAGCACGCGCTCGATATAACGCATCAGCAAATCGAAGCACAGCGCAAAGAAGCCGATCACGATGATCCCCATGATCACCACGTCGCTCGCCAGAAATTCCGCCGCGTTGAGCACCATGAAACCGAGGCCGCTGTTCGAGGCGACCATTTCAGCGGCCACCAGCGTCGTCCAGCCCACGCCGATGCCGATTCGCATGCCGGTAAAGATCTCCGGCATCGCCGACTTCAGGATCACGTACAGCACCACTTGCGTGCGCGAGGCGCCCATCGAGTAGGCGGCGTGAATCTGTTCGATCGACACCGAGCGCACGCCTGCGCGCGCCGCAATCGCGAGCGGCGCGAAGATCGCGAGATAGATCAGCAGCACCTTCGAAAATTCGCCGATGCCGAACCAGATGATGATGAGCGGCAAATAGGCGAGCGGCGGCAACGGCCGGTAGAACTCGATCGGCGGATCGAACGCACCGCGCGCGAAGCGCGACACGCCCATCATCACGCCGACGGGTATCGCCGTCACACAGGCGAGCGCGAACGCGCCGAACACGCGCAGCAAGCTGATGCCGGTGTGCTGCGCGAGCGTCGAATTGGCGAAACCTTCCGTGGCGACATAGATGAACTTCGCGTAGACGGCCTGCGGCGATGGCAGGAACAACGGCTTGATCCAGTGCAGATTGGTCGCCGCGAACCAGAGCGCGATGAACGCGGCGACCGTGATCAGGCTCGTGGCGACGCTGCTGCCTTGCCCGGGCACGCCGAACGTGTCGCCGGGCCTGGCGGGCTTCTTCGCGAGCATACGAGGTCCGCGGCCCGGTCTGCGGGGCGGCTCGATCGGCGAGTTCGTCTCCATTTGCGCGGCCTCGCCGTGCAACACGGCATGAGCGGATTTAGAACTAAACATGAGCGACTCCGGCCTCGGCGGCATGCATTTTCTCGTCGCCGTAGATGATGTTGAGAACCTGCTCGCGCATTGCGATGAAATCGGGACTCGATTTGATCGCCCGTGCGTCGCGCGATTCGAGAAAACGGCGGTTGAAGTCCAGTTCGTAGGTATGCGTGATACGGCCGGGACGCGGCGACATCACGATGAGCCGGCTCGCAAGGAACAGTGCTTCCTCCACACTGTGCGTGATGAAGAAGAACATCTTGTTGGTCTTCTTCCACACGTCGAGCAGAAGCTCCTGAATGGTCTCGCGAGTGAGCGCGTCGAGCGCGGCCATCGGCTCGTCCATCAGCAGCATCGCCGGATCGCAGGTGAGCGCGCGGGCAATCCCGACGCGCTGCTGCATGCCGCCGGAGAGCTGGTAGATCATGTGCTTGTGGAAGTCCTGCAAGCCCACCAGCGCAAGATTGCGCACGGCAATTTCGCGCCGTTGCGCGCGTGGCACGCCTTGCAGCTTGAGGCCGAATTCCGCGTTGTCGATCACGTTGAGCCATGGCAACAGCGCATGCTTCTGGAACACCACGCCGCGGTCCGCCCCCGGCCCCGCAATAGGTTCGCCGCCGAGCAGCAACTCGCCGCGGCTCGGCGCGATGAAACCGGCCATCAGCGATAACAGCGTGGTCTTGCCGCAGCCCGACGCACCCAGCGCGACCACGAAGTCACCCGAGCGGATGGTCAGGTTGATATCGTCGAGCGCCTGCACGGTCTGGCCGGGGCGCCGCCCCGGAAATACCACGCTCACGTTCCTGACAGTCATGTTTTCCATGTTGCCTCCCTATCCCCAAGAATCACGGTTACGTCATTTGAGCTGCGCGGCGGCTTCAGCATAGGCCGGCGTCACGAATTTGGAGTAGTCCGGCAACACGGTGCCGATCTGCTTCTGGCTCTTCAGGAACTCCGAGGTGTCCTTCAGCGCGAGCGCGGCGCGGCTCGTCGTACCGCCGCCCAGCCATTGCGCGGATGCCTGTTCGCTAAGCGTGGGGAACGCATAGAGCGCCAGCGAGGCCGGCACGTCAGCCGGCGAGCCGCCGATCATCTTCGCGATGGCGGCGGCTTGCGGCGAGCTCGCGTTCCATTGCGAAGGATTGCTGCGGTATTGCTGGTCGGCGTCGGCGATCGCCTTGACGAGTTTGGCCATGAAGTCCTTGTGTTCCTCGCCCCATTTGCGATCGACCGCAATGCCGTCGAAGGTCGGCTTGCCGAGTTTCGAAAGGTCGCCGGAGGTGATCAACACCTTGCCGCTTTTCTTCAGTTCGGCGAGTGCGGGGTCCCACACATAGGCGGCGTCGATATCGCCGCGCGACCAGGCCGCGACGATCTGATTGGGCTGCATGTTGAGAATCTTCAGGTCGGACGGATTGATGCCCCAGTGCTGCAGCGCGAACATGGTGTGATAGTGGGTCGTCGAAACGAACGGCACGCCGATGGTCTTGCCCTTCAGGTCCGCGGGCTTGGTGATGCCGGAACCGTTGCGCACCACCATCGCTTCGGCCTGGTTGATGTTGTCGAGGATCCAGAAGAGTTGCAGATCGAGGCCCTGACTCACGGCCGCCGCGAGCGGGCTGGAACCGATCACGCCGACCTTGACGTCGCCGGATGCGAGCGCGGTCGCCACTTTTGCCCCGGATTCGAATTGCCGCCAGTTGATCTTGTAACCCGTGGCCTTTTCGATCGACCCGTTCGCGATGCCGACCACCCAGGGGTCGACGATCTGCTGGTAGGCGATCGTGATTTCCTTGTCTTCAGCGTGGGCGGGCGTCGTGGCGAAACACGCCGTGGCGGCGCAAACCAGCGACAGGACGCAGCGCGCCGTCCATTGGAACCACGGCCGCAATGTCGAGTTTTTATGGCGTTTCATAATAGGTCTCACAATAGGTGTGAAGGTGTGAACAGCGGTTTGATCAGCGGTTTAAACAACGGGTTTCAACAGCGGCTGCCGGTGGAGCATGGAACTCGTATGACCACGAGGGGTGCTTGTCCCAATCGCCTCGGACGGGGTGAGTCGAGTATCGTCATTAAAAAATAGAGCAAGTTAGTGCCAGACGGCGCCGATCGTTGAGTCCACATCGGCGCGCCGAACCGTTCTGGCCGGCCCGCGCCGTCGCCGCTCACGCGGCAGAAGGCCGTCACGCGCAGCGTCGGCGTGACTGGTGCGGCTCTTTCACTTTCAGGAGGAAGCATGTCCAGCCGTACAGCGACGGCGCTTTGGACGCAGCGGTTCCAGCGTCCAACCGACTCGAACATGAGCCTGCAAGGGCAGATCCGCCAGATGCTGGTGGCCGCGATTCTGGACGGCCAGCTGCCGCCGCAGACCGCGCTGCCGTCCAGCCGGGAACTGGCCGATCAACTGAGCGTCGCGAGAAATACGGTCGTGCTGGCGTACCAGCAACTCGTGGAGGAGGGCTATCTGATTTCGCGCGAGCGCAGCGGGCACTTCGTCAATCCAGCGATGCTGGAGGGACGCCACGGCTTCAAAGCGGTGCACACGGTGCCCGGCAGCGAGCAGGAGCACGCGAGCGCGCGCCCCGATTGGGCCCAGCGTGTACAACGGCGGCCGTCCGCGCAGCGCAACATCGTCAAGCCCGGCAACTGGCAGGATTACGAATTTCCCTTTATCTACGGGCAATTCGACCAGTCGCTCTTTCCGACCAACGACTGGCGCGAATGCTGTATGAAGTCACTGTCGGTGATGGAGATCCGCAACTGGGCGCCCGATCTGATCGGCCGCGACGACGACACGCTGATCCAGCAGATCCGCACGCGCGTACTGCCGCGCCGCGGCGTGTTTGCGATGCCGGATGAGATCGTCATCACGATGGGCTGCCAACAGGCGTTATATCTGATCGCCGATCTGCTGGCGCGCGAACGCACCACGGTAGGCTTTGAGAACCCCGGCTATCCGGACGCGCGCAATATCTTCGAGAACCGCAACGCGCAACTGATACCGCTGCCGGTCGATGAAGGCGGCGTGCGCCCGGTCGACGACGCGCACCTGTTCGCCCAATGCGACTACGTGTACGTGACGCCGAGCCACCAGTGCCCCACTACGGCCACCATGCCGATCGAACGCCGGCATGCCTTGCTCGAACTCGCGCAGAAGCACGACTTCGTGCTGATCGAAGACGACTACGAAAGCGAAAACAATTTCTCGGGCCTGCCGCATCCGGCGCTCAAGAGTCTGGACAAGGCCGACCGTGTGATCTACATCGGCAGTCTGTCGAAGACGTTCGCGCCCGGCCTGCGGCTCGGCTATATCGTCGGTCCGCGCGAACTGGTGCAGGAATTGCGCGCGTTGCGCCGGCTCATGGTGCGGCATCCGGCAGCCTACATTCAGCGCGCGTTCGCGACGTTTCTCTCGCTCGGTCATCACGACGCACTGCTGCGCCGGCTGGCCCACGCTTATCGCGAGCGCGCGCTGGCGCTGATGGCGGCGCTCGATACCCACATGCCCGAAGCGCGTCACATCCCGATTACGGGCGGGGCCTCATGCTGGGTGCAAGGTCCGCCCTGGCTCGACGCCGTGCGTCTTGCAGACGACGCCGAACAGCACGGCATTCTGATCGAATTGGGCGGCGTGTTCTTCATGGACGGCCTGGAGCAGAAGAACTGCTTCCGGATGGGCTTTTCTGCGATCAAGCTCGACAAGATCGACGCCGGCGTGCGCCTGCTGGCCGAACTCGTGCGCAAGCAGAAGCCCGCGCTTTAACCGCGTCCGAAGTCAAAGACGCGCGTTAAGGACGTCAAGGCATCAGAAGGTTGCCGCGAGTTCCTTGGCGGCTTCCTGAAGGCGCGGCACGAATTCGAGCGCGCGAGAGAGCGGTGCGCGCGAGACCGGCGCATGCACGGCGATTGCCGCGATACAGGTGCCGTTCTCATCGATCACCGGCGCCGCGACGCACACGATGCCGGCCAGAAACTCCTCGTTATCGATTGCAATACGCTTGTGCGCGGTGCGGTCGAGTTCCGCCTCCAGCAGTTCCGGATCGGTAATGGTGTTCTGCGTGAAGCGTTCGAGCTTCAGCGCGCGCACCAGCGCCGAGCGTTGTTCGCGCGGCAGCATGGCGAGCAGCAGCTTGCCGCTCGCGCTGCAATACGCGGGCACGTGCGAGCCGGGTTTGAGATCGAGCCGCAACGGCCACGGCGCTTCCATGCGGTCGAGGTACAACACCTCGGTTTCGTGCAGCATGGTGAGATTGCAGGTCTCGCCGAGATCGGCCACCAGACGCGCGAGGATCGCATGACGCAGGCGCCGCGCGCCGGAATGCATCACCACACCCAACGCAAGCTGTGCGAGCCGCGGTCCGATCACATACGCGTTTTTCTGGCCGGGCTCGCGAATCACGAGCCCGCCCGCCTCGAGCGAAGCGAGCATGCGATGCAGCGACGCCTTGGGCAGCGCCACGTCTTGCGCGATGTCGGCAAGCGAAACCGGGCCGTCCGAGTTGACGAGGTGTTCGAGCAACGCAAACGCGCGCAGCGTCGGAGTATCCGCTTTGGTCATGCCTGCCGTTCCGGAAAATGGATCGGCGTCATTGTACAACCCGGCCTCGGGCCGCCCGGCCTTGGCGCCGCGGGCCGGGGACTCTGCCGTGTCTAACGGTTCGCTCATGGGAAAGGCCTCAGCGCTCATGGTACGGATGCTCCGCGGAAGGGCCGGCGGATAACAGCGGAGCCAGCTTCAACGCTGCGTCCTTGAGCTTCGGCACGGCCTTGAGCAGGTCGTTCAGACTCGCTCGCGCGGTCGGCGCGTGAATCGCCAACGCGGCCAGCACATGCCCGGCGGCGGCGTCGCGCACCGGCACCGCAACCGCCACCATGCCACGCACCAGCTCCTCGTTGTCGATGCCGATTCCGCGCGCGGCGAGCCGGTCGAGTTCCGCTTCGAGCAGATTCAGTTCCGTCAATGTACCTTGCGTTCTGCGCTCCAGCGTCAGCCGCGCGAGCACGGGACGGCGCTCGGCCGGCGGCATCTGCGACAGGAACAGCTTGCCGCTCGCGGTGCAGTGCAACGGCACACGCGTGCCGGGCTGCAGGTGCAGCCGCAGCGGTTCGGTGGTCTCCACGCGTTCGAGATAGAGGACGGTGTCGCGGTCCAGCGCGGTGAGATTGCAGGTCTCGCCGAGCGCGTCCACCAGCGAGCGCAGCAGCGAACGGCAGGCGCGCCCGAACGTGTTGTTGGATAGCGTGGTGAGCGCGAGCTGTGCCGCTTTCGGACCCAGCGTGATGCCACGGTCCGTGCCGCGCGAATCGGGTAAATGCATCACGTAGCCCTGCGTTTCAAGCGATTCGATCAGCCGCATCAGCGTGGCCTTGGGAATGTGCAGGCGCAGCGAGAGTTGCGAAAGCGAAAACGGCTGTCCCGCGCCCGCGAGTTGCTCGAGCACGGCCAATGCGCGCAGCGCCCGGGAATCCTCGGCGAGAGGTTCACCGCGTGGGGACGAGCAAAGTGCTTGCATACGCTTCCTGGCTGTCGATCGGTGGCTGTCCGACGTCCGCGTACGCCGCGCGGGCCGGCCGGTCATTTCTAAAAGTGAAACAAAAAACGCTGTTTCTGTTTCAGATGAACCGATAGTAGCGGGAATTTCTTGAACAGGAAACGGGCTGAACATAAATTTCAACGAAACATACCGTTTTTTATAAAACATGTAGGAGACAGGTCACATGGCAGACCGATTCGACTTCGTCGTCGTCGGCGCGGGATCCGCGGGTTGCGTGCTGGCGAACCGGCTTTCCGAAGGCGGCCGCTACTCGGTGTGTCTACTCGAAGCCGGGCCGGCCGACCGTTTCATGTGGATTCATATCCCCATCGGCTATGGCAAGACGATGTTTCACCCGGTCTACAACTGGGGCTTCTATACCGATCCCGATCCGAACATGCACAATCGCCGGCTCTATTGGCCGCGTGGCCGTACGCTGGGCGGCAGCAGTTCGATCAACGGTCTGATCTATGTGCGCGGACAACGGGACGATTACGACAACTGGGCGCGACTCGGCAATCGCGGCTGGAGTTGGCAAGACTGCCTGCCGTATTTCAAACGGCTGGAGCATAACGAACTGGGCGAAGGGCCGACGCGCGGTGTCGACGGACCGCTGTGGGCCTCGACGATCAAACAGCGCCACGAACTGGTGGATGCGTTTATCGAGGCATCGAATTCGTTAGGCGTGGCAAGCATCGACGACTTCAATACGGGCGATCAGGAAGGCGTCGGCTACTATCAGCTGACCACGCGCCGCGGGTTTCGCTGCTCGACGGCTGTTGCTTATCTCAAACCCGCGCGGCAGCGCCAGAACCTGCATGTGGAAACCGACGCGATGGCCTCGAAGATTCTTTTCGAAGGCACCCGCGCCTGCGGCGTGCAGTATCGGCAACACGGCGAGTTGCGCGAAGTGCGCGCCAATCGCGAAGTGATCCTGACCGCCGGTGCATTGCAGTCCCCGCAATTGCTGCAACTGTCCGGCGTGGGACCGGCCGCGCTACTGCGCGAGTTCGGCATTCCCGTGGTGGCCAATCGCGCGGGCGTTGGCGAGAATTTGCAGGACCATCTGCAAATCCGTCTGATCTATGAAGTGACGAAGCCGATCACGACCAACGATCAACTGCGTTCATGGACGGGCCGCGCGAAGATGGGCCTGCAATGGGCGCTGATGCGCAGCGGCCCGCTCGCGGTCGGTATCAACCAGGGTGGCATGTTCTGCCGCGCGCTGCCTGAAGAATCGGCGACACCGGATACCCAGTTCCATTTCTCGACGCTGTCGGCGGATTCCGCGGGCGGCAACGTCCACGACTTTCCCGGTTGTACGTACTCGATCTGTCAGTTGCGCCCGGAATCGCGCGGCGCGGTGCGCATTCGCAGCGCCGATCCGCGTGAGGCGCCGTCTATTCAGCCCAACTATCTGGACACCGATCTGGACCGGCGCACGACCATCGCCGGCGTGCGTTTCGCGCGCCGCGTCGCGGCGGCGCAGCCGATGGCCGGACTGATGAAACGCGAGGTGCGGCCCGGCGCGGACGCGCAGACTGACGACGAACTGCTCGAGTTCTGCCGGGAGTACGGACAGACAATTTTCCATCCATCTGGTACAGCGAAGATGGGACCGGCGGGCGATCCGCTCGCGGTGGTCGATGAACGTTTGCGCGTGTACGGCACGCAGGGACTGCGCGTGGTCGATTGCTCGATCATGCCGACACTCGTGTCGGGTAATACGAATGTACCGATCGTGATGGTCGCTGAAAAAGCATCGGACATGATTCTGCACGACGCAAGCGGCGTCGATCGAGGTGTGGCGACGACGCCTGCGGCGAAGGTGGCCGCTTGATCCAGCAATTGAAGTAGCAGGTGCAAAACGACGGCGGACGAGGTCCGCCGCAATACGCAGTCGCGGGTCGTCAGGTAGTGGACGTTGCTCGATCTGCACATAAACCGCCCCGGAGGAGACAACTGGGGTTATCGGCCAGGCACGCGCGTTAATACGCGCGGCATGGCCGTCCATTGAGGAGCTGCTGCTATGGCAATCGATCCCCGCGCTATCCGGCGCGTTGCGTTCGCCAGTGTGATCGGCGCAACCGTCGAATGGTATGACTTTTTTCTTTACGGCGTGGTCGCCGGCATCGTATTCAACAAGCTCTATTTTCCGGCCAGCGATCCGCTCGTATCGACGCTGCTCGCCTATTCGACCTTCGCAGTCGGCTTCGTGACGCGGCCTTTGGGCGGCGTGATATTCGGTCACTTCGGCGATCGGATCGGGCGTAAATCGGCGTTGATTCTGACGCTCATCATCATGGGGATCTCGACGGCGGGCGTCGCGTTCGTTCCCACTTATGCGCAGATCGGCATCTGGGCACCGATTCTGTTGTTGTCGCTGCGCGTGTTGCAGGGCATCGGGCTCGGCGGCGAATGGGGCGGCGCGGTGCTGATGGCGTATGAATACGCGCCACCTGAAAAGCGCGGCCTGTACGCGAGCCTGCCGCAGATCGGTTTGTCGATCGGACTCTGTCTCGCATCGGGGATGGTCGCCGCGCTCTCCCGCCTGCTGCCCGAAACGGCGTTCCTGTCGTGGGGGTGGCGGATCGCGTTCGGCGCGTCGCTCGGTCTGGTTTTGATTGGCCTGTACATTCGCGCCAAGGTGATGGAGACGCCCGAATTCATCGCACTCAAACGCAATCGGCGCGAAGCGAAGATTCCGTTCGTCGACATGATCACGCGTTATCGCGGCGCCGTGGTGCTCGGCATGGGCGCGCGTTATATCGACGGCGTGTTCTTCAACATCTTCGCCGTGTTCTCGATCGGCTACCTCACGCAGCACGTGTCGATGAGCCGCACCGATGCCTTGCTCGGCGTGATGATCGCGGCCGGCGTAATGTGCTTTTTTATCCCGCTGTTCGGCAGCATGTCGGATAAGCTCGGCCGCGCGCGGGTGTATTTCTGGGGCTCGCTGATTTGTGGCGTGTCGGTGTTTCCGGCTTTCTGGCTCATCGAAATGCAACCGGCCAACACGCTGTTGATTTGGGCGGCCATCGTGGTGCCGTTCGGCATTTTCTACGCGATGGTGTACGGGCCGGAGGCGGCATTGTTTGCCGAACTGTTCGATGCCGAAGTGCGTTATACGGGCATCTCGTTCGTGTATCAGTTCTCGGGAATCTTCGCGAGCGGGCTCACGCCGATCATCGCGACGATCCTGATGCGGTTGAATGGCGGTAAGCCATGGACTGTGTGCGCGTATGTGTTGTTTTCGGCTTTGGTATCGGCGTTGTCGGTGCGCGCGATAGAGCGGAGGCGGGCGGGCGCGTTCGAATCGGTGGTGCATGCGCGGTCGTGATCTCGCAGGGTGATCGCCGGCCGACGGCCATCACTCTCCACGATCTCTGACAGGCTGGTGAGCGATCAAGGCCATTGCAGTGGGCCCGAAACTGCATCCCGGTCGCTCGCCGGCTGAAGCTACACGGTTAAGACGAGTTCGCTGTATTTCGACAGATGGCCGTCCGCACTGATGAGCCGCAACGGTTCTGCCATGGCCTGCGCAACGAGAATCCGGTCAAAAGGATCACGATGGATGTCCGGCAGATTGCGAACCATCGCCGCATGCGCCGCTCTGACGGGCAGTTCAGAAAACCCGCTCTCCTCGATTTCGGCGACGAGCTGATCGATGTCCGCATCGAGTTTGCCTAGCCCCACCTTGATCGATGCCTCCCAGATGCTCGCGGCGCTGACAAACACCTCGTCGGCGTCGAGAATGATCTTGCGTGCGGTCGCGCTCAACTTCGGATCGTCCGTGACCGCCCAAAGGTAGATATGCGTGTCGAGAAGTACGCGCATCAATTGCCCTCGAATGCTGCGATCACGTCATCAGGTAAAGGTGCGTCAAAGTCATCCGCGATGCGTACCGCGCCTTTGAGGGCGCCAAAGCGCCGGGCAGGCTTCGTGATGGAGACCAGACGCGCCGCCGGCTTGCCGGCTTTTGCGATCAGGATTTCCTCGCCGCCAGCAGCGGCGTCGACCAACCGCGAAAAATTAGTCTTTGCTTCATGAATATTGACTGTCAACATGATGGCTCCTAGTGGACTTAGTCCATGTTAGTCCACCTGTGTGCCGCAGTCAACCGTTAGGGAAACGTCCAACGCGCGCCGCTCGAGAAAGCCGTGCTACCTACGGGTACGTTATCGTAGTCTTTAGCGGCGTCATTCTTGAAACGTCTTCGCCGTCTCTTCCGCCGCGTGGCGCAAATCAGGCACAAACGCGAGCAGATCATCCAGCGTGACTCTGCCCACCGGCGCCTGCACGGCAATCGCCGCGCAGGCGCGATTGCGATCCAGCATCACCGGCACGGCAATCGCGATCAGCCCTTGCAGATGTTCCTGGTTGTTGATCGCAAGCAACCGCCGCCGCGTGGTGCTCAATTCCTTGCGCAATGCGTCGCGATCGGTGATCGTCCGTTCCGAATAACCACGCAACGGCAGCGTCTCGATCACGCGTTCGCGCCGGTCCTTCGGCAGAAAGCTCAGCAGCAGCTTGCCGCTTGCCGAGCAGTGCAGCGGCACGTGGGAACCCGGCTGCAAATGCATGCGTAGCGGCCACTCGGTTTCGACACGATCCACGTAGACCACATCGTTGCCCGACAGCATGGTCAGGTTGCAGGTCTCACCGATTTTCGCCACTAGCTGTTCGAGCAGCACATGACGCGCGGCGGCCGGTCCCGCATGCATCAACACATTGACCGCGAGCATGCGCACGCGTGGCGAACATTCGTAAAGTCGGTCGCCCGCGCCGCGTGTGACGAGCCACGCATCCATCAATTGCACGAGGATGCGGTGAACGGTCTGCTTGGGCAGACCGAGCGCATTGACGAGCTCCGTCATCGAAAGCGGGCTGCCCGCTTCGGCAAGCGTTTCGAGTACGCGAAACGCGCGCACTGCAGCTGCATTCGACTGGTTTGACGTCGACATCCCACTCCCTCGCCAGCGTATTCACAGCGTTGATTTTGCATCGACTTCATTGCTTTTCGGGACTGTGGAAAGTACCGAATTTTGCGTTTTCCGATGCTGGTAAACCCATTGCAATGGATAGCTCGAAAAACGGGACTTCGCTCTACGCGCGGCTGGCTAGATTGATAGCACTGCAATCAATCTATTCACGCGGAGCGAACCCATATGAACGTCAGGGCCACAGGAGCCGAAATCTCGGGCACCCATGCGGACGGCGAAGCCGAGCGCATCGTCGCCACGCTCGTTGCGAAGGCGCGCGCGGCGCAGCGCGCTTTCGAGCAGGCAGGACAACAGGCGCTCGACACCGCCGCCGATGCCGCCGCGTGGGCCATCATGGAGCCCGAGCGCAACCGGCAGCTGGCGGAACGCGCGGTGCACGATACGGGCCTCGGCAACGCCGACGACAAGTTCCGCAAGAACTATCGTAAAACGCTGGGTCTGCTGCGCGATTTGCACGAACAAAAGACCACCGGCGTGATTGCGGAAGACAAAGCAAGCGGCCTCGTCGAGATCGCGCGCGCGGTCGGCGTGGTGGCGGCCATCACGCCTTCGACCAATCCGGCGGCGACGCCGGCCAACAAGATCATCAACGCGCTCAAATGCGGCAATGCAGTAATCGTCGCGCCGTCCCCCAAAGGGTACTCGTCTTGCGCGCTGTTGATCGAATTCATTCACGCGCAATTCGCGAAGGCCGGCATCGATCCTGACCTCGTGCAGATGCTGCCCGCGCCGATCAGCAAGGCGGCGACCGCTGCGCTGATGCGGCAGTGCGATCTGGTCGTCGCCACCGGTTCTCAGGCAAACGTGCGCATGGCGTATGCGAGCGGCACGCCTGCGTTCGGCGTGGGCGCGGGCAACGTGGCTTCGATCGTCACGGCGTCCGCGGATCTGCATGATGCGGCGCGCAAGATCCTGCGCTCGAAGACCTTCGACAACGCGACGAGCTGTTCGTCCGAAAACAGCATCGTGATCGAGGAAGCCGTGTATCAGCCGATGCTGGCCGAACTGACCTCGTGCGGCGGCGTACTCCTCGACGCCGCGCAGAAAGCCAAGCTGCAGACGGCGATGTGGGTCAACGGCAAGCTCTCAGAACAGTGCACGGCTAAATCCGCCGAGGTGATCGCGCGCGTGGCGGGTCTGGAGGAAGTCGCCGCGCGTCATCCCGCCTTCCTGATGGTGGAAGAGAGCGGGGCGGGCAGCGACTATCCGTTCTCCGGCGAGAAACTCGCGCCGGTCCTCACCGTGTATCGCGCCGCCGGCTTCGATGCCGCGGCGGAAGTCGTACGCAGCATCTACGCCTACATGGGCGCGGGCCATTCGGTCGGATTGCATTCGAGCGATGCCGCGCAAGCGGTCCAACTCGGCGTGACGTTGCCCGTCGCGCGCGTGATCGTGAATCAGGCGCATTGCCTTGCCACCGGCGGCAACTTCGACAACGGCTTGCCGTTTTCGCTGTCGATGGGCTGCGGCACGTGGGGCCGCAACAACTTCTCGGGCAATCTGGGCTTCCGCCACTATCTGAACACCACGCGGGTCGCCTATCCGATCGAAGAGCGCGTGCCGGAAACGGATGAACTGCTCGGCGACTTCTTCGCGAGGTACGGCCGATGAACACGCCCGTCACCCTTCGCGCGCTGATCGACGAGCGCGCCGCGCAGCATCCGGACAAACCCTTCCTACTCGCCGCGCTCGACGACGATGAAACGCCGGTCCCCGATCGGCGCGCGACCGTCCTGACGTTTCGCGAATTGCGCGACGACTGCCGCGCGCTGGAGGCACGCTTCAGGGAAGCGGGTCTGCAACCGGGCGAAGTCATTTCCGTGTTCATGGGCAACGGCATCCAGACGGCTCGTCTGCTGCTCGCGGCCATGTACAGCGGGCTCGTTGCCAATCCGCTCAATCTGCTGTGCCAGCCTTCGCAGGTGCGCTATATCGTCGATCATTCCGACACGCGGATGATCTTCGCCGCGAGTGACACGCATGCGGTGATCGGCGCGGCAGTCGCGGAATTGCGCGCCGCCGGGCTGACCCGCGAAATTGCGCTGATCCAGACCGAACCGGACGATGCCGAACCGCCCTCGCTGGCGAAGCATGAACCTGCGTTGGTCGAAGCCGCGGCACACGGCGCGAGCGGCGCCACGGCGCCGGCGCCGGCGCTCGCGAAGCGCAGCGTCGCGCCGCGGCCTGTGACGAGCCGCGCAACGGCATACGAACCAACAGCCGACGACGTCGCGTTGCTGATGTACACCTCGGGCACCACGGGAACGCCCAAAGGCGTCCTGCTGACGCATCGCAACCTGGTGGCCAACGCACGCAACATCAGCGCCGAACACCGGCTTGCATCGGACGACCGCGTGCTCGCGTCATTGCCGCTCTATCACATCAACGGTCTGGTCGTGACGCTGCTCGCGCCGCTGTTTCATGGCGGCTCGGCGGTCATGACGTCGCGCTTCTCGGCCCGCACGTTCTGGCGCGATGTCGCGCTGCATGCCTGCACGTGGATCAACGTGGTGCCGACGATCGTCGCGTATCTGCTCAACGCCGACGAAGCCTGCACCTACGATCTGTCGGCGCTGAAGTTCTGCCGCAGCGCGTCGGCCGCATTGCCTGCCGATCATCACCGCGCCTTCGAGGCGCGCTTCGGGATCGGCGTGATCGAAACCATGGGCATGACCGAAACCGCCGCACCGGTTTTCAGTAATCCGTATGAAATGGAGAGGCGGCGCGTGGGCAGCATTGGCCTGCCCTCGGGCGGCGAGGCGAAGGTAATCGATCGCGAAGGGCGCGAGTGCGCCGCCAACGAATGCGGCGAACTGGTGTTGCGCGGCGAGCAGGTGATGGGCGGTTATTACAAGCGGCCCGAAGAAACCGCCGCTGCCTTTACTTCGGACGGCTGGCTGCGCACTGGCGACCTCGGTTATCGCGACGCGGACGGCTACTTCTACATCAACGGACGCGCGAAGGAACTGATCATCAAAGGCGGCGAAAACATTGCGCCGCGCGAAATCGACGAAGCACTGTTGCGTCATCCCGATGTGCTGGATGCCGCGGCTGTTGGCGTGCCCGACCCGGCCTACGGCCAGGACATCGTCGCCTTCGTGGTGCCGCGCATGAGCGACGGCCGCGGCGCGCCCGATCCGGCGGATCTGCGCGAGCACTGCTTGCGCGAACTCGGACGCTACAAGACACCGAAAGAGTTTCGCTTCGTCGATGAACTGCCGCGCGGGCCTTCCGGCAAGGTGCAGCGGCTCAAGCTGGTGCCCACCTGACGCCGCGCCGCATCCCAGTCGCAGTGCAGTAGAGATCGATACATACAATAGATAGGAGACAGCATGGAAACGCGTATCCGGCGTGTCAAGACACGCCATATCATCCTGGCGGTCATGTGCCTGATGTACTTCATCTCGTACATCGATCGCGTGAACATTGCGGTCGCCGGTCCGTTGATTCGTCACGAGATGGGCCTGACGACCGTTCAACTCGGGCTGGTGTTCTCGGCTTTCGCTTATCCGTATGCGGCGATGCAGATCATCGGCGGATGGCTCGCCGACAAGTACGGGCCGAAACTGGTGCTCACCGTGCTGTCGCTGATCTGGGGCGTGGCTACGCTCGCCACGGGTTTCGCGGGCAGCGTCACCATGCTGGTCGTGATGCGCTTCGCGCTCGGCATCGGCGAGGGCGGCGCGTTTCCTACCGCGACGCGCGCCTTCACCTACTGGATGCCGGTGGCCGAGCGCGGTTTCGCGCAAGGCATCACGCACAGTTTCGCGCGGCTGGGCGGTGCGATCACGCCGCCGCTGGTGCTGGCCGTGGTGGCGACCGGCGGCTGGCGCGACGCGTTCATCCTGCTCGGCATCGCGAGCCTCGCGTGGACCGTGCTCTATCTCTTCGTGTTCACCAATTCGCCGGAACAGAACCGGCGCATCACGCCTGAAGAAACCGCGGAAATCGGCTACCGCGCCGGCGATTGCGACCGCGCCAAGCATGCGGCCACGCCGTGGCGCAAGCTGGTGCGCCGCATGTGGCTCGTCACGTTCGTCGACTTCTGCTATGGCTGGCTGCTGTGGGTTTATCTGACGTGGCTGCCGTCCTATCTGCGTGAGTCGCGTGGATTCGATCTCAAGCAGCTGGCGCTGTTCACCGCGCTGCCGCTGCTGGCCGGCGTGATCGGCGACACGCTCGGCGGGGTCGTGTCGGACAAGCTCTACAAGATCACGGGCCGCTTGCGCTTCGCGCGCTGCACGGTGCTGGTGGTGGGCATGGGCGGTTCGCTGGTGTTTCTGCTGCCGATGGTGTCCGCCACCAATCCGCTCACGGCCGTGTGGTTCCTGTCGGCTTCGTTCTTCTTCCTCGAAATCACCAACCCGGTGTTGTGGACGCTGCCGCTCGACATCGCCGGCAAGTACGCGGGCACCGCCGGCGGCATGATGAACACGGGCTTCGGTGTCGCGGGGATGGTGTCGCCGGTGGTGTTCGGCTATCTGATCGAGAAGACCGGCAGCTACAACGTGCCGTTCAATATCTCCGCGGGCCTGCTTGCGGTTGGCATTCTCGCGGCGCTTTTCATCGACACCAGCAAGACCGTGGAAGCCGATGAGGAGCGCGAGCGCGCCGCGGGCGTCGAGTTGGGCGGCATGCCGTCTTTCTCGCATGCGGGCGCGGGTGTGAGGCTGGAGCGCCATCACTTGCGCCGGCCGTTGCGTTGGCGCAAGTGATACGAGTGGCGTTGGTGACGGGAGTGGTGTGAGTTGTGCGATCCGCCCCGTTCAGCCGATTCAAGCAATTCACGCAAGGCGGGCGCATGGGTGGCGCCCGCCGTATTTCATCTGGCGGCCGATCGGCCGATCGGCCGGCGTACGCGCGCAGATCTAAAGAATCTCTACACTCTCGTCTCCCTTACTATTGATCGGCGCACTCTCCGCTCGCGCAGGTGATGCCGCGCTCCACTTCTCTCTGTCCCTCCACTGGCGCACATCTCGCGCATCGTCCGCCTGCTGATGCATAAGCCATTGGCAACACAAGCAGCAATGTGTGACGCGCGTATGACTGCGCCGCCTTCTGACAAAAACATCATCTTGCAATCATCCTGACGTTTCCTCCGCGCGCCAAACTGGAGTCGAGTCAATAACGGCACCGGATTGAATGGAGGTTCAGATGAAGTTTCGAAAAGTATTTGTCATTGGGCTGCTTGGCGCTTTTTTATCCCCGCTGGCTTTAGCGGACGTGGGGCACGCGTCCCCCGGCCACGCACCCGTCAAGCAAGATGGGAGTTACGGCAGCGTACCGCAAACCACTCTGCCGTCGAGTGCCGCACCGGTGGTCAAACCGGCGGCTCAGGGAAAGACACGCGCTGAAGTTCGTCAGGAGCTGCTTCAAGCATATAAGGACGGTCTCATACCGACGACCGAAGCCGACTATCCGCCGAGCAAACGGACTATCGAGCGCAATAAGGCACTGTTTGCCGAAACCGAACGCTACCTCGAGTAACCGGCAAACCTGCGTGTTCCTCTACTCGTTGTCTCTCACAACAACCCGCGCAAATGCGCAGCATTATTCGACACCCACGGAGTCGCATATGAAATCGATCATCAGTCTTGCCCTGGCTTCGGCCGTATTTGTTACTTCTGCTGTTCAGGCTCAAGGCTTGACTCGTGCCGAGGTGAAGCAGCAACTCATCGAAGCACAGGCCAATGGCTTGCGCTACGTTACTGAGTCATCTTATCCCGATGTGCATCCGAGTTTCGCCCACAAGGTGAAGGCCAAAGCCGCGACACCATCGGCGCAGAGCGACGAAGGCGGCGTGCCGGCAGGATCGCATGAATCCGGCAGCGCGCCGCACGGACTGCCGATGCCTGAGGGCAATCCGCACTGCGTTGGGCCGGTGAGCTTCTGCAACATCTATGCAGGTTCGTGATGCTGTGTTCACTACAAGAACCACCGTCGCACTGAATTCGCTGCTGTGTTCGTCCGTGAGCGAGCGGCCCGTCGCGGTGGCGAACCCGTGCCAATGCCCACACATGGCGCGGCCGAATCGGCACGATAGAACTACCTGAAAACAAGTTCCGGGCCTTCACCGGAGTGGCCTCTTCAGCAACAACGACATCGACATTCGACAGAGCGTCCCATTCGCTCCGTCGCGCAACCGCTCCCCATAGACCTGTTTCATCAAGCTCATTAACCATCACGCGTACGTGACGGACTTCTCATTTGTCAGTCATGTACACGCACCCTGTGGCCGTTAAATTCAGGTAACCGACTTGCGCTGTTTCGAGTGCCTGTCTCATCTTCCGCTTGTACGAAACGTCTGGAAACACAATCATCATGAATCTACGCGAACAGTTTGCATCGTTTCCTCGCGACATGTTTGCCGGCACTGTCGTCTTTCTCGTCGCACTTCCGTTGTGTCTCGGCATTGCCAATGCGTCCGGCGTCGATCCGATCGCCGGCCTGCTTTCCGGCATCATCGGCGGCCTTGTCGTCGCCTTGCTGAGCGGTTCGCATCTGAGCGTCAGCGGTCCGGCGGCGGGGCTCGTTGTGATCGTCGTCGACGGCATGACGAGGCTCGGCAGTTTCTCCTCGTTTCTGATCGCGGTTCTGCTCGCGGGCGCCATGCAGTTCGGATTCGGCCTGCTCAAAGCGGGCCGCTTTGCCGCCTATGTGCCATCTTCCGTCATCAAAGGCATGTTGGCGGCAATCGGCCTGCTGCTCATCATCAAACAGGCGCCGCTCGCGGCAGGGCTGGCCGACGGCAGCGCGAGCGTGACGAGTGCGATGAGCGGCACGGTCGTCACGCCGTTCGGCGCGATGTCCGTGGCGGCATGCGCGATCGCGCTCGTGTCGCTGGCGATTCTCGCCAGTTGGGAAACCCGGGCCGCGCGACGTTTCGCGTTCGTGCGCCACGTGCCCGCGCCGCTGGCGGTCGTATTGTTCGGTATTGGGCTCACGCTGTTGCTCGACTTCGTTGCTCCGGCGTTCGCGCCGCCGCTCGAGCATCGCGTGTCGCTGCCGTCGTTGGCCTCGTTTGCGGCATTGGACAAGGTGTTCAACTGGCCTGAATTGACGCACTTGCTGAAGCCGGATGTTTGGCGCCTGGCAATGACGATTGCGATCGTCGCGAGTCTGGAAACGCTGCTCTGTCTCGAGGCCGTCGAGCAAATCGATCCGAAGAAACGCCCTGTGCAGCCGGATCGCGAACTCAAGGCGCAGGGCATCGGCAACATCGTGGCCGGTGCGATCGGCGGATTGCCGATCACGTCCGTGATCGTGCGCAGTTCCGCGAACGTCGAAGCGGGTGCGCAAAGCCGCTGGTCGGCCGTCGTGCATGGCGCGTTGTTGCTCGTGAGCGTGTTCGCGCTGACAGCGGTGATCAATCTGATTCCGCTTGCGAGTCTCGCCGCCATTCTGATCTTCACGGGGCTGAAACTTGCCAAGCCGTCGATGTTCGCGGATGCCGCCAGGCAGGGTTTCGCGCGTTTCGCACCATTCGTCGTGACGATCGCCGCCGTGCTGCTGACCGACCTGTTAATGGGCATCGTGATCGGGATTGTGTGCAGCGTCGCATTCGCCATTCATGCGCACATGCGGCGGCCAATCACCATGGCGCAGCATGACGACCACTTCCTGCTGTGCTTGCGCAAGGACGTGTCGTTTCTCGCGAAGGTCAGCCTCAAGGAACATCTGAAGACGATTCCCGATCGGGCCACGGTCATACTCGACGGCAGCCGCGCGGATTTCATCGACCCCGACGCGCGCGAACTGATCGATGAATTTGTGAAAAACGCTCCCGCGCGAGGCATTCAGGTCGAGTGTCGGCAGTTGGAGAAAGTTGTCGAGGAGCGCGTCGGATTGCGGGGCTTCGGGGCGCTCCTGCGCAGGCAATGATCCGCGTCGGCGCGGCAGAAGTCGAGCGACGCACTCGTTGTGGAAACCGAAGCCGTCGTTGCGGAAATGCTGGGAAACAAATACGAATTTTCCCGACCGATACGACGCCGTTTCGACGGATTGATCTCTAGCGCGCGCAACGATGTCGCGGTAAAACTATTCGGCGACAACACGACGGTGCTCAGCGATGCTGCAGAAGAGATCGCGGCGGCTTTGCAGAAAGGCCGGGCGCTGACTGAGGTCAAGATTGAACAGACCAGCGGCTTGCCGGTTCTCACCATCAACATGGACCGCTACGAATTGGCGTCTCATCGTGTTTGTCCTGCTGTTCAATGTGTTTAATAATGCTAAGGATGGCTTGCTAGTCTTCACAGGTATTCCATTCGCATTGAGCGGCGGCATGCTGTCACTCTGGTTGACAGGCATTCCGTTGTCCATCGCCACGGCGGTCGGGTTCATCGCGCCGTTGCATCGAACTGGCTAGCCAAGACGTCCCCCGCTCAGTTGCTGCGCCGGTTGGGCATTTTTTCGAGGTAGTGGCAATGCGGATTCTGCTGGTGGAAGATGAGCCGAAGACCGGCGCCTATTTGCGAAAGGGCTTGTCTGAGGCGGGATACGTGGTCGACTGGGCGCAAAACGGTGTGACGGGCCAGCATCAGGCGGAGACGGAAGACTACGACCTGCTGATCCTCGATGTAATGTTGCCGGGACAGGACGGTTGGACGCTGCTGCAAAACCTGCGCCGCAAACGGTGCACGCCGGTGCTGTTTCTCACCGCGCGCGACGACGTGGGAGACCGCGTCAAAGGCCTGGAGCTCGGCGCCGACGACTACCTGGCGAAGCCGTTCGACTTCGTCGAACTGATCGCACGCGTGAGGTCGATCCTGCGGCGTGGCAAGCCACGCGAATTCACGTTGCTGAAGGTCGCCGATCTCGAACTGGATCTGACGCGGCGTAAGGCGACCCGGCAGCACGACGTGATTTTGCTCACCGCCAAGGAATTCACGCTGCTGTGGCTGCTCATGCGCAAGGAAGGGGAAATCCTGCCGCGCGCTACGATCGCCTCGCAAGTGTGGGACATGAACTTCAACAGCGACACGAACGTGGTCGATTCGGCAATCCGGCGACTGCGCTCCAAGATCGACGACGCCTACGAACCCAAGCTGATTCACACCGTGAGAGGCATGGGGTATGTGCTGGAAAACCGGGGCGCCGGCAATTGATCAGGTGCATGGTGCCGCGTACGCTGCGTGCAAGGCTCACTGCTCTCATCATCGTGTCTACGTCGGCGATCCTCGCGCTCAGCGGGCTTGCGCTATATCACGTGCTGCGCAGTTGCCTCGAGTCGAGCTCGGTCGAGCAGATGTCCAGCACGATGGCGGCGTTACACACGCATCTGTCGGGGATTCCGACCGTGCATGCCATTGGCGGCAACGCGGAGACGGTGATCGACCACCTGCGTGGGCATCCCCACATGGCGCTTGCCATTTACGACACAGCGGGCCAGCGCCGCTTGAGCACGGCGGGCTTCAAGCCCTATGCGCCGATTGCGGCAATCGTGCTGAACGGTGCGCCTTTGGCGCTCACGCGCGCCGGTTCGAATCTTCGATACCTGCTGCAGCGCGTGGCGCTCAATGGCGGAATCGGACCGCCGGTGCTGGTCGCCATTCAATACGACGGCACCGGCGATGAAGCGCTATTGCGCGTGTACGCCTGCACCACGGTGGCGATCGAAGTATTGGGTGTGCTGTTAGCCGCCGTGTTCGCATACGGTATCGCCCTGGTGGGACTGCTCCCGCTGCGCAGGCTGGTGGCCCGGGCAGAAGCGATGTCGACGAGCGGTCTCGCGCAACCGCTGCCGGAATTGCATGCGTCAGGCGAGTTGAAGGAACTGGAGCAGGCCTTTAACGGCATGCTCACGCGGCTTGACGAATCGTTCACCCGGCTAAGTCAATTCTCATCCAATCTTGCGCACGATATGCGCACGCCGCTCACTAATCTGCTTGCCGCTGCTCAGGTGGCGTTGTCACAGCGCCGCAGCGCGGAGGACTACCGGGACGTTATCGAGTCCAGTGTGGACGAGTATCGGCGGCTGTCGCACATGATCGAAGACATGCTGTTCCTGGCGCGTTCCGATCAGGCTGATGCGCCCCCGTCCTTGCGTTTACTTGACGCGGTCGCGGAGGCCGAGCGGGTCGCGGGCTACTACGAGACCGTGGCCGAAGATGCGCAGGTCGAGATCAAGGTGACGGGCGAGGGCACGGTGCTAGCCGATCTGCTGCTCTTTCAACGCGCGCTCAGCAACCTGCTCTCGAACGCGCTCGCGCAGGGGCCGCCAGGAACCACCATTATCATCGACTGCAAGGAGGAGCCGGACTGGACCACGCTGAGTGTGTCGGATTCGGGCGCGGGAATCGAAGCTCGCCATCTCGAACGCATATTCGAGCGGTTCTATCGTGTGGATCCTTCGCGGCACGGTTCGGCATCGGGCACGGGGCTGGGCCTCGCCATCGTGAAATCGATCATGACGAGCCACGGGGGGCAGTGCGGCTGCGAAAGCCGGCCACATGTGCGCACCTGTTTCTGGCTGCGCTTTCCGAACCATGATTGCTCAAGTCACGGCATGGCGGCGCGCCCAGGACGCGACGCCGTACGCAAAGCGTGAGCACGCCCCGTTCAACGGCAACAGGCGCGCGCGTGCCGCCGTGCATGTTGGTGCCGGCGGCGCAGGTCGTTATTTCGCGGAGAGCTTGTCATGCTGGTCCAATGAAGGCGTCGTTTCACCACCATGCCACGCAATGGCGTGTATCTGCTTGTTGCGGGCAACCGTCCTGGCGTCTGGCGGGTATTGTGTCTTGCTGGACGGAATCAAGCCGGCGTGTTGCGCTTGAACCAGTTCCTGTTGCACCTCGGCGCGAGACTTGCCTTGTGCCTGCGCAACCTGCGATGCCGTGCCGAATATCGTCAACGCGGCGACTGACAGAGTGAAGAGTCTTGCAGCATTCATGTGAAATCTCCCGGGTGACGGCCGCCGTTTGGCGATTCGTGAGCCCAGTGTGAATTGCCGGTGGTGTGTCACCGTGACAGAAACATGAGAAAAATGTCAGGACATGCGGTGGCGACGAAACGGCAATCGGGTGGCCGGCCGCAGAGGTCCAACCGCTTTATCCATATTCGAGAACAATCCTCTCCACGCGCGGCACTTATTCTCAAGCACCGGCTTTTCTAGACTGTCGTCAGTGAATTACGAACAGGGCTGTTCGTAGCAGAACGAAGCGAAGTCTGGAGGTCGTCGTCATGAAGTCCCTTATTCAAGCCGTTGTGGTTGCCGCTGTGCTTGCAGCGCCGGTTGCGGTGTTTGCCCAAACGAACTCGCCTGTCACCCGCGCGCAAGTGCGTGCCGAGTTGATCGAACTCGAACAGGCCGGCTATAACCCGGGCCGCGGTGAAGACCCGAACTATCCGGCCGATATTCAGGCCGCCGAAGCACGGGTGGCGGCGCGGCATGCCGCGACGGGTTTCGGCGGCAGCGCAAGCGGTTCGTCGGAGGCGGGACGCGCGCCTGTTTCCAATTCGGATTGAAATGCGATGTACAACCATCCGCGATGGACGGTGCAACGCACGCGCGTCGCGGCGTCGCGTATGCGGCATACGGGTTGATTGGGCTGGCGTCCGCTCCGGTATTTGTCGCCAGTGAACTCGTCCGCGTGTTGAAGCGCGATGCGCGAACCTTTTGCGACGCGCGCTGGCGGTCAACCGAGCGGAATGCATCGTGAAACGCCGCAAGCGCGCTGGTCTACGCGACGCGCCATAAGCGCAGCCTGGTCGTCATTGCCGGCTTGATGACGATGCTATTGCAACGCCGCCCGTTGGTACGCGGTTTGCTGTCAGCTAATGTTTTTATCGCAAGCTGTCACGCCTATGCCCCGAACCCCCGCTACTTGCCAAAGGTGGAGCGCCCGTGAGATCCGGGTATTGCACGAATTACCGCGCGTGCTGGTCGTCGACGACAACGTCGGCGCGGCCGAAGCGCTCGCCACCTATCTCTCCTATGAAGGCGTCGAAGCTCGCGCCGCCGACGGCTGCGAGCAGGCGCTGCGCTGCGTGCGGGACTGGGTGCCCGACGTGGTGGTGCTCGACATCATGATGCCGGAGCGCGACGGCTATGAAACCGCGAGCGCGCTACGCAGCTATCTGCCGACGCAAAGTCTGGGCATCGTCGCGTTCACCTCGCTCGATGAGGATCACGTGAAGGAAACCGGCAAGGCACGTCACAATTTCGACGGTTATTGTCAAAAAGGCACGGCCCCGACCGCGTTGCTCGCGCTGATGCGCAAGCTTTGGCGCGAATAGAGGCGCGGATCGCCGCGCGCGCGACGCCGGAGCCTGACGTCAAGCCGGCTCGCTCTCCGCCGTTTCCGCGACGATCTGCTTGAGAATCGCCTCCATCAAGCCCGGAAAGCGGGCGTCCAACTCAGCGCGCCGCAGCGAATTCTGATGCACGGTGCCGGCCACGCGCGTGCGCACGAGACCCGCCTCGCGCAGGATCCGGAAGTGATGGGACACACTCGACTTGGGGCGGCCACCGTCGAGCTCGCCGCAGGTGGCCTCGTCGACCGACGCGAGGCGCCGCACGATCTCGAGGCGGACCGGGTCGCTCAGGGCATGAAAGAGCCGCCCGAGGGCGAAATCCTCGGCGGCGGGGTGGTTATAGGTGCGCATCCTGCAAATGATAAAGGTTTCTGCGATACTTCGTTATTCGATGTTTATCGAACTACCGTACAAGCAAGTCCAGAGGAGTTTAGCCTGATGTCCGCATTGTTCCAGCCGTACAAGCTCAAAGACGTTTCCCTGCGCAACCGGATCGCCATTCCGCCGATGTGCCAATACACCGCCGAAGACGGTTTGATCAACGACTGGCACCGCATCCACCTGGCTGGTCTCGCGCGCGGCGGCGCGGGTCTGGTGATCGTCGAGGCGACGGCCGTGTCGCCTGAAGGCCGCATCACCCCGGGTTGCGCGGGCATCTGGACAGACGAGCAGGCGCAGGCTTTTGCGCCGGTCGTGGCGTCGATCAAGGCGGCCGGCGCGGTGCCGGGCATCCAGATCGGCCACGCGGGCCGCAAAGCCAGCGCCAACCGTCCGTGGGAAGGCGACGACCACATCGCCGACGACGACAGCCGCAGCTGGCAAACCATCGCCCCGTCGGCGATCGCCTTCGGCGGTGGTCTGCCGAAAGTACCTAAAGCGATGACGCTCGACGACATTGCGCGCGTTCGCGAAGATTTCGTCGCGGCTGCCAAGCGCGCGCTCGACGCCGGCTTTGAATGGCTCGAGTTGCACTTCGCGCACGGCTATCTCGGGCAGAGCTTCTTCTCGACGCACTCCAATCAGCGCGACGACGCTTACGGCGGCAGCCTGGAAAACCGCAGCCGCTTCCTGCTGGAAACGCTGGCAGCGGTACGCAAGGTGTGGCCTGAGCATCTGCCGTTGACGGCGCGTTTCGGCGTGATCGAGTACGACGGCCGCGACGAGGAAACCCTCGTCGAATCGATCGAACTCGCGAAGAACTTCAAGCGCGAAGGCCTCGACATGCTGAGCGTCAGCGTGGGCTTCTCCACGCCGACGGCGGCGATTCCGTGGGCGCCGGCGTTTCTCGCGCCGATCGCCGAGCGCGTGCGCCGCGAAGCTGGGATTCCGGTGTCGTCGGCGTGGGGTATCGACACGCCGGAACTGGCGGATCGTTCGGTGAAGGACGGGCAACTGGATCTGGTGATGGTCGGCCGCGCGCATCTGGCCGATCCGCACTGGCCGTACCATGCGGCGAAGAAGCTCGGTATCGAGCGTCCGTCGTGGACATTGCCGGCGCCTTATGCGCATTGGCTGGAACGCTATAAGGTCGCCTGAGCGGCTGAGTTTTCGCGTCGAGTTTGTTGTGCTGACCGCGCCGCCTGGCTCCGCCGCTTTATGCGCCGCGCAGGCGGCGCGTTTCATTCTGCCTCCAGGCGAGCGTCCGGTTGCGCGTGCAGGAGCACGCGCACTCGACCGACTGCTGCGCGCGCGATATTTCGCATTGCGTGCTCTGCACCCCGGCGCCGCATTTCCAACTGTTAGACCGATTACAGCGCTCGCAGCATTCCGCGTGAAATGCTCAGCCGTTTTGTGCCGCGCTTCCAATCGCTAGACCGGCGGCAGTGCCCGCAGCATCTCCTGCTCTAACACTCTTCAGCTCAGCCACGCGCTTCCACTTCTTGGCCGCCGTTCAGCCAGTCGCCGCACAGACCCAAGCCGCCCACGTTGCGCCATACGTAACCCGCCGCGAGATCGCCGTCCGGCGCGCATCGGCGTGACGCCAACGGCGCGGGGTCCACGCCGCCGGCCTCGGTCCGCCGCAACGCCGAAAGGCTTCCAGCCGGCCGGGCCGCGGCTGCGGTCGAACATGCGCAGCCGGCAGCCTGCCGCTCGCGGAGTCATGGCGTATGACAGACCGGCAATGCCTGCGCCGACGACCGCGATATGGGCGCGCGAGTCAGAACTCTTCACGATGCTTCGACCCGGATGGCTGCGCGACGCTGGCCGCGCTTCACGACGTCTTGATTAGTCGTCGGTGCCGAGGCGGATGATCTGCGCGAGTGGTGTCAACAACGGCGGTGCATCGAAAATACCGTTTCAACCACTTAAAATGAGTCGATAAGTCGTTTCACAAAGCCGAAAATGAAGTATGCTTGAAACGACAATGAATAGTTTGAGGTTTCATGATGACTTCGTCTGACGAGCAACGACCGGCTCAACAGGGCTACAGAAGCGGTGAGGCAGCGCGCCTCGCCAAGATGCCGGTCACGACCTTGCGGATCTGGGAGCGCCGTTACGGCGTGGTCGGGCCGGCTAAAACCGCGTCAGGCCAGCGTCTCTACACAGAAGACGACGTCAGGCGACTCACCTTGATCAAACTGCTGGTGAGCCGCGGCCACGCGATCGGCGCGATCGCACGGCTCGATCGCGAGCAATTGCAATTTCTGGCTGCGCGCAGCGGACGCGAGAGCGGCGGCGCGACTGACCTCCCTCTGGTCGAGTCCGTCAATCTCCGGCTCGCTCTCGTGGGCGGCAGCCTTGCGCAGCGTTTTCGGGCGTCGGGTGTCGATTTGCGGCCCTATGGCGTGAACGAGCTGATCACGTTTGCCGATCTCTCCCTCGCCGCGGCAGGCGGCGGCACGAGCGGAGAGCGCGGCGCGCCGATCGACGCCTTGCTGGTCAGCATCGACTCACTTCAAGAAGACATCGCGTCACAGATCATTGCGCTCGGCGACGCGGTTCGCGCGAAAGCCATCGCGGTCGTCTACGGCTTCGGCACCGGGCCGGCGGCGGAGATTCTGCGCGTGGCGGGCGTGCGTCTTTATCGCGAGCCCGACAGCCGGACAGAATTCCGTCAGATGCTCGGCGACCTGTGCGAACGCGTGCGCAGTCAGGAACGCATCGGCGACGACGCCGTGTGGTCGCGCGTGCGCCGTCGCTACGACGACCGCGAGCTGGAAATGATTGCCGGCCGTTCTTCGACGATTGCGTGCGAGTGTCCGCGTCACCTCGCGGAACTGGTCATGAAGCTCTCGGCGTTCGAGCGCTACAGCGACGCTTGCACGTCGCGCTCGGCGCAGGACGCCGCGCTGCACCGCTATCTGGGCGACGTCAGCAACCGGGCCTGCGCGATGGTCGAGGCGGCGCTCGAACGTGTCGCGCGCGAAGAAGGCTGGTTTGCCGGATCGCAGTCGCCGCAGGCCGGTCAGGCATAGCGCGCGCACCGTCCCGGAGGATGTGCAATGTCACATGATGCTTCGACCGACGCGACCATCGGCGCGTCCGCACTGGATCAGAAGAGCGCGTATCTCGCGGCGCTGCTCGAGCGCGTTTCAAGGCGCGAAGCCGGCGCGTTCGAGGCGCTGTACCGGGCGTCGGCGCCGTCGCTATTCGGTCTCGCGGTGCGCGTCACCCGCACCAGCGAATCGGCCGAAGAAGTGGTGCAGGACGGCTTCATCAAGATCTGGCGCTTCGCCGGGTCGTACGACCCCGGCAAGGCTTCGCCGTCCACGTGGATGTCGACCATCGTGAAGAATCAGGCGCTCGATTATTTGCGGCGCAATCCGTATTCCGGCGTGTATGTCGACGAACTGGACGAGCGCAATGCCGCGGGCGACGCCGACGTGAATTTCTGGCAGGAGTTCGCGCTGGATGCCGAGCGTCTGTCCTCCTATCTCGGCCGCCTGGCTCCGGTTCAGCGTCAGGCGATCGCGCTTGCCTATTTCCGGGGTCAATCGCAATCGGAGATCGCGCATACTCTCGATGCACCGGTCGGCACAGTGAAAAGCTGGATCAGCCGCGGACTGGAGTCGCTGCGCGCGATGGCCGATGCGCGACCTGCGCCGCATCACGGCGGCCTTTACTGATCCACTGGCCGGGCGGCGCCGCGTCGCTTCGAGCATTCGCTGCGGCTATCTTGCAGGGTCACCGATGAACGGCCAACTCGTCGCGCGACCGACTTCACATGCATCGTCAGCAAGCCACCAACGCGCTTGCGGAACGGCCCTTGCTGCAAGGTCTCTTCATTGACCTGACACGGAGGCTTGACGCATGAACCCATATATCGTCGCTCACATGATGTCCTCGCTCGATGGCCGCAGTCTGACGGACGGCTGGCATCTCGACTATGCCTCGGATCTGTACGAAGACACGGCAGCCACTTTCGAAGCCGACGGCTGGATCTGCGGACGCGTCACCATGCAGGAAATTGCGCACGGCGCGGATTATCCGAAAGGACTCGCCAAGGGCGCCGTGCCGCGCACCGATCACTTCGTCGAACGCAAAGCGGATCAGTACGCGATTTCCATCGATCCGCAGGGGCGAGTGGCGTGGAAGAGCAACACCGCGCTCAAGTCGCACGTGATCGAAGTGCTGACCGAACAGGTTGCCGACGACTACCTCGCTTATCTGCAATCGATCGGCGTGTCATACGTGTTCGGCGGCAAGACCGAACTCGATCTCGGCAAGGTCGTGCAAACACTCGCGCGTGAACTCGGTGTGAAGAAGCTGATCGTGGAGGGCGGTTCGCATGTGAGCGGCGCGTTCGTGAACGCGGGTCTCGTCGACGAAGTCAGCGTGCTGATTTTGCCGCTGGTGGATGGCCGCAGCGAACATCCTTCCTCGTTCGAAGTGGCCATGGAGAAGTGGCAAGCGCCCGCGTATCTGAAGCTCACGTCCGTCGAACAAAAGGAACACGGTGCAGTGTGGCTGCGTTATACGAAG
Source organism: Paraburkholderia phytofirmans PsJN (assembly GCF_000020125.1). NCBI lineage: Bacteria > Pseudomonadati > Pseudomonadota > Betaproteobacteria > Burkholderiales > Burkholderiaceae > Paraburkholderia > Paraburkholderia phytofirmans. The sequence goes on from NC_010676.1 coordinate 456,845, forward strand.
GCCTGAAGCGCAGGCCTGAAAACCGAACGGCAGAGTCGGATCGAATTCCAACTCTGCCGCGCTATTCATGATTCTTGCGGTTCAACACGCCGGCTAATGCGTTATCAACCTTTGATGTGTTGCGTCGAGAGCCATCCGCCATTCACACCGATCTCGCCAATCTGCTTGGCCACTGCATCTGCAAGGCGCTTTGCGTCCGCTGACACTCCAGCGCGTTTGGTTTCGGATACCGCGTGCAGACCGCCACCCACTGCGGCCGATGTCGCGATACTGCCGGCCGCCGCGCCCACGCCCGCTGTCTCGACCATGCCCGGCGCCTTGCCGCTGTCAGCGTTGGCGGTGAAGGTTTGCACCAGACGCGGCGTGCCGCCCGCGGGCTTATACAGAATCTGCACCGAACTGCTCACCTGGCTCTTGCCCGCACCGAGGCCGATCAACATACGGCGACGGCGATTGCCCGAGTCGATCGTGTTGAAGCTGCCTTGCACGAGCAGCACATTCTGATCGGCGGGTGCGGTGATATCCGAGCGGATCGCGCGCAGACCCATCGACTGCAATTGATGCGCGATTTCGTTGGCGACCTGCTCGCGGACTTCGGCGGCATCGGCGGCCTGCTTTTGCGCTGCGGACGAACCTTCGAGCTGCGTCTTCACTTTCTGCATCATGCCGCCGTCGAGTTTGACCTGGTCCGGATTGGCGTCGAAGGTGTAGACATAAATGTTGTCCGGGCGCACCTGGACCGGCGTGCTCGCCGCGCTCGCATCCTTGATGCTGCTGCCGGCGCAACCGGTCAGCAGCGCACTGCAAAAGACCATCGTCACGCAGGCCAGACGGGCGGCATTTTTTCTGAGGGATTTCATTGAAGTAGGCAACATTGTTGATCCTGTCGTCGGCACGCGGTGCCGGAATGTTCGAACGGTTCTCTCGATGATCGGGCAACCGTAGGATCGTTGATCATCGGCGAAACGTCTCGCACGTGAAGCACCCTTGATCTCATGCGTTTTGTTTCGTACGCACCGGCAGCGAAACGAAGTATGGACGCGTGACTTCCCGAACTCCATTCAACAATTATTTCGTCCTATGTCATGGCGCGAAGCGGTGTCGCGCGGGGCTTTCGCGAGTCGCGAGAGTCAGCGGACGTGGCGGAAAAAAGGCGAATGTGCGGAGGGGGATCGACCTCGCCGGCAAGCGGCGCGAGGTCGTGCAACGGTGCGGATGACGCCGTACGTATCGGCCATCAGTTCAAGGCAAGCTTGATGATGCAGCCGAGGACAAAAACCAGCAGGACGGCGGCGACGGCCAGATTCAGCGGGTAGCGCATTCTTCACCAGAGCACCAGTGTTGCAGTGCTCATATCCTAATCACCTGACGGAAGATGAGAAGTGGTCAGTGAAGCGGCAATGTGGGAAAGCTAACGCAGCATGCTGAATGGTTAGACGGCGCGCAGGCGGGAGCGCTTCCAATTAGAAACGCCTGCGTACAAGTTGCCGTGCGTTTGTCGCCTGGCGGAAAAAAGCCAGCGCGCGGAGCGCACCGGCGTGCGTGTCGAGCGGTCACTCAGTTGACGAGCCACGCGGTAGTCAGGCACTGACCACGTCTTACATGTGACGGCGTCACGACGAGACTCGCGCCGTGACGCCACCGCGAGGATTACTGGGCTTCAGCCGGCGGCGGCATGCCGCCGGGACCGCCGCGCGGCGCCTTGTTCGCGGCGGCGAGGTCTTCCGACAGACTGGTGCGCAGCGTCACGATTGCCTGGTCGGGATTAGCGGGCTTCAACTGCTCGCGAGCCAGCGAGTCGTACACGTAGTGACGCAGCATCGGATCTTGCGTCTTGTTCAGCACGTCGTGATACACGGCGATGATTTCACCTTGATGTCCGCTCATGGCATAAAGGCGGCGCAACTGTTCCAGATCGTTGATCACCGCGAAGCCGGGGCCCATCGGACCCATCGGACCCATCCGGCCATGCGGCGGCGGCCCGTCGTCGTGCTGCGGTTCGCCGTGCGACTGAGGGGCTGCGGGCGGCGGCGCTTCCTGGGCAAACGCGGCCGTCGCGGCTAGAGTCACAACGACGCTCAGCGCCGCGCTCAAGATTGATTTTTTCATGAACTCGCTCCCGTCGAGACAGCGCCGGCGCTACAGTGCGCCGGCACATGAGCAACGATAGTCGACCTGCCGATTCGTAGGGTTACTGAAGCCGCCCGGTAACTTACTTCGCCTTTCCCCGCGCGCGGCCGGCGTCCGGCAAGTTCCGCCGACGGCATTGCCGGAGCCAGGGTGTGCCCGCTGGCGCATTGTTTCCGGATAGCGCATGATTGAACGATGTGCCGTCCGACCCCAGAACCGTCCGTTCCTGCGGACGCACGGCGCACGCGATGCCGCCGGTGCATGCGTCACGCAGACATAACGCGGCGATGCACCGCCGGCGAGTAGTCAACCGTTAAGGAGGATTTCGCATGGACCGACCTGACGCCGCCAATCCGTTTGGCGATTTCACCAAAATGCTGGAGCAGTTCAAGCTCCCCGGCTTCGACGTACCCGCCATCATGGAAGCGCGACGCAAGGACATGGAAGCACTGGTTCAGGCGAATCAGACGGCTTTCCAGGGGATGCAGTCGCTCGCGCAGAAACAGGCCGACATGCTGCGCTCGACCTTGGGCGAATTGCAGTCGCTGACGGGCCAGTTGTCGGCTGGCGGCACGGCGCCTTCGGGCAAAGCTGCCGAGTTGATCCAGCAGAGTCTGCACAAGTCGCTCGCCGATATGCAGCAACTGGCGCAAGCGGCGTATCAGACGCAGGCAGAGTCGTATGCGGTGATCGCAAAACGCGTAGAAGAAAACGTGCAGGAGCTTAAATCGCTTTTGCAACAGCAGAAAAAGTAACGGACGTTGATGCGTTGAATCGCTGACGCGTCACGTTCAACCGCCAAATGCCGCAGATAACCTTCGAGTTATCTGCGGCATTTCTTTGCCCTCGAAATCACGATTAAAGCGTCGATTATCTGGTCATACAAAAAGCCTTTTAATGCTTTGTATTGTCGGACAAAAAGCCGCATTTTAATTGATCTTTTCAGTGTCCGCTTACATATGCCGCAGCGATGCTGCGCGCATGAATTTTTTCTGCTTCGGCCTTGGCCGGTGTGCTTCACTGTTCGCTTTAAACGAGCCGTGAAGCAAAAACGCGCGCCCAAGCGCCGCCCATTGGTGATCTGGTCCGGAAATATCAAACAGACCCAAACGACGCTATGCGGCACAAAGGATTAAATCCCTCCGCAAACGATTGGCGCGTTTCGCCGCGATGCCTAAAGTTTCGCGCCGCCACTCCGTAGACGCATTCACGCAGCCCAACCAGTGTGATTGCAACACGGCACCACCGGCGAAGCGTGCGCCCCTAGTTTCCCGTTCGTGACGGGCTCGATGCCGGGTCACGAGCGTTTCACCTCGAAGGAACTCACTTGAAACCGATGCTCTATTCCCGCATTGCTCGCGCAATGCTCGGGGCAAGCTGCGCGCTGTCGCTTGCCGCGCACGCGACGCTCGGCCAGAACGTCAGCACCGTCAACGGCGATCAGTCCCGCTTGCGCGCGGTGACTCACACGGCCACTACACAAAGCGCGTATTCCGTGCACCTGATGACGCTGCCGTCCGGCACGCTGGTGCGCGAGTACGTCGCGCGCAACGGCATCGTGTTCGGTGTCGCGTGGGAAGGGCCGACGCTGCCGGATCTGAAATCCATGCTCGGGACTTCATTCGACGCGTATGTCGCCGCCACCACGACGCGCCGCGGTACGCCGCTCGCGGTTTCCAACAGCGACCTGGTCGTGTACTCCGGCGGTCATCTGCGGGCGTTCTCCGGTCATGCCTATCTGCCGCAAACGGTGCCCGCGGGCGTCGATGCCGGCGTCATTCAATAACGGAGCGGATCATGCGCCTTATGTCTTCGTTCAAAACTTTGCTGTGCGCGGCGCTGCTCGCGTTGCTCGTCGGTGCGTGCGGCGGAGGGGGCGGCGGCTCCAGCGGTTCGGGCAGCGCGGCCGGCACTAACGGTTCGACCAGTGCCTCGCCTGGTCCGTCAGTGGCCAACACCGTGCCGTTGTCGCAAACGCTGGCTGCGAACGCGGTGCGCGTGACGGTCGATTCCGGCGTGAGCGATGTGCCGAACATGCCGTTCGTCAATCTCACCATCTGCGCGCCGGGCACGACGCAGTGTCAAACCATCGATCATGTGCTGGTCGATACCGGGTCGTGGGGCGTGCGTCTTTTCGCTTCCCAGTTGCCTGCTTCGATGACGCTGCCGCAACAGAAGGACACGTCGGGCCATCTGGTCGCCGAATGCATGCAGTTTTTCGACGGCTACACGTGGGGTCCGGTCAAGCTCGCCGACTTGCAGATTGCCGGCGAGAAAGCGGCATCGCTGCCAATTCAGGTGATCGACCCGAACTATGCAACGCTGCCCGCCGATTGCGCGAACTTCGGCGCGGCGCGCAACACGCCGGCCACGTTGCAGGCCAACGGCATTCTCGGCATCGGCGTGTTCAAGCACGATTGCGGCGCGAACTGCGTGCAGCAGGCGCTGGCCGGCACGTACTACGGCTGCAATGGCGCGACATGCACGTCGATTCCGCTCGCCGAAGAACTGCAAGTGGCCAATCCGGTTCCGTACTTCGCCACCGACAACAACGGTTCGCTGCTGAGCCTGCCGGCGGTATCGGGTGGCGCACAATCGGTCAGCGGGCAACTGATATTCGGCATTGGCACGCAGACCAACAATGCGCTCGGCGGCGCGCAGGTAATCGGCGTGAGTCCGTCGAATGGCACCTTCACGACCGTGCAGAACGGCATCACGTATCCGCGCAGTATTCTGGACAGCGGCTCGACGGGACTGTTCTTCCAGACCAGTGCATTGCCTGTTTGCGCGAGCCCGAACAATTCGTACTATTGCCCGGGATCGACCCAGCAATTGAGCGCGATGATCCAGGGCGTGAACGGCACGACGAGCGCGGTGAACTTCAGCGTCGGCAATGCCACGACGATTGCCCAGACGTACAGCGGCGATTCGGCGCTGCCGCTGTTGGCGGGACCGGCGTTCGTGCAGTCCGCGATCTTCGACTGGGGTTTGCCGTTTTTCTACGGCCGCAGTGTGTACGCCGCCGTCGAGCAGCAGCCGACGCCCGGCGGCATGGGCCCTTACGTTGCGTATTGACCGAGGCGACCGCCGACGGATGTGAAAACGGGCCGCGACGGAATATCTCCCGTCGCGGCCCGTTCGTTTGACGCGGTCGAATGACTTACTTTTCGCCGAGACCGTTCAGCAACTTCAATACGCCTTCGCCGAACGCTTCGGGACGGCCCTCGAAGATCCGCTCGACCGCTTTCCCGTCGATCAGGCGCCGGCGCAGCGCTTCGCGCTCGTCGTGCTGTTCGGCGAGCCGGGCGGCGGCGCGCACGTATTCGTCGGTCGAATAGGTTGTGAGCCATGACGGCAGGCCAGCGCGCTCGAAAAGGCCGCTGTCGATATGCTCGAACACTTCACGTCCGCACAGGTTGACGCCGGGCAGGCCCATCGTGAACGAATCGACGATGCCGTTGGTATTGCCGAATGGGAACGGGCTCACGAACATGTCCATCGTGTTGAGGATCTTCAGATACTCGGGGTAGCTGAGCGAGCCGTACACGTCCACGCTCGATTCCGGCAGCGTCGCGTAGATCGACTTTCTGACGTACGCCAGATCGATGCTTTCGTTCCAGCATGTCATGAAATGGAATTTGACCGGCACGCGCGCAGTGCGAACGATCGCCTGGCAGGTCTCGAGAAAGTGCGGATTGATTTTCATCGCGCTGGCCGTCACGCCGATGTTGACCACGTCGCCGCGCTCCGGCACGGACGGCACGACATTGGTGAGCAGTTTCGACGGCACGTACGGTTGGCCGTCCTTCGGCAGACGCAGCATTTTTTCGCTGAAGCAGGCCGGATCGCCGACGAAATCGTCCTCCACGCTCACGTAGTCCATATGCGCCGCGTGCATCGTCGCGGGATGACCGAGGCCTGCGATCTGCAACGGCGCGACGCGCAGGTTCGACAGAAAGATCGTGTGCGAGAACATGCCGACGCTCGGCATATAGAGCACGTCCGGTTGCTCGCGTGCGGCGAACGCCTGGATCTGGCGGATGCAGTCGCCGACATATTCCGGATGCTCGAATTCGACGAAGCGATCGAAAATCGCGCGTCCCGCTTCGTCCACGTTCTGCGCCTCGCCGAACGCGACCACTTCAAAATGCTGGCGCGCGGCGAGCATGGTGCGCGAATGGGTCCGATAGATCGAGTGACCGCCCGAGAACCATTCGAGCACCACGAGCATCACCGGCTTGCGTCCTTTGATTCCTGTGCGGGCGACGCTGGCCTCGTGGCCGAGCAGGCCGAGCGCGTCCAGCTTCTTGCGCACCAGCCTGTTGATGCTGCGCTTGATCTCATGCCGCTCAGGCGATGTCGAATAGCTGCAATGCATGTAGGCGCCGCAGACGGCGGCGGTCGGCAACTCGTCGAGGTCCTCGATCTTGTCGAGCGCGCCCGGCAGCCATTCGAGCAGACGTTCGCGTTTTTCGTGCGCGGCCGGCGAGATGTGCACGGCCGCGCTGACCATCGAAACGCCAAGGCTCGTCGCGAGCACCGGGTCGCGCCGGTGGAGGTCGGTGAAATCGATGTCGTATTGCGAGCCTGCGGTGTAGAGCACGAGTTGCTTGCGGGTCAAGATGGCGCGCGCTTCATCGTTATCCTCCGCGGTTTCGAGCAGCTTGCGGACGATGTGATCCGTCGATCCATACGATGTCACGGCGAAGATCATGTTGATCCACGGGCGCCCCCAGAACATGATGTTCATCTTCTCCGCCTGGAGCGGATACTCGGGGGCGGAAAACAGCGTGGTGAAACCGTCGGCGATGCGCTGCAAGGTGTCCCGCGATTTTTCGTCACTGGGTGCGTTCGGCGTGCTGCGGGCGAAGTGTTCGGCGCCGAGCCTGCCGCGCTTGTCGGACAGCGTCCTGAGTAGCGTGCAGAATTCCTCGTGCGCGGCATCGTAGTCACGGGACTGGATTTGGGATTCGAAACGATCGAGGGAAAATTCGGTGCTCATGGCTTGGGTCGATGGTGAACGGCTTGCGATGTTCGGCATGCGCGTTATGTTCAATGACAGGGAGGCGGCGGCAGGGCGTTTGCAACCCGTGGCGGGTTGTGACGCGTGATTCAAAGCACGGCGCGCCGATTGAGGGCGATATGCGCGTGCTGCGTGTGTCGCCGACTGAATCCGATTGTCAAAGAATTCGACCGGGCTGCATCTAGGAAGAGTCTTATTTTGAGAAAGGGTTTTTGAGTGAGATTGTTCGAAAACCGGGAAATGCACGCGTTGAATGTGTCAGGGATACGGTTTTAAGAGCCGATCCCCGACCAAGCCGGTTTGCTTCCGAAAATACCGGTTAGCGTCGTCTCGTGGCCCGTTTGGCCGGGGCTGTCTGAGCAGCGACGGGCGCGGGCTGTAGTGGCGGAGGCTCGGACGCAACGGGCTGCTGCTGCGGCGCTGCCGCCTCCTGCACCGGCGCCACCGCCGCCTGACCCGGCGGCGTCGCTGCTTCCCTCGGCTGCGACTTATCCCCGGCCGCTTGAATCACCCGGTGCACGAAACGCAGCTTCTCAACCACCGGCGCGGCCAGCGTGAACGGATATCCGTCCGGCATGCCCAGACTGCGATTCAGGCTGTTCAGCGCATAAGTGAGCGGAAACCAGCGCTTCATCAAATTCTCGAAGCTCGCGTCTTCCACCGGCGTGCGATCGGTCAGCGTGGGCTCGCTCGGGTCGTCGGGCAGGAGCGCCACGCCGTATGACGTCGACGTATCCAGCACGTCGACGATCAGCATGTAATGCGCCCACGTCTCGGCCCAATCTTCCCAGGGATGCATGGTGGCGTACGCGCTGATGAACGACGCCTGCCACTCGGCCGGCGCACCGTCGCGATAGTAGGCGTTCAGCGCCTCGCCGTAGTCGACGCTTTCGTCGCCGAACAGTTTGCGGAACGGTTCGAGCCAGCGCGGGTTGTTTTCCACCAACTGGCTGAAGTAGTAGTGCCCGGTCTCGTGCCGGAAATGGCCGAGCAAAGTCCGGTAGGGCTCGCCCATCGCGGTACGCACTTTCTCACGGTGGGCGTCGTCGGCTTCGGCGATGTTCAGCGTGATGAGCCCGTTATCATGGCCCGTCATGACGCGCGAACCGTCGCCGCCGTCCTCGAGGAACTCGAACGCGAGGCCGTGCTCGGGATCGACCTGGCGCGACTTCACGTCGAGGCCGAGTTCGGCCAGCGTGTAGAGCAGACGGCGTTTGGCCATTTCCAGCCGATACCAGTAGAGCCGGTTGTCGGGCGCGCTCAGATTCGGAATGGTGAGGGTCAACTGGCAGGCGCGGCACAACTGGTCCGGCGAGTCGGCGGGGATCATCCAGTTGCAGACGTTCTCGACTGCATAGTTGTGGCACTGGCGGAACAGCGCGCCTTCAGCGCCTGGATGCAGGCTGCGCCAGCGGCCTTCGCCGGCATCTTCGAACGCGCTGATTTCCGCCACTTCGGGCACATAGCCGAGCAACGACTCGCAACGTTCGCAGCGAACGTTTTCATAGAAGACAAGGTGCGAGCAATGGTTGCAGTGGAAGGTTTTCATCGGTGGAGCCTGGAAGGTGGGAAGGCAGTCGTAGAAGACGCTGTGTCGCAATCTTTATGCCGCATTTGCCAGACGTCACTGGTTTAACGCACATTACGTGCATGATCGTGCATCGGCGCTGCGCCGCTTTGGTGCGTGGCGTTGAAAACGGTAGTGAAACGGGGCTTGGTTCGATCGACCGGACGGTCGGCGAAGCGCCACCCACTTCATAGCAGGCGATGATCCGGGGTGTACAGGCAGTTCGAGCGGTTTTTCGCACTTGTTCAACAAGCGTTCAATAAACGGCATGAAGCTTGCTTTTTGGCGGGCTGCCATCCTTCGTCCAGGAGTCCGGTGTGTCCATACGCGTCGCGTTGCATCATGTCACACATTACCGTTACGACAGGCTGGTTTCACTGTCGCCCCAGGTCGTGCGTCTCAGGCCTGCGCCGCATTGCCGGACCCCGATCCTCTCGTATTCGATGCGGGTCGAGCCGGCCGAACACTTCATCAACTGGCAGCAGGACGCTTTCGCCAACTATCAGGCGCGGCTCGTGTTTCCCGAGAAGACGCGCGAATTCAAGGTGACCGTCGATCTGGTCGCCGAAATGGCCGTCTACAACCCGTTCGACTTCTTTCTCGAACCCTCGGCCGAGCAGTTTCCCTTCGAGTATTCGCCCGGCCTCGCGCTGGAACTCGCGCCCTACCGCGTCAAGCGGCCGATGACGCCGCGCTTCGCCGAGTTCGTCGCGAGTATCGACCGCACGCCGGCCGCCACCGCCGACTTTCTCGTCGGCCTGAATCAGCGGTTGCAGCGCGAGATCCGCTACCTGATCCGGATGGAACCGGGCGTGCAGACGCCCGAGGAAACGCTCGTGAGCGCCGCGGGTTCGTGCCGCGACTCCGGCTGGCTGCTGGTCGAGACCTTGCGGCAGTTAGGGCTGGCGGCGCGCTTCGTGTCCGGCTATCTGCTGCAGCTCGCGCCCGACGTCAAATCGATCGACGGCCCGAGCGGCACCGAAGTCGACTTCACCGACCTGCACGCGTGGTGCGAGGTCTACCTGCCGGGCGCGGGCTGGATCGGTCTCGATCCGACCTCCGGGCTGCTGGCGGGCGAAGGGCATATCCCCGTCGCCTGCACGCCCGAACCGGGCAGCGCGGCGCCGATCTCCGGCGCCGTCGACGAGTCCGAGGTCGAATTCGAACACACGATGTCGATCGAGCGGGTTCTGGAGACGCCGCGCGTCACCAAGCCGTTCAGCGAAGCGGTGTGGGCCGACGTGCTGAAGATGGGCGCGCAGGTCGACCGGCAATTGCAGGACATGGACGTGCGTCTGACGATGGGCGGCGAGCCGACTTTCGTCTCGGTGCGCGATCGCGACGCCGCCGAATGGAACACCGACGCGCTCGGCCCGACCAAGCGCGGCTACGCGGTTGCGCTGATGGACAAGCTGCGCTCGCGCTATGGCGCGAACGGTTTCCTGCATATCGGCCAGGGCAAGTGGTATCCGGGCGAACAACTGCCGCGCTGGGCGATGTCGCTCTACTGGCGCGCCGACGGCGAGCCCTGCTGGCACGATCCGTCTCTGTTCGCCGACGAACGCGAGCCCGGCACCTACACCGCGGCCGACGCGCAACGCTTCCTCGCGCATCTCGCGAACAAGCTCTCGCTGGACACGGACTGCATCCAGCCCGGTTTCGAGGACGTCTGGTACTACCTGTGGCGCGAGCGGCGTCTGCCGGTCAACGTCGATCCCTTCGACGCGCGGCTGGACGACGAATTGGAGCGCGTGCGCCTGCGCCGCGTATTCGACGCGGGTCTGGGCGGCGCGACCGGCTACGTACTGCCGCTCGCGCGCGAACGCGACGTGCCCGGCGAGGCGCCGCAATGGGTCAGCGGCCGCTGGTTCTTCCGCGACGAGCGCATGTTCCTGATTCCCGGCGATTCGCCGATGGGTTACCGCTTGCCGCTCGATTCGCTGCCGTGGGTCTCGAAGACCGACTATCCGTACCAGCACGCGCACGATCCGTTCGCGCCGCCCGTGCCGTTGCGTCCGGCCGCGCAGTTGCGCATGCAATACGACGGCGAGCAGCGCAGCATGAGCCCCGCCGATGCGCGGCGCGCGGCGGCGTTGTCGTCCTCGGCGGCGGATTTGCTGAGCGGCATGCCCGGCAGCGGCGTGCTGGCGTATGCGCGCCAACCGGGTGACGAGGCGCCGCCCGAACGCGGGCAATCGTCGAAGGAAACGATCCGCACCGCGATTTGCGTCGAAGCGCGCGACCCGAAACGCGCGGCCGGTCCGAAGGCCGAAACGGAAGCATTCGGCAGCGGCCGCACGCTGCTGCATGTCTTCATGCCGCCGCTCACCGAACTGGACGACTATCTCGATCTGCTCGCGGCCGTCGAGGCGACCGCAGCCGAGTTGCGCATGCAAGTGGTGCTCGAAGGCTATCCGCCGCCGCGCGATGCGCGCCTAAAAATACTGCAGGTCACGCCGGATCCGGGTGTGATCGAGGTGAACATTCATCCCGCGGCGAACTGGGATCAACTGGTCGATCACACCGAGTATCTGTATCAGTCGGCGGCTCAAAGCTATCTGAGCAGCGAGAAGTTCATGACCGACGGCCGGCACACCGGCACCGGCGGCGGCAATCACTTCGTGCTCGGTGGCGCAACGCCCGCCGATAGTCCGTTCCTGCGCCGTCCGGATCTGCTCGCGAGCCTGATCGCGTACTGGCACAACCATCCGTCGCTGTCGTATCTGTTTTCCGGGCTGTTCATCGGGCCGACCAGCCAGGCGCCGCGTATCGACGAAGCGCGCAACGATCAGGTCTACGAACTCGAAGTGGCGTTCCGCGAGTTGCAGCGGCAGATCGACATGCTCGGCGGTCGCGACAGCGCGAGCCTGCCGGCATGGATGATCGACCGCTCGCTGCGCAACATCCTGATCGACGTGACGGGTAACACGCACCGCGCCGAGTTCTGCATCGACAAACTCTATTCGCCCGATGGCCCGACCGGCCGCCTCGGCCTGCTCGAGTTGCGCGGCTTCGAAATGCCGCCGCACGCGCGTATGAGTCTCGTGCAGCAACTGTTGCTGCGCGCACTGGTGGCGCGCTTCTGGCACACGCCGTACACGCAGCGGCTCACGCGCTGGGGCACCGAACTGCACGACCGCTTCCTGCTCGGCACCTTCGTGAAGATGGATTTCGACGACGTGCTCGGCGAACTGAACCGCGCTGGCTTCGCCTTCGACAGCAGCTGGTTCGCGCCGCACTTCGAGTTCCGCTTTCCTCTGGTCGGCGAAACCACGGTGAACGGCGTCTCGCTGACCATCCGCAACGCGCTCGAACCGTGGCACGTGATGGGCGAGGAGGGCTCGCCGGGCGGCACGGTGCGTTACGTGGATTCGTCGGTGGAGCGGCTCGAAGTGCGCGCGCTGGGCCTGAACGACAATCGTCATGTGCTGACCGTCAACGGCGTGCCCGTGCCGTTGCAGCCGACCGGCCGCGTCAGCGAATATGTGGCCGGCGTGCGCTTTCGCGCGTGGTCGCAACCGTCGGCGCTGCATCCGACCATCGGCGTGGACGCGCCGCTCACTTTCGATCTGGTCGACACATGGGCCGGCCGCTCGGTGGGCGGATGCCAGTATCATGTCGCTCATCCGGGCGGGCGCAATTACCAGACCTTCCCGGTGAACGCCTATGAGGCGGAAAGCCGGCGGCGCGCGCGCTTCTTCGCGTCGGGACATACGCCGGGGCCGCTCACGGTCGATGCACCGCACCGCAGTCTGGAGTTTCCGTTCACACTGGACCTGCGCTACTGGTGAAACCAGCACACTCTTAAAACGACACGACCTTGGCCTTTCAATCGACTTTTCCCTTCGAGACGTCCGCGGCGCGCGCGGACGCTTCGTCCCTGTTGCGCCTGTTGCCGGCCCACGAGGGACATTGGGACGAGTTGCGCGATGCCTCGGGCGCGCTGCGTGAACCGTGGCGGCAATTCTTCGAGCGGCTCGGCGAAGACGGCATCGCGCGGCTCGACGATCACCTCGCCTCGGTCGCGCGGCAGATCCGCGACAACGACATCAGCTACAACGTCTACGCGGACAACGGCGAACCGAGGCCGTGGGCGCTCGACCTGCTGCCGTTCCTGATCAGCGAGGAAGAGTGGGCGCATATCGAGCGCGGCGTAACGCAGCGCGCGCATCTGCTCAATGCGATCGTCGCCGATATTTATGGGCCGCAAACCTTGCTGGAGCGCGGGCAATTGCCGCCCGCGCTGGTCTTCGGCCACCCCGGCTATCTGCGCTCGGTGAAGGGGTACGCGCCGCCGGGCGGCCAGTTTCTGCAAGTGGTCGCGGTCGACCTGGCGCGCACGCCCGACGGCGACTGGACCGTGATGGCGCATCGCACCGAAGCGCCGTCCGGTCTCGGCTACGCGCTGGAAAACCGCCTGATCGTCTCGACGCTGTTCGCCGATCCGTTCCGCGCCCTGCGCGTGAGCCGGCTCGCGCCGACTTATTCGCAACTGATCGCGACACTCGTGCAGGCGGCGCAGGCCACCATGCGGCACGAGAGCGACGGCGCCGACCATTCGCCGCATATTGCCTTGCTCACGCCGGGGCCGTTCAGCGAAACCTATTTCGAGCATGTGTTTCTGGCCCGCTACCTCGGCGTGACGCTGGTCGAGGGCAAAGACCTGACCGTGCGCGACGACAAGCTCTATCTGAAGACACTCGCCGGTCTCGAACGCGTGCACGTGGTGCTGCGGCGTCTGGACGATGCGTTCTGCGATCCGGTCGAACTGCGCGCCGATTCGAGCATCGGCGTGCCCGGCTTGTTGCAGGTGATGCGCGCGGGCAATGTGATCGTCTCCAACGTGCCAGGCTCGGGTTTTGTCGAATCGCCGGCTTTGCACGGTTTTCTGCCGGGCATCGCCGAAGTGCTGCTCGACGAAGACCTCGTGTTGCCGAGCGTGGCGACATGGTGGTGCGGCGAGGAGGCGGCGCGCGAGCACGCATTCCGTCGGCTCGATGAGGCGTTCATCGTGCCGACGTGGCCAGTCGCCGGGCGCGATGCGCCGCCCGGCGTGGAGCAGGGCCGGCAGCGTTTGTCGACGTGGCGCGAGCGGATCGAAGCCATGCCCGACACCTACACGATTCAGCAGGCCCAGCGCTTTTCCTGCACGCCGCGTTATGAGGATGGCACCGTCGGCCGCCGTCCGTCGGTGTTGCGCGTCTATGCGATCGCGGACGTCAACGGCGGCTGGCATGTGATGCCGGGCGGCTTCACTCGCATGGCCGCCGAACGCCAGGCCACGGTGTCCATGCAGTACGGCGGCAGCAGCGTCGATACATGGGTGTTGTCGAGCCAGCCGACTTCGACCTTCACGTTGCTGCCTTCGCCGATGCAGCCCGCCGACCTCGCGCGCAAGCATCGCACCGTGTCGAGCCGCGCGGCGGAAAACCTGTTTTGGGCCGGACGTTACGGCGAGCGCGCTGAGAACAATGTGCGGCTGTTGCGCCTGATCCTCGGTTCGCTGGAAGGCAACGATGCCGACGCGATGTTTCCGACTCTGGTCGAACTCGCCTTATATTGCGGGCTCGTGCAGTCCGGCGACATGTTCGCGCCGCATTCGCCGCAAGCTTTCGAGCGCGCGCTGGTCGCTAACCTGATCGAGAGCACCGGCGCCGCGAGCATCGGACAGAACTTGACTTCGCAGGCGCGATCCAATGGTGAGGTGCGCGGGCGTCTGTCGAACGATCACTGGCGCACGATTCTCGCGGCGCGCAACGATTTCCGCGACGCATTGCAGATGTTGATGCCCGCGCCGGGTTACAGCAATGGTTCATCTTCATCACAAGGTAACGGTAATGGCCGCGGCGAACGCTATGAACGTTATGACCGCGTCACGCTGATGAGCGCGCTCGAACACCTGTCGGTGCAGTTGTCGGCGATCAGCGGCGCGCAGGGCGATCGCATGACGCGCGACGAAGCGTGGCGTCTGCTGTTCGTGGGCCGCCACATCGAACGCGTGTCGGCGATGACCTCGTTTCTGCGCGTGGTCGCCGACAAAGGCCAGCTCTCTACACCCGCCGGTTTCGATCTGCTGCTGCAGTTGTTCGACAGCACGCTGACGTATCGCTCACTCTATCCAGGCCGCTTCGAAGTGCCGGCCTTGCTCGACCTGCTGGTCATCGAGCCGACCAATCCGCGCGGCATTTACGGTGTGTATGAGCGTCTGCGTAAAAAGCTCGACGAGATCGCCGTGGCGGCGGGCAGCACGCGGCATCGTCCGTTTGCTGAATTGATGGCGCCCACCGATGTGTTGCCGACGCTGGAATCGCTATGCGAGGTGGACGAAAACGGCACGTACGCCAATCTGATCGCGGTATGCGATCAGATCGCCGGATTTGTCGGCGCGGCCGGGCACGAGATCAGCGCGCGCTATTTCAGCCACGCCAGCACGGTCGCCTCGCAGGTGTGGTCATGAAGCACACGCCGACCGTGCTGTCCGTCTCGCATCGCACCACTTATCGCTACTCCACCTTTGTGGAGACCGCGCAGCATCTCGCGACGATCCGGCCGATTGCCTGTTCATGGCAGCGCGTGGTCTCGCACAGCGAAAAGATCGAACCCGAACCGTCGTATATGAATAGCCGGATCGACGCATTCGGCAACGACGTGCTGTATTTCGCGCTGGATGCGCCGCATGAGCGCTTGCAACTTGTCAGCGAAACCACGGTGGCGCTCATGCCGCGCTGGACCGATCTCGATCCCGAGGCGACGCCCGCATGGGACGACGTGGCCGACGCGCTGCGCTTTCGCGTCGGCGGCCGGTTCCGGCCCGAGGCGGAGTTCTGTTTCGCGTCGCCGAATATCGTGCCACGGCCGTCGTTGCGGGACTATGCGTTGCCGAGTTTTCCGCCCGGCATGCCGGTCGCCGCGGGCGCGATCGATCTGATGCACCGCATTCACGAAGACTTCGCCTACAAGCCTTCCGCGACGATGTTCGATACGCCGGCCGAACGCGCCTTCGAATTGAAAAGCGGCGTGTGTCAGGACTTCGCGCAGGTGATGATCGGCTGCTTGCGCTCGCTGGGTTTGCCTGCGCGCTACGTGAGCGGCTATCTGCGCAACGATCCGCCGCCGGGACAGCCGCGGTTGATTGGCGCCGACGCGTCGCACGCGTGGGTGTCCGTGTATTGCCCCGGCAGCGGCTGGATCGATCTCGATCCGACCAACGACGTGCTCGCCGATATGGATCACGTGACGCTCGCCATCGGCCGCGATTACAGCGATGTCTCGTTGCTGCGCGGGATGATTCTGGGTGGTGGGGCGCATCGGGTGGAAGTGGGGGTGACGGTGCTTGCGCTTTGACGTCATCTGACAAAGCGTTTTCTGATGCAAAGAATGCGCTCGATTCATCGTTGGCGCCGCGGCCACTTATCCCACCCTGTTCGGGGAAACCCTTGTCACTCATTCCCATTCAGCGGGAATTGAATTTTTGAAATCTGAGAGCGTTCTGGCATTCTGAGTCCCTGATGAGTTGCGGGCCGGTGTCATTGTGAATACGGAACAAGGTGTGACAGGTGCTGAACGGGTGCTGCTCGTGCTGGCGGCGCTCGCCAGTCACGGTAAGGCCATGTCGGTGAAAGAGCTGCTGGCTGTCACCGGACTCGCGCAAAGCACCTTGTACCGGCAGATCGCCTTGCTCAAGCGCTGGGGCTTCGTCGCGGAGAACGCGGGGCATTACGCGCCGGGCCCCATTAGCCTGCAGTTGGCGCTGGGCTTCGACGTCAATTCGCTGCTGGTCGAAGCGAGCCGCAGCGAGATGCAGCGGCTCGCGCGAGCATCGCAGGAAAGCATTGGACTGGTGGTCGCCGTTAAACATCAGGTGATGTGTCTGGAGATGGTCGACAGCCAGCACTCGCTGCGCTGTTCGTTCGAGAAAGGACGCGCCGTGGCGCTCAAGGCGGGTGCGTCGGCGAAGTCGCTGCTCGCGTTCATGGCCGACAAGGCACGCACCGAAGTACTCGACAACCTGTTCAATGACGATCCGGCCGGCCGCGTGGCAATCGAAGCCCGGTTGGAGCAGATTCGCGCCCAAGGCTACGCAGTCAGCGACAGTGAAGTGGATCCGGGTGTCTGGGGTGTGAGCGCCCCGATATTCCATCGCAGCGGACGCGGCGCCGGCAGCGGCGCGTCGATCACGCTGATGGCGCCGTCCACGCGCGCCGTCGGCCGCGAAAGCCAATTCATCGACGGGACGCTACGTACGGCCCGCGCCATTTCCGAGCGTATGCAAACCGATTGACTGGACGAAACCGCTTGCGACCGGAATTCAATCTGGATTCCGAACGAAATTAAAAAACCACAAGGAACCTATCCAATGAAGCTGCAACGACTGTTGTCTCTCGCCTGCGTCACGGTTGCCGTGACTTTCGCCGGCTTCTCCGGCGCCGCATCGGCGCAAACGCCGGATGTGCTGAACGTGGCCACCGACGCTACCTTCCCGCCCATGGAGTACACCGAAAATGGCGCACGCACCGGCTTCGACGTGGACCTGATGAATGCGCTCGCCAAGGCGATGGGCAAGAAGGTGCAATGGACCGACATCGACTTCAAAGGTCTGATTCCCGGCCTGATCGCCCACCGTTTCGATGCGGCGATTTCCGGCATCTACATCACCGACGAACGCGCGAAGGTGGTCGACTTCACCGACTCCTACTATGCCGGAGGCCTCGTCGTGCTGGTGAAGAGCAATTCGCCTATCAAGTCGGTGGAAGAACTGAACGGCAAGAAAGTCTCGGTCCAGGTGGGCACCAAATCGGTCAACTTCCTGCGCGACAACTTCCCGCAGATCAATCGCGTGGAAGTCGAAAAGAATCAAGAAATGTTCGATCTCGTGGGCATTGGCCGCGCTGACGCCGCCGTAACCGGCAAGCCGGCCGCCTATCAGCTCGTGAAGACGCGCGGCGGTTTCCGTGTGCTCGACAAACCGCTTACGACCGAAGCGTATGGGATTGCCGTGCGCAAGGACGAGCCGCAACTGAAGGCCGCGTTCAATACAGCGCTCGCGAAAATCAAGGCCGACGGCACGTATGCGGCGATCGTCAAGAAGTGGTTCGGCGCAACGGCGCAATAACCGGCTAAGCGAAACCAATGGAACTCGATTTTTCGCCGGTCATTGCCGGCTTGCCGGACATATTGCACGGCGCCGTGGTGACGGTCGAAGTGACCGCCGCTTCGCTCGCGCTGAGTTGCGTGCTGGGCCTACTGATCGGCATTGGGCGGCTCACGCCGAAACGGCGCATCGTGTACGGCTTTTGCACGGCGTACCTGACGTTTTTCCGCGGCACGCCGCTGCTGGTGCAGCTGTTTCTGTTGTTCTTCGGCTTGCCGCAATTCGGCATTCTGTTGCCGGCGTTTGTGTGTGGCATGTTGGGACTCGGCTTGTATTCGGCGGCTTACGTTTCGGAGATCGTGCGTGGCGCGATTCAGTCGGTAGACCGCGGACAGATGGAAGCGGCGCGCTCCATCGGCATGTCGTCGGGACAGGCCATGCGCGCGATCATTCTGCCGCAAGCCATCGTGCGGATGATCCCGCCACTCGGCAACGAGTTCATTGCGTTGATCAAGAACTCGGCGCTGGTGTCGCTGCTGACCATCGACGATCTGATGCATGAAGGGCAGAAGATCATCAGCGTGTCGTACCGCTCGCTCGAAGTGTATCTGGCCATCGCGCTGGTGTATCTGGTGTTGACGCAGGCGACCAATTACGCGCTGCATCGTGTCGAGCGCCATTTGCGCGCGGGAGGGATGGTGCAATGAATACCGTGACCAACCTCAGTGAACCTATCGTCAGCATTCGCGGACTGACGAAGTCGTTTGGCTCGCATACCGTGCTCAATGGCATTGACTTCGATATTCAACCGCAACAGGTTGTGGTGGTGATCGGTCCGAGCGGCTCGGGCAAGAGTACGTTTCTGCGCTGCTGCAACGGGCTCGAGCAGGCGGAGGGCGGTACGATCGATATCTGCGGGCATCGGCTGGTCGATCAGGGGGAGATGCTCAAGGAGCGCTCGTTGAACGAGTTGCGCACCGAAGTCGGCATGGTGTTTCAGTCGTTCAATCTGTTTCCACATCTGTCGGTGCTCCATAACATTACGGTCGGCCCGCGCATGTTGCGAGGCGCCAGCAAGGCTGAGGCTGAAGCGGCCGCGCTCGCGTTGCTGGAGAAAGTCGGACTTGCGCACAAGGCGCATGTGATGCCGGCGAGCTTGTCGGGCGGTCAGAAGCAACGCGTTGCGATCGCCCGTGCGCTAGCCATGCAGCCGCGCGTAATGCTGTTCGACGAGCCGACTTCGGCGCTCGATCCCGAGCTAGTCGGCGAAGTGCTGCAGGTGATGAAGTTGCTCGCGAGCGAGGGCATGACGATGGTGGTCGTCACGCACGAAATGGGTTTCGCGAAAGAAGTCGCCGACGTAGTCGTGGTGATGGACGGCGGCGTGATCGTCGAAGCAGGTCCACCGGCAGAGATTTTCTCCGCGCCTTCGCAGCCACGCACGCGAGCTTTCTTGCAGGCGGTGTTGTCGCGCGCATGAGAGTTCCATTCGATGACAAGATGTGGGCGGGCCGCTCGGACGACGGCGAGCCCGGCGACACGCGGCGAGTTTTCAATCAGATCGTGCCGTTTGACGGTTCGCTTCGTGCCCATGGCGATACGACGGTGGTTGTTGGCTTCGGCTCCGATGAAGGAGTGCGCCGCAATCAAGGCCGCACCGGCGCGGCGCATGCGCCGAAGGAATTGCGGCGTGCGCTGGCGGGCTTGCCCGCTAAGAATTCGATGGCGATGCTTGCCGACGCGGGCGACGTTGCGTGCGACGACGGCGACCTCGAAGGCGCGCAAGCCGAATTGGCAAACGTGATTAGCGAGGTGCTGGCGAGCGGAGGCCGGCCCTTGGTATTCGGTGGCGGGCATGAGGTGGCGTGGGCAACGTATTGTGGATTGGTTTTGCATCAACATCGGCGTGAGGCTGACGAATCCGCTACGCCTCGCAAACTGCTCATCATTAACTTCGACGCGCACTTCGACCTGCGCCAGAAGCGTCCCGCGAACTCGGGCACGCCGTTCGACCAGATCGCGAACGACTGCGCGGAGCGCCGCGTGCCATTCAATTACGTCTGCTTCGGTATCAGCGATCTGGGCAACACGGCTTCGCTGTTCGTGCACGCGCAGCGTCTCGGCGTTCGCTACGCACTCGACGTCGACATGCAGGAAACGCAACTGCCGCTACGCTTGCAAGAGCTCGATCTGATGCTGGACGAAGCGGACGATGTCTATCTGACCATCGATCTCGACGTGCTTCCCGCGGCCACCGCGCCGGGCGTCTCGGCGCCTGCGGCGCTGGGCGTGCCTCTCTTCGTGGTCGAGGAGATGGTGCGACGTGTCCGTGGCTCGGGCAAGCTGCGCGCGGCGGATATCGCGGAGTACAACCCGTCGCTCGATCAGGACAGGCGCACCGCGAGGGCGGCGGCGCGCTTGGCTTACCGCTTGCTCTGAGAACGCATCTGTCTGGCGGCAACCGGCGGTCAGGTGGGTGCCGCGACCCGGAAATGGGTGTCGGACCGGCCGCATTGCGCCGCCCGTGCAGGCGTAAGAGCAGATGCAGCAACACTGTATTCAAACCAACCAGCCTTGACGCTGTGCGTATGCACATATAGACTCCACCACATGAACCGTCCCATCTCCTACGACGAATGCAACTGCTTCGCGCTGCGCCAGGCGGCCCGGCACGTCACGCAAATCTACGAACGCCACCTCGGCGAGGTAGGCCTGACGGCTGCGCAGTTCACGATTCTCGCCAAACTCGCGCGCGTGCCGAATCTGCCCATGGTGGATCTGGCGGACGCGATGGTGATGGAACGCACCACGCTGGTTCGCGCCATGAAACCGTTGCAGCGTGACGGTCTGGTGGCGGCCGAAGCGGCGGAGCACGACGGCCGCACATTCCTGTTCAGCCTGACGAAAAAGGGCGAAACCACGTTCGATCAGGCTGCCATCGCCTGGCGCGCCGCGCAGGACGAGTTCGAAAAGAAGTTCGGCCACGCGCGAGCCAAAACGCTGCGCGCCGAACTCTTCAGCATCACCGGCTAGTTGAGGCGTACCCGCTCGTTCCGGCGAGCATTGGTCCGCCTGCTTATGTGCATACGCACTCACAAACGAGGAAGTGCAGCGATGGAACGATTCTTCGACGACGACTGCTTTGCCATCCGCCAGGCCGCGCGCTATGTCTCGCAGATATACGACCGGCACCTGGCGAATGTCGGGCTGACCATCACGCAGTTTTCGCTGCTGGGACGGCTCAAACGCACCGGCCCCATGACGATGAAGCAACTGGCTGAAACCATGCGCATGGAACGCACCACCCTGGTCCGAACGATCCAGCCGCTGCGCCGCAACGGTCTGGTGTCGAGCGAGGCGCTCGGCGCCGACGCGCGCGCGCTGACGATCGCGCTCACGCTGGCAGGCGAAGAGCGTCTCAAGGCCGGCGGTGAACATTGGCATGCCGCGCAAGCCGAATTCGAGCATCGTTTCGGCGAACGGCGCGCGGCGGCCTTGCGAGGCGAGTTGTTCGCCATCACACGGGATTCAATCTGAAGTCGCGGCTACGGCTACGGCGACGCACGGCCGGCGCGATCCGCGCGCTTTTTTTTCAACGCAACGAGTGCATACGCACATATCGACATCATGTCCACTACTCCATCGACAATCGCTCCGCCGAGCGCGGCGCAGACCGCCAAACCGGCACGTCGCATTCCGTGGATGCTGCTCGCGGTCATCACGGTCCTTGCCGTGCTGGCGCTTGCGGCGTCGTACTGGTTCTTCGTCGGCCGCTTCGTCGAAACGACTGACGATGCCTATGTGGGCGGCGATGTCACCGTGATGGCGCCGAAGGTGAACGGCTTCGTTACGGACGTGCTGGTCCACGACAACCAGTTCGTCCACGCGAACGACGTGCTGATCCGGCTGGATGCGCGCGACTACGACGCGCGGCTCGCGCAGGCCACGGCGGAAGTGCAGAGCGCACAAGCGTCGGTGACCGAACTGCAGGCGAAGAAGTCCTTGCAGCTCGCCACCATCAACGAGCAGGCCGCCGAGGTCCGCGCGTCCGGCGCCGAACTGACGCGCAGCGCCGCGGACCAGACGCGCTACCGCGAACTGGTGAAGGACGACGCGGTATCGAATCAGGTCGTCGAACGCGCGGACGCCGATCTGACCAAAGCGCACGCGGCGGTCGATCGCAGCAGCGCGGCACTGATCGCGGCGCAACGTCAGATCGCCGTGCTCGACGCGCAGATCGGCGACGCCGAGGCGCGCATCGCGACCGCGCAGGCCGCCCAGCGTGTCGCGGCGCTGAACGTGGAGTACACGACGATTCGCTCGCCCATTGACGGCTATGTCGGCAATCGCACGGCGCGTGTCGGCCTGCTGGCGAACACCGGCGTATCGCTGCTGACCGTGGTGCCGTCGAGCGGATTGTGGATCGACGCCAACTTCAAGGAAGATCAGTTGAAGAAGATGCGCGTCGGCGACAGCGTCGATGTCGATCTCGACGCATCGAGCACGCCGATTCACGGCGTGGTGGAAAGTCTGGCGCCGGCCACTGGCGCGACGTTCAGCGTGCTGCCCGCGGAGAACGCCACTGGCAACTTCACGAAGATCGTGCAGCGCGTGCCGGTGCGTGTGCGGCTCGATGTGCCGAAGTCCATGCAAGGCGTGCTGCGCCCCGGCTTGTCGGCCACGGTGAAAGTGCATCTCGATAGCGGCGACACGCCGGCGCGTGGATGAGCCGATCATGACTCAAGTTCTCGCCAACCCCGCCGACCTGCCGACGCGAATCAAGGTCCTGGCGTTCACGTTGATGTGCGTCGGGTTTTTCATGGCGACGCTCGATATCCAGATCGTGGCGTCGTCGCTCAAGGACATCGGCGGCGGCTTGTCCGCGAGCCAGGACGAACTCTCGTGGGTGCAGACCTCCTATCTGATCGCTGAAATTCTGGTGATCCCGATGTCCGGCTGGCTCACCCGAGTGTTTTCCACGCGCTGGGTGTTCGCGTTTTCCGCGCTCGGCTTCACGGTCACCAGCATGCTGTGCGGTCTCGCGTGGGACATCAACTCGATGATCCTGTTCCGCGGCTTGCAGGGCGCGCTCGGCGCCGCGATGATCCCGACGGTGTTCACCACCGCATTCGTGCTGTTCCCCGGCAAGCAGCGCCTGATCGCCTCGACCACCATCAGCGCGCTCGCCACGCTCGCACCGACCATTGGTCCGGTGATCGGCGGCTGGATCACGTCGCAATGGTCGTGGCACTGGCTGTTCTATCTGAACCTCGTGCCGGGCCTCGCCGTCACGCTGTTGGTGCCGAAGTACGTGCACTTCGACAACGTCGATTTGTCGCTGCTGAAGAAAGGCGATTACCTGGGCATCCTTCTTATGTCCGGTTTTCTGGGTTGCCTCGAATACGTGCTGGAGGAAGGGCCGCGCAAGAACTGGTTCGGCGATCACGTGATCCTGACGTGCGCGTGGATCACCGCGATCTGCGGGTTTCTGTTCCTCGTCCATGCGTTCACGGCAAAAGAACCGATCGTCGATTTGCGTGCGTTGGCGATCCGCAACTTCGGTATCGGCAGTCTGCTGTCGTTCATCACCGGGATCGGGATTTTCTGCGCGGTGTTTCTGACGCCGGTGTTCCTGTCTCGTGTGCGTGGCTTCGATTCGTTGCAGATCGGCGTGGCGTTGCTGTCGGTCGGCTGTTTTCAACTGGTCGCGATGGTGGTGTATTCGGTGGTCGCGCGCTTTATCGACATGCGGATTTTGCTGGTGTTCGGTCTCGTGCTGTTCGGCGTCGGCTGTTATCTGTATGTGCCGCTGACCAATCAATGGGGCTGGCACGAGTTGCTGATTCCGCAGGCGTTGCGCGGCATCGGCCAGCAGTTCTGCATTCCACCCATCGTGACGATGGCGCTGGGTTCGTTGCCGATGTCGAGGCTGCGTTCCGCCAGCGGCCTGTTCAATCTGATGCGTAACCTCGGCGGCGCGATCGGCATTGCGGTAAGCAGCACGATGCTCAACGACCGCCTGAACCTGCACTACGAGCGGCTCGATGAACATCTGAACGTGGGCCGTCCGGTAGTCGAGTCGATCCTGCAGCAGCAAAGCGCGCATTTCGCCGCAGTGGGCGGCAACGTGCTGAACGCGGCCAACGCCGGACTCGGTGAATTGCATGCGTTGCTGATGCGTGAAGCGCTCGTGCTCACGTTCTCCGACACTTTCTTCGCCTTGTCACTGTGTTTCCTGGTCGGGCTGTTCAGCGTGCTGTTCTCGCGCCCGTTCGGCAACACCGCACCGCCGCCCGATGCCCATTGAGGAACTCAACATGAAACCGATCCTTGTCAAAGTCCTGGCGAGCGCCGCCTTGCTGACGCTCGCGGCGTGCGCGGTGCAACCGGAAACGCACGCCGATTTGCCGCAAACCGTGAAGACGGTCGCGCCCGCCGCGTGGAATGTCGACGCGCCGCAAGACAGCGTGAGCGCCAACGCGTGGTGGGACCAATTCGGCGACCCGGTCATGCATCAGCTGGTCGAATCCGTGTTGACCGGCAATCTCGATGTGCAGGCAGCGGTGGAGCGCGTCAGGCAGGCGCAGGATCTGGCGAAGCAGAATCGCGCGGCGCTGCTGCCTGAGTTGAACGCGAGCGCGACGGCGTCCGACTCGCGTCAGAACACGCCGCCGCCGCTCGGTTATGTGCGCCAGGCCGGCGTCGGCTTGACGGCGAGCTGGACGCCCGATGTATTCGGCGGCGAACGTCTTGCCGTGCTGGCGGCGCAGGCGCAGGTGTCGGGGCGCCAGTCGGCATTGAACGAGGTGCGCCTCGCACTCGCGGCGAATACCGCCGCAGCGTATATCGATCTGCGCTGGGCGCAATCGCAGTTGCAGATTCTGAGCGACAACGAGCAGATCCGCGCACGCGCTTTGAAGCTCACGCAGCAGCGGCTGCACTATGGGCTGTCGACGCAACTCGACGTCGCGCGCGCGCAGAACCAGCTCCAGGATTTGCAGGCGCAGATTCCGCGCGTGCAATCTGCGGTGCAGCATCAATTGAGTCTGATCGCGGTGTATTCGGGGCGCACGCCGGAGAGCGTCGACAGCCTGCTGCTCGCCAACGCACGCGATATTCCGGTGCCCGCGCAAAGCGTGCCGCAGATGCTGCCTTCGGAGGCGCTTCTGCAGCGTCCCGATGTGCGTACCGCGTACGCGACGGTCGAGCAGCGCGCAGCGGAAGTGGGCGTGTCGAAAGCGCAGCGCTATCCGCAGTTCCGGCTCAATCTCGCCGACGGCCTGCTGGCCTCGTCGTACCTCGGCTTGCCGACGCTGACCGACAACCTCTTCAGCGCGGCTTTGAACGCGACGAGCCCGATCTTCAACGCGGGCCGCATCACCGCGAATATCGACGCGAGCGAAAGCCGCATGCGCGAATCGCAACTCGGTTTGCAGCAAACCATGCTGCAAGCGCTGAAGGAAATCGAGGACAACCGCAGCGATCTGGTGAGCGGCGCGGTGCAGGTGCAACGTCTCGGCGGCGCGCTCGATGCGTCGAACCAGGCGCTGCATTTGTCGAGCGAACTGTACAAGGGCGGCGCGGCGGATTTTCTCGATGTGCTCACCGCACAGGAGGCGTATCTGCGTGACGCGGAGTCCTTGAACCAGGCCAAGCGCGAGCATGCGCTCTCGGCGGTCGCGTTGTACCGCTCGCTCGGCGGCGGCTGGGATGTGCCCGACGCGGTCACGGCGGTGTCGTCGAGCAACTGAACGCTTGAACACGCGATCGACCGATGCACGGGCATGACCAATGTGGTGTTGAACCAACTGGAGAGAAACGATGGCGAATCAACGAGAAGTAGTGATCTGCAATCCGGTGAGAACGCCGATCGGCGCGTTCGGCGGGGCATTGAAGGAGGTGCCCGCGACTACGCTCGGCGCGGTCGCCGTGCGTGAGACGTTGCGCCGCAGCCGGCTCGACGCGGCCGAGTTGGCGTCGGTCGTGATGGGCAATGTGATTCAGGCCGGCAACAAGATGAATGCGGCGCGCCAGGCGTCGATCGGCGGCGGTGTGCCGGTGGCCGTGCCGGCGTTGACGGTCAATCGCGTATGCGGCTCGGGCGCGCAGGCGATCGCGTCGGCGGCCCAGGAAATTCTGCTAGGTTTGGGCGACGCGGCCGTGGCCGGCGGCATGGAAAACATGGACCGCGCGCCGTATCTGCTCGACGGCGGCCGCTGGGGCTACCGCATGGGCAACGCGCAGATCCACGACAGCCTGTTGCGCGACGGCCTTAACGATGCGTTTTCCGGCGAGCATTCGGGTTGGCATACGGAAGACCTCGTCGCGCAATTCGATATCACGCGTGAAACTCAGGACCGTTGGGCCGCGCGTTCGCAGCAGCGCTTCAGCGAAGCCCAGGCGCGCGGCGATTTCGACGCCGAACTGGTTGGCGTGGAAATAGCCGGGCGCAAAGGCCCGCAGCATTTCACGCGCGATGAACAACCGCGTCCCGACACCACGGTGGAAACGCTCGCGAAACTGCGTCCGGCATTTCGCCCCGACGGCACGATCACCGCGGGCAACGCGCCCGGATTGAACAGCGGCGCAGCCGCGATGCTGGTGGCCGAGCGGGGTTTCGCGGAAGCACGCGGCATCGCGCCGCTCGCGCGTCTCGTGTCGTATGGCGTCGCCGCGGTCGAACCCGGCATGTTCGGCCTCGGTCCCGTTCCGGCGGTGCAGATGGCATTGGCGCGAGCCGGTTGGCAACTGCACGATGTCGAGCGTTTCGAGATCAACGAAGCGTTTGCCGCCGTGCCGATCGCGGTCGCGCGCAAACTCGGCATTGCGGACGAGTTGATTAACGTGCGAGGCGGCGCAATCGCGCATGGTCATCCGATCGGCGCAACGGGCGCCGTGCTGACCACGCGCCTGCTTCATTCGATGCAGCGCGATGGGATCAAACGCGGCATCGTGACGTTGTGCATTGGCGGCGGTCAGGGCATCGCGTTGGCATTGGAAATGCTGTGAGTTTGAAGCGATAGCGGCAGGGTGCGTCGGCGTGCGAAATACATGTCGATGCACCTCGCCGCGAATCCCTGAAATGCGCGACGCATCAACCGTGGCGCATTTATGGGCACTAGAGTGCGGGCCTATATTTAAAGGTTTTATTCCGGCATCGGTTTCGTTTAGCATCACTGCCACTTTCACAAGAACACCACGAGACATGGCACTGATCGTTAGAAACATCCTCGGCATTGCGGTACTGCTGCTTATCGCTTTTATCTTTTCCACCAATCGGCGCGCTATCCGCTTACGGACTGTAATCAGCGCGTTGCTCGTGCAAATAGGCATTGGCGCATTCATTCTGTTCGTGCCCTTCGGCAAGTCGATCCTTTCGGGTGCGGCTTCCGCTGTCAATCATGTGCTTGGCTACGGCAACGCGGGCATCGAGTTCCTGTTCGGCGGGCTCGTGCAAGCGAAGATGTTCCAGGTCTTCGGCGACGGTGGTTTCGTATTTGCCGTGCGCGTGCTGCCGGCCATCATCTTCGTGACCGCGTTGATCTCCGTGCTGTACTACCTCGGCGTGATGCGCTGGATCGTGATCGTGCTCGGCACGGTATTTCAGAAGCTGCTCGGCGTGTCGAAGATCGAATCGTTTTCCGCGGTCACTACGATTTTTCTCGGCCAGAGCGAAATGCCCGCCGTCGTCAAACCGTTCACGGCCGAGATGACTGGCGCGGAATTGTTCGCGGTGATGTCGAGCGGCATGGCGGCTGTCGCCGGTTCGGTGCTGGCGGGTTATGCGGGCCTCGGCGTGCGCATCGAGTATCTGCTGGCGGCGTCGTTCATGGCGGTGCCGGGCGGCTTGCTGTTCGCGAAGATCATTCACCCTTCCACCGAACCGAGCCGTGTGCATCTGGAGAACCTCAACTTCGACGAGAAGCGTCCCGCCAATATCATCGAAGCCGCGAGTTCCGGCGCGACCGTCGGCCTCAAAATCGCGGTGATGGTCGGTGCGATGCTGATCGCGTTCGTCGGGCTGATAGCGTTGCTCAACGGAATTGTCGGCGGCGTGGGCGGCTGGTTCGGTCATCCGCAACTGTCGATGCAATCGGTGCTCGGCGTGATATTCGCGCCGCTCGCTTATCTGATCGGCGTGCCCTGGAACGAGGCTACGATTGCCGGCAATTTCCTCGGCCAGAAAGTCATTCTCAACGAGTTCGTCGCCTATGCGTCGCTGTCGCCGTATCTGAAAGACGCCGCGAGCGTGAGCGCCGCCGGTCTGGCGGCGCTCGATCCGCGTACCATTGCTATCCTGTCGTTTGCGTTGTGCGGCTTCGCGAACTTCTCGTCTATCGCGGTGCTGACGGGCGGCTTTAGCGCCGTCGCGCCGGCACGCCGTGCCGAAGTTGCGCGTTACGGCCTGCGTGTCGTGCTCGCCGCGACGCTCTCGAACCTGATGAGCGCCACGATTGCGGGCATGTTCATTACGCTGAATTGAATCGAGGATTGCTGGATGAATATGGAACAACTGTTGGAACGCGCGGGCGTTGCGCGAGAAAAGGCCTATGCGCCTTATTCGAAATTCAAGGTCGGCGCGGCGTTGCTGACCAAAGACGGCCAGGTGTTCGACGGCTGCAACGTCGAGAACGCTTCGTACGGTTTGTGCAATTGTGCGGAACGTACCGCATTTTTCAGCGCGATTGCGGCGGGTTATCAGCGTGACCAGTTCGCCGCGCTCGCGGTGATCGGCGATACGGACGGCCCGATCGCGCCGTGCGGCGCGTGCCGCCAGGTGATTATCGAACTGGGCGGCCCTGAACTGCCGATTCGCCTCGGTAACCTGCATGGCGCCACGCGCGACACCACCGCGCGCGAACAATTGCCGGACGCGTTCTATCTATGAGCAGGCACAAGGTCATCTACGACACCGATCCGGGCGTGGACGATGCCATGGCGCTCGTGTTTCAGGCGCTGCATCCGGATATCGAACTGCTCGGTCTAACGAGCGTATTCGGCAACGCCACGATCGCAACGACCACGCGCAACGCGCGCTTTCTCGCCGGACGGTTCGCCGCCGGCGTGCCGGTCGCGCAAGGCGCGGCAGCGCCGCTCAAGCGCACCGCGCCCGAGCCGCTCGCATGGATTCACGGCGACAACGGGCTCGGCAATATCGCATTGGATACAACGGACGAAGCCCCGCTCGATGCACGTCCCGCGCACCGCTTCATCATCGACACGGTGCGCGCGCATCCCGGCGAAGTGACGCTGCTCGCCGTGGGCCCGCTCACGAACCTGGCGCTCGCGCTCGCCGACGATCCGCAGATCGCCACGCTCGTCAAACAGGTGGTGATCATGGGCGGCGCGTTCGGCACGGACGGCGTGCTCGGCAACGTCACGCCCGCGGCGGAGGCCAATATCCTGGCGGACCCGCACGCCGCCGACATCGTGTTCGGCGCGGCGTGGCCGGTGGCGATCGTCGGGCTGGACGTCACGCAGCCCACCATCATGAGCCGCGAGTATCTGGCGTCGCTGCGCGAGCGCGGCGGCGCGGCCGGTCAGTTCGTATGGGAAGTGTCGCGGCACTACGAGGCGTTTCACGAGCAAAGTGCGCAGCTGGCGGGCATCTATGTGCATGATTCGTCGGCGGTGGCGTATGTGCTGGCGCCACATCTCTATACAACGCGCAGCGGCCCTGTGCGTGTATTGACGGACGGCATCGCGGTGGGCCAGACCATCCAGAAGCCGTCGACCATGCCCGTGCCCGCGCCGGCGTGGGATAGCCGGCCGGACTGCAAAGTGTGTATCGGCGTGGACGTGCCGGGTATGCTGGCGCTTTACGAGCGCACCATTTGCGGCACGCTGTGAAAGAGACGCTTACCCGACGCATTCGCGGCATTGCCTGATTTGACCAGAGGTAAGCCGCTGTGCAATGCAACACGCCGCTCAACACACCGGTTCGCGGCAATCCTGGCCGGTGCCGATCTTCAATCTTTGCTACATTCTGCACACGCACTGCATTCGCGCCCCCTGAAACTCCGGCTCGTGGACGCAAGCGCGTGATCGAAATCTCTCAAGAGGCCAAAGATGCGAATTCTAGTAGTAGGGGCGGGCGCCGTAGGCGGCTATTTCGGCGGGCGTCTCGCAGCGGCGGGCCAGGACGTGACCTTCCTCGTGCGTCCCGGCCGGGCGGAAAAGCTCAAGCGTGACGGGCTTGTCATCAGCAGCGTACGCGGCGATCTCAAGCTGCCCGATCCGCAGACGATTCTCGCCGGCGTCAGCGCCGAGCCCTTCGATCTCGTGCTGCTGAGCTGCAAAGCCTTCAGTCTCGACGACGCGATCGATTCCTTCGCGCCGCTCGTCGGCGAGTCGACGCTGATTCTGCCGATGCTCAACGGCATGCGTCATATGGAGGTGCTCAACGAAAAGTTCGGCGCCGCACGCGTGCTGGGCGGGCAATGCGTAATCGCCGCCACGCTCAATGCCGAGCAGCATATCGTGCATCTTAACGACACCCACGCGATCACGTTCGGCGAACAGGCCGGCGGCGCGTCGGAACGTGTTCAGGCAATCGCCGAAGCCATGGGCGATGCGAATTTCGACGCCGTGATCAGCGACAACATCTTGCTGCGCATGTGGGAGAAGTGGGTGTTCCTGGCCACATTGGCGGGCGGCACGTGCTTGATGCGCGGTTCGGTCGGCGATATTCTGGCTGCGCCGGACGGCAAGCGCGTGATCGAGAACCTGCTCGGCGAGTGCCGCGCGGTGGCCGAGCACAACGGCTTCACCATGGGCCCGGACTTCGACGCACGCGCCACGCAAACGCTCTTCACGCCTTCGCCGCTCACCGCGTCCATGTTGCGGGATGTGGAAAATCACTCGCATACCGAGGCGGATCATATTCTCGGCGATCTGATTTCGCGCGGCGGCGACGCGCAAAAGGGCGAGCACGGTTTGTCGTTGCTGCGTATCGCCTATAGTCATCTGAAGACGTATGAAGCGAGGCAGGCCCGCACGTCCTGAGAGATGCCACGGGCACGAATCGGGACTTCGCAGGCATGGCGGACAGTCTAACGTTCAGAGGTGAAGCATGCCGACTCCCATCGGATCAGTGCCCGCACTCAGTGCCGCTTCGGCCACGATCTTCTCGATCGGCATCGTCTTTCTCGGCTACTGGGGTTTGTATGAGCCGATACAGTGGCGAGCCGCCGACGTCTTCGTGTTCGTGTTCGCGCTGATCGGTTTCGGTTGCCTCGGGCTCGTGCCGTGGGTCGCCACGAGTCCTGTCGAACCCGAAGGCAGCGATAGCCGGATTCGCATTGCGCGGCATCTGTTTCTTGCCGGCGTGGCGGGGATCTGGCTTGCGGTGGCGATGTCGGTGATTTTCTAGAACGACAGCCATGCTCACACATAGAAAACGCGCGCCTTGCACAGTTGCATGGCGCGCGTTTTCGTTGATGCGCAATCGGTCAGCGCCTAGCGCTCGATCTGCCGGTTCCAGCGCGTGTCCCACTGCGCGCGGTGCGCGTTGATCGTATCCCAATCCACGACCGTCACCTTGTGCACCAGATCGTCGATGTTGCCGAGACTCTGCTGCATCGGCGGCGTCATCTTCGCAAGACGGTTGGTGGGAATCTGACGGCCGGCTTCCGCGGCCTTGGTTTGCGCCGGCGCGGACAGCAGGAATTGCGCGAGCTTCTGCGCCAGTTGCGGATCGGGGTTGTTGTTGACCACGCACAGGTCGACCAGCAGCAGCACCGGGCCTTCTTTCGGATTCACATAGCCGACCGGAATGCCCTTGTCCGCCAGATCGCCCACGGCGGTCGGCGTCAACGGGAACAGGCCCGCTTCGCCGGTCTGGACCATTTCGGAAATCTTCGCCGAATTCGGCACGTACTCGACCACGTTCGGGCCGACCGTGGTTGCCCATTTCGTGAAGCCCGGTTCCACGTTCTGCTCGCTGCCGCCCATCAAGCGGTTGATGGCGAGAAAGCCGTGCAGCCCGAAGGTACTGCTCGACGCCGACTGGAACACCACTTTGCCTTTGTATTTCGGATCGGCGAAATCCATCCATGAGGTCGGCGGCGCCCAGCCTTTTTCAGCGAACAGCTTCTTGTTGTACGCGATGCCGGTCATGCCGAGTTGCACGCCCGCGCCCATGTCGTCCTTCATGCGCGCGAACGGATAGAGTTCCTTGAGCACGGGCGCATCGTCGAGCTTCTTGCACACGCCCATGCTGATCGCGCGCGCCATTACGCCGTCGTCGAGAAACACCACGTGAATCTGCGGGTTGGCCTTGTTGGCGAGCAGCTTGGCGAGAATGTCCGACGACGTGCCCGGCACCACCACCACCTTCACGTTGTTGGCCTTCTCGAAGTCGGGCAGCACCTGGCTCGTATAAGCTTTCTCCATCGGGCCGCCATTCATGCCGATGTAGATCGTCTTGGTTTGCGACCAGGCCGGCGCGGCCGCGCCGAATGCACATAATGCGGCCAGCGCCGCGAGCGTCTTGAACAGTTTCATCGAGGGGCTCCTGAGGTTCACTATACGAAAACTTAAGCGACCGGTGAGGTCGCGACAGCAGCAAAACGGCCAATCGAAAAAGCGTCGAGTGGCGTGACGGTGGCGCCGTCGGCGACGAGATCGGCGAGCACTTCGCCGACGCCCGGCGCGAGCAGGAAGCCGCCGCCTGAAAAACCGAATGCATGCAACAGACGCGGCACGGTACGGCTCGCACCGATGATCGGATTGCTGTCGGGCGTTTCGCCCTCCACGCCGCTCCACGTACGGATCAGCAGCGCCTCGCGCAGCGCGGGCAGCAGCGCGCACGCGTCGCGCATCACGGCGCGCGTGGTGTCCGTCGACGGCTGGCCGTATTCGCCGTCGCCATGTCCGCGCCCGCCGCCGATCACGCAATTGCCGCGCGCCACTTGCCGCGCGTAGATGCCGCCGCCGTACACGCCCAGGTTGTGCGTGATGAAAAGCGGCAGCGGTTCGGTGACCCACATGTTCGGGTAGATCGGTTTCATCGGCGCGGTTTCGCCGAAGTAACCGGCCACCGTATTCGCCCACGCGCCCGCCGAATTGATGAGCCAGTCGGCACTGACGCGCAGATCGCCGGCGCGCAGTTGAAAACGCGTGCCGTCGTGATGAATGTCGGTGAGTTCGGTTTGCTCGCGCACGTCCGCACCGGCGGCCCGCGCTGCGCGCGCGAAGGCGGGCGACACCAGCCGCGGGTTCGCATGGCCGTCGGTCGCGCACAGCGAGCCGCCTACCGCCGCCGGCCCGAGCCACGGGTAGCGCTGGCGGAACGCCGCGCCGCTGACGAGTTGCGCGTGCAGTCCAAAATCGCGTGCCATGTCGGCCCACGTCTGCAGCGCGGCGAGATCGCTTTCGCTACGCGCGAGGCGCAAATGTCCCGACACCGTGAACTCGCCGTCGATGCCGATCAACTCCGGCAAGCGGTCCCAGATGCGCCGTGCGCGAATGGCGAGCGGCATCTGTTCGACCGGCCGTCCCTGACAGCGCACGCCGCCGTAATTCACGCCACTTGCCTGCGCGCCGCAATAGCGCCGCTCGAACAGGCCGACGCGCAAGCCGCGCTTCGCGAGCGCCAATGCCGCCGATGAACCGACCAGGCCGCCGCCCGCAATCGCGACGTCGTAATGCAGCGTGTTACTCATCGCGCGCCTCCGCGGGAATTTCGGCGAGGTCGTCGGCATACATTTCCGGCGCGAGCGGAATCGGTTTGACGGGCGGCTGGCTGCGCAAACGGCCGACTGCGTCGAGCGGCTTGCCGGTTTCCTCGGCGAGGAGAGTGAGCGCGGCTTCGCCGCACATGCGCCCCTGGCAGCGGCCCATGCCGACGCGCGTGAGCGCCTTCAGCCGGTTGATCTCATTCGCTTCGCCGCCGCGAA
The DNA here is from genome assembly GCF_000020125.1 of Paraburkholderia phytofirmans PsJN. Taxonomy (NCBI): domain Bacteria; kingdom Pseudomonadati; phylum Pseudomonadota; class Betaproteobacteria; order Burkholderiales; family Burkholderiaceae; genus Paraburkholderia; species Paraburkholderia phytofirmans. The sequence goes on from NC_010676.1 coordinate 490,555, forward strand.
TGCAGCGTCGCAAGGTACCCGCGTCGATCTCTTCGCAGCGGCACACGGTCATGTCGTCGGGCCATTGCGACGCGCAGTTGGCCGGTGGCGCGAAAGCCGTTTCGATGCCCTCGCGAAACACCGCGATACGTTTCAGACTACGCTCGATCGATGCCGCGTCGGGCATGCCCGCACCACGCGGATGCGCGATGCCGAGGTCGTCGAGCAAAGCGAGCGCGGCGCGGCGGCCGGCCAGTTCGGCGGCGTCCGCGCCGGCGATGCCCGCGCCGTCGCCGGCAAGATAGAGACCGCGCACGGAACTGCGTCCCGCCGGGTCGACTTCAGGCAGCCAGCACCGGTTGGTCGCATCGAAACGGAAGCGGCAGCCCGCGAGATCGGCGAGCTGCGTTTCGGGTTTCAGGCCGAAGCTCACGCCGACCGCGTCGCATGCAATGGTTTCGGTCGGCGAGCCTTCACGCGAAGCGCGCCATTCGAGCGCTTGCACACCATCCACGCCGCGAATGCCCACCAGCGTCACATCGCGCTCGATCCGCACGCCATGCGTTTTCAGCCAGCCGACGTAGTACAGACCTTTGGCGAACGTGCCCGGCAGACGCGCGAGTTTCGGCGCCGCGGCGATCTGCTGTGAGAACGGACTCGTGTCGAGTACGGCCACGACCTGCGCGCCCGCTTTCACGTACTGATACGCCACGAGATATAACAACGGTCCGGTGCCGGCCAGCACGACGCGTCGGCCGATCGCGCAGCCTTGCGCCTTCAGCGCGACCTGGGCCGCGCCGAGCGTGTAGACGCCGGGGAGAGTCCAGCCCGGCACCGGCAGCACGCGGTCAGTCGCGCCGCTGGCAATGATCAGGTGCGAGAACGGCACGCGCAGTTCGCGTCCCGCGTGCAAGGTATCGAGGCGACCGGCTTCGCAGGCCCACGCGAGCGTGTCGGGACGATAGTCGAGATGAGGCAGAAGCGCGGCCATGGTCGAGTGCAAGGCTTCGGCCTTGTGCGCTTCGAAACCGTAGAGCGTTTTTTTCGAGCGCTCGAAGCCGCCGTTCGCCGGCGGTTGCCGATAGATCTGGCCGCCCCAGCGCGCGTTTTCGTCGATCACGATCGGCTTCACGCCGGCCGCGACCAGCGTCTCGGCGGCGCGTACGCCCGCCGGCCCGGCGCCGACGATCACGATGCGGCGTTCGTCGCTCATCGGGCCTCTCCGTTTTCGTCCGCGGCGCCGGCACTGGTTACTACAGCAGCGATCCGGGTGAGCACGCGCATGCCTTCGGTCACGGGCGTCGAGCACGCGCGCACGCGTTTGCCGTCTTCGGTGCGCATCCAGCAGTCCTGACATGCGCCGATCAGGCAGAAGCCGGCGCGCGGCGCGCCGCTGAATTCGCTTTCGCGCACGCGGCGTTGCTGCATCAGCACGGCTGTCAGCAGCGTATCGCCTTGCAGTGCGGCGACTTCCTGGCCGTCGATAAAGAAGTGCAGCGGTTCACGCCGCGTTTCCGCCAAACGGATGAACTGCGATGCGGCATTTTGAGTGGACGGCAACGTGGACGGCATGAGAGCGTGGTCGGAAGAAGACATCAGTGCTGGCCGATCAGAATGCGGTTCAGGCCATACACGCGGTCGAGCAGCAGCATCGCGCCACCGGTAATGAAGATCACCAGCGCGGAGACGGAGGCCATCATCGGATCGATCGATTCGGTCGCGTACATGTACATGCGCACCGGCAGCGTGACGGTTTGCGGCGAGGTGACGAAGATCGACATCGTCAATTCGTCGAAGCTGTTGATGAAGGCCAGCAGCCAGCCGCCGGTAATGCCCGGCAGAATCATCGGAAAAGTGATGCGGCGAAACGTGGTCCACGGATCGGCGCCGAGCGAGTGCGCGGCATGCTCGATGCTGCGGTCGAGGCCGCTCACCGAAGCCAGCACGAGCCGCATCACGAACGGCGTGATGATGATCATGTGCGCAAGCACGAGCCACGCGAACGAGCCGGTTGCGCCGATCAGCGCGAAGAAGCGCAGCAGTGCGATGCCGAGTACGAGGCCGGGAATCACGAGCGGCGACAGCAGCAGGCCGTTGAGAAAGCTGCGCCCCGGAAAACGCGCACGGCCGATGGCGAGCGCGGCGGGCAGCGCCACGATCAGCGACAGCGTCGCCGAAGCGAATGCCAGCTTCAGGCTGTTGAAGAACGCGCCGATGAAATCCGGGTAATTGAGAATCGCGCGGAACCAGCGCAACGAGACGCCGTGCGTGGGTAGCGTGAGCGTTTCGTCGGGCGTGAAGGCGACCAGCACGACGATCACGAGCGGCGCGAGCACGAACGCAATCACGAGCGTGTGGAAGATCAGCGCGATGGGGCCGTTTTTTCTCATGATGACTTCACTGAATGTGCTGACGAGAGGGCCGATAAATTAACCGAGGCTTCGGGTGTACTTGCGTTCCAGAACCCGGTAGTACGTGAGCATCACAATCAGATTCGCGACCAGCAGCAGAAGCGCGATGGTCGCCCCGAGCGGCCAGTTCAGCGAGCCGAGGAATTCGTCGTAGACGGCGGTGGCGGCCACTTTCAGGCGTCGACCGCCGAGCAGGCCGGGAATCGCGAAGGCGCTCGCCGACAAGCCGAACACCATCAGGCTGCCCGACAGAATGCCCGGCGTCAGTTGCGGCAGAACGATGCGGCGCAGCGTGGTGGCGGGCGACGCCATCAGCGACAGCGCGGCGTTTTCCGTTTGCGGGTCGAGCTTCTGCAAAGCGGTCCACACTGGAATCACCATGAACGGCAGCATCACGTGCACGAGTGCGATGACGATCGCGAAGGTGGTGTACTCGAGTTTGTACGGCCCGAGTCCGACCAGACCGAATGCCTGGTTCACGAGGCCGTTGGTGTTGAGCAGCATGCTCCAGCCGAACGCCCGCACTACCACCGAAACGAGCAGCGGCGCGAGAATCACCAGCAGGAACATCGAGCGATACGGATCGCGCATTCGAGAGAGCACGTACGCTTCCGGCGTGCCGATTACGATGCACAGCAGCGTCACCAGAAACGCAATGCCGAAGGTGCGCAGAAAGATGGTGTGGTAATACGACGAGCTCAGCACTTCTGCGTAATTGCCGAACTGGAACGCGGCGATCGGTCCGCTGGCCGGATCGAAGCGATAGAAGGTCAGCACCAGCGTCATCAGAAGCGGCACAAGCACGAGCGCCACGAACAGCAGAAAGGCCGGCGCGCACATCAGCCAGAGCGGCAAAAACGCGTGCCATGGCGCGCGGCGGACGTTGCCGGATTTCATGTCGGGATTGTCGGCGGCGGGCAGCGTACTAGCCATGATGCGCGTCCCGTTGAATGAAGCGGATCGCCTCGCTGTTCCAGTCGACGCCGACCGTCGCGCCTTCGGGCAGCGGTTCCGTGCCTTCGTTCTGGCAGCACACCAGCACTTCGCCAAGGCGGCTGTCCAATCGGTACAGCCATTGACTGCCGAGAAAGAAGCGGCTCGTCACGGTGGCCGGCACACGTCCCGCGTTCGGTGCGCACAGCCGCAATTTTTCCGGACGGATGCACAAGGTCACCGCGTCGCCGACGCCGACCACGCGCTCGCGCGCCGGCAATTGCGCCGTGTGTCCCGTCTCGGCGAGATCGTGGCCTAGGTCGATGCGGATCGCGTCGCCGTCGCGCGCCACCACGGTGCCCGGCAGCATGTTGGCCTTGCCGATGAACTGCGAGACGAACCGATTTTCCGGGCGCTCGTACGCTTCGTACGGCGTGTCGATCTGCGTAATGCGGCCGGCTTCCATCACCACCACGCGATCGCTGATCGACAGCGCTTCGGATTGATCGTGCGTCACCATGATGGTGGTCGTGCCGATCTTGCGTTGAATGCCGCGTAGTTCGAACTGCATGTCTTCGCGCAGTTTGGCGTCGAGATTGGACATCGGTTCGTCGAGCAGCAGCACCGGCGGCGCGATCACAATGGCGCGGGCAAGCGCCACCCGTTGACGCTGACCGCCGGAGAGTTCGCGCGGAAAGCGATGCGCGAGCGTATCGAGGCGCACCAGCGACAGCGCTTCGCGAATACGCTCCTTGCGCTCGGCCTTGTCGATGTTGCGCATCTCCAGCCCGAAGCCGACGTTGTCCGCGACGCTCATGTGCGGAAACAGCGCGTAGCTCTGGAACACGATGCCGAGACCACGCTTGTTCGGTTTCATGTGCGTGATGTCGCGGCCGTCGAGCGTGATGCGTCCGTGCGTCGTCTCGACGAAGCCCGCGATCATCTGCAAGGTCGTGGTCTTGCCGCAGCCGGACGGCCCGAGCAACGAAACGAACTCGCCTTTTTCCACCGACAGGTTCACGTCGGCGACTGCCTGCAGATCGCCGAACGATTTCGTTACGTCCGTGAGTGTGAGGAACGACATGATCTGGCCTTTGGATGGTTCGACACCGGTTCAACCGACTACTGCCTCGATGACGCCGACTCTAGCTAGCCAAATTACCGTCAGTCAATTTCAAATTCCGTTTAACGGTATAAGATTCGAAAAAATTCCGCTAAACGAAATGTATTTGTTGAAACCGATGGCGAGTGTTCCGCTGCATGACCTCCGGAAAATCCCTATGAATTATCGGCACAACGTTGGCACTCGGGAACGCGATCATGATTCCGCTGACGGATAAAACACTTTATAGTGTTCCGATCAGTGAAATAATCCGAAGCCATTGAAATGAATCCTGCCGCCAAACGAGATACTCACCCCGACACCGCAGACACAGGCAGCGCTCCCGGCCCCGGCATGTTGGAGCGTGCGTTCGCGGTCATCCGCGCATTGTCCGAAGCGCAACCGGACGGCGGACGCGTCACGCGTCTCGCGAAAGCGGTCGGGCTGACACAGGGCACCGTGCATCGCATCCTGCATGCGCTGATCGCGGAGGGCATCGTCGAGCAGGACGAAAGCTCCAAGCTGTACCGGCTAAGTGTGGATTTTTTCGCGCTCGCGGCGCAGGCCGGCAATCCGAGCGGCATGCGCACGCTATGCCGTCCTGCGTTATTGCGTCTGTGCGCGAGTCTCGGCGATACGATCTTTCTGCTCGTCAAAAGCAGTTTCGACGCGGTGTGCCTCGACATCTGCGAGGGGCCGTTTCCGATCCGCTCGTTCACCGGCGATATCGGCGGGCGCGTGGCTCTGGGAGTCGGGCAGGGCAGTCTGGCGATTCTCGCGTTTTTGCCCGAGGCGGAGCGCGAAGAGATCATCCGCTTCAACGTGCCGCGCATTCGCGGCTACGGCGTGCTCGACGAAGTGTATTTGCGCACCGAGATCGAACGCGTGCGCCAGTTGGGCTACGCGGGCCGCAATAGCGGCGTGCTCGATGGTATGGCGGGCGTGGCGGTGCCGATTCTGGACCGCACGGGCGTGGCGGTGGCGGCGTTGAGCGTCGGCACGCTGGCCGCGCGTCTCGGCGACGATCGTCTGCCGATGGTGGTCGAATTGCTGCGGCGGCAGGCCGATGCGATCGGCCCGCAAACCAATCCTTTCGATGTCGCGTTGCGCCGGCCGATGCATGGCTTATCGCGAGCGATGACCACTGAGCGGATCACCGGCTGAACGCATGCGCGACGAACGAGGCAGCGCGCAAACCGTGCCGCCTCGATCCGCTTAGAACACCTTCACCGGCACATTCACGACCAGCCGGTACTCCATATTGTTGCCGTCCGAGTAGTGATACTGGCTGTTGTGCCACATCGCGATGAACGTAACCTTCGTGTCCTTGAAGCGTCCGCTTTGCAGCGTGTAGCTCGGAATGAAACCGAACTCGTGATGGTGGCCATGCACCGGCTCGCCGTTCTTCCAGTACAGATCATGCAGCGGCGCCGAAGGCGAGGCATTCTCCGCCGCACCCGCCGACGCATCCGCGCCCCAACCGTATTGCCCCCAGAACATCGCCTTGAGCCCGGGCACGCCGGCGTATTTGCCGTCGAACGTATAGCGCAATTGCAGCGACTGTTCGTGTGGCGCGTTGTAGTCCACGTCCATCGAGTTGGTCAGGTAGATACCGTTGGTCTCGTTGACGTAGTCGAAGAACTGGTCGCCGAGCACCTGCTGGTAGCCGAGCAGCAGCGCATGCGGGCCGTGCTGCGCGGAGACCGACACGCTGTACGCATTGCTGTTGATGTGCCCCTGACGCGACGCGCCGGTGTCGTGCGTCGAGTAGATGTTGGCGAGACCGCTCCACTTGATGGTGGTCGGATCGCCGAACGATTGCGCAACAGAACCGTAGTACTGACGCCAGACGTCGTCGGCCTGATCGACGTACAGCGCCATCTCGCCGTTCTTCGCGTAGTGCCACGTGCCGCCCACATACGTGAGGCGATCGATCCGCGTGCCGCCGTACGAGGTGGTGAGATTGGTCAGGTTGGTGTGGCCGCGCGCGTCGACTTTGGTGAAGCTGCCGGCCTGAAGCTCAGTGTGCGCGAGATCGTTGCTGACCATCGAGACGCCGAGGAAGGTCGGCGGCAACGCGCGGTTGTCGTGCGGTTCGAGGAACGGGTTCGTCACGTCCTGCAAGCCGTACTTCACGACTGTTTCCGAAATGCGTCCTTTGATGTCGTACATGCCGGGATACGCCCACGCGAGTTGCTGCGAACCGCCGCCGTCCTTGCCCACGTGCACCATGTTGCCCGCGCCGTTGCCGCCGTCGAGCTTGAGCGCGCCGAACAGCGACGCATCGATGCCGAAGCCGATCAGTCCTTGCGTGTAGCCGGATTCAAAGTTGGCCTGCGCGCCTTGGACCCACGCGTGACGGTAGATCGTGTTGGGTGCCTGGAAGTAGTCGGAGTAGTTGCGAAACTGCAGATTCAGATGGCTGTCCGCGATAAAACCCTTGCTCGCCGCCTGGCTCGACGGCGGCGCGGGCGGCGTGACTGTCTGGCTGGCCTCTGCGTTGACGATGGCGTTCGTGGTGTCGGGCTGGTCGTTACGCACCTGGCCGCCTTGTTCAGCGCGACGCTTGCTGGACGAGTTGTTTTGCTGCGTGGTTGTGGGCTGCGCGGTCTGTGCGAGTTGCGCGGGGGACGACAACGTTTGCGCGACCGTTTGAGTTTTAGACGCCTCGGAGGTGGGCTCCGTGACGCCGTCGTCGGCATACGCGTTTGCAGCCAATGTCAGTGCGGGAAGCGTGAATGCGCAGTAAAAGAACGTTGCTGCTCCGGTTTTTTTTGACCGGTTTTTTGATCGGGTATCTTTCATTAAGTACGTCTCTGATTATTGTGGTGAATCTTTGGCTGGCGGTTAGCCAGTCCATGCTTATCGCTCGTTCCGCGGTTGGCAGGACGAACGAATCCAGCGGCGCGACGGCCCGCCGCGCCGGGAATACGGTTTAATCTTTCGGATCTTTCGGTGTGCAGGCGGTGCCTCGGCGGCACTTACCTCACGGTGTCTTCCACGCGAATACACGCGACCCGTGTCGCCCTCGCGCCGTGCGTGACGGGTTGCGGAATCTCCCGGGCACAGGCGTCGATTGCATCCGGGCAGCGCGTGCGAAACGCGCAGCCGGAAGGCGGATTGAGCGGCGAGGCAATTTCGCCGCGCAACAGCAAATGGCGGCGCGCGCGCTCCACCACCGGATCGGGCACCGGCACGGCCGAGAGCAACGCCCGCGTGTACGGATGGCGCGGCGTGCCGTACACCTCGCGCTTGTCGCCGAATTCCATCACGCGACCCAGATACATCACCAGCACGCGGTGGCTGATTGCTTTCACCACGGCCAGATCGTGCGCGACGAACAGAAGCGAGAGCGACAGTTCGCGTTGCAGATCGCGCAGCAGGTTGACGATCTGCGCCTGGATCGACACGTCGAGCGCGGACACCGGCTCGTCGCAGATCACCAGTTGCGGTTCGCCGATCAGCGCGCGCGCAATGCCGACGCGCTGACACTGGCCGCCGGAAAACTCGTGCGGGTAACGGCGCAGATGCTGCGCGTTGAGGCCGACACGTTCGAGCATGGTGAGCACGCGCCGCTGTACATCGGCACGGGCGACATCCTGGCCGTGCGTCGTCAACGGTTCGGAAACGATCTGTTCGATCGTCATGCGCGGATCGAGCGAGGCGAGCGGGTCCTGGAAAATCATCTGCACGTCGCGGCGCAAACGCGAGGTATTGCGGCGTGCGCCGGGCAGCACGGTTTCGTCGCCGAGCCAGCGCACGCTGCCGCTCGCGACCGGCGCGAGGCCGATGATCGCGCGCGCAAGCGTCGACTTGCCGCAACCCGATTCACCGACGAGTCCCACGGTTTCGCCGCGCCGCACGTTGAACGACACGCCGTCCACCGCGCGCAGCGTCGCTTTGCCGGACCATGGAAAGCCGCCGCGCGGCACGCCGAATTGCACCTTGAGATTGTCGACGCGCAGCAACGTTGCCGCGTCCTGATTTGCAAGCGAAGTGGTGTTCATACGTGTTGTGCCTCGAGAATTTCACCCACTGGGCGATGGCAGGCGCGCAGCGCGTCGACGTGATCAGCAGAGGCGGCAAGCGGCGGCCGCGATTCACGGCAACGTTCGGTGCAATACCCACAGCGCGGCGCGAAGGCACAACCCGCACCGACTTCGCCGGGCAGCGGCGGATTGCCTGGAATGGTTTGCAGCGGACGGTCGTCGTCATCGTCAGTGAGGCGCGGCAGCGCGTTCAGCAGGCCGAGCGTGTACGGGTGCGTCGGCGCGGCGAACAGCGCGGCGGCGCTCGCCTGCTCGACGGTCTGGCCCGCGTACATCACCATCACGTCGTCGCACAGGCCGGCCACGACGCCCATGTCGTGCGTGATCAGAATGATCGCCGTGCCGCGTTCGCGATTCAGTTCGCGCAGCAGCTCGATGATCTGCGCCTGCACGGTGACGTCGAGCGCGGTGGTGGGTTCGTCGGCAATCAGGATTTCGGGCTCGGAGAGCAGCGCCATGGCGATCATCACGCGCTGACGCATGCCGCCCGAAAACTCGTGCGGGTACATGCCGATCCGGCGCGCGGCATCGGGAATGCGCACCGATTCCAGCGTTTCAATGGCGCGGCGGCGCGCTTCGCGGCGCGACATCTTGCGATGCAGTTGCAGCGTCTCGGTCATCTGCCGTTCGATCGTCAGGAACGGATTCAGCGAGGTCATCGGGTCCTGAAAGATCATGCCGATGCGGTCGCCGCGAATCTTGTTCAGCGAGGCTTCGTTCATGGTCAGCAGGTTTTCGCCGCGATAAGTCGCGCTGCCCGATACCTTGCCGTTGCCGGCCAGAAGGCCAAGAAGCGCCATTACGGTCTGGCTCTTGCCTGAGCCCGATTCGCCTACTATGCCGAGCGTGCGGCCGGCCTCGAGCGAAAACGACACGCCTTGCACCGCGTCGACGGGTGCGCCTTCGCGGCGCGTAAAGCGCACGCTGAGGTCTTTGACTTCGAGTAGCGGCATGTCAGCGGTCCTTCGGATCGAATGCGTCGCGCAAACCATCGCCGACGAAATTCACGCAATACAGCGTCACGCACAGCATCACGGCCGGGCACAGCAGCAGCCACGGCATCGATTCGAGCTTCTGCGCGCCGTCCTGAATCAGCACGCCCCAACTCGTCATCGGCTCCTGCACGCCGAGGCCGAGAAACGACAGCACCGATTCCGTCAGCACGATGTTCGGCACCGTCACACTCGCGTACACCACGACCACGCCGAACAGATTCGGCACGATGTGACGCGCGATGATCGAGCCCGAACTCACGCCGATCGCTCGCGCCGCGTCGATGAATTCGCGCGAGCGCAACGACAGCGTCTGGCCGCGCACCACGCGCGCCATGTCGAGCCACGAAAACGCGCTGATAGTAAGCACGACCAGATAGAAAGCGCGGCCGAACATCGTCATCATCAGGATGGCGATCAGCATGTAGGGAATCGCGTACATCATGTCGACGATGCGCATCATCACCGCGTCGACGCGTCCGCCGAGATAGCCCGCTGTCGCGCCATACGCGACCCCGATCAGGCCCGACACCAGCGTGCCGAGCAGACCGACTTCGAGCGACACGCGCCCGCCTTGCAAAGTGCGCGCGAGCAGATCGCGGCCGAGTTCGTCGGTGCCGAACCAATGCATGTTTTGCAGCGTCGGCGGCAGGCTGATCGCGCTCCAGTCGCTGTCGATGGGATTGTTCGGCAGCAGCCACGGACCCGCCACGCACGCGATCACGATCAGCATCAGCACGACGAAGCCCGCGAATGCGGCGCGGTTGCGCACGAAGCGCCACGCGGCGGTGGCGAGCGGGCCGCGTGAGCGCGGCGCCCTGGCGATGGCCGCGAGCGGATCGAGCGCCGCGGCAGTCGATTGAATTGAGCGGGGCATGGATCAGTACCGGATGCGCGGATCGAGCCACGCATACGCGAGGTCGACCAGCAGATTGAAGAGCACGGCGACCGCGGTCGTCAGCACGACGAGGCCGAGCACGAGGGTGTAGTCGCGATTGATTGCACCGTTGACGACCAGTTGGCCGAGGCCCGGCAGCGCGAACACCGATTCGGTGACCACCGCCGCGGTGATCGACGAGATGCAGATCGAGCCAAGCAGCGAGACGACCGGCATCAGCGCCGGCTTCATCGCGTGACGCAACACGATCGTGCGGCCCGGCAAACCCTTGGCGCGTGCGGTGCGGATGAAGTTGCCCGACAGCACTTCGATCATGCTGCCGCGCATCACACGCGCAATCGCTGCGACGTTGATGATGGTGAGCAGCACGATCGGCAGCACGCGATAGCGCCATTCGCCTTCGCCCCAGCCGCCGGCCGGCAGCCAGCCGTGCCCTTCGGACGTTTTCAGCAGGATCGCGAAGATCCACACCAGCACCGGTCCCAGCACGAAGGGCGGCACCACGTTGCCGAGATTGCCGAGCACCATCACGAAGTGATCGACGAAGCGGTCGCGCCGCACCGCGGCCACCGTGCCGAGCGCGACGCCGATTACGAGCGCGATCGGCACCGACACGCCGCCCACGCCGAGGCTCACCGGCAGTGCTTTCCACACCAGATCGTTGACCGACCAGTCGGCGTAGCGGAACGACGGCCCGAGGTCGCCGTGCAGCAGCGAGCCGAGGTAGTGGAGGTACTGCAGCCACAACGGTTCGTCGAGGTGATACTTGGCGTTCAGGTTCGCGAGCACGGCGGCCGAGAGTTGCTTCTCGGTGTCGAACGGGCCACCCGGGGTGAGATGCAGCAGCAGATAGCACGCGGTGATCACGGCGAGAATCGTCGGGATCGCCCAGAGCGTGCGGCGCAGCGTATAGGCCAGCATGACGGTGCTCCCCGCGTTTAGTGCTTGGTCAGATACATGTCTTGCGTGGCGCGCATGTCGAGGTAGTTGGTCGGCTTATAGCCGCCAACGTACGACTTGACCAGCCGGTCGGCCGAGTACTGGAAGAGCGATACCACGGGGTAATCGTTCATGGCCAGATCGTGCGCCTGCGTGAACAACGCGGTGCGCTTCGCGTCGTCGAGCTGCTGGTTGCCTTCGTCGATCAGCTTGTCGACTTGCGGGTTGCAGTAGTGCTGGTCGTTCTGGACGCTGTTGCAGCGGATCAGATCGAAAAACGAGTTGGCGTCGTTGTAGTCGACGAACCAGCCGTCGCGGGAGGCCTGCACCTTGCCGTCGTGGCGTTGCTTGAGCAGCACCTTGTATTCGACGTTTTCGAGCTTGGCGGTCACGCCGAGCTTGGTGCGCCATTCCGAGGTGGCGAACAGCGCGACTTTCTTGTGCAGGTCGTTGGTGTTGTAGGTGAGCGTGAACGTCAGCGGCTTCGCGTCCGAATAGCCCGCGGTCTTCAGCAGGTTGCGCGCGTAGTCGACGCGCTTGGCCATCGGCCAGTTCGCCCACTCCGGCGTGAAGACACCTGAACCTTCGGTGCCTTTGGCGATCAGGCCGTACATCGGCACTTCGCCGTCGGCTGTCAGACGCTTGGTCAGCAGGTCGCGGTCGAGCACCATCGCGAGCGCCTGGCGCACGCGTTTATCTTTGAAGGCAGGGTCGTCGTTATTCAGGCTGTAGTAGTACGTGGCGATCTGCAGGCCGGTCTTCAGCTCGGGGCCGAACTGCTTGCTCACTTGTGAATAGACGCCTGACGGAATCGAATACGTGTAGTCGAACTGGCCGGCCTGGTACATGCGCATGGCCGTTTCGTCGTTTTCGATCGGCAGGTAGGTCACTTTCGTGATCACGACCTTGCCGTTATTCCAGTACGTCGGGCTTTTGGTGGCCACCAGACGGTTGCTCGGCTGCCAGTCGGTCAGTGCATACGGGCCATTGCCCACGAAGTTGCCCGGACGGGTCCAATCGCCGTCGAACTTCGTCACGACCGCGCGGTTGACCGGCGTCATCGTCGCCATGGCCGTGAGCTGCGGGAAGAATGTGGCGGGCACTTCGGTCGTGACTTCGAGCGTGTACGGATCGACGGCGCGCACGCCGAGGCTCGAAAGCGGCGCCTTGCCGGCGAGAATCGCCTTGGCGTTCTTCACGAATTCGACCAGCACCGTGTATTTCGAACCCGTCTTCGGATCGAGCACGCGTTGCCACGAGTAGACGAAGTCGGACGCCGTGACCGGCTGGCCGTTGCTCCAGCGCGCATCGTGGCGCAACTTGAAAACCCATGTATTCGGCCCGCTGCGCGACCACGACTCGGCGACGCCCGGCACGATCGCGCCGCTCGCGTCCATGCGCGTCAGCCCTTCGAACAGGTCGAGGCCGATCGTGTTGCCGGTCCACGATTCGATATGCGCGGGGTCGAGCGATTCGGTTTCGCCCGGCACCTGGCGGGTCATCTCCTGGCTGGCGGCAAGCGTGACGCCAGGCGGCACCGTGACGGCGAAAGCGGAAGGGGCAAACGTGAGGACGAGCGCGGCCAGCGCCGTCGTGTAGACGAACGGGGTTTTCATCGGTTGAGATCGCAGGAAAGGTCGAGAGAGAAACGCGCTGGCGCCAGGGCGCCGGTTTAGCTGCGTTGCCCGGGCCAGGGCGGCCCTTGTTGCTCGTGATGGTAGCGCGACATGCAGGATTCCTTACATTGCGTAATGCAGGCAATCCCTCGCCGGCTCAACCGGATAAGGTGCCTGCTTTTTAGAACAGTCTCGGTGTGCCCACCCAGACGACCACCGACTCGATGCGCGCGGTGTTCACCCAGCTGTGCGGCACCGTTGATTCGTAATGCGCGCTGTCTCCCGCGTGCAACACGAACGTCTTGCCTTCCAGCGTCAACGACACTTCGCCGTCGATCACATAAACAAACTCTTCTCCGGCATGCGTGGTCACTTCGGAGCGCTTCTGCCCGGGCGGCATCCTCACCAGGATCGCTTCGAGCTGACGGCCGCCCGTCAGGTTGGTCAGCCGCGCAAACAGATTGGCCGAGTCCGCAAAACCGAAAAACTTCAACTGATCGCCCCGGCTCACACAGCGTTCCTCGCTGGGTGTGTCGACGAAATACTGCACCGTGACGCCGAGTGCGTGAGCGATCCCGGCCAACGACGTAATGGACGGTGACGCCAGCCCGCGCTCGACTTGCGACAAAAACGGCTTGGAGATTCCCGCCGCGGTTGCCGTGTCATCCAGCGTGCGCTTGAGCCGTTGGCGCAGCGCGCGGATCTTGCTGCCGATTTCTAGTGCCGGATTGCTTTTTTGAATTGTCGTGACCATAGCAGGAGGAAATTAGCCCGTCAAAATTTGTTTGATATAAGTAAATATGGTTTGATTGCGGTCTTGGGCGGGACTGCAGGCTTTTCAGCCCCATGTGGTTGCGAGTGACCACATTTCGAGACAGCACTCTATGTTGCCAGAATCGAAACTAACCCCGGCTAAAACGACTGTTTATTTCTGGAAACGACGAACAATCGGAGTGACGATTGCAGTATGCACGCTGATAGACGCGGTTATGCAATATGAGTATCGAGACGGTTAAGCGTATGACACTAAAGGCTATTTGCGCCGGCACGCACCGATTCGGCGAAATCATATGGGCGTAATGGCATGTAATCGACGCAGGCTCAGTGAATTCCCTGAGTGACTTGGGATGTTTCTGTTTGCAGAATCAGGCCCGCTTGCGGACGGGCGCGCATGTGGACACCATCACACGCGAATCCGGCCGCTGTTTATCATTTCGCCCGCAGCGATCCTGCGCGGCGGAACACTGTCCGGCACGTTCCAACCGAACGGCGGCCGGCGCAAGGACATGACCATCACTGCCGATTTTTTCCGCCGCGGGCTTTCCGCCTGCCGCCGTATAGCAACGCCGCGCTGTGCCGCCCTCGAAATCTCCGTTCGTCGCGATGCTTTATCATTGAGCCCGCTCCGCATGCCGGAGTCCGAGCCCGGTGTGGCGCAGTGTCGCCCAATAGGACTTGCCGCGGAGCGTTTCGCGAGACAGGCTTCGATCCCATCCCCTGGTTTATCTGCTGGTTTGGCGCTTTAACGTGCGGATAAGCGCGCTAACGCGCTGCGTCTGTGCGCCTGCTGCATCCGCATGAGGACGCACGCTTCGCCGACTGTCTTTCCAGATTCCGTTTCACGCGCCGCGCGGCCAGTTCGCGCGACGCCGCAACCGTTTGAACAAGAGGTACACGATGAATTCAACCACTCCGGCGGGCGCACGCGTCTCGCAGACCCGTTCGTTTTCGACGGTCTTTCTGATCGAGATGTGGGAGCGCTTCGGCTATTACGGCATGGCCGCGCTGCTCGTGCTGTTCATGATCGACAAGCTGCAGTTCACCGACAGCCACGCCACGCTCACGTGGGGCGCATTCACGGCGCTGGTGTACGCGTCGCCGTCGATCGGCGGCTGGATCGGCGACAAGATTCTCGGCGCGCGGCGCACGATGATCTTCGGCGCCGGCGTGCTGTCCGTCGGCTATTTCATGCTGGCGCTGCCCAACGACCAGCTTGCCTATATGTATGCGTCGCTCGGCGTGATCGTGGTCGGCAACGGCCTCTTCAAGGCCAACGCCGCGAATCTCGTGCGACGCATTTATGAAGGCGACGACGCGCGTATCGACAGCGCATTCACGATCTACTACATGGCGGTCAACATCGGCTCGACGGTGTCGATGCTCGCCACGCCGTGGATCAAGGACCATTGGGGCTGGCATACGGCCTTCGCCGTGTGCTGCGCGGGGATGCTGTTGTCGATGCTGAACTACTTCATCATGTTCCGTACGCTCGCGCATATCGGCTCCGCGCCGGACGCCGAACCGGTGCGCTGGAAGCGCGTCGGCGCGGTGGCGCTGGGCGGCCTCGCGCTCGGCGCGGCGACCATGTTCGTGCTGCAGCACAAGGCGATCGCGGTGGCCTGCGTGTACACGGCGGGCGTCGCGATTCTCGCGATCTTCGGCTACATGCTGATGAAGTGCGAACGCTCGGAGCGTTCTGGGCTCGTCGCCGCGCTGATCCTGACCGCGCAGGTGATCCTCTTTTTCGTGTTCTATGTGCAGATGTCGACGTCGCTCACGCTGTTCGCGTTGCGCAACGTCGATCCGCGTTTCATTCTGTTCGGCCAGACGTGGTTCACGTGGAGCGCCGCGCAATTCCAGGCACTCAACCCGATCTGGATCATGTTGCTGAGTCCACTGCTCGCGCTGCTGTACACGAAGCTCGCGAAGAGCGGCAAGGACGTGCCGGTGGCGGTCAAGTATGCGTTCGGCTTCGCGGTGGTGGCGGCCGGCTTCTTCGTCTATGCGGCGAGCGGCAACTATGCGGTGAACGGACGCGTGTCGTCGTGGTTCATGGTGGGCGGCTACGGTCTGTATTCGCTCGGCGAATTGCTGGTGAGCGGGCTGGGGCTCGCGATGATCGCGCGCTACGTGCCGGCGCGCATGAGCGGTTTCATGATGGGCGCTTACTTCGTGGCGACCGGCGTGTCGCAATATCTGGGCAGCGTGGTGGCGAATTTCGCGCAGATGCCGGCGGGCGATATGGATCCGCTGGAATCGTTGCCGCTGTATACCAAGCTGTTTACGGGCCTCGGCTGGCTCGCGGCGGTGGGCGCGCTGGTGGCGGTTCTGTTGCTGCCGTTGATGCGCAAGCTCTCGCGTGAACATCAGCGTTGCAGCGACGAGGCGCGTGAGAGCGCGCGGCAAACGGCGGCGTTGAATGGGGCGGTGGCGGAGTAATCAAGCTCTGATCGACGAACGCGGCGCACGCCATGATGTGCGCCGGTAAAACAGAAATGGCGCGCCTCGCAACGCAAGGCGCGCCATTTTTGTATCTGGAAGCGCCGCGCGCTCAAGTGTCCAAGGTGTTCATGGGATAGAACCGCCGGAGGTAAGCTAACGGTTGCCATTGGTCTTTCCAACGAACCGTTTCCCAGACACTCAAGGTAGCCACCCGGATGGAAATCCATATCGCGGTCGAAGGTCATCACGATCTGTCCGGCCAGATCTATCGGCAGTTGCGCGCGGGCATTCTCGAAGGCCGGCTCGCGGGCGGCACGCGTCTGCCGTCCACGCGTGAGCTCGCCACGCAACTGGGCGTGTCGCGCAAGACCACGCTCGACGTGTTCGAGCGGCTGCTCTCCGAAGGCTATCTGAGCGCGCGCGGCGGCTCGGGCACTTTCGTCGCTGACGGTCTGGAGCGTCTGCCGGTGGAGCGCTCCGCGCATGCGCGGGCCGCGGAGTCGTCGCGCGAACGGGCCAGGGCGAAAGCCGCCGCGCGCGCCCAGCCGCTGTGGGACGAGATGCCCGAGAGCTTGCCTCTGCCGAAGCCTTCGGTGGCGTCGCCGCAAGACTTCGTCGGCGGCGCGACCGATAAGACGCTGTTTCCCTTCGACATCTGGCGCCGCTGCGTGAACCACGCGTTGCGTGCGCAAGCGCGCGGTCCCGGCATCTATCGCGATACGGCCGGCGAGCAGGAGCTGCGCCTCGCGATCTCGCGCTACCTGGCCTTCAACCGCGCCGTCTCGAGCAACTGGGAAGACGTGATCGTCACGCAAGGCGCGCAGCACGCGCTCGATCTGCTGGCGCGTATCTCATTGCGCGCCGGCGAAGTCGCGGCGATCGAGGACCCCGCTTATTTGCCGGCGCATGCGTGCCTGAAGGCGACCGGCGCGCGCGTGGTGCCCGTGCCGGTGGATGCGGAAGGCCTGATCGTCAGCAAGCTGCCGGACAAGGCGCGGCTCGTCTACGTGACGCCTTCGCATCAGTTTCCGCTCGGCATGCCGATGAGCCTCGAGCGTCGCGTCGAGTTGCTCGAATGGGCGCAGAAACGCGGCGCGGTGATCATCGAGGACGACTACGACTGCGAGTACCGTTTCGAAGGACGCCCGATGGAGCCGCTCAAAAGCCTCGACCGCGCCGGACTGGTCGCCTACGTCGGCACGTTTTCGAAGACGATCTTTCCGGAACTGCGCGTCGGCTATGTGGTGCCCCCGGCCTCGCTCTACGGTCCGCTCATCAAGGCGCGCCAGATCGGCGACTGGCACGGCTGCACGCTCACGCAAACGGCGCTCGCGTCGTTCATGCTCAACGGCGAATTCGCCAAACATCTGCGGCGCATGCACAAGACCTACGCGGCGCGCCGCGCGATGCTGCTCGATCATCTGCATGGCGGCCTCGCACCCTGGTTCGAACCGATCGTGCCGACCGCCGGCATCCACATGGCGGCCCGTCTGAAAGCGCCGCTGACGGAAGAAGCGGTGGTGAGCGCGGCGCGTGAAGCGTCGATCGGCTTGTATGGACTCGCGCCGTTTTATGTCCGCGCGAAGCCGCAGCCGGGCCTGATGTTCGGCTACGGCAATATCGCGGTCGAGCACATCGATGCCGCGCTCACCAAGCTCGCCGGCATCCTGCCGCGGCTCACGCAATAGGCCCGCGACGCACGTGGTGTTGGTCTAAATCAAGAAGGTGCAGGCCAACGCGAACACGATCTCAAACACGTCAGTCGGCAGTAAAACTGTTTTGAGTGCCGCCCGCGATTTTCTGTCGCAGGGCGAGATTGGCCTCCCCCTGCAGCGTTTTTCGCTGCAGGAGGCGTGTTTTTTCCGCCGCGTGAAAGTACATGACGTGCGAGCCATGAAGTGTTTTTCGCGATCATCGAGCGATCCGCCGACGATGCCCAAGCGCAGAAAGTGCCGTTATTCATGCATCGAAATGACTTGTAACGTACGTTACGTGTTCGTGTTGCCCGGCCCCTCGACGCACGTTTACCCGCTAAAACAAGCATCAAAATGTGTTGCGCAGTCTGCGCCGCGCAACAAACCTTCGCTGTTATACATAAAAGAGTCGCGCAAATCGCATTAGCGCTTGTAGAATCCGGCGTTGAAGCGTGCACATACGGTGTGCGCTTCGTGCAATTCACTGACCACAACAGGTAGGAGAAACATGCCGACTTCCGCAAAAAAGGTGGCCAAGAAGGCTGCTGCCCCGGTACCCGCCAAGAAGGTTGCTGCAAAGAAAGTTCCTGCGAAGAAGGCCGTCGCAGCTAAGAAGGTCGCCGTGAAGGCGTCCAGCGCTCCGGCGCCGATCAAGGACACCTTCACGAAGGCCTCGCTGGCTGCACACGTCGCTGAACGCGCTGCTGTGGAACCGAAGACCGCCAAGGCTGTTCTGGCTGCGCTCGAAGACACGATCCTCGGCGCCGTGCACAAGAAGGGCGCTGGCGAATTCACGCTGTCGGGTCTTCTGAAGATCGTCGTGCAAGCTGTCCCGGCGAAGAAGAAGCGCTTCGGCAAAGACCCGTTCTCGGGCGAAGAGCGTTGGTTCCCGGCCAAGCCGGCTAGCGTGCGCATCAAGGCACGTCCGCTGAAGAAGCTGAAAGACGCTGCTGCAGGCTGATCGCGTTTCGCGCGTCGCCGCTGTTTTAACAATGGTTGACGCGTGAGACGGCCCGAGGGACATTTCCTCGGGACGATCCGCTGTACATGTTGTCTGAATCCCCGTGGGTGAAAGTCCACGGGGATTTTTTGTGTACGTTCGCAGCGCGTTGAGATTTCGCGGAGCACCTTGCATCTCCTGCTCTATCGGTGCACCACGGTGCCACGTATGCACTGTACTAGCGCATCATGGGCCGCCGCAGTACGATGGCAGCGAAGCCATGCCGGCCGGGATGCGCTATTCGCGTGCATGCAAGCGGTTTAGTACGTGGAAAGCTCAATGGCATAGCGCTTGCTTGATCGATTGTCGAACACCGAATGCGCAGCGCATTCGCCTTCTATCCGACAACAAGAGCGGGGCGTGACATGCGATGCTATGACGAGATGCGTCATCATGACGATGCCGTGCGGCCACACTACGCGCGCTTTGAGCGGTGGCTGGTGAAGCAGGGCAACGAAGCGATCGCACGCAAGCGTGCGGAAGCCGACCTGCTGTTTCGCCGGGTCGGCATCACCTTCGCGGTGAACGGCGATCTGTCCGGCACCGAGCGGCTGATCCCATTCGACCTGATTCCGCGCATCATTCCGCGCGGTGAATGGCAGACGCTCGAGGCCGGTTTGCGTCAGCGCGTGCAGGCGCTCAATCTGTTCATTCACGACGTCTATCACGACCGCAATATCGTGCGCGCCGGCATTGTGCCGGCCGAGCAGGTCTACACCAATGCGCAATACCGGCCTGAAATGCAGGGCGTGAATGTGCCGCTCGGTGTTTACGCGCATATCGCCGGCGTCGACGTGGTGCGAGCGGGCGACGAGGGCGAGTTCTACGTGCTCGAAGACAACCTGCGGGTGCCGTCGGGCGTCTCCTATATGCTCGAAAACCGCAAGATGATGATGCGGCTTTTCCCCGAGCTGTTCGTGCAGAACCGCATTGCGCCGGTCGCGCATTATCCCGATCTGTTGCTCGATACGCTGCGCTCGGTCGCGCCCGAAGGCGTCGACGATCCAGTCGTGGTGGTGCTCACGCCGGGCATGTACAACTCCGCGTATTTCGAGCATACGTTCCTCGCGCAGCAGATGGGCGTGGAGCTGGTGGAAGGCAAGGATCTGTTCGTCGACGACAACTATGTGTTCATGCGCACCACGCAAGGACCGAAACGCGTCGACGTGATCTACCGCCGCGTCGACGACGATTTTCTCGACCCGCTCGCTTTCCGTAACGACTCGGCGCTCGGCGTGCCGGGTCTCCTGACTGCGTATCGCGCGGGCCGCGTGGCGCTCGCGAACGCGATGGGCACTGGCATCGCCGACGACAAATCGATCTACCCGTACGTGCCGGAAATGATCGAGTTTTACCTCGGCGAGAAGCCGATCCTCAACAACGTGCCCACGTTCCAGTGCCGCAAGCCCGACGATCTGGCGTACACGCTCGCGCATTTGCCGGAACTGGTGGTGAAGGAAGTGCACGGCGCGGGTGGCTACGGCATGCTCGTCGGACCGGCTTCGACGAAAGCCGAAATCGAGTCGTTCCGCGAGCGTCTGATCGCGCGTCCGGCGGGGTACATCGCGCAGCCCACGCTCGCGCTCTCAGCATGTCCGACCTTCGTCGAAGCCGGCATCGCGCCGCGTCATATCGACTTGCGTCCGTTCGTGCTGTCCGGCAAGACCGTCACGATGGTCGCCGGCGGACTCACGCGGGTGGCGTTGCAGGAGGGCTCGCTCGTCGTCAATTCGTCGCAGGGAGGCGGGACCAAAGATACGTGGATGGTCGACTGACGCGGTTGCCGATGCGGTCGCACAAGCTTCACGCAACCGCGCCTGCAACCCAACGCGCCGGGCAGCACGTGAGACGTAACACGCGCGCCGCCGGCGCACACGGATAACCAGCGCGAGCCTCTTACTTCGACGAGGCCTCGCGTCATCAGATACGGAACGCCGTCATGCTAAGCCGAACCGCCGATCACCTTTTCTGGATGGCCCGCTACATGGAGCGCGCGGAGAACACCGCCCGCATGCTCGATATCAACCTGAAGGCGCTGCTGTTGCCGCAGACGCCCGACCAGGAGGCGCGCGCGCAACGCTCGGTGCTGCGCATCTCCGAACTCGAAACCGCGTTTGCGCAGCGCCACGACGAACCGACTCGCGAAAACGTGCTCGATTTCATGGTGGCCGATGCGACCAATCCGTCGAGTATCCATTCGTGTCTGCAAGCCGCGCGCGAAAACGCCCGCGCCGTGCGCGGCACGTTGACGACCGAGTGGTGGGAAACCATCAACGATACATGGCTCGAATTCAATGAGCGCGCTTCGTCCGGCCAGGCCGCGAGCAATCCGGGCGCGCTGTTCGAGTGGGTCAAGTTCCGCTCGCATCTGTCGCGCGGCGTGACGATCGGCACCGCGCTGCAGGACGACGCGTTCTTCTTCACGCAGCTCGGCACTTTCCTCGAACGCGCCGACAACACCGCGCGGATTCTCGACGTGCGCTTTGCCGACGTCGAACCGAATTCACGCGATGCCGCGCGCCAGCTCGAAGACTTCTATTACTGGACCTCGATCCTGAGTTCGGTGTCGGCGCTGGAGATCTATCGCAAGGTGTATCGCGATGTCGTCACGCCGGCGCGCGTGGTCGAACTGATGATCCTGAATCAGCAGATGCCGCGTTCGCTGCTGGCGTCGCTCGAAGGCGTCTGCGTGAATCTGGCGATGCTGCGCACCTCCGGCTCGAATCAGTGCGAACGGTTCGCCGGCAAGCTGCGCGCCGAACTCGTCTACTCCGACATCCGGCAGATTTTCGAAGCCGGCCTGCACGCCTATCTGACACAGTTCCTCGCTCGCGTGTTCGAGCTGGGCAATCTGGTTGCGCGTACCTATCTGATGTTGCCAGTCGCCTGACGGAGTTTCTTTATGTACCTGACGATCCGCCACGACACGTCCTATCGCTACGAAGCGACTGTCCATTATTCGATCCAGCAACTGCGGCTGACGCCGGCAAGCGGCGCCTCGCAGGTCGTGCGGCGCTGGGCCATCGACGCGCCGGGCAAGCTCGACGCGACTTTCGACGCTTACGGCAACGTGCTGCACACGCTGGTCATCAACAAGCCGCATAGCGAGATTCGTCTGCACGTGGCCGGCGAAGTGGACACGATCCCGCTGATCGACGGCCATTTGCCCGACGCGGTCGGGCCGATTCCGCTCGAGCATTTCACCTGTTCGACGCGCTTGACCGAGGCCGATGCGGCGGTCCGTGAACTGGCCGAATCAGTGCCGAGCCTGAGCAGCTCGGCGAATCTGATCGCGCTCGCCGAACAGATCGTGCAGCGCGTGAAGTACAACACGGGCATTACCGAAGTCACTAGCACGGCCGCCGAGGCGCTCGCGCTCGGCAACGGCGTATGTCAGGACCACGCGCATCTGATGCTCGCCTGCTGCCGCGCACGCGGCATTCCGGCGCGCTACGTGAGCGGCTATATCGAACCCGGCGAGGTCACGCACGGCGCGAGCCATGCATGGGTCGACGTGTGGGTCGACGGCAAGGGCTGGATTTCCATCGACGTCACCCATGCCGCGTTTGCCAGCGAACTCTACTGCCGCCTCGCCGTTGCGCGCGACTATGAAGCGGCCGCGCCGGTGCGTGGCCGGCGTATCGGCGGGCTGGAAGAACAGCTCAAAGTGTCCGTGACGGTCAGCGGGCAACAGTCACAATAGAGACGAGGGCGGCCTGCAGAGACGGCTCTAATGGCGCCTGCGAGCGCCAGCCCTCATATCGCCATTCAGAATAGGCCCGCAACGGCCGATAATCGGCATATAACGGGATAGAGGCGCATGCGCGCCGCTTTACAATAGCGCCGTTCAGTTGTTTTTTGCGGGTAACTTTTCTTATGACTTACTGTGTCGCGATGTCCGTCGACGACGGTCTCGTGTTCCTCTCGGACACGCGCACCAACGCGGGCGTCGATCACATCAGCACCGCGCGCAAGATGTCGGTGTTCGAGCAGCCGGGCGAGCGTATGCTCACGCTGCTGGGCGCCGGCAATCTGTCGCTGACTCAAGCGGTGCTGCACGAGCTGTCCGAGCCCACGGATCCTTCCCTGCCCACGCTCTGGAACGCGCCGACCATGGCCGACGCGGCCCGCGTGATCGGCCGCGCGGTGCGTTGCGTGCATCAGCGCGAGGCGGAGGCGTTGCAGGAATTCGGCGTCGACTTCAATTGCAGTTTCATTCTAGGCGGGCAGATCGCGGGCAACCGGCCGCGCCTGTTCATGATTTACGCGGCGGGCAATTTCATCGAGGCGTCGGCGGTGAATCCGTATTTCCAGATCGGCGAGGCCAAATACGGCAAGCCGATCATCGACCGCGTGTTGACGCCGTCCACACCGCTCGACGAAGCCGCCAAATGCGCGCTGATCTCCATGGACTCGACGCTGCGCTCGAATCTGTCGGTCGGCTTGCCGCTCGATCTGCTGGTCTACCAGAAGGACACGCTGCACGTTACGCGCTTCGTCTCGATTGATCACGACAACGCGTACTTCGAGATGATTCACCGGACGTGGGGCGAGCGGCTGCGTCAGGTGTTCGGCGAGATTCCCGATCCGGACTGGCAGGAATCGCCGAATGTGCCGCTGCTGCAGCGGGAGCGGGCACTGGTGCTGCACCGCGCGCCGGTGGGCGCCGATGGCATCGAGCATGAACTCGATGCGAAACCCGCGCAGACGTTGGCGCAGGCGGAGCGGGGCAAAGCGCAGCGGAAGTAAGCCGGAAGTCGCCGCCGCTTGCGTTCGGGGCAGCGTGACGTGGGGCTTCGCGGAAGCCAGTACACGAAAGGTCGTCAGGAGCCTGAATCGGGCTTGCTGGCGGCCTTTTTCATTGGCTGGTCCAGAAGAGTCGAAGAACGCCGGACGAAAAAAAAACCAGCCACAGGCTTTCGCCCGTGGCTGGTCTTCAACTGCGTGTTGCTTCAGCAGTCCGTCAAGTTCGATTAGAACTTGTGGCGGATGCCCAGGCTGACCAGTTCTTGCGAGCTGGAAGCCGAGTTGTAGCCGTACGAACCGATTGCCGCGCCTGCGTCGACCAGACCGCCGCCCGACGTACGTTGCTGGCCGCTTGCGTGCTGGTATGCGCCGACCAGGTAGACGTCCGTGCGCTTCGACAGGTTGTAGTCGCCGCCCAGGGAAACCTGGTGATACGTTGCGCTCGAATCGCCGCTAGCCTTGGTGTAGATGTAGCCCACGCCAACCAGCATGGCCGGCGTTGCCTGGTAACCCAGGTATGCGCCGCCGATGTTGTACTTCTCGGTCGAACCGAAGCCCGAATTTGCATCCGGCTTGTACTGTGCATTGCTGTAACGCAGGTTGGCCGTGAACGGGCCTGCCACATATTGCACAGCGACCGAAGCGATGCCGATCGACTTGGCCGCGGCGTATGCGCCGTTGACCTGGTTGTCGAACGTGCCGTCCGACGTGCTGCCGTTCCAGCCCACCGCGCCTGCCGACGTGCGGCTAGCCAGCGTGTTGCCGTTGTCCAGGCGGAAGTAGCCTGCAGCCACGCTGAACGGGCCCGTTGCGTACGTTGCAGCACCCGACCACGATTGACCCGAACCCGTTGCGCCAGCCACGCCGCCCAGAGCGTACATGCCTTCGAACTGGAAGCCGCTCCACACCGGCGAGGTGTACTTGATGGCGCTGTTCGTGCGCGAGGAGTTGTCGTTGTTGTCGACGTCGCCCGGCGTGGTGAACGTGGAGCCGAAGTAGTTGTCAGCCGTCAGCGGCTGAACCAGGTCGACCAGCGGGTCGTATTGACGACCCAGCGTGAACGTACCCCACTGATCACCCGTCAGGCCGACGTAGGCTTGACGACCGAACATGCGGCCGCCTTGACCCAGCTTGCCGGTGTTCACGTCAAAGCCGTTTTCCAACTGGAAGATCGCCTTCAGGCCACCGCCGAGGTCTTCCGTGCCTTTCAAGCCGAAACGCGGACCTTGCAGGTTGCCGCCGACCAGGCCAACTTGATTCGAGTTCTTGCCGTTCGTGTCGACGGTGTTGTGAGCGTACTGGATCGATTCATCGATCAAACCGTACAGGGTCACGCTGCTTTGAGCATGTGCCACGCCAGTGGCGCTCAGGAGCGCCAGCGAGAGGGTAGACAGTGCGATTCGTTTCATCCATTTCTCCACGCAGATGATTAGTTTCTTTGTTGCGGAAAGGAGAATAGCTCACCGCGTCAATCGGCAAGAACTGGAAAAAAAAGAGTGTCTCCAAAAACTGACAAACCACGCAAAGCCTTGTATTTAAAGCGCGTTAACGATTATTTCAGTTTCAGCAACATTTATTCGTTGACTCAGCATTATTGTTGTTTTGATGACAGTGAGTACTCAAATACGTGTACTTTCGACACTGATTTGTATGCGGAATGTAATGAAGTTATCTAATTTTTCGGCTCGTTTTGTAGCGTTTCCATAAAAATCGAGCCGGATCGTGCTTGACGGAGTCGCTGGACAGGTTTTCGTCGTTCTGGGCAGGCACATCCGTCAAGCCTGCAGGTGCGGCCCGCAAGGCCTTGGCTGGCTGCGACTCGAGGCCTTAGCGTTCGTTGTTGCCGGTATGGCGGCGCGTGACCATCGCTGCAGCGAGTCCGGCGGTCGCCGCGAAGAGCACCGAAGTCCACGGATGCCGCCTCACGTAGCGGTCGGCCGCAACGGCCTTGCGGCTTGCTTCGATCAGCGTGACGGCGGCGATGCGCGTCGCTTGCGCTTCGGCGAGCACGACCGTACGGCCGACCTTGAGCGCCGTCGCCCGCGCCGACGGCCTGTTTTCGGCTCGCGCCCGGAACGTTGCCGGCGGCGCCGCGCCGTCGAGCGCTACGGCTTTCGCGGCGCGCAAGGCGGGGCTGCGCGTGGCGTCGTCCGACGCGGCGCGTCCGTTCGCTTGCGCGTCGGCGTGCGGCACCGCATCCGCGGCAACGGTCGATGCCGCCAGTACAGACGCAAGCTTGGCGCGGCTGCCGGGCGGCGTGTCGTTCTGCATGCCCCAGCCGCCGCGCGGATCGTGCATGCGCCCGCGCGCCGCCGAGAATTCCGCGCCGAGCAGCAGCACGGCGGCGGAGAAGTAAAGCCACATCAGCAACACGGCGAGCGAACCGGCCGCGCCGAACGAGGTGGCCATGCCGGCGTGCGCGAGATACAGCGCGAACAGCTTCTTGCCCGCCGAAAACAGCACGGCCGCGACTATCCCGCCGACGAACGCATCTCGCCAGCGCACGCGGGCATCCGGCAGAAACTTGAGCAAGCCGGCGAAGGCGAACGCCAGCACGAGCAAGCCGACGCCGAGTTGGAGAAGATTGCCGATCACGATATACGGGGAGTCGCCCCAGAGCCATTTGCCGACGAAGGTGATCACCGTATCGAGCACCAGCGACACGATCAGCAGGAACGCGACGCCCAGCACCAGTCCAAATGAAATCAGACGCACGCGTACCAGCGCGATCACGCTCGACGAACGCGGCCCGGTATTGGGCCAGACGATATTGAGTGCGCTATTGAGCGACGAAAATGTCGCAGAGGCGCCGATTACCAGCGTCACGAGCGAAATCACTGCAGCAATACCGCCGGCGCTGCCGCTGTGATGCGCGTTCTCGACGATGGTCTGGACGCCCGCGGCGGCCTGGTCGCCGAGCAATCCGTGGATGTGATTGAACAACTCGCCACGCGCGGCCTCGGCGCCGAAGAACCAGCCGGCCACGGCGATCACCATCACCAGCGTGGGCGCGAGTGAAAACGCCGCATAGAACGCGATGCTGGCGGCCATGGCCGCGCAGCGGTTTTCGGCAAACTGTTTGAAGGCGCCGATGGCCCAGTTGGCCTGCTTGCGGGCCACCTGCTGGAGGTTCTCGGCGGAAAGCGTGTCGATGTCCATGGTCGTGTTTCCCAATGGGTACTGGCGCCGCGCGGGCAATACGAGGTGGCGGGTGCGGACCGGGTATGTGCGGACGGATCAGGCAGCTTCGCCGCAGTTCGTCGCAGTTCGCCGCGGTCTTCGCGTCCAAGCCTTTCGCAAACCTTGTGCCTGTCAGCCTGTCACTATAACAAGCGCGACCGGCGCGCGCCGCCTGCGTGCCGGCGCGGTCAGCGCACCTCGGGCGAGGTGTGCCGTTAGAATGCGGAGGGATCCTCATACACATTGCTCACTATGCACTCGCACGAACTCGTACAGCGGCTGGACGTCATTGCAGCGGAACAATTGGGCGCGCATTTGCCTGCGCATGTGGTCGAACAATTGCCGGCGCAAGGCGTCACGGTTTTCTCCGTCACCGACGACGCGTCGGATACCGCCGCATTCAGCGAGCGTTACGGTTTCGGCCTGGAAGACTGCGCGAACACGATCGTGATCCGCTACAAGAAAGAGGGCGCCGAGCATTACGCGGCGGTGGTCTCGCTAGGTTCGCTGCGGCTCGACATCAACGGCGCCGTGAAGGCGGCGCTGGGCGCGCAGCGGCTTTCTTTCGCTAAGCGCGAGGCGGCGGTCGAGCACAGCGGCATGGAGTTCGGCGGTATCACGGCCTTCGGCCTGCCGGACGACTGGCGCATTCTCGTCGATGCCGCCGTCATGGAGCGGACCCAGATCGTCATGGGCGCGGGCGTGCGAGCGGCCAAGTTGTTGCTGTCGCCTGACGTATTGCGGCAGTGGCCGCGCTGCGAAGTTGCCGCGCTGACGCTGCCGGCGGAGTAAGACCCGGTTCGATCCGCAAGCACGACATCACGAATCATTTGAGCGAAGGGCGCTGCTGCACGCGTGTCCTTTAGCGAGCGGCGTGAACTGCGTCAGCGAGTAAGCGGGCGCGAGCCGTGTCAACGTCTAATCGAAGTCACCCAGGTCAGCACTCCGGTCAGGGCCTGCCCCGCACTTGCCTGGGCCCGGCGCTCGAAGCCGACCGGCAAAGTCTGAAGTTTTCCCCCGTTCCGCCGTTAATCCAAAGAGTGACATGAACCGCCGTGGCGTCCGCCGCGGGCGGCGCGTCGACGACAAAGTACAAAGGGATACGGAGATGGAACGGTTTCGCCTGAAGGTGCGGCTTTGGCTCGCGCTGGCAGTCATGTGCATGGGTATTCTGGCAATCGGCCTGTGGGGCGCTTTCAAAACACGCGACACGATGATCGCCGATCGTCAGGCCGAACTGAAGAGCGTGGTCAGCGTCGCCTACAGCGTGCTGGATCGCTATAACGGCCTGGTCGCCGCGGGTTCGATGCCGCTCGCCGACGCGCAACGCACGGCAATGGCCGATCTGCGCGCGATGCGCTACGACGGCGCAGGCGGCTATCTCGTGATCGAAGACGCGCACGCCCGCGTGCTGATGCACGGCGTGCGGGCCGACCTCGAAGGCAAGGACATGAGCGGCTTCACGGATCCGCAAGGGCGTCATGTGTTCAAGGACGGCTCCGATCTCGCCCAGCGCGAAGGCGAAGGCTTCATCCACCTGCAATTCCTGAAACCGGGCTCCAACGAAATGGCGCCGAAGATCAATTACGTGCGGCTGTACAAGCCCTGGGACTGGACGATCGTCACCGGCGTTTTCACCGACGATATCGACGCCGCGTTCTACACCACGCTCGTCCAGTACGTAGGCGCCGCGTTGCTGCTGTGCCTGGTGGTGTCGCTCGTGATCGGCGTGATCCTGCGCAGCATCTTGCGGCAACTCGGCGGCGAGCCGGCATACGCGGCGCAGATCGCCGCGCGCATCGCCGACGGTGAGCTCGACGTGATCGTGGACACCAAGGCCGGCGACGACACCAGCCTGCTCGCCGCGATGCAGCGCATGCAGCAGCGCCTCGCACACGCGATCACACAGATTCGCGGCGGCGCGACGCTGATCTCGACAGTCTCCAACGAAATCGCCGCCGGCAATGCGGACCTGTCGCGCCGCACCGAGCAGCAGGCCACTGCGCTCGGCGAAACCGCGTCGAGCATGGAGCAGATCACCGCGACCGTGAAGCAAAACGCCGACAACGCGAAGCAGGCGAGCCAGTTAGCGCATAACGCGTCGGAGACGGCGGCGCGCGGCGGCGAAGTGGTCGACCAGGTGGTCGAGACGATGCGCGGCATTTCGCAGTCGTCGCATCGGATCGGCGACATCATCGGCGTGATCGAGGGGATTGCGTTTCAGACCAATATTCTTGCTTTGAACGCGGCGGTCGAAGCAGCGCGCGCCGGCGAGGAAGGACGAGGCTTCGCGGTGGTCGCGGGCGAAGTGCGCAGCCTCGCGCAGCGCAGCGCGGCGGCCGCGAAGGAGATCAAGACGCTGATCGAAGAGTCCGCGGCGCAGATCGAAGGCGGCTCGCAGTACGTGAGCCGCGCCGGCGAAACCATGCATGAAGTCGTGCAGGCGGTGCGGCGCGTGACGGACATCATGGGCGAGATCAGCGCGGCTTCGGTGGAGCAAAGCTCGGGCATCGAGCAGGTCAATATCGCGGTGGCGAGCATGGATCAGACGACCCAGCAGAACGCGGCGCTGGTGGAAGAAGCAAGCGCGTCGGCGGATGTGCTGAAGGCGCAGACCGGACAGCTCAGCGCGGCGATTGCCGTGTTCACGCTGCCGGAAACTCGCTGACTAGCCGGTAAGAGGGCAGTGAGCGGCCGCTCACTGCCGGGCGAAGTGATGTTCGAGGATATCCGCCACGCGCCATAGTGAGCAGGGGCGCCGGCAATGGCCGTCGAAACCGGCGTCTTTCAGCAGGCTGACCGGGTCGAGCGGCCAGACGTTGCTCATGGCCAGAATCAGGACGTCGGCGTTGGATCGTTCCGCGCGCGCGGCGCGCGCGAATTCGTAGCTGGAAACGGAGTCGAGCCGCGTGTCGAGTAAAACCGCGTGCGGCTTCCACCACTTCAGAAAACTTTGCACCTTGATCAGATCGGCGGCGTAGATCGCTTCGTAACCCTTAAGCGAAAGCGACAGCACGAGCGATTCGCCGATGGCCTTGTCGCGATGTCCTATCAGGATGCGATGCGACGGCCCGCTATCCGCGGTGCTTCTGCGTTTCCAGATGGCAAACTCGGTTTCGTCGTCGAGCGATACGCGCCGTGTCACGGTGGCCTCCGAAGACTGCACGCAGAACGTCTACTGTAGTACGAAAAAACGGTGATCTCGGGAAATATTACCTTGGGTCAGTGTTTGCACCAGGCGCCAATTCGCGTTGTTAATCCGTCAGGTTGCGCGCGCAACGATTCGGGTGTGCGTCACCCGGTCCGTCAAGCCAGCGCAATACCAGCGCGACTTAGCAGCCGTTTGTTGCGATCGGACAAATTCTTCATACGTAATTCCTTGCCGGCTTTTCGATAGCGTTCGACCAGGCCTTGCAATGCCGCAAGCGCGGAATGATCGGCCAGCAGCAGATCGCGGCAGTCGACCGTGACGCGCGCGGGATCTTTTACCGGATCGAAAAGCTCGTGAAAACGCGTGGTCGATGCGAAAAACAGCGTGCCGCGCGGCGCGTAGGTCTTGTCGCCGGCGCGATCTTCGACGTGCGCGTGAATTTCACGGGCGTGCTGCCACGCAAAGTTGAACGCGGCGATCACGATGCCGCACAACACGGCGATCGCCAGATCGGAAAACACGGTGATGATGGTAACTGCCACGATCACCAGCGCGTCGTTGCGCGGCACTTTGCCCAGCACTCGCAGCGAGCCCCACGCGAAAGTCTGTTGCGCCACGACGAACATCACGCCCACCAGCGCCGCCAGCGGAATGCGTTCGATCAGCGGCGACAGGAACAGGATGTACATCAGGATCATCACGCCGCTGACGATGCCCGACAGGCGCGAGCGGCCGCCTGAATTCAGATTGATCATGGTCTGGCCGATCATGGCGCATCCGCCCATGCCGCCGAACAGACCCGAGGCGATATTCGCGGCGCCGAGCGCGAGGCATTCACGATTCGGCTGGCCGCGCGTTTCGGTGATTTCATCGGTCAGATTGAAGGTGAGCAGCGTTTCCAGCAGACCGACAACCGCCATCAGCACCGCGTAGGGCAGCACGACGTGCAGCGTGTCCAGATTCAGCGGGACGTCCGGCATATGCAGACCCGGCAGACCGCCCGCAATGTGCGCCATGTCGCCGAGCGTGCGGGTCGGCACGTGCAGCCACTGCGTGAAGAGACCCACGCCGACAATCGCCACCAGCGCGGGCGGCGCAGCGCGCGTGAGCCGCGGCAGCAGATAGACGATCGCCATGGTCAGCGCGACGAGTCCGCACATCAGGAGCAGCGCGCTGCCGTGCAGCCATTGTTCGCCTTGCGGCGTGCTCTGCCTGAAGTGCGCGAGTTGCGCCATCGCGATGATGATCGCCAGTCCGTTGACGAAGCCGAGCATCACCGGATGCGGGACCATGCGGATCAGTTTGCCGAGCCGCAGCGCGCCGAACAGCACCATCAGGATGCCGCTGAGAATCACCGTGGCAAGCAAATATTGCGCACCGTGTTGCACGACGAGCGCCACGATGACCACCGCCATCGAACCGGCGGCTCCGGAGATCATGCCGGGCCGTCCGCCGAACAACGCCGTGATGGCGCAAATGGAGAAGGCGCCGTACAGGCCCATCAACGGATTGAGATGGGCGACCAGCGCGAAGGCGATGCATTCCGGCACCAGCGCGAACGAAGAAGTGAGTCCTGCGAGGACATTGCTTTTGATGCCGGGCAGCGTGGCGAGCCAGCCATGAGAGGGACGAGCGGTGTTCATCTTCAGCGAGGTGGGAAGTCCGGGCTAACGGCGTGCATGCAAGCGAGACGTGCGTTTGCGGACAGATGAGTGTCCCGGCCTGAGCGCAACGTTGGCCGGGCAAGATTGCAAAAAGCGTGGATTTTACAGCAGTGCGATGTGGATCACCGGGAGGCGGGTGAGGCGGCGGCAACTGTCGCACCGCGCGTTGGAGAGATGCCGGAGCTGCCGGACAGCCGGCGAAGCGGCTGTCCGGCAATGCGCGTGCGCGCTCAGATTCAGATTCAGATTCAGATCATCAGACGCGAAACCTTGGTGCCCTCGAGCGACACGCCGGCCATCAGGCCACCGTTCGTCAACACAAACGCTTCGACCGGGCTCGTGGCGGTCGAGGTATCGACTGCGCCGTTCGCGCCGACCTTCAGCAAAGCGACGGTGGCGTCCGCGCCGGCTGCCCAGCCCTGGCTGCTCGTGAATTTGTCGAGTGCCTCCTGCGTCATGAACAGGAAGATGAGGGCCTTGGATTGCGCGCCGATCTGCAAACCGAACGAACCCGCGACCGTGCTGTAATAACCCGCCGTGCGGCCACCCACGCGCAATGCGCCTTCGCCGTATTGGCCGCCGATCCAGAAGCCCGCCGAAATGACGTTCGGGAACACCAGAACGCCGCGTGCCTTGGCGACCAGTTCACGCGAGCCGGTGACGTTTTCGTAGAGACGCGACAGCGTGGAATCGACCCCCGCGTTAATGCTGTCCCGCTTGCCGGCATTGGCCGAAGGCGATGCGCTCGAGGACGGCGACGTCGTCGTGCAGCCGGCAAGGCCGAGCCCCGCAGTGGCGAGCGCGGCGCTGGTGGTCATGATGAATTGTCGTCTGCGCATGATTGTTTTCCTTTTGCGTTATTGGCGTGATGAAAGTGGCGTTGTTCGTTTTCCATTCAGGCGGTAAGGGCGTGACGCCGACAAGCCCGTACGTCAATTGCTAACCAGCACGTAGCGTGCCCGGTCCCGCCGTGCGCGTGTTCACGGCGGGACCCGCACCCGTTTGGCGGCAGCGCGCGCGAAATACCGGCGCCCGTTGCCTGGCGATCTCTGACTACGCCGACGGCCGGATGTTCTGGTTGTGGCGGAACAGATTGCGTGGATCGTAGCGGTTTTTTACAGCGACGAGGCGTTCGTAGTTCGGCCCGTACGCATCGGCGACGCGTCCGCCTTCTTCTTCTGTCATGAAGTTGACGTAGACGCTGCCCAGCGCGAACGGCGCCGCGGCATCGAAAAATGCGCGGGCCCAGCCGACGCAGCGGGCGTCGTCGCTCGCATCGTCCCAGCGGCCGTGCACGTTCATCGCGTACACCGTGTTGCGGCTCGAATAGGCGGTGGCCTCGACGGGAACGCTTTGGGTCTGCTTGCCGATCTGCCCGAAGAAAATCTCGCATTGCGGCGACGGCAGGTTGTCGATTGAGCGGAGCAGCGCGTCGATGAGGCCGTCCGGGATGTCGACGAGGTTGTGCGATTTCCAGTAGTTGCGCGCGCCCGGCGTGAGCAGCGGGTCGAACGCCTGTTGCCACATGACATACGGCATCGGTCCGAGATGTTCGCCGAGCGGCGTTCCGAAGGCGCGCACGAATTCCACCGTGGATGGACCGCTTTCAACGGCGCCGGTATAGCACATTGCGAAGACGATCACCGGCTTGCCGTGGACTTCGGGCGGCAGGAACGGCAACGGCGGCGCGAGCCGCAGCACGGCCCACACGCTCAGTTCCTTCGGCATCGTGGCGTTCGCCGCGCGGTATTTGAGCAGAGCGTCCCTTGCCTGCTCGATCGGCAGGACCACGAGGCCGCCGTACACCAGCGGCCCGACCGGATGCAGGGCGAACTCGAAGCGCGTGACGACGCCGAAATTGCCGCCGCCGCCGCGTATCGCCCAGAACAGGTCTTCGTGCGAATCGGCGCTTGCGTGGACCAGTTCGCCTTCGGCGGTGACGACGTCGGCCGAGACCAGGTTGTCCACCGTCATGCCATATCTGCGGCTCAGCCAGCCGAAGCCGCCGCCGAGCGTCAGGCCCGCGACACCGGTGGTCGAGTTGATGCCGAGCGGCGTGGCGAGCCCGAAGGCCTGCGCTTCATGATCGAAATCGTGCAGCGTCGCGCCCGGTTCGACATACGCGCGACGTGCCGTGGGATCGATCTGCACCGATTTCATCTGCGACAGGTCGAGCACGACGCCGTCGTTGCACAATGCGCTGCCGCCGATGTTGTGGCCGCCGCCGCGAATCGCGAGCGGCAGGCCGTTATCGCGCGCGAAGGCCACACCCTGGCGTATGTCGGCAACGCCCGCGCAACGCAGGATGATCGCAGGGTGCCGGTCGATCATCGCATTCCAGATACTGCGCGCTTCGTCGAAGGCCGCGTCGCCGGGCAACAGAACCTGGCCGCGCATGGCGGTTTTCAATTCGTCGACGGCGCTGCTGGACACATTAACCATGGCTCAATCTCCTGAGATAGTGGAAGAGATTCGCAGAACACTATTCAGCTGACCAAAGCAAATTGGAAGTGTCCTGAAGGCTTGTTTTGCGTCCAGTAAACGAGCCTGCCTCCTGAAGTCAAACAGAGGTAAACCCGCGTTTTTTACCGATTGGGCGGGAGCGCTGGCGCGACAAGCTTGCGCGAGCCTTACCGGTGGCAATAACCCGTCCGGCGCCACGGATGGTGGAAATGCTTCGGAAAAAGATACTGCGGGAAAGTGTTGGTTGCGCCGCCGCGTGGTGGGTGCGCAGCGACACTTCACAGTGCGGCTCTCCCGCGCGTGGGAGGCGCGCGAGTGGAGAGCGAACGCTTAGCCCTTCACGAGGCCGCCGTCGACGATCAGGTTCTGGCCGGTCACCGCGCGTGACCACGGCGACAGGAAGAACAGCACCGCATCCGCGAATTCTTCCGGTGTCGTGACGCGGCGCACCGGCGTGGAACTCGCGATCAGCTCGAAGACGAATTCCGGCGTGGCCGCGCTCGCGTCGGTGGTGCGCAGCAGTCCGCCCGACACCATGTTCACCGTGATGCCGTCCGGACCGAGATCGTGAGCAGCGGTGCGCGTGAGCGACAACAGCGCCGCTTTCGCCGCCGTGTAGTCGTGATAGGGAACGACGGGGTTCTGAAACAGATTGGTGCCCACGTTGACGATGCGGCCGAACCCACGCGAACGCATGCCGGTGACGGCCGTCTGGATCGTATTGAGCGCGCCTTTGAGCGAACCGTCGAGTTGCTGCTGGAAACGCGCCCAGGCGATGGAGTCGATTTTTGGGCGAGCGTCGCCGTCGAACTGGAAGTCGGCCAGTGCGTTGTTGACCACGGACACAATGGGTTGGCCGGTTCGCGTCTGCGCTTTGTCAAACAGGCGCACGACGGCGGCCGCGTCCGTGACGTCCGCTCGAAGTGGCAACACCCGGTCGCCGAATTCGTCTTTCAGGGCGAGCGCCGATGTTTCGCTGTTGCGGTAGTTGACGACCACGCTTGCGCCTTCGCGCACCAGCGCGCGCGTGATCGCCGCGCCGAGTCCGCGAGCGCCGCCCGTGACCAGCACCCATTGTTCGGATAGAAGCATCTGTTTTCCCGTTGCCGGTGGAGTTGCGATGCTCGTATTGTCGCCCGAAACGGAATTCGCACCCGGTCCGTGCGATGGCGCATATAGCGCGAACGAATTCAGAAAGGGAGTGGCGGCCGATCCGATGACTGAATGCTTTTATTCACTCGACGGTTTTGTGCGTTGCTCTGGTTGGCAGGTGATTATGGCGCAGGTAAATAGTCCGGGGGTTGCGCCGTCTGTGTGATTGCGCGCACTCGTGCATGCGCAATTTATCTTTTTTGTTCGGATACGCACGTAAGTGATGCATTTGAATCCGGTCGCTTGATTCGTCTGATCGAGTCGATCAAGGTGGATGTAAAAGAATAATAGTTTGGAGTGCATATCTAAAGGCATGAATTATCCCCTCTTCTATAAAGCCGGCAGTTGACGATCTCTGACAGTTCCGATGCGCAAATCACCGTAAAAACCGCAGCGATATCGCACTGCGTGGGGTAGCGCACG
This sequence comes from Paraburkholderia phytofirmans PsJN, assembly GCF_000020125.1. Lineage (NCBI taxonomy): Bacteria > Pseudomonadati > Pseudomonadota > Betaproteobacteria > Burkholderiales > Burkholderiaceae > Paraburkholderia > Paraburkholderia phytofirmans. The sequence continues at coordinate 526,169 of NC_010676.1, forward strand.
GTCACTGAATGGCACTGCGCATAACTTCAACGTCCATCAGGCCCAGCTGTGCGTTTTTAAAAATCGGGGTTCGCGCACAGCCCGTTGTCTTCTCTCGAATCACGCTGAATCGGACCGGGGTTTTCCGCGCGAGAGATGCCGAAAGTCATGTGGTTTTAGCGTGACGCGAGGCAATGACGACTGGGCGTTGAGGTTTCATTTTTAACAGTGAACAGAGATTCGCTTGTTACCAGGGCCGGTCGCTAAAAGCATATAGTTAGGAGAATGAAATGAAAAAGCAAAACGGGGACGCGCTGGCGCTGGGGACGCGCCGGGCGGTATTCGCAGTTGCTGTGAGTCTGTATGCGGCGATGGCGGGTGCGCAAACAAATCCGGCAGCGTCGGCCGCGCCGTCGGTCAGTTCGAACGTGATGATGTTGGCGCAAGCGTTGCCGGGCGATTGTCCGGACTCACCCGGTTGCATTCGGCAAAGCCGAAGCCTCGTGATGCCTGGTGGAGGTGGATTCGCCCCGGGTGGGGTGGGTGCGGTATCGGCCGGGGGCACGCAAAGCGGCAACGGGACATCGTCGACAGGGACGGCGACCGCGGGCAATAGCGGCGGGAACGGCTCGGGCTCGTCTGGACTCGGTTCTGGGAGTACGGGAAGTGGCGGTGGTAACGGCGGTAGTAACGGCGGAACCGGCACAGGCGGCGATGGCGGCGGCACCGGCGGGAATGGAGGTGACGGCGGCGATGGCGGTGACGGTGGCGACGGCGGCGGTCATGGTCATGGCCATCATGGGCACCACGGTCATCATGGTCACCACGGCGATGGCGGTCATCATGGTGACGGCGGTCATGGCCATGGCGGCGACGGTCATGGAGACGGTGGCCACGGCGATGGCGGACATGGAGACGGCGGTCATGGCGATGGAGGCCATGGCCACGGGGACGGCGGTCATGGTGACGGTGGCCACGGAGACGGTGGCCATGGCGATGGTGGCCATGGCGATGGCGGTCATGGAGACGGCGGTCATGGCGATGGCGGTCATGGCGATGGCGGTCACGGTGATGGCGGTCATGGTGACGGTGGTCACGGTGATGGCGGTCATGGTGACGGTGGTCACGGCGATGGCGGTCACGGCGACGGCGGCCACGGCGACGGCGGCCACGGAGACGGTGGCCATGGTGATGGTGGTCACGGCGACGGCGGTCACGGAGACAGCGGTCATGGTGATGGTGGTCACGGCGATGGCGGTCACGGCGACGGCGGCCACGGAGACGGTGGCCATGGTGATGGTGGTCACGGAGACGGCGGTCATGCTGATGGTGGTCATGGTGATGGTGGTCACGGCGATGGCGGCCACGGAGACGGCGGCCACGGCGACGGCGGCCACGGCGATGGCGGTCATGGCGATGGCGGTCACGGCGACGGCGGCCACGGCGACGGCGGCCACGGAGACGGTGGCCATGGTGATGGTGGTCACGGCGACGGCGGTCACGGAGACGGCGGCCATGGCGATGGCGGCAAGGGCGGAAACGGTCCTGGTGCAGGCAGCTCTGGCAACGGTGGCCATGGAGAGGGTGGCCATGGAGAAGGCGGCCACGGCGATGGCGGCAATGGCGGAAACGGTCCTGGCGCGGGCGGTCCCGGCAATGGTGGTCACGGCGACGGTGGCCACGGCGACGGCGGCAAGGGAGGAAGCGGTGCCGGCGTAGGCGGTTCGGGCAATGGCGGTCCTGGCGCAGGGGGCCCGGGGAATGGCGGCAGCGGTGGTTTCGGCAACGGCGGCAAGGGCGGCAGCGGTCCGGGCGCAGGTGGCTCTGGCAACGGCGGTCCTGGCGCAGGTGGCCCGGGCAACGGCGGTAACGGCGGCTCCGGTAACGGCGGCAAGGGAGGCGGCGGTCCGGGCGCAGGTGGCTCTGGCAACGGCGGTCCAGGCGCAGGCGGTCCTGGCGCAGGCGGCCCGGGCAACGGCGGTAACGGCGGCTCCGGCAACGGCGGCAAGGGAGGCGGCGGTCCGGGCGCAGGTGGCTCTGGCAACGGCGGTCCTGGCGCAGGCGGCCCGGGCAACGGCGGTAACGGCGGCTCCGGTAACGGCGGCAAGGGAGGCGGCGGTCCGGGCGCAGGTGGCTCAGGCAACGGCGGTCCTGGCGCAGGTGGCCCGGGTAACGGCGGCAACGGTGGCCACGGAGGCCCCGGTGCGGGCGCAGGCGCAGGCGGCCCGGGCAATGGTGGCAACGGTGGGCCGGGCAACGGTGGCAAGGGCGGCGGCGGTCCTGGCGCAGGCGGCCCGGGCAACGGCGGCAACGGTGGTCCCGGCGCAGGCGGCCCCGGCAACGGTGGCAACGGTGGCCCGGGCGCAGGCGGCCCGGGCAATGGCGGCAGCGGTGGCCCCGGCGCAGGCGGCCCCGGCAACGGCGGCAACGGTGGTCCTGGCGCAGGTGGCCACGGCCACGGCGGTGACGGCGGCAAGGGCGGAAACGGCCCCGGCGCAGGCAATGGAGGCCAAGGCCACGGTGGCGGCTTCGGTGGCGGCTTTGGCTCAGGCCATGGAGGCTTCGGCGGCGGCTTCGGCTCAGGCCATGGCGGCGGCTTCGGCGGCCACGGTGGCGGCTACGGCGGCGGTGGCGGTGGCCACGGCGGCGGCAACCACTAACGAAGCGACGCTTCTTCATCGCACGGAGGCCGGGAGACCGGCCTCCCTACCGATGCCAAACGGAGCGAGCGAACGACTCCCGTCCGCTCGCTCCCATCGTCAACCTCGGCAAACTGGTCGCTCAGAAACCAGTTCAAAATCCCTCGTCACACCACTTCCATCACCCTCTCCTGCACCACCAGAAAAACCTTCTCTCCTGCGACACGACCGTCCTCGCGCGTTCCTCCAGTAAAGCTCCCAAACGCGGGCAACACACCGCACGCCGTCCCGAACCGGAAACACGGAACCCGCACCGAATCGTTGCGCGTCGCAATCCGATACACCGGATGCACATGCCCCGCGAGCGCATACGCGCCTTCCACTTTCTGCGGGTAATGACACAGCGCCCACGGTCCCACTCGCCAGGGCTCCTGCACATACTCGACCTCGAGCGTCGCCGGCAGCGCGCCCGCATGCCGGTCGTGATTGCCTTCGACCAGCACCACCCGCAGCCGCGCATGCCGCGCGCGCCAGGCATGCAATGCGTCGAGTGTCTCACTGGCGTGCGCCTCGCGCGCATGCAGCAGATCGCCGAGAAACACCAGCATGGCCGGCTCGAACTCGGCGATCAGAATATCCAGGCGCATCAGGTTGTCGGCGGTCGAACCGATCGGCACCGGAATGCCGCGTGCGCGAAACACGGCGTCCTTGCCGAAATGCGCATCGGCGACGAACAGACAGCGCAGCGCGGGATCGAACATCGCACGCAGGCTCGACAGCACGACAGGATGCCCGGCGATCTCCACCGGCAACGAGGCCGGCTTCATACGCGAGCCGCCTTCTCGAGTTCGGCCAGCATCCGCTCGACGCGATCCGCGAGCTTCTCTGTGCTGACCTTCTCCCGCAGGCGTCCGACAATCAGCGGAAATGCAAACGGCGTCGGTTTTTTTGGCCGCGTGACGACCACCCGGCTCGCGTTCATGCGTTCGAGCGCAATGCGAATGCGGCGGGCGTCGAGTTCCTGCAGCAGTACTTCATCGTCGGCCTGGTTGAGCAACAGATTGCCGCGATCGTGATTGCGAAAGATCTCGTAGAAGAGAGCACTCGACGCCTGCAATTGCCGCGCGCTCTTCTGCTGCCCCGGATGCCCCTGAAACACCAGGCCCGACACGCGCGCAATCTCGCGAAAACGCCGCAGAGAGAGTTCCGACGAATTGAGACTGGCGAGTATGTCGTGATCCAGTTCTTTGGGCGAGAGCAATCCGCTTTCGAGTTGCGCCGCCCAATCGAATGGTTGCGCGGACAACAGTTCGAAGCCGTAGTCGTTCATCGAAATAGAAAAGGTACCCGGTTTTTCGCGCGCGACGCGCCATGCGAGCAGTGCGCCCAAACCGATATGCGCCGTGCGCCCGGCAAACGGATAGCAAAAGAAATGATGTCCTTCGCGCGATTTCACCAACTCCACCACCAGCACGCCCGGCTCCGGCAAGGCCGACCACTTCTGCTGCAATTCGAGCAGCGGCCGCACAGCGCGCATTTCCGGTTCGTCGTAGATGCCGGTCGCGGCGCGTGCAAGCATCGTCAGCGTGGCGTCGGCGAGTTCGGACGAAAGCGGCATACGGCTGCCCGCCCATTGGGGCATGGCTCCGCGCGACGATGTCGCGCGCCGCACCCACGCGGTCATATCCTGCACGCGGATCAATTCGAGTGCACGTCCGCCGAAAGTAAAAATATCGCCCGGTTTCAGCCGTGAAATAAACGATTCCTCGATCGCGCCGATCCGGCCGCCCGACAGATAAGCGACATTCAACGTGCCGTTCGCGACGATCGTGCCGATATTGTTGCGATGCCTTCGCACCAGATCCTCGCGCGGCACGTGGTACATGCCGTCGCTTTCGCGCACCACGCGATGGTAGTCGGGATACGCGCGCAACGCCGTGCCGCCGCCTTCGACGAAGCCGAGCGCCCAGTCGAACTCCGCCTGCGTCAGTTGACGATAGGCATAGGTGCTGCGAATTTCGCCATATAGTTCGCGCGCGTCGAAACCGCCGCCGATCGCCACGGTGACGAGATGCTGCACCAGCACGTCGAACGGTTTCTCAGGCGTTTCGCGGCCTTCTATCTGACGCTTTTCGACGGCCTCGCGCGCGGCGGCGGCTTCGACCAGTTCGAGCGCATGCGTCGGCACGATCGTGACACGCGACGGCCGCCCCGGCGCATGACCCGAACGCCCCGCGCGCTGCATCAAACGCGCGACGCCCTTGGGCGAGCCGATCTGGAACACGCGCTCCACCGGCAGAAAGTCGACACCCAGATCGAGGCTCGACGTACACACCACCACTTTCAGCAAGCCGCTCTTGAGGCCACGCTCGACCCATTCGCGCACTTCCTGATCGAGCGAGCCGTGATGCAGCGCGATCAGGCCGGCCCATTCGGGCCGCGCTTCGAGCAGCGCCTGATACCAGACTTCGCATTGCGAGCGTGTATTGGTAAACACGAGCGAGGTCTGAGCCTCGCCGATCGCCTCGGCCACGGCGCCGACCTGGCGCATGCCCACATGGCCGCCCCACGGAAACCGCTCGATCGTCTCGGGAATCACCGTATCGACGATCAGTGCTTTCGGCAGCGCGCCATGCACGCTCACGCGTGGCGTCTTCACGGGCGCGAGCAACACGTCGCCGGCGAAGGACAGATTGCCGAGCGTCGCCGACAAGCCCCATACCTGCAATTCAGGCCGCCAGTGCGCGAGACGGGCGAGCGCGAGTTGCGTCTGCGTGCCGCGCTTGTTGCCGAGCAGCTCATGCCATTCGTCGACGATCACGAGCCGCACGTGTGCGAGCACATCGTGTGCATCGGGGCGAGTGAGGATGAGCGAGAGACTTTCCGGCGTCGTGACCAGTGCCGACGGCATTCGCCGGTTCTGCCGCGCGCGCTCGGCCGACGACGTGTCGCCGGTGCGCAAACCGACGCTCCACGGCACCGCCAGTTCCGCCGCCGAACTTTGCAACGCGCGCGCCGTATCCGCGGCGAGCGCGCGCATCGGCGTGATCCATAGCACCGTGAGCGGCTCCGGCTGCGTACGGAGCGTGCTGCGCTTTCGCGCACTTGGCGTGGCGGCAAAAGCGGCCAGTGCGCCGAACCAGACGGCCCATGTTTTGCCGGCGCCGGTCGTCGCGTGCAGCAAGCCGCTCGCGCCGCGGGCGATCTCCTGCCAGACCTCGCGTTGAAATTCGAACGGCTGCCAACGGCGCGCCTCGAACCACTCGCCGAGTTTCTCGGCAAACGGGCGCTGCGCAGCGTTTTCGTCGATGGAAAAAGGCTGCGGCTCGAACGCCGGTTCGCGCGCGTCGAGCCGCGCCTGCTGCTCGCGGCTGCGCGGAATGCGGCGCGGCCGGGGCGCGCGGCGCCGCTCCGACGCAGCAGAAGGCGCCGGGATTGTGGTCTCGTCGGAGTCAGCCGGCTCGGTCATCGAAAGCGCTCTTTAGCATTGGATTCGCGTGTCGGCGAACAACTCGAAGGAGGGGATTACCTATGTGGACCGCTAAACCGCTCAGGTGGTTCACCACGCATCTTCGCACTTACGCGCGGCGTGCCGCACGTGTTTAAATGCCGGTGCTTCGGTTGCCTCGACCCAAGGGTTCAAAGTACGCAGCCATATCGCAACGGTCCTTTCACCACAGAGCGCATGTTGAATCACATACAGGCATTGCTGCCGCAAACCTCATTGCGAATCGCGGCTGCGCAAGCTCAACCCATATCGGGCGACGTCACGGGCAACATCGCCAGAACGGTCGAATTGACCGCACTGGCTGCCGACGCCGGTGCAAAACTGGTGGTTTTTCCCGAGAAATTCCTGACCGGCTATGAACCCGACCTGATCGCCGGCGATCCCGCGAAATACGCTTTCGATGCACACGACGCGCGGCTCGAACCGATTCGGGACATCTGCCGGCAGCGTGAAATCGCCGTCATCGTCGGCGCGGCGACGCGCGGCGAGCGCGGCCTGCATATCTCTTCGCTCGTCTTCAGCCGTTCCGGCGCGCAACTCGATTCATATCACAAGCAATACCTGTACAGCAGCGAGACAAGGATCTATCAGCCGGGCACGCAAGGCCGCATGCTCGAACTCGACGGATGGCGCCTCGCGCTCGGCGTGTGCTACGACTCAGGCTTTGCGGAGCACGCGCGCCATGCGGCGGTCAACGGCGCGCACGCGTATCTGGTGAGCGCACTCTTCAGCGTGCAGACCGGCTACCACCAGTCGCGCATCTGGTTTCCCGCGCGGGCCTTCGACAACACGATGTATGCATTGTTGTCGAATCATGTCGGCACGACGGGCGGTTGGGCAACGTGCGGCGCAAGCGCGATCTGGAGTCCGTCTGGTGACGTCATAGCGCAAGCGAGCCGCGAGCGCGAAGAAGTGATTACCGCGCTACTCGATCCGGCGGTGCTGGCCGACGTCCGCGAACGCGAGACGATGCTCGCGGACTTCCGCGAGCGTGACGAGGCGGTTCATGCGATCCGTTACAATGAGGCGCACTACCCATCTGGAGACTCGCTTTGAAATCTATCGTTGCATTGGTCGCAGCAGCTCTTCTGTCTTCGACGGCAATGGCCGCCGCGCCCACCACCGAGAAACTGCCTTCCGGCGTCGTGGTCGAACATCTGACTCAAGGCACAGGCGCCCAACCGGCCGCCGAAGATGTAGTGAAGGTCAACTACCGCGGCACGCTCGCCAACGGTACCGAGTTCGATAGCTCGGCGAAACACGGCGGCCCAGCCACGTTCCCGCTGAACCGCGTGATTCCGTGCTGGACGCAAGGCGTGCAGAAGATGAAGGTGGGCGGCAAGGCCAAACTGACTTGCCCGGCGGCGACTGCTTACGGCGATCGCGGCGTTGGCGTGATTCCGCCGAACAGCGACCTGACCTTCGAGGTCGAGCTGGTCGGTATCGTCAAGTAAACAGCGCGACGTGAACTGAGACTGAGCCCCGCTCCGAATTTCGCAGCGGGGCTTTTCTTTTTCCGGGCACTGCGTCCGCCCATTGCCAGGTACTCCCGCAATGAAACGCGAAAACAATGCCGTGCCCGTCGCCAGCATCGGATTCACCGGCAAGACGGCTGAGGAATTTTTCGATCTGCTGAAAAACGCGCAGGTGCGCACGGTGCTCGACATTCGCCTGAGCAACACGTCGCAACTGGCCGGTTTCGCGAAGAAACAGGACCTGCCTTTCTTTCTCGACAAGTTGTGCGGCGCTGTTTACCGGGAAATGCCCGAGCTGGCTCCGGAGCCCGACTTGTTCAAGCGCTACAAGGCCAACGAGCTGACGTGGGACGAGTTCTCCGCGGCTTACGTCGAACTGATCGCCAGGCGGCGCGTGGAAAGCAATCTGGACGTTGATCTATTCCGCTCGGCTTGCCTGCTTTGCAGTGAACATTTACCACACCATTGCCACCGGCGGCTGGCGCTCGAGTATCTGAACTCGCGCTGGAATAGCCGCCTGAAAATTACCCACCTGTCGTAACCGACCGTTCGATGGCGGCGTTTTGCGCAACCGGAGAAGGGCCGATTTCAATCGGACGGCGCGAAAAGCATCGAGATATAAACGATGGTGGAGACGACGGTAATGCCGACTCCGATAAAAACTTTGGTGCGATTGAATTCCAGTCCGCCGTTAATGGCCACGCAGATTCCCACCACGGACGCCAGGGTGCCGATAGTGGCCAGCAAAACATGAAGCTTGCTGCGAATCAGCTTGCGCCGTTCCGGACTGGCGCCTTCTTTCCAATTGTCGAGTTTCACGGGATGTGTCCTTTGCGTTAGCGTGTAATGCCCGAAGGTTTGGACTGGAGAGTCGTGCGGTCCGGTCATGCCCTTTCGCATTACGAATGGATTCCAATGGCACACAGCATAGCTGAGCCGCCCGACAGTGCAAACGATAAAAGCGGAAAGATTGTCGCAAGTCTATTTATTCCGCGGCGCGCGCGTGCCGGACCCGGCACGAAACCGGGTAGTGAGCGGTTTTTTAAAGTCCCGGCGCGTTCGGTCGTCTACTATCTACTCACGCGCCGACGCGGCATCCACCCCGCCGCGCAGTCCGGAATCCCCCCGTCGTCATTCGTCGCGCTTCAGGAGCGCCAGCCATGAATATCGACTTTCATTACGGTGTCGTCTATATTGCCGCGCGCGTGGCCGGGATGACGGCCGACAACGCGATCACCGTGGCGCACGCCTGCCAATATGTGGACGATGCGACGACCGCGGGCATATTGCGCTTCAAGGGCGGCGAGACGTTCGAACGCTTCGCCACCGCGCACAAGCTGTTCGATTACGCTACTACCGAGGACGACAAGAACCGGCTCGTGTGGACGCCCTTTCATTTTCTGCCGGCGGCCGAGGGCTCGACGTTGCACGAAAAGGCCGTGTGCCGGCCCGATAGCGCGGTCGCGCGCGAAGTGGTGCGGCGCGCGATCCTGCGCCGGGACACCGAAACGGGATTGCATCGGCTGGGCGTGACGCTTCACACGTATGTCGATACATGGGCGCATCAAGGCTTCGCCGGGATCGAAAGTCCGTGGAATCGGGTTCATCTGCTGGAAGCTCAGGACTGCACCCGCAAAGGCTGGTTCGCCAAACTCAGACTCGCCAGCGAGCACCTGATCGAACACATCGAGGAGGACGTGCTGACCGTCGCGCTGCCCGTCGGTCACGGTGCTGCCTTGCACTATCCTGACCAGCCGTGGGCAAAATGGCATTACATCGACGGTAGAAACGAGTTCGTCCAGCGACACAATCTGCCGGAATTCGTGCAAGCGGCCGAGATGGCGTGCCGCGCGGTGCGCGCCTATCTGGCGGGGCGGCAAGACTTCGAGAATCTGCCCGGCATGCCGGACGATGTGACGGACGTGCTCACGGACCTGCTCAATACGAACCGGCTGGAGGACGACAACGATCGCTTGCGGCACATTTGCCGCGTCGTAAAGGCCGGCGGTATTCCGGGTTTGAAAGAGTCGATTCCGGACTATGTGCCAAAAGGTCCCGGCTCCTGGAAGTATCTGGCCACCGGTTTGAAGTTCGACGACGATACCGGCGACAAGCCCGAATGGACGAACGCTTTCGAGAAAAGCGATTACCGTCTGTTTCACGACGCGGTCAAACAGCACCGCTTCGTGACCACGCAGGAGATTCTGCCAACGCACGGATTGCGAATCGCCTGACCGGGGCGCGGGCGCCCCGAACCTGGTTTATTCCACTCTGGCTTGCTGGCGTTGCGCGGCCTGTTGTTCTTCTGCATGCTTTTTGGCCATATGCCGCCCGACCAGGCAGCCGCCGACCGCGCCGACCACCGCGTGATGTCCGGCATAGTGTCCCGCCACTCCACCTACTACTGCCCCCTTCATGCAGCCGGCCGCGTTTGCCGTGCCGACCGCTGCAGAAGTGAGCGCCACCGCCGCGAGGGCGGCTCTCATGTAACCAGCTTTCATCTGAAAGTACCGTTCAATTGACGAGGGGTTCTAACATGGCGCTATACGGCGTCATTTCAATAGCCATTCCAGTGCCGTTCCCGCCATTCATGTTCGCGCCAGTGCTCGCGGCGCCATTCGCGTTCTCGCCATTCACGGCGTTCGCGCCATTCGCGCGCGCGCCAGTCGTCGTAGCCGCCGTAAACAACCGGCACCGGCGCCGGACCCCGCTCGACATAAACAGGCGGCGGTGCCACCACGCCGACTGGAATGCCGACTCCGACAGCCACATCCACGTGTGCCGAGGCCGCCGACGATGCTGCCAGCACTGCCAGACCGAATACCGCGCCGATGATCTTCTTGTTCATTTGCCTTCTCCTTGCTATCGAAGTGCGATGCTTCCGATTGCCTCAGCTTTCACCCTTGCGGGTTTTCCAGAGCTTTGCATCGAGTTGCGGTTCGGAGTGTAGAAGGGCGGTCCGGACACAGGTGAAACAGCGTTGCGAGATTGGTAACGCGGGGTTACGAAGGTGCCGGCTAGCGCATTGCATCTCGGGCAAGCCAGGATTTCGGAATCGAAAAAGTGTTTTTTGTAAGAGCCGGTAGACGCGCAAACGTACTCAGGCAATAAAAAATGTACTGCCGGCCTTTGAATCTTCTAATGCTTGCCTATAGTAGAAGCGGCTTATGCCTCAATGCACGGCGGCTCACTTCAGTGCGACGGAATGCCGTCGCAGCCGCCGGCCGGGAATTGCAAAGCCGGCCCAGGAATTGGAAAGACAGTAAAAAGAAAGGGAGAGTGGCAAAGAAAAAAGCCGGAAAAGTGGGGCGACGAAGTAAAGAATCCAAAAAGTTCGTACTCCACCGGATGCGTGATCGACTCAGAGTCGTGTTTTTATAGCCACGCCGATCTGCCTTTCTCGCGTCATTCGTGGCATAGTTCGATCGATTACCACATAAGGAGCAATCAAATGCCCACGTTAGAGCAAATCCAAGCAAAGCTTAAAAAGCTTCAGGCGCAAGCTGACGTTCTTCTGGCCAGGAAAGCGCAAGTCGCGGTCGACCAGATTCGTGACCTGATGCTCAAGCATGGCCTGACTACCGCGGATATCGAAGCCAAGGCAAAAGCCCGGCGCGCCGCGAGAGGCTTGAATGGCGGCGGCAAGGCGAAAGCCGTGAGCTCCGGTAAGGCAGTGGCAAAGTACCGCGACCATAAAACCGGCGCGACCTGGACAGGCCACGGCCGCGCACCGGGTTGGATTGCCAGTGTGAAAGACCGCACCCAGTTCCTGATCGAAGGCGCGAGCGAATTGAAATCGGCGGCAAAGGCTGCTGTCACCCATGCGAAAGGCAGCAAAGGTCAGCCGAAAGGCGCGCAACCGCCCAAGTACATCAATCCGAAAACTGGCGCGACCTGGAGCGGCCGCGGCCCGGCCCCGGCATGGCTTGCCAGCGTCAAGGACCGTAGCAAATTCCTGATCGATAGCGCCTCGGCAGCCGTGGCGGATGCGGGTCACCAAGCCGCGAAGAAGGCCGGCAAAGTGAAATCGGCGGCAACTGGCGGTGTAGTGAGCAAGAAAGCCGCGGCTCGAAAAGTCGTGGCAAAGAAAGCAGGCGCGGCGAAGAAAACAGTTGCAAAGAAAGCCACCGCGGCAACCAGACAAGTAGCGGCAAAGAAAGGCGCCGTAAAGCCGGCGGCGAAGAAGAGCGCCGTGGCCAAAGCAGCGAGGAAAGCACCGGCTCGTAAAGCCGCTGCCAAAAAAGCTGCTGCGACGAGTGCCCCGGCCACGCCGGCAGCCGCACCGGCGTCAGCCGGCGCATGAGCGCAACCGAGTCGTGAAGTAGATGACCCGAACGCGTGAAAAAACCCAGCAGGAAGATCAGGTCGTCCTGCTGGACTCCGTTCCTCATCCGGCAGAAGACGCCGCCGAACCCTTTATCGTCGCGAGTGACCGCCGGGTGATTCTCTGTTATCCGATTGCGGAGTCCGACTTTGAAAGCTTCGGACCATTCGATCCCGACGACGATCCATTTTGCGCGGTGCTATTTCCGGACACGGTATTTCATCGTCTGGGTCCGCCCGGTGACGGCGATCTGGAGATTCACCCGCTCGCCTCGCAGGGTCTCACCGGCTATTCGGTTCATGAATTCAGGAATTCGTCTCTAGCCAGCGAGCTTGCGGCGGTGGCATCGACGGGACCCACGCTGCGCCATTTCGTCATCACGTTTCAGGCATCCACTTTCGAATGCGTGGCGTCGGACTATACGGTGGTCGGTGTCTACGGCGCGGGTGAAATTGCCAGCCGGGAAGCGTTCTCGCTGGTCAGGTAGTGCGATTGAGTAGCAAGGTGCGGGCCTGCAATGGGCACGCGCCGTGCGTCCTGCGTTAGTCGTAAAAGCCGGGCCGAGGTCCGGAATGTTCGTCAACCGCAGGACGTGCATACGACGCGTCCCGCCGATTTGCATCGAGGCTACGCATGCTGACGATTCCGATTACCGCTTTCGTCACGCTCGTCATCATTCTGGTCATTGCCAATTTATCGAGCGGCGAGAAGAAGATCGAGCATAAGATCGATCGCCTTTACGCGAGCGACGATCCGCAATTCCTGCGCTCAATGGGCCTGCTGCTCGGGCCGCCGGTTATTTCGGGCAATCGCTTCGAGATGCTGCTGAACGGCGACCACATTTTTCCATCGATGCTGGAAGGCATCCGTTCCGCACGTCGAACGATCACGTTTGAAACTTTTATCTATTGGTCCGGCGAGATTGGCGAGCAGATTGCACAGGCGCTCGCGGATAAAGCGCGCGAGGGCATCGCGGTGCATGTGCTGCTCGATTGGGTCGGTTCGTCGAAAATGGATAAGCGCTATTTGGATCTGCTTCGCGATGCCGGCGCGGAAGTGATTCAGTATCACAAGCCCCATTGGACTGGTCTGGGTCGCATGAACGATCGCACGCACCGCAAGCTGCTGGTGATCGACGGGCATGTCGGCTTTACGGGCGGTGTGGGTATCGCGCCGGAGTGGACCGGCCACGCGCAGAATGAAAAGCATTGGCGCGATACGCATTTCCGCGTGGAGGGCCCGGTGGTCGGCCATATGCAGGCCGTATTCATGGACAACTGGGTCAAGGCAACGGGCAATGTGCTGCACGGCCCCAACTATTTTCCCGATGTCGAGCCAATGGGCGAGGGCCTCGCGCATATGTTCAGCAGTTCGCCCTCGGGCGGCAGCGACGACATGCAGTTAATGTATCTGATGGCGATTACGGCGGCTACGCATTCCATTCATCTGGCGAGTGCCTATTTCGTTCCCGACAAGCTGACCATCAACGCGATCGTCGAGGCGGCGAAACGGGGCGTGAAAGTGCAGATCATCATGCCCGGAAAACGGATCGACACGCATACTGTGCGGGAGGCATCGCGTGCGTGCTGGGGCGATCTGCTCAGAGCCGGCGTGGAAATGTACGAGTATCAGCCGACCATGTTTCACTGCAAATTGCTGGTGGTGGACGAATACCTGGTCTCAGTCGGCTCGACCAATTTCGATAGCCGTTCGTTCAAACTCAACGACGAAGCGAATCTGAACATCTACGACCGCGACTTCGCCAAGCAGCAAACTGCTGTTTTCGCCGACGATATAAAGAAGTCGCAACAGATCACGCTCGAAGCATGGATGCATCGGCCGTTGATGGAAAAACTAATCGAAAAGTTTGTCTCGCTGCTGGATACGCAGCTCTAACGAATCTTCTGGTTATCGATGCGCGCCACAGAGATAGGCTTCGATAGATGAGAGGGAAGAGGGCGCGCTGCTCTCCACTTCCATAGCGGGAAGCGTTGTGCCGAGAAGCGCTTTTGCACGTTGATACGCATGAGCGAATCCGCGCAATTCCTGTGTCACCGCACGATCTTCGAGGCGGCGTCGCAAAAGCGCTTGCTCGATATTGCGGCCGATCAGCGCGATTTGACTGTCGATATAGTCGAGACATAACTGTCTGCAACGCGCGGAAGTACTCGCCACGGCCAATAGCACCGGCACGATCGAGATCGTCAGAAAACCGCCCGGCGGAATGCGCGCCAGCGCGGCGGGCGAGGCAAACAGGTCTTTGCGCAGCGAGTCGAATACGGCACGGCCCCACACCTCACGTTCTCTTTCGAGCGCGCTGCGGCGACGCGCCAAAGCGTCCCTTGCATTCGCGTCTTTTATCTCGCCTTCCGCGGTCAGTAGTGGAGCATCCGCGCGTTCACCTTCCTGAATGCAATCGGCGCCGATGTACGAGGCGCTCTGATTCCGGCCGGCGAGAACCAGATGTTGCAATGCATCGGGCACGAACGGATCGAGCGGCACCACTTCGCACGTGACCGGCTTGCCGTTCAGATGAATGGCGCAGCGTCCGTCGTCAGCGAGTGCCGGGCAGCGTGCCAGCGAAGGGTAATCGTAGCCCTGCGTCATGATGCTGAAGGTGTCGCCGGTTCGATAGAGCAACGTGTTCGCAATTGAATCGAAAGCGGCGATATCGGCTTCGTCGAGCACGGCTTCATGGCGGCCGACGCGCAACCGCTCACCCACGCGCCTGCGCGGCACGCGGCCGATTGCGAGGCAGCCAATGAACCGGTCGCGATGCCGGAACAACTCGGGTAGTGCCATAGCCGGCGGACTATTGCAGCATTTGCCGCACGCCGTGCACGCGAACGAGAAAGCGTTCACCACGGCCGGCGCACCGAGTCCTGATAGCGCGTCAGAATGAAATGCGCGACGTCGTCCGAATGATAAGCGGCCACCAGTTGCGCAACCCAAGGCTGAGTGCGCTCGGCATCCCGCACCGTCAACACGTTGGCGTAGGGCGAGCGCGCATCTTCGAGGCCGAGGCTGTCGCGCGCCGGGTAAAGACCTGCACGCGCCGCGTCGTCGCTATCGATCACGGCGAAGGCCACGCTGTTCAATGTGTCGAACAAACGTGCGCGCGGCACCTGGCGGATCTGCAGATTCAGCCGGTTGCTCGTGATGTCGGCGAGCGTCGCATGCAGGCCCGCCGTGTCCCTGAACGTCAGCAGCGTGAAGTTCTGCAGCAGGATCAAGGCGCGCGCAGTTCCTTCCCGGTCGTTGGGGATCGCGATCGTCGCGCCGCGTTGCAACTGGCCGAGGTTGGTCAGTTTGCGCGAGTACAAGGCGATCGGAAACGTCACGGTGGTGGCGACGCTCGTCAACGGAAAGCCGTGTTGTTTGCACTGCGCTTCGAAGCGTGGCTCGTCTTCGAAGCTCGCCGCATCGATCTGTTTCGCGGCCAGCGCGGCGTCGATACGCTCGGGCTGATCGAATACGACCACGTCGAGCGTGAGTCCGCGGCTGGCCGCGACGCGGCGCACTTCGTCCATGATCTCGGCATGCGCGCCCGCGCTCACCCCCACCTTGATGACTTGCGGCGCGGCGGCTTGCACGTGCTGAACCATCGAAGCGGCAACCAGCAGCACAGCCGTCGCGAATCGCCGAGCCTTCATGACGCGTCCCTCAACACCGTGCGAAAACCGATATGCGACGCCGGCAAATCCGCTTCCTGCTGTTCGCGCGACGCCGCGCGATAGCGCACGCAATAGTCGCGCGAGCATAGAAACGAACCGCCTTTGATGACCATCGGCGTGTCGTGTTTGCGGCTGAGCGGCGCGACCTCCGCGGTGTCGCCATTGGTGTGCGACTGGTGCGGACCCGTGTAGACGTCCTTGGTCCATTCCCATGCATTGCCGATCATGTCGTAGAGCTTGAAGTCGTTGGCGGCATAGCAGCCGACGGGCGCGAGACCGATGTGACCGTCCTCATTCGTGTTGAGCACGGGAAACACGCCTTGCCAGTAATTCGCGCTCGGCTTGCCGTGTCCATCGCGTGGCGCGGTGTCGAGGTCCGCGCCTTCGCGGCCTGCTTTGCCCGCGTATTCCCACTCGGCCTCGGTGGGCAGATCGCGGCCGAGCCAGCGCGCGTAGGCGAGCGCGTCGGCTTGCGTGACCATCGTCACGGGCTGGTTCAGGCGGCCTTCAAGTGTGCTGCCGGGGCCGGTCGGATGATTCCACGCGGCGCCTTTTACCCATGTCCACCACGCAAGATCACGTGCGTTCATCTCGTCGCGCGTCGGCGTGTGAAACACCACGGCGCCACCCTGGCGCTCCGAATCGCTGACATAGCCCGTCGCTTTCACGAACGCCGCGAACTGCGCATTCGTCACATCGGTCTGATCGATCCAGAAACCGGCGACGCGCGTCTTGCCGTCTCCGGCCGGACGCTCGTCTTCGTAGCCGAGCTTGCTGCCGAATACGAAGTCGCCGCCATGCAGGTGCACCATGCCGGCCTTCGGATCGTCGCGCCAGCGCGCGGGCAGACCGGCATAGCGCGCGCATTGCTGTTCGGAACCGAGCGCCGCCAACGGGCGCGACGTGTTGAGTTCATCGAACGCGCGTTGTTTGGCACCGCCGCTAAAGACCGCCGAAGCGGCCGTCGCCGCGGTAAAAGCGGTGGCGAACGCGACCGTGGCGATCGCCGCATACACGCCGTAGAGCGCCGTGTTGCTCTTCAACTTGGATCTGACGGTCATTGCGTGCTCAGTAGTAACCGCGCGGACGCAACGGTTCGACGCCGCCGACGCTGCTCATATAGTTGTTCCACTGCTGCACGAGACCGTCGATCACCGAGGGATTCTGCGTCGACACGTCCTGCGTTTCGCCACGGTCGGCGCTCATGTCGAACAGTTGCCAGTGACCGTCCACGGGACCGAGCGGCGGTTCCGTCCACAACGCTTTCCAGCGGCCGTCGGCGCTGCGCAGATAGCCGCGGCCATAGGCTTCGTCGCCGAACGATGCGCTGTGCACCGCGCTCGTCGCCTGATCGTTCAACAGCGGCAGCAGCGACTGCCCGGTGACCGGATAGACGTAGCGATTGTTGTAGACCACCTTGCCCTTGTTCTGATCGACGCCGGTCAGAGAATTGATCAGCGGCGGCGCGGCCTGCGTGGGCGGCGAAATCTGTGCGACAGCAAGGAACGTCGCGGTATTGTCGGTCACGTGCGTGAAGTCGCGCAGTGTCGGTTTCTGCGTGCTCTGACCGGGCAGATGGACGATCAACGGCGTGGAGACGCCGCCCTCGCCCGAATAGCCCTTGGTGAGACGGAACGGCGTGGCGCTGACTTCGGCCCAGCGCAAACCGTATTGCAGACGTTGCGCGTTCTGCTTGCCGTTGTCGGTGCCGAGTGCCGAATAAACCGGGTCGGCGGCATTGGCGGTGTCGGTCGCGGTCGGGTCGGCGCCCGAGTCGATCGGCCAGCCTTCCGCGCCGTTGTCCGACTGGAACATGATGAAGGTATTGTCGTACTCGCCGATATCCTTCAGATGCTGGATCAGCAACCCGATGTTGTGATCGAGGTTTTCGACCATGCCCGCGTAGATTTCCATATAACGCGCCTGGGCTTTCTTCTCGGCGGGCGAGAGACTCGCCCACGTCTTGTTCACCGTGCCCGGGCCGTAGTCGGTATAGCCTTGCGCCGCGCTATGCACGGCGCTCACGTACTTCGCGTTCACCGTGCCGTTGTTCGCCGTGGCCGCGGTGGCGACGAGCGTTTCCGATGCGCCGCCGTACGGCACGAAGTCGTTCGGAATGATGCCGAGCGCTTTCTGCCGCGCAATGCGCGCGTTGCGGATGGCGTCGTAACCGGCGTCGTATTTGCCGGCGTAGTTGTGCAGATAAGGTTCGGGTACCTGCAGCGGCCAATGCGGCGACGTGTAGGCCGCGTAAGCGAAGAACGGTTTGCCGTCGCCCTTGTTCGAATCGATGTACGAGATCAGGCGCTGCGTATAAAAGTCGGTCGAATAGAACACTGCGGGGCTGCCGCCCGCGCCACCCGGTTGTCCCGGCTGACCGGGCTGCACGTATTTGCCGTCTTCGGTGTAGTTGTGCGAGTTCGCCGGTTCGTGCGCGAAGTGATTGGTCGCGGCGCCGCCGAGCAAGGCATAGCTATGTTCGAAGCCCCATTGGTCGGGCGTCTGTCCGCCGCCTGTCGTACTGCCGACAATGCCCGAGCCGATATGCCATTTGCCGGCCATATACGTGTGATAACCGCCGTCCTTCAGCAGTTGCGCAACGGAGAGCGCGCGGTCGTTCAGATAGCCTTCATAACCCGGCAGTCCTTTGCGCTCGTCGGTCGGCACACCCATGGTGCCTTCGCCGACCAGATGGTGATCGGTGCCGGAGATCAACATGGAGCGCGTGATCGCGCAGACGGTGCCCGTATGGTGATTCGTCAGGATGCGGCCCGATTGCACCAGCGCGTCGAGGTTGGGCGTGTTGATTTCGCCGCCGAACGCGTGGATGTCGGAATAGCCGAGGTCGTCGGCCATGATGTACAGAATGTTCGGGCGTTTCTGGGCGACTACGGGCGTGGGAGTCGGGCCGGGCAGATTGTCGTCGCCGCAGGAGGCGAGAGCGACGAGACTGGCGACGGCGGCGCCGATCATGCCAAGACGAAGAGAAGGGCGCTGCGATCGTGGTGTTGTCATTGTTGTGCGGACCGGATATGTCGGGTCGCCGATGGTAGCAATGACGCCAGAACGCCCAAAGTTCGATTTCTGCGTTGCTATGTCCGATTGCCGATATAGCCTTGCTGCGTGATACCGGGTATCAGCCGCGCGCCGCTTTCGCCTTTAAACGTAGATGGCTAGTTGCCCGGATCGAGCACCGGCTTGTCCGGATTCGCAAGCGTTTTGTAGGGGAGTTGTGCGGCGTGCGGATTGGTGACGGTGTCGTCGATCACCCGCTCGACGTCCGCGGTTTTCGCGAGCTCGGTGAGGAAGCTCTGTTTGGCGAAGCCCGGCGCAACGCAGCCTTCCACATAGATGAAACGGCGTTGCAGTGTCAGCCAGAGCGTCGATTGTTCGCGCCAGTGCGTGGCGAAATTGATGTTGGTGAGTCGACGCTGCACGGCCTCGGCGATTTCCACGTCGTACAGATAGGCGTTCGATAAACGGCAGCGACCTTCCACCCAGCAGCTATTGCCGCGTTCGATCCGGTAATGGCTGTCGTCGAGCCATTCTTTCTCGGTTTCGAGCGGCCCCAATGGCACCGGACAATCGCTGATCGCTTTGGAGATCTGAAAGAACGGGTCGTGACCGCGATTGACGCGCGCCGGTTCGGCATGCGCGTGAATAGCAGTAACGGCGAAACAGATCAGCAGACTCGCTAGCCGCAATGGGGTCGAGCGTTTCATCCTCATCAGCTCCAGGTGTCGGGCGTTGAGTAGACGGAACGACAGCAGTGGTTTGAGTGGCTGTAGCGCCGATTATGCGACGGATCGCCGATCCGCGTCAGTCAGGTTTTCACCGGTTCGTGCGCCGGTTCTCCACCGCGAACTTGATCAATTCGGCCTGACCTTCAATATCGAGCTTGCGCTTCAGATTCAGCCGATGCGTTTCCACCGTCCGCACGGAGAGATCGTTGCGCTGAGCGATCTGTTTGCTCGACAAGCCTTCCGCAAGCGCATCGAGAATGTCGCGCTCGCGCGGCGTGAGCCGTTCGACGGGCGACTGCATAGCCGAAGCCTGAATCAGACGCGCGCCAAGTCCCGCGCTGAAAAACTGTTTGCCTTCGAGCACCGCGCCAATTGCCTGGATGATCTCGGTGGAAGGCGAATCCTTCAGCACGTAGCCGCTCGCACCCGCGCGCACTGCCTGGGTCACGTACTCGAGATTGTCGTGCATCGACAGCATGAGCACGCGAATCGCCGGGAAGCGTTCGTGAAACATGCCGGCCAGCGCGATGCCGTTCATTCCGTTCATGCCGACATCCATCAGCACGAGATGAGGCTCCGCGCTCGCGGCGAGGGCGAGCGCTTCCTGCGCATTGCCGGCTTCGCCGACCACTTCGAGGTGGCGCACCGCTTCGAGCCGCGCGCGCAAACCGTCGCGCACGAGCGGATGATCGTCGACGAGAATCAGGCGGGCGATAGCGGGTGAGGCGTCGTTCATGGTGAGGTTTCCTGCAAGGCCGGCAATGTCGGCTCGGTCGATCCCAATGGCACGCGCGCGGTGACGAGAGTGTGGCCGGCTTGTGAGCTGAGCGACAGTGTGCCGCCCAACGCTTCGAGCCGTTCGCGCATATTGCGCAGACCCACGCCCGAGCGCCGGCCGACGAACGCATGCGCCACGTCGAACCCGCGCCCGTTGTCCGCGATGTTTAGCGTGACGCCGTCGTTCGATATTTCCAGCGCGAGCGCCGCGTTCGTCGCCTGCGCGTGGCGCACGATATTCGTCAGCGCTTCCTGGGCGATCCGGAACAGCACAGTGTTGACCGCATCCGGTAAAGCCGCGGCGTGCGTGTGCGCGATCTGCGTGAAGCCGATCTCGATGCCCGACTGCTCGCTGAGTTCGCGCGAGAGTTGTTCCAGCGCGGCTGCCACGCCAAGATCGTCCAGCATGGACGGACGCAGCGCGTGAGAAATGCGCCGCACTTCGCGCAACGTGTCGCCAAGCCGCGTGAGACTGGTGGTGAGTGCGGCCTCTGCCGCGGGCACGCGCACTTCGCTGCGCTCGAAGCGCGCCAGCGCGGATTCGAGCAGCAGCTTGACGGAGACCATCATCTGGCTGATGCCGTCGTGCAATTCGCGCGACAGGCGCGCCCGTTCGTTTTCCTGCGACTCCACCACCTGCTGCGCGAGCCGCTTCAGTTTGGCGTCCGCACTGCGATATTCGGTGACGTTGAGCACGAGCGCGCACAACGCGATCACGGCGAGTCCGGCTACGGCGATCGCGTCGATCCATTTCATCGTACGATCGATGTTGGCGGCCGCGCGTTCGTCGATATGCGCGAGCGTGTTATCCACATCGTCGAGATAGATGCCGGTGCCGATCATCCAGCCCCAGCGCTCCAGCGGCACTACGTAGCCGAGTTTCGACGCCACCTTGCCCGTCGACGGACGATGCCATAGGTACCGCACATAACCACCGCCGCGCGCGGCCGCGGCGAGCAGTTGCTGAATGGTCAGCGTGCCTTGCGGGTCGCGCAGTTCCCACAGGTCGCGGCCGACCAGGTCGGGCTCGCGCGGATGCATCAACGAACGGCCATGCATGTCGTAGACGAAGAAGTAGCCGTCCTTGCCGAAGTCCATTTTTTGCAGCACGTCGAGCGCGCGTGCGCGCAGCGTCGCGTCGTCGCGCGCATTGTCCTGGCCGGCGTCATAGAGCGGCGCGATCGCAGTGGTGGCGAGCTCGACGTAATGCTTGAGCTCGATCTCCTTGCTGGCCATATACGCGGCCTGCGTGCTCGCGTGTTGCGTCTCGGCGAGCGCCGTGGCCTGCCGTTGCACACCGACTTCGATGCTCGCGATGGCGGCCAGAAAGGGCACGATCGCCAGCAGGACAATCTTGGCTTTGAGTTTCATCGTTGAAAAGACCGCTGACCGGCTACGTAGTACTACGTAGCCGGCTTACGTAGTTGCGCGCTTGTGAGGACGCTCACGAAGGCGAATACTACATCCCCACGGCATAGTGCGCCTTGCAGGCGGCTGCGCCCATCGTCGCGCGCCTCGCGCGGCGTAATAAGCACCCCGGTTTGCCGGCTCATACCCGCTACCGGTTTCCGCGTGCCGGACCACAAGTCGTGGCGCGTGGTGTCAATAATAGACTTAGGAGATGATTGTGGAGACATCCCAACCTGCCGGCCGTTCATGGCTATGGCTGATCCTGCTGCTCCCATATATCGCATTGCTGTGGCTGCCGTTTTATAACGACACGCGTCCGTCGTTCGCGGGCTTTCCTTTCTTTTACTGGTATCAGTTCTTGTGGGTGCCGTTGACCTCGCTACTGATTTACGCCGTGTACCGAGGTGTCAAATGAGCGACGTTAATCCCGTGAATCCGGTTGCGATGACCGTCTTTATCGCATTCTTTGTTCTCGTCACTGTGATCGGCTTCTTTGCCGCGCGCTGGAAACGGGGCGACCTCACGCAATTGCACGAGTGGGGCCTCGGCGGCCGCCAGTTCGGTACGGTCATTTCATGGTTCCTCGTGGGCGGCGACTTCTATACCGCCTATACGGTGATCGCCGTGCCCGCGCTGGTCTATTCGGTCGGCGCATATGGCTTCTTTGCCTTGCCGTACACGATCATCGTTTATCCGTTCGTGTTTGCGGTGATGCCGAAACTGTGGAAGATCGCGCATGCGAAAAACCACATTACGGCAGCGGACTACGTGCAGGGCGAATACGGCGGCAAGTGGTTCCCGGCGGCCGTCGCGATTACCGGCATTGTCGCGACCATGCCGTATATCGCGCTGCAGCTGGTGGGCATGCAGGTCGTGATCAAGGGGCTCGGCGTGACCGGCGAAATGCCGCTGATCGTCGCCTTCGTGATTCTCGCGCTGTACACGTATGCCAGCGGCCTGCGCGCGCCGGCCATGATCGCGTTCGTGAAAGACATCATGATCTATATCGTCGTGATCGCGGCGGTGTGGCTGATCCCGGCCAAGCTCGGCGGCTATGCGCATGTGTTCGACGCGGCCGATACGTATTTCAAGGCCAAGGGCGGCGCGACCGGCATCATTCTGAAGCCGACGCAGTTCACCGCATATGCATCGCTGGCCTTGGGCTCGGCGCTGGCGGCGTTCATGTATCCGCATACGATGACGGCAGTGCTGTCGTCCTCGTCGGCGAATACGGTGCGCAAGAATGCGATCTTCCTGCCGGCGTACACGCTGCTGCTGGGTCTGATCGCGTTGCTCGGCTATATGGCGATTGCGGCCGGCGTGCATGTGAAGTCGGCCTCGGACATGGTGCCGGCGCTGTTCAACACGCTGTTCCCGTCGTGGTTCGTCGGCTTCGCGGCGGCGGCGATTGCGATCAGCGCGCTGGTGCCCGCGGCGATCATGTCGATCGGCGCGGCCAATCTGTTCACGCGCAATTTGTGGCGTCCGCTCGTTTCGCCGAATATCTCGCCGGAAGGCGAGGCTTCCACGGCGAAGATCGTCTCGCTGGTCGTGAAGTTCGGCGCGCTGCTGTTCATCGTGTTCCTGCCGACGCAGTACGCGATCGACCTGCAACTGCTTGGCGGCGTGTGGATTCTGCAGATTTTCCCGGCAATCGTGTTCTCGTTGTACACGCGTCGTTTGAACACGCCGGGTCTGTTCCTCGGCTGGCTGGCCGGGATCGTGCTCGGAACCGGGCTGGCTATTTCGCAAGGCCTCAAGCCGGTGTTCGCCTTGCATCTCGGCGATGCGGTCTATCCGGTGTATATCGGGCTGATCGCACTGACGGTCAATATCGTCGTGAGTTTCGTCGTGTCGGTTCTGTCGCCGCGTAGGGTGGTGGCCGCAGCCTGAACGATCGATGTCGAAGTAAAGCAACGCCGCGGAGCTGGTTTGTCCGCGGCGTTTTTTCGTTGCGCTTCGAAGCGCTAACCGTGCCGCGCGAATCGTTCCACGCTGAACGGCCGCGGGTCCACAAGCGTTGCTTCGCCCGTCATCATTTCTGCGATCAGCCGCCCGGTTACCGGACCCAGCGTCAGCCCGTGATGCGCGTGGCCGAATGCGAACCACAGCCCCGGATGTTTTTTCGCCGGGCCGATGATCGGCAGCATGTCCGCCGTACAAGGACGCCGGCCCATCCATGGTTCGTCATCGAGACGCTCGCCCAAGGGGAACAGCGTGCGGGCGACCGGCTCGACCGCGGCGAGTTGCGCCGGTGTTTTGGGCGCTTCGAGATCCGCGATTTCCGCGCCTGTCGTCAAACGGATGCCGCGCGCCATCGGCGCCAGCAGGTAGCCGCCTTCCGCGTCAAGCACCGGATGATTCAGGCGCGCCATGCCCTGCGCCGAGTAGTGCATGTGATAGCCGCGTTTGACGGCGAGAGGCAAGCGGTAACCGAGGCGCGCACTCGCGCGTTCCGACCACGGCCCCAACGCGACGACCGCGGATGACGCGGAGATCGTTCCCGCTTGCGTGTCGACTTGCCAGCCATCGCGCAGCGTATCCGCATCGCCGATAAAAAAGCGCCCGCCGAGTGCTTCGAAATATCTGGCATAAGCGGTGACGAGCGCGTTCGGGTCGCTCACCGAATCGGATTCCGGATAGCGCAAGCCGCCCAGCAAGGTCTTGTCGAGATCGGGCTCCAGCTGTTGCAGGCGCGCGGCGTCGAGCGCTTCGAACGCGACTTCATATTCGCGATGCCACCGTTCGGCGAGCCGGGTTTCCGCGTCGCGAGCCGCTGCGGTGCGAAACACTTTTATCCAGCCGATAGGCCTTAATAGCGCGCTCGCGCCGGCGTCGGCGGCGAGCGCGCGGTGCTCGCTCACGCAATGTTCGATCAGCGTCGCGTACGACTTCGCAATGGCGGCGTGCCGCGTTGGATGAGAGTTGCGCCAGTATTGCCAGAGAAACGGCGCGGTCTTGACGATCGCGTCGGCATGATAGCGAACGTCGGGCGACTGGTTGCGCGCATAGCGCAGCAACGTGCCGAGCCCGCGAGGAAACGCGTAGGGATAAACGCCTTCGCGCTGGATCAGCCCGGCGTTGCCGAACGAGGTCTCGTTGCCGGGCAGCTTGCGATCGACCAGCGCGACCTGACGGCCGCGTTTCTGCAGATGGACGGCAGTGCACACGCCGACAATGCCCGCCCCGAGCACAACGGTATCGAATTTCATTCTGCTTATAGGCCTCGCTTGAAGTCGCTTTGTTCGAAGAGTTCCGCGATCCAGCCGACAAACGTTCGGGTTGCGCCGCTCGCATTCCGGCCGTGCGGATAGACAATTGAAACAGGTACCGCCGACGATCGCGCAGCGGCGAGCAGGCCGCATTGCAGATAGGCCTCTGTTTCATTCACTGCAAAACGGCTTGGCATGCTCATGGTGAGATCTTCGCCTTGTCCGTGAAAGCGCCAGTCGAGCGGCCCGCCGGTCGCGTTCGAAATGTAATTGATCGCACGGTGCTCGTTGAGCGCGCCCGATGACTCTTGGCATGTCCAAGCGGACACGACAGCGCGGGGTCGCCGCATCGGAGGATAACTCGCTTTCCACGCGGGTGACGCCGAACCGCGTATCGCGGACGAGGTCGTGTTCGTCGCCGGCGACACGGTGACTTACCGGCAACTGGCGGACGCAGTCGATGCGCTGCTCGGGCGGCAGGTACGCCGCGTCGAATGGAGCGTGCCGCGATTGCAGGGCGAACTGGCCGGCGAGCCCGGCAGCGCGGTCAGAAAGTACCGCGTGGTGTTCGCGCAAGGCGCGGGCGTGTCGTGGGACAAGGAGCGTACCTTCAACGGGCGGCGCGGCATCGCGGTTTGCAGCATGGAGCAGTGGATGCGCGAGAACCTTCTGGCGCGCGAGGGTGTGTCGCTTTTGTAAGCGAGCCGCTCAAGTAAAATGCGCGTCGCGCACGGCCCGCGAATCGACTTGCTGCCGTCCAGACGTCGACAGCGTGTAAACTGGCGACTTTTTTGCCTCCGGTGGTATGTTGCAAGCCCCCCAGCGCACCGCCCTCAGCGGCCCGGCGCTCATTCGCTTACTGGCACGCCTCGCGGATGTCGATGTTCCCGAATCCAGGCAATCGCTCTCGGACCGGCTTAGCCAATGGCTCGGCTGGACCGACGCCATTGCGCTGTCCTCGGTACTGAACGGCAATCCGCCCGCGGGTTCCGCCGGCACGCGCGAATTCGGCAGCGCCGAAGAATCGGAGTACGTCCGCGCGCGCAGTTCGCTGGCGAAGACCATTACGGGCGATAGCGTGTTCGCGGCCGACAGGCGGCGTGGGCCCGCACGCGCGTCCGCGCATGCGTCGTTGCAGAGTGCGCCGGCGGAACCGGCAGCCGATTACGCGGTTTTCCGTCAACGCTACCTCTCCATCCAGCAGTCGATGGAAATGGCGATCGGCAATCTGCGCGGCCGCTTGCGGGGCATGCTGGCCACCAGAACACCCGGCATGGCGCGGCTCGCCGTGGTGGACGCGGTGATGGAGCGCGCACTGAGCGAGCGCGAGCGCAACCTGCTGGCCGCCATACCCGCGCTGCTGGCCGGACACTTCGAGCGCTTGCGCGCGGCCGAGCAGGCGGCGCTGGTTGCCGCCGAAGCGTCGGACCAAGCCACTGACGACACCGGCAGCAACATCGCGGGCAACGCAGCGGCGCTCGCACCCGGCGCATGGCTGAATGTGTTCCGCAAGGACATGCAGAGCGTGTTGCTTGCCGAACTGGATATTCGTTTACAACCGGTCGAAGGGTTGCTCGCCGCCCTTCGCGCCAGCTAACTGGGACACTATGTCCAGATATCGTATTGATCTCGTTGTGTTTTTGGCAGGTCTGGCCGCTGTGTGCTGGATCGCCGCCGGCTACCTCGGTTCGAACCCGCTGGCGCTGGCCGTCACCTTATTGATCGGCGTGTGCTATCTGGCGGGTTCGCTCGAATTGCACCGCTACAACCAGGCCACCGCCACGCTCACGCAGGCGGTCGCCGGGCTGTCCGGGCCGCCGCCGAGCCTCGGCACATGGCTCGAGCCCTTGCATCCGAGCCTGCGCCACGCGGCGCGCCTGCGCGTCGAGGGCGAGCGGGTGGCCTTGCCGGGTCCGGCACTCACGCCTTACCTGGTCGGCTTGCTGGTGCTGCTGGGCATGCTCGGCACGTTGCTCGGCATGGTGGTGACCTTGCGCGGC
This sequence comes from Paraburkholderia phytofirmans PsJN, assembly GCF_000020125.1. Lineage (NCBI taxonomy): Bacteria > Pseudomonadati > Pseudomonadota > Betaproteobacteria > Burkholderiales > Burkholderiaceae > Paraburkholderia > Paraburkholderia phytofirmans. The sequence goes on from NC_010676.1 coordinate 552,910, forward strand.
ACCGGCATGGCGCTGGAAAGCGCGACCGACCTGCAGGCGATCCGCGCTTCGCTCGCGGCGCCGGTCAAGGGTTTGGGCTTTGCGTTCGGCACCTCGATTGCGGGCGTGGCGACCTCCGCGATGCTGGGGCTGCTGTCCGCGCTGTGCCGGCGTGAGCGCCTGCAGGCCGCGCAGATGCTCGACGTGAAGATCGCGACGATCCTGCGCATCTACTCGCAGAGTCATCAGCGTGAAGAGGCTTTCAGGCTCCTGCAGCGTCAGTCCGAGGTGATGCCCACGCTGGTCGACCGTCTGCAGACGATGATGTCGGCCATCGAGCAACAGAGCCTCGCCTTGAACGAGCGGCAGATCGCCAGCCAGGAGGCTTTTCACGGCAGGGCCGAGGCCGCTTATACGCGCCTCGCGAGTTCGGTCGAGCAGTCGTTGAAGGAGAGCGTGGCCGACAGCACGCGGGCCGCCGGCGCGGCGCTGCAACCGGTCATGCAAGCCACGATGGCCGGCCTCGCGCGCGAGACGGCGGTGTTGCACGACACCGTCACGCACGCCGTGCAGCGGCAACTGGACGGCCTGTCGAGCGGCTTCGAAACCACCACCACGACCGTCGCGGATATCTGGAACAAGGCGTTGGCTGGGCATCAGCGTTCGAGCGAGGAACTGGCGCAGCATCTGCGCGCCTCGCTGGATCGCTTCACCGACACTTTCGAGCAACGCTCGGCCGGTCTGCTGGACGGCGTTTCCGCGCGGCTGGAAAGCACGGCGGGCAACGTCGCGCAGGCCTGGAACGAGGCGCTGGCGCGTCAGGAGAGCGCCGGCGAAAAGCTCGCGGCGAACAACCAGCAGGCGTTTGCAGCGGCCGCGGCGACTTTCGAGCAGCACGCGGCGTCGCTGCTGCGTGGCGTAGGTCAGTCGCACGTGGACTTGCAGACCGAGCTGGCTTCGAAAGATGAACAACGGCTCGCCGCCTGGACTGAGACACTCGGTGCGATGGCGGCGACCTTGAGCAAGGCGTGGGAACAGTCGGGCGCGCAAACCGCGAGCCGTCAGCAGGAAATCTGCGAGACGCTGGCGCAAACGGCGCGTGATATTTCGGCACAAACGCAAGCGCACGCCAGCAACACGATCGCGGAGATCGACAGGCTCGTCGAGGCCGCAGCCGAAGCGCCGAAAGCGGCGGCGAACCTGCAGGCTGAGTTGGCCTCGCGGGACCAGCAGCGTCTGGCGGCCTGGACCGACACGCTCGCTGCGATGGCCGCCACGTTGAGCAAGGAATGGGCGCAGTCGGGCGCGCAAACCGCGTCACGTCAGCAGGAAATCTGCGAGGCGCTGGCGCAAACGGCACGCGATATTTCCGCCCAAACGCAAGCGCACGCGAGCAATACGATTGCTGAAATCGACCGGCTCGTGCAGGCCGCGGCGGAAGCGCCGAAGGCCGCGGCAAATCTGCAAGCCGAACTGGCCTCGCGCGATCAGCAGCGTCTGGCCGCCTGGACCGAAGCGCTCGGCGCAATGGCCAACACCTTGAGCGCGGAATGGGAGCAAGCGGGCGCACGAACCGCGAGCCGTCAGCAGGAAATTTGCGAGACACTCGCGCAAACCGCGCGCGACATCTCCGCCCAGACACAGGCGCACGCCAGCGAGACGATCGCCGAGATCGGCCAACTCGTGCAAGCCGCTTCGGAAGCGCCGAAGGCCGCAGCCGAAGTCGTCGCCGAACTGCGTCAGAAACTCTCCGACAGCATGGTCCGCGATACCGCGATGCTGCAGGAGCGCAGCCGCTTGCTGGAAACGCTGGAAACCCTGCTCGACGCCGTCAATCACGCATCCACCGAGCAGCGCACGGCGGTCGACGCGCTCGTCGCCACGTCGGCGGATTTGCTGGAGCGCGTGGGCACGCGCTTCACCGACAAGCTCGAACACGAAACCGGCAAGCTCGGCTCGGTAGCCGCGCAAGTTACCGGCAGCGCGGTCGAAGTGGCAAGTCTCGGCGAAGCGTTCGGCACCGCCGTGCAAGTGTTCGGCGAGTCGAACGACAAGCTGGTCACGCACCTGCAACGTATTGAAACCGCGCTCGACAAATCGCTCGCACGCAGCGACGAACAGCTTGCCTATTACGTCGCGCAGGCGCGGGAAGTGATCGATCTGAGCGTGATGTCGCAGAAGCAGATCGTCGAAGACCTGCAGCAGCTTGCCGGCCGGCGCGCGTCGGCGGGAGTTGAGGCGGCATGAGCGAGGACATCGACGGCGGCGTGGAGCAGGTCGCGCCGATCTGGCCGGTTTTCGGCGACCTGATGTCGGTGCTGCTGGGCGCTTTCGTGCTGATCCTCGTGGGCGTGATCGGCGTGCAACTGGAGTTGTCGAGCAAGCTGGAGCAGGAGGTCAAGCAGCGTCAACTGGAAACCCAGCGCCGCAAGACGCTGGAGCAGGCGCTGGCGGGTCCGCTCGCGGCTGGGCGCGTGACGCTCGTGAACGGGCGCATCGGCATCAGCGGCAATGTGCTGTTCGCGCTGAACTCGGATCAGTTGCAGCCGCAGGGCCGTGATCTGCTGAAGAGTCTGGCCGGCCCGCTCTCCGCGTATCTCGGCGCGAACGACGAAATCTTGATGGTGAGCGGCTTTACCGACGACCAGCGTCTGCGCGAAGGCAACCGCCGTTTCGCCGACAACTGGGAATTGTCGGCGCAGCGCGCGCTGACGGTGACGCGCGCGCTGATCGACGACGGCGTGCCCGCGTCGTCGCTGTTTGCGGCTGCGTTCGGCTCCGGTCAGCCTGTCAGCTCGAATACCGACGAGCAGGGACGCGCCAAAAACCGGCGCGTGGAAATAGCACCGGTGCCTCGGCCATCGACTGCAGCGGTGAAGCCACGTGAGTGACGGCGGCAATAGCGATCCGGCAAGCGGAGCCCGAGCGACGCTAGACGCATGGCGCGAGCGCGGCGACGATCGGCTCGATCCCGTTCGCTTCCATTTCATCGACGCGCTCGAACGGCGCGCAGCCGGTCACAGCGGCGAAGCGCGGCGGATTCTGGACGAAAGGCTATCCGGTCTGCTGGACGCTTACGCCGGGTATATTGAGCGCGCCGCGGCCGCTTCGGCAAATCAAACTAATGCTCAAGCCGCCGACGAGCCCACACACGCAACGCTGAAAAGCCTGGTCGACTACATCGCGAGTCAGGATCATGTGCCCGCGGCAATCGGTTTGCCGCGCGCCGCTTCATATCCCGAACTGCCCGCGCTCGATTACTTCAGGGAAGTCTGGTCGAAGGTCCGCGCGGAAAAGCAGATGCGGCAGTCGCTGGAACAGGTGCCGGGCAACGCCGGTCCGCTCAATTCGAGCAGCCTCGTGCATCGGGCGCTCTCGCTCATGCGCGAGGTGTCGCCGGGCTACCTCAAGCAGTTTCTGTCCTACGTCGATGCCTTGTCGTGGATGGAGCAGATAAACGGCGGCGCCGCGCCCGCCGGCAAAGATGCGCCTCGCGCCGGCAGCACCGGCAAGAGCGCTCGCGGCAAAGCACGCTAGTGCGATAGGCGCCGGAACGTTCCCGGCGCGTCTTCCCTCATGGCTGACGGCGCTCAGTCGAAATCGAACACGTCGAAGAGCGAGCGCTTTTTCTTCTGCGTCCGATAACCCGATCGATGCTCGTCGTAACCGCGGTGGCTGTCGTACGAATGATCCCGCTGCCGATGGCGATCGTGGCGATCGTGACTATCGTGACTATCGTGACTTGAGCGCGGAGCGGGCGGCGTGTCTGAATTCGCCGTGTCCTGCGCGATCAGCTTGTCGAGTTCGCCGCGATCGAGCCACACGCCCCGGCAGTCGGGACAGTAATCGACTTCGATCGAGCGGCGCTCGGTCATCAGCAGGTCGGTGGTCTTGCAAACCGGGCATTTCATGGCGTCGCTCCTCAAGAGTAGAAAAGACATCGAATGCTGGACCGGGGCGAATGCAGACTGCCCGATCCGGGAAAAACCATCACACGCTTTCGCTTATTGCCCGCTGTTGAGCGCGCGCTTCGATTTCGCGCGGCGCACCAGCATGTTCATCGCTTCCACGAACGCGGAGAACGCCATCGCCACGTAGATGTAGGCCTTCGGCACGTGTGAACCGAAACCTTCCGCAATCAGCGTCATACCGATCACAAGCAGAAAACTGAGCGCAAGCGTGACGATGGTCGGATTGCGATCGATAAAGCGTGACAGCGGGCGTGCGGCGAATAGCATGGCGAGAACCGCGCTGATTACCGCGACGAACATGATCGGCATGTGTTCGGTCATGCCGACCGCCGTGATGATGCTGTCGACCGAGAACACCATATCGAGCACCAGGATCTGGCCGATCGCGGCCGCCACGGTCAACTGGACGGTGCTGCCCGCTTTGCTGCGTTCTTCTTCGGCATGCGTCACGTGGTGGTGAATCTCGCGCGTCGCCTTCCAGACGAGGAACAGGCCGCCGCCGAGCAGGATCAGATCGCGCCACGAAAACGCGTGAGCGAACAGCGTGATGGCGGGCGCGGTCAATTGCGCGATCCACGCGACGGTGCCGAGCAGGCCGAGCCGCATCACGAGCGCGAGCATGATGCCGATGCGCTGCGTGCGCGCGCGTTGCGCTTCCGGCAGCTTGTTGCTGAGGATCGAGATGAAGATCAGGTTGTCGATGCCGAGCACGATCTCCATCACGACCAGCGTGAGGAGCGCGGCCCATGCGGCGGGGTCGGCAACGAGTGTGAGCAGAGTGTCCATGGTGTCCGTAAGCGAGTGAATGCGGGTGACGTTGGATTAGCGATCATCATCGCCATTTTCTGGCTTCGGATAAATCAGTGATATTCTGAGCGATGTATCGTTTTTTTCGAAGTGTCACGCCATGCTCAACTACCGGCATCTGTATTACTTCTGGATAGTAGTGAAGGAGGGCGGCTTCGCGCGTGCGGCCGAACGTCTCGATATGGCGGTGCAGACCATCAGCGCGCAGGTGCGGGAGCTGGAGAAATCGATTGGGCGGCAATTGCTGAAGCCGGCGGGGCGCGGCGTCACAATGACCGAAGCAGGCGAGACGGCCTTCAATCGCGCGGAGCAGATTTTTCAGCTTGGCGAGGCGCTCCTCGACGATATGCGCGAGGCCGGTGGGGAAGGTGTGGCGCGCCTCGCCGTCGGTCTTTCCGACGGTATTTCGAAGCTCGCGGCGCATGCGCTGCTGGCGCCGGTGCTCGGCACGCCGTCGCTCAGGCTTTTATGTCACGAGGGCGAGCACGCCGAGCTGATGTCGGAACTCGCGCTTCATCGGCTCGATCTGGTGCTCGCTTGCCAGCCGGAGCCGCACAATGCCGACCTGCGCGTGCTGAGCCAGCGCCTGGCCGGTTCGCCGGTCGACTGGTACGGCCCGACGGGGATCGTCCGCAAATCCGCGCGCGCGGGCTTTCCACAGTGCCTCGCCGAGGTGCCCGTGCTTCTGCCGACCCGGCACGCCGCTTTGCGTGCGCGGCTCGACCGTTGGTTCGACGCGCAAGGCATCCGGCCGCACATCGTCGGCGAATTCGAGGACAGCGCGCTGATGGCGGTGTTTGCCGCGCGCGGCCTCGGCGTGTTTCCGCTCGCGGAGCTCGGCGCGGAAGATCTGTCGCTGCTGCGGGGCCTGCGCTGGCTCGGCCGCGCCGATGGCGTGATCGAGGAGATTCACGCCATCCGTTCGCGTCGCGGGCAACATCACGGGCTCGCTTCTCAGGTGGTGGCCGGCGCGCGCTGATAACCGCGCAATACGCGCGACGGCAGCCCGTGACGGTTGGCGGCCGGCGTCAGGTCGGGCCCCCACGCATTCAACATGGCGGCGAGCAGGGCGATTTCGCCGTCCGCCAGATAGTCGTCCGCGACCGTCACGGCGACACACAGACGAATCACCTTGCGGCGCAACGTAGGATCGTCGATCTCGTCGATCAAGGTCGTGAGCATGGCCGGGTCGAGACGGCCCACCGGCGGCGCGAACGACAGTTGCGCGACCGAGTGATCTTCGCACAGCGTCTGCACGATCTGCTCGAATTGCGCGGGCGCGAGACCGAGTTCACCGGCGATATTCAATTTCTGCAGCACACGCTCTTCTGAACTGCACACGTGACCGTCCGAAGTGAGGGCTAGCGCGACGATGCGTGCTGCGGCTTGCGGGCTGTTACGCGGGTAGGTTCGCATGATTTTTTCCTTGGGTGGACGATGTCCGTAGTGAAGATGAGCTCCAGTCTGCGGTAGGTTGAGGATAGGATAAACCTGCTAATTACGAAGGAAAGGTTCGGAAAAAACGAAGCTTGAGCCCCTGATCGACGAACGTCGGAGCGCGCGCTTGAATGCTTCGCTCGCGCCGATGGTACGGCGCAAATGGAGTACTTTGATGGCGACTCAGATGTGATGGATTGAGTTGACAGGCCGGTCACCGGTGAAGCGCCCGACTTCGCGGCGCCTCATCGGAGAACCCGGCGAACCTTGTCGATTTAAAGCGGATGAAGCTTGCCATTGAGGTCCATCGACCACTTCGAGCCATCGCCGAACGTGAGTACGCCATTAATGGCGTCGATATGGGTCGGCTTGCCGGCAGGTTCTTTATCTTTTCCTCCAACCACGCGTGCCATGTCGGCAGAGGTCATTTCTTCGTTGCGATGCAGTTCGCCGATCTTCAGGTCTTTCATGACGTTCTCCTTGAGAAAAATTACCTGGGTGTGCGAGCACTTCTGTGTGTGCTCGCACACTCACACTGCACATGATGTGCCAGGCGTGCTTGAAAAGCGTCAACGGGCTGATAGCAAAGGAGTTGGCGGCTTGAAGAGCTTGCGGCGAAGCTTTAAGTGATGCGGTGAACCCAACAGTCGAACAACCTGCTGTCTGTTGAACGACAACAGCTTTACGTTGGCGAGTTTCTATTCAAACGATCGTAGCCCACGGATTTTGATGTGAGGATCCCCCGCGCGTTACGTTGAACGCGGTAAAAAAAGAGCGTCGATCCAAAGGAGACCGACGCTCAAAAGGAGAACCCGCTGTCCACAGGTTCACACACACCGGAGCGCCATCAATGCATGGGCGCGTCTTGCATGGCTGGCTGGTTGTTGTTTAGCGCGCTCTGCTGGGCTGCGTGCATGGCGGCAACTTTTCTTTCCGCTTCCTGAATGTCGGCGGGATAGTCGCTTTCGTCGCCGCGAGACGGATCGTATCCGGCGGCTTCCAACTCCTCGAGTTCATGGCGCACATCGGCGCGCGTGAGCTGATGCGTGCCGGGCGCGGCCGACGTTTGCGCATAGGCGCCGCTTGCCGTTGCCAGGAGGGCGGCGCTTGCAACGAGTGCGCCGGCTGCGGCGCGGACCATGAGACGGTTCAAAGAGGTCAGTTTCATGTCAATACTCCTCGATAGGCGAGCGTAATGTTCGAACTCGACGTGAGCCGGCATCAGCACGCTCTGAACAGTTAAACCAGGGGAGTGGACGTCTTATTCCCGCCAGCGCGTCGAAAAAGCGCGGGAATAATCACGCCGGATTCGGCGTCTTGCAGTGCGTGAAGACACGAATTGGGGTGAGCAAAATGAACATCATCGATATGGCCCGTGAATCGGGAATGGCCGTTGTCCTCGACGCCCGGATCGGCCGGGAGGAATACCACAGCGTATGCGGTTCGCTGTCGGCGCTAGAGAAATTTGTCGACGCTATCCGCCAGACACGGGTGAATCACACAACGGCTATCAAGCCGCGGCAACGGCCTTTCACGCGAGGCCTGAAATGAATCGAACGCGTATTGCGACCTGGAAGCCGCTGTATCCGGCAGACATGCTGCGAGCCGCCGGGCGCGCGCCACTGGTGCCTTTTCGGCGGTCGCTAAGTATGGCTGGCCGCGCTGCGAGGGAATCGGCTGTTCATACTCTGCTGCGCCGCTGCCAACTGGTGTCCGGCGTGGTGCTGCTGGTCTATCTGTTCCTGCATCTGGTCAATCACGCGCTCGGCATCTGGTCGCTGGATCTTGCGGGCCGCGGTCTGACACTGGCGTTGCGGGTGTGGCGCAGCGCGCCGGGAACAGTGCTTCTTTATGGCGCGTCGCTCTTGCATTTTTCGTTGGCGCTGCGAACGATCTACGGGCGGCGTCACTGGAAAATGCCGCTCACTGAATGGGTGCGGCTTTGGGCGGGACTGAGTTTGCCGCTGCTGCTGATCCGTCATGTGGTATCCACCCGGCTTGCCTCGTCGCTGTACGGTTTCGAGCCGAACTACGAGCGCATCGTGATAGCGCTCATTACTAGTGGCACGCAAGGTTTGCAGCTTGCACTGCTTGCGCCCGGCTGGGTGCATGGTTGTCTGGGACTGTGGCTGCGTATGCGTCATCGCGCTGGAGCGCGGCGCGCGAAACCCTTTCTGCTGGGGCTGCTCGTTGGGTTGCCCTTGCTGTCCGCCGCGGGTTTCGTTCGAATGAAGCAGGCTGTCCTCGCACTCTGCATCGGGCCATTGCAGACCGACCCCAAGCTGGTCGCCCATCAACTTTCGCTCGATACATGGCGCCACAACATTCTGATGCTGTATCTGGCGTTGCTGATCGGCGCCTTCGTCGCGGGGCAATTGCGCAACTGGCGCGAACGCCGACGGCTTCGGAAGGCGACGATGACCATCTGATCCGCCACCGTTCGTCGCGTTCTACAAGGACTTGCGGGCCTGAGCCTGGGCACGCTGGGCACGCTGAGTTCGCCAGGTCGCGGCGGAGTCAGGCGCTGTCCGTTACATCAGGATGCTTGCGGCACTCGACCTGATCGCGGCCGTCGGCAACTCGAAGCAGAAAGTCGTGCCCGTTCCCGCCGTGTCGAGCAAACGTATCTGGCTCTGATTCAATTGCAGCATGCGCTGGACGATCAACAACCCCAGTCCGCCGCCCCGATGCGCACCGCCGGAGCTGAACGGGCGCTCGAACAGACCTTCGCGCTGCTCGGGCGGAATGCCGGGGCCCGTGTCGCTGATTGTCACCGACACCTTGCCGTCCTTATGCGCGAGGTCCACCTCGATCGATCCTTCCGCGGGCGTATGGCGAATCGCGTTGTCGAGCAGATTCGTCAGCACGCGCTCGATCATGCCGAGATCGGCACTGACGTTCGGCAAACGTGGCGGAATAGTCGCGCGCAACTGAATATGCCGCGCCTCAGCCGGCAATTCGAATTTCTGAAAGACATCCTGCACCAGATCGACCAGCGAGAACTGTTCGAGCGCGGGTTGGACGTTGCCATGTTCGAGCCTGGCCAGTTCGAACAAAGCCTGCGCGAGCCTGCCCACCTTGACGCTTTGCGCGAGCGCGATCGCCAGATAGCGCTTGCGTTCCGTTTCGCCGAGCGTGTCGGACTTCAGCGAGAGCGTTTCAAGGTAGCCATGCAGCGAGGTCAGCGGCGTGCGCAGGTCGTGCGAAATATTGGCGATCAGTTCGCGGCGCTGCTGGTCCTGGCGCGTCAGCGCGCGCCATTGTTCGCCGATGCGGTTCGCCATCTGCGCGAACGTTGCTTCGAGCACGGCGATTTCGTCGCGGCGTCCGGCCGGCGACGAACGCGGCACGCTCGGCTGGATGTCGGGCTCGCCCTCGGCGTCGAAGCGGCGCATGGCGTCGGTCAGGCGCCGCAGCGGCCGCGTGATCAGGCCGAATGCGGTCAAGCCGGCCAGCAATCCAAGCAGCGCGACCAGCGCCATCGACCACAAGGTAGTGCGCAGCACGGAACTGGCCGCCACGCGCGCGGCGAGCGCGTCGTGTTCCTCGCCGAGCAGGACCACGTAGATATAGCCGGACGGCGGCTGTCCGCTCAATTGCAACGGTGCTGCACTGAACACCTTTTTACCGTCGACGCTGCGCGGATCGTCGCCGAGAATCGGCAGCGAGTCTCCCGCGATGAATTGCCGGATCGGCGCAAGATTCACCTGTTCGCGCTTGACGTGTCCCGCGGGCGCGTCGTCGCCTTTTATGTGCCCTTGATTGTCGAGCAGGTACACCTCGACGCTCGGATTCACTCTCATCAGTTGGCCGAATAGCTGCCGGACCGCGTCGGGCCGCAAGCCGTTGGCATCCATCAGCGAGTTGCCATGAGCGATATGGTCGGCGAGATTGCGCGACAGGCTCTGTATGACTTCCTTCTCGTGCAGATCGCTCGAACGGATCTGCAGGAAGGCCGACGCGCCGCAGCATGCCAGCAGCAGCACGGAGAAAACGAGCGAGAGCCGCTGGGTCAGCGTCAGATTCACGATACGTCCTTCGGTGCGCCGGCTGGCTCGCCGGGGACGGCGAGCTTGTAGCCGCGTCCCCAAACGGTCAGGATGCGCTCGGGTTGAGCCGGATCGGCCTCGATCTTCGCGCGCAGCCGGTTGATATGAGTGTTGACGGTGTGCTCGTAGCCTTCGTGCTGATAGCCCCACACCGCATTGAGCAGGTCCATGCGCGAAAACACCTTGCCGGGATGTTGCGCGAAGTAATAGAGCAGGTCGAATTCGCGCGGTGTGAGTTCGATCGGCTTGCCGTCGACGGCGGCCTCGCGCGTGAGCGGATCGATCGACAACCCGGCGATGCGCAGACTGCCGGCTTCGATTTTCGAGTCTTTCGCCAGCGCGTCGACGCGACGCAACAGCGCTTTCACACGCGCCACGAGTTCGAGCACGGAGAACGGTTTGGCGAGATAGTCGTCCGCGCCGAGTTCGAGGCCGAGAATCCGGTGCACTTCGCTCGACCGCGCGCTGGTGATGATGATCGGCGTATAGCGCGTCATCGCGCGGGCGCGCCGGCAGATTTCCAGTCCGTCGACGCCGGGCAGCATCAGATCGAGAATCAGCGCGTCCCAGCCGCCTTGCTCCAGCAGGCGCAGCCCTTCATTGCCGTCGGCGCTGTGCACGACTTCATAGCGCTCGTCGCGCAGATGCAGGCTCAGCACGTTGGCGATGTCGATGTCGTCTTCGACGATCAGGATGCGCTTCGGATTGTCCATGGTGGGCTTGAGCCGCGGTTGGGGGCGTGGTTGAGGAGAAGGGCCGGGCGCGGCCGCCAGGAAAAGCGGCCATGGCGCCATTGTGCAAAATTTCCGGGCAGCGAGTTATCACATTTAATTTAACTTTTCGTGAGGACTTCGATACCGGCGGCGCTCTAGGATGTGGGCACTTTCTGCAGTATCAGGTTTTGAATGAACTGTACGCCGGCTGCCGCCCGAGTCAGCGTGCCCACTTTAACCGACCTATACGAACGTTCGGAACTGACATGTTACTCATCGTTCTCGCCTATCTCGGCGGCGCCCTTACGATTCTCAGCCCGTGCATCCTGCCGGTGCTGCCGTTCGTGTTCGCGCGCGCCGACCAGCCTTTCGTGCGCAGCGGCTTGCCTTTGCTGGCGGGCATGGCGCTGACCTTCGCCCTCGTCGCGACGCTTGCCGCGGTGGGCGGCGGCTGGGTCACGCAGGCTAACCAGTACGGCCGCTGGGTGGCTATCGCCCTGCTGGCGATCTTCGGGCTGACCCTGCTGTTCCCGCGTTTCGCCGATCATCTGATGCGGCCGCTTGTTAGCGCCGGCAATCGCCTGTCGAATTTCGCGCAGACCGATGGTCAGCAGGTCCGCGCGGGTTCGTCGTTTCTGCTCGGCATTGCTACCGGCCTGTTGTGGGCGCCGTGCGCCGGTCCGATACTCGGTCTCGTGCTGACGGGCGCGGCATTGCGCGGTGCGAGCGTCGGTACGACGTTGCTGCTGGTGGCCTACGCGGCCGGCGCGGCGACTTCGCTGGCGGTGGCGCTGCTGATCGGCGGCAAGGTGTTCACGGCGATGAAGCGCTCGCTGGGCGCGGGCGAGTGGATTCGCCGCGGAATCGGCGCATTGATGTTGTGCGGCGTGGCGGCGATCGCGCTCGGTTTCGACACTGGCGTGCTTGCCCGCGTTTCGACGGTTGCGACCGGTGGACTCGAACAGAAACTCGTCGATAAGCTGTCGCCGAACGCGGCGCCGGGTAAGGCGCCGGTTGCGGGCAACGCGGCCGATGCATCCGGCGGCGCAATGATGAGCGTCAACGCCGCGTCGCAATCGACGGCAGGCGCCGATGCGGATTCCACCGCGGTCAATGCGGCGCAGGGCGGCGCGATGATGCGCACCGCCGTCGCCGCCGAAGCAGCGCCGCTGCCCGTGGAAGGCGTGCTGCCCCCGTTGGACGGTGCGGTTCAATGGCTGAATTCGCCGCCACTCACCACCCAGGACTTGCGCGGCAAAGTCGTGCTGGTCGACTTCTGGACTTACTCGTGCATCAACTGCCTGCGCTCGCTGCCGTATGTCAAAGCGTGGGCGCAGAAGTACAAGGATCAGGGACTCGTCGTGATCGGCGTGCATGCGCCGGAGTTCGCCTTCGAACGCAATATCGACAACGTGAAGAAGGCTACGCACGACCTCGGTGTCGACTATCCCGTCGCGATCGACAACAACTATGCGATCTGGCGCGCACTGAATAACCAGTACTGGCCCGCACACTATTTCGTCGATGCGAAAGGGCAGATCCGCTATCACCATTTCGGCGAAGGCGATTATGCGGGGTCCGAAAAGGTGATCCAGCAACTGCTGACCGAAGCGGGCCACGCGAATGCATCGAAGGTCGCGCTCGGAATTGCAAACGGCGGCGCGCAGGGCGTGCAGGCCGCGGCGGACAACGCCGATATGCAATCGCCGGAAACCTACGTCGGTTATCAGCGGGCGGAGAACTTCGCGTCGCCGGGCGGGGAAGTGGCGGACAAGACGCACACGTACGTAGCGCCGTCTCAACCCGGCGTCAACGACTGGGGTCTTGCCGGTTCATGGAACGTTGGCGCGGAGCACGCAACGCTCGCGGCATCCTCTGGACGCATCGTGTATCGCTTTCATGCACGCGACCTGCATCTGGTGCTCGGCCCGGGCAAGGATGGCAAGCCTGTGCGGTTTCGCGTGAGCGTCGACGGCGCCGCGCCCGGCGCGTCGCACGGCACCGACGTCGCCGCCGATGGCAGCGGCACCGTAACCGGGCAACGTCTCTATCAACTGGTGCGGCAAACGGGCGAAGTCGGGGATCACACGTTCTCGATCGAGTTTCTGGACCCGGGTGTGCAGGCATTTGCTTTCACGTTCGGCTGAGCCGATGCAAGCGGCTCGACTCAACTCTTACTGACCTGAAGGATTGATCATGCGTACGATATCCACCCGCACAGCGTCGCTGCGCAAGCGTTTCTCTGTCACACGAATCATGGGCCTCGTCGTCGTTGCTCTGGGCGTCGTGGCCGCGCAGCACGTTGCGCACTCCGCTGAAGCCGCCACGAAGATTCCGGCGCCCGTACAGGACGAAAAAGCCGCTGCGACGCATAGCGAAACCGCGGTGTTCGCCGGCGGTTGCTTCTGGGGCGTGCAAGGCGTGTTCGAACATGTGCGCGGCGTGAAGCAGGTTGCCTCGGGTTATACCGGCGGCGCGGCATCCACGGCGCAATACGAACCCGTCAGCGAGGGCGATACGGGACACGCGGAGTCGGTGCAGATCACCTACGATCCGACGCAGATCACGTATGGTCGCTTGCTGCAGATATTCTTTTCGGTCGCGCACAATCCTACCGAGTTGGACTATCAGGGCCCCGACCACGGCACGCAATACCGCTCGGCGATTTTTCCGGTGAATGCGGTGCAGCGCGGCATCGCGCAATCGTATATTGCTCAGCTCGATAGCGCTCATGTGTTCTCGGCGAAAGTCGTGACTCGCGTCGAAGACTTCAAGGGCTTTTATCCGGCGGAGAGTTATCACCAGAACTTCCTCGCGCTGCATCCGGACTATCCGTACATCGCGATCAACGATCTGCCGAAAGTGAGCGATCTGAAGCGGATGTTCCCGGATCTGTATCGCAACGATCCGGTGTTGTTTGCGACGGCGTCGCGATAGGACGTGGGGCGGTGCGCCGCTGCCGTCGCGACTGTGGCCGCTGTCGTGACCGCTCGCGGCGCGTCGCGACGGATTGGCTGGTAGCGGCGCGTGAGTCGACACGCGCACGGGTCGTACTTGCTCGATGGTGCGGCCGTCTTCCCGGCGGGGTATAGCGGTCGGCTGCGCTGAAGTGGCGGTCGTCGTGCGACAGCAGGATCAGCGGTTTGGCTTGCCGCTTCAGGTCCGGCAGGATCTCTCTATAAACCCGGCGTAAAGCCGGGTGCTGGTCGGCGGTCCAAACGGCCGAGCAGTGCCGCAGTCTCGACGCCCGTGTGGTGGCGAGCATCAGCGGCGCCGTTCGCGCAGCGTGGCGACGATGGCCTGTCTTCGGTCAGGGCAACTTCGTCATACTCATCTTTGCGGTAATATTCTGCCGCGATTTTATTAGTACACGAGAGCAATTTAGTCGGTGGTTTCGTTAGCTGGAAGAGCCGGTGGGCCCTGCGAAAAGACAATGTAATTCGCGATGCGAAGTAAGAGCGAGATATCGAGAGTTGAAATTTTCAGGGCCTGTCTGTTCGCTGGAGCAAGTTGATTTTCTCGTAAAAAGGATGCGACACCATTTTTTGCGTTGCATTGGAATTGTCCGATATCGTCCGGATAAGCAAGAGGCGCTCTCGTGCACATTTGTACTACCAATATAAAAATTGCACGAGCGATGATCCAGTCCGGGAAAACGCAGCTAATCTACTGACAAATCAAAGAATTACGTTTTCTCGCGGACCGTGAGGAAGAGCTTTTCCATTCCATTCAATTTGGAAAGACTCTGGAAGGATGCTACCGGAATTTCTTGTAATTATCACTTATCGCCCCTCAAATGCCCACGTTACGCGGATGAAACGTTTATAATTCGTCTGCCAAAAGCTTCTGTAACTAATACCGGACAGATCGGTCGGGCGCTGACGGGCTGTAACTGTTACGCCCACGATTGCTGCACTGCGATAGCGGCTGTCCGCGCGCAAAGCGAATTGGCGAATCAACTGTTTTTTTGGCTTCCGAACCCGACTTACGCAACGAGGGCGACCTCGATCACTGGCGAGTCGACGGGTTCACATCAATGAGTGACTGTCAACGGTGAACGAAAAAAACTCGGATTAATTTTTCGTCATCCTGAATTTTTTAAGTCGCGCATATTGGTGCGAAATTTGTTTATCAAACTGAGGTGCACTGGCCTGTCAGTGTGAGCCTCGCCAGATGTTCGAGTCGCGTCAGCGGCGTGCATTAACTCCTTGTGACGTTTTCCCGGTCTTGCGATCGGCAGGATTCTTCATGCCGGCGTTGACTGAATCTTTTCACGCAATCGGTGCGTGTTGCGCTCGATCGCTGTGGAGGATATCGATGTAGTCATTGTTTGCGATTGTCGAACGATCACGGCGCAATGAAATAGTAAGCATGACGTAATAAATAGAATGTTCGCCCGACGCCGGGAAAACATTTCGCCTACACCGCTGGTCGGTGAAAAGTCGGGATGCGAGCGGAAGGCAGCGCGTCCACCACCGGATAGCGGCACATCAAGGCTTCATCAGCAATGAACGCGGTCAGCGCGTTCTCAGGTTCACCTCTCTCTGGACTCAATAACGTCAAGGCGGGACGACTGATCGATCTTGCTGAATTTTCGGGGACAACCTGCTTTAGCGAAACATACGGACAATGACGAGATACTTGAAACTATTGGGCGTTGCATCAGCAACGGTGTTGGCATCGTTTGCCGCGGAAAGCGCGCAGGCTCAGGCAAGCACCATCACGGTCTCAGGACAGCAATACAAGCTGTGCGCGCAGGAGAATGGCAAATGCTCATTCCTCGGAACTGGCTCGGTGGTGTTTGGTGCGGTTCCGCCCACATCGCCGTCGGTGATGTTGACCGCGCCGCGTACGTTCAGCAATGGCGTCGGCTGTTATGTCGGCGCAGTCTCGCAGTCGGACCCCGCATACGGGTACGGCAAGTCTTGTTGGGTTAAAGCGGTTGCCGCAACGCCGACCCCGACACCCACTCCGACGCCAACGCCGACACCAACGCCGACCCCAACGCCAACGCCGACTCCGACTCCGACTCCGACGCCGACGCCGACTCCCACGCCGACTCCCACGCCGACTCCGACTCCGTCCCCCACGCCGGGCAATGCGACCATGTCGTGCAGCACGCCGACGCAAACAGCGGGCGGAACCGCGAACGGCGTGATCAGCGCCGACACGCCGACCACCGACGGCCTGCGCGTGTTCCAGAACAACGCCCCGTTCAAACTGGCGATTACGACGAACGCGCCGAGTGCGGACACCGTCGTCTGGTCCGTCGCGGATTCCAATGGCGCGATCAAGACGCAAGGCAGTTTTGCGGTCAAGGCCGGCGTACAAACCAGCACGATTCCGTGTACGTCGACGTGGTCCGGCTATGGTGCACTCACCGCCACTCTGCGTTCGAATGGCGGCACGTTGCCGAGAAGCGGCACGCGTCCGGTCGGCATCGCGACGTTCGGTGTGTTGCCGAACCTCAGTTCGGTTCTGGGCACCGTGACGTATGCGCACCAGGATCAGCACCGCTTCGGTATGCAGGGCTTCAACGGCAATATCGCCGCCTTGCACGCGCTGGGTATCTCGTGGACGATCGACGATCGTCAGGTATCGGCCATGGAACCGAACGGCCCGAATACGTACACGCCGAACGTGAACGACCTCGATCCGTTCTACAAGGCCAATCCTGATCAGATGCGTATCGTGCGTCTGGACGGACTGCCGGCGTGGGACTCGAAGACCGGCCAGTTCAACGACAGCTATTACGCACCGTCGAACATGCCTGAGTTCCAGACCTTCATGAGCAAGGTCGGCACCGATACGAGCCTGATCCGCGCTGCCAACTACCCGAATCAGCAGAAGAACTACTATCAGGTAACGTGGGAACCGAGCCTCGGTTGGGCGGATAGCGACGCGAATTTCGTCGCCATGTACAAAGCTGCTTACGAAGGCATTCACTCGACCGATCCGAATGCGGTCGTGATGGGCACCGGCAATCCGTTCGCTTCCAATTGCGATACCTGTACGACGGGCTATCTGCAGAAGTTCGGCGCGCTCGGCCTGTGGAATTACATCGATGCGGTGGCCACGCACGGCTACTGGAATGCGGGCACGTACCCGGCTCATCCGCCTGAGCTGCAGGATTCCGATCCGAGCACGGCGAACCAGGCCAACGCGCTCGACAACCAGATGGCGCAACTGCGTTCGGTCATGCAGGCCGGCAAGCCGAACATGAAGCTCTTCTTCACGGAAGCGGGCGTGAGCTACGACCCGGGCCTCAACTACGGTCCGAATGTGCCGTCGCAGAACCAGTTGTTCGCACATGCTGCAGTCGGCGTGCGGGCACACATCATCGTGCTTGGCGGCGGTGCTCAGGTCACGACGCTGTTCTACGGTCCGGACTATCCGGGCGAAGTGGGCTACGGCTCGTTCTTCGATCTGAACGATGCACAAGGCGCATTCGGTGCATCGAACCTGTCGCCGAAGCCTGAAGCGATGGCCTTCGCAACGATGACGCGGGTTCTCGACGGCACGAATACGCTGGGCCGGATCAAGAGCGCGCCCGCGGGAGTCTTTGCGTATGGGTTCCAGCAACTGGGCAACGGCAAGGTCGTGACCGCCGCGTGGACGCACAGCAATGCTCAGTGGCCGGCGAGCAACGGCACGTATAGCCAGACCTATTCCACCAGCTATTCGCTTCAGGTCGACAATGCCGGCACGTCGGGCAATGTGACGAAGATCGACGGCTACGGCAATGTCAGCACGGTGGCGTATACCAACGGTCAGGTCGCGCTGACGCTCACTGAAGTGCCGCAGTACATCGTGTCGAACAACGCTACGGTTGCCAAGGCCAATGCGACTGTTCCGCTCGGTTACACCGGCCAGTAACTGGCTCGATAGGCGGTTCAACCACCGCTGAAAAAGATCGACGCGCCGCCGATATGAAAAGCGGCGCGTCGATTACGCATTCATGGTCACGTTGATAACGGTACGTTGTAGCGCATTGTGCGCCGACCACGATCGCATGCATGAAATCCGCCCGCACTCGCGGCGAGTAAAGAGGGGGAGAGCGGCCCGCACCGCGACGTCCTCCGCCGTTCGCAACGCTCTACCGTTGCGCGTTCAAAACTTCGACACCCTTATCCGTAAAGAACGCGAGCCCTGCTCCGAGCATCGCGTATTGGCTCTTGATCACCGGCATATCATGCGGAACGACATCGCGTAGCGCCGCAAGATACTTTGGCGTGAAGATGCGATTCCAGTTGGCGGCAAGCTGACTCGCCGAATCTATCATTTCGTGATGCGTCGCGCTCCAGTTCACCCGCAACGGGAAGTGAACAAAGCGCGCGGCCTGCTTCGGGTCGCCCTTCAATGCGGCGAAATAGAAGCCTTGAGCGCGTGCTTCGAATGCGTCATCCGTTTCGTTGGTGATCATCCCGTAGCGGTGTCCTGTATTCGCGTCCGCGAACGACATGCCTTCGAGATTGAAACTGACCGGCAAAGTCTTCCCGCCGCCGTTCCAACTGCCGGCAAGTCCCACGCTATTGGAAAAATCGAGCGGCTGGTCGCCGTTCGATCCATTGCCGACGAAGTGCAAATCGAAAGTGCCATTCGCTTCCCGCAGTGTCAGAAGTAGAAGTAATGCCCTTTGCCTATCGCATTCCCGTGCAAAACGAGCGTCATACCGACCTTCGCTCCGCCGACCGTGCCAGAATAATCCACGCTGCTCGTGCTTTCGGACTGCGCGATGGCAGCGTGATTCATGCCCGTCGACAATCCAGACACTACGGCAAGCATCGCGATCGTGCGTCTCCGGTTCAGGCCATGAAGGCGCAATCGAGGTGTGTTCATGCGACATCCTGTTTTGGGAAGCGAAGAGGCTAGCATGAACGGCGCGGCTCGAAAATCGCGTCCGGGCGCTCCGCATCAAAGTGGCTGCGCTACGTTCGCGGATGAACGCCATTCACGTTTCATCGACCCATTTGCCGGCCATAAACTCCAACGCTACGTGACAGTCAACTGAAATCGACGCGGCATTCGCGCAACCGGCGCACTCCGGACATGGCATATTGGCGAAGCCAGTCATCAACAGGAGCACTCCATGCGAATCCAGACCTCTTTCCTCTTCGATCTCGACGGGACGCTGGTCGACAGCGTCTACCAGCACGTGCTGGCCTGGAAAGAAGCGCTCGACAGCGAAGGCATTCCCTTGTCGGTCTGGCGAATTCACCGCAAGATCGGCATGAGCGGCGGGCTCTTCACCAATCAGCTTTTGCGGGAAACGCACGGCGAGATCAACGCCGACCGGGTCGAGCGTCTCCGTCAAGCTCACGCCGCAGCCTATCAGCGGTTGCGCGCACAGGTGTGTCCGCTGCCGGGCGCGCGTGCGCTGCTCGACGCGCTGACGCAAGCCGGAACGCCTTGGGCCGTGGCGACGAGCGGCCGCATGGAGACGGCGGCGCTCAATCTGGAGGCCCTCGGGGTCGATCCGGCGAAGGCCGTGGTCGTCACGCGCGACGACGTCAAATATGCAAAGCCGGATCCGGATCTGTTCATCGCCGCCGCCGGGCGGCTCGGCGTACCGGTCGAACACACGGTGGTGGTCGGCGACAGCATCTGGGACATGCTCGCGGCGCGGCGCTGCCGGGCGCTGGGCGTGGGTTTGCTGTCGGGCGGATACGGCACGGAGGAACTCGAGCGCGCCGGCGCGCTGCGGGTCTACGACGATCCGGCGGATCTGCTGGATCATCTGGACGAGGTGGCGTCGCGCCCGTAAAAGGCGGCCCTTGATCGCGGATCGCCCAGAACGCATAAGCGCCGCCGTTGATCGCCGCGGCGACTTCGCGCGATCGATGCCAAGGCCCTGTACTATATTGTTCAGCGGAAAACCGCCTTGGCGACCGGCGTGAGAGAATCCTGCAAGGCGTGCCGGAATGTTCCATATGCGAACATGCGGGAACCGGAAGCGGCAAAGTATGGCCCGGCCATGAGACCGATGGCCGAGGCAGCGGGTCCCCATATGCTCGAGAGCCGCCGCGCCGCATCGTGCCGTGCGGGTTGCTGTGACCTGCGGCCAGCGGTCTGCCGCGGTTGTCCTCCAGCGGGGGCGTGACGAACCACGTGAAAATATGAACAATTTTATTCGACCACCTGTTTTCCATCCGTCGACGGTTGTCTTCGTGGATGACAACGACAGCTATCTCGACGCGCTGCGGCGATTCTTTCCGGACAGCGCCACCAATCTGTTTTTTACGCGGCCGCAAACCGCGCTGGCCTTCATCCGTCAGCACGCCCGCAAGAATTCGCTCGAGTTCGCGCCGGCCTCGGCCTGTGTGAGCGAGACGGGTTTTGAGCGCTACATGGAAACCGCGGCGGAACGCGATATTCTGGCCCGCGGCTCCCGTTTCGCGGAAGTCGCGGCGGTGGTCGTGGATTTCGACATGCCGGGCATGAACGGCGTGGAATTCCTCTCGTCCATCTCCAACCTGCGCTGCGCAAAAGTGCTGCTGACCGGCGTCGCGGACGAAACCGTCGCGGTCAAAGCCTTCAATGCGGGAATCGTCGATTTATACCTGAGAAAGACCGATACCGACTCCGCCAACCGGCTGGCCCATTTCCTGAAGGATGCCAAGGCGAGGCACTGTTCGGAAGGCGGCTGGCTCGCGTTGGGCGAGAACGGCCTGACGTATTGCGACCCGCGAACGCGTAAAGTGATCGACGAGGTGGTGGCCGCGAACGGTATCGTCGAGTATTACTGGCGCCCGGAACAGGACGCCATTCTGATGTTCGATCGTGCCGGCAACCCGAGCGTTTTCGTCGCGTGGGCCGAGAACGACTGGATCTCGCAGGGCGAAATCGTCGCGGACGAGGACGGCCCGGCCGACCTTCTCAAGCAAATGGCGGTGCGCGAGGTGATGCCGATCTTCTGGCCGAACCTGGCCTATCGCTCCGGCATGACCGTCAGGACGCTGACCCCGCGCACTATTCCGGGCTGGGACGACGTGTTCTATTGCTGGACCCCGATCGACAAGGCCGACGTAGGCATGGACCTGTTGACGTTCGCGCAATGGCGGAAGGACCGGACGCGCTAAAAGTCTGCCGCGACGTCAAGCCAAATGTACGCCATTCCGACCGCCTGCGTGTCCGCGATGTTCGTGGTGTTCGGCCTATACGTACTGATTACGCAAGGCGCGACGCGTTTATTCACGCCGTTCATCCTGATGTGCGTCTCGACCTTCGCGTGGCAAGGCGCATGGACACTGCTGTTCCAGACGGACAACCCGCACACCGCGGACCTGCTGGTCAGGGGCGGCTATCTATTCATTCTTTTTCTGCCGACAACGTTCTACCACTTCGTGACGGAAGTGGCGGCGCAGCGCCGCGAGCAGCCGATATTGCTGGCGTCGTACGGTCTGTGTTTCGTCCTCGCGATACTGCTGCCCGGTAACGAAGTGGTGGCGGGCTATCAGCATTTCTTCTTCGGCTACTATCCGGTCGCCGGGCCGCTGCATCCCTTGCACGTGGTGCAGACCGTGCTGCTGGCCGGCCGCAGCGCGCAGCTTCTGCTCGCCGCGCGTCAGAAGGCAGAGGGCGACGCGCGGCGGCGCCTCGATCTGTGTCTGGCGAGCCTGTGTCTGTACTCGTTTGCCGCGATGGACTACGCGGTCAACTACGGCTTCGGGTTCTATCCGCCGGGCGTCCTGTTCATCGGTCTGAGCCTCGGGCTGCTGGCGATCACCATCGTGCGCTATCACCTGATTCACCCGTATGCCGTGGCGGCGACCATTGCGCACGAAATCTCGACGCCGCTTGCCACCATCGGCATGCACGCCGACGAAATCGCCAGCGTGTGGGGGCATGTGTTCAAAGGATACCGAACAGCCGTCACGCACGGGCTGTATGAGGATCACGACGAGGTTGGACAGTCCGAACGCATCGGCCAGCTGGCGACGGCGATCCGGCGCGAAGTCTCCGGCACCAGCGCAATGGTCGAAATGGCGCTCGCGTCTTTCACGCTCGATCGTCTGGATCGCGGCGACTTCAGCCGGCATTCGGTGCATCAGTGCGTGATGTCCACGCTCGAACGGTATCCGTTCAGCGGCGACGAGCGTGAGCGTGTCACGGTGATGCCCATCGACCTCGCCATGTCTTTTTCGGGCTCGGATACGGTCGTGGTTTTCGTGCTGTTCAATCTGCTGAAAAACGCGTTGCATGCCATTCGCGTGGGCGGCGACGGGGCGATTACGATCAGTGCCGTTCAGGATCAGGACTTCTGCGTGCTGCAATTCCGCGACACGGGGCCCGGCATCGCGCCCGACGTCCTGCCCTATATCTTCGACGCTTTCTTCACGACCAAGCGGCACGGCAGCGGCGCGGGCATGGGACTCGCGTTCTGCCGTCGCGCGACGGAGCTGCTGGGCGGGAGTATCGAGTGCAGTTCGATACGCGGCATCCACACCACCTTCACCGTGCGGTTGCCGGCGCCGGACACGCCCGCCGATCGCGCACTGCGCAAGACGCCGGCGCAGCATTCGCCTCGCTGGAGTCAGGGCCAATGAAAGGCGCGCAGGTTGAAAACTGTGGCCGTTGCCACTGACTATCCGGCGGCCTGAACGCTGAACCCTGAGCGCGTGCTAGCGATTGTCCGCGGACGACCCCGGCGTCGCATGGGCAGACAGAAAACGGCACACCTCCTCGTGGAGCCTCTGTACGCCGGGGCTCGATTCGATGGCGCGCCAGCATCCGTGCACGAGCCCGGCGCCGATCATGAGCCGCGCCTCGCCACCGGCCGCGTTGATACGCTCGGCGAATACGCGCGCGTCGTCCCTCAATGGGTCATGTTCGACGCCGATCGCGAGCGTCGGCGGCAGGCCGTCGTAGCGCGTCGCATCGAGCGGGATCGTCCACGCGGGGTAGGGCGGGTGGGGGCCCCAGTACAGATCGCGGAACGCATGGACGTCGGTTAGCTTGAGCATCGGCGCGAGTGCTTCGCTGTCGCGCGCGGGCAATTGCGGGTCGGTGCCGAGCATCGGATAAACCAGCACGAGGCCGCTTATGCCTTGTACCGCGTCGTCGCGTAGCCGCATCGCTACGCTGGCCGCGAGCGTGGCGCCGGCGCTGTCGCCAGCCAGTTGCAGCGGCGCGCCGGCATGCAGCTCGAACGGCAGGCGCCCGGCCAAGGCGGCGAGCGTGACTTCCATGCAATCGTCATGCGCGGCCGGCGCGGGGTGTTCGGGAGCCAGCCGGTAGTCGACCGCGATCACGTCGAGATCGGTGTCCGCAGCAAGGCGCGCGGTCACGAGCTGATGGCTGTCCAGCGAGCCGAGCACGAAGCCACCGCCGTGAAAATACAGCACGGCGCCACGCGCCGCGTCATGATGTCTTGCATGGTTCCGGTACAGCCGCAGCGCGATCGAATGGCCCGCGCCGGTGTGGAACTCGGCGTCGTGAGTTACGACATCGTCGGGCAACGCGGGTGTGACCGCCGCCGCGTACTGGTCGTAAATTTTGCGCTGTTCAGGCGGCGTCAATGAAGTCGAATGCCCCCGGTAAATCGCGGCGGCTCTTTCGATGAACGCGGCCATCTCTGGCTCAAGCATGTCCACTCCCACTCGGCTTCGTTTTCGCGGGCAAGCCAATCACTCGCCCGGCAAACGCCGCGGGCGGCAGTGCGGCATGCGCGTCGGCCAATGCCTTCACATGCGCCGCGACGTCCGGATCGAACGCGGCTGCACGTGGGCCGCCGGTATCCACGTGCAGCAACATCTGCTCGCCTGCTGCTAGCGGTTTGCCGCCATCGCCGGCGAACATCTCGAGGTACAGATGCAGCCGCTTCGCATCGTGACCGAGCACGCGCATGTCGACGCGCACCTGCGCGCCTTCCTTGATCTCGTGCAGATAGTTGATATGCGCTTCGAGCGTGTAGATCGAGCGCTGGCGCTCCTTGCGCACGACGTCCGGTAAACCGATCAGGTCGATCAGCGCATCGGTCGCGAAGCTGAAAATCAGCATGTAGAACGCGTCGCGCAGATGGCCGTTGTAATCGACCCATTCGGCGCGCACCGTGTCGCGATAGCAAGGCAGGGCAGCGGGTTGCGGCATCGGCAAGTTGTCTCCGTTGTTCGTTTCTAAGGCGGCGACTGCGCGCCGACCGTGGCGATTTTCGAAAATACGGCCACGCGAGATTCCACCGCATCGGCACCGGATTCGCGAGACAGACGCGGTCCGGTCGATGAGTCAAACCGCGCGCAGCCGGAGCTTGGCTCGGATGGCGCGCTATCTGCGCCTTCAGCGGCCTCCGTTCCATCCGAACGCCTCCACGCGGTCGCCCTCACTCAGCCGGCTGCATTCCATGCCGCGCCTTCGCCTCCGCAATCGCCGTCAGTACGCTCGTAATGCAATCGTCCCGGTAGCGTTCGAGCTGTTTGATCGAGCGCGGCCCGACCTGCTCGGCGGTGCCGTCCACGACCCGGTCGATCAGTTCATCCGTGAGCTTCGGCGCCACCAGTTTAGTCCAGGGCAGCTCCAGCGCGGGTCCGAATTGCTGCATGAAGTGGCGCATGCCCGCGTCGCCGCCCGCCAGCGTGTACGTCAGGAAAGTCCCCATGAACGACCAGCGGATGCCCGCGCCGAAGCGGATCGCGTCGTCGATTTCGCCGGTGGTCGCGACGCCTTCGTTGACCAGATGCAAAGCCTCGCGCCACAGCGCTTCGAGCAGGCGGTCGGCGATAAAACCCGGCACTTCCTTGCGAACCCTCAGAGGCCGCATCGACAGCGCACGATACACCTGTAGCGCGGCGTCGATGGTTTCGGGCGCGGTGCTTTCGCCGCCCAGCACTTCGACGAGCGGCAACAGGTACACCGGATTGAACGGATGCCCGACGATGCAACGCTGCGGATTCACCGCCCGTGCGTAAAAATCGCTCGGCAAGAGGCCCGATGTCGACGAAGCGATGATCGCATCGGGTTTCGCCGCGCGGCTGATCTGTTCGTGCAGCGATAGCTTCAATTCTTCGCGCTCAGGCGCGCTTTCCTGAATGAAGTCCGCCTGCCCGACGCAGGCTTGGATCGTATCGACGAAGCGCAGCCGCTCTGGCGACGCCCCCGCGGCCAGCCCCACGCGCTGCAACGCCGACCACGCGTTCGCGACGTTCTCGCGCAACTGCTTTTCCGCTCCGGGCGCCGGGTCCCACGCGATCACGTCGAGTCCGTGCGCGAGCGCGCGCGCCACCCAGCCGCTGCCGATCACGCCCACGCCGATTGCCGCGAATGTTTTGATATCGACGATCACTGCCATTGCTGATGTTTCCTTTGCCTGTGTGTTGTCCGGTCTCGAAGCGAGTTGCATCGAGCGTGTGAATCAAGCGTACTGTCCCGCCTCGCGCCGCTCCAACTGACGCTCGCCACGCGCGGGCAGACCCAGTTTGCGGCGCCCCTCGGCAGGCGTCAGCGCGCGTGCGCCGAGCCGTTCGATGATTTCCACCGCGCGTTGCACCAGCGTGCCGTTCGTTGCGGGCACGCCTTTATCGAGCCAGATGTTGTCTTCGAGGCCCACGCGCACGTGGCCGCCGAGCAGCATCGCCTGCGCGACCATCGGCATCTGCATGCGGCCGATGCCGAAGCCGGCCCATTGCGCGCCGGGCGGCAGGTTATCGGCCATCGCTTTCATGGTGGTGGTGTCGGCGGGCGCGCCCCAGGGAATGCCGAGGCATATCTGGAACAGCGGCGGCGCATCGAGCAGGCCTTCCTTGAGCAGTTGCTTCGCGAACCACAAATGCCCGGTGTCGAAGATTTCCAGTTCAGGCTTGACGCCGAGTTCCTGGATGCGCCGCGCGCCGGCCCGTAACTGCGCGGGTGTCGACACGTAGATGTAGTCGCCGTCGCCGAAATTCAGCGTGCCGCAGTCGAGCGTGCAGATTTCCGGCAGCAATTCCTCAACATGCGCGAGGCGCGTGAGGCCGCCGACCAGATCCGTGTTCGCGCCGAAGCGCATCGGATCTTCGCCCGGACCGATCTCCAGATCGCCGCCCATGCCGGCCGTCAGGTTGATGATCACGTCCGTGCCCGACGAGCGGATACGGTCGACCACCTCGCGATACAGTTGCGGATCGCGGCTGCCGCGTCCGGTTTTCGGATCGCGCACGTGGCAGTGCGCAACGGTCGCGCCGGCTTTCGCGGCTTCGATGGCGGCCTCGGCAATCTGCTTCGGCGTGACGGGAATGGCCGGGTGCTTGCCGACGGTATCGCCTGCGCCGGTGACCGCACAGGTCACGATGACTTCATGATTCATGCGAACGGGTTCCTGTAAGTTGGTATGCGCAACTGACGTGATCAGAGACCGAGATAAGCCTTGACCGCGGGCAAGCCGTCCTTGCCGTCGTAGGTCTTCACGCCGGCAAGCCATGCGTCGAGTACCTGCGGGTTTTTCTTCAGATACGCCTTGGCGGCGTCGGCGGGCTTTTCCTTGTTCATCACCGATTGCATCACCACGTTTTCGAGCTGCGTCGAAAAGCGCAGATTGCTCACGAGCTTGCCCGCGTTCGGGCAACGTGTCAGAAAGTCGGGGGACGTCAGCGTATAAACGCGCGCTTCGCCGTCGTTCGGACCGAATACGCCGTCGCTGCCGGTGAGGTATTTCATGTCGATCTGGATGTTCATCGGATGCGGTTCCCAGCCGAGAAAGACCACCCATTTCTTCTCGCGGATCGCGCGGTCGACCGAGACCAGCATGCCCGCTTCGCTCGATTCGATCAGCTTGAAGCCGCCGAGGCCGAACTGATTGTTGGCGATCATCTTCTGGATCGCCGCGTTTGCGCTGCTGCCGGGCTCGATGCCGTAGATCTTGCCGTCGAGCTGATCGCGGTGTTTGGCGATGTCGGCGAAAGTCTTCAGGCCCGCGTCGTATTCGTAGCTCGGCACGGCGAACGTGGCCTTGGCGCCGGTCAGGTTAGGCGGCTGCAGCACCTGGATCGATTTCGAATCGACGAACGGCGCGATCGCTTTTTCCTGCACCGGCCACCAGTAGCCGAGCGACACGTCGAGCTGTTTGCTTTTCAAACCCGCGAACGAGATGGGCACGGAGGCAACCGTCGTCACGGGCTGATAGCCGAGACCTTCGAACACGGTCGAGGCGAGCGCGGTGGTCGAGGTGATGTCGGTCCAGCCGATATCCGCGAAATGCACCGCGCGGCAGGCAGCGGGGTCCTGGGCGAAGGCAGGCAGCGCGGTAACGGCGGCGCCGACGGCCGCCGCGAGACACGCAAGATGGGCAAGCAGGGCTTTGATGCGCAACTTCATGACGTTCCCTCTTCTGACTCGAATGACAACGTGTTCGAACCGGGCCGCTTCGCCTGAGCGAACGACATGGGCAAAGCGGCCCCCGGACATGCGATACGGCTTCTGTGATGCTTGAACTGCACGAATGACGTTACGTTAATGCCCCATATTCCCGCCAAAGCGACCGCCAGCGACCCGTTCTTGCTCCCACGCGACAATGAGGGAAAACCTGTGCCGTCCGCATTGCGACGCAACATCGAGTTAAGCGCGAATTTTGGTGAACCTTGCCGGCTTGGCCGCTGCTTGCTACGCTCGCCGGGAACCCGCGTCCGCCTGCGTTTTTTGTCTCCTGATCGAGTCCGAGCACGATGCCCGAAGATATGTCGTTCCTGTTGCTGCCGGGCTTTTCGGCGATCGGTTTCATGTCGGCGGTGGAGCCGTTGCGCGTGGCGAACCGCTATCGCGGCGATCTGTACCGCTGGCGCATTCTGAGCCTCGACGGCGCGCCGGTGGCCGCCAGCAACGGCATTTCAATCAACGCGGATGCGGCCATCGGCGACGTCGAGGCCGCGCGGACACTCTTCGTCGTCGCGGGCTTCGAGCCGCTCGCGTGCTACACGCGCGAGCTGGGCGATTGTCTGAAGCGCCTCGCGCGCGCGGGCGCGACGCTCGGCGGTATCGACACCGGCAGCTTCGTGCTCGCGGAGGCCGGGCTGCTCGGCGGCTCGGACAGTGTGACCGTGCACTGGGAAGCGCTGTCGGCATTCCGCGAGCGCTATCCGTCGCTCGATGCGAGCCAGGAGCTGTTCGAAATCGGCGCGCGGCGGATTACGTGCGCGGGCGGCACGGCGTCGATCGACATGATGCTCGACCTGATCGGCCGCGAGCACGGCGCCGCGCTGGCTTCGGCCGTCTCGGAGCAATTCGTGGTGAGCCGTATCCGGCGGCGCTCGGACCATCAGCGCATGGAGGTCGCGGCGCGCTACGGCGTGCACAACCGCAAGCTGATTCAGGTGATCGGCGTGATGGAACAGCATATGGAGGAGCCGCTCACGCCTGACCGGCTAGCGCAGGAAATCGGCGTGACCCGTCGGCAACTGGAGCGGCTGTTCTGCGCGTCGCTGAAGGACACGCCAACGCATTTCTATCAGCAGTTGCGCCTCGCGCGTGCGCGTGAATTGCTGCAACAGACCGACATGTCGATTACGTCGATTTGCGTGGCATGCGGATTCGAATCGCCATCGCATTTCTCGCGGACGTATCGCGCGCGTTTCGGCGCGAGTCCGAGAAGCGACCGGCAAGGGACGGGCGGCCGAAATGCCGGAGAACTGGAGCGGTCGGCGGGGCAAGACCTTGTGTCCGCGCCCCAGTTATCGCGTTTATCGCAACAGTGAATTCGTTGATTTGGGGTTTACCCTATATGTATTGACTCCTAGACTGTGTCCACTCGCTGCAAACACAGGTTCGCAGCATGGCAAAAAACAATCTCTGGAGGTAGGTGTCATGAAATCTTTGATCGAAGCTGTTGTTATCGCCGCGCTCATTTCCGCTCCGCTCGCCGCTTTTGCTCAATCGAATCAGCCGGTTACGCGTGCTCAAGTGCGCGCCGAACTGATCCAGCTGGAAAAGGCCGGCTACAACCCGGGCACCGCGAACGACGAAGACTATCCGTCCAACATTCAGGCTGCTGAAGCGCGCGTCGCCGCACAAAAGAGCGCAGCCCAGACGAGCGGTTACGGTTCGGCCACCAATGGTTCGTCGCAGGCAGGCACCCGTTCGGACACGACGAACAGTTCGTACTCGGCTCCGGTTGTTACCTACGGTCGTTAATCGATCGCGTAGTGTGTAGTAGCTGTAGCGGGGCGCTGGATCGTGGTATTCCAGCGCCTATGAAACGGCCTGACACGTGGACCGTCCGGTCTTTTGGTCGTACGCGTGATTGCTGGCCTCGATGGAGTCGATAGAACGCTCGGCCCATTGCTTCAATTCGGTGACGATTGGCAGCGCGGTGCGAGCGAGTACGGTTAAGCCATACTCGACGCGCGCCGGGTGCCGGTCGTCGACGCATCGCTCGACAAGCCCGTCCCTTTCCATCGCTCTCAATGTCTGAGAAAGCATCTTGTCTGAGACGCCGTCCAAACGACGTCTGATCTCGGCAAAGCGCAGATGCTTTTCTCGCAATGCGATCATTACCAAGACGGTCCACTTCTGACCGAGACGTGCGAGAGCGAGTCGGGACGGACAAGCTCCCGAAAATGCATCTGGTGACGATCCGCCATGTCGCGGCATAACCTGCTTTGCGCAGTTGTCTGCGGATATTGGCGGAGTTGCGGACACCACACGCATGTCTCTCGCGCCGTCACTCATCGTTACTCCCGACGTCTGAGCGCACAAACGGCGCGTCGTGAATAACGTCGCCCTGATAGAACGCGGGAAAGCGGTCGAGTTGGCGCTGCGCGTCCTCTGGATCGATACCGTCTTTCAATACCGCACTCGAAAACCCGGTTCGCTCCATCTGAATCAACTGATCGACGAGCACGTCGCCGGTCGCCCGCAAATCGCCTTTGAAGCCGAGCCTGCGGCGCAGGAGATACGCCTGACTGTAGGCCCGTCCATCGGTGAAGTTGGGGAAGTGCAACTCCACGCGCGCGGCAGTCGCAATCAGCTCCTTTTGCTCGGCCGGGTCTGCGTCGTTTGCCAGAGAAACAACCTGCCGGGATGGGTTTGATGCGTCCGATGCGTGCTCGGCCAGCGTGATCAGCCTGATGCGTGTCGAGGCGTTCATGCCGTTTTCTCCATCAGTGTGCGTACGCGATCCGCAGCTGTCCTGAACGGTTCGATGCCTGCCCGTCGAACCGTTTCGACGAACGACTCGCGCCGCCCGCCAACGGCCGCCCGAATGTCGAGATAGGCAGACAGCAGCGCGTCGATGACCTCCGGCACCTCAGCGGCGGAAAACGACGGGCCGATGACCTTGCCCGCCTGCGCGCGACCACTGGCGTGCGAGCCGTCCGAGCCGCCCAACGTCACCTGGTACCATTCCTTGCCATCCTTGTCGACCCCGAGGATGCCGATGTGCCCGCTATGATGATGGCCGCACGAATTGATGCAGCCGCTGATATGCAGATCGATATCGCCGATGTCATTGAGTTCGTCCAGATCCTGATAGCGCTCGGTAATCGCCTCGGCAACCGGAATGGAACGGGCATTGGCGAGCGCACAGAAATCGCCACCCGGGCAGGCGATCATGTCGGTCAGCAGATTCACGTTGGCGCTCGCGAGTCCCGCCTCGCGCGCGGCTTGCCAGAGCGGCAGGAGGTCGTTGACATGCACCCACGGCAACACGACGTTCTGCGTGTGGGTGACGCGCGCTTCGCCCGCCGAGAACCGCTCGGCCAGGTCGGCCACGCGATCGAGCTGTTCCGCCGATGCATCGCCGGGTGCTTGCAGAAGCCGTTTGAACGAGAGCGTGACGATCCGCAAGCGCTGGTTCCTGTGCGGCGAGACATTGCGCTGGAGCCAGCGTTCGAATTGCGGCGTCTCGAGCGCTACGGCGTTCGACGTTGCGATCGCTTCGAGGTCGATCGGCGCATCCACGGAAGGCCTGGAGGGTAGAGCGAAGCACGCGCTGACGCGTTCGAGTTCCGCCAGCGGAATCGTATGCGGACCGCCGTCGTGCTCGACAATCTGGCGGAACTCTTCTTCGACGCCGTCGATGTAACGTTGACCTTCCGCCTTCACCAGAATCTTGATCCGCGCCTTGTACTTATTGTCGCGGCGTCCGTACTGGTTGTAGACGCGCACCACCGCTTCGATGTAATTCATGATGTGCTGCCATGGCAAAAACTCGCGCAGCACAGTGCCGATCACGGGAGTGCGGCCCATGCCGCCGCCCACCGTGACGCGAAATCCCAGCTCGCCCGCTTCGTTTCGCAGCAGACGAAGGCCGACGTCATGCCAGTCCGTCGCGGCGCGGTCTTCGCTCGCGCCGGTGATCGCGATCTTGAACTTGCGCGGCAGGAACGCGAACTCGGGATGGAGGGTCGTCCATTGCCGCATGATTTCAGCGAACGGACGCGGGTCGGCAATTTCGTCGGGCGCAACGCCCGCGCGTTCGTCGCAGGAAATGTTGCGGATGCAATTGCCGCTGGTCTGAATGCCGTGCATGTCCACGCTGGCGAGCAAGTCCATCACGTCCGCGGCTTTCGAGAGCGGAATCCAGTTGAACTGCACGTTGGTGCGCGTCGTGAAATGCGCATAGTTCGTGGGCAGGCGGACGGTGCCGAGCTTGCGCTGCGCCTCGCTGGCAAGGCGGTAGACCTCGGCCTCCGGCTCGTCGTATTCGCGTGCAATCCGGGCGAGCATGCGCAACTGCCTGCTCGACAACTCGCCGTAGGGGATCGCCACGCGCAGCATCGGCGCATGCCGTTGCACGTACCAGCCGTTCTGAAGACGCAACGGACGAAAGTCGTCCTCGCTCAGCTTGCCGGACTGCCAGCGTTCGAGCTGGTCGCGAAACTGCGCAGCGCGGCTGCGCACGAATGATTGGTCAAACTCGGTGTATTGGTACATGGTCCGGTGCGATGACCGCCCTACATGGCGCAGTCTGGCTGAGCGTCGGTTTCGTTGGAAGGAGCCGCGGTTGCGTCGGCATCGACACATGACGTGCCGCGCCGATTCGAGGGCTTCTGGCGAACGATAGAGGCAATGGCGGCCGCTGAAAAGCAGCAGATGCCGCTGAAAACACGCTAGCAGATAGTGAGCGAACCGGCGGCCCGCGAGCCGGACAGAAGCGCAAGACTGCTGGGCTGGAATTGATCGCAACTGCTACTGTTTTGGGTGAGCAGACGGGTTCAGACTATCGCGTGAGATACAACAACCCTGCCTTGAAGGTGACGCGATGGACCTCTTGAAGATGACGCGAATCGTACTGTGGAGTTTTTTTGGCATTCGCCGCGGCGCCTCGCATCAGGCCGACATGGCGGGCGTCAAGCTTCCCCTGCTGCCGCTGGTCGCGGTAGTTCTCGCCGCCGGATTCGGCGCGACGCTGTTCGCACTCGCGCGGCTTGCGGTCAACGTGGCGCATTGACGCCTGCGGTGTGCTCACAGGGAGCGCGTGTTTTATCGGCTCGCCTGCTCGAGCAGCGAGGCCAGTGTTTGGACAGCGCTCTCCGTGTTGTCGCTCCACGGATGACCGAAGTTCAAGCGGATATGATTCCGGAATTCGTGCCGCGCGGAGAAGATCGGACCCGGCGCGATGCTGATGCCGTTCTCTAGCGCAAGGCGGTGCAATTGCATCGCGTCGACATGCGACGGCAGCCGCAGCCACAGAAAATAGCCTCCGGACGGCAGCGTCCAATGCGAATCCTCCGGCATGTAGCGGCGCAGCGCGGTGTCCATCGAGGCGAGTTGATTGCGGAACGCGCCGCGCAGTTTCCGCAGATGCTTGTCGTACCCGCCGTGCTGAAGATAGTCCGCTATCGCTGCCTGCGCGGGAATGCTGGCCGACAACGTGGTCATCAGCTTCAGGCGCTGCACCTTCTCGGCGAAGCGTCCCGCCGCGACCCATCCAATGCGGTATCCCGGAGCGAGCGTCTTCGAAAATGAACTGCAGTGCATCACGAGCCCTTTCGTGTCGAAGGCGATGGCGGGCAGCGGGTAGGTCGCCGCGTGATGCAGTTCGCCGTACACGTCATCCTCGATAAGCGGCACGTCACGTTCGGCGAGAAGTTCGACCAGCGCTTTCTTCTTCTCCTGCGACATCGCCGCGCCGGTCGGATTCTGATAGTTGGTCATGAACCAGCATGCGCGGATAGGATGCTTGTCGAGGGCATCCGAGAGCGCTTGCAAATCGATGCCCGACACAGGATCGACTGGAATCTCGACCGCCCGCAGATCGAGGCGCTCGATGGCCTGCAGGGCCGCATAGAATCCGGGCGACTCGATCGCGACCACGTCGCCCGGGCGCGTGACGGCCATCAAACACAGGTTCAATGCTTCCAGCGCGCCGTTGGTGACGACAAGCTGCTCCATCGGCTGGGCAATGCCCATCCCCATGTAACGCAACGATATCTGGCGGCGCAACGGCTCATTGCCCGGCGGAAGATCGACGACGGTGCTCCACGGACTGATCAAACGGCTCGAATGCCCGAGCGACCTGGCCAGACGCTGGAGGGGAAAAAGTTGCGGAGACGGAAAGGCCGAACCGAACGGCACCACATTGGGATGCTTCGCGGCTTCGAGCACCGAGAAAACGAGATCGCTGATCTCGACCTTGGCGGATTCCAGAGCGGCTGGCGGTTGGGGCGCCGGTTTGTGTTCGAGCGCGGCGCCCGGCGCGACGTAGTAGCCCGAGCGTTCGCGTGCTCGAATCAAGCCCCACTCTTCGAGCAGATAATAGGCACGAAACACGGTGGACTGGCTCACGCCGTGCTGTGTGGTGAGATGCCGCAGCGACGGCATACGCGAGCCGACTGGCCGGCTGCCCGAGCGAATTTCATCGGCCATGGTGTTGGCCAGCATTTCGAAGCGTTTCATTTAACGGTCGTTATTCGGCTGCGTACACCGCGGTCAAGTGCCGCAATTGTGCCAGCAGTTTAACGACAGGCTTGGCGGAATGGGGATCCGTTTATGTTCCCGGCGTCACAGCGGACGTTGCCACTACACAGCGGCTCAGTCGCCGTAGAGCCGACAAAAAAACGGCCACGCCGGATATGCCGACGTGGCCGCTTCTCACTTTCTCATTTCAAACTGTGCGTTCAGATCCCGCCGACGCACAGGTACTTGATCACCACGTAATCGTCGATGCCGTAATGCGAACCTTCGCGACCCAGGCCCGATTGCTTGACGCCGCCGAACGGCGCAACTTCGTTCGAGATGAGGCCCGTGTTGATGCCGACCATGCCGTATTCGAGCGCTTCCGCGACACGCCAGACGCGGCCGATATCGCGGCTATAGAAGTACGACGCGAGGCCGAACTCGGTGTCGTTGGCGAGGCGGATCACTTCTTCATCCGACGAGAAACGGAACAGCGGCGCGAGCGGCCCGAAGGTTTCGTCGCGTGCCACCTTCATGGCGGGCGTGACATCCGCGAGCACGGTCGGCTCGAAGAAACCGTGACCGAGCGCGTGACGCTTGCCGCCGGTAACGATGCGCGCGCCTTTGGCAAGCGCGTCTTCGATATGCGACTCGACCTTGAGCACCGCCGCGTCGTTGATCAGCGGACCTTGAGTTACACCGTCTTCGGTGCCACGGCCAACTTTGAGCTGTTCGACGGCGACGCGCAGTTTTTCCGCGAACGCGTCATAGACCTTGTCGTGCACATAGAAACGGTTCGTGCACACGCAGGTCTGCCCGCTATTGCGATACTTCGATGCAATCGCGCCGGCCACCGCGGCGTCCAGATCCGCGTCGTCGAATACGATGAACGGCGCGTTGCCGCCGAGTTCGAGCGAGACCTTCTTGACCGTCGGCGCGCACTGCGCCATAAGCAAACGGCCGACCGGCGTCGAGCCCGTGAACGACAGCTTGCGCACAATCGGATTGCCCGTCATTTCCGCGCCGATCGCTTTCGGCTCGCCGGTCACGACGTTGAACACGCCGCGCGGCACGCCCGCGCGTTCGGCCAGCACCGCGAGCGCGAGCGCGGAGAGCGGCGTGGCTTCAGCCGGTTTGACGATGATTGGGCAGCCCGCCGCGAGCGCCGGGCCGACCTTGCGCGTGATCATCGCGGCCGGGAAATTCCACGGTGTAATGGCCGCGCAAACGCCGATCGGCTCTTTCGTCACGACGATGCGTTTGTCGCTGGCCGGCGTCGGGATCGTGTCGCCGTTCACGCGCTTGCCTTCTTCCGCGAACCATTCGAGGAACGACGCGGCGTACTGGATTTCGCCCTTGGCTTCGGCGAGCGGCTTGCCCTGTTCCGTGGTGAGGATCTTCGCCAGATCGTCGGCGTTCTCCATCATCAGGTCGTGCCATTTGCGCAGGATCACCGCACGCTGCTTCGCGGTCGTGGCGCGCCATGCGGGCCACGCGGCGTTGGCCGTGTCGATGGCGCGGCGGGTTTCCGCCGTGCCCATGCGCGGCACTGTTGCAATCGTTTCGCCCGTGGCGGGGTTTTTTACTTCGAAGGTCGTGCCGTCGTCGGCGCCTTGCCATTCGCCCGCGATGTACGCGTGGCTCTTCAGCAGCGACGGGTCTTTCAAGCTCAACGTGGTCATGTGGGTTTCCTTAGGCCGCGACGGTGACGCTGTCCTTGATCACGTCTTCGAGAATCGCCATGGCTTCGTCGAAGACCGCGTCCTGAATCGTCAGCGGGAACAGGAAGCGCACCACGTTCGAATACACGCCGCACACCAGCAGCAGCAAGCCGCGTTCGAGGGCGCGCGTCTGCACGCGCTTGGTGAACTCCGCATCCGGCTCCGTGCCGCCGGCCTTGCAGAATTCGACGGCGACCATGCCGCCGGGGCCGCGCACGTCGGCGATTTGCGGCACGTCGCTTTGCAGCGCGATTAGCTTGGCCTTGACGCGGTCACCCAGCAGCGTGGCGCGCTCGCAGAGCTTCTCTTCGTCGATGATATCGAGCACCGCATGCGCGGCGGCAACCGCCAGAGGATTGCCTGCATACGTGCCACCCAGACCGCCAGGCGCCGCGGCGTCCATCACATCGGCGCGGCCGATCACGCCCGATAGCGGCATGCCGCCCGCAAGACTCTTGGCGACCGTCATCAGGTCGGGCACCACGTCGTAGTGATGCATGGCGAACAGCTTGCCGGTACGCGCAAAGCCCGTTTGCACTTCGTCGGCGATCAGCAGAATGCCGTGTTCGTTGCACAGCTTGCGCAGCGCGCGCACGAATTCGGCCGGCGCCGGATAGAAGCCGCCTTCGCCCTGAACCGGTTCGAAGATGATCGCGGCCACGCGCTTCGGATCGATGTCGGCCTTGAACAGGAATTCGATGGCCTTCAGCGAGTCGGCCGTGGTTACGCCGTGCAGCGGATTCGGGAACGGCGCATGGAACACGTCCGACGGGAACGGACCGAAGCCGATCTTGTACGGCGCGACCTTGCCGGTCAGCGCCATGCCCATCAGCGTGCGGCCGTGGAAACCGCCGGTGAAAGCGATCACACCCGGACGGCCGGTGGCGGCGCGGGCGATCTTGATGGCGTTTTCGACGGCTTCGGCGCCGGTCGTGAAGAACGCGGTTTTCTTCGGATGGTCGCCGGGCGCGCGCTCGTTGAGTTTTTCAGCCAGCTCGACATACGACGCGTACGGCACGATCTGATAAGCCGTGTGGGTGAAATGATCGAGCTGATCGCGGATCGCGGCGAGGATCTTCGGGTGGCGGTGGCCCGTGTTGCACACTGCAATGCCAGCGGCGAAGTCGATGAAACGGCGGCCTTCGACGTCCCACAGTTCCGCGTTCTCGGCGCGCTCGGCGTAGAAATCGCACATCACTCCGACGCCGCGCGGCGTGGCGGCGTCTTTGCGGCTTTTCAATTCTGCGTTCTTCATGGTTATCTCCTTCGCTCCTCGGTTTTTGCGGACGCCGCGCGCTCAGCGCAGCATATGCAGCGACTATAATGAGATTTGGCTCTTAACTTCAGAGCCATTTCAATAAAAATGTAGGAGCCAATCATGCGCGCGAGCGTTTTGTCCGACTGGCTGGCCCAGCGCCTCGATCGGGGCAACGGTCAGCCGATTTATCGTCAGTTGCACCGGCTGTTGCAGCAGGCGATCCTGTCGCGCGAATTGCCGCCGGGCAGCAAGGTGCCGTCGTCGCGCTTGTTGGCGCAGGAGTTGGGCATTGGGCGCAACACTGTCACGCAGGTGTATGAGCAACTCGTACTCGAAGGGTATGTCAGTTCGGCGACCGGGCGCGGCACGTTTGTCGCCGATAGCGCGCCGGACGAGATCGTCGGTGTGCCCGACGCCGAGGCGCCCGCCGCGCGTTCCGAGCCGGCGCCGCAGCAGGCGCGGCGCGCGCTGTCCACGCGCGGCGCGCGGCTAATTGCGGGAGCGGGTGTGTCCAAGCGGCAGTGGGGCGCGTTCATGCCTGGCGTGCCCGACGTCACGAAGTTTCCGGCGCGCGTCTGGAGCCGTCTGCACAATAAATATTGGCGGCGGCTGCGCCCGGACCTGCTGACGTATGCGCCGGGTGGCGGCCTGGCTTCGCTGCGGCATGCGCTGGCGGACTATCTGCGCACTTCGCGCTCAGTGCGCTGCACGCCGGAGCAGATCATCATCACGACCGGGATTCACCAGTCGGTCGATCTGGCCGTGCGCCTGCTATCCGATCCTGGCGACGTGATCTGGACCGAAGACCCGTGTTATTGGGGCGTGCGCAGCGTGCTGCACGTGTCGGGTCTGGAATCGCGGCCGATCGCCGTCGACGAGGAAGGCATCAATCCTTCCGCCGACGACCTCGCGCAGCCGCCGAAACTGATGCTCGTCACGCCTTCGCACCAATATCCGCTCGGCATGGTGATGAGTCTCGCGCGACGCCGCATGCTGCTCGAATACGCGCGGCAGAACCTGTGCTGGATCATCGAGGACGATTACGACAGCGAATACCGCTATGGCAGCAGGCCGTTGGCTTCGCTGCAAGGTCTGGATACGTCGGGGCAGGTGATTTACGTGGGCAGCTTCGGCAAGACGTTGTTTCCGGGGTTGCGCATCGGCTACCTCGTGGTGCCGGAAGCGCTGGCGGAGAGCTTTGCCACTGCGAGCGCCGAGTTGTATCGCGAGGGGCAACTGCTGCAGCAGGCGATGCTCGCGGAGTTCATCGCCGAAGGTCATTTCACGTCGCATATCCGCAAGATGCGCACGCTGTACGGACAACGCAGGCAGACGCTGCTGGATGCCGCCGCGCAGCGTTACGGCGACGCGTTGCCCGCAGTCGGCGGCGACGCCGGTTTGCATCTAGTAATGCAGTTGCCTGATGGCACCGATGACCGGCGGGTGGCGGCTGCGGCGTTGGAGCGCAATATCGTCGTGCGGCCGTTGTCGGGCTACTACGCGCAGCCGGCGTTGGCGCCGTCGGGTTTGCTGATCGGCTACGCGTGCGTGCCGGATGAGGAAATCGCGCCGGCTTTCAACACGCTGGCTGACGCGATCGATGCGACGTTGCCGGAGTTTGTGTGAGGGAGTACCGTCAAACCCGTATCAACACCGCCCCCAACGTCACCAACGCGCACGCGACGATCCTCCGCGCGGTCAGTTTCTCCCGCATGAACAGCCAGCCGATCAGCACCGCGAAGATCGAGCTCATCTCGCGGAGCGCGGAGACCATCGCAATCGGCAGATAGCGGTACGCCTCGATGATCAGGCAGTAGGCGCTCAACGCGAGCAGGCCCGCCGCGATGCCCTTCAGCACCATCGCCCGCCCGATAAACAGTCCCTTGGCGCCGCCGCGCCAATGCCAGGCGAGCAGAAACTGAGGGATATTCCAGATCAGATAGACCCACATGATGTAGCTCAGGCCATTGCCCGCCAGGCGCGCGCCGATGCCGTCGACCACTGAATATGTCGCGATGAAGAAACCGGTAAGAAGCGCAAACGGCACGCTCTCGCCCGAAAAGCGCATGCCGCGCCGGAACGCCAGCGAGACGATGCCGAGCGACACCAGCGCCACACCGATCGCCGCCAGCGGCTTGAGCGCTTCATGCGCGAAGACCAGTGCGCCGACGAATACGAGCATTGGCGAAAGGCCGCGCGCAATCGGATAGATTTGCCCGAAGTCGCCGCTCTTGTACGCGCGGATCAGCGCCAGCAGATAGCCGAATTCCAGCACCACCGATGCAAAGATATACGGCCACGCCGCCGGCGCCGGCATGGGCAGCACGATCACGCCGACCGCGCTGACGGCGATATACGGCATCGCCATCATGCCGAGCAGCCAGATGCGATCTTCGGAAAGATGCAGAAACGCGTTCCACGTAGCGTGAAGCAGCGCGGAGAGCAGCACCAGCAAAACGACCAAGGTTTCCATCGAAGACCGGGAGAGGAGAAGCGAAGGCCGGCGTGCGGGCCATAAGCCCGTGATTATTCCAGCAGAACGCCGGAATAGCGGAGTGGACAACTCGATCGAAGGGGTTTTATTTGGAAAATTTAGGTGATTTGTGGCGTCAAAAAGACGCTGCAAAGTTGGGCGATCCTCCGCGCATGCAGGTCGAGACGCGGTGTGCAACGGCGCGCGGCGGAAAGCCGACGAAGCCACGCTTCGCCAGACTTCCCGCCGCCGTGCCCACGTACTGTCAGGCAGTCAACTTCAGGTCACACGTTCGCGCAGCCACGCGGAAACAAGGTCGATCACCGTCACGACCACGATCACCATGATCATGACCGCAGCGGTTTGCGCATAGTTGAACGAGCGGATCGCCTCGTACAACACCACGCCGATGCCGCCCGCGCCGACCATGCCCACCACCATCGCCGAGCGCACGTTGGATTCGAAGCGATATAACGCGTACGAGATCCACAACGGCAGCACTTGCGGCAGCACGCCATAAATGATTTCGTCGAGACTGGTCGCGCCGGTGGCGCGCACGCCTTCGGCGGGACGCGGATCGATGGCCTCGACCGCTTCGGCGAACAGCTTGGCGAGCACGCCGGTGGTGTGCACCCACAGCGCCAGCACACCCGCAAAAGGACCGAGGCCGACCGCTACGATGAACAGCATCGCGAAGACCATTTCGTTGATCGCGCGGCACGCGTCCATCATGCGGCGCATGGGCTGCACGATCCACATCGGCGCCATGTTGTGAGCGGACATCAGTCCGCACGGCACCGCGCACACGAGCGAGAGAGCGGTGCCCCACACCGCCACCGAGAGCGTCACATACATCTCGTGCAGATAGTTGCGCCATTCGGTGAAGTCGGGCGGGAAGAAGTCCTTGGCGAACTGGCCCATGTTGCCGGAGTCGCTGAGCAGATCCAGCGGACGCATGTCGGCGCCGTGCCATGCGCCGCCCAACACCGCAAGCACCGCGATCCAGCCGGCGAGCGACAACCAGCTGCGCTTGCCGGCAGCCAGCGCGGGATGACGCGCCGCCTGGGCGTCGAGCACGTCGCTCGCTCGCGCCGGCGACGTGATCAGATCGGCCGTGTTCATTGCTTCGATTGCGCGGTATTGAGCGCGCTCAGCTTCGCGTCGAGTGCGGCCAACTGGGTCTTGCGATCGTCATCGGAGAGATGCGCGTCGCTCTCGATCTTCTGTTTCTGCTGGAACAGTGCGACCTGGCGGATCGGCAGCAACTGCGCATCCGACGATGCCGCGAAGCCGCCGTAACCGAAAATGCCGGCCATCACGGCCTTTTCGTGTGCATCGGTCTTCGCGTAGTTGACGAAGAAGTTGCGCAGCTTGTCCTTGGTGGCTTGCGGCAGATCCTTGCGCCACACGATCGGGTCCGACGGAATCAGCGGCGAGGTCCAAAGCACGCGCACTTGCGCGAACTTGTCCGGATGCTGCTTCTTCAAGGAGTCGAGCATTTCGGTGTTGTTGGTCGCAATATCGATCTTGTTGTTTACGACCGCCAGCAGATTCGCCTCATGGCTCGACGGCAGCACGGTCTTGAACGACGTATTGACCGGCGTGTTGTGCTGGGCGAACAGGTAGTAGCCGGGAATCAGCGTGCCCGACGTGGAGTTCGGATCGCCGAAGCCGAGCGTGACATCCTTCGTATTCTTGAATACATCGTCGAGTGTCTTGAAGCGGCTGTTCACGTTAGTAATTAACACCGACTTATATCCGGCGTCGCCATTCGCGTACACGGTCTTGGCGAACACTTCGCCTTGCGAACGATCCACCGCTTCGATCGCGGACGCATTGCCGAGATACGCAACCTGAACCTTGTTGAAACGCATGCCTTCGATAATGCCGGCATAGTCCGTCGCGAAGAACGCTTTCACGTTCAAGCCGGTTTGCTTGTTCATGTCCTGAATCAGCGGTTCCCAGCGCTGTTTCAGCACGGAGGACGAGTCGGTCGAAATGATGCCGAGGTTGAGGTCCTCGGCTTGCGCAGCGGCGACAGTAGCAAGGGTCGCGGCGCCGACGGCCAGCGTGATCAATGAACGCAGGAATTTCATTGTTTGAGATCCGGTTGAGTTGACTGAGTGAATGGGCGCGCTCAGTTCGAGTGCGCCGGATTGAGTGCGAAGGCGTAGCGCGTCGAGGCGGGCGCGGTGCTCTGAGCGGGCGTGCTGCCGTTAACGGTTTTTGTGTCGAGATCTTCCGCGCTGATGGGGGCTGCATCGAGTAGTTCGCGGGCGTCGTCGCCGTAGAGTTTCTTGAGCAAGACCGGCGTGAGTGCGGCGGAAGGGCCGTCGTACACCACCTTGCCGCGGCGCAGCGCAATCGTGCGCGGGCAGTACTGCATCGCGATGTCGACCTGATGCAGCGACACCAGCACCGTGAGTTGATGCTCGACGTTCAGCGTGCGTAGCATCTCCATCACGCGGCGTGACGACTCGGGGTCGAGCGAGGCGATCGGTTCGTCCGCGAGCACGATGCGCGCGCGCTGCACCAGTGCACGGGCGAGCGCGGCGCGCTGCTGCTGGCCGCCGGAGAGATTGGCGGCGCGTTCGCGCGCATGTTCGCCAATGCCGACCTCGTTCAACGCGGCCATCGATAACGCCCGCTCAGCGCGTGGAAAACGGCCGCTAAGTCGGCGCCACAACGGCAGCCGCGCGAGCGCGCCGATCAGCACGTTGCTTTCGACGGAGAGCCGGTTTACCAGATTGAATTGCTGGAACACGAAGCCGATATCGCGGCGAATGCTGCGCACTTCCCGCACGATGCGGCCATTCTGCTGAATCGGCCGGCCCAGAATCGAGATCTGCGACGGCTGCGCATCCGAAGCCGTGAAACCCGCGATATGACGCAGCAGCGTCGACTTGCCCGAGCCCGAGGCGCCGATCAACGCAACCATTTCACCCGGTTCGACGCGCAGATCGATTTCGTCCAACGCCTTGCGGCCGTTGCTGAACGTCTTGCTCAACCGTTCG
Source organism: Paraburkholderia phytofirmans PsJN (assembly GCF_000020125.1). Taxonomy (NCBI): domain Bacteria; kingdom Pseudomonadati; phylum Pseudomonadota; class Betaproteobacteria; order Burkholderiales; family Burkholderiaceae; genus Paraburkholderia; species Paraburkholderia phytofirmans. Next base: position 595,132 of record NC_010676.1, read on the forward strand.
ATACGAATTGCTTCCCGAATTGTTTCCATGAGTACCCCTTGATGCATCCGGCCTCTGCCGGCATGTGTGGGGCTCATTCTAGGAAGCGTCTGTGACGGTTGAGTGAAGGCATCGCAACGTCTAGACGACTATATCTATGCATGTCTTTTTTGCGTCGCCGGCAAGGCAAATCGGAGTCATTCGTTCGAATGAAAAATGACATGCATGTGACAGGATTTGCATCGAACCGCGCGGCTTCAGCATGATCGCTGCCGGCCAGGCTATATTGCGTCAATCGGTGTGCCGTCCCCATTAACCTTGCAATTGCCCGCGACATCGTTATGCAGCCTCTGAGCTTCCTTCCCGATAGTTTTGCGGAGTACGAAGATCTCAGAACGATCCTCGAGCAGGGCAGCGCGAGCTTCGCGATCCGCACGGTCTGTGAGACGACGGTGCGCGGCCGGCAATTCGCCGTGCAGACCGCGAGCATCGGTTCGACCGACCCGCAAGCGCCGGCAATCGGTTTTTTCGGCGGGATACACGGGCTCGAGCGGATCGGCTCGCAACTGGTGCTCGACTATATGCGCGCGCTGCTTGCGCGGCTCGAATGGGACGAGCTGCTGGTGCGCCAATTGCAGTCGATTCGTCTGATCTTTATGCCGATTGTCAATCCCGGCGGCATGTGGGCGGCCACGCGCGCCAACCCCAACGGCGTCGACCTGATGCGTAATGCGCCGCAGAACGCCGACGAACGTGTGCCGTTACTGGCGGGCGGCCAGCGCGTGGGTGCATGGCTGCCGTGGTATCGGGGCCGCGTGGGCGCGCCAATGGAGCCCGAGGCTTCGGCGCTCCTGCAAGTGGTCGAAACCGAACTGGCCACGCGACCGTTGAGCATCGCGCTCGATTGCCACTCGGGCTATGGCTGGAGCGACAGCATCTGGTTTCCATACGCACGCACCCGCAAAGTGATGCCGCATTTGCCGGAAATGTACGTGCTGAAAACCATGTTCGAACGCGCGCATCCCCATCATGGCTACGCGTTCGAACCGCAGAGCCATCAATATTTATTGCACGGCGATCTGTGGGACTTCGCGTACGATCGCGCGCCCGCGCCCAACGTCTTTCTGCCGATGACCCTCGAACTCGGCTCCTGGCTTTGGATCAAGAAGAATCCGCGTCAGTTGTTTTCGCGTCAGGGCATGTTCAATCCGGTGAAGGCGCATCGCACGGCGCGTGTGCTGCGACGTCATGCAAATTTGCTCGACTTTCTGGCGCGCGCGGCCTTTTCGTCGCAGCGCTGGCTGCCGCAAGGCAATCGTCGCGAGCAATTGCTGCAAAGCGCGATCGACCATTGGTATAAACCGGAAAGCGTATGAGCACGTGGATTCTGCTACGCGGTCTCACGCGTGAAGTTCGCCACTGGGGCCGCTTGCCCGGCTTGCTGCATGGCGCAGTGAATGAATCGGCCCTTCACATAGGCGCGCTCGGCCGTCTGCTGCTGCTCGATCTGCCGGGCAACGGCGAATTCGCGCATTTGCGCGCGCCGTCGACGGTCGCCGACATGGTCGGCTTCGTGCGCAATGCTGCTCTGCAAAGCGGCATGCCGGGTCCCTATTGCGTGCTGGCGATGTCGCTCGGCGGCATGGTGGCGACGGACTGGGCGCAACGGCATCCCTACGAGATCGAGCGGCTGGTGCTGATCAATACGAGCATGCGGCCGTTCAGCCAGATGCAGGAGCGCTTGCGTCCTTCGGCATGGTCCGGCCTGCTGGGCGTGGCCGCGCACTGGCGCGACGCGCCGCGCGCGGAACACGGCATTCATCGGCTGACATGCAATAACGTGCAGACGCTCGGCGACGATCTCGACGCCTGGAGCCGGATTCGCCGCAGCGCGCCCGTGAGCCGTGGCAACGCGTTACGGCAACTGTGGGCCGCGGCACGTTTCACCGCGGGCGCGGCGCGGCCGGAATGCCCATTGCTGATCCTCTCTTCGCGTGTCGACAAACTGGTCGACCCCGTGTGCTCGGCAAAGCTGGCGGCGGCTTGGGGCGCCCTGCATTGCGAGCATCCATGGGCCGGTCACGACCTGCCGCACGACGATCCGGCATGGACCAGCGAACAGGTTCGCGCATGGCTCGCGCAGGAGCATGCGGTTCCCCGGGCCGTGCTTTAAACCGCCAGGCGCGTCGTAACGACCTATTCACCGGCAGCGGGTATAACCTAAGTGCCGTCGTCCGTCGCATGCCGGTCGTCAGGTGCATAATTCCCCTTCAGACGATGCATGCGAATCAAGCGAGTATCAAGCCATACCCGCCATTGCCGCCCAGCCGGGGGAGTTGATCATGCAGGCAAAGAACGAAGAAGCCGTCACGCACTTGCTGAACGATGTCGTCGAATTCGCGCGCGGGCGACTACCCGAGCCAACCTTCAAGGTCGTCGAACCTTTTCTGCGGCACTACTACGATTTCGTCGACTCCGACGACCTGCAAAGCCGCTCGATTGCGGACCTGTACGGTGCGGCGCTCGCACATTGGCAAACGGCGCAACGCTTCACGCCCGGCGCCGAACGGCTGCGCGTCTATAACCCGATTCTCGAACAACATGGCTGGCACTCCGATCACACGGTGATCGAAATCGTCAACGACGACATGCCGTTTCTCGTCGATTCGGTTTCGATGGCGGTCAACCGTCAAGGCCTCGCGCTGCATTCGGTCGTACATCCCGTGTTTCGCATCTGGCGCGCGCCCGACGGCAGCATCGCGCGAGTGAGCCAGGGCGCCGAAGAAGCCACCGACTCGCGCTCACACCTGACCTCGTTCATCCATTTCGAAGTGGACCGTTGCGGCGATGCGGCAAAACTCGACGCGCTGCGTGACGAAATCGCCAAGGTGTTGCGCGACGTGCGGGCGGCCGTCGAAGACTGGCCGAAGATCGTCGAACTCGCGCGCGTCACGATCAAAGGCATGAAAGCCGGCGAGGGCGGACCGGAAGGTCTGGAAGCCCGCGCGTTTCTCGAATGGATGGTGGCCGATCATTTCACCTTTCTCGGCCAGCGCGATTACGAACTGGTGCAACATGACATCGGTTACGGTCTGCGCGCGGTGCCGGGTTCGGGTCTCGGCATTCTGCGCGATGCCTTGCGGCCCGCCGGCGCCGCCGAGATCACGCCCTTGCCGCCGGCCGCGGCCGAGATCATTTCGGGGTCGTCGCCGATCTTTCTGACCAAGGCCAATTCGCGGGCCACCGTGCACAGACCGGGTTATCTGGACTACGTCGGCATCAAGCTGACGGGCGCGGACGGCAAGGTGACCGGCGAGCGGCGTTTCATCGGTCTCTATACGTCCACGGCGTATTTCGTGTCGGCCGCGGAGATTCCGATCGTGCGGCGCAAATGCGCGAATATCGTGAGACGAGCCGGTTTCCTGCCGAAAGGTCATCTGGCGAAATCGCTGGTCACGGTGCTCGAAACCTATCCACGCGATGAGCTGTTTCAGGCCGAAGAGAATCAGCTCTACGATATCGCGCTAGGCGTGCTGCGTCTGCAGGAGCATCAGCGTACCCGGCTGTTCATACGGCGCGACCGTTTCGACCGGTTCGTGTCGTGCCTCGTGTTCGTGCCGCGCGACAAGTACAACACCGATCTGCGTCAACGCATTGCCAACTTGCTGGTCGACGCATTCAACGGCGAGAGTGTCGAGTTCACGCCGCTGCTGTCGGAGTCGACGCTGGCGCGCATTCACTTCGTCGTGCATGCGAAGCCGGGCGGCATGCCCAACGTCGATACGCGCGAGCTGGAAGCGCGGCTCGTGCAGGTCGCACGCCGCTGGCAAGACGATCTCGCCGATGCCTTGCTCGACGCCTTCGGCGAAGAGCAGGGCAACCGTCTGCTGCAACACTACGGCGATTCGTTTCCCGCGGGCTATCGCGACGACTATCCTGCCCGCACGGCGGTGCGCGATATCGAACTGATCGAACACGTGCAAGGCAGCGAACGGCTCGCGATGAATCTGTACCGCCCGATCGAATCGGGCCCGCGCGCGTTTCGCTTCAAGGTGTATCGCGCGGGTTTGCCGATCGCCTTGTCGCGCAGTTTGCCGATGCTCGAACATCTCGGCGTGCGTGTCGATGAAGAGCGGCCCTATCTGATCGAGGCGCTGGGCGCGACGCCCGCATGGATTCACGACTTCGGCCTTGAACTCGCGGACGACGCCGAGTTCGACATCGAACGCGTGAAAGATCTCTTCGAAGAAGCCTTCGAAAAGGTGTGGACCGGCGCGATCGAAAGCGACGACTTCAATCGCCTCGTGTTGCGCGCGCAATTGAATGCGCGCGAGGTGACGATCCTGCGCGCGTACGCCAAGTATTTGCGGCAGGTGGGTTCGACTTTCAGCGACGCGTACATCGAGCGAGCGGTGACCGGCAATCCGGCGATCGCGCGCATGCTGGTCGAATTGTTCATCGCCCGCTTCAACCCGGTATTGGGCGAGACGCGCGAGGCGCGCGTCGACGGTTGGCTCCATACGATCGACAGCGCGCTCGACCAGGTGCCGAATCTGGACGAAGACCGCATACTGCGCCAATTTCTCGGCGTCATCAAAGCGACCAAGCGCACGAACTACTATCGCTTCGATGCCGACGGACATCCAAAGCCGTATCTCTCCTTCAAGTTCGATCCCGCGCAAGTGCCTGGCTTGCCCGAGCCGAAACCGATGTTCGAAATTTGGGTGTACTCGCCACGTGTGGAAGGCGTACATTTGCGCGGCGGCCGCGTGGCGCGCGGCGGCCTGCGCTGGTCGGACCGGCGCGAGGACTTCCGCACGGAAGTGCTCGGCCTGATGAAGGCGCAGATGGTGAAGAACGTGGTGATCGTGCCGGTCGGTTCGAAAGGCGGCTTCGTCGTGAAGAATCCGCCGCCGCAAACCGAGCGCGACGCGTGGATGCGCGAAGGCATTGCGTGTTATCAGACCTTCCTGCGCGGCCTGCTCGACGTGACCGACAATCTCGCCGGCACGACCATTGTGCCGCCGCCCGACGTGGTACGCCACGATCCCGACGATCCCTATCTGGTGGTCGCCGCGGACAAAGGCACGGCCACGTTCTCCGACTACGCGAACGCGATCTCGCAGGAATATGGCTTCTGGCTCGACGATGCGTTTGCCTCGGGCGGCTCGGTCGGTTACGACCACAAGAAAATGGCCATCACCGCGCGCGGCGCGTGGGAGTCGGTCAAGCGGCACTTCCGCGAAATGGGTGTGGATACGCAGACCATGGACTTCACGGTGGTGGGCGTGGGCGATATGTCGGGCGATGTGTTCGGCAACGGCATGCTGCTGTCGCCGCATATCAAGCTCGTGGCCGCGTTCGATCATCGGCATATTTTTCTCGATCCGAATCCCGATCCGGCGGTCAGTCTTGCCGAGCGCGGACGTCTGTTCATCCTCGACCGATCGAGCTGGGCCGACTACGACCCCTCGCTGATTTCGGCGGGCGGCGGCGTGTTTCCGCGCAGCGCCAAGACGATTCCGCTCTCGCCGGCGGTGCAGTCGGTGCTCGGCATCAGCGCGCCGGCGCTCGCGCCCGCTGAATTGATGCGCGCGATTCTGCAGGCGCCCGTCGATCTGCTTTACAACGGCGGTATCGGCACGTATGTGAAGGCGAGCCGCGAATCGCATCTGCAAGTCGGCGATCGTGCCAACGATGCTATCCGTGTCAACGGTTCCGATCTGCAGTGCAAGGTCGTGGCCGAAGGCGGCAACCTCGGTCTCACGCAACTCGGGCGCATCGAGTTCGCGCAGCGCGGCGGCCGGATCAATACCGATGCGATCGACAACTCCGCGGGCGTGGACTGCTCGGACCACGAGGTCAACATCAAGATTCTGCTCGGCCTGGTCGTCTCCGACGGCGAAATGACGGAGAAGCAACGCAACGCGCTGCTCGCCGAAATGACCGACGAAGTCGGCTTGCTCGTGCTGCAAGACAATTACTACCAGACGCAGGCGCTGTCGATTGCGGGCCGCTACGGCGTCGAATTGCTCGATGCGGAAGCGCGCCTGATGCGCTATCTCGAACGCGCGGGGCGGCTGAATCGCGTGATCGAGTTTTTGCCGACCGATGAAGAAGTCGCCGAACGGCAGGCCGCCAAACAAGGGCTCACCACGCCGGAACGCGCGGTGCTGCTTGCCTACAGCAAGATGTGGCTGTACGACGCGCTGCTCGAATCGCCGATGCCGGAAGATCCGCTCGTCAGCGACATGCTGGTCGAGTATTTCCCGAAGCCGTTGCGGCAGCGCTTCAGCGAACCGATGCAACGCCACCCGCTGCGCCGGGAAATTCTCGCGACGCATCTGACTAACGCGTTAGTGAATCGCGTGGGTTGCGAGTTCGTGCATCGGCTGATGGAAGAAACCGATGCGCAACCTGGTGAGATCGTGCGGGCCATCATCATGGCGCGCGACGTGTTCGATCTCGACGACGTCTGGCGCAGCATCGACGCGCTCGACAACCGCGTCGCCGACGACATCCAGGCGCGCATGTTCGTCGAAGTCGCGCGGCTCGTCGAGCGTTCAGCGCTGTGGTTCCTGCGGCAATTGCAGTCGGGCGCGGTCAGCGACCGCGACGTTGCCGGCCTGCTCGCGCGTTGCCGCGATGCGGCGCAGCGCCTCGCGCCGCAATGGCCCGCGCTGTTGCCGGGCGCCGATCTCGAAGCGCTCTCCGAGCGCCAGCGCGTGTTCGCGGATGCCGGTGTGGATAGCGAACTGGCGGTGCGGATCGCGGGCGGCGAGATCTCGGCCGCGTTGCTCGATATCGCCGAAGTGGCATCGACCAGCGGCCGCAGTCTCGAACTGGTGGCGGGCGTCTATTTCGCGCTCGGCACGCTGCTCAATTCCAGCTGGATCAGCGAGCGCGCGGCCGCGTTGCCGGTACCCACGCACTGGGACATGCTGGCGCGCGCCACGGCGGTGGCCGACATCGCGCGGCTCAAACGCGCGTTGACGACGAGCGCATTGGCCGACGCCGACGATGCCTCCACGCCCGAGGCGCTGGTCGAGGCATGGCGTGAAAAGCGCACCGTGCAACTGGAACGCTACGCGCACCTGTTGGCCGATCTGCGGGCCACCGGCGGCGCGAGCCTGTCGATGCTGCTCGTGATCGTGCGTGAAATGGCGGCGCTCGAAAGGGCATAACAAGGCTTGAGGCGAAGGAAGGCGAAGGAAGGCGAAGGAAGGCGAACGAGGCAGAGCGCAAACGGAGCGCAAACGGAGCGCAAGCGGAGCACGTTGCAAACAACACCCGGGTTGGACGCATGCCGCCCGGCATGCCCATAATACGGGCTGTTGCCCATCGAAAGCTCTTTGCAAACTCACGGACGCCTTCCCCGACGATGAAAGAAGAATCGCCGAAAGCCATTTTCTATGCGCTCGCCGCCAACCTCGGCATTGCCATCTGCAAGTTCGCGGCCGCCGCGTTCACCGGTTCCGGCTCGATGTTCGCCGAGGCCATTCACTCCACTGCTGATTGCGGAAATCAATTGCTGCTGCTGTTCGGTCTGCGTGAAGCGCGCAAGCCGGCGAGCCCGTTGCATCCCATGGGCGGCGGGCGAGAGATCAACTTCTATTCGCTTCTGGTCGCGCTTCTGCTGTTCTTTGTCGGCGGTGCGTTCTCTGTGTATGAGGGCGTGCATCGTCTGTTCGTGCGCGAGCCGTTGCAGTACGCCTATGTGGCGCTGGCGGTGCTCGGCGTGTCCGTGGTGCTGGAGGCGCTTTCCTTGTGGGGCGCCGTCAAGGAAATCCGCAAGACGCATCCCGACAAAAGCATGTGGCGCTGGTTTCGGGAGACGCGTGAATCCGAACTCCTCGTGGTAGCGGGCGAGGATATCGCCGCGCTGGCGGGCCTGGCGATGGCCTTCGCGGCCGTGCTGCTCACCATGATGACCGGCAATCCTGTCTACGACGCATTGGGTTCCATCGGCGTCGGCGTGTTGCTGATGGTGATCGCGTGGCTGGTGGCGCGTGAAGTGAAATCGATGATCGTCGGCGAATCGGCGAGCCCCGAAGTGCGGCGCGCTATCGAGGCGCATCTGCGCGGGCGCACCGAGATTCGCAGCATCATCAATATGATTACGCTGCAATGGGGGCGTCATGTGGTGGTGGCGGTGCAGGCGGAAATGATCGACTACGCGAGCGGCCGCGCGATGGTCGATGCGATCAACGTGATCGAAGCGGACTTGCAGGCCACGTTCCCGCAAGTCCGCTGGGTGTTCTTCGAACCGGAGGTGCCGCGCGTTTGAGCGGCACGTCTACTCTTTACTTGAAGCCCGTCACCGCGTGCGGCACGTACAACTCCTCGAGCTGACGGATTTCGTCCGCGCTTAAGCTCAGCGAAAGCGCGGCCACCGCATCGTCGAGATGATGCAGCTTGGTCGCGCCGACGATCGGCGCGGTGATCGGCTTCTTCTGCAATACCCACGCGAGCGCCACTTGCGCGCGCGGCACGCCGCGCTCTTTGGCAATCTGGCTGACCCGTTCAACGACTCGCCGATCCGCGTCTTCGGTCTGGGCGTACAGCGTTTGGCCGAATTCGTCGGTCTCGGAGCGTGCGCTCTCGGTGTTCCAGTCGCGCGTCAGGCGGCCGCGCGCGAGCGGGCTCCACGGAATCACGCCGATACCTTCGCTCTCGCAGAGCGGCAGCATTTCGCGCTCTTCCTCGCGATATAGCAGATTCACGTAGTTCTGCATCGTCACGAAGCGCGTCCAGCCGTTCTTCTCTGCCACATGCAACGCCTTGGCGAACTGCCACGCATACATGGACGATGCGCCGATGTAGCGCGCCTTGCCGGCTTTTACGACATCGTGCAGCGCTTCCATGGTTTCTTCGATCGGCGTGCCGTAGTCCCAGCGGTGGATCTGGTACAGGTCCACGTAGTCCGTACCGAGGCGCCGCAAGCTGTGATCGATCTCCGACATGATCGCCTTGCGCGACAGGCCGGCCCCGTTCGGGCCCGGATGCATGCGGCTATTCACCTTGGTAGCCAGCACGATCTCATCGCGCTTCGCAAAGTCCTTCAGCGCGCGGCCGACGATTTCCTCGCTCGTGCCGTCGGAATAGACGTTGGCGGTGTCGAAGAAATTGATGCCGTGATCGAGCGCCTGCTTGATGAAGGGGCGCGCCGCTTCATCGTCCAGCGACCACGGATGCGTGCCGCGAGACGGCACGCCGTAGCTCATGCAACCGAGACAAAGACGCGATACATCGAGGCCGGTGCGGCCGAGTTTCACATAATCCATCGTGGTGCTCCTGTTATGAAGTGCACAAAGCCGGTGCGCTGCGGACTATCGATTATAAGAAAACGCTGAAGAACGCGTACGGAGCCGAGTTGCATGCTTTTTCCAGCAGGGCCCGTCAACGCTGACCGGGAGCACATCGCGTAGTGGAAAATAATTTCTTCGCACCTATACTTCTTTCGGCCTGAAAGCAGCACTCTCTCCCAACCTGCATCAAAAGCAAAAGGAAGATCACGATGCTGACTCGCTCACTCGGCGCCGTCTGCGCCATTACCCTCGCGGCATGCGCGGCCTTTTCGTCCGGGCCGGCCAGTGCGGACGACAACGACGGTTTCTCGCGCGGCGACGGCGGCTCGCACGGGCAGCCCGTCAAGGTGATGATCATTTCGATGTTCGGGCCGGAAGGCCAGGTGTGGCTCGATAACCTCGGCCCGTGGCGCGAAATTACAGTGGACGGCTTGTCGCCCGATTACCCGACGGTCCATTGCAACAAGCAGGATGTATGCGTGATGACCACCGGCATGGGACACACCAACGCTGCTGCGTCGATCATGGCGCTGACGTTCTCGCCGCGCTTCGATTTGCGGCACACGTACTTCATGGTTGCCGGCATTGCCGGGATCGATCCACAGCAGGGCACGGTGGGCTCCGCCGCGTGGGCGAAATATCTGGTCGACTTCGGGATTCAATGGGAGATCGACGGGCGTGAGATTCCGCCCAACTGGAATACCGGCTACCTCGGCATCAATACGACGAGTCCGTCGGACAAGCCGCCGCTCGACTATCGCACTGAAGTGTTCCAGTTGAACAAGCGGCTCGCGAATACGGCGTTCGCGTTATCTCGCCACGTGACGCTGTCCGATAACGCGCAGGCTCAGGCCGCGCGGGCCAAGTACTCATATCCGCCGGCGAACCTTCCGCCGACCGTCATTCAATGCGATACGCTCGCGGGCGACACCTGGTGGTCGGGCACGCTGCTTGGGCAGCGTGCCCGCGACTGGACCAAAATCCTGACCGATGGAAAAGGTGTCTACTGCACGACGCAGCAAGAGGACAACGCCACCTACGAGGCGCTCAAGCGCGCGGCTTCAGTACACAAGGTGGATTTGGATCGCGTTGCCGTGTTGCGGGCGGGCTCCGATTTCGACCGGCCCTATGACGGGCAGACGAGTGCGGACAACCTGCTGAACTATGCCGCGCAAGGCGGCTTTACGATCGCCATCCAGAACCTGTTCCTGTCGGGCAATCCGCTCGTGCAGGATATCTCCACGCATTGGGGCGAGTGGCGTGACGGCGTGCCGAGGCGCTAGGTCTGTGCGCATGTGACTGTGCCCGCGGACCAGATCCGCGGGCACTCGCTGCTACTTTCGACATTTAGTGTTGCGGCGCGCGGTACGGCGTCCACACGGGGGTATCGGTATCCCAATGGTCGAGTTCCGAGGGTGTCATGATGAGCTCCTTTTTGAAGAGTGCATGAATGGCGCCGCAATGAATATTTCTTTTGGAAACCGAATCATTGCGGCAAGCTGGTTTTACTGTCCGTTGGCCACACGCGTAACGTCGCCGCTCGTGCCTTCCTGCCGCGCGATGCGTTCAGCCTGGGTTTGACCGATCAGGCCTTTGTTCGGATACGTCGTGCGATTCAGCGCGGGCAACGAGCCGTCGCGATACGCTGCGACCAGTTCGGCCTTCACTTCTTCACGCGACTTCGCGGTCGTGGTCGGCGCGGGTTGCGTGTTGTACGAGCCGGCGCGGCCAATGCCGCCGCTGCTGCTTTGTGCAAACACCGGGGCGCTCACGAGCAGCGAAAGAGCCAGACCTGCTAAGAGATTGCGTTTCATGATTCACTCCTGTCGATTCGTTTGCAGCACGAGCGGCGCTGCGACAGGGTGAAATGTAGACTTCGAGGCGGTGCGGATAAACCGCACTTTCGCGAAATGAATTGTCGCGATTCCAGAACAATCGTTTCAATGCTGAGTGAAACGCCTTGCCGGCGTTGTAGCAAAAGAAAACCGCGGCATTAGAGCCGCGGTTGGAATTCACTGTTCCAGATTCTGTACTTCAATTCACGCGTCTTATGCGACCCATTCAGTTATCACGGGCGTATCGAGCATTGGAGCAGACTCGCGTTCTTCGAAAGTGCGTTTCGTGCACGTTGCGTCCAGACTGCCACGTCCACTCAATAACGGACAACGGTCGAACAGCTCCGCGATCCAGTCTACGAAAACGCGGACTTTAGGCGACAGATGCCGACTGTGCGGATAGACTGCCGAAATTGGCATCGGCAAAGGCTTCAGTTCTGGCAGTACTTCGACCAGTTGGCCCGACCGCAGATGCGGCAGCACCATGAAGAGCGCAGGCTGAATCAGGCCGAAGCCTTCCAATCCGCAAGTCACGTAGGCGTCCGCGTCGTTCACCGAGACGATGCTCTTCATTTTCACTTCGATTTCTTTGCCATCAACCAGGAAGGCCCAATCGAGCGTGCGACCCGTGCGGCTCGAGAAGTAATTGACTGCTTTGTGATTCTCCAGGTCTTCGAGCGACGTCGGCATGCCCGCGCGCTCGATGTAGTCGGGGGCCGCGCAGGTCACGCCCTCGAACAAACCGATCCGGCGCGCCACCAGCGAGGAATCCTGTAGCGCGCCGACCCGCACCACGCAATCCACGCCTTCCTGCAGCAGGTCAACCGGCCGGTCCGTCAGGCCGAGTTGCAGGTCGATGTCCGGATAGCGCGTGTGGAATTCACACAGCGAAGGAATCACCAGCAAGCGGCCGATCGACCCCGGCATGTCGATGCGCAGCTTGCCGTGCGGCTTTTTATTGCCGCTTTGAAAACTGGCCTCGGTCTCTTCGACGTCCGCGAGAATGCGCACGCAGCGCTCGTAGTACGCCGCGCCGTCGGGCGTGAGCGACAAACGGCGCGTGGTCCGATGCATCAGACGCGTACCGAGGAACGCTTCGAGGTTCTGAATAATCGTGGTAACCGATGCGCGCGGCAGGTCGAGCGTTTCCGCCGCGCGGGTAAAGCTGTTGGTGTCGACGACACGAGTGAACACTTGCATGGCCTGAAGCCGGTCCATTGCAGACCTCCAATAGGGGCTGGCGCACTGAGCAGGAATGGACTCCACCGCGAATCCGCAGACAATCGCATTCGATTGTTCAGGGGCGCCGAATTGTGTTGCCGGATTATAGGCATTTATTTACGAGTCTGCCGAACCCACAATTCGCACCATTGAAGTTCTATGCGCATTGCGCGGCTCGACATGGAAGCATTTAAACCGCCGTACTCCTTTGTGCCTACCGGCAGCAGCCCGGCAGAGGCCGACAGCACGGCACTCGAAGTCTCTGACGTGCAGATCGAAGGGCACGCGCAGGACATCACGTTGCGTCTGTATAGACAGGAAAAGAAAACCTCACTGCCGGTACTGCTTTATTTCCACGGTGGTGGATTCACGAAGGGCTCGATCGACCAGGCCGACTACGCCTCGCGTTATTTCGCAGAACACTTACCGGCGCTGGTCGTGTCGGTCGGTTATTCGCTGGCGCCGCAGTTTCCGTTTCCGGCCGCGCCTGAAGACGCGCATCGTGCGGCGCTGTGGGTGCAGACACGAGCGCGCGCGTTTGGCGGGAACAGCAAGAAGGTCGGCGTGGCCGGCCACGACGCGGGCGGGCAATTGGCCAATTGCCTCGCGTTTATCGCGCGGGATCGCGGCGACGTGCGAATTTCCGCGCAGGCGCTGTTCGGGCCGATGCTCGATCCGAGTCTGACGCGCCTTGGCGACGAAAAGCGCCTCGGCTCGGACATCACGGCAAAAGAGTGCGCGGCGTGTTATCGCGCATATCTGCCGCAAGCGTCGCAGCGTATGCATCCGTACGCCGCGCCGCTCGAATCGTCGCGCCTCGCGGGCCTGCCGGCCACGCTGATCGCGACGGCGCAAAACGACGTGCTGCATGTGGAAGCGGAGAAGTACGCCAGCAGCCTGATCGACGCCGGTGTGCTGACCCAGGTGGTCCGCTATCCGAGCGTGTCGCATGCCGCGCTGGCCGATCATCCGCCCGCCCTGCAGGAAGCAGTGCGATTTTTTCAGTGGCGCTTCGATGCACGCGCATCGCTGAAACAGAAATAAGCAGAACTTTAATCAACGATCTCGGGAGCTTCACATGACTATCCTTCCTCTTTCCCGTCGCCGTGTGGCGATTGCCGCACTTGCCGTCATTGTCGTGGCCGGGCTGGGCACGTTCGGCGCGATTCGCGTGGACGCGAGCTCGCCCGCCGCGCCGACCATCGTGCCGGAAGTCGATGTGGCCACGGTGGTGCAAAAAACCATCACCGATTGGCAGAGCTACTCGGGCCGCCTCGAAGCCGTCGAGAAAGTGGACGTGCGTTCGCAGGTGCCGGGCACCATCGTGTCCGTCAACTTCAAGGACGGCGCGCTCGTGAAGAAAGGCGACACGCTGTTCGTGATCGACCCGCGTCCGTATGCGGCCGAGGTGGATCGCGCCGAGGCGCAACTGGCCGCAGCACAGGCGCGCACGGGCTACACGCAAAGCGATTGGGAGCGCGCGCAACGCCTGATCGCCGACAACGCGATCGCCAAACGCGACTACGACGAGAAGCAGAACGCCGCGCGTGAGGCGAGCGCCAACCTGAAGGCCGCGCAAGCCGCGCTCGAAACCGCCCGCATCAATCTCGGCTACACGAAGATTGTCGCGCCGGTTTCGGGCCGCGTGTCGCGCGCGGAAATCACCGTGGGCAACGTCATCTCGGCGGGCGCGACGGCTGCGCCGCTGACCACGCTGGTGTCGGTTTCGCCGATCTACGCATCGTTCGACGCGGACGAACAAACGTATCTGCAATATCTGAGCCGCGCGAAAGATGGCAGCAAGGTGCCGGTGGAACTCGGTCTCGCGGACGAAACCGGCTACTCGCGCAGCGGCGTGATCGAGTCGGTGGACAACCGGCTCGACACGTCGTCGGGCACGATCCGCGTGCGCGCGCGTTTCGATAACCAGGACGGTGCACTGATTCCAGGTCTGTATGCACGCGTGAAAGTGGGCGGCAGCGAGCCGCATCCGGCGCTGTTGATCGACGACGCAGCAGTGGGCACCGATCAGGACAAGAAGTTCGTGCTGGTGGTCGATCAGAACAATCACGTTGCGTATCGCTCGATCGACGTGGGCGGCATGCAAGGCAATCTGCGTGTGGTGAAGGGCGGCTTGAAAGCCACCGACCGGATCGTCGTGAACGGCATACAGCGCGTGCGTCCGGGTGACGCGGTGCGCGCGCACATGGTGCCGATGACCACGGATGGCGATCCGAATAGCGCACCGCTCGCACAAAAGCAGACGCCCGCACAGCCGCAATCGCAGGCCCAATCGCAGGCACAAACGCAGGCACAAACGCAGACGCGCACCAAAGCGGACAAGAATTCGTGAGCCTCGCGCGCCGCGGTCTGACTGCGCGGCGCTTGCTCCAACGTTAAGAGCTTCCCATGAACATATCCAAATTCTTCATCGATCGACCGATCTTTGCCGGCGTGCTGTCGGTACTGATCCTGCTGGCGGGCATTATTTCGCTCTTCAAGCTGCCGATCTCGGAGTATCCGGAAGTCGTGCCGCCTTCGGTGGTGGTGCACGCGCAGTATCCGGGTGCGAATCCGAAGGTGATCGCCGAAGCGGTCGCTTCGCCGCTCGAAGAGCAGATCAACGGCGTCGAGAACATGCTGTACATGCAGTCGCAAGCGAATAGCGACGGCAATCTCACGCTCACGGTGACCTTCAAGCTTGGCACCAATCCGGACCTCGCGACGCAGCTCGTGCAGAACCGCGTCAATCAGGCGCTGCCGCGTCTGCCGGAAGACGTGCAACGCCTCGGCGTCACCACGATCAAGAGTTCGCCCACGCTGACCATGGTGGTGCATTTGATCTCGCCGAACAATCGCTACGACATGACGTATCTGCGCAACTACGCGCTGCTGAACGTCAAGGACCGGCTCGCGCGGATTCAGGGCGTCGGCGAAGTGCAGTTGTGGGGTTCGGGTGACTACGCGATGCGCGTCTGGCTCGATCCGCAGAAAGTGTCGCAACGCGGCCTGACGGCGACCGAGGTGGTCAACGCGATCCGTGAGCAGAACATTCAGGTGGCGGCCGGTGTGATCGGCGCATCGCCTTCGGTGCCGGGCACGCAACTGCAGTTGTCGGTGAATGCGCGTGGCCGTCTGAGGACTGAGGGCGAATTCGGCGACATCATCGTCAAGACCACGCCGGACGGCGGTGTGACTTACCTGAAAGATATTGCGCGGATCGAACTCGCGGCGTCGGAGTACGGATTGCGTTCGCTGCTCGACAACAAACCGGCGGTGGCGCTCGCCATCAACCAGGCGCCGGGTGCGAACTCGCTCGCGATTTCCGATCAGGTGCGTACCGCGATGAAGGAACTCGCGGAAGACATGCCGGCGGGCGTCGAATACAAGATCGTCTACGACCCGACGCAGTTCGTGCGCTCGAGTATCGAGGCGGTCGTACATACGCTGCTTGAAGCGATCGCGCTGGTGGTGATCGTCGTGATCGTGTTCCTGCAGACGTGGCGTGCTTCGATCATTCCGCTGATCGCGGTGCCGGTGTCGATTGTCGGGACGTTCTCGTTGCTGCTTGCGTTCGGCTTCTCGATCAACGCGTTGTCGCTGTTCGGCATGGTGCTCGCCATCGGGATCGTGGTGGACGATGCGATCGTGGTGGTGGAGAACGTCGAGCGGAACATCGAAAACGGGCTGAGTGCGCGCGACGCGACCTACAAGGCCATGCAGGAAGTGAGCGGGCCGATTATCGCTATCGCGCTGACGCTCGTCGCCGTGTTCGTACCGCTCGCGTTCATGACCGGTTTGACGGGCCAGTTCTACAAGCAGTTCGCGATGACCATCGCGATCTCGACGGTGATCTCGGCGTTCAACTCGCTGACCCTGTCGCCGGCGTTGTCCGCGATGCTGCTGCGCAGCCATGGCGCGAAGGAAGACTTCCTGACGCGTGTGATGAATCGCGTGCTGGGTGGTTTTTTCAGGCGTTTCAACAAGGTCTTTCATCGCGGTTCGACGGAGTATGGCCGCGGCGTGACCGGCGTGCTGCGCCGTAAGGGCGCGATGCTGGCGGTCTACGCGATTCTGCTGGGCGCGACCGTGCTGATCTCGCGCGTGGTGCCGGGCGGCTTCGTGCCGGCGCAGGACAAGGAATACCTGATCGCCTTTGCGCAGTTGCCGAACGGTGCGTCGCTGGATCGCACGGAGAAGGTGATTCGCGACATGAGCTCGATTGCGCTGAAGCAGCCGGGCGTGGAGAGCGCGGTGGCGTTCCCGGGTCTGTCGGTGAACGGCTTCACGAATAGCTCCAGCGCGGGCATCGTGTTTGTCACGCTCAAGCCCTTCAAGGATCGCGGCAACAAGAAGCTGTCGGCCGGTGCGATTGCCGGTGCGCTGAATCAGCAATACGGTGCGATCAAGGATTCGTTCGTCGCGGTGTTCCCGCCGCCACCCGTGCTCGGTCTCGGTACGCTCGGCGGCTTCAAGATGCAGTTGGAAGATCACGGCGCGCTCGGTTACGCGGAGTTGAACAAGGCCGCGGAGGCGTTCGTGAAGAAGGCCGCGCAGACGCCTGAACTCGGCCCGACCTTCTCGAGCTATCAGATCAACGTGCCGCAATTGAACGTGGACCTCGACCGTGTGAAGGCCAAGCAGCTCGGCGTGCCGGTCACGGACGTGTTCAACACGATGCAGATCTATCTCGGCTCGCTGTATGTGAACGACTTCAACCGCTTTGGCCGTGTGTATCAAGTGCGGGTGCAGGCGGACGCGCCGTTCCGTCAACGCGCCGACGACATCCTGCAACTGAAGACGCGCAATGCCGCGGGCGACATGGTGCCGTTGTCGTCGCTCGTGACGGTAACGCCGACGTTCGGTCCGGAAATGGTGGTGCGTTACAACGGCTATACGGCTGCCGACATCAACGGTGGGCCTGCGCCGGGCTTCTCGTCGGGTCAGGCGCAAGCCGCGGCCGAACGCGTGGCGGCGGAAGTTTTGCCGCACGGTGTGAAGCTCGAATGGACCGACTTGACGTATCAGCAGATTCTGGCCGGCAATGCGGGCTTGTGGGTGTTCCCGATCAGCGTGCTGCTCGTGTTCCTCGTACTCGCCGCACTGTATGAAAGCCTGACGCTGCCACTCGCTGTGATTCTGATCGTGCCGATGAGCGTGCTGTCCGCGCTGACCGGCGTGTGGCTCACGGGTGGCGACAACAACATCTTTACGCAGATCGGTTTGATGGTGCTGGTGGGCTTGTCGGCGAAGAACGCGATTCTGATTGTCGAGTTCGCTCGCGAACTGGAGCATGACGGGCATACGCCGCTGTCGGCGGCGATCGAGGCGAGCCGTTTGCGTCTGCGGCCAATTTTGATGACGTCGATCGCGTTCATCATGGGCGTGGTGCCGCTGGTGCTATCGAGCGGAGCCGGTTCGGAGATGCGTCATGCGATGGGTATCGCGGTGTTCTTCGGCATGCTCGGCGTCACGCTGTTCGGTCTGATGCTGACCCCTGTGTTCTATGTGGTGCTGCGGACGCTGGCGGGCGGAACGATTCACGTCGCGCAGAAAGATTCGCCGCACTATGGCGCGCCGGTGACGGACGCTTGAGGAGAAAACAATAATGAAACGCTTTGAATCTTTGAGCGGGTGGGGCCGGGCGGCTGCCAGCGGTTTGCTGGTCGCGTTGCTCGCCGCCTGCTCGTTGGAGCCCACGTACAAGCGGCCGGACGTGGATGCGCCGGCTGCGTTCAAGGAAGCGCCGGCGGCGTCGGCTACGGCGGGTGCCTCTGCGCCCTCGGCTGCGTCGGGTGTGTCGGCGCAGGACAACGGTACGTGGAAACAGGCCCAGCCCGCTGACGACGCGCATCGCGGCGAATGGTGGACGATTTTCGGCGACCCGCAACTCAATGCACTCGAGGAGCAGGCTTCGGCTGCGAATCAGGACCTGAAGGCGGCCGCGGCGCGCGTGCAGCAGGCGCGTGCAGTGACGCAGGCCGCGAAGTCGGACTGGTTCCCGAAGCTCGATGCGGGCTTCGGCCCGACGCGCGAGCGTGCTTCTGCGGCGTCGCAATTTCAGCCCGACAGCGTGGGCGGCACCAACGGCACCATCTGGCGTGCGCAAACTACCGCGTCGTACGAAGCGGATCTGTTCGGGCGGGTCGGCTCGAACGTGAACGCGTCGCGTTCGGACGAACAGCAAAGCGAAGCGCTGTTCCGTTCGGTGCAATTGTCCTTGCAGGCAGACGTCGCGCAGAACTACTTCCAGTTGCGCGAGCTCGATACGGATCAGGACTTGTACCGTCGTACGGTGGCATTGCGTGAGGACACGCTGAAGCTGGTCGAACGGCGCTTCAAGGAAGGCGACATCGGCGAGCTGGATGTATCGCGAGCCCGCAACGAACTGGCGAGTGCGCGTGCGGACGCCGTGGGCGTGGCGCGTCAACGCGCGGCGTCGGAACATAGCCTCGCGATTCTGCTCGGCAAACCGCCGGCGGATTTCTCGTTCGCGGAAGCGCCGCTGGTTCCGGTCACGGTGCGCGTGCCGCCTGGCTTGCCTTCCGATTTGCTGGAACGCCGGCCGGATATTTCGGCGGCTGAGCGCGCGATGCAGGCAGCGAATGCGCGTGTCGGCCTCGCGAAGTCGGCGTTCTTCCCGAAACTCGATATCACCGGCGGCGCCGGCTTCGAATCGGCGACGCTTGGCGATCTGTTCAAGTGGTCGAGCCGTGCGTTCATTCTCGGGCCGTTTGCCGGCACGGCACTGACGCTGCCGTTGTTCGACGGCGGCCGGCGCAAGGCGAATCTTGCGCAAGCCCGTTCGAAGTATGACGAGGACGTGGCGCAGTATCGTCAGCAGGTGCTGGTGGCGTTCCGTGAGGTGGAGGACAACCTGTCCGATTTGCGTTTGCTCGACGATCAAATGCGCGAGCAGAACGATGCGGTTCAGGCTTCGCAACGGGCTGCGCATCTGTCGCGCACGCAGTACACGGAGGGTGCGGTCAGCTACCTGGACGTGATCGACGGCGAGCGGCAGGTGCTGACTTCGCAACTGCAGGCGAGCCATCTGTCGGGCACGCAGGCGGTGGCGACCGTCAATCTGATTCGCGCGTTGGGCGGTGGCTGGGGTGATGTGAAAGCGGCGGATACGGCGGTGGGTGCGGTTGCGCCGGCATCCGCGCCGGTGACGGCCGCCGCTGCCGTGCAACAGGTGGCGAAGCAGTAATTCGTCGAATCACGGACGAGTGGCAGACGCCGGGTCGCGCGAAAGCGCGGCCCGGTTTTTTTTGCCCAAATCATTTTTCCCGCTTTCCTTCCAAAAATCCCTTCGTAGACCGCCGCTTTGTCGCCCACTATGATGAGTCGCACCTCATCTGGAGAGAGGCGATGACCTGTCCGACCTTCCGCTGTCCGCGCTGACCGCATTGCGCGTCCTGTCGCTGCCACGCGCGGTTTAAGCCGCACGTAGCGGACTTTCCGTTGCCCGACCTATCCGGCAAGCTGATTGCGTCTTGGAGCTAATCCCTTTGTAGACGCCTCAAAGCACACCATCGGATCGGCTCGCTTGAATCAAACCACGCCCGAAACTGACGAGTTCACCATGCGCATTTTTCTGTCCACCGTGCAGCGCTTTTTCCACACGCCGGCTGTCTCGCTCATCAGCGCGTTCGGTCTCGCGCTCGTGTTGCAGGCCACGCCCGCTTCAGCGGCCGACTCGCCCACGCTGAAAATCGGCACCGCAACCAGCCCGCAAATCGAAGCGCTCAAAATCGCCGCGCGCGAAGCGAAAGAGCAGGGCCTCGACGTGAAGATCATCGAGTTCACGGACTGGAATACGCCGAACGCGGCGCTCGCCAACAAGGACATCGATGTCAACTACTTCCAGCATATTCCGTTTCTCGAGAATGCGAAGAAGCAGGGCGGCTATAACTTCGTCGCAATCGCGCCGGGCACGATCATGAAGATCGGTCTGTATTCGAAGAAGATCAAACGCTTCGACGAATTGAAAGACGGCGCGACGGTCGCGATCGCCAACGACCCGGTCAACGGCGGACGCGGCCTGCTATTGCTGCAGCGCGCCGGCCTCATCAAGCTGAAGCCGGGCATCGACTATCGCGCGACGACGCTCGACATCATCGACAACCCGAAGCATCTGAAGATCGTGCAGCTGGAAGCATCGCAACTGGCGCGTTCGCTCGACGACGTCGATCTCGCACAGGGTTACCCGAGTTTCATCAAGCTCGCCGGCACCACCGATCCGAATAGCGCGCTGCTGTTCGATGGCCTGGAAAACAAAAACTACGCGATTCAATGGGTCGTGCGTCCGGAAAGCGCGAACGATCCGCGTATCCGCAAGTTCATTGCGATCTATCAGCATTCGCCGGCAGTGCGCGCCGCGCTCGACAAAGCCTTCGGCAATCTCTACGCCGTCGCGTGGTAAGCCGCGCGCTGAGCCGAAACTGCAAAGCCCAAGGAGCCGCACGATGGCAAAGAAAAAGATCTTGCTGAACGCGTTCAACATGAATGCGGTCGGCCACATCAATCACGGATTGTGGACGCACCCACGCGACCGTTCGGCGCATTACACCGACCTCGACTATTGGACGAGCCTTGCGCAAACGCTGGAGCGCGGCAAGTTCGACGGGATCTTTCTCGCGGATATCGTCGGCGTGTACGACGTTTATCAAGGTGGACCGGAAACGCCGCTGCGGGAATCGGTGCAGATTCCAATCAACGATCCATCGCTGATCGTGCCCGCGATGGCGCACGTGACCAAACACATCGGCTTTGGCGTCACGTCGAATCTGACTTATGAACCGCCGTATCTGTTCGCGCGCCGTATGTCGACGCTCGATCATTTGACCAAAGGCCGGGTGGGCTGGAACATCGTGACGGGCTATCTGGACAGCGCGGCGCGCGGCATGGGCCTCGCGCAGCAGATCAGCCACGACGACCGCTACGACCGCGCCGACGATTACATGGACGTGGTCTACAAGCTGTGGGAGCAGAGCTGGGAAGACGACGCGGTGGTGCGCGACCGCGCGGCGCGCATCTTCTCGCATCCGGACAAGGTGCATCGCGTGAAGCACGACGGTCCGTACTATTCGATCGATGCGATTCATCTCAGCGAGCCGTCGCCGCAACGCACACCGGTCTTGTACCAGGCGGGGTCGTCCAGCCGCGGCGTCGATTTCGCGGCACGTCACGCGGAATGCGTGTTCGTCGGCGGCCAGAACAAGCAATTGACGCGCTCAATTGTCGACGACATCCGTGCGCGCGCGGTGAGCTTTGGCCGCGCGCCGGACGACATCAAGATCTTTGCGGGCATTACCGTGGTAGTCGGCGAAACCGAACGGCTCGCGCAGGAGAAATTCGAGGAATACCGCCGTTATGCGAGCGCCGAAGGAGGCATCGCGCATTTCTCCAGTTCGACCGGCATCGACTTCTCGCAATACGAATTGGACGAACCGATCTCCTACGTGAAGACCGAGTCGATGCAATCGGCCGTCGAGGCGATTTCGAAGAAGAGCGTGAGCGGTGTGTGGACCAAACGCAAAGTGCTCGAACAGATGACGCTCGGCGGCCGCGCGAAACCAGTGGTGGGATCGCCGCAGCAGATCGCGGATGAACTGGTGTCATGGATCGAGGAGGCGGGCGTCGACGGCTTCAATCTGACGCGCACGGTGATGCCGGAATCGTTCGAAGACTTTGTGAATCTGGTGGTGCCGGAATTGCAGAATCGCGGCATCTACAAGGAAGATTACGATCCCGCGCCGACGCTGCGCGAGAAGCTGTTCGGCGGTGGGCGTGCCCGGCTGCCGGACGTGCATGCGGGCGCGCAGCATCGCCGGCGCGTGCAAGCCGCCGCACCGGTCGCGGCGGATGCGTAGAAGAAGAGGAGCAAAACCATGGCCAATCTTTTCGACGTCCCGCAATTCATCGAAGACGCGCCGTCTCTCGCCGTCAATCCTGATTCGCATGCAACGGCGACGCAACCCGCCGTGATATTCGACAACGTCGGCAAAGTGTTCGCCGACGCCCGCGGCGTGTCGACCGCGGCGCTCGCCAACGTCACGTTGAACGTGGCGCGTGGTGAAGTGTTCGGCATTATCGGCCGCAGCGGAGCCGGCAAGTCGACGCTGTTGCGGCTCGTCAACGGTCTGGAAAAACCGAGTTCGGGCGCGGTGCGCGTGAATGGCGTGAGTGTCGGCGAACTCGACGAGCGCGGACTCGTGGCATTACGCCGGCGCATCGGCATGGTGTTTCAGCACTTCAATCTGCTTTCGGCGAAGACGGTGCGCGAGAACATTGCGTTGCCGCTGAAAATCGCCGGCGTGCCGAAAGCGGCGATCGATAAAAAAGTCGATGCGCTGCTGGAATTAGTGGGTCTGTCCGCCAAACGCGACGCGTATCCGGCGAGCTTGTCCGGCGGCCAGAAACAGCGCGTCGGCATTGCGCGCGCGCTGGTCACCGACCCGGACATTCTGCTTTGCGACGAGGCTACCTCCGCACTGGATCCGGAAACGACGCAAGCCATTCTCGCGCTGCTGCGCGATATCAATCAGCGTCTGAATCTGACCATCGTATTGATCACGCACGAAATGCAGGTGATTCGCGAGGTCTGCGATACGGTTGCGGTGATCGAGCGCGGCGAAGTAGTGGAGACCGGTGCCGTGTGGCGGGTGTTCGGCGATCCGCAACATGATGCGACGCGCGCGTTGTTGCGCACGTTGGTGCATGACTTGCCGATTGATCTCGCGAAACGGATCAAGCCGCTGAACGACATCGGGCAAGCGGACGCGCAGATTCTGCTGGACGTGCGTTTCACCGGCGTCGATGCGCGTGAGCCCGATCTCGGTGGCCTTGCGTCGGCGTTGAGTGTCGATGGCGGCCACGTGAGTTTCGTGCATGGCGGCATCGACCGGATTCAGGGGCATGCGCAAGGGCGCCTCGTAGTGTCGGCGCAAGTACGCGCGGACGATGGCAGCACGGTGCAGAAGCAGATCGCGGCGCTGCTCGACAGCGCGCGCCGCTATGCCAATCATGTTGAGGTATTGGGCTATGTCTGAGTTGTGGCTTTCCGAACTCGCCGATGCGATTCGCGACACCATTGTCATGGTCGGCGTGTCCGCATTCGTCGCGGCGCTAATCGGCATTCCTCTGGCGCTGGTGCTGGTCACGACGACACGCGGCGGCATCTTTGAAAAGCGCGCGGTGAACAGCACGCTCGGTGCGCTCGTCAACGCGTTCCGTTCCACGCCCTTCATCATTCTGCTGGTTGCGTTGCTGCCGCTCACGCGTTTGCTGATCGGCACGACGATCGGCGTATGGGCCGCGATCGTGCCGCTCAGTATCGCGGCGATTCCGTTTTTCGCGCGTGTGGCCGAAGTGAGCCTGCGTGAAGTGGACCGCGGTTTGATCGAAGCCGCGCAGGCCATGGGCGCGCAGCGCCGCCACATCATCTGGCATGTGCTGTTGCCCGAGGCGCTGCCGGGCATTCTCGGCGGCTTCACGATTACCGTGGTGGCGATGATCGGTTCCTCGGCGATGGCAGGGGCGGTCGGCGCCGGCGGCCTTGGCGATCTGGCGATCCGTTACGGCTACCAGCGTTTCGACACGACGGTGATGGTGACGGTGATCGTGCTGCTAATCGCGATCGTCACGGCGGTGCAGTTCGTCGGCGACCGGTTCGTGCGGCGGCTTGCGCAGCGGGCGTGATTGTATTGACCGTGAGGCTGCTATTTGCATGAAGAATAGCGGCTCACATTTGCCGCGCCCGCATCACCGCCTATCATGCTAGCTACGGCATCGAGATCAGCCGTTGGCGCTCCGTCTGGCGCTGCTCGCCGAACAATTCTTCAAGTGGAAATTGCATGAACGATCCTCGTCATGCCGACGCGTTGCAAACGCCTCAGGCATTCGCTGAGTCTGAGGTGCGCGATCTCGCGGGTTTGCTCGACGCGCTGCGCGCCAGTGCCGCGCAGCGCGATATCGATGGCGGCCACGCCGCGCGGGAAAAACAATGGATCGCCGACGCGGGGCTGCTTACGCTCGCGGTGCCACGCGAATTCGGCGGCCTCGGCGCGCGCTGGCCCGACATCTACGAGACGATCCGCAAGATCGCGCAAGTGGACAGTGCGCTCGCGCATTTGCTGGGCTTCACCTGTCTGCAGGTGGTCAGCGTCAATGTATGGGGCAATCCGGAACAACGTGCCCGCTATCTGAGCGGCACCGTCGAAGGACGATGGTGGTGGGGCAACGCCGTCAATCCACTCGACACCCGGCTCGTTGCAAGCGCAACCGATGACGGCGGCTATCTGCTCGACGGCCAGAAGGGCTTCTGCTCCGGCACACGCGGCTCGCAGATGATGACGGTCTCCGCACACGATCCGCTCACCGGCAAACCGGTCTTCGGCGTCGTGCCGACGACGCGTGAAGGCATCACCGTTCACGACGACTGGAACCCGATCGGCCAGCGGCAGACCGATAGCGGCAGCGTGTCCTTCACACGGGTCAAGGTCGAACCCAATGAAGTGATGGTGCGGCCCGACACGCCGCATGCAAGTCTGCGCACGCTGATCTCGCAACAGGTGCTGACCAATCTGTTCGTAGGCATTGCCCAAGGCGCGCTCGACGAAGCGCGCGCCTACGTCACGCAGAACGGCAAGGCGTGGATCTATTCCGGCGTCGACAAGGCCACCGACGATCCCTACCTGATCCAGCGTTTCGGCGAAATGCGCTTGCAGGCGGTGAGCGCCGAAGCGCTGGCGACGCGTGCGGCCTGGCTGCTGGAAGATGCGTGGCAACAAGGGCCGGCGCTTACCGCGGAAACCCGCGCGCAGGTTGCGCTCGCCACGTCGGAGGCGAAGATCGTCGCGCATCGCGCCGCGCTCGACGTCAGCGAAAAATTGTTCGACGCCTGTGGCGCCCGCGCGACGCACGCGCCGCTCGCGCTCGACCGTTTCTGGCGCAATGCCCGCGTGCACACGCTGCATGATCCGCTCGACTATCGTGTGCGCGACGTCGGCCGATACGCGCTCACCGGCGCGTTGCCGGAAGTTTCTTTGTACACTTGAGGCGGTTCGCGGCAGCCGGTACGAGGCGCCGCGTTTTATCCCCTTCAAGAGATTTCCGGATTGCAGTTCAAACTACCGACCACCGCAACGGCGCCGTTTTGCCCATCCGAAGTGCAAGGCTCAGTGGCGGTCTCGCCGGGCGCGCCTTTCTGGAAGAAGATCCTGCAATTTGCGGGCCCCGGCCTGCTGATCTCGATCGGCTATATGGACCCGGGCAACTGGGCCACCGACATCGAAGCCGGATCGCGCTATGGCTACAGCCTGCTGTTCGTCGTCATGCTGTCGAGTCTTGCGGCGATGGCGTTGCAATGCCTGAGTATGCGCCTCGGCATCGCGACCGGACGCGATCTCGCCGCGTTGTCGAGAGATCGTTATTCGCCGCGTGTGGCGCGCTTTCAATGGCTGCTCGCGGAGCTTTCGATCGTGGCCTGCGATCTGGCCGAAGTGCTGGGCGGCGCGCTCGCCTTCCATCTGCTTTTCAAATGTTCGCTGACTACCGGCGTCCTGCTGACTGCGTTCGATACGCTGATCGTGCTCGGCCTGAAGGGCAAGAATTTCCGCGATCTCGAAGCAATCATGCTCGGCTTGATCGCGACCATCGGCGTGGGATACATCATCGAGCTCGCGCTGGTGCAGCCGCATTGGCCGTCGGTCGCGCAGGGGCTGATTCCGTCGTGGCAGGCTTTGAGCTCGCGCGAACCCATGTATCTGGCGATCGGCATTCTCGGCGCGACGGTCATGCCGCATAACCTCTATCTGCATTCGTCGATCGTGCAGACGCGCGCGGTGAAGCGCGACCCCGCCAGCATCCGCTCGGCGATCGGCATGTCGCGCATCGACACGATCGGCTCGCTGGTGTTCGCGCTATTGATCAACATGGCGATCCTGATCCTTGCCGCCGCGGCGTTTCATGCCACCGGCCACAATCAGGTCACCGAAATCGAAGACGCTTATAAGCTGCTCGCGCCGATCGTCGGCACCGGCTTCGCGGCGGTGTTGTTTGCGGTGACCCTGCTCGCCTCGGGACAAAGCTCGACCTTCACCGGCACCGTGGCGGGGCAGGTCATCATGGAAGGTTTCCTGAAGCTGAAGATTCCATGCTGGCAGCGGCGCTTCATCACTCGGGCGTTGGCCTTGATCCCCGCGCTGATCGGCGTGCAGATGATGGGCAACGGTGCGGTCGGCAAGTTGCTGGTCGCAAGCCAGGTCGTGCTGAGCCTGCAACTGCCGTTCGCGCTTTATCCGCTGATCCGCATGACCAGCGACCGTGCGTTGATGGGTGAATTCGCCAACACGCTGCTGACGCGGTTCGTTTCGTGGACGCTGTTCGTGGTGATCAGCGCGGCGAACCTGTGGCTGGTGGTGCAGACGGTGGGCATCGCCGGCTGATGTTGCTTCGCGCCGTTTGCCTTATGCAGGCGACGGCGCGATGAGACGAAAAAAAGTCCGCTCGGAGGCGGACTTTCCAATCAAGGCTTCGGTTCGAATCGGGCTGGACCTGCCCTCATCGAGTTAGCGGCGCTCCGTTCAGGCAGCTTGCGCGATCTGTGCTGCTTCGAGCGCTTCCTGGCGGGCGGCCGCGGCTTTCTTGGTCTTGCCGGCACGCGACGGCGGCTGGCAGGCGCCACACACCACGTTGTGCTGCAGATCGTGTTTGTGCGCCACGAACTTGCCGGTGCAACGGCAGCATTTGGTCAATTGCAGGATGTCGGCGTCGAAGAAACGCACTAGCGTCCACGCACGCGTCAAGTCCAGCACGGGTTCGGTTTCGCTGTGCTGGCAATGTTCTAGATACAGCCGATACCCTTTGGTCAGCGCGTCCAGATGCGAGCAGCGCGCTTCGTTCTTCAGAAACAGGTACGTGTTGTAGAACAGCGACGCGTGGATGTTCGCGAGCCACGTCATGTACCAGTCCGCCGAAAACGGCAGCATTCCCTTGGGCGGCGACACGCCCTTGACCTCGCGATACAGGCGGATCATGCGGTCGCGCGAGAGCGTCAATTCACTCTCGAGCACTTGCATGCGTGCGCCCAGTTCGATCAGTGCAATGGCGCGGAATACTTCCTGTGCGTCTTCCGTCAGGCTACGCTTGAGCATCGCAGTCACCTCGATTAAGCGAACTGTTCAGCCGGCTGGCCTGCAAGCAGGATCGCCGCGTGAGTCGGTGCCACTGCGGTGTGCTTCGTCGTTTGCGTCAACGCCGACAACATCGAGTGATCGTTGAAGCGGAAGAAGCACAAAAGCTGATCGGAAGCGGCCAGCTTGACGATCTGCGCGAGCGACAGCCCGGCAAGCAAATCAGCCAGTTCCGACGACAGTCCCAGCCGGAACATGCCGACCGGTTTGTCCTCACGCAACATACGTTGCGCAAGCATGATGTAAGACAAGTTAATCTCGCGGATAGAATCCAGCGTCTCGCTGCTACGGTCCATTTCTGTTTTTTCCGAAGCCCCGAATTACTATGTCGGCTTTTTTTGCCGTTATGTCTTTTGTGCCTCGCCGGAAACGTTGTCCTCCGGCTACGGGTCACCGCCTGATACAGACAGCGACCTTTTGATACATCGCGTTACATTTCGTAACAGCTTGGGACGAATTGTATGAAGGGTAAAACAAGAAATCAATCCCTTCTCAAAAAAATATCTCAAAAAGATACATCAAATTTCGGTAACTCTTTCACGGTGCTGTAATAGATGATGCGACGTGGATTTTCCGCTATCAGAGGCGTTTGTCTGATCCATGGAAACCCTTGTATCACAGGCGTTTCGCTGGTTTGTCTGAGGAAATCAAGCAGGCCGGTTGCGAATCGGTAATTCCCGCTCGACTCAGAAAGGAAACAGAAAGCGAGCACGATATAGCGTAATAAATACCGTTATAAAGCGCTGCAATGGGGACACAGCAGAGATGTAACAGGTTGGTGCGGCCCCGGTTACAAACCGGGCCGCATTTGTAACGTCGTACGTAACATCTAGCAGCCGGTGGACCGAACGCGTTCGACTTCGAGACCGAAGGCTGGACGCAAGCGCGTGCCCAGTACGTTTCCGGCGAAAGCAGCGGCCAGCCACAGCCAGCCGTGCAAGCTGCCTGACACGATGCCGCTGAAGTAGGCGCCGATGTTACAACCGTAGGCGAGGCGCGCTCCATAGCCCAGCATCAAGCCGCCGACCACCGCCGCGATCAGCGAGCGGGCAGGCACTTTCCACACGGGCGCGTAACGTCCGGCCAGCGCGGCGGCTGACATTGCGCCGAGGATGATGCCGATATCCATCACCGAGGTGACGTCATGCGTAACAGGGGCGGCGAGGGAGTTCGCATTGGCGTGAGCGGCCCAATACGGCCAATCGGCCACGTCGATGCCGAGCGTGGCAAAGAGCTTGGCGCCCCAGAGCGCGAACGCGGACGTCACGCCCCACGGACGCCCCGAGAGCGCCAGTGTCGCGAAGTTGAGCAGAGTCAACGCGATCGCGCCGACGAACAGCGGCCACGGACCATGCAGCCACGGTGACGTATGCGGCTGGCGCGGCGGCTCGTTGACCAATTGGCCGTGACGGCGCCGTTCGATCAGAACGGTGAGTGCCGCGATGGCGGCAAACACGGCCAGGTTCAGCGCGATGGCCCAGCCAGCGCCGAACACGGTCACCAGCGAGAGCGGTTTGAGCGACGGCAATGCGGTCCAGAACGGCATGTGCGCGGTCGCCACGACCGAGCCGATAACGAACGCCGCCAGCGTGACGATCATGCGGGTGCTGCCGCCACCCACGGTGTACAACGTGCCGGACGCACAGCCGCCGCCCAATTGCATGCCGATGCCGAACATGAAGGCCCCGACCAGTACTGACGTGCCCGCCGGCGCGACAAGTCCGACCACCGGATGGCCGAACAGCGTGCCGGCTTGCAGTGCCGGGAAGAAGAGCAACACGCCGAGCGCGAGCATCAGCATCTGGGCGCGCAGGCCGGCGCCGCGGCCGTCGGCGATAAAAACCCGCCATGCCGAAGTGAAGCCGAACGCCGCGTGATACAGCGACATGCCGAGCAGCGCGCCGACGAGATAGAGCGCCGCCTGGCGGCCGCTGACGGTCTGCGCCAGATAAACCGCGCCGAGCGCGATCAGAACGAGCGCGGCGCCGAGCGGTTTCGGATTGATATCGAAACGGCGCGGCACGCGCGGAAGCGAAGTGGAGAGGTCGGACATGTGTGAGTTGACTGACAAGCGATGGGTCGAGAGCAGCACGACGGCGGTTGGAGAACCGTTTTCGGGGCGGGTGTGGCGACATGGCAATCAAAAACGTAGCACGGATCGCGTGCTGCGGCACGGCGGTTGAACGAGGGGGCGACGGGGCGCGACGCTCTGCGTGCCAGTATCTATTGGATAAACAGCGCCATTAGATCCGCGTCATGAAACACGCCGCCGACATTCAGCGCGCCGACCTCGCAGCCAAATTTGCGAAAGCCGAGCGACTCATACAGTTTCCGCGCCGCTTCGTTACGGCTGCCGACATGCAACTGGATTTGCCGCAAACCCTCCACGCGCGAGGCCCGCGCCAGCAATTCGTTGAGCAGCGCGCGACCGACGCCGCGACCCGCCGCTTCTGGCGCGACATACATGCCGATCAGGGCGGCTTTGTGCCGCTGCTTGTCGCCTGGATTGCGGATCAGGCCAACCACGCCGATCAACGGCGATCCGGCCGATGCGTAAGCGCCGAGCAAAAAATCGCCTTGAGCCGCATGCGAGCCCTTCAGCAGCGCGTCGTGTTGCGACGGACCTTTGGCGAGCGCTTCCTCGTAACTCTGGCCAAAAGAATCCGGATGCGCCTTCAGTCCCCGCAGGCGAAGCTGGAAATAGTCGTGGCGGTCGTCGGGACCGAGTTGGCGTACGAGTACGGCGTTGTCGTTCAAGTGCATCTCTCCGCGTCAATCTGGCGAGTGAAAGGACATGGGCTTGGCGTGGCGGTGTGCATCGTATTCCACCATCAGGCTACGGTTGGCGGGCCGCCTCGGTGCGCTGGCTCTCACCGAATTCGCGCAGTGCGGCCGCAGTTTGCTGATCGGCCGGAAAGAACGCTTCGATGGCGAGTTCTGAAAGCGTCACGTCGACCGGTGTGCCGAAGACGGTGGTCGTGCTGAAAAACGACAGCACGCCGATCGGCGTGCGCAGCCGCAGCGGCACCGCGATCTGATTGACGCCGGCGTTGTCGTGCCCGGCCGGTTCCGCGTCCGGCGGCGCCGGATAGGCGGCCAGTTCGTCGCGCAGCGCGCTCAGTGTGCTGTCGCCGCTCACGTCGATTTGCCGCTGCAGCCGAGCCAGAATGTGTTCGCGCCAGGCGTGCCAATTGACGATCGACGCCGCGATGCCCTCCGGATGCAAGCTCAGGCGCAGCGCATTGACCGGCGGCTTCAGCAGTTCCGGACTCGCACCGGTTAGTAGAGGCATGAGCGCATTGTTCGCGGCAATGATGGTCCAGTGCCGGTCGATGGCGAGCGCCGGATAGGGCTCGTGTCCTTTCAGCACCAACTCGACGGCCTCGCGCGCGGCGGCCAACTGCGGATCCGATAGCGGACGCTCGCGGAACAGCGGCGCATAACCGGCCGCGACCAGCAGTGCGTTGCGCGCGCGCAGCGGTACGTCGAGCCGTTCCGCAAGATGCATGACCATTTCCCGGCTCGGCACCGCGCGACCCGATTCGACGAAGCTCAAATGCCGGGTCGAAATATCGGCTTCAGCAGCGAGCAGCAACTGGCTCATTCTTCGCCGCTGGCGCCATTCACGCAGCAGATCGCCGACCGTGCGGCTGGCCGCCGATGCATGCGACGGGACGTTTTGCGCAAGAGAGAGTGTGTTCATGCCACCGATGATAGCCAAACCGTGCTAGCCATCCATTACCTGAGGGGTAATGGAATACCCCGGAATACCCCGGAATACCCCGACCAGGCCTACGAAACCCCGGAAACATTCCTGAGCCCAGTTGATCCAACCTGCTGACCGCCCTGTGAAGTCGCCACAAGTGGCAATGCAACTCAGGCCGCCGCCACGCCTTCCGGCACCACGTTGAGTTTGACGCCGAGCGCGCGCAGCAGCTTGAGCACCGTGTCCATACGCGGCTTGGATCCGGGCGCGAGCGTTTTGTAGAGGCTTTCGCGCCCGAGTCCGGCGTCTGCCGCAACCTTGGTGATGCCACGCGCTTTGGCGATGTCGGCGATGGCGGCAAGCAGTACGTCGGCGTCGCCGTCTTCAAGCGCTGCGTTAAGATACTCGGCAATCGCTTCCTCGCTATCGAGGTAGTCCGACGCGTCGAACCGCGCGGTTTTGATTTTGCTCATGACAGTTCCTTTCTGATTGCTGCCCACATTGCTTTGGCATGCTTGATATCGGCTGGCTGAGTGGCCTTGACGCCACCACAGAGAAGCAGATACACCATGCGCCCTTCACGCGCGAAATAAACCCGATAGCCCGGGCCGCAGTCGATGCGCATCTCGGATACACCGTCTTCCAGCAATTTCACGTCGCCGAAATGCCCGCGTTCCGCACGCCGGATCCGCACGAGTATTTTTGCCCTCGCTCGTAAATCCGCGAGCGTTGCAAGCCATGCGTCGAATTGCTCGGTGCGGTTGACTTCATACACAGGCGGTGAACCGATCTGCTGTGCAGTGTATCCTTGTGGATACGATCTTGCAAGTGTAAAAACCATATTGAAAAAGGCCCCCGTGTCCGTGATTTGTCGAGTACGTCGTGTGCCGCGCGCCGGCGCCGCGCGGCTCCATTCGCCACACGAGGTTAGCGGCTGCCAGCGCGGCTGACGACTCGGCCGGATGGCCAATCCGACGAACAACGAAACACGAGGATGCTTACCTCGCACGTAATCGACGCAGCGCGTTCGAGCCGTCAATCTTCACTCCGAGCCCGCCGCATACAACGAGTGTGCCGAGCGTAGTGCTCAGTCCTGCCAATCAAGGAGTCTGGAGATGAACGCGCATACCGATCTGATCGACCGTTATTTCGACGCATGGAACGAAACCGATGGCGCGCGCCGTCGCGAGTTGATCGCCGCGACATGGAGCGCCGACGCCGACTATCGCGACCCGCTGCTGGCGGGCGCGGGCCACGCCGGCATCGACGCGATGATCCGCGCGGTGCACGAGCGCTTCCCGCATCACACGTTTCGCCGTACTGGCCAGGTCGACGGCTTCGCCGACCGGCTGCGTTTCTCGTGGGAGCTGACCACGCCTGCGGGCGACGCGATCGTGAAGGGATCCGACTTCGGTGTGATCGATCCGCATGGACGCTTGCAGGCCGTCACGGGCTTCCTCGACCAGGTGCCCGACGGCGTCTGACCAAAAACTTTTTGTACGGAGACGATCATGCACGAGCCCGCTGCCGCCACGGCTCCTCAATCGGCCATCACGTTGGCGCGCCTGTCGGGCGCACTCGACTCGCTGTCTAGCGTGGTGGCCGGGTTCGCGCTGCTCGCCGGAGCGCGCGCGTTCATGTTCATCGCGCTGCTGGGCTGGCGCGAGCCGGTGTTGAGCGGCGCGGGTCTCGTGCTGCTGGCGGCGGTCGGCTGGTTGCGCTGGCAGTGCGGTGAAGCCGTGACCGTGCCGGCCATGCGGCGCGTTCGCCCGACCACCCGCTCCAGCAGCGCGACGTGCAGCCGCCTCGCGCCGCTCTCGACGAATGCCCGCGACGTTGCTTGCTACAATCGTCCGCTGTAATGCGATTCGTCGCGCGGACACGCGTTCGCCGAGCCGGGCGCCCGCTGCTTCGGCCCGACCCGAGCGCGGGCATGAGCCGGTCGGTTCGCGTGACCGCCCGCTTCGCGCGAACCGATAACCCACGTCCAAACCTCGGCGGTCAACCGCCAACCGGACCACAAGGAGACACCGTGCTGAAGAATCTGGACCCGCTGCTGAATGCCGACATCCTGCATGCGCTGCGCGCGATGGGCCATGGCGACGAACTCGTCATCTGCGACGCCAATTTCCCTGGCGATTCGGTAGCGCGCGAGAGCGTGCTGGGCAAAGTGCTCCGCCTCGACGGCGTGAGCGCGCCGCGCGCGATTCGCGCGGTGCTGTCGGTGATGCCGCTGGACACGTTCATCGAGCATCCCGCGTCGCGCATGGAAGTGGTGGGCGAGCCGCACACCATGCCGGCTGTGCAGCGCGAGGCGCAGGTCGAGATCAACGCCGCGGAGGGGCGCGACGTGCCGTTCGCGTCGATCGAACGGTTTGCGTTTTATGAACGGGCGCGCAAAGCGTATTGCGTGATCGCGACCGGTGAAGAGCGCGGCTATGGTTGCTTCGTCTTCACCAAGGGCGTTCTGCTCGCGCCGGATGCACCTCAGTCGTAACCTTCGCCAACTTTATTGCGGCGCGAAGCCATGAGCGCGACGCGCCGGCCGCCTTACGCGGATCTCGCGCACGTGCTAATTTTTCGTCTGGCCGCTGACGGCGGGTCGAGCCGATCCGTCGCGGCGCATCGCCCTCCATCACGGTGACGAAAACCATGACCTTTTCGATAGACACGCTCGATCATCTCGTTCTGAACGTCGCCGACGTGGAAGTCAGCGCGGCGTGGTACGCACGTATGCTCGGCATGCGGCGCGCCGAGTTCGAGTCGCGCACCGGCACGCGGGTGGCGATGTTCTACGGCAATCAGAAGATCAATCTGCGTCCCGTAACCGCCGACACCGTCGCGTGGTTCACCGGCCGCGAGCCGGTGCCTGGCAGCGCCGATCTGTGCTTCGTCACGACCACGAGCCCGGCCGAGGTCAAGGCACATTGGCTGGCGCAAGGCGTCGAAATCGAGGCCGGTCCGGTGGAGCGCGACGGCGCGCGCGGCAAGATGACCTCGGTGTATTGCCGCGATCCTGACGGCAATCTGATCGAAGTCGCAACGTATCCTCAAGTATAAGCATGGCGGCGATTCCGCCGTCGGCGCTCGGCGTGGCCGCTACCGGGCGGGCCGCACGGATGGTTATTCCATCCGCGGCGTGCCGCGAGTTGCGCGCCTTTCATCCTGGTTCGTGCTAGGAAAAGGCGGGCAAACGCCCGGTTGTCCGGTGCAAAGTGGGGAACTGCGGGCTGCTAGCCGGGTCTGCTGCTTATTCATTTACTGGAGTGCCTCATGTCGCGTCCCGTCGATTCCAGCGTTATCCTCATCGCCCGTATTGCGCTTGCGGTGCTGTTTCTGTGGGGCGGTGTGATGAAACTGCTGGGCTACGCGGGCTTTGTCGGCTACCTGCATTCGAAGGGCGTGCCGTTCGTGCAGATCGCCGCACCGATCGCAACCGCGGTCGAGGCGCTCGGCGGCCTGTTGCTGATCGTCGGCTTCAAGGTGCGGCCGCTCGCTCTGATCATGGCGGTGTACACGGTGGCGACCGCGGTGCTGGGCCACGATTTCTGGAATGTCACCGACGCCGCCTTGCAGCGCGACATGGTGATCCATTTCTGGAAGAACATCGGCATTGCCGGCGGTTTCCTGCTGCTGTTCGTGACGGGCGCGGGCCGTATCAGCATCGACGGTGCGCGAGCGCCGCGCGGCGGACTAGGGCTTTGACGCGGCGCTTGAGGTAGTCTGTGCGAGTCGCTTTCGATTCTGGCCGTAACCAAGGGAGCAAATAATGATTCAAAGTTTTGAGCAAATCATTGGCGGCAAGGCCACGCAGTTGTGTGCGAGTCTTGGTGAGGGGCCCACGCCGCATCGGGTGATCATCAGCCTGGCTGATTCGGCGAAGACCCTGGTGGTTCTGGATGCGTCCGGATTCATCAGCACGATCAAGGCCGAGATCGAGGAACCGGAAAAACTGATCGCCGACGCCATCGCCAAAGCGCAAAACGAAGGGCTGATCGAGCGCGCCATCGACACCGGCACCATTCAGGAAGCGTCGCTGTAAACCGGGAGGCGGCGTGGCGAACTAGCCATTTGCCGTCGAACCAACGGTAACGACCCCCGCCATGCGCAAGCATCGCGGGGGTCGTTTTTTTGTGCACACGATCCTGACGTGGGACACCCTCAGCGCAATTCGCCGACCCGTTCGCGACCTGCATGACGATGCGCGGCGTCCGGCGACTGCGGCTGCGGATGCACGAAACAGCTCAGCACGCCGCCGATCGCCAGCAAGCCGACCGACACGGCGGTCGACGCCCGCATGCCCGCCACGATCTGCGCCGCAGCCGCGCCGCTCGCCAACGCGCCGAAAGCCGCCACGCCGATCGCGCCGCCTGCCTGCCGCGCCGTATTCAGCACGGCGGATGCGGTACCGGCGCGTGGCGCGTCCGTCGAGGCGAGCACGGCGGTGGTCATCGCCGGAACCGCCAGACCCATGCCCGACGGAATCAGCAGAAACGGCAGCAGGAGGCCGATAAGCGGCGTGCCGGCATCGACGAAATGCAGCAGGCCATAGCCGAGCCCGGCGGTGATCGCGCCGGCAATCATCGGCACCCGCACGCCGAAGCGGCCGACCACCCAGCCGCTCGCCACATTCGACAGCAAAAAGCCGCCTGTCAGCGGCAGGAATGCAAGGCCCGCCTGCAACGGCGTATAGCCGCGCACGCGCTGCAAATACAGGCTCAGCACGAACACCATGCCGTAGTACGTCAGATTCACACAGATACCGAACAGCACCGCCACGCTGAAGGAGCGCTTGCTGAAGAGCGAGAGCGGCAGCATCGGCGCCGCGACGCGCGATTCCACGAGGACAAAGGCGCTCGCCGCGATCAGCGCGAGCACGAAGCCGCCGGCCACGAGCGGGTGGCCGAGACCTAGTGGCCGCCATTCGATCACGGCAGCGACGAACGCGGTCAGCGCGACGACGGCAAGACACTGGCCGCCCAGGTCAATGCCGCGCGGCTTCGTGTCGGAGGCGGCAGTTGCGGGCGACAACGGCTTTCGACACGTCGCGGCTTCGGGCCGTGGCACCCACAGCAAGGTCGCCAGGAAGCCGGCGGCGCAAATCGGCAGATTGACGAGAAAGATGCTGCGCCAGCCGAACGCCGCGATCAGCAGGCCGCCGACCACCGGCCCCGCGGCGATCGCGATCGCGCCCGCGGCGGTCCACAGTCCGACCGCGCGCGCCCGCAGTTTGGGTTCGTGTCCGTACGATTGATTGAGGAGCGCCAGCGAGTTCGGCAGCATGGCGGCGGCGCCGACGCCTTGCACCGCGCGCGCCGCTACCAGCATGGCCGAGTCGAGCGCGAGGCCGCAGGCGAGCGACGCGAGCGCAAATAGCACGATGCCGCCCGCATACAGCCGCCGCGCGCCGAAGCGGTCGCCGAGCGCACCGGCGGACAGCATCAGCACGGCGAACGCGAGCGTGTAGGCGTCGACGACCCACTGCAGGCCGGCGACATTCGCATGCAGATCCGCGCCGATTTTCGGCAGCGCGATGTTGACGATGGTTACGTCGAGTTGCGTGACGACGAAGCCGACACTGACTGTGGCGAGAACACGGCCGAGTGCGGACGAATGGGGGGAATTTGAGGAGTTCATGCGATACATCGTAGGCTCGATGCAGCGCACCATGTTTCGGAGCGGCGTGAAGTGTGGATGTCACGCTGTCAAGCGCAAGCCGTCGAGCCCGACGATGCAAAACAAAAACGGCGCACCGTTTGCGGCACGCCGTCGTTGCAAAGCGCAAGCAGCCGATCAGTGCTTCTGCGGCGCGTCCTTGATGAACAGCGTGGTCAATGCCCCGAGAATGCAGATCGCGCCGACATACATCGGCGCGGCCATCGGGTTCGACTTCATCATCAGCGACACGGCGATCGGCGTGAGGCCGCCGAACACGGCGTATGCCACGTTGTACGAGAACGAGATGCCCGAAAAACGCACCACGGGCGGGAACGCCTTGACCATCACG
Organism: Paraburkholderia phytofirmans PsJN; assembly: GCF_000020125.1. Taxonomy (NCBI): domain Bacteria; kingdom Pseudomonadati; phylum Pseudomonadota; class Betaproteobacteria; order Burkholderiales; family Burkholderiaceae; genus Paraburkholderia; species Paraburkholderia phytofirmans. Next base: position 632,385 of record NC_010676.1, read on the forward strand.
AACGGAATCGCGCCGATCACTCCGACGAACAGACCCGCCACCGCATACAGCGGCACGAGCGCGGAGGTGTCGACGGCGAGTTGCTGGAACATCACGTAGTACGTCACCGCCAGCGCCACGCCGCCGATGAAAATCGTGCGCCCCGCGCCGATGCGGCCGGCAATCGAACCCGCCATCACACAGCCGATCGTCAGGCACAGCGTCGCCACGCAGTTCGCCAGCAGCGCCGTGGCCGGCGCGATGTGGAATTGCTTTTGCAGCAGCGTCGGCGTCATCAGGATCACCACGACGATCGCGGCGGAGAGCATCCACGTGAGCAGCATCGAGACGATCACGGCGCGGCCGTGGTCGCGCAGCACGGCCTTGAGCGGCACTTCGGCGGCGATCGCCTTGCGCTGCTTGAGTTCGGCGAACACCGGCGTTTCATGCAGCCAGCGGCGCAGATACACCGAAAACATGCCGAACACGCCACCCACCAGGAACGGAATGCGCCACGCGTAGGCGGAGATTTCCGCCGGCGCGAAGTTGCGGTTCACCGCCGAGGCGATCAGCGAGCCGAGCAGAATGCCTGCCGTGAGGCCGGCCGTCAGCGTGCCGCATGCATAGCCGATGTGCCGCTGCGGCACGTGCTCCGAGACGAACACCCACGCGCCCGGAACTTCACCGCCGACCGCCGCGCCTTGCATCACACGAAACAGCAGCAACAGGACCGGCGCCAGCACGCCGATGCTGGTGTAAGTGGGCAGCAGGCCCATCATCAGCGTGGGCACCGACATGAGCAGCACGCTCAGCGTGAACATGCGCTTGCGGCCGAACAGGTCGCCGAAATGCGCCATGATGATGCCGCCCAGCGGCCGCGCCAGATAGCCCGCCGCGAAGATGCCGAAGGTCTGCACCTGACGCAGCCAGTCGGGCATTGCGGCCGGAAAGAATAGCTGGCCGATCGCCGGCGCGAAAAATACGAAGATGATGAAGTCGTAAAACTCCAGCGCCCCGCCGAGGGCGGCGAGTCCGAGCGTTTTGTAATCGCTGCGCCCAAGAGGGCGTGGGGTGACAGCCTGCGCTCCACCCAGATTTGTCGCTTGCATTGCTTTTGTCGTGTTTTGAATTGGGAACCACACGTAGCGCGTGGAAATACGGCGGTCGTCGAGCGAGAAGTGTGGCAAGCGCTGGGTAGAGCACGGGACACCGGCGCGCCGGCCCGGGTAGGGCAAGCGCGATGACGATTGAGGCCAAGCGGGATTTTACCGGATGAAAGCCGATTGCTTCGGGAAGTGCTTAATTAGACTGGGAAAAGTTCCCGGGAATGCGCTTTTTCGACGGCAATCGCGACAACGCTGCTCTCAGGACTTGTCGCTAGCGAATGTAGGAATGCGGAGCGGCGTTGTCCGGCCGGATCGATTCATATGTAAATTAGGATTGCTCCTATGGGATGGAATGGGGCCGCCTCTGAGAATCGCGTCCGAGCTATCTTACGAGTCATCCCATGCGTATTGCCATTCTTCAGCGTGACCTGGTCATGCGTCAGTCGATCGAAAAGGTCCTGACGAGCGCTGGCCATTCCTGCTCGACCTATGACGACGGCCTGAGCATGTCGAGAGCGCTCGCGCGTTCCACGGTCGATCTGCTGGTGCTCGACTGGCAGGGCCTGCGCCTCTCCGGCGCCGAGGTGTTGCGCGCGGCGCGCGCGGTGGGCGGCGACCGTCTGCCGGTCATGTTCGCATCGGCGGACACGGCCGAGGAAAACATCGTGCGCGCGTTCGTTGCCGGCGCGGACGACTATGTCGCGTTGCCGCTGCGCGCAGCCGAGTTTCGCGAGCGGGTCGCGGCACTGCTGCGGCGGGCCTATCCAGACCGGTTCAGCTCCGCCAGTTTCGATGTCGGCCCCTACCATTTCGACACGCACCGTCAACTCGTCATGCTGCGCGGCCAGCCGGTTCAGCTATCCGGCACGCAGTACCGGCTGGCGTCGCTGTTCTTCTCCAACATCGGCCGCGTGCTGTCGCGCGACCATATCTTCGCGATGGTGTGGGGTCGCGAGTTCCGCGAATTCACCCGCACCATCGACAGCCACGTTTCGCGGCTGCGCCTCCTGCTCGAGATCGAGCCGCAAAACGAATTCCGGCTGCAACCGGTTTATAAAAGCGGCTACCGGCTGCTGCATCTGCGTCAGGGTGAAGCCGCCGTTATCAATGCGCAGATCGACGCCGAGAAGCAGGCGGCCTGACGCCAACCCGCCGCGCCGGATCAAATCTGCGGCAGCGCGGGCCGCGTTTCGAGCGACTTGCGAATCAATGCTTCGACGGCCTTGCGTTCGTCGCCAGCCAGCGGCAGACGCGGTGGCCGAACCGGTTCGGTGCCGAGTCCGACAATCGCTTCGGCAAGCTTGATGTTCTGCACCAGCTTCGCCGACACGTCGAGCGCGAGCAGCGGCGCGAACCAGCGGTAGATCGCCCGCGCCTCCTCGATGCGTCCCGCTTTGAGCAACTTGTAGATCGCCACCGTCTCACGCGGAAACGCGCATACGAGACCGGCCACCCAGCCATGCGCGCCCATCAGGATCGCCTCCATCGCGAGATTGTCGACGCCGCAGAGAATGGCGAAACGGTCGCCGACCACGTTGATCAGGTCGGTCACGCGCCGAACGTCGCCGCATGATTCCTTGATCGCGACGATCTTCTTCTCGTCGGCGATTTCCGCGAACATGTCGGGCGTCATGTCGACGCCGTAGGCGAGCGGATTGTTGTAGATCATCAGCGGGAGCGCGCTCGCGTCGGCGACGCTGCGGAAATGATGCAGCGTCTCGCGACGGTCCGACAGGTAACGCAGCCCCGGCAGCACCATGTAACCGGCCGCGCCGTGACGGCTGCCGGCCTCGGCCTGACGGCAGGCGTCGAGCGTGCTGTTTTCGGCGATCGTCAGCAGGACCGGCACGCGGCCGCGCGAAGCCTCGACGGCGATGTCGAGCACTTGCAGCTTTTCATCCAGCGAGAGCGTCGACGCTTCGCCCAGCGATCCGCACACGATGATGCCGTCCACGCCGGCGTCGATCTGCGCCTCGATATTCTTGCCGGTCCACGCGCGATCTATGCTGAAATCCGCGTTGAATTTGGTGGTGACTGCGGGCAATACGCCTTCCCAGATATGCGCCACGACTGCTCTCCTGAGTGTTGATGTGTTCAGCGCAGTGTAAGCAGGGAAAATCCTGCCGTCTTGCGTGAATCGCGCGTGGCGGATGACGATTTCAGCATAGCGGCTCTGCCCGTTGGGTCCTGCGATCAAGGTGCATGGGTTATTTCAGGATGAAGGGCGAGGTGGCGCCAAGTGCGCGTGAACAGCATGACGGCATGCGCTCCGGGTCACGCTCGTTGTGCGTCTTGCACGCTGGCCCGGACTGGGGGCGACAGGAGCGTGCAAGGCGGTCGCGTCACCGCATGACTATGCCGAAATCGTCACAATCCACGCGTAAGCACACCAAGACTCGCACGCCCGCCGTTTCTACCATGGGCATCATGAAAACCTTGGATATCATCGACTCGCACACCGGCGGTGAACCGACCCGCCTCGTGGTGTCGGGCGGCCCGGATCTCGGCGGCGGCACGCTGGCGCAACGGCTCGACGTGTTCCGCACGCAGTTCGACGACTGGCGCGCGGGCATCGTCACTGAACCGCGCGGCTCGGACGTGGTGGTGGGCGCGCTGCTCTGCGAGCCGGACGACCCGACGTGCGCGGCCGGCGTGATCTTTTTCAACAACGTCGGCTATCTCGGCATGTGCGGGCACGGCACGATCGGGCTCGTCGTCTCGCTGGCGCACCTGGGACGGATCGGGGCGGGACGGCATCGGATCGAGACGCCGGTCGGCATTGTCGAGGCGACGCTGAACGACGACGGCAGCGTTGCCGTGCGCAACGTGCCCGCGTACCGGTATCGCCGGTCGGTGCAAGTGGACGTGCCGGGTCACGGCGTGCTAACCGGCGACATCGGCTGGGGCGGCAACTGGTTCTTTCTCGTCGCGGATCACGGGCGCGTGCTGGAAGCGTCGCGGATCGGCGAATTGACCACGTTCAGCGGCGCGATTCGCGATGCGCTGATCGCGCAACACATCACCGGCGCGGACGGTGCGTTGATCGACCACATCGAACTCTTCGGACCGGGTTCGCGCGATGGCCTCGACAGCCGCAGCTTCGTGCTCTGTCCCGGCAGTGCGTACGATCGCTCGCCGTGCGGCACCGGCACGAGCGCCAAGGTGGCGTGCCTTGCTGCCGACGGCAAACTGGCCGAAGGCGCGGTCTGGCGACAGGAAAGCATTATCGGCAGCGTGTTCGAGGCGAGCTATCGCCACGCCGGCGATGGCGTCCACGTGATTCCCACCATCACCGGTCACGCGTACATCACGGCAGAAGCGCGCCTTTGCTTCGACGAGCGCGATCCGTTCGCGTGGGGCATCCCCGCGGCATGACGGCGGACGCGTTGATCGTCGGGGCAGGCATTGTCGGCGCGGCGTGCGCGGCGGAACTGGCCGCGCTCGGCATGCGGGTCGAGGTGCTCGACGCGCAGGGTATCGGCGGCGGCGCGACGGCGGCGGGCATGGGCCACATCGTCGTGATGAACGACTCGCCGGCGGAATTCGCGCTGAGCCGCTATTCACGAGACTTGTGGCTGGAGCTTGCACCGCAACTGCGTCCGCGCGACGCGTTCGCGCGCTGCGGCACGCTCTGGGTCGCCGCCGACGAAGAAGAGTGGCAGGCCGCGCGCGCGACGCATGCCGCGTTCGAGGCTCAGGGAATCGCCGCGCAATTGCTCGACGCGCCCGCGCTGCGGGCTTGCGAGCCGGCGCTGGCGGCATCGATGGCGGGCGGTTTGCGGATCGAGCACGACAGCATCGTGTATGCGCCGACCGTCGCCGAGTGGCTGCTGACACGATCGCCGAGCGCGGCGAATATCCATTTGCGTTTGGGGGCCGCGGTGGCGTCGGTCAATGCGGGCGGCGTCACGCTGACGAGCGGCGAACGCATCGGCGCGGCGCACGTAATCGTGGCGAATGGTGTGGGTGCGCAGCAACTGGTGGCGTCGCTGCCTTTGCAGCCGAAGAAAGGCCACCTGCTGATCACGGATCGCTATCCCGGCCTGATCCGGCATCAACTGCTCGAACTTGGCTACATCAAGAGCGCGCATCATGCGGCCGGCACCTCGGTGGCGTTCAATGCGCAGCCGCGGCCCACGGGACAATTGCTGATCGGCTCATCGCGCCAGTTCGACAGCACCGATCCCGCCGTCGACCTGCCCGTGCTCGCGCAGATGCTGCAGCGAGCCGCGTGCTATCTGCCGGTGCTGCCCACGCTCCATGGCATTCGCGCGTGGACCGGGTTTCGCGCGGCATCGCCGGACGGCCTGCCGCTGATCGGTCCGGCCGGCGATTTCGCGCCAGGTGTGTGGCTCGCCGTTGGACACGAGGGGCTGGGCGTGACGACCTCGCTTGCGACCGCGAAGCTGCTTGCCGCGCAAATCGTGCAGAGTGGCACGGCGATTCCTCTCGATCCTTATTTGCCGGTTCGTTTTGCCCAAAAGGTGATTCATGAATAGCGTGGGAGTCGCGACGCCTGTGAGCGTGACGATCAATGGCCACCGTATCGATGTCGATGCCGGCACGACCGTGGCCGCGGCGCTCGTGTTAGCGGGCGTTCGCAGCACGCGAATGTCGGTAAGCGGTCAACCTCGCGCCGCGCTATGCGGCATGGGCGTGTGTCAGGAATGCCGCGTGACGATCGACGGCCGGGCGCATGCGCTGGCGTGTCAGACTTTGTGCCGGGAAGGGCAGGTCGTTCGTACTCAGGACACGGCGGGTGCGCAATTAGGTTGCACTTGGATATTGTGGTCGCGGAAGCCTGTCTGGACCAGTCGAATGAAGCGGTGGACCCTCGATGACAGTGCGCTCAGATCATGTCGCCCTCGGCGCCGGCTTGGCGAACTTGGGACCAACGGACGCTCGCCCGATGAAACGACGCCCGGATATCGTTGCCATGGGCGCCGGCCTGGCCAAGTCGAACCAAGGAGCGGGCATTCGATGAAACAGCACTTCGACATCGTCATCGTCGGCGCTGGTCCCGCTGGTTTGAACGCCGCCTCCGCCGCCGCGCGCGCGGGCGCGACGGTTGCGCTCGTCGACGACAATCCGCGCGCGGGCGGCCAGATCTGGCGTCAGGGTCCGGGCCACGCGCCGCAGGCGCAACTGCGCAGTTTTCTGACGGCGATCGGTGAGCAAAACGCGATCACACACTGGCCGTCGACACGCGTCGTCGCGCCGTTGAGTCGTCGCGGCCTGCTGCTCGAATCGACGGAATTCGGCGGCGCGTGCGTCACCTACGAGCGCCTGATTCTCGCGACCGGCGCACGTGAGCGGCTCCTGCCATTCGCCGGCTGGACCTTGCCCGGCGTGACCGGCGCGGGCGCGTTGCAGGCGCTCATCAAGGGCGGCATGCCGGTGCGTGGCGAGCGGATCGTGATTGCCGGCAGCGGTCCTTTGTTGATTGCGGCGCTCGCTACGGCGCGCGCGGCCGGCGCACGCGTGGCGGCGGTGGTGGAGCAGGCTTCGGCGTTCTACGTCGCGCGTTTCGGCGTTTCCCTGCTGGCGGCGCCTGCCAAGTTGCGGCAAGCAGTCGGCATGACGCGTGGTTTCGCGGGCTTGCGCTACTGGACTGGCAGCGTCGTCGAAGAGGCGCAGGGCGAGGGCCGCGTCGAGCGCGTTACCGTCAGGTGTGGCCGCGAGGGCAGGCGAGTGACGTTGGATTGCGATCGCGTGGCTTGCGGCTATGGACTCGTGCCGAACATCACGCTGGCCCAGGCGCTCGGCTGCGCGATCGGCGAAGCGGGCGAGATTGTCGTCGACGGCAAGCAGCGTACGTCGGTCGAAAGCGTGTTTGCGGCGGGCGAATGCACCGGTGTCGGCGGCGCGGAGCTGGCCGGTGTGGAAGGCGAGATCGCGGGTCTTGCTGCAAGCGGCGCTGGCGCGGACCATGCCGCCCTCGACGCGCACCGTGCGCGCTGGCGCCGGTTCGCGCGCCGCGTCGATACGGCGTTTGCATTGCAGGATGCGGCGCGTACACCTCCCGCGGATAGCACGCTGCTGTGCCGCTGCGAGGACGTGAGCATCGGCGATGTACGTGCTTTCAACGACTGGCGCGAGGCCAAGCTGCATACGCGTTGCGGCATGGGCGCCTGCCAGGGAAGAATCTGCGGCACGGCGGCCAGCGTGTACTTTGGGTGGCAGGCCGCCGCGCCGCGTCCGCCGTTCAGTCCGGCGCAAATCGGTACGTTGATGGCGTTGGTTGCGGAGCCGCCGCCGGTTGAATGAGCCGCGCGCGGTGCGTCCATGCATCCACGCTTCGGGCGGATATTGTCGGTGGCGGCGCGGCCCTATAATCGACCGCACGTGTCGGGCGCATGGGGCCGAGCGCCGGGCTCTTTGCACCTGGCGTCGGTCGGCGACGGAGCAGTCGGCAACCGGCAACCGAGCAGTAGAGCAACCAGGCAATCGGCAAGTGCGCAACCGGCGGCCACCAGCCTTCAGCAACCCGCAACCCGCAACCCGAAGCCCGAAGCCCGAAGCCCGAAGCCCGAAGCCCGAAGCCCGAAGCCCGAAGCCCGAAGCCCGAAGCCCGAAGCCCTAGACCACACAACCAAACACTCCCCCAAGCCGCCCCCACTAACGCCCCCGACCAACGTCCCCGACCAACGGAACCCGCACGATGAACACGCTGGCTCATCCGCTCGAACCAGACGACGCAACGCTATCCGGCATGCTGTCGCACTTCAGGCTGCTCGAGCCTGTCTTCGACGCGATGCCGGACGTCGTGTTCTTCGTCAAGGACGCCGAGGCGCGCTACGCGCTGGTCAACCGCACGCTCGCGTCGCGCTGCGGCTTCAAGGAAAAATCCGCGCTGCTCGGCCGCACCGCCGAGGACGTGTTCCCGCGCCGCTTCGGACGCATCTACACGGCGCAGGACAAGGCGATCATCAGCGTCGGCAACCAGATGATCGACCAGCTGGAACTGCATCTGTATCCCGGCCGTCAGCCGGGCTGGTGTCTGACCTGCAAGCAGCCGCTGCGCGATCCTGCCGGCAAAGTGGTGGGTCTCGCCGGTATTTCCCGCGATCTGAAAGCGGACGAAAGCAGCCATCCCGCCTACAGCCGCCTCGCCGCGGTCGTGCAGTCCATTCAGGAAAATTACGTTCAGCCTTTGAATCTGAAGCAACTCGCGGCCATGGCGAATATGTCGGTCGCGCAACTGGAGCGCTACTTCCACAAGGTTTTTCATCTGACGCCGCGCCAGGTGTTGCTGAAAACCCGTCTGGACGCCGCCACGGCGCTGCTGGTGTCGCACGACAAGGTCACCGACGTCGCCGCGCTGTGCGGCTACACCGACCACAGCGCGTTCACACGCCAATTCAAGGCGACCGTCGGCATTACTCCGACCGAGTACCGCATGCTGCTGCACGGCACTTCGCGGAGTTGAACCGCAGCACATGGCTCGTCGCAAGCACCATTACTACGTCTACGTCATCGCGCTCGACGACAAGGTCTGGAACGAGGCGCGTTTTCGCCGCGCGAATCCGGACTACCGGTTCGACAAACCTTGTGTGTACGTGGGAATGACGGGACTGGACCCGGATCTGCGCTTCGACCGGCATAAGGCCGGCATTCAGGCCAATCGCTATGTACGCGATTACGGCTTGCGCCTTGTGCCCGAACTGTACGAGGTGTTCAATCCCATGCCTTACCGCGGCGCACAGGATATGGAAGTGGAATTGGCGATTGGACTGCGTGAAGCGGGGTACGGTGTGTGGCAGGCGTGATGCTCGTGAGCCGGTCGCGGCGCTTGTCAGCGTGAGTCGGGCCCATGCTCTGCCAGGTTGAGCGGTCTGAGCCTTACGCGCGCGTGCTTCACTCGCTTTCGCGCTCGAACCAAGGCGTGCATTACTTTATGCCGAGGCCGCGCAGTACGGCGTTGCCCTCGGGCGTCAGACGGATACGCGAACCGCCTGCGTCGCTGGACACGGTTTCAACCAATCCGGCTTCGTGAAGCTGCGGAATCTCGGGTTTGGCAAATGCGTCGATCGGCGCGTGCAGCAACAGCAGCAGCGTCGCCAACTCGTGGTGGCTCAGCAGGCGGCGCAAAATGGTAGGCCGCTTGGCCGGCGCCGGGGTGTCGTTCGTGTTGTGATCGGGCTGGTTCATGGTTCGCACCTTGTGCGGTTTCGTGTCGGATGGATGATGCGGACGAAGTCTTAAACGATTCTTAAGACTCCATTGTCCTGTAACACCATGACATGAAGATTGCATCGAACCATGTTACCGATTGTCACACTTACGCTTTCTATCCTCCCGCAAACCTTTACGGGGCGCAGGTTTTGCCCGCGGACTCGATCCACAGATTGCTCACGTGGCGCTTGCCCGCGTAGAAACGGTAAGTCGTCGCGCCGTTGTCGCTGCGCACCTTGACGATATTCGAATCGCCGAAGTCGAGCATCTGGCCTTGCGGGATCGCCGTGGATTTGAACGCGGCGTCGTGGCTGGTGGCCAATTGCGTGAGGCACGAGACCACGTCGTTGACGGAGCGTTGCGTGGTGGTGTCCGTAACGGGCTCGCCGGCATCCGGATTCTTCTGGAAGTACGCGCAAGCGCTGAGGAGCAGGGGAATTGACAGGACTACGGCAAACTTCTTCATATCTCTCCTGACGTTACATTCGGCCGACAAAGGCACACACGGCGCCGCTTCTGACACAACCGCGTAGCATCGGCCGTGAAATCAGGCGCCATTATATCGGTGCGGCGCGGCTACCCCTGCCGATGCCGCACATGCCGTGCCCGCCTGGCCGGAGTCGCCGACTAAAGTTGCTCGCCAAACCGCCAAAGCCCTACTTGCGCCGCTGCGCCTGCGCGGCGAGCCGCACGGCAGCATTAGCCGCGCCATAACCGTCATAACCGCCGCGCCGCTCGACGATCTCCATAAAAAAGCGCTGGTCGAGCTGCTCCGTGTAAGCATGGAAAAACTCGCCGCCGCGCTCGTCGCGGTCGTACAGGATGTTATTGGCGCGCAGCGCCTCCAGCGTCCCGTCCGGCAACGCGTAGCGGGCGGCCAGATCCTCGTAGTAATTGCGCGGGATGCGCAGGACCGGCAAGCCGTCGGCGACGAACTCGGGAATCGCGCTAAAAATGTCACTGGTGCTGAAGGCGACGTGGTTCAGGCCCGAGCCATGATACGTATGCAACGCCTCGGCCACCGCCGTGTGATGGTCCACGGAGGCATTCAGCACGATCCGCACCGAACCGTCGTGACTGCGCAGCGCGCGGCTGCGCACGAGGCCGTACGGATCGGGCACCAGCACGCCAGGCTCGGCCTGGAAGCCTAAAGCCGTGCGCAGAAACAGCACCCAAGTATCCAGCGAATTCGCCGGCACCGACAGGCACACATGGTCGATGCGGCTGAGCGGCCCCACTTCGCTCGGGCCGTTGATGTCGGTGAGGACGAAATCGGCCTCGAACAAGGTGGGCTGATCCGGCGTTTCGTCGACGAAATAGTTCAGGCTGCTGTCCGGTGCCTGCACGGCGGGCAGCACGCGCTCGTTCGGGCCGATCTGCCCGGAAAACGGCGCGTAGCCGAAGCCGGCGGCGCGTTCGAACGCCTGATTGGCATCGTCCACGCGAAACGCCGACGCGCACAGCGACAAGCCATGCTGCTGGAAGAACGCGTTAGCGAACGAATCCGGCTCGGCGTTCAGCACGATCGAGGCCGCGCCGTGCTGATACAGCGTGACTTCCTTCGAGCGATGCCGGCCCGCCTCGCGAAAGCGCAGTTTGCCGAGCCAGTCGACGAGTTGCGCCCGCGTGCTGTGGTCGACCGCGAACTCCAGAAACTGGTAGCCGACGTGCGCGGGCGCCGCAGGCGAGCGATACAGGTCGCCGACCGGCTGCTGCGTGCTTTCGAGCAGCGCGCGGGTCTGCTCCTCGAGAAACAGGAGCGAGCGATGACCATCGGCGGCCGTGATGGTGGTCGGCGCGGCGCGAAAACCGTCGTTGAAAATTTCCAGCGAAAGCGGCCCGCTGTAGCCGGTTTTCACGACCTGCGCCGTGAAATTGGCCAGATCGAAATCGCCCTGGCCGGGGAAGCAGCGGTAATGGCGGCTCCATTCGAGCACGTCCATGGCGAGCTTCGGCGCGTCGGCGATCTGCACGAAGGCGATGCGGCCGCCCGGAATGTCGGCGATCGCGTCCGGCGTGTCGTTCAGCGACAGCGTGTGGAAGCTGTCGAGCACGAGCCCGAGATTCGGGTGATTCACCGTATTCACGAGCTTCCACGCGTGCCGGTAGGTCTTGACGTGCTTGCCCCACGCGAGCGCTTCATAGCCCGCGATCACGCCGGCCGCCTCCGCCGCGCGCGCCAGCGCGCCGAGCTGGTCGGTCATCAATGCGTCGTCGCCGATGGTGTCGGGCGAAACGTTGCTGCACACCAGAATGCGGTCCGTGCCCAGTTCATGCATGACGTCGAACTTGCGCTTCGCGCGGTCGAGATTGCGCTCGAGACGCTCCGGGCTGACACCGTCGAAATCGCGGAAAGGCTGAAACAGCATGATTTTCAGCCCGAGATCTTCAGCGATGCGCCGCACGTCGGCGGGCGAGCCGTCGAAATACAGCAAATCGTTTTCGAAAATCTCGACGCCTTCGAAGCCCGCCGCCTGGATCGCGGTCAGCTTCTCGACGAGGGTTCCGCTGATCGACACGGTGGCAATCGAACGTTGCATGAACGGCTCCTGCAAAAACACTCAAACGGCTGTTGAATAAGGTGCGCAACGGCCGGCGCGCGACGCTCGCCAGTCCGGTGACGGGCATGCTGCAGTGCGGAAAATGGACGAGTTCGTTACACACGTCAGCAAGACGCAAGCCGCACTCTCCCACACTAACCGAAATTCTCGCCAGTTTATACAAACTAACTAGATGGTACAAATTCGTAGAAACCCCGAATGACGGCGACGTCCAATGCGCGCACACTTCGCTCACGTTGCGATACCACGGCGATTGCCGTGGCTGGCTTCTTGCCCTATCTAGCTGGAGTGGTTGTCATGAGTTTTGCGTCAGTACTGGTCCTCAACGGACCGAATCTCAATCTGCTCGGCACGCGCGAGCCCGCCATCTACGGCTCGGAAACGCTCGACGACGTCGCGAAGCTTTGCCGCGATGCGGCGGAGCGCCTGGATCTGTCGATCAACTTCTGTCAGTCGAACGCCGAGCATCAACTGATCGACTGGCTGCACGCGGCGCGCACCAAGGTCGACGGCATCGTGATCAATCCGGCGGCTTACACGCATACGTCGGTGGCCATCGCCGATGCGCTTACCGCGATCGAAAAGCCGGTCGTCGAGGTGCATATTTCAAACGTGCATCGTCGCGAGGCGTTCCGTCATCACTCGTACGTGTCGGCGGTGGCGGACGCGATCATCATCGGTTGCGGCACGCAAGGCTATGTACTGGCTTTGGAGCGGATGGCGACCATTCTTAAGAATAGGGCGGCGAAATGAACGTACAAGCGAACACACAACCGAACGCACAAACGAACGCACAAACGAACTCACAGGCAACGCCGCATTCCTATCTGGTCGGCCTGATCGGCGCGGGTATCGGCGGATCGCTGACGCCGGCCATGCACGAGGAAGAGGGCAGCAAGCTCGGTTTGCACTATGTGTACCGCCGTATCGACCTGGAAGCGCTGAAACTCGACGTCGCCGCGCTGCCCGATCTGTTGATGGCCGCCGAACGCATGGGCTTCAACGGTCTGAACATCACGTACCCGTGCAAGCAGGCCGTGATTCCGCTGCTCGACGAGCTTTCCGACGACGCGCGCGCACTCGGCGCCGTCAACACGGTGCTGTTCAAAGATGGCAGACGCATCGGCCACAACACCGACTGGTCCGGTTTCGCGCGTGCGTTCCAGCGCGGCTTGCCGGACGTGTCGCTGGAACGTGTCGTGCAACTCGGCGCGGGCGGGGCCGGCGCAGCAGTCGCGCACGCCGCTCTGAACATGGGCGCGAAATCGCTGACGCTTTTCGACGTGGACGCCACGCGCGCCGCGTCGCTCGCCGACGAATTGCAGAAGCGTTTTCCCGCCGCCGCCGTCGGCGCCGGCAGTTCGCTCGCCGAATCGCTCGCAGCCGCCAATGGCCTGATTCACGCTACGCCCACCGGCATGGCGAAATTGCCCGGCTTGCCGTTGCCGGTCGAATTGCTGCACCGCGATCTGTGGGTCGCGGACATCGTCTATTTTCCGATTCGCACCGCGTTGCTGCAGGCGGCCGAAGCGCTCGGCTGCCGCACGCTGAGCGGTGGCGGCATGGCGGTGTATCAGGCGGTCGACGCCATGCGCATTTTCACCGGTCTCGAACCGGACGCCGAGCGCGTCTACACCCACTTTCAGTCGTTGTTGCAACGCTAACCGGCAGCGTGCCGACCGGTAACGAGAAGATCGAGGAGACAAGAAACCCATGCAGCAACCGATTCAATCCAGTTCCGCCGACGCCGCCACGCCGCAAGGTGTGACGGCGAGCACCGCGCGCCGCTCCAAAGCGCGTTATCAGATTCTGGCGCTGCTCGCGGTCGGGACGATGATCAATTATTTAGACCGCACGGTGCTCGGCATCGCCGCGCCGCAATTGACCAAGGAGCTCGGCATCAACGCCGCGTTGATGGGGCTGCTGTTCTCCGTGTTTTCGTGGAGCTATGTAGCCTCGCAAATTCCGGGCGGCCTGTTTCTCGACCGCTTCGGCAGCAAGCTCACGTATTTCCTGTCGATGACCTTGTGGTCGCTGTGCACGCTGGCGCAAGGGCTGGTGCACGGGATCGGCGCGCTGTTCGCGTTCCGCCTCGGCCTGGGCGTTTCCGAAGCGCCGTGCTTTCCGACCAATAGCCGCGTGGTCGCCACGTGGTTCCCGCAAAGCGAACGCGCGATGGCGACCGGCACGTACACGGTCGGCGAATACATCGGCCTCGCTTTTTTCAGCCCGTTTCTGTTCATGCTGATGGGCGCGTTCGGCTGGCGCTCGCTGTTCTACGTGGTGGGCGGCGTGGGCATCGTGTTCGGCGGGATCTGGTGGATGTTCTATCGCGAACCGCGTGATCATCCGTCGGCGAATCAGGCGGAGCTCGACTATATCGAAGCGGGCGGCGGTCTCACGCATCGAAAGAAGGATGCCGATTCGGCGGGCGGCGCGGACGCGGCATCGGCAAAAAGCGGCGGCTTCGAATGGCGCACCATCGGACGCCTGCTCAAGCATCGTCAACTGACGGGCATTTGCCTCGGCCAGTTCGCCGGCAACTCGACGCTCGTGTTCTTCCTCACCTGGTTCCCGACGTATCTCGCCACCGAACGCCATATGGCCTGGCTGAAGATCGGCTTCTTCGCGATCATGCCGTTCATTGCCGCCTCGATCGGCGTGATGTTCGGCGGCTTCTTTTCCGATTGGCTGCTGCGCCGCGGCAAGTCGCCGAACGTGGCGCGCAAGCTGCCGATCATTGCCGGCCTGCTGCTCGCGTCGACCATCATTCTCGCCAACTATGTGGAGAGCAACGTGGCGGTGATCGCGATCCTGTCGGTGGCGTTTTTCGCGCAAGGCATGGCCGCGCTGGGCTGGACGCTGGTGTCGGACATCGCGCCGGATGGTCTGCTCGGCGTGACCGGCGGCATCTTCAACTTCGCGGCGAACTTGGCCGGTATCGTGACGCCGCTGGTGGTGGGCTTCATCGTCGCGGCAACCGGTTCGTTCGTCGGCGCGCTGGTGTTCATCGGCGCGATCGCGCTAATCGGGGCACTGTCGTACATCTTCATCGTCGGCGATATCAAGCGGATCGTGCTGGTGGATTAAGCGGCTGCCTGAAGCCAGACGAAAAAAACGGGACGCGGCGCGTCCCGTTTTTACTTGAGGCCCGCTTTCCTCAATCGTCCTTGCGCACGAACCGCAGCACGGCATCGACGATCATGGCGCGATGCCGCGCCCGCAAACGCGGATGCGACGGATCGCGGCCGAACGCCGTCCCGAACGTATGGCGATTACCCACACGGTGAAAGCACAGCGAACTGATCAGCAAGTGCAGATCGATCGGATCGATATCGCTGCGGAACTGTCCAGCCGCGATGCCGCGCGAGAGCAGATCCTCGATCGTATGAATCACGGTGACGTTGCGGCCTTTGAACGTCTTGACCTGCTCGACGTACTTGGCGCCGTGAATATTTTCGATGGTGACGAGCCGTACGAAATCGCGCTGACGGTCGTGATAGTCGAACGTAAACTCGACGAGCGCACGCATGCCCTCGATCGGATCGAGTTCGCTGACGTGCAGATCCTGTTCTAGCGCGCGAATGTCTCCATACACCTTTTCCAGCACCGCCTGGTACAACCCTTCCTTGCTGCCGAAGTAGTAGTACAGCATGCGCTTGGTGGTGTTCGTGCGCTCCGCGATCGCGTCGACGCGCGCGCCCGTCAGTCCCATCGCGGAGAACTCCTGGGTCGCGACGTCGAGGATGTTGCGCTTCGTCTGTTCGGGATCGTACTTGCGCCGGGCGTCGGTACGCGGACTGTCGGACGGGATGCCGTTGGTATCAGGCTCGGCGGCCTTGCTTCCCTTTTTCATTGTGTATTCGAGCGGCAGTGACGGCGCATTCTAGCATGGCGAAATTGGCCTTTTAGCCTGCGCGCGGGCATGAGCGGCGGCGCGTTGGCCGAGGTCAAACGGCAGGCCGGCGACGCGCGGCGAGCGCGTCGCGCGTCTGCATGGCGGTGTAGGTCAGTTGCGCGGCGGCGAGGCCGAGCGCGCCGTAAGCGGGCGTCAGGCCGAACGACGCAAACGCCTCGGGCACCGGACGCTCCCCGGCAATCGCCGCGGCCAGCAGTTCGCCGGACACGGTGGTCGGCGCCATGCCGTGTCCACCGAAGCCGACCGCGTACCAGACGCCATCTGCGCTGCGGCCGATCTGCGGCATCTTGTGCCGCGCGTAGCTCATCAGGCCGCCCCACGCATAGTCGATCCGTACGCCGTGCAACTGCGGATAGACCTTCAGCAGATCGCGCCGCAACAGTCGCGCGATCACCTCGGGTTCGCGGTCGCGTACCGAGATGCGGCCGCCCCACAGAATGCGCGTGTCGGGCAGCGGGCGGTAGTAGTCGAAAGCGAAGCGAGTGTCGTAGATGGCGGCGCGCGTGTCGATCGCATCTTGCAGACGCGCGCCGAGCGGTTCGGTCGCCATCACGTAGGTGGCGATCGGCAGCACCGCGCGTTCGACCCGCGGATAGACGCGGCGCGCATAACCGCCGCCCGCCATCACGACGTGTCGCGCGTCGAGCACACCGTGCTGCGTGTGCACCACGAAGCCGGCGCCGTCGCGCTCGAGACGCACGACCGGCGAATCCTCGTGGATCTGCACGCCGGCATGCGCCGCGGCGTTAGCCACGCCGAGCACATACTTCAACGGGTGAAAGTGGAACGCGTTGCGCTCGAACAGACCGCTGTGATAACGGCGCGTTTTCAGCTGCGAAGCAAGCTGCTGCGCCGCCACCGGTTCCCACTCGACGCCGAACGAATCGCGCATCAGACGCCGCTGCGATTCCAGCCGAGCCGGTTCGTCGAACCAGTTGGCGAGGATTACGCCGGCGTCGGTCGCGTCGCAGTCGATGTGATAGCGCGCGATGCGCTTGCGCATCAGATCGACTGCGTCGGTGGTCAGCGTATAGAGTTCGCGAGCGCGCACGGCGCCGAGGGTTTTGAGCAGATCGGCGCAATCGAGGCTATAGCCGCCGAACACGAACCCGCCATTGCGGCCGGACGCGCCGAAGCCCACTTGCCGGGCTTCGAGCACGGTGACGTCCGCGACGCCTCGTTCGGCGAGTCCCAACGCGGTGGACAATCCCGCCAGACCGCCGCCAATGACGCAGACATTGGCGGCACGCCGGCCAGCCAGCGGCGCATAGGCGGAAGAACGGGTGACAGTGGCTTCGTAAAAGCTTTGCATACGGCTAGGGTAGCGGCAATCGCGCGCTCGCGTCCAGCCGTGGCGTGAAAGGGAAGTGCATGCGCGCATGAAAACAAGGCCGGCATTCACGTCGAGCGAATGCCGGCCTTCTCCGGCTAATCATGCAACGCCTACGACACCGGCAACAGCTTGCCGGTGAACACCACCGGACCGCTCGGCGCGTTGTGATCGGGCGAGCCGCCCGGCGCTTCGATCGACACGGCCAGCGCCGCGTAATTCTCCGGCTTCTGCTGGCCGGCCGTGACCTTGCCGTTCGCGCTGTCCGGCAGCATGCCGAGCGAGACCGGATGGCCGCTCGCCGGAATGCCCCACAGTTCCATCGCCCGGCCGGCGGGCAGCTCGACCTTGCCGAGCGGATGCACCGACATGGTCGAATGCGCCTCGTCCCACGCGACCAGCATGACCGGATGCGCGTCCTTGTTGTTCAGCACGGCGACATGCGACACGGCCGTTTCGGGTTGCTGAGCAACGGTCGGCGCCGTGACAGGCGGCGTGGCGGACGGCAACAGCGAGCGCACGGCGACCACCACGGCAACCGCTGCGAGGCCCGTGACGCCGAGCGCCCAGCCGCGCCAGAACGCCAGGTTTTCGAAGATGCTGCGCGATGGCCGCGCGGGTGTTTCCACCACGGTGCGAGGACGCGCTGCCTCGCGCGTGGCCGTGAGGCCGAGTCGCCGTTCGATGGCGTCCCAGACGGCGGCCGGCGGCATGCGCGGCTCGGCGAGTTCGGCCATCGGCGAGATGCGCCGCTGCCATTGCTCGACGGCTTTGCGGATCGTCGTGTCATGGTCCGCGTAGCGTTCGAAGCGCCGCCGCGCACCGCCGCGCAATGTGCCGAGCACGTATTCGGCGGCCAGCAGATCGACGAGCTGAGGATAGCGATGCAGATTCATCACTCGCCTCCCAGGCAGGTCTTCAGCTTGGCGAGGCCGCGCCGGATCCACGACTTGATAGTGCCGAGCGGCACGCTCAGCACTTCGGCGATCTCGCTATGGCTCTGATCGCGCAGATACGCGAGGGCAACCGCCTGGCGTTGCGCGGGTTCGAGCTGCTGCATGCAGCCGGCCAGCAAACGCGCCTGCAGGCTGACCGCGCTCAGCGCTTCGGGATCCGGGTCGCCGGTCGCCACGAGATCGTCCAACGCATCGCTCCATTCCGTTTCCTGCGTGTTGACCCGCCGCAGGTGATCGAGAGCACGGTTGCGGACGATCGCCGACATCCACGTCATCGGGGCGGACAATGCGCGGCGATAGTCGCCGGCAAAGCGCCAGATATTGACGAAGCTGTCCTGCAAAACTTCTTCGGCCCACTCGTGCCTGCTCAATATACGGAGCGCGAGGCCAAACAGTTTCGGGGCGGCGAGATCATAAAGCTCGCGCAACGCTGCGCCATCTTGTTTGGCGACACGTTCGAGCAGTTCGGCGAGCGTTTCCGGCGTCAGTTCTCGAGGATTGGCGGTCATGGAGGCAGTTAGGGTGAGCTTGCGCGCCTATGTTACTCAACTTCGCCGCCAGCTTGTATGTGGTTTTTTTTCGTCGGCCTGCATCCATTGGGAAGTGGTTTGCGTATGTGGCTGCAGAGCCCCGCGTTGCGTGTGCTTGCGCCTCGACGATAGGGCGCGCTACGTGGCGCTTGCAGGACGGTCCGGACACGGGGTGCGTGTGAGTGGGAGCAGGGCCGTTGCGCTAGCCTGACGAAAACCACAGGCCGGCAACGGAGCCAGACGATGCCGCAGGAAATAAGGCGTCGCGGGCGGTGTAACGAAGTGCGGGGTGCGCGGCTCATTCCTGAGACCAGGTCCGGGCGGTTGACGATTCGTCGGCAACTACCCGGACCGGGATGGGCTAATGCGTTCGTGCGGTATTTGCCGCCTCAATTTGCGCCTGGCTGCTTCGAGGCGAGCTTTAACGACCCCAGCGCAGCACCAGGGGATCGAGCCGCCGCGCAACCTTCAACAATCCTTCGCGCGTGGCCGGATGCATTTGCGGCAACGGATGGCGCACCGCGTCCGAGCGGATTACGCCGCCTTCCTTCATCAGCGCCTTGCACGATGCGAGGCCGCCCTGGCGATTTTCGTAATTGATCAGCGGCAGCCACTGTTGATAGTGCGCGGCGGCGGCCTCGGTGTCGCCGGCCGCGTAGGCATCGACGATCAGACGGATGCCGTCGGCGTAGCCGCCACCTGTCATCGAACCGGTTGCGCCCGCATCCAGATCGGCCATCAGCGTGATCGCCTCTTCGCCGTCCCACGGACCCACGATTGCGTCGCCGCCCAGTTCGATGAGCTCGCGCAGCTTGTTCGCCGCTTGCGGCACTTCGATCTTGAAGTACGACACGTTGTCGATCTCGCGCGCCATGCGGGCGAGAAACGGCGCGGACAACGGCGTGCCGCTGACCGGCGCGTCCTGAATCATGATCGGGATGCCGATCGCGTCGGACACCGTGCGGTAGAACTCGTAAATACCACGTTCGCCGATGCGGATGGTCGCGCCGTGATACGGCGGCATGACCATCACCATGGCGGCGCCCGCGGCCTGCGCGCTGCGGCTGCGCTCGGCACACTGGTACGAGCTGAAATGCGTGGTCGTCACGATCACCGGCACGCGGCCCGCGACGTGTTCGAGAACGACGTGCATGAGCGTGTTGCGCTCGTCGTCGGAGAGCGCGAACTGCTCGGAGAAGTTCGCCAGAATGCACAGCCCGTTCGAACCCGCGTCGATCATGAAGTCGATGCAGCGTTTCTGGCCTTCGAGATCGAGCCGGCCGGCGTCGTCGAAGATGGTCGGCGCGACGGGGAACACGCCGCGCATCGCGGCGGGATGAGATGACTGCGTCATGGTGATGGGTGTCTCGTTGGCGTTGGAATGTCGGCATGTCGACCAGAGTTGGCTTTAGCGCTTACTCCGGTCCCATGCAACTCAGCCGACTATACGGCGCTGAACACGGCAGGTATATTGAATTGTTTCCATCTTGTGATCGCTTTTGCGACTCACCTACGCTGCAATCCGATCCGCCATGAAAGACACCCTCAACGTCCTGCTGTCGAAGCTGCGCATGAAGCAACTCCAATTGCTGATCGCCCTCGACGACCTGAAGTCGCTGCACAAAGCCGCCGGCGCCATGTCCATGACGCAGTCGGCCGCCAGCAAGGCCTTGCAGGAACTGGAGTCGATGCTCGAGGCACCCCTCTTCGAGCGCTCGAAAAGCGGCATGATCCCGAACCAGCTCGGCCATTGCGTGATCCGCTACGCGCGCCTCATGACGACCGATCTCACCGCGCTCTGCCAGGACGTCGCCGAGATACGTTCCGGGCGTGGCGGGCGGCTCGCGATCGGCGCGATCATGGGCGCGATTCCGGAGTGCGTCGTGCCGGCGCTGAATCAGCTGCATGCCGCGCAACCGGGTCTTTCCGTCGAAGTGGTGGAAGACACGAGCGCGCGCATGCTGCGGCAACTCGACGACGGCCGGCTCGATCTGGTGATCGGCCGCGCGACGGTGGCGGCCGATCCGTCGAAATATCACTATCGTCCGCTCGGCGATGAACCGCTCTCGGTGGTGGTCGGCTACGGCCATCCGCCGTTGCCGAAGAAAGAGGTGAAACTGCGCGATCTGGCGGGCCACCGCTGGGTCATGTATCCATCGCATATGCCGCTGCACGCGCTGCTCGAACGCGAGATGGATCTGGCCGGTCTGCAAATGCCGGATAACCCGGTTTCCACGGCCTCGACGTTCGTGACGGTGGCGCTCCTGCAAAGCAGTCACGATCTGGTTTCGCTGTTGCCCACGGCGATCGCCGCCTTATTCGTCCGGCAAAAAATGCTGCGCCTCGTGCCGGTCAAGCTCAAGTCGCCTTCGCAGACTTTTGGCATCGTCACGCGCAAAGGCGGCGTGTTGTCGCCGCCGGCGGAACAGTTCATCGAATTGCTGTGCGCGCAGCCGATCGAACCGGCGCAAGGGCGGTTGCCGGAACACCCGGCGAGAAAGCAAAAAACCGCCTGAAGCGGCGGTTTTTCATCACAGGAAAGACGCTGAATATCGCATGGCGATTCACGCCGCGCCATGCTTCGCAAACGGGTGTTGTAGCCGCGACACTCTCGGGTAAATCCGAACGGATCGCAGCTTCACGTTCCGCGCTACACTGCTTTGAAGGTGCGCCGGGCCAGAAGAAACCGGCGTCCGCTCGGGGAGAGCAGCATGAATCGGCCGCTGGTTCGGTTACCGTTTCGCGCAACAGGCGTGGCGTCTGTGCGCAAATGGTTCAAATGGGCGCTGGTCGCGGCATTTTTGCTCGCGCTGGCATTGGCGGCACGCTTTTGCCAGAACGAGATCGAAACCTCGCGATTGCAGGCGCACTATCTCTCCGAATTGACTCGCGACGTGGGTTTCTCCGTCGCCGACGGTCCTAGTCATTCCATCCGTTTTCCCGAAGCCGACAAAGGCCCTTACGACAGCCGTCTGGGCTACGCGTTGCTACCGTCGATCCAGCAGCGTCTGCTGCAACGCGGCTTTGAAATCACCGCCCAGGCGCGCGATTCCGAGCGGATGCTGTCGCTGGCGGATAACGGCCTCTTTCTGCCGTACGAAGAAAAAGATCGCGCGGGCCTGCAACTCTTCGACGGCACCGGCGCGCCGCTGTTCGCCGCGCAGTTTCCCGGCCGCGTGTACGACGACTTCGATGCGATTCCGCCGCTGGTCGTGAATTCGCTGCTGTTTATCGAAGACCGCTACCTGCTCGATCCGAACCAGCCGAACCGCAATCCCGCCATCGACTGGGGGCGCTTTAGCCGCGCGTTGGCCGATCAGGGCGTGCGCGTGTTCAATCACCATCAGTCGCAGCCCGGCGGTAGCACTCTCGCCACGCAGATCGAAAAATTCCGCCACTCCGCGGGCGGCCGCACGGCGACACCGCCGGAGAAATTGCGGCAGATCGCCTCGGCTTCGGTGCGCGCTTATCTGAATGGCCCGCAAACCATGCCGGCGCGCCAGCAGATCGTGGTCCACTATCTCAACTCGGTGCCGCTGGCCGCGCAGCCGGGCATCGGCGAAATCAACGGTATTGGCGACGGTCTCGCCGCCTGGTATGGCCGCGACTTCAACGACGTCAACCGCGTCCTGATCGCTCCGTCGACCGAACAGAATCTGCCGGAGCAGGGCATCGCATTCCGGCAGGTGCTTTCGTTGATGATCGCGCAACGTGCGCCGTCGTATTTCCTGCATCACGGCTACAAGGAACTTGAGCGGCTGACGGACAGTTATCTGCGGCTGCTGGCGAACGGCGGCATTGTGTCGGTCCCGTTGCGCGACGCCGCGCTCTCAGCGGTGGTCGATTTGCAGCGCGCGCCCGTCAAAACTGCCAGTGCGGATTCCTTCGTGTCGCGCAAGGCGGTGACGTCCATGCGCTCGCATCTTCTGGCCGCGCTCAACATTCCGAGCTTCTACGAACTCGACCGCCTCGATCTACAGGCGAATGGCACGCTCAACAACGCCGTTCAGCAAGCCGTGAGCGACCGGCTCGCCGCTGCCGCCACGCGCGACGGCGCGAAAGCCGCGGGTCTGGTCGGCTTCGAAATGCTGCGCGCGTCGGACGATCCTTCGAGGATCGCGTATAGCTTCACGCTGTTCGAGCGGCGCGACGGCGCCAACCTCGTGCGGGTGCAAACCGACAGCGTCAACCAGCCGTTCGACATCAACTCCGGCGCGCGCCTGAATCTCGGTTCGACGGCGAAACTGCGTACCGTGGTGACGTATTTGCAGATCGTCTCCGACTTGCACAAGCGTTATGCGCCGCTGAGCACAGCGGAGCTGAAAGCCGTGAAGTACGATCCGAACGATCAACTCACGCGCTGGTCGCTCGATTATTTCGCGCACACCTCGGACCGTTCGCTGCAAGCCATGCTCGACGCGGCCGTGGAGCGAAAATACTCGGCCAGTCCCGGCGAAACTTTCTACACGGGCGGCGGCGCGCAGACCTTCAACAACTTCGAATCCGACGACAACAGCCGCATCCTGACCGTGCACCGCGCGTTCCAGCATTCGGTGAATCTGGTGTTCGTGCGGCTGATGCGCGACATCGTCCATTACGAAATGGTGCAGACCACCGGGCCGTCGGCGCAATGGCTGGGCGATCCCGAGATGCGCAAGATGTATCTGACGCGCTTCGCCGATCAGGAAAGCCGCGTGTACATGAACCGTTTCTACACGAAGTATCACGGCAAGACACCCGATCAGGCCTTGTCGCTGCTGCTGCTCGGCGTGCGCAAATCGCCGCCCAAGGTGGCGACGGTGTTGCGCAGCGTCGCGCCGGACGAGTCCAATGCGTGGTTCAACCTCAAGATGCGCGCGGCGCTGAAAAACACGCCCGCCGCCTCCGTACTCGACGACGAAGACCTGGCTAACCTGTACGCCAAATACGCGATCGACCGCTTCAATCTGAACGATCGCGGCTATATTTCGAGCGTGCATCCGCTGGAACTGTGGACGCTCAACTATCTGCGCGAGCATCCCGATGCGACGCTCGAACAGATCCAGAGCGCGAGCCGCGAGGTACGTCTGTCGACTTATTCGTGGCTCTTCAAGACGCGCTATCACGCGACGCAAGACCGCCGCATCAAACGCATGGTCGAACTGCGTGCCTACGACGCCATCGGCAAATCATGGCAGGCGCTCGGCTATCCGTTCGCGACGCTCACACCTTCGTATGCCGCGGCAATCGGCGCGTCGGGCGACCGGCCGGCCGCGCTCGCGCAATTGATCGGCGTGGTCGCCAATAACGGCAACAAGGTGCCGACGGAAAGCCTCACGCAACTCGACTTCGCGAAAGACACTCCGTACGAAACGCATTTCAAACGCGCGGCGGTGGCGCCCGAGCCGCAGTTGTCGCCGGAAATCGCGAGCACGGTGAAAGTGTTGTTGCGCGATGTCGTGACCGGCGGCACGGCGAAGCGTCTCGCGCAAGGCATGACGTTCCCCGATGGCCAGACGCTCGAGGTGTACGGCAAGACCGGTACCGGCGATCAGCGCTTCAATGTGTTTGCCAAAGGCGCGCGGCTGATCGAGTCGCGCAAGGTGAACCGTAGCGCGACCTTTGTGTTCGCGATGGGCGACCGGTTCTACGGCACCTTGACCGCGTGGGTGCATGAACCGTATGCCGCGCATTACGAGTTCACGAGCGCGCTGTCGGTGCAGTTGCTGAAGTCTTTGGCGCCGGTCTTGCAGCCGTTGCTGAATGAGACGCCTGTGAAGACGGCTTCGGTTACGAAGGTTGCCGCGCAATGAGCATCGGGCGCAGCGTGCCGGTGTCGACGCAGATGCATCACACCGGCAGCGCCTAATAAACCGTCTCCGCCGCCGGCTTCAGGAACAGCTCATGCACCGGCGCGAAATGCGCATAGAGCGGCAGAATCGCGCCGCCCATCGCGCGCGCATCGGCGCCGATCGCGCCTTCCAGTAATTGCGGACGCACCATGCCTTCCCATTCGAAGCGATCGAGCACGCGCTCGGTGCGGCGAATGATTTCGCGCAACAGTTGCCGGTCGAGTTCGCCGTCGATCACGATCGCGTCGAGATCGAGCAGGGCGGCTGCATTGGTCAACGCAGTGGCGATCGCGGGGCACGCGCTGTCGAGCCATTGCTCGGTGTGCCGCCACAGTTCGGGCGACAGTGCGCGATGATCGTGCGCGGCCGCAGCCGGCGCGCCCGCATCGGTCAACAGCTTTTCGAGCACGAAGCCCGACGCCGCGTGCAACAGCTGGCGCGCGGGTTTGCGCGCGCCGCCTTCGCGCAACGGAATCGAGCCGACCGCACCCGCGTTGTCGTGCGGGCCGCCGTGCAGACGGCCGTCGATCACGAGCCCGCCGCCGATAAACGTGCCGACGAACAGATACAGAAAATTGTGGATGCCGCGCCCCTGGCCCATCACCAGTTCGGCGGCGCAGGCAGCCGTGGTGTCTTTGGCGAACTCGACGGGCAGGCCCGTCATGGTGCCGATGCGCGAGCGCAGATCGATCTCGTTCCACGCTTCCAGCGCGTCGGGCGGCGCGCCGAGAAAGTCTCGCCAGCCGCCGAGCCATAAAGGCGCCGCGACGCCCACGCCGACCACCTGGCTGGCCTTCGCGCCGAGTGTCTGATTCACGCGCGCGAGTTTGTTTTCGAGCGCGGGAAACAGCGTGCGTGGATCGGGATACGCGTAGTCGAAGACATCGCGGTGCACCACGTGGCCGGCAAAATCCATCGCCAGCACGTCGAGACTGCGGCGTCCCACCTTGATGCCGATGGTGTACGCGCCCTGCGCGCGCAACGCGATCGGCACGGACGGCTGGCCGATCCTGCCGCGCACGCGAGCCTGCTTTTCGAGCAGGCC
This sequence comes from Paraburkholderia phytofirmans PsJN, assembly GCF_000020125.1. NCBI lineage: Bacteria > Pseudomonadati > Pseudomonadota > Betaproteobacteria > Burkholderiales > Burkholderiaceae > Paraburkholderia > Paraburkholderia phytofirmans. The sequence continues at coordinate 657,817 of NC_010676.1, forward strand.
GTCTTCGATGAGACGCTCGACGATCATCGACACGGTCTGCATCGAAAGACGCGTGAGGCGGCCCACGTCGGCTTTCGGCAGCGGCCCATGCAAGCGGATCGCTTGCAACACGATGCGTTCGTTGAACTGCCGCATGCCGACCTGATTCGAGCCGACCGTGCGTTTGAGGGGCGAGCGGGTGCCGGTGGTTTCCATGGCGGGCGCCCGCTCAGCAGGATGCGCGCATCATGCAATCGCCTTGACGTCTGCTTCCTTTGCACCGGTCATGATCGCCACCGCCTCCGACATGTGGATGTCCGCCCGGTTCACGAGCGCCGCGCGCCGGCCGAGCCGCTGGATATGAATGCGGTCCGCGATCTCGAACACGTGCGGCATGTTGTGGCTGATGAGGATCACCGGCAGGCCGCGATCGCGCACGCGCCGGATCAGTTCGAGCACCATGTTGCCTTCCTTCACGCCGAGCGCGGCGGTCGGCTCGTCGAGAATCACCACGTGCCGCGCGAACGCCGCGCTGCGCGCCACGGCCACGCCCTGACGCTGGCCGCCCGAAAGTGTTTCGACGGCCTGGCGCATCGAGCGGATGCCGATTTGCAAGTCCTTCATATGCGCGGTCGCTTCGTCCAGCATGCGGCGCTTGTCGATCATCTTGAAGATCGAGCCGCGCCAGCCGGGTTTCAGCAGTTCGCGCGCAAGGAACAGGTTTTCGGCGATGCTCATGGCCGGCGCCACGGCGAGTTCCTGATATACCGTCTCGATGCCTTGCGCGCGGGCATCGAGCGGGCTGCGGAATTTGACCGGTTTGCCGTCGAGCAGAATTTCGCCTTCGTCTGGCACCGTGGCGCCGGAAAGTGCCTTGATCAACGACGACTTTCCCGCGCCGTTATCGCCGATCACGGCCATGATCTCGCCGGGCATCACTTCGAAATCGCAACCGTCGAGCGCGGTCACATTGCCGTAGCGTTTGATGAGTCCGCGCGCCTGGAGAACGGGCATCGCGGAAGAAGCGGAAGTAGGGGTAGACATGACGGATTCCTCTGACTGTTCAACCGCGACGATGGGAAAGTTTGTCCGCGGCCACCGCGAGAATCACCAGCATGCCGGTGATCAACACCTGGTAGACCGAAGAGACGCCGATCAATGTCAGGCCGTTGCGAAACACGCCCACGATCAACGCGCCGAGCAGCGTGCCGGAAATCGAGCCGCGTCCGCCGAACAGACTTGTGCCACCGAGCACGACCGCGGTAATGCTGTCGAGATTCTCGGTTTGCCCCGCCTGCGGATCGCCCACGCCGGTTCGCGAGACGGACAGCAGTGCGGCGATGCCGTAGATCGCGCCGGCCAGCGAATACACGGTCAGCAATATTTTCTGCGACGACAGGCCCATCAGGCGCGCGGCCTCGGGGTTATTGCCGAGCGCGTAGAGATGCCGGCCCGGCACCGTGTCGCGCAATACGAACCACGTGGCCAGATACATCAGCAAAGTGAGCACGGTGCCGTACGTGACATCAGCAGGGCCGAGTTTGAAGGTGTTGCCCAGGAACATGATCGCGTCCGGCAGGTTCGACACGCTCTCGGCGTTCGAATAGATCTGCGTGAGAGCGAACGCGATATTCAACGTACCCAACGTAACGATGAAGGCCGGTAATTTGATGCGCGTGATCAGCACGCCGTTGAGCGCGCCGAACAGCGCACTCGCGCCAACCCCGCAGAGAATCGCGAGCACCGGCGGTACACCTAGCGTGACCGCGAATTTGGTCATGATGATCGAGCCGAACGCCATCACCATGCCGCACGACAGGTCGATGCCGCCGGTCAGCACGATCAGCGTCTGGCCGATCGCGATGACCGCGACCACCATGGTTTGCTGCAGGATTAGCGAGAGATTCTGGAACGACAGGAAGCGGCTGCTCTGCGAAATGAAGAAGCCGCAAGCCAGTACCAGTGCGATGAGTGGCCCGACCTCGGCAAGCGATGGCATGCGTTCGGCGAACGAACGCGAGTGGCCGGCGGGCGCGGAAGGAGTCGACATGATGGATGACCTCGATGCAGAAGCGTGGCGCTCGGGCCACGCGGCAAATCCGATGACGGCCCGGCGAATCGGGCCGCCCTATTCAGTGCGCGTTACTTGTTGCCCCAGCAGTTGTCGAGGCCGAACTTGGTGTCCTTGCTGTCGATACCGGCCATCGGTTTGTCGGTGATCAGCGTCACGCCGGTGTCCTGATAGCCGGAGACTTTCTTGCCGGTCTTCGCGTACTCGACACCGGCCGTCACGCCGAGCGAGGCCATCTTCAGCGGATACTGCTGCGAGGTCGCGGCGATGGCGCCGGCCTTGACGTTGCGCACGCCTTCACAGCCGCCGTCGATCGAGACGATCATCACGCTCTTGTCCTTGCCCGCAGCTTTCAGCGCGCGGTAAGCGCCCGCTGCCGCCGGTTCGTTGATGGTGTAGACCACGTTGATGTCGGGCGACTTCTGCAGGCAGTTTTCCATCGCCGTCTGGCCCTTGGCCTGATCGCCGCGGGTGTCCTGGCTGCACACCACTGACGGATCGCCTTCCTTCACGCCGAAGCCTTCCAGGAAGCCGTTGTGACGCAGCACGCCGACCGAGACGCCGGGCGCGAGATCGAGCGTGGCGATCTTCGCGGGCTTGCCGTTGAGCGCGGCTTTCGCGTATTTGCCGATCAGCACGCCGGCCTTGAAGTTGTCGGTGGCGAAGAGGGCGTCGGTGGCGTCTTGCGGATCGGTGGGTGTGTCGAGCGCGACGACCATCACGCCGGCGGCGCGCGCTTTCTTGATGCTCGGCACGATCGCCTTGGTGTCGCTCGGCGTGATCAGAATCGCCTTCGCGCCGGCTGTCATCATGTTTTCGATGGCGGTGACCTGGCTCGCGTTGTCGCCGTCGAACTTGCCGGCCGCGGTGATCAGCTTCGCGCCGTCTTTCGATGCAGCCGCTTCGGCGCCCTGTTTCATCTTCACGAAGAATGGGTTGGTGTCGGTCTTGGTGATGAGGCCGACAACCGGCTGGTCAGCCGCCTGGCTCGCGCTCGCACACCATACCGCCGATGCGGCGACGCACATCGACACGATTTTCCTGGCGACAGGAAGCCTGCGGGAATTCAGATTCATGGGACGCTCCTCCGGTTTTTGGCAACGACGTTGTGGTACTGGCGGTTGCCTGCGCGAACGCTGCGTGCTGGCAACCTGGTTTGCGATCTGCCGCGAGATGAAGGCGGTTCGAAACGACTTTTAGCCCGGTCGCTTCGCGCCGCCTAAATCACTTTGGTTGATTTAGTACAGCAGGCGCGTCGGCTCGCGTCAAGGAAATCATCGGCATGAAAGTTTGCGCACGGAAAGCTGCCGGAGGGCTGAGCGCCTTATGTGGCAGGGATTTGACGGATTAGTGCGGTGCGGGATCGAGCGTTCGGGCTTGGGGAAAGTCCTGGCTCGAATGAAGGCTTATTGAAAGCTGATTGATGTTTTCTCGACGCTAAATCTTTAGCGTCGCGAGGGTATTCAGCGGACCCTGAAGTGTGCGGACATCGCGGTTATGACGATGTCCGTGACGAATCGGCTCAACGGCGCGGCGTGAGCGCTTGCCGCCTCGTTTCGAGTTGCGTGACCACGCGTTGCAAGGTGCGCTCGGCAGGGCCCGGCGTCGCGACGAACTTGCAACCGATCACAAAGCGTCGATCGCCCTTCGCCGTGCTCACCTGCCGGGGCGCGACGATTTCCAGATCGAGTCGCAGCATGCCGAAGCCGCCGAGTTGCAATGCGACGTCGCGCAGCACCGTGCCGCGTTCGAGCGAGCCGAAGCGTTCGTCGGCGGTCTTCAACGCGATGCCGCCCAGCGACAGGTCCAGCAACTCCAGGCGGAACGAGCCGCCATCCGCATACCGGCCGCTGGCGATGTACGGGTCGAGCACGGGCGTTTGCACGCGGAAGAACTCGCGGCGTTGAACGTAGTGGAGCACGGTAGGCAAGGGCGCTTCGAAAGCCGGCAGTCCATCGAACTGAGTCGGCGTGGCATCGAACGTCGTGAACTCGGTGCGAATGCCGCCGGGCAGGCTGCGGAACGTCAATTGCCGGGCAGATGGCAATGCATCGTTGTCATCGGCCACGCTGCCGGCATCGAAGACGAAGCGCGCATTGCGCGAGTCGACATCGAGTATCTGCGTGACGATTTGCCGGCCACCGAATTCGACCGTGACGAAGTCCTGTCCGGCCACCAGTTGGCGCAGACACACGGCAATTTGCAAGGGATGGCGCTGCGCGAAGTTTGAGTCGGCGCCCAAGGTTTGTTGAGTTTGTTCGGCGACGTCGGCATCCAGCGAGAGATCGGCAATCATTCGAATATCCATGCGTGTTACGGCCTTGGCCCGGCCGGTTGGAGAGCGCGGACGGCCTGTGGGTCGTCGCGGCGCTCGGCCTTTCCCTGAGTTAATGCAGGGACCGTGCCAACTGCATGGATCGTGGATGAATGCTGTGTGCAGCCTGCTGGACCGCGCGCGGCGGGCGATTGCGGGCAGCGCATGAGGAAGGCGGCGCGCGCGTAGCGAGGATTCGCTACGTAACGTCCGCGATGCTGTTACGGCCACATCAGCGCGAACGCGGCACGCCCGTGGATGCACGCACAACCAGTTCGGGCGGCGAGGCGATGCGCATCGGCACGCTGGTCGTTGGGCGACCCGCCTGTCCATACGACGACTCGATCAGCTCACGCAATAGCGATACCGCGAGCCCCGCGACTTCGACTGTCGGCACGGCGACCGTCGTCAACGCGGGGCGCGATTCGCGCGCGAGTTGAATGTCGGTAATGCCGATCACGGACAGGTCCGTTGGCACGTTCAGGCCGAGGTCGGCGGCGGCGTGCATCGCGCCGAGCGCGGGCAGGTCGTTGGTCACGAAGATCGCGGTGAGCTTCGGATCGCTTTCGAGCAGCGCGCGTGCCGCTTCGTAGCCGCCCTGGATCGTATCGGCCGCATGTTTGACACGGCCTTTCGGCGCGCCGCCGGCGCGCAGTGCATCGACGAAACCTTCGTAACGGGCCGCATGAATGCCCGACGCTTTGCTGCCCACAATCGCGCCGATCCGCCGATGGCCGAGCTCCAGCAAATGCGCGCCCGCCAGTTCGCCGGCACGCCGGAAATCGACCGCGACGCACGGCAACCCCGGCGGCTCGTTAGGCCGTTCCCACATGCACAGCACGACCGGCGTGCCGCGCGATTCGGTCGTATGAAGATCAGCGAGATCGAGGTTCGCGTTCGTCACGAGCACGCCTTCGGAGAGCGTGCCGGCAATCTGGTCGAGATACGCGCGGCCGGTGTGCGGATCTTCGTTCGTATTGCAGATGATCACGAAGTGGCCGCTCGTGCGCGCCGCGCGTTCGACGGCGAGCGCGAACTCCGGATAGAACGGATTGGCGATGCTCGACACCATCAGCGCGAGCGTCGGCGCGCGACCTTCGGCAAGGGCGCGAGCGGCGAGATGCGGACGGTAGCCGAGCGCTTCGACGGCCTCGAGCACGCGCTGCCGGGTGGTCGCGCCGACCCGGCCGCGATTGCGCAGCACGTTGGATACCGTCGCCGGGGTGACGCCGGCATGACGCGCGACTTCGCTGAGTGTGGGCATGATGTTTTCATTATTTGGGACGACTGCCCGACATTTGCATCGCGCGCCAAGGCGCGGCACCATCTGTCGCACAGATAAAACGATCTCGGAGACAGGCAAGGCCCAAACGATCCCAAGCGATCGATTTTTTCGGCCTTTCTGATTAAGCGCTTAATCTCCGACTTCGAGCCGATTAAATCACGGAGTCGATGCAATGGCGAGCATTTCGTTAAGAGGCGTGCAGAAGGCGTATGGCGAGGGCGCGCCGGTGATCCGCGACGTGGATCTCGAGATCGGCGAAAACGAGTTTTGCGTGTTTCTCGGTCCGTCCGGCTGCGGCAAGTCGACCTTGCTGCGCATGATTGCCGGACTCGAAGACCTCACGGACGGCGACCTCTCGATCGGCGGCAAACTCATGAACGACGTGCCGGCCGCGCAACGCGGCGTGGCGATGGTGTTCCAGAGTTACGCGCTGTTTCCGCACATGAGTGTGTTCGAGAACATGGCGTTCGGGCTGAAGCTCGCGAAAACCCCCAAGGATGAAGTCGACCGCAAAGTGCGCGAAGCCGCGCGCATCCTGCAACTGGAAGCGCTGCTCGAACGCAAGCCCAAGGCGCTGTCGGGCGGCCAGCGGCAGCGGGTGGCGATCGGCCGCGCCATTGTGCGCGAGCCGGGTGTATTTCTGTTCGACGAGCCGCTCTCCAATCTCGACGCCACGCTGCGCGGCCAGACTCGCATCGAGATCGCGCGGTTGCACAAGCAGTTTGCCAAAGCCAGCGTGGTTTACGTGACGCACGACCAGATCGAGGCGATGACGCTCGCCGACAAGATCGTGCTGCTGCATGCCGGCAAGGACACCGAGCGTTACGGCAGCATCGCGCAGATCGGCGCGCCGCTCGAGTTGTACCACCGTCCGAAGAGCCGCTTTGTCGCAGGGTTCATCGGTTCGCCGCGCATGAACTTTTTGCCGGGAAGGGTCGCTTCCCTGGATGCGCAAGGCGTCACCATCACGCTCGATCACACGCAAGAGACTGTGCGCGTGCCGGTGAACGGCGCGGGGCTGCAAACCTCGCAAGCGGTCACGCTCGGCGTGCGCCCTGAGCATCTGGAATTTGTCGATCCGTCTTCCGTCGCGCCGGACGACGCCGTGCTGACACGCACCGTCTCGCTCGTCGAACAACTCGGCGAACACAGCTATGTCCACCTCGATCAGCCCGGCGGCGCCGCGCTGGTCGCCAAAGCGCCGGGCAATACGCGCCTCGCACCCGGCGAGCGCGCGAGCTTGCGCGTGCCCCGTGCCGCCTGCCATTTATTTACCGAAGACGGCTTTGCCGCCGCTTCGCTCGAATCCGTCGAACACTACGCATAGAGGACATTCGGATGCGCCTTGGAGTCTGTTATTACCCGGAACACTGGCCGGAGTCGATGTGGCAAGACGACGCTCGCCGGATGAAAGCCCTCGGCATCGAGCAGGTGCGGATCGCCGAATTTGCCTGGAGCCGCATTGAGCCCACGCCGGGCGAATACGATTGGGGCTGGCTCGACCGTTCGATCGACGTGCTCGGCGCGGCCGGCCTGCAAGTGGTGATGTGCACGCCGACCGCGACGCCGCCCAAGTGGCTGATCGACCGCCATCCCGACATTCTGCCGGTCGGCGCCGATGGCCGTCCGCGCGCGTTCGGCTCGCGGCGTCATTACGACTTTTCGTCGCCGTCGTATTTCGCCGCATCGCAGAAGATTTGCACGGCGGTGGCCGAGCGCTACGGTAAGCATCCGGCTGTCGCTTACTGGCAAACCGACAATGAGTTCGGCTGCCATCACACGGTGGTCAGCTATTCGCCGGCGGCTGTCGGGCGCTTTCGCGAGTGGCTCAAAGCGCGCTATCAAACCATCGACGCGTTGAACCGCGCGTGGGGCACGGTGTTCTGGAGCATGGAGTACCGCAGCTTCGACGAGATCGACGCGCCGGTGGCGACCGTGACGGAAGCGCACCCTTCGCATCGCCTCGACTACCGGCGTTTCGCCTCTGACGAAGTGGCGCGCTATAACCGCATGCAGGTCGAGATCATCCGCGCGCATTCGCCGGGGCGGCCGGTCGCGCACAACTTCATGCAACTCTTCACCGAGTTCGATCACTACAAGGTCGCCGCCGATCTCGATGTGGCTACCTGGGACAGTTATCCGCTCGGCGCGCTCGAAGAGCAATGGTTCGCACCGGAAGTGAAAGCGCGCTGGCTGCGCAGCGGGCATCCGGACTTCGCGTCGTTCAATCACGACGTTTATCGTGGCATGTCGAAGCTGCCGTTCTGGGTGATGGAGCAGCAGCCGGGTCCGGTGAACTGGGCGCTGTGGAATCCGGCGCCGCTGCCGGGCATGGTGCGGCTGTGGAGTTGGGAGGCGTTCGCGCATGGCGCGGGCTGCGTGTCGTATTTCCGCTGGCGTCAGGCGCCGTTTGCGCAGGAGCAGATGCATGCAGGTTTGAACACGCCGGACAATCGTCTGGACGTGGGCGGCAACGAAGCGTCGCAAGTTGCCGGCGAGATTCGCACGGTGCTCGCCGCGAATGCCGATGCCGACGCCGCGGTCCGGTCGAAAGTCGCGCTCGTCTACGACTACGAGGCGAAGTGGCTCTTCGAGATTCACCCGCAGGGAGCGGACTTTCACTATCCGCGCTTCGCCTTCGAGTATTACTCGGCGTTGCGTGCGCTTGGGCTCGACGTGGATGTCGTGCCGGTGGATGCGCCGCTGGACGGCTATAGCCTGATCGTCGTGCCGCCGCTGCCGGTCGTGCCCGAGGCGTTTGCGCAGCGTCTGGCGAGTTCGGGTGCGCAGGTCGTGCTCGGTCCGCGCACGGGTTCGAAGACCAAAGATTTGCAGATTCCGGCGAACCTGCCGCCTGGTGCGCTGACTTCGGTGTTGCCGTTGCGCGTGTGGCGGGTCGAATCGATGCGGCCGAACGTGACTGAAGCAGTGCGGCTCGCTGACGGCGAAAGTGCTGGCGAAGCAGACGGTTTCGCCCGTCACTGGCGTGATTTCATCGACACCGATGCGGCGCAATCGCTCGACGTGCGGGCCCGATTCGCGGACGGCCATCCCGCGTATGTACAAGGCGGCGCGTTCCATTACCTCGCGAGTCTGTTCGACGACGCGCTCACGGTGCGTCTTTTTGCGCGGATCGCACAGGAAGCGGGGCTCGAAACGATGCCGCTCGGCGACAGCGTGCGAGTGAGCCGTCGCGGCGCGCTGACCTATGTGTTCAACTACGGCGACGAAACGCACACGCTCAGCGGCGTAGCCGACGACGCCCTTGTGTTCGGTTCGCGCGCGATCGAACCGCAGGGTGTGGCCGTCTATCGATCATGATGGCGACCTGATGCACCGACGCAGTGTCCAACGAAATTCCATGCAGTAACACAACGACGCAAAATCAAGGAATCAAGGAGACAGGCAACATGAAAATGAAACCACGCAAGATTCTGTTGGCACTCGCGCTGGCCGCTGCGGCGGTGGGGACGTCTGCCGTCAGCACGGCACAGGCGGGCACGCTAACGGCCAATATCGCGTTTAAGGGCGCGAGCCAGCGCGCTGTCTGGCAGTCGGTGATCGACGACTTCAAGAAGGCGCATCCCGGCATCGACGTGAAAGTGTCGTTCGTCGACGAAGAAGCGTACAAGGTGCAATTGCCCGGCTGGCTGACGACCGTCGCGCCCGACATCGTCAACTGGCATGACGGCGAACGCATGGCCTATTACGCGCAGCGCGGCCTGTTCGAAGACCTTAGCGGCGACTGGGCGAAGAACGGCTGGAACGAGATGTATGCATCGACCAAAGAGGCTTCGTCGTATAAGGGCAAGCAGTACGCCGCGCCGACCGTGTACTACTCGTGGGGCATGTTCTATCGCAAGGATCTGTTTCAAAAGGCAGGTATTAGCGGCGAGCCGAAAACCTGGGATCAGTTTCTCGAAGACTGCAAGAAGCTGAAGGCCGCCGGCATCACGCCGATCGCCGTGGCAGGCCGCGATTCGTGGACACTCGCGGGGTGGTTCGACTATCTCGACTTGCGTTTGAACGGCAATGCGTTCCATCAGAAGCTGATGGCAGGCGAGATTCCGTACACCGATCCGCGCGTGAAGAAGGTCTACACGACGTGGAAGCAATTGATCGATGCAGGCTATTTCATCGACAACTCGCTCTCCTACGATCTCGATTCGGTGCAGCCGTTCCTGTTCCAGGGCAAGGCCGCGATGATGCTGATGGGCACGTTCATCACCGCCGGTTTCCCGCCGAATGTGAAGCCGGAAATGGGTTACTTCCAGTTCCCGATCATCGACGCAAAGGTGCCGACTGCTGAAGACGGCCCGGTGGAGTCGCTGCATATTCCGTCGAAGGCGAAGAACAAGGCGGATGCGCACACGTTCCTGGCGTTCGTCGAGACGCCGGAAATCGGCGCGAAGCTGGCGACCGGTCTGGGCTCTTTGTCGGCGAATAGCAAGTCGCCGGAACCGGAAGATCCGATCTCCAGGATCGGCTTCCAGATCCTTGCGAACACCAAGGGCGGGATTGCGCAGTTCTATGATCGCGACATGACCAAGGAAATGGCCGACGAAGGCATGAAGGGGATGCAGCAGTTCATCTCCGACCCCACGAAGCTCGACGATGTGCTCGCGCAACTCGAGCAGACGCGCAGGCGGATCTACAAGAAGTAAGCGGCGGCGGCCGCGAGGCCGCCTTCCGTTGCATTGAGCTTTATAGGAATCGGAGTTAGCGTTGAAGCGCTAACTCCATGAATAGCTTTGCATGGGACCAGAGTAAGGCGCTAAAGCGCCAACTCTGGTCGACAGGAGAACGATCGTGTCGCATTCCGTCACCCGTCACACTGTGAGCGGTCCCGCTGAACCCGGCGGCCCGGGCTTGCCCACGCCGGGCGGCGCCGTGCGCGGAGGCAAGCCGGCCAGTTCGCGGCGGCGCGGTCCGTCGCCCACCGCGCGCCGGCAGCGGCGCGCCGCTTTTCTGTTCCTCGCGCCGGCCTGCGTGATGGTGGCTATCTACGTGGTGTGGCCGATCCTCTCCACCATCCGCCTGAGCTTTTTCAACTGGGACGGAATGAGCGAGCCGTCGTTCGTCGGACTCGCGAACTACGTCGAGCTGTTTCATGCGCAGACGTTCTACACCGCACTGAAGAACAACCTCATCTGGCTGCTGCTGTTCCTGCTCGCTCCGCCGATGGGACTCGCCGTCGCGTTGTATCTGAATCAGGCGGTGGCCGGCATCCGTATCGTCAAATCGCTATTCTTCGCGCCGTTCGTGTTGTCGGGCGTGGTGGTCGGTTTGATCTTCTCGTGGTTTTACGACCCGACCTTCGGCCTGCTCGCCGTGATTCTCGGCCACGGCGTGCCGGTACTCGGCGACCCGCGCTATGCGACGTTCGGGATCGTGTTCGCGGCGCTGTGGCCGCAAACCGCCTATTGCATGATTCTCTATCTGACCGGGCTGACCTCGCTGAACGCCGAGCAGATCGAGGCCGCGCGCATGGAAGGCGCGCGCGGCTGGTCGATGCTGTGGCACGTGATCCTGCCGCAACTGCGGCCGACCACGTTCATGGCGATTGTCGTGACGATTATTGGCGCGCTGCGCAGTTTCGATCTGATCTCGGTGATGACGGGCGGCGGTCCGTTCGAAAGCTCGACCGTGCTCGCGTATTACATGTACGACCAGGCGATCAAGTACTACCGCATCGGCTATTCGGCGGCAGTGGCGGTCGTGCTGTTCGCCATCATGCTGGTGTACATCGTTTATCACTTGCGGCGGATGCTGCGCGCCGAGCAATAAGGAGCCGACCATGTTTCCAATTCCCATCGACAAATGGAAGCCGGCCACTCGCCGCATGTACAAATTGACGCTGCCGGTCGCGCTGCTGATCTGGCTGCTGCCGATGATCGCGGTGCTCGTCACATCGGTGCGTTCGACAGAAGAGTTGAGCGAGGGCAACTACTGGGGATGGCCGAAGCACTTCGCGATGTTCGACAATTATCGCGAGGCGCTGACCACGTCGCCGATGCTGCATTACTTCTGGAACAGCGTGTTGATCACGGTGCCTGCCGTGGTGGGTTCGATTGCATTGGCGGCTATGGCGGGCTTCGCTCTGGCGATCTATCGGTTCCGCGGCAATTCGACTTTGTTCGCGACCTTCGTGGCGGGCAATTTCGTGCCGGTGCAGGTGTTGATGATTCCGGTGCGAGATCTGTCGTTGCAACTCGGTCTGTTCAATACCGTCAGCGCGCTGATTCTGTTTCACGTGTCGTTTCAGACTGGTTTTTGCGCGCTGTTTCTGCGCAACTTCATCAAGCAGTTGCCATTCGAGCTGGTCGAAGCGGCGCGCATCGAGGGCGCGAATGAATGGACGGTCTTCTTCAAGATCGTGCTGCCGTTGATCCGGCCGGCGCTCGCGGCGTTGGCGATTCTCGTGTTCACATTCGTCTGGAACGACTACTTCTGGGCGCTGTGTCTGACTCAAGGTGACGATGCAGCGCCGATTACCGTGGGCGTAGCCGCGTTGAAAGGGCAGTGGACCACGGCGTGGAATCTCGTCTCGGCGGGATCGATTCTCGCGGCATTGCCTTCGGTGGCGATGTTCTTTGCGATGCAGAAGCATTTTGTCGCCGGTTTGACTTTCGGGGCGACGAAGGGTTGAAGTGGTTGCGTGTCGTGTTGAGAAGGTTTGCCCGCGAAAGCGGGCTTTTTTTCGCCGGATGCGTCTGCTGACCGGCTGCAAATCATCCAGGGTGATAGTGGACGTCACGTGCATTACATAGATATGCAAGGGAATGTTTTCATGATCCTGATCTGAGTTACGACTGTATGAGCGGGTGAGTGCAGAACAAGCGCGTGCGATACAGGTGCATGACATGAAGTTGCCAGGGCGTGCTGCAATGATGGCTCACACAGCAGATTCATAGGCCATCAAATGATTACGTCGACTTCGAGTACGCCATCTAGGCAGGAATATGACGACAGTTCGTCTACTGATCGGGCTGATCAACCCGTAGGAGAAGCAGCTCCGGTGCTGCCCGACAAAGATAGAAACTCTGAGCAAAATGTGCCAGTCTCTCCACCAATCACGACACCCAATGCCAACAGTCTGAACTTTAAAGCCGGCGGCTTCATGCTTGTCTGGGATGCTCTGCACGGCAGGCGAGCCGGAGCCGGAAGCAGTTCCATGCCGTCGAGACAGATGCAGTCACATCGTGTGGGACATTCCGGCAATGGGATCGCGGCCAATTTCCGCCGGTTTCTGGAGGCACTTGGGCAGGAGAGCGATCCCCCATAGTGACAGAGACAAAACGTTGCTGGGATTGCAGGCGGCCAAGGCGTTGGGGAATGTGGCGGGATTCACAATCGACTATGCAAGGGTGCCTGATAAGGGAGCAAGCGTGCGTAACTTCGCATACGGGGCTCGAAGCCATGGAGCGTATTCGCTGGTGGATTCAGGAGCAATACAGGAAATCGAGCTGACTCATTTCAAGCCGGCCCCCCAATCACGCTACGCTCAAACTTCTGAACCTGCGACTGGCGAGGCGCATACGCAAACGCCGCCGCCCGAGTCGACCGGCTCGCAGACCGAGCGGCAGGATAAGTTGCCTGCCCACACGCAGACGCAAACCGGCAGTTCTGACAAGGCGACACAAACGTCGACTTCCACGCGCGCTGGCTCGAGTCAGACTGGTACGAACGGTGGAGATATCGCGGGCAACAGGACAACCTCGTCGAGCAGCGATGAAAAGGGAACGCAAACGCACATACAGCTCGTCAGCGAAAAGACTCAGGCTCATTCGCACGGACAGGATGCAGAAACCCAGACGCAGCGGCGGGAAACAACGGATGCCGAAAACCAGGCAAAGCCAAAAGTCTCGCACAAAGGCGTGCTCGCACGCGTTCCCCGACAGGAGCAGTCCGTTCAGACTCACTCGTCCGGACCGGTAGATAGCTCTGTGCAAACCGAGGCGAGAGTAAAAAATAGCAAAACGCAAACAGGGGCTGATGTGCACGATGCCACCGTGCAAACAGGCAGTTCATCGAAGACTGACACGGCGACTCAAACGGTCTCGTCCAGGTCCTCCGTCGGAACGCGGACTGCAACGACCAGCCACAATGTGCAGGTACAGACGGCACCGTCAAACGCCCGCGAGTTGATCCCGCAGACTTCTGCTTCTTTATACGACCCAAGGAAGCGGAGTCCTCGAGAAGGAATTCAACCGACACCCAGGCATCATGCCGGATCCCAAACTGTGTTGCCGCGGACAGATCAAGGATCGCAGGCGAATGTGAAGACTCAGGACCGTAACACTCAAAGCTCCCTCCCGACCAAAGAGGATCAGAGCAGTCAAACAAGGGTCTTTAGCAAAGATAGCGAAATACAGGTCACGTCTCCCTCCCGAACCAGGTCTACCCAGACTACTCAAGCTCCTCACATTGGCGTGCCCTCGTTCAAGCCTCAGCGCCCGGCCGTCCCGTCCACCGTAAAGGCCAATGGCCACTGGCTGGTAATCGATGCATTCGCGCTGGCATCAAGCGGCTCCAATCTAAAAGGCGATCCAAGTCAGATGAACAGGCTGACACTCGCCTCCGACTCTATTAGCAGCGCTGGCGACGTAGCCGCCACGATCAATCTCGGCGGCAATGAGGTGCTTGCCTTGACGGGGAAAACGCTGTCGCTTCTCGGCACGGCGATCGGGCTTGCACCATCTGTTGCGCAGCTATCGTCCGATATCAAGACCCTGATTGCTCACCCCGAAAACGAGCAGGCGAAATGGAACGTAGGCAATAGTGCCGTGCAGCTCTTCGGTGGCCTTCTCGCGACGGCTGCTTCGTTTGCCTTTCCTCCGGCTGCCCTTGTTCCCTTGCTATTTCCGAATTTCGCCGAGATTGGTCACGCCGAAGACCTGCGGAAGCAGGAAGCCGAATTGCGAGCGCAAGGGCGGACTGCGGAAGCCGACGTCGTCCATGGAGAGTATGTAAAAGCTGCACTCAACGCGACACCAATTATCAACTGGTTCTCCTCGTTCTACACGCCCGCCATGCGGCCTGCCATCGAGAGATTCGAGCTATCTCACGGAAACAAGCCCGGCTCACCGCCGCGGGGCGATCTGAGGCCAGGCGAGCGAGGTGACCCGGCTGTGGCGGACTACTATGGTCAGGCCATCCAGCAGCGTGGCCAAAGTCTTGCTGCAGCCGCAACGCCTTATCTGAAAGAGGTTCTGAAAGGGACGAACGCGGATTCGATTACATTCGTATCGCGAGCTCCGCAAATGTTTGGCTGGCCATCGACCGGCCAGCCGATGCGTATGTTCGATCGCGCTATCGCGATTACTTATTCGAAGAAAACTGGTCTGTGCACCTTCCAGTTCTTCGGTAAGGACAAGGACGGGGTCTTCCGTCTTCCGATATTGAATGAGGGCGTAGCAACGGACGATCACCAGAAAAACATAGTCCTGATGGGTAATCAGTTAGATCCGGACAAGCAGAAGGTTAAATTCGATCTCGAGGCATACCGCAATGCGCCACATGGCCAGATGATTGTTGTCGATCCAAACAACTACAGGCTTGGCGCATAGACCGTTCGCAGGCGATCGGGGCCGCGCTTCGTGAAAGTGCTGATACGAACTTCTGCTACCGCATCGCCTCGCGCTGAGGCGCGGATAGCAGAAGCGCTGTCACGTTAGCGAGGCAGCCTCAACACTGCGAGTTGCTGTCCCAGCGAGTCGGTACTTTGCGGTAGCTGCTCCAGTTGTTGCCTTCCTTGCAAACCCGTTGCGAGCCCTGCGTTTGACACACTGACTCGTAGCCCGGTCAATAGAGCCACTCACCGATCCAATGCAGGTCGATGCGCGGATCCGATGACGGCGTGGCGGCCACGAAGTTGGCGGCGTCGTCCGTGCTGCCCGAGCCGGTGTAATGAGCCACCGACGGATACGGGACACCGGGCGCGTGCGCGTCGTTTAACCGTTCGTCTTCACGATCGAGGCGACGATCTTGCCGGGCTTGGTGCCGGTCTCCGCCCACGCCATCACCGACGTCACGATGTCGAACATGTTCGGGCCATTGCCGCCTCATTCGCGCGAGACTACTTGCTCGAGGTGGACGCCGTTCGAATCGGTCGCACCGTCATGAATCTGGCGTACGACATTCACTTCCGCCTGGGAGAGGCAGGTGGATGCCGTCAGGCCTTTTGCGCACAGCATGGATTGCGGATTGAAGTGGCATACCTGCGGATTGTCGATGACGCCGTCCGCCACGCCGTCGATGCTAACGCACGCTTGCAGCACGGCAGCGTGGATCAGTGGCAATTTGCTCGCGAGCAGAATGTACATGCCGGTCTCCGGATCGACGTTGATCACTGCGGGCCATGCGTGATGGAACGTGTTCTGCACGATGAGGCCGTTCACGGGCGCGCCCGCTGCGATACCGTCGAAATCGTCCGGAAAACGCTGTGCTTCCATCTACGCCTCACTACCGCCATCGCAACAACCGTCGAAGTACGAATACTTCGCTGGCCGCACGTAGAACTTGTCGATGATTGCTTTGGATACCTGTGCAGGGGCATGCTCCGCACGATACGCAAAATCGATCTTTGTTTAAGGGTTGAGTGCCCGCGAGCCGTCGTTGCCACCTTCGTGACCCATGTCGGTCGCGGCCATTGCGATTTGTCCATTGGTGACGGGCACGCAGGTCAAGGCCATTGGCGCATTGACAGAGAGGTTGCCGCACAGTCCGCCGCAACCGGCTTGCAGGTAGCGTTGCGTCCAGCCTTGCGTCGGCAGTTGCAACTCGAATAGCGAGGCACCCGGTCCGATTGTCCCCTTCACATCGCACTTGGCTGCTGGCAGCGCGTTCTGTCCCACGACAGTGCCCGTGGGAAGCACCGTGGCCGACGTAATGGTGACCGTTCCGCCGGTGACGCCGCTGAGGTCCATGCTCGTCACGGCGGCGCAATTCATGGCGGACACTGTCGGCGACCGACGAAATAGGGGCCGTTGGAAGCGCGCCGCAATCGACCCCGGTGCGCCGATTCAATACAGGCGGGCGTGGTAGGGGAAAGAAGACGTGGCGCGGCCGGGTAGACGTGCGATCAAATTCAGCTTTGCGAAACTTTCTGCCTGGTGCGTCGAATTGCGGACGCGATCTGGAGCGGTTCATTAATTGGAAAGTACCGCAAAATCAATGAGGTAGGGTGGGGTGTCGCGCGGTTCGGCGAGGCGGTGCGTTGAGCGTTTGCGTCGCGATTCTCGGTCCGTGTGATAAGAAAAATAGATTGGATTGCATTCGCAATCGCGCTGCCTTGATCGATGCCGTCATCGATATCATCAGCGCCGCGTGGAAATATCGTGTAAGCACTTTTGAATCAAGGCGTGTTCTCCCATCATCGCGGCATTTCGCGGGCGCTAATCTACTGCCACAGCTAGCGCAATCCCTGATTGCCTCGCAGCAGGCCGCGACATAGTCTCGTGACGCCTGAGCCTGGTTACTTCCCTGAACAGAGGCCTGGTATGTCTACCGTGAACACCGTTTTGTCCCGCGTTCTTCAACGTCTCGCGGCGCCGTCCACCATGCTGTCGATCGGCATGCTGCTCGCAGGCGCCATGCTTGCTGTGGACGCGTCCGCGGCAAGCTTCAAGTGCACGAGCAAGTCGTCCGTGTCGGAAAAGATCGTCTGTAAGGAGCCGACGCTGTCAGCGCTCGACGATCGTCTTACCGCCGCGTGGCAACGCGCGAAAGAGGCAACGCTCGATACGGCGGCCCTCGAAGCGGCACGTACGCATCAATGGCTCTGGCGCCAGCACAACTGCACCGATGAGGCTTGCGTGAAGAGTTGGTACGACCGTCGCATTGCCGAACTGGACGCTGACTACGTGCAGGCAAAGCAGGCACGCCGCGAAGCGTTCGACGCGTCGCTGGCCGGACAGAACCTCGCGCCTTCGGCCGCCGATGCAGTTCGCAAGATGAAGGGCGAGGCTGTTGCGAATGCGACGACTGCCAGTGCGCAGTAGTTGCCGGTGGTGAAGGCGCGTCGGTGGACGCGACGCCTGGACGCGCTAGCTCACATTGAAATGCACGCGGACGTCCTGCCTGCTTTCGATCGGATGGCCGCCCTGCAATGCCGGAAAAAAGCGCCATTTGCGTAGGGCTTCGAGGAGAAGCTGGTTGAGGCGTGGATTTTGAGTCGGCTTGAGCAGTTCGACATCGACCGAGCCGTCGACATGAATCACGAAGCGCGCGGTCGCAACGGTTTGATAGGCTTGCTCGCGTAGATCGTCGGGTAATTCGGGTAACGGTTGCGCGATAGAGCGCGCGGCTGTGTCGCCGGGAGGGAGAGTGGGTTGTGATGTGCTTTGTCTTTCCTCTTGGGAGTTAGGTGAACGCGCGGTGGACTCGGTGGACGCGGTGGATTCATTGGGAGCGGGGATTCGAGTTGGCTGAACGTCCGGTGTCGGTTGCCGCGGTGTGCGTGCTTCAGCGGGTCTCGGCGCAACATGCTGACGTGGCTCGACTGGTCGCTGTGGTTTGACCGTGGGCGCCGGTTCGCGATGCACTGGCGCCTGCGGATCGAGTTCCACCACGCGCATCTCCAGCGGCTTATCTGGCGCTGGCTGCGATGTCGTTGCGTCGAGCCAATGTCCGAGCGCGTACAGAAACACGATCCAGACTACGAGCGCGACGACGATCGCCAGTACGATCCGAAGCGTCGGCGAATCATCGATTGAAATGGTCAGACGCATCGCGCTATTTTGGACGCACGGCGATCAGAAACCGCGCCGCGCCGGCTCGGCGTGCGGCGAGCATGGCCTGCACGACTGCGCCGTGGCCCGCAGCGTCGTCGGCGGCAATGACGACATTGGCGTCGGGCTGCAGCAGTCGCTTTATCGTCGGCTCGATCTGATCGGGGCGCACAGGCAGATGGTTCACGAAGATTTCGTTGCGACTGTCGACCGAGATGGTTAGCGGCTCATGCTCGGCCAATTGTTGCGCGCGACCCGCGGGCAACGTCAGCTTGACGGCATCGAGCCGCTGCATGGCGAGCGAAGCGAGCATGAACGTCGCCAGCAGAAAGAACATCACGTCGATCATCGGAATGATTTCGATGCGGCCACGTCTGGCCGCGCGCGAACGTTTGAACTTCACGACTGCGCTCCCGCAACGCTCGTGGCAAGACGTATTTCACCGAGCCGTGCAGTCGCGAACGATTCGAGTTCATCCATCAGGCGCTCAAGCCGACGGGAAAAATAGTTGAACGCGAAGAGTGCGAACAGCGCGACGACGAGACCGATCGCCGTCGCCACCAACGACTGCGCGACGCCGCCGGTGACGCCGGCCGGATCGACGAGCCCCGTGCCGCCGAACAGCTGAAACGAATGCATCATGCCGACGATGGTGCCGAGCAAGCCCAACAGCGGCGCGGCCGTGACGATCGTCTCCAGCACCCAGAAACCCTTGCTCATGTCGCGCTCGATCTGCGAAGCGACCGATTGCGCATTGGCTTCGCGCAGCCACAGCGGAACGGATGCATCGGGCCTCCACGATGTACTCATACGTTTGAATACGTTCTGACGTGGCGCATGATTCAATCCGTTGTCCATGCCGGTGGAAGATGCGGGCATGTGAATTCCGTGCGCGTCGTCGGCGCCCGGCGGCAGACGGCCGAAACGCAAAAACACATAGGCGCGATCGAGGACGATCGCAACCGCCACAACAGCAAGTACCGTGAGCGGATAGATCACCCATCCGCCCACGCGCACCGCCGCCAGAATATTCGTCCAATCTTGCATGACTGACCTCGTGCTGCGTGACAGATTTAGAAATGCTTGGTGATACCGGCGTAGACGGCGAAATGCGGGCCGTATTGCGGCGCGCCCACTCCGATGCCCGAGCCGTCACGCAATTCATAAACGCGGTTGAATGCATTGACGACCAGCAAGCGCGCATCGAACTTACCCACTAGAGGCTGGTTGAAATGCTGGATTACGCCGAGATTGATCTGCGCATAGACGGGCAGGCGATCGGTGTTGGCGAAGCCGCTTCTCAGGCCGCTGCCCACCAGGCCGTCGAAGGTGAATGTCGTTCTGCCGAGGTCATACGTGCCGCCGAATGACGCGGTGATGCGTTGGTCATGATCCAGATACACCCAATGGTCGTTGATGTAGGCAAGTTCGTCCGCTTCGAAATTGAACTGAGCCGAGTCGATTTGTTTGCCTTGCGCGCGGCTGTAGGCGAAGTTCAGATAGGCGGACGCGTTGTCCTGCTTGTAATTCGCGGTGAATTCGAGTCCGTACACGCGTCCGTATTGATAGTTGAACGGCGTGAAGATGAGGGCGGAGCCGAACTGACCTTCGTCGAGCAGGTTAGTGGATTTTTTGTAGTAGGCGTCGATGCCGACCGTCACGTTCGAACCGAGACGCTGTGTGACGCCGAGGTCGAAATAATGACTGCGTTCCGGCTGCACCTGATCGTTCTGACTCGACGGACTCTGGTTAGTGGTGCCGTTGAAGCGGCTGATGGTGGAGCCGGACACCAGTTCGAATGCGGGTGGTGTGAAGTAGCGCGCATAGCCGGCGTGAAAGGTGGTGGTCGGCGTCAGCGCATAGACCAGCCCGATGCGAGGACTCAACTGGCTCGCACTGACGTACTCATCCATCTTGTCATAACGCAGCCCGTAATTGAGCGTGAGCTTGTCGGTGATTTTCCATTCGTCTTGCACGTATGCGCTGTACAGGTAGCCGGTTCTGCTGCTCGAGTCGTGGATATTGAAGGGCTGGTCGGATAGCTGATTGCCCTCGGAGTCGGCTGCGAACACGTCGACGCTGTCGTCGAATACCGCGTGTTCCTGCTGGAAAAAGAGGCCGGCGCGAATCGTATGCTTCTCGTTGAGTCGCCACGTGGTGTCGACTTGCGCACCGTTGGCCGAGTTGCTGTGAAAGTCCTGGGACGCAACGCCGTTGAAAAGCAGGTCGCCCACCGGATCGGGATTGAATTGCGTTCGCGTGTAACGGGTGAATAGCGCGACCTGGTAGTCCAGTGCGCCGCCATTGGTGCCTTGAAGCGCCAGCACCGCAAAATTGTTCAACTCCGATTGCGTCTCGTCCAACTGACTCGAATCGAACGCGTTGTTGCCGTTGAGCGTGAAATTTGTTGGAAGCCCCGGCGTGTTGGGGATTTCGAATTGGTTGCTCGTGGTGCCGAACATCAGGCTCACTCGCGTGAGCGGATTGATGATGTATGACATATAACCGAACGCATCGCCCTGACGGGTGTGGTCATGCAGCGCGCTCGCGCTTGCGGTCGGGTTCTCGATGCCGAGGTTGTTGACGCCAAGTGAGCCGCTGAAGTAGTAGCTGAACGGACCTTGCGTGCCGAACACGTCGGCGCTGGTCTTGAGGGTCTGGTGGCTGCCGCCGAACACGTCGATGGTGCCGCCGTTGCCCGCGTCACCGGTTTTCGTGCGGATGTCCACGACACCGGCCGTGCGGTAGCCGTACTGCGCCGGTAAAGCCCCGGTCAACAGATTGACCTGGTCGATGATGCGCGTGTCGAGCGCTTGCCCAAAGCCGCTGATCGGTTCAGGAATGATGATCCCGTTGATGCGATATTGCAGATTGGCGTGGTCTCCGCGCACGTGAAGTTGTCCGTATGAATCGCTGGCCACGCCGGGCGCTTGCAGCAGCACCTGATTCAGTGGCGTGTCCTGGCCTGCGGGTAGCGCTTCGATATCGGCCTGGCTGAAGCGGTACACGCTGCTGCCGGTCTCGGGCAACAACCCATTACGCGCTCTGTCCAGTCGCTTCGCGTTCACCTGAACGTCGAGTGTGCCGCTCTTTGCAAGACTAACGCTGACGGTGCTTTCCGCGCCGGCGCTCGTGGTGGTGATGCTGTTGCCGCTCGCAAATCCCGGTGCGGTGACGACGATCGCGTAGGTGCCCGGTGTCACGTGCGCGATGGCGAAGCGGCCTTCGGCGTTCGTTTTCGCCTCGGTGACAGCGGCGCCGCTCGCGTTCTGCACGATTACCGTGGCGTTGTTGACGGGTTGGCCGGCGGCGTCTGTGACTGCGCCGGTTACTGAACTTTCGTCAGTCGCGGCGTGGGCGTGGGCGGCCATGGCGAACAGCAGCAAAGCTGCAGAGGAGACGCGCGTGCGGATTGTCATCGTTATGTATTCGAGTGTGTTGGCGACTGGCTGTATGCGTTGTTCTGTCTTGGTCGACGGTTTTTCTGCGGCTGACGTGTGCTGCTGCTGCGATTCGCGGCATGGATATCCTTTCAGCCGCGAAAGTTTTTTCGTGTCTCGTAGAGAATGTTATATCATTACATTCGAGGAAAACAATGACAAGTTGATGGCGCGTTGGTTCTGAGGCGTGGGATGAGATAGCGGGCGCAATTCATGCCTGCGCGGTTGCCCGTTTTGGGCAATTTGCGTAGTGCAGTGCGTCTTATTGGCTGTGGGTTTGCGTGCCGGCTAATGCGGCGGGGGAGGCGGTTTTGATCGCATGTCGAACCCTTTTGTCGATTCGAGCAGGCAGCCGCCGCTCTCGCTGACGACGCGGTTCAGTCAGGTGCGATGACGTTGCCGCCGTGGGTGCTAGAGTTCAACGTGTGGCTCGTTGACGAGCCACGAGCATCGCCACGCTGAGAGCAGCGTGGCGGGCAGAGAGCGATTGCCTTGCTAAATGACGTTCTTCGAATGGCTCGGGATTGTCGGCCCATCAGTTCAGGACCGCACGTGCTTCGCCGCGTCTTCGATGACGGCTGTCACTTCTTTCGGCCGCGATTCATAGACCGAGTGGCTTGCGCCCGGGATCACCGTCGTATGGCTGTGCGCGCGTGCGTAGTACCAGCGTTCGAGATCGGGGTTGATGATCTTGTCGTCGGCCGCCACGATGCCCCAACTCGGCTTGGTCGTCCAGGCGGCAACAGTCATCGGCGCCGAGAAGACTTTCGCGGCCGTCAGGATTTGCGAATGCGATTCGAACTGCGCTTGCTTGAGCGGCAGATCGGCAGCGAAATCCTTCGCGAAATCCGCAGGATTCAGATAAGTGTATCCATCGCCGGTCTTCATGATGGCGTCCGGTTGCTTTGATGTGTAGCTCGGCATGCCTTTCCCAAGGTCGCTTTCGTCTTCGCCGACGGCCGGCGCGTGCGCGGCCACATACACCAGGCCCACCACTTTCGGGTGCACGCCGGCTTCAGTGATGACCGAGCCGCCGTAGCTGTGCGCCACGAGAATCGTCGGACCGTCCTGCTGATCGAGCACGCGTTTCGTTGCAGCGACGTCGTCGTCGAGCGATGTCAGAGGCTCCTGCACGATGGTGACGTGATAACCGTCCTTGGTCAGCCTGTCATAGACCGGCTTCCAGCCGGAGCCGTCTACCCACGCGCCGTGTACGAGAACGATGTTGTGGACGGGCGCGGTTTGCGGTTGAGCGTCTTGCGCCATCGCGGCAGTAGAGGCGAAAAGGGCGGCAGACAACGACAAGGCCGCGGCGGCGAGAGGCAAAACTTTCATGACATACTCCGTTTATAAGTAAGAAATTGTTCTTGAAAAGATGGTTTCAATTAGCTTTATAAAAGTAGGAATCCTGTTGAAATGAAAGGCGAAACAGGATTCCCGATACGTGTCATTCAGCTGCCGAAGAAGACATTGCAGAAACTGACGGGGCCGACGCAACTGGAATCGGTCGACGCGTGCTTGCGCATGCCGGACGAAGAAGTGCCTTTTTGCCCCACGCCTCCGTACGACGGTTGCGTCGTCTGCGGAGCGGTCTGTGCGGCGACCTTTGCTTCGGCTGCCTGAATGGCGGCCGGATAATCAGCGTCGTTGCCAAGCGAAGGGTTGTAGCCAGCCTGTTCGAGGCGTACCAGATCGGCGCGGACCTCAGCACGTGTGACGGGGCCATTAGATTGTGCGAAGCTCACAACAGGGGCGGCCAGCGTGCCGAGAGCGAGAGCGAAACAAACAAGAGCTTTTTTCATGATAAAAATTCCTTGATCTATGCGATGAGTAGACAAATAACGATTGCCTGAAGCGTGCTGGTTCAGCTACCGAAGTACGGGGTGCAGAAGCTTGCGGGACCGACACACTGCTGCGTATTCGTGTGCATATGTTCTTTCGCTGAAGCTTGGGTAGCGAAACCTGCCGAAGCAAGAACGATCAGCGAGAGAATGACGGAAAGTTTGCTTTTCATTTGGATGCCTAACTAGTAAGAGATTGAAGTTGGCTTGCGAATTAAGTGAAGCTAAGTCTTTGCTTATCCACCAACATGACCCGCATGCAATGAGAGCCGCGCGTACATGCCTGTTTCGTCACTACCGTGCAGCGTTTGTCGCTGTCTTGTAGGGGCGAACACATCGGGTTTCCTCTTATTCCAAATTTTTTTCGTGATTGTGAAGAAAAACTCTAATCTTACAATTACCTGAACGTTTGGCGTGCGGAAGACGGGTGCTCCCGCCGTCTAACGAAAAAGCTGTTCACGCGCAAAGCCTTATCCAGTCTGGCTCCCAAACGCTTGCGCGGTTAAGTCTGACGATTACGTTTATTAAAGATTTGCGTTTTGCATGTCGTTATCCAGTCAAATAATCTGGACCATCGGACATACGCAAGCCTTTGACGGCAAGCGCTGACGAGGAAATCGCTCTTCGGGGGAATCATCTTGAATCACCAACGATCGCCATGGTCGCGTACAGCGGCTCCGGGCGAAGTCATCTATTCCGAGGGCTTTGCGGGCGACGCCGTCGTCTACGTCATTGCGGATGGCAAAGTCGAAATCTCCACCCAGTGTGACGAGAAGAAGGTGATTCTCGCCACACTGGGTAAAGGGGAGTTTTTTGGCGAGGCGGCGTTGCTGCCGCCCGAACCACGAGCGCACACCGCGAAGGCACTGAGCTTCTGCCAGTTGACCGTCATCGCGGCGAAGGTGGTGGAGGAGGAACTCGAACGTGTCTCGCCGTTGCTTCGCCATATCGTACGCACGCTGATACGGCGCGTGAAAAAGAAGGACGATGTTCTTGCCACGAATACGCACGCGGACTTTCTGCCGGGTGTCGTGTCCTACGCGCACGTCCTTTCATTGATGGCGGGCGGCGAGAATGCCGACAGGCTCGACGGCCGCATGCGCCGCGCGCAAGGGGAGGAGTTCTCTGTGCCTCTGCCTGACGTAATCAGGAAGTGCCATGCCATCGCCGGCCATTCGCGTCCGCACGTGATGGCCATGCTCAAACGAATGGAGAAGCTCAATCTCGTCTCGCTCGAACCCGGCCGGACCGACCGTCCGAGCACGGCCTCAGCGCGCTATTCCGCGCAGGACGGCGCAACGAGCCGGCAACTAGTCACGTTCGATCCCGTGCGAATCACCGAGCGTGCGCAACAGGTAGCGGATCACGATCTCGATCTCTCGATCAGCAGCGAACTGGAATTGATCGAGCTGGACGACCTGGAAGCTTTGATCGGCGTCGAGAAGAAGGTGATTCTCAACAAGCTGTCTCACTCGGAAATCGCGGAAGACCTTTTTGCGTTTCGCAAGACCAAGGTGTTGAATTACGTCGAGGAAAAAGGTATCAGCTATTTCTCGCGCCGCAATACCCGGGGTTTGACCGAGCTGAAGTCGCTCGACGATCTGGAGTTCGTCGACCAGCGAACCTTGTTCGAAGCGGTGAGCGCGTTCGACACATACGACCTCGCGAAACTGCTGTCCGCCGTGACGGGCCAGCCGATCGCCGAGCGGCTGCTCTCGGTGATGACCGAGGCGAGAAAGAAAGAAGTCTCGTGGGTCATGCGTCGGGAGATCAAGATCGATCCACTTGAAATCGCCGAGATCGAAGAGCGCTTTCTAGAGATCGTGCGAACAATCAAAGCTCCGGCGGCTGCGGCTGCGCCGCTTTCCAATCTTGACGCCTGACGCGCAACACGCAAACGGCAGGCCGCGTCGGCTTCGAAGTTCGAAGTCGCGGCCGGCCATTCGAGAGGACATATGGATCTGTTGACGCTATTTGGTGCGGTGTTCGGCGTGACGGCGATCGTCGCGGGTTTCTCGCTCGAGGGCGGGCACTTTACTTCGCTGTTTCAGTTGGAGGCATTCGTCATCGTTCTGGGCGGCACTTTTGGCGCCGTGATGATTCAGAACACATGGGCAAGGTTTTTCGACGGCATCAAGCAACTGCGCCTTGCTTTCGTGAAGGCGCGGCAGGTCGATCGCGAGAGCCTGTCCGTTTTGCTCGAGTGGGGCGATCAGGCCAAGCTGAACGGCATGCTGGTGTTCGAGTCAATCGAGGCGGGCGGCATCAATCCGTTTGCCAAACGAGGTTTGGAGTTGCTGGCAAACGGCGTGTCGACGGCCGTGCTGGAAGACGCTTTGCAGCGAGAGCTGGATGCGTATGAGCGCAATCACATGTTGGCCGCGCGGATCTGGCAACAGGCCGGCGGCTACGCACCCACGTTCGGGATTCTCGGTGCGGTACTCGGTCTGATTCAGGTGACCGGCCATATGCTCGAACCCGCGCAACTCGGGCAAGGTATCGCGGTGGCTTTCGTCGCGACGCTATACGGCCTCGCATTGGCTAATCTGGTCTTTCTGCCGTTGTATGGAAAGATCAGGGCGCAGGTGGACAGCGAATTGCGCTTCAGGCGTTTATATCTTGACGGCTTGCTCGCGATCTCGCGTAAAGAGTCGCCTCACACCATCGAAACGCGGCTCGCGGGTGATGTGCGGGAAAGATCGGCCGAGTTGCTGGGCTAGTGTGCTTTGACGGCAATCATACGTAATTTCGGGCGCAAACTTTTCGGATATGAACACCTTATCGGGTAACAAACGCCTCACGGCGGACAAGACCGGCTACGACGCCGCAGACGAAGGCGAGGAAGAGTCCGGGCGCTGGCTGATCTCCTACTCCGACCTCATCACCACGCTGATGGTGTTGTTCCTTGCGCTCTATGTGCTGCAGTTGGCCAAAACGAGAGAACTCGAAATCAAGGCGCTGGAGCGTCACGTGGTGACAGAGGCGGCGCCCGCTACGCCGGATGCCTCGAAGAAGCAGCTGCTTTCTCTGCTGGCGCCGCTTCGAGACAATCGCCAGATTACGATTTCGAACGCGGCGCAAGGCGTGGAAATCGCCATCAATGCAAAAATTCTGTTCAATTCGGGCGACGCGCGTTTGTTGCCGGAATCATCCGACGTGTTGAATCAGATTGCCGGTGTACTGCGCGAGCGATCGAAGAACAACATTCTCGTCGAAGGTCACACAGACAATGTGCCTATTTCAACGGCGAAATACGAATCTAACTGGGAGCTGTCTTCCGCGCGGGCTGGCGCGGTGGTTCGCTTTTTCGCGGACAAAGGCATCGAAGCGCACCGAATGGCCGCGATCGGCCGGGCGGACAATTTCCCCTTGATCATCGGCGACGACGCGGCGGCGCGCGCCGCGAATCGTCGCGTGACGATTCTCGTCGAGTACTGAATTTGCGCGGGTGGAGCGAGGCGCTGTCGAGGTCCCTTATACCGTCAACGCTCCGCCTGTAGCGGGCTCGTTCGCGCACTCGAACTCGACGCCCCGAGCCGTCGGCGCACTCCGCGTGACGCCGACATCAACGCCAAACAGTCCCTCAGCTCCCCATATAAATCGAACGATTCAGATTGACGAGCTGACCATCCTTCTCGGCTTGCACGAGTTCCTGGCGAACCTGTGCACGCGTTTTCTGTGCGGCACTTGCCGTGCTCGCGGACCATTGCGGCTGCGCCTGTGCGATCTGCGAAGAATCGACGCTAGCAGTCGAGGGCGCCGGAACCGCAGCGTGAGCAACATTTCCGATCACGCAGGCAGCAAAGGTCAAAGCAATCATGGAAAATTTCATATCGTTCTCCTTGAACGGTTGGATAAGAGACGTCCGCGGATCTCAAGGCATGAGCAGAGGTCGCCCAGGACTTGCTGCGATGCGATTCTTGTCAGAGAAGCGGCGTTGATGTATTGAACCGCGCGTGCGTATCTGGCTTGTGTCGGGAAAGCGGCGAATTGCAAAGTCGTGTATCACCGCAATCCCCGAATACATTCCGATACGAACGCGCGGCTATCCTTGTTGCGCGAGCAGGGCTTGAATCTTCGCTTCCGTCTTCGCATAGTCGCCTTCGCCGAAATGCGTGTAGACAATGCGCCCTTGCTTGTCGAGCAGATAAAAAGCCGGCCAGTACTGATTGTTGTACGCGTTCCAGGTGGCATAGCGATTGTCCTGCGCGACCGGATAAGTGATGCCGAAGCGCTTGATGGCGGTCTTCACGTTGTCGGTATCGCGCTCGAACGGATACTCGGGCGTATGCACACCGATCACCGTCAGCCCCTGGTCCTTGTATTTCTGATTCCAGCTTTTCACGTAAGGCAGCGTGTTGATGCAGTTGCCGCAGGTGTAAGTCCAGAAATCGACCAGCACCACTTTGCCGCGCAGTTGCTGCAAGGTGAGCGGATCGCTGTTGAGCCATTGCGAAATGCCGGTGAAATCGGGAGCCGCCGCGTTGGTCCCGAGCGCGGGCACACTCGCGCCCGGTTCGGGCGACCCCGCGAAGGCGGCAATGCCGCTCGCGGCTGCGGCGGCGATCACGGTTGCGACGGCAAGCGTTTTGATCTTGGTTGCGGAGAGCATGTCAGGGTCCTTTCAGGAAGAGGCTAAAAACGGCAATTCGCGTACCGGCCGCGAATGACTGTATTGAAGCGTCCGCAGGTATCTGGCATGTGTCGCCAAAGCCGCGTGGGTGCAATGTTGTGTATCTGTACGAGGTCCAGATACACTGCGACACAATTCCCCGTGCGGGCCAGGCTATAAAGCAGGCATTGCCAAAACACGGAGAGCACCATGAGCGCCGACTTGCTGCACGGATCCTGCCATTGCGGGGCCGTCAAATTCGAAGTACGTAGCCCGATCACCCCGGCCGGCCGCTGCAACTGCAGCCTGTGCCGCCGCAAGGGCGCATTGATGACGCCGCTGTTCCCGGCAAGCCAGTTGAAGATTCTGAGCGGCGAAGATTCGTTGACGCTCTACCAGTTCAACACGCGTGTGGCCCGGCACTATTTCTGCAAGCATTGCGGCATCTATCCGTTTCATCAGACGCGTAAAGACCCGCAGTCGTGGCGAGTCAACATCGGTTGCCTGGAAGGCGTCGATCCGTATAGTCTGGAAGCGGGAGTCGCGGACGGCGCGAGCCTCTCCGTGCTGGAGGACGCATGAAACGCCTGCTGGCTATCGTCGTCTTCCTGACCGGGGGCCTTGCCGCCGAACTGGCGCATCCGGTGCAGTGCTCATTGATGGTTGCAAGCCGAGTGCAGTTGAAACGCCAAAAGAGATGACGCCTTGATGGAAACCATCGATCACGTACTGATTGTCGACGACGACCGCGGCATCCGCGAATTGCTGGCCGGTTATCTCGAGAAGAACGGCATGCGCGTGTCGCTCGCGGCGAACGGGCGCCAGATGCGCGCGGCGCTGGAGCAGGGCGCGCCCGATCTGATCGTGCTGGATCTGATGATGCCCGGCGAGGACGGTCTGGTGCTGTGCCGCGAACTGCGCGCCGGCAAATTCCGCGCAGTGCCGGTATTGATGCTGACGGCCCGCAACGAAGAGGCGGACCGTATCGTCGGACTGGAAATGGGCGCGGACGACTACCTGCCCAAGCCCTTTGCCGTGCGCGAGTTGCTCGCGCGCATTCGCGCCGTGCTGCGGCGCGCGCGCATGCTGCCGCCCGGCATGCAGGTGACCGAATCGGCGCCGATGCTGGCCTTCGGCGACTGGCGCCTCGACACCACCGCGCGTCATCTGCTGGACGCCGAAGGCACCATGGTCGCGCTGAGCGGCGCCGAGTACCGCTTGCTGCGCGTATTTCTCGATCATCCGCAGCGGGTGCTGACGCGCGATCAACTGCTCAATCTCACGCAGGGCCGCCAGGCCGATCAGTTCGACCGTTCTATCGATCTGATGGTGAGCCGTCTGCGTCAACGTTTGCGCGATGTCGCGCGCGAGCCCCGTTACATCAAGACGCTGCGCAGTGAGGGTTACGTGTTTTCCGCGGCGGTGACGGCCATTGGGGACCCGCAATGAAGCGCTGGTCCTGGCTGCACTGGCCGCGCACGCTGTTCGCGCGGCTCGCGCTGATTCTGTTCGTCGGCCTCGCACTGGCGCAGACCTTGTCGTTCTGGCTCACGCTGACCGAGCGCGACCAAACCATGACTAACGTGATGATGGGTTACATCGAGCGGGAAGTGAGCAGTTCGGTGGCGCTGCTCGATCATCTGCCGCCGGACGAACGCGCGCAGTGGTTGCCGCGGCTCGCGCGGCGCAGCTATGAGTTCATCCTGGGGCCTGGCATTGCCGGCAACCCGATCGATGCGCATCTGTCCGAGCGAGTGGCGCAATCCATCGCGGATGGCATCGGCAAGCACTATCCGCTGACGGTGAATGGCGTTCCCGGCGACAAAGAACGCTTGCAAGTGCATCTGCAATTGAGCGACGGCACACCGCTGACCATCGATATGAGGCCCATGTCGGGCGCGCCGCTCTCGCGCTGGCTGCCTCTCGTGCTGGCGTTGCAACTGGCGGTGCTGGTGGCGTGCTGCTGGCTGGCGGTGCGGCTCGCCACGCGGCCGTTGCATCAGCTGGCGCTCGCCGCGGATACGCTCGGTCCGGACCTGAAGGCGGCGCGCTTGCCGGAGGACGGGCCGTCGGAAGTGTCGCGCGCCGCGCGCGCCTTCAACGCGATGCAGGATCGCATTGCCACGTATATGACCGAACGCATGCAGATTCTGGCGGCGATTTCGCACGATCTGCAAACGCCGATCACGCGCATGCGCCTGCGCGTCGACGTGATGGACGACGACACCCAGGGCGCGAAGCTGCGCCAGGATCTGCAGGAAATGGAAAGCCTGGTGAAGGAGGGCGTGACGTACGCGCGCACGCTGCACGGCGCGACCGAAGTCCCCTGCCGTGTCGATCCTGACGCGTTGCTCGACAGCCTCGTCTGCGATTATGTGGACGCCGGCCAGGCGGTCAGCCTGGAAGGGCGGCTAGGCGATTCGCTGGTGACGCGTCCGCAGGCCTTGCGCCGCATACTCGGCAACCTGGTGGACAACGCGCTGAAGTTCAGCGGCGCGGCCGAGATCACGGCGGCTACTTTGCCCAACGGAGAGACGGCGATCGCCGTGCTCGACCGTGGCCCCGGCATACCGGCGGAGTCGCTGGAAGCAGTGTTCGAGCCGTTCTACCGGCTCGAAGCGTCACGCAATCGCGATACGGGCGGCACGGGGCTTGGCCTTGCCATCGCGCGGCAACTGGCCATGGCGATGGACGCGACGCTCACGCTGCACAACCGTTCCGGCGGCGGTCTGGAAGCCCGCTTGACGTTGAGGAATCTGCGCAAGGCATAGCGGCAGTCGCGAACCACCAGGCGCGCGGCCTCAGCGGTTGAGCGCCAGATACTGATGCAGCGACTGAATCGCGGCCGCTCCTTCGCCGACGGCGGCGGCGACCCGCTTGACCGAACCGCTGCGCACGTCGCCCACCGCGAAGATGCCCTGCCGGCTCGTCTCCAGATAATGCGGCGGGCGGTCCGACGACCACTGCGGCATCGCATCGGGACCTGTGAGCACGAAGCCATGTTTGTCGAGTGCGACGCAATCGCCGAGCCAGCCGGTACTCGGCTGTGCGCCGAGAAACAGGAACACATGGCGGATCGGTTTTTCCTCGATGTGGCCTTGACTGTCCCACTTGATCGATTCGAGTTGTGTCTCGCCGTTCAGTTCGACGATTTGCGTGCGCACATGAACGCTGATATTCGCCGCTGCTTCGATGCGTCGGATCAGATAGTTCGACATGCTTGCGCTGAGTCCGTCGCCGCGAATCACGATATGCACGTGACGCGCGAATCCCGACAGGAACACCGCGGCCTGCCCAGCTGAATTTCCCCCGCCGACGATGATCAATTCCTGGTTGTTGCAGAACGCGGCTTCCATATAGGTCGCGCTGTAATAGATGCCGCTTCCCTCGAACTCTTCGAGACGCGGCAGCTGCGGTTTTCGATAGCGCGCGCCGGTCGCGATGACGACCGCGTTGGCATACACGTGCTCGTCATAATTGAGGCGCAGGTGAAAGGGGGGCGCGTTTTCACATTCGATGCCAAGCACTTCGATCGGCACGCCGACTTCCGCGCCGAATTTTCGGCATTGAGACAGTCCGCGTCCGGCGAGCGCTTGCCCCGAGATACCGGTTGGGAATCCAAAGTAATTCTCGATCTTCGAGCTGGTGCCGGCCTGGCCGCCCGGCGCCTTGGTATCGACCACCGCGACCCGCAGCCCTTCAGACGCCGCGTACACGGCGGCCGCGAGGCCTCCCGGTCCCGCGCCGACCACGACCACGTCGAACCGTTCGCCGTTCAGCCGGTCGGGGCTCAGGCCGATCGCATCGGCCACCGCGCGGTTGGTCGGCTGCTTGAGCACGTTGCCTTGCAGGGTGACGATCACCGGTATGTCGGCTTCGGTCGCGTCGTAACGTTCGAGCAGGCCCTTGGCTTCCTCGTGCTCGACGATATCGAAGTAGGCGAACGGCTGCGCGTTGCGGCTCAGGAAATGCCGCAGCACCAGCGTGCTCCACGAAGCCGAACTGCCGATCACCAGAGTGCCGCCGTGCTGATCCTGAATGAACGCGACGCGCCGCAGGATGTAGGCGCGCATGATCGTTTCGCTCAGTTCCGCTTCCGCGACGACGAGTGCCCGCAGCGATTCCTCGTCGATCACGATCACTTCGCAATCGCTGGTGGCGCGTGCCGTCGCGACCGCGCCGCGGCCCGCGAGCGTTCCCACTTCGCCGGTGAAACTGCCGGGGCCGTGCGTGCCGAGAACGTGGTGCTTGTCTCCGGCGCCTCGCGACGCCTCGATCGTGCCGGAGACGATAGTGAACATGGGAATGTGCCGGTCGCCTTCAGTGAACAGAACGTCGCCCGCTTTCAGCCGCCGGCGTTCGCCATATCGTTCGAGCACGGCAAACTGCTTTTCATTGAGTCTCGGGAAAATCTGATGATGACGGCTGCCGCCCGCCACCAGGTCTTCGGGTCTGCTTGACGATTTATTGCCCATGGAGCGTTCCGAATGGAGCGTGCATATTGCGCGCTGGGGTGAACTCGCGGCCGGATACGGCACGGCGCGATCGATCTAATTGATCGGAAAAGACGGCGGACCGTCCTGTCCGCAGAGATTGTGCGCCTGAGGTTAGCGGTCGGTAAAGTGCGAAAAACAGGGGTGTTCCGCTTGCTAGCGGGAGGCTCATTTTCGTTTTACATGCACGCTGCATGGTTTAATCACTGTACCTTAACTATCTTCATACCAATCACCAACATTTCATATCTGGCGAGGTACATTGTCGAGGAACGACTGTTCGGGGAGCATCATTCATGGTCGAGCACCGCCTCCGTGCCGCGCTGCTATGCGCGGCGATCGCCATGTTCGCGCAGACGTGTTATGCGCAATACACCACCGACTGGCTGGGCAATACGTTCGGCACGCTTGCCGCGCACGTGGGCAATACCGCGCGCTCGCTGTGGGTCGCGCCCGAAGGCGTGATCTACACGGCTTCGTTGTGGGACGAGAACGAGGGCGGTGTCGCGATCTATCAGAACGG
Organism: Paraburkholderia phytofirmans PsJN; assembly: GCF_000020125.1. Lineage (NCBI taxonomy): Bacteria > Pseudomonadati > Pseudomonadota > Betaproteobacteria > Burkholderiales > Burkholderiaceae > Paraburkholderia > Paraburkholderia phytofirmans. The sequence continues at coordinate 691,106 of NC_010676.1, forward strand.
CCAGAGCCTCGGCTCGATCGGCACGCACGCTGACTTCCAGGGCAGCGCCATTACCGGCAATGCCACGTCGATCTTCGCAGCGCTTCAATACAACAGGTCGTTCGGCAGCGGTTCGGTGGGACGCTACAACCGGGTCACGCAAACGCGCGACCTGATTATCCCCGTCAGCGTGTGGACCTCGATACCGCATGCCGACGTCATCACCGGACTCGCGACCGCGGGCTCATTGCTTTATGCAAGCGACTTCTTCGGCAATCGCGTGCGCGTCTTTACGACCGACGGCGTCTGGCAGCAGGACATCAAGATATCGAGCCCCGGCGCGCTCACGCTGGATAGCGCCGGCAACCTCTGGGTCGCGCAGCAGAGCGCGGCTACGATCGTCGAGTTCAGTCCGGCCGGCGCGCTGCTGAATACGATTCAGATGCCGGCAGCGTCGCGGCCTTCCGCGCTGTATTTCGACGCCGCGTCCGGGCAACTCATGGTCGGCGACCAGGGGCCGGACATGAACATCAAGCGCTACACGATCGCGGGCACGCCGACGCTCGCCGGCACGTTCGGTATTCAGGGCGGTTATCTCGACGCCACCAGCGGCATCAAAGGGCAGGTGGGCGACAAGCGCTTCACTCGCGTGGTCGGCGTGGGCAAGGACGCTGCCGGCAATCTGTACGTGCTCAACAATCCGTGGGGCGGTGGCTGGGATCTCGGCCGCAACGGCGCTACCGACCTTCACGCGTACGACAGCGCCGGCAACCTCGAATGGAAGCTACAGTCGCTCAACTTCGAGGCGATCGCCGCCCCGGATCCGTCGACGGACGCCGCCTACTTCTACAGCGGCATGCAGATCTACACCGGCACGGCGGGCGGCACCTTCGTCGCGAACACGGTCGATCCGTTTACGTATCCATCCGATCCGCGCCTGAACATGAACGACACGCAGCGTGGCCAGCACTTCGGCCAGCTCGTCACGGTCGGCGGCAACCGGATTCTGGTGGCGTCCGGGCAGAACCCGGGCATCTTCAACTTCTTTCATTTCAATCCGGCGAGCGGTTACATCGCGATACCGGACGCGTCGATTCCGGGGGCGGCGTTCAATACGAACGTGCAGGTCACGGGCGGCTTCTGCATCGATAGTCGCGGCGACGTGTGGGCCGGTCTGGACCGGACCAATCACATTTATCACTATCCGCTCACCGGCTTTGACGGCAACGGCAAACCGTCATGGGGCCCGGCGGTCACGATCTCCATACCGCAGAGCATCCGGCCGCTCACGCGCATTCTCTACCTCGCGGAGAGCGACACCATGATCCTCGCGCAAGGCATCGCCGGAAGCTGGGACTGGACCGCCATGCAGTCGCGCATCGAGGTCTATCACGGCTGGAGTGCCGGCAACACCACGCGGCCCGATCCGGTGATCACGCTCACCAGCGCCAATCCCAAGTCGATCACGGCGGCGGGCAATTATCTGTTCGTCGGCTACGTGCACACGGTGCCCAATATCGACGCCTTCGATCTCACTACGGGCCAGCTCGTTACTACGCTGACCAATTCCAGTCCGGGCACCGTGGATGTCGGCAACGACGTCGATTCGATGTACGGCCTGCGCGCGTATCTGAGGGCGGCGGGCGAGTACGTGATCACGAAAGACAACTACAACGGGTCGAGCATCGTGGTGTATCGCTGGACGCCGTGACGGCCGTGCGCTTCGGCATGGCATGCCATCCTATCGGATAAGATACGGCCCGCGCCGCAATTTTCCGAACACAAGGAGTGGTTTCAATGATTCAACCGGGCAACGTATTCAAGGACAACCTCGCGCAGATGCCGGGCATCGACGCAATCGCGCGTATCGATCTGGTGGACGGCAAAGGCGCCGTGGTGGCCAGCATCGAGAACAAGCCGGGCAAGCAGGGTTCGCTGGCGGTGTACAACTATCTGCAGCAGACCTTCGGCACGCTCGACGGCAAAGCAGCCGAGCACGGCCTCGTCGTGTTCGCCGAGCACACGGCCGACGCGCGCAATCGGCCGGGCGCGCATCCGAACGTCGACATCCTGCTCGCGATTGCCGCGGGCGCGGAAGCTTTGCGGATCGACGTGGTCTCCGCCGGCTGACGTGAGTTGTTTATCATCGGCGTGGCGCTGCGGACGAGTCGGTTCGCTCGGCCGCGCTGTTTCATGACCACGCGGAGCGGGTGTACAGGCCGAGATGGTGGTGGTCGCTCTCGCAGGGGAACCAGAGACCTGCAGAGCTTCTTCATCCCGTCGGGCCTTTCATGAAGTCAAAGACCGTGTCTTTCCGCGGTGTCACTGCGCGTGGACGGAATCGGCATATTCGAGTTGGCGCATCGCGGCTTGCTGCTGCCGATCACATGTGTAGCGATACAGCGAACGTGCAGGCGTATCGGCGCACTGAGGCCGAGCGCGTTTGCGCAGGCCTCATCGTCATCACGCGCCCGAGCCCGCCGGATATCCTTCCGAGCGGCCGAACGCCGGTTGCTCGCGCGCCGTGCGGTTGAGCAGGTGGGGTATCTCGTCCAGACACAGCAGCGTCAGCGCTCCGCCGTACACGAGTCCCGTATCGACATTGATGACGTTGCCGCGAACCTTCGGCTCCCGCACCGGCGTGTGCCCGACGATCACCGCGGCCACGCCGTCGATGTGGCTGCCCGGGTCTCGCCATCCTGACGCAAACCGTTGGCACAGTTGCGCGAAGGCCCGCCGCACCGAAACAAAACCTGCGGCCTTGCCCGGCATCCAGCGCGAGCGATCCCAGATCACCTTGCGGCGAACGGGCCCGTTGCGGTCCTCCTGTTCGAGCGCCTGAACCATCTTCGGCCACGATTGCATGGGCACGTTGGCATGCACGATTCCGACCAGACCTTCGTCCGTTTCGATTTCGATGGCGTAGGGCAGGGCCGCCATATACGCCACGATGTCGTGGAGCGCTGCTTTGTCGTACGCCATATCGAATAGCCACTCTCCGCCGTTGGATCGGATCGACGCGTTTTTTCCCCCGTGGCGATGCCAGCGCACGATCGTGTCCTCATGATTGCCACGCACCGATTGAATACGATATCGATCCACGAATTCGAGCACGGCCGGCGATTCGATGCCCCGATCCACCAGGTCGCCGACCGCAAACAGCCGGTCGCGCGATGGGTCGTAGCGGCGCAGTTCCAGTTCTTTTCCGAGCCGGCTGAAACAGCCGTGCAGATCGCCTACAACGAAGTCGCGACCGGCCGTGTTCTTTTTGAAGCGTCGCACGGGTATGAAAGTCTGCTGCATGTTTTCACCGCAATGAGGTTGACGTGAAACGACCAAAGGCTTCTTAGTGATTGCTGCGTGGAGCCCAGACGGGTTCGACTTCGAACATGTCCTGGCTGGCTGGGCTTTGCGCGCGCAGTGTCGCCGCGTGTCACCCAGTGTCGACCGCCAATCGAGTGTCTTCAGTGTCGATTTGTAACGAGGTGTTGAAACCTGCATCGCGTTCCCATCGTTCCGATCGAGCTTCGGGACGAACGCGGCCTTGGCGGGGTGTGGGTGGAGCGGCGCCATCGTCGCATTAGTCGAGTGGCATCGGCAGGGTCTTTTACGCTCCGTTACATGTGGCGTGTCAAGGCATTCACGGTTCACAGCGATGTCCTCGACCACCGTTGTGTGCGTGCCCATTTATTGGGCCGGCTCGCAGGGCTGAACGAAACCGGACGCGTCAGGCTTCTTCGCAGTCCCGGTCGCAATGGAGAGTGCAATCCGCCATGGTTTTGCTGTTGCACTCGCGAAATTTCGACGCTGAGTTGAATCCCAGATCGCTCTGATGGGCGCTACCACCAAGGCGCAGCACATCTTTCGTGGGCAACGGATGCATTCCTCGCGGCAACCCCAAAATCTTTCGCCGCGGCATCGATCCCGGGCATTTCATCGCACGCGAGAACGATAGGGCGCTCGACCGTCAATCGCGCAATGCGCGCTACCCCACATAGCGAAGTATGCGGATATGGCTTTTGGCCTCCCGCGCTAACGCATCACGCTCAAGCCGTCAGTCTCAGGTTTGCAACATCCCGGACGTTTCAAGTAAAAGCTACTTTTGTCGGCCCAATGACAGCAAATTTGACCGGAACATTGGTCGAACCATTGCCAGCTAATGGTCTTACGGGTTTTCCACCGCGCGCAAATCATGCGTGAACCATGGCAAGCGGACGCCACTGCGGCGTTTTCCGATGTCTCAAATCCGAGCCATCGCGTGTTGTGAACTCCTTCCCGCATCCTTCTCCAGAGCGCCGATCATTGCCCAGCAAGGCTTTGAGGCCTGCTGGCATAGCCGTTGCAAATAGAGAGTCACAAAGCGAAAAACATGTTGCAGACGGAAAGCAGCAAATCTCCGGCAGCAACAACAGTCTTCGTGAATCGCGTTCGGGGAAGTCCACGCGTTTTACGAGGTGCGGCGGGGCCAACGAAAAACGGCTGTCGATAAACAACGACACGGCGATGGATACGGGGTATCAGCCTCTCGTGATCGTGACGAAGTAAGGCGCTGGCCTCGCCACTTTTTCCGTCCTCGTGACGGGCATGAACGCCGCTTCGGCGCACCTGTTTTTCAGGCGGCCGCAGACGGCACAAAACCGAAGTCAACTTTCACTCTACGGGGGTTAGCATGAAGAACACGATCAAGAAGTTTTTGCGCGAAGAAGACGGTGTGGCAGCGATCGAATACGCCCTGCTGGCGGGGCTGATCGCGGTGGCGATCATTGTGACGGTGCAGAACATGACCACCAATCTGAAAGCCATGTTTAACGCGATCGGCACTGCCTTGACGAACGCCGCGGCCTGACACACCGCGCAGCACCCGATGCAAATCCGATCGCGCGCCCTGTCTCGACGGTCCTTCGGGACAGGGTAGCGACGGCCTTGCGCAACACGAAGCGACTCCAGGAAAGAAGGGCAATTCGATCCTCGAAACGGAGCGGACAATGAACGGGGTTCCTTTTCCAGTTGGTCCATGCGTGATGGCGCTAGTACTCGTCGCCGCACTATGGGATCTGCAAACGCGCCGGATTCCTAACTGGTTGGTCGTGACAGGATTGATCGTGGCGATTCCGGTGCAGTGGTTCACGCACGGTGTCGTCGATGGCATGACGATGTGGATGGGCGGCATGCTGGCCGGCGGCGCGTTTTTCCTGCCGGGCTACGCGATGCGGCTGATGGGCGCGGGCGACGTGAAGCTGATGGCGGCCATCGGCGCCTTCTGCGGCGCTTACGGCGCACTGGAAATCGGTTTGGCGACCTGTGTGATCGGTGCAATCGGGTCGCTCGCAATATGGCTGCGGCGTCGCCAGATGCGCGCCGGGCTGAACGGGGCGGCGGCATTGCTGATCAGTTGCGCGACGCCGGGCAACGGCGCGCTGCGCAGGTCAGGCAGTGTGGCTGAAAGCAGTGCGACGGGGACCATGCCTTACGGCATTGCGATAGCAATAGGCAGCGCATGCGTGTTGTTCGCCAGCGTGTGACGCGAGCCTGAGCAGGACAAAAAATCGGGGGTTGAAAATGAAAAACGCGCGCGCTGTAACGATGCTGCTGATCGCGACGCTGGCGGGCCTCACCGCGGTGGTGTTCGCCTCGCGCTGGATGGTCTCGCAGTCGTCGAATGCCACGACCAGAGTCGTGGTGGCGGCAGCCGACATCAATCTGGGCCAGCGGATCGGCCCGGACTACCTCAAGCTCACCGACTGGCCGTCCAATAGCGTGCCGCCCGGTTCGTACTCCGACATCCAGAAACTCGACGGCCGCGTGCTGAAGGAAAGCCTGCTGCGCGGCGAACCGATTCTCGATGCGAAGCTCACGCCGGTCGGCACGCTCGGCGGGCTTTCCGCGGTGATCGGCGAAGGCAAGCGCGCCATCACGGTACGCGTGAACGACGTGATCGGCGTGGCGGGCTTCGCGCTGCCGGGCAATTACGTCGACATCATCGTCAACACGCAAAAAGATGGCCGCGATCCAGGCGCAACGCGCGATCAGAACATCTCCAAGATCGTGCTCGAAAAGATTCTCGTGCTGGCCGTCGCGCAGGAAGTGGGCCGCGACGAAACCAAGCCGAAGGTGGTCGACGCGGTGACGCTCGAAGTGTTGCCGGAACAGGCCGAGAAGATCGACCTTGCGCGCAGCATCGGCACGCTGTCGCTGGTGTTGCGTAACCAGATCGATCCGAAAGCGATCGACACCGCCGGCGCCACCAAGGCCAGCCTGCTGCAGACGCCGGTCGCCGTGGCGCCCGCGCCGGAACCGAAGCCGGTGCATATCGTGCGCAAAGTCGCGGCGCACGCGCCGGCCAACTGTGTGCGGGTGCTCGATGGCGCCGACGTAAGACAAGAATGCTTTTGACAGGCTCGAGCCTGCAAGCCGTGACCGACGCGTGACTGACATTCAAAGCGGCACGCAAAAAAAATGCGGCACATAACGGGGGTAGGACATGAACACCAGAACCACTCAGCGCGCTAGCGCGCCGCGGCACCCGCTCGGCCCGCGCGAAGCGAATTCGCGCCTGCCGCGGGGCCGCACCCGGATCGCCGAAGCGTGCACGTGCGTGCTCCTGGGCATGTATCTGACCATGCTGCCGGTGGCGCAAGCGGCCGGCCAGAACGCCGCAGCGGGTGTGCCCGGACTGCCGGACGTGCCGCTCACGGTGGCGTCGAACGGTTCGGTGCATCTGACCATCGCCGCGAGCGGCATGGGTCCGGGGGCTGCGTCCGGCGGCGCGCAGCAGGGCGCTCGTGGCCCGAACTGCAGCGGCCCGGTCGCAGAACATAGCTCGGTGACGATCCCGGTCGGCAAATCCACCATGGTCGATGTGCGCGAACCGGTGAAGAGCCGCAGCGTCGGCAATCCGGCCATCGTGCAGGCCATGCTCGTGTCGCCGCAAACGCTTTATCTGCTCGGCTCCGACGTCGGCACCACCAACATGATCGTGCAGGGCCGCAGCGGCTCGTGCACGATCATCGACGTGAGCGTCGGCGCGGATCCGGGCGGTCTGCAACAAACCCTCGCCGCGCTGATGCCCGAGGAAACCGGCATTCAGGTGAAGGCCGCCGCGGATACGCTGGTGTTGACCGGCACGGTCTCCGATGCGGTCAAGGCTGAACGCGTGCTCGAACTGGCGCGCGCCTTCGTGGCCCGTCCGACCGCCGCCTTGCAAGGCGGCGCGCCGATGGGCAGCGGCCCGTTGCCAGTTGGCGCCGCGCCGCGCGCAATGGGTATGCCGGCGCCAACGCTCGGCGGCGCGAGCGGCGAACGCATCATCAACATGATGCATGTGGCCGCGCCGCAGCAGGTCATGCTCGAAGTGAAGGTCGCCGAAGTCTCGAAGACGCTGATCGACCAGCTCGGCGTGGCGGCCAATATCAACGGCGGCATCGGCAGCTGGAGTTTCGGCTTGCTGGCCGATTATCTGTCGGGCGGGCTGAGCGCGCTGACCGCTTCGAAAGCGAACAATTCGCCGCTCAGGGCCGCTATCGATGCGCAAAAGACCGACCAGCTCGTGAAGATTCTGGCCGAGCCGAACCTGATGGCGATCAGCGGCCAGGAAGCGAGTTTTCTCGCGGGCGGCAAGGTCTATATTCCGGTGCCGCAGAGCAACGGCGCGAACGGCACGACCATCGTGCTGCAGGAAGAACAATACGGTGTCGGCCTGACCTTCACGCCGACCGTGCTCGAAGGTGGCCGCATCAACCTGAAGGTATCGCCGGAAGTGTCCGAGCTGTCGTCCACCGGCGTGGTCGTCAGCGCCGGCAACTCGAACAACCAGACGATCCTGCCGCTGATCACGACGCGCCGCGCCTCCACCACGCTGCAGGTGTTCGACGGTCAAAGTTTCGCGATCGGCGGCCTGCTGAAGAGCAACATCACGGGGTCGATCAAGGGCTTGCCCGGCGCTGCGGAATTGCCGGTGCTCGGTGCGCTGTTCCGCAGCACCAGCTACGAACAGGACAAGACCGAACTGGTGTTCGTCGTGACGCCGCGTCTCGCGAAGCCACTGCCGCAGCACTATCCGCTGCCGACCGACCACTTCGGCGATGCCAGCGAAGCGAACGTGTACCTGACCGGCCACATGGAAGGCGAGAAGCGCGCCGCGCCGGCTGCAGGGGCTTCGGCACCCGCGCCTGCGCCGGTTCCCGTACCCGCTCCCGCACCGAGCGCGGCTGCGTCCGTGGCCGTGATCCCGGCCACGCCGGAAACCAGCGCCTCAAATGCCGCGCAGTAAATGCGCCGCCTAACGGAGATCGACATGACAAGCACCAAGACACTGATCCGCACGGCGTTGTGCGCCGGCTTAAGCGCAGCGCTCGCCGGCTGCCTGAGCTCGACGCCGCACTGGGACGCGACTTTTGGCGACTCGGTCAACCAGCTCAAGGAAATGCAGACGCTCAATCCGAACGCCTCGGCGAACACCGATCCGGTCGCGGGTATCGACGGGACGGCGGCCGCGGCCGCACAGAAGAGCTACGCCAAATCCTTCACTGCTCCGCCCCCGCCCACCAATTCCTTGACGATCGGCGTCGGCTCATCGACTTCGTATTGAAGCGGCACAACCAGGCGGCTCGCTGCAGAGCCAGCGGAGACTTACCATGATCGACACTCTTCTCGTTTCGTCCAGCGCCGAGCGTGCGCCGCACATCGCGGCGCGTCTCGAGGCAAGCGGCATTGCGTTTCGTCTGCGTACGCTGCACGGTACAGCAAAGCAATTGCGCGTGCACGCCGCGGCGATCAGGAGCGCCGATCTGCTGATCGTCGACGACGCCGACCTGGCGCCGCGCGACCTGGGCGGCATCGAGGAGGTGTTGTCGCAGCTGCCGAACCTGCATTGCATGCTGGTCACCCCGGCGCCGTCCACGGCGCTGCTGATGGCGGCGATGCGGGTCGGCGTGCGGCACGTGCTCTCCTGGCCGCTGAACGACGCCGAGATCGCCGACGCGCTCGCTCACGTCTCGGCAAAGAAACACGGCGGCACGCGCCGCGACGGCCGTGTGGTGTCGTTCACCTCCTGCAAGGGCGGCAGCGGCACGACACTGATCGCCGTGAATCTCGCCTATGCATTGGCCGCCTTGCGCGACAAGCGCGTGCTGTTGATCGACCTCAACCAGCAATTCGCCGATGCGAGCCTGCTGGTCGCCGACAAGGCGCCGCCCGCCACACTCGCCGACCTGTGCTCGCAGATCGACCGGCTCGACGCCGCTTTCTTCGAATCTTGCGTGATGCACGTACACGCGAATCTCGACGTGCTGGCCGGCGCGGGCGATCCCGTCAAGTCGGGCGAACTGCGCGCCGCGCATCTCGAACGGATTCTCACGCTGGTGCGCGAGCAATACGATGCGGTGCTGATCGACGTCGGCCAGAACATCAATCCGCTCGCGATTCACGCGCTCGATCACAGCGACTCGATCTGCATGGTGGTGCGGCAGAACATTCTGTACCTGCACGCGGGCCGCCGCATGCTCGACATTTTCAAGGAGCTCGGCTATCCGGCGAGCAAGGTGAAAGTGATCGTCAACCAGTACGACAAGAACGCGCGCATCAACCTGGCGACGCTCGAAGAAACGTTCGGCGCAAAGGTCGCGCATCACTTGCCGCGCGACGAAAAGCAGGCCACGGAGGCGCTGAATCACGGCGTGCCGCTCGTGACCGGCGCAAAGGGCGGAGCGCTCGCCCAAGGCATCTCGCAACTGGCCGCGCTGCTGTGGCCGTTGCCGGTTGCGGAGCGCAGGAGCGTGCTCGGGCGCCTGTTCCAAAGCCGGCCGAATTCGCCGCCGCAGCTGAAGCCCGGCCACTGAACCGCCTGAATTCGTTCAGGTTAGCTTGTCATCGAAAAGAATGCGGAGAGCACCATGTCATTGCGCGAACAGTTGATGATCCAGAGCGGGGCGATGCCGTTCGACGGCGCCAGTCCCGCAACTGCCGCGGCGGGCGCAGCCACTGAAAGCCTCGCGGCGCGGCGCGCCTATCAGCAGCTCAAGATGAACATTCATCAGGCGATCATCGACCGGGTGGAGCTCGACAAGCTGCAGCGGCTGTCGCCCGAGCAGATCAGGCGCGAGCTGGCGCAACTGGTGGAACGGATCGTCGACGAAGACAAGATTCCGATGAACGAACTCGAGCGCCGTCGTCTCGCTCAGGACGTGCACGACGAAATGGTCGGCCTCGGCCCGCTCGAACCGCTGCTCAACGACCCGACCATCTCCGACATTCTGGTGAACACGTCCCAGCACGTATATGTGGAGCGGCGCGGGCGCCTCGAACACACCGACGTGACTTTCTACGACGACGCGCATCTGATGAAGATCATCGAGCGCATCGTCTCGCGCGTGGGCCGCCGGATCGACGAATCCACGCCGATGGTCGACGCTCGCCTGCCGGACGGCTCGCGCGTCAACGCGATTATTCCGCCGTCGGCGATCGACGGACCGCTGGTGTCGATTCGCCGCTTCGCGGTGAATCCGCTCACAGTCACCGACATGGTGAACAACCAGAGCTTCACGCCCGCGATGGCGCAACTGCTCGAAGCGCTGATCAAGTCGAAGCTGAACGTACTGATTTCGGGCGGCACGGGCAGCGGCAAGACCACGCTGCTCAATCTGCTTTCCGGCTTCATTCCCGAGGACGAGCGGGTCGTGACGATCGAAGACGCAGCCGAGTTGCAGATGCGCCAGCAACACGTGCTGCGGCTCGAAACGCGGCCGCCGAATATCGAAGGCAAGGGCGAAATCTCGCAGCGCTCGCTGGTGAAGAACGCGCTGCGGATGCGCCCCGACCGTATCGTGCTGGGCGAAGTGCGCGGCGCCGAAGCGCTCGACATGCTGCATGCCATGAACACCGGCCACGAGGGGTCGATGGCGACGCTGCACGCGAACACGCCGCGCGACGCGCTCACGCGGCTCGAGAACATGGTCGGCATGGCCGGTCTGACGATGCCGATCAAGGCGATCCGCCAGCAGATCGCGTCGGCCATCACGGTCGTGGTGCAGGCTTCGCGACTCACCGACGGACGCCGCAAGCTGATGAGCATCTCCGAAATCACCGGCATGGAAGGCGACATCATCAACATGCAGGAGATCTTCACGTTCAAGCGTACCGGTGTCGACGAAAACGGCATGATCAAAGGCTATTTCTGTGCGAGCGGGGTACGGCCGAAATTCTGCGAACGGCTGGCGGGCTTCGGCATCGTGCTGCCGGACCAGATGTTCGATCCGGCACGGCGTTTCGAAGTATGAGCGCGCAACGGCTTTGAGGAGAGAGACATGAACACGTCGTTTATCGGCTTTGCGGTGCTCGCGTTTCTCGCGGTGGTGCTGGCCATCGAGGCCGTTTATCTGTTCTGGAGCAGCCACCACGGCAAGGACGTCAAGCGCATGGACGAGCGCATTCGTGCGCTCTCCGCCGGCGGCAACGTGAGCAGCCAACAGCTCTCGATTCTCAAGCAGCGCATGCTGAGCGAGTCGCCGTTCGTCACGCAGTTGCTGCTTCGCATACCGCGCGTGCATGCGCTCGATCGGCAGTTGCAGCAGTCAGGACTGAAGTGGTCGGTGGCGCGCTTCGTTACCTACACGTTGCTGTGCGCGGTGCTCGGCGCCTTGGGCGGGTTTGTGCTGCTATTGCCCGCGCCGGTGATGGGCGTGTTCGCTGTGGTGGCGAGCCTGCTGCCCACGCTGATTCTTTGCCGCAAGCGCACCAAACGCGTGCTGCAGCTCGAACGCCAGTTGCCCGACGCGGCCGATCTGATCGCCCGCGCGCTGCGCGCCGGCCATTCGTTTCCGGCCGCGCTCGGCATGGTCGGCGAAGAACTACCCAATCCGCTCGGCGGCGAATTCGCGCTGGTGTTCGACGAGATCAACTACGGCGTGTCGATGAGCGACGCGCTTCTGAACATGGTGAATCGCGTGCCGGTCGAGGATCTGCGCTACTTCGTGATCGCCGTGCTGATCCAGCGCGAGGCAGGCGGCAATCTGGCGGAGATTCTCGGATCCATCGCCGGCATCATTCGCGAACGGCTCAAGCTGCTCGGCAAGGTGCGCGTGCTGTCGGCGGAAGGGCGGTTGTCGGCCTGGGTGCTGGGCGTGTTGCCATTCGCCATTCTCGGGCTGCTGTCGGTGCTCAATCCCGGCTACATCAGCGTGTTCTGGAAGGACCCGGCGGGCCCGCAAATCGCCGGCGTGGCGATCGCGATGATGCTGTTCGGTATCTTGTGGATGCGTAAAGTGGTGCGCATTCGCGTCTAGATCACGGTTTCGACACGAGGAGAGCGGGTTCGGCCCGCAGACCATGAAAATTGAACAGATCGTGCTGCTGGGGGTGATGTTTCTGATCGTGTTCGGCGCGGCGCTGAAGGCGATGGCATTGCTGCGCCCCGACCCGGTGCAACGGCGCATTGAAGAGATCGGGCAGCCGGGTGTCGCCGCCGAGGCTGACACCGGTGCACAAAAGAACTGGGTCGAGACCGTCACGAAGATGTCCGAGCGGGTCGCCAGACTTTCGCTGCCGAAAGAGGACTGGGACAAGTCGGTGCTGCGTCTGCGCTTCGCGAACGCGGGTATTCGCACGCCGTCCGCGGCAGCCGTCTATTTCGCTGTCAAGACTGTGCTGGCGCTTGCGCTGCCGGCAATTGCGCTGATCGTTTTCGGGAACGCCTTCCAGGCCGGCGAGCGCATCTATTTGCTGCTGACCGTGCTGGCTGCCTCGGCGCTCGGCTTCTATCTGCCGAACGTGGTCATGAGGCGCCTCGTTGAAAGCCGTCAGCGCAAGCTGTTCGAGGATCTGCCCGACGCGCTCGATCTGATGACCGTTTGCGTGGAAGCGGGCCTCGGCCTCGACGCAGCGATGCTGCGCGTCACCCAGGAAATCGGCGTGAAGAGCCACGCGCTCAAGGACGAATTCGACATGGTGCTGCTGGAGCTGCGCGCCGGCTCGGGGCGCGAGAAGGCCCTGCGCAACCTGTCGCTGCGCACCGGCGTGGAAGATATCGACACGCTCGCCGCGATGCTGATCCAGGCGGACCGCTTCGGCACCAGCGTGGGCGACTCGCTCCGTGTTTATACCGACAACCTGCGCACCAAACGACGCTTGCGTGCGGAAGAGCAGGCTGCGAAGATCGCTTTGAAGCTGCTGTTTCCGCTGATGTTTTTCATTTTTCCGACACTGCTGGCCGTGCTGGTCGGTCCGTCGGCGATCCAGATCGTGCGTCAGCTGTCACCGGCCGTCCAAGGTATGGCGGGCGGTTGAACGCCAGGCATACACCGGGGAATCCCATGCTCGCATCCAGCCCGTTTCCTGACCTCCTGCAGCACGCAAGCCTGTGGCTGCGGATGTACGCGCTCGGACTGGTGATGATGGCCGCGGGCGCGGCGCTCGAACGGCGCTGGCCCGCGGCGATGCTGCAATCGCGCGCCGGCCAGCGTTTCAACGTGACCTACGCGGGCGTGTATCTGGCGCTCGCGGAAGCGATGAAGCCGTTGACGGCGGCGGCGAGCGTCGCGATCGTGAACGCTCTTGGTGGCGGGCTGGTCGTTCTGAACTCGCACGGGGTGGGCGCGTTGGCTTCGTTCGTGATCGTGCTGCTCACGATCGACGTGCTCGAGTATGCGTTTCACCGGCTGCAGCATACATGGCCCGTGCTGTGGAAGCTGCATTCGCTGCACCATAGCGCGGTCGAATTCAATGTCACGGTCACGTGGCGGCACCACTGGGTCGAATCGCTCATCAAGGGTTGTCTGCTCTATCCGCTGATCGGCGTGCTGTTCAAGGTCGAACCCTGGATCGTCGGATCGACGTCGATCATTTTCATGCTCGGCAATTATTTCGCGCATCTGAACCTGCGCGTGGACCTTGGCCGCTATATCACGTGGGTCAACAATCCGCAGTATCACCGGCTGCATCATTCGAACCGCACCGAGCATTTCAACCATAACTTCACGCAACTGCTGCCGCTATGGGATCACCTGTTCGATACGCAGTGGGTGCCCGCCAAAGAAGAGTGGCCGGCCACCGGTCTCGACGACGGTGCGCAGCCGCGCTCGTTGCTGGAAGCATTGTGCTGGCCGCTGCGTCTGCACGCCGGACGCGGCGCGGGGCTCGCCCGCAAGCCGGTGCCGGTGCTGGACAAGGAGACGAAATGAAATCCGCTCGCCACACGTCGATCTTTAGCGGGGAGGTGCGCGCAGGCAGGCGCGGGCTCACGCGCAAGCAACGCGGCGTGGCCACGATCGAGTTTGCATTGATCGCGCCGCTGCTGCTTCTGTTGGTGTGCTTTGCGATGGATCTCGGCATTGCGCTGTGGGTCAATCTGACCATGCAATACGCGGTGCGGGAAGGCGCGCGCTATTCGGTAACGGGGCAGACCAACCTCGATCCGAACGCGACCAATCAGCAGCGCTATCTGGCTGTCGTGCAGGAGATCAAAAACAGCTCGATGGGTCTCTATTCGCTCGTCTCCCCGAGTTACGTGATCACCATCAACGGGGCGACTCAAAGCTACAACACGCAAACAAGTTACAGCACCGGCATGTTCGGCAATCCGGGCGACATCGTGGTGCTGCAGATCAACTGCATCTGGCCGCTTCTGACGCCGCTGGTCAAGCCGTTCTTCGCCAATGGCAAGTTCAGCTTCAGTGTCGCGGCGACGATGCGCAACGAGGGCTTCTGACATGCGCACACGTTCCTCGTCAAGCCGCCGCGCGTCCAAAGGCATCGTCACGGTGGAGATGGCGCTGTTGCTGCCAATCATGGTGGCGCTCGCGCTGCCGGTGTACGACATTGCGCGCAACATCCAGGCGCAGATGATTCTGATCAACGTGAGCCGCGAAGGCGCGAACCTGTCCTCGCGCGCATCGCTTACGTTTCCGATGCAGACCATCATGTCCTCGCTCAGCGCAACCACGCCGCCGCTCAACATGAGCGCACACGGCATGATCTACATCACCGAGATCATGGGCAACAACAACTGCGACAGCAACGGTAACAATTGCACGGGCGTGGTGGTCGCGCAATATCGCTGGAACGGCGGCAACTACGCTCCGGCGAGCAAGCTGTGGAGCTGCGGCAGCAGCGGCACGAACTGGGCGACGGACGGCAGCGGCAGTTGCAGCGGCATTCCCGCGGCCGGGACGGCGTCGCCGGTGGTCAATCTGCTGCAAGGCAAGCTTTCGGACGGCCAGATCGCGTACGCGGTAGAGGCGTTCTATTTACAGACGCCGCTAATCGGCTCGCTGAATCTGGGCCGCGGCTTCACGACGCCCGCTCTTTCGCCGAATCTCTATGCAATGACGGTGTTCTGACGCGGCGAAGAAATGCCTGATTAGATAAGAAAAACGCAGGACCGGGGGTAGCAATGAAAACAAAAGCGAAAACAAAAGCGGCATTCAGAAGGCGGCAGAGAGGATCGGTCAGCATTTTCGTGGCGGTGTCGCTGATCGCCTTGTTGGGCATCCTCGGCCTCGCGGTGGATTCCGGTTTCGGCTATATGATCAAGGCGCGTCTGGACGCCGCCACCGATGGCGCAGTGATCGCGGCCGGCGAAGCAGTCACGCGCGGTAACAACCAGACGGAGCAGACCAATAACGCACAGCAGGCCGCAACGGCGTTTTTCGCGGCGAACTATCCGGCGGGTTTTCTCGGCTCGAGCGTGAGCGCGGGTACGCCGTCGATCGTGTTCAACGCCGGCACGGTGACGATCGGCATGACCGCGCAGGCGAGCGTGCCGGTTACGTTCTCGAAAGTACTTGGATTCAATGTGCTGAACGTGAGTTCGTCTTCGCAGGCGATTCGCAAGACGCTGGATATGGTGTTTGTGATCGATAACACCAAGTCGCTTAACACGTCTGGCGTGCCGGCTGCGGTGCGCTCGAATGCGGTGGCGTTTCTCAATAATTTCGACGTGACGAATGACCGCGTCGCGCTGATGCACTTCGCGTACGGCACGGTGGTGGATGTACCGTTCAAGGGCAACACGCGTGGTTTCGATCGCGCAACGATGACCACGGATATCAACAAGTACACGTTCGACGGCAGCACCAACTCCCCGGAGGCACTGTGGAACGCGCGCAACCAGTTGAACACGGTAATTACACAACCTTCGAGCCTGCGCGTCATCGTGTTCTTCTCGGATGGCGCACCGAATAGCTTCTCGTCGTTTTTTACGACCAACCAGAGCAAGTGCAACAACATCTCCACCACGCTCGCGAGCGGCGATGGTCCAAGCGGTTCCGCCTCCGGACTATTCAGCATCAATGCCCTGAGTCAGAAGCTGGCGTCGCCGTGTTATCAGAACGATACGTCGGGCTTCGTGACCGCCATGCCGAAGTGGTACAACGCTCACAACGTCAACGAGCAGACCTTCCCGATCTGGCCCGTGACCTCGCCGCGCGTGGTGTCGAACGGCAATGCGACGTATGTGAACGTCAACCGCGTATCGCGCAATCTGCTCGAAGCGATGGCCGCAGCGGCGCGTGCCGAAGGCACCTACGTGTTCACACTCGGCTACGGCAATGAGCTGACCAAGCCCGCCGGTCCGGACAACGAGCTCGGCCAGGACGTGCTCAAGTGCATGGCCAACACGGCGGATTCGCTATCGCGATGCTACAACCCAAAACAGCCGGTCGGCGTGTATTGCTACGCCGCGACACCAGCCGATCTGAAGCCGTGCTTTTCGCAGCTGGCTTCGCAAATCCTGCGTATTTCCAAGTGAGCGCGCCATGACCCCGACGACACCTTTGCAAAACCAGCCACTCGCCGTCACTACCGAAGGCGCCACCCTGACCGGTGCCATGCCGGCGGAAACGGGCAATGCCGGCGGCTGGCGCGAGGCGGTGGTGGAAGTAGCCGCGCGCGCGGGCGCGGCGACCATGCTGAGTCTGTTCGCCTATGCCGCGATCACGCAATGGCGCGCGGCGCCCTCGCGAATCACGCTGTTATTTCTGGTGGTTTCCGCATGTTTCACGGTCGGACTGTCGCTCGTATCGCGGGTGCCCATGAGACGCGATTGGCGGCCGTTCGCTTTC
This sequence comes from Paraburkholderia phytofirmans PsJN, assembly GCF_000020125.1. Classification (NCBI taxonomy): domain Bacteria; kingdom Pseudomonadati; phylum Pseudomonadota; class Betaproteobacteria; order Burkholderiales; family Burkholderiaceae; genus Paraburkholderia; species Paraburkholderia phytofirmans. Next base: position 708,136 of record NC_010676.1, read on the forward strand.
TTGTGTGCAATGGGCGGCACGTACTATTTCCTCGCCGTGCGTCTCGCGCCCGGCGTGCAGCTCGTGCCGGAGGCTGTGGGCGCCGCGCTGCAACTGCTGGGGATAGGCTGGCAACTGTTCGCCAAGGCGTCGCTGCGCCGCTCGTTCGGCATCTTGCCCGCCAATCGCGGCGTCGTATCGCGCGGTGCCTATCGTTTCATTCGGCATCCGATGTACCTTGGTTACTTCATCACCGACATCGGCTTCCTGCTGGTGAACTTCGGCCTGCAAAACCTGCTGGTGTACGGGTGCCAGTTCGCGTTGCAGGTGGGGCGCATCGTGCGCGAAGAGCGGCTTCTCTCCGCGGATGAAGGCTATCGGACCTACAAGCGCCGCGTGCGTTATCGCGTCATTCCGGGCCTGTTTTAGGCGTATTCCAGGCAAGCCGCGTCCCGCCTTCCCCCAACCACACAAACGGCTAGGCAGCCGCCGTCACGGCGTCGCCGCCCGCCGCGCGGCACGGCCGAAGATCGCCCGGTCCACAAGCCACACCGCAAGCAGCGTGGCGCCCATCAATGGGAACACGATGCCGAGCAGGACGAGGCCGATTTTCCAGCCGCGCATCGGCGGCGCGGCGCGTTCGCGCGACGGTGCCCCGAGCGAGCGTTGCGGCCGCCGCTTCCACCACATCACGCAGCCGGTGATGGCCATCGCCGCCAGTCCCATAGAAATCACGGCGCAGAGAATCTGATTGGCGACGCCGAAATAACGGCCCATATGCAGCGACGTGCCGTACGACACGGCCTTCGACACCGCACCGTAATCTGCATAGCGGATGTCCTTCAGAACTGCGCCGCTGTATTGGTCGATGTACAGCGTGCGCTGGTCTTTCGGATCGTCCGGAAAGTACGAGACGGTGTAGACGCCAGTCGCGGAAGCAGGCAGCACGATGTTGTAGCCCTCCGTCACGCCGAGCGAGGCAACCAGCGCGACGACGCGTCCGAGCGGCAGCGGATGCGCGGCGCCCGCCTCGTCGGCGGCGGTGGGTGGGCGGGAGTCGGGCACGCGTGTGTTGCCGACGGCCCAAGGCGTGAGCGGCAGCGGCAGGTCGTCCATCACCATGCCGGGCATCGAGTTCATACTGGCGTCATGGACGCCGTGGCCGTTGTGTTCGGCGTGCTCATTGTGCGCCGTGTTGTCCGCGTGCGTGTCCGGTGCGGAGTGCTGCGCGCCGTTCTTTGCTGGCATGACGGAACGCATTGGCAAAGCGCCCCGCGAACCCGGTGGCGCACCGAGATTCGCGGCGGTCGCGAGCGCCTTGAATTGCTTGCCCCACGAACCCGTCCACGGCAGTCCCGTCAACACGAACGCGAGCGCGCCGAGCGCGAGCCAGACGCCCATCACGGCATGGAGGTTCTTCCACAGCGCGCGTCCCTTCAGCGCAAAGCGCGGCAACAGCGCCGCACGTGCAGTGGTTTTCTCGCGCGGCCACCACAACGCGACGCCTGTGCCGATCATCACGAGCGTCCAGCATGCGGCCAGCTCCATCAGCAGCTCGCCGGGTTTGCCGAGCAGCAGCTTGCGATGAAGCATCCGGTCCACTTGCATGAAGCGGCGCTCAACGCTTAGCGTGCCCAGCACCGCGCCCGTATAGGGGTTCACATAGACGCTCTGCTTATCGCCGTCCGCGAGACGGAAGACGAATTCGGCGCTGTGCTCCGGTGCGTTCGCGACAACCGCGGTCAGCGCGAGCGCGGTCGGTGGCATGGCCGCGCGCGCTCTCGCCAGCAGCGCTTCTTCGGGCAGCTTCGGCGCGGCTTGCGGCGCGACGATCAGGCGCCCCGGATAGAGCAGCGGCTCGATTTGCGGCTGGAAGCAATACAGCGTGCCGGTGATCGCCAGCACGACCAGAAACGGCATCACGAAGAGACCCGCGTAGAAATGCCAGCGCCAGAGCGTGCGATAGCCTGGATGGACAGCGGTGGTCGCCGGCGTGACGCGCCGGACGTCGGCGCCAGTGGTGGTGGACATGAAATCCTCCTGAAGCAAAGATGAATCGAACAGTTCGAGCGACGTGGATGCGTAAGCGCCTGGTTTCAGCGCGCTCACATGCGCAGCTTCGCTTCCACGTAGAACGTACGTCCGGGATACGGGTGATAGACGAAGTAGCGGGCATCGAACAGGTTGTCGACACCAACGCCAATTTCACTCAGCCTGGTCGGCTTGTAGCTGAATTTCGCGTCGGCCACCGTGTACGAACTGGTACCGCCGAACACATCCGGATTCGTGTCCGTGTTGGTGAGCGTGTTGTACTGACGGCCGGAATAGCGCGCGGCCAGCGTGAGCGCGGCGCGTTCGTCGAAGTGGTACGTCGCGGCGAGATTCGCGCGCCACAGCGGAATCCGGTAGAAGTACTTGCCGACCGAGGCCGGGTTCTGCGCGTTGGCGATGATCTTCGACTGCGTGTAGGCCACGCTTGCCAGCAGATCCAGGCCGCGCACCAGCACGTCCTGTCCCGAGTAGCTCGTTTCGACGCCGCGCGAGCGGACTTTGCCGATGTTCTGGAAGTTCGTCACGTTCGGAATCACGGTCGTATCGGTCTGACTGAAGATCGTGTTCTTCACGTCGTCCTGAAACAGCGAGAAGCGGAATACGCCGTTCCAGTGCGCCCATTCGGCGCTCAGTTCCTTTGATAGATCGTCTTCGGGCTTCAGGTTCGGATTGTTGTTGACGATCGCGGAGCCGTTGATCTGCCCTTGAAACAGCTCGCCGACCGTCGGAAAGCGATAGGCGCGGCCGATCGACGCGCGCAAGATCAGATCGTCGGTGACGTCGAATGACAAGGAGGCTTTCGGCGAGAAGTGCTGCTGGCTCACGTCGCTATACGGCAGCGTCGTGCCGCCCAGCGACTGCGAGCCGCCATAAGCCTGCCAGTCTTCATAGCGCACGCCGTAGACGAGCTTCCAGCGCGGCAGAAAGCGCCAGGCATCCTGCGCGTAGAGCGCCTGGGTCTGCGTCTTGCCGGCAAACGCGTTGGCGAACGACGTGGCCGCGCCGTCGCGCCAGTTCAGCGTGTTGTAGCTTTCGTTGTCGACGAAGTAGTTGTCGTAGTGATAGCCGAAGCTCAGCGCGTGATTCGCGAGCCCGGCCTGATTCGTCGCGGGCGTGTAGGTGCTGCGCAGATCGAGCGTTTTCCAGCCGGCGCCGTCGCCGAAGAGCACGGTGCCCGGACCGTTGCCCGGCGCGCCGGAATTCGCGGTGCGCGCCACGCTGTTGCTGACGTCGTAGTACGAAGCGATCGCTTCGCCGTTCCAGCCGGTGGTATTGCGCGTTTTCAGCGACACGCCATACAGCCAGTTCTCGCTATGGCCGAGACTCGGCGCGAGCGCGGCGGCGGGAATCGTGTACTCGTAGCCGTCGATCGCGACTTTGCCGCTGTAGACCGGATTGCCGTTCGCATCGCGCAGAAAGCTCGAGGTCTGGCTGTTGTACGTCTGATGCCAATAGCCGAGCGTGAAGCCGGCCTGCAGTGTCGGCGTGAAGTCGTACTGCATCTTCAGCTTGAACTGGTCCTGCACCGTGTGTTCGATGCCTTCGCCGTTCACGCCGGGCACCGCTGTCGGCGTGTTGGTCTGGTTGTTGTAGAAGTACGCGCCGGTGACCGGCGTGTCGCCGGCTTTGGCGGGCGTGCGGGACTTGGCGAGCGTGGCGAATTGCAGCGGCTGGCTGGTGTTTTCCAGGTGATTCACACCGAGCAGAAACGAGAACTTGCCGATGCGGTTGCCGAGTGTCGCACTCGCTTCGCTGCCGTTGAAATTCTGGTTCACGCCGAACAGGCTGAAGTGCTGCGTGAAGGCCTTGACGTCGGCGCTCGCTTCGAACTGTTTCGGCATGCGCGTGCTGATGAGCACGGTCGCACCGAGTGAGTTGCCCGGATAGAGCGCGGAAAACGGCCCGTAGATCACATCGACCTGCTGGATCTCGTCGGGAAACACCATCGACCAGCGCGGCGGAAACGAATAGCTGTTGCCGAGCAGATTGCTGAGCAGCAGACCGTCCGCGTAGACCAGACCGCGCGCGCTTTGCGTGTTGCTGGTGCCGCGCACGGCGATGATCGAATTCAGATCGCCGATAAAGCGCTTGCGCACGGCGAGGTTCGGCATGTACTTCAGGACGTCTTCGGTGTTGACGACGTTCCAGTTGTCGAACTGCTCGCGGGTGACAGTTTCGACCGAGGCCGGCAGCTTGGGATCGACAGCGCGCGGCGCGGCGGCGGCATTCGCGCTGACGCTGATGGCGGGCAGCGCGGCGTCTGCGCTAGCGCTCTGCGCATGAGCGGACGAGGCGATGAAGGCCGGAACAAATGCCGGGACAAACGCGGGAACAAACGCGGGAACAAACGCCGGAACGATGGCCGGCAGATAGCCGGACAGGAGCGGCCGGGGCAGCGGTTGAAGCGAGACGCCGCGCGCGCCACGGCAGGCGCAAAAGGGCAGCCTTCGCAGGGCGAAGTTGAACATGAACGTTTCCTCGATGCATGGAACAGACGATCGCGCGCCCCCTCGACGGGTGCGACGAATGCGCGATCAGGACCGATGGCGATCAGGAAACGACGGGCGGAGCTCTGGGACGGCCGGACGGAAAGGCGCCGAGCGGCGTGAAGCGGGTGGAGAGTGTGGGCGGCGCAGTGCCGGCAAGCGCGAGAGCGGCCGGCGGCTCGGCGGCGGCGACCGTCGGCATGGCGACGTGGTGTTGAAGCAGATGACAGTAGCCGCACGCGCCGAACGCGTCGTCATGGCTGAGATTGACCGGTGCCGGGGCAGCCTGCGTGGTCACGCTCGCCGTGCCGACCACGCTGAAATTGCGCGGCTGCAATACCGAACAGAGCGCGGCGAAGGGCTCGTGCGCGCGGTTTGCCATCAACATCTGACTCACGACCGGCGCGAACACGACGAGCCACATGGCGAACAGGCCAAGCCATGCGGTCAGGTGGTTGCGAGAGCGTGGATTCATGATGTCGGGTGTAAAGACGCGGGCGATTCTAACATCGCCGCGCCGTCTTTTTGTTTGTCATGCTCGTTATAGCGTGGGATTAGAAGGCCGAAAGCCGTTCATTTCGCCGCGTTACAGGCGCGCCGATTCACGTAAGCTGCGTGGTACATGTTCCGCTTTCGCGGCTGCACCGAGGCTTTGGCGCGACCCGTACCCGCAGCCGAAGCGCCGGTCAGGGCGCGGCGCATGCGACCGACCCGGCCGGCTTATCGCCGACTCCAGTTACCACGACTCATGAACCACACGCAGCTCGCATCCCCGATCGACGATATCAACCAGCGGGCCGTCTCGTCGTTCTCGGCCGGCCAATTCGCCGAGGCTTTGTCGATGGTGACGCCGCTCGTCGACGGCGATGCGATGCCGGATGGCGCCCTCGCCGACGCGTTGAATATCGCCGGGGCCTGTTCGTTCGCCTTGCAGCGTCCCGCCGAGGCGGAACGCTATTGGCGCCGCTGTCTGCAACTCAGACCGGACTATGCCGACGTGTACGGCAGCCTCGGCATGCTGCTCAAGTCGCTCGGTCGTCTGTCGGCGGCCAAGGCGATGTACCGGCAACTGGTCGCGCTGCGGCCCGGCGACCCGGACGCCCGCAATCATCTCGGCGCCGTGCTCTACGGGCTCGGCTACAAGGAGGAAGCGGAGGCGTCGTATCGCCAGGCGCTGGCCATTCGCCCGGACTACGCCGAAGCCCATTACAACCGCGGCATCGTGTTGCATGAACTGCGCCGCCCGCAGGAAGCGGAAGCGGCGTTCCGGGATGCACTGCCGGGACTGCCGGCTCATGCCGAAGTCCATAACAATCTGGGCAACGTGCTGATGGAATTGGGCCGTCTCGCCGAAGCGGACGCCGCCTATCGCGAGGCACTGACAATTCGACCGCAGTATCCGGAGGCGCTCAACAACCTCGGCGGCGTGCTGAAGGCGACGTTTCGTCACACCGAAGCCGAGCTGGCTTTTCGCCTCGCCCTCGCCATTCGTCCGGATTACGCGGAAGCCCTGCTGAATCTCGGCACCGTGCTCGCCGATTTCGAACGTTTGCCCGAAGCGGAAGCGGCTTATCGCGACGCCATCGCGCAACGTCCCGATTACGCCGAAGCGCACTACAACCTCGGTGTGACGCTGTGCAAAATGGAGCATCTGTTCGAGGCCGAAGCGGCTTACCGGGAAGCGATCCGCCTGCGGCCCGATCTCGTTCACGCGCACAACAACCTGGGGTGCGTGCTGCGCCGGCTGGATCGTTTGCCGGCGGCGGTCGACGCTTTCGAGCAGGCGCTTGGCGTGTGCCCCGATATGGCCGAGGCGCACTACAACCTAGGCGCGGCGAGGGCGCAACTCATGCAATTCCCCGAGGCCGAAAGCGCGTATCGGCGAGCGCTCGCTTTACGTGCCGATTACGGCGATGCGAAATTCGGCCTGAGCGTGTTGCTGCTCGGCATGGGCCGTTTTGAAGAGGGTTGGCGTCTTTACGAATGCCGCTACCAGCAACCTGGTTTCGTGCATCACAAGACTGTGGCGATGCTGGGTTGCCCGCAGTGGCAAGGCGACACGCTCGCCGACAAGTCGCTGCTGGTGTGGCAGGAGGACGGTCTCGGCGACATGATTCAGTTCAGCCGCTATTTCGCCTTGCTGAAAGCGCAGGGCGCCTCGCATATCGCCTTCGCGTGCGCACCGTCGCTGCACAGGCTGATGGCATGCGTCGACGGCGTCGATGCCGTGCTCGATCACGACACCGCGCGCGCACAAACGTCCGCTTACGACTGCTGGACGAGCCTGCTGAGCGCGCCGCTGCATCTGCGTACGAGTGTGGACACGATTCCGCGTGCCGTGCGTCTCGCGGCGGAGCCGGCGCTGGTCGAGCGGTGGCGTCCCGTGCTGGACGCACTGCCTTCCGGCCGCAGGATCGGTCTGGTATGGAAAGGCAACGCGAACCATCATAACGATGTGAACCGCTCGATCCCTTCGCTCGCCATATTGGCGCCGCTTTGGAGCGTGCCCGGCGTGAGCTTCGTGAGTCTGCAAAAAGGGCGCGGCGAGGACGAGGCGCGCCAGCCGGCCGCCGATCAACCGCTGCTCGACCTAGGCTCGCGCGTGACGGATTTCGCGGACAGCGCCGCGATCATCGCGCAACTCGATCTGGTGATTTGCGTGGACACGTCTACCGCGCATTTGGCCGCGTCGCTCGGCAAGCCGTGCTGGGTGATGCTGCCGGAAAAAGATATCGACTGGCGCTGGCTGCACGATCGCAACGATTCGCCGTGGTATCCGCACACGTTGCGTCTGTTCCGACGCGCGCCGGGCGAGGATTGGTCGATGCCGGTCGAACGGGTGCGCGAGGCGTGCGTCGAACGATTCGGCGCGGCGGACCATACGCCTAACTGACGCGCGTGCCACGCTTGCGGACCGATTGCGTCGACGTGTGAAAGCGGTCCTCGATGGTTTCGATCGCCTGACCGAGGAACTGCAGAAACATGCTCATCGCCACGGTACTCGTCAGATCCGAGCGCTGATACAGACAACTGAACGATTGGGCGCCCGCATCGGCGAGCGGTGTCCATGCCAGCTTGCGCTCGGCGACGTCTTCGGCAACGTTCTCCGCGATCAGAAACCCGATGCCGACGCCGTCCGCCACGAGCCGCCGCACCATGGAAACAGAACTGGTTTCCACCAGAGGACGCGCCTTGCGTCTTTCGCGGTGATCGATCTGGTCCACCATGGCGCGTAGTTCGGTATCCGGCGTCATCAGGATGAGCGGATAGTCGAGACATTCGCGCAGGCGTGGACGTTTCTGCAGTTTCGTGAGCGGATGCCCAGGCGGCGTGACCAGCCCGAGATACTGCGCGAACGCGCGCACTTCCACGACACCGGGCGGCGGCTTGCGGCGCAGACCGTAGCCGATGTCGGCCTCGCCGTTCTCCACCCACTTCAGGATGCTCTCGCCGTTGCCCGAACGCACGCTGTAGGTCACGCCCGGATAGCGCTCCATCGCGGCCTGGATCGCATCGGGCACCAATTGCTCAGCGGACGACGGCGACACCGCCAGATTGACATGCCCGCGCCGCAGCGAACGCAGATCTTCCACCTGCGTCATGGCGTTGTCGAAATCGCGCTGGCCGCGCCGCACTGCCGCAATGATGATCTCGCCGGCGGTGGTGAGCTGCATGCCGCGCGGCAGGCGGTCGAACAGCGGCGAGCCGACCTGCTCCTCCAGATTGAGGATTTGCTGGTGCACTGCGGCAGCGGTCAGATGCAGGGCTTCTGCCGCTTTTCGGATCGAACCGCGTCTGACTACCTCGTCGAAGCAGCGGAATGTCTGTGATATTGGACGCATGACTGGACTGTATAGTTTTATCGAACGGCCCGTATAGAACAATCAGATTTTCCTGACGCATCGAATGGCCTAGATTTGTTCCACCATCTTAACGGAGCGAATCGTGACCACCACAGTCGACCAAATTACCCAGCGCCGCCGCGGCGTCGGCCTTATTGCTCACGACCCGAAACTGTCCGCCGGCGGCTACACGCTGATCGCGCCGCAGACGGCAGGCGGGCGCGTGTATCTCGTGGATATCGGCGGCGAGGTGGTGCACGAATGGCACATGCCGGTGCGTCCCGGCCGTCATGCGGTGATTCTGCCGAACGGCAATCTCGGCTACAACGGCAATCATGCGGACTCGGAAGATCGCTACGCACCGTGGTCGATGTGGCATGGCGGCGATTTCTACGAGGTCACCCCGCAAGGCGAAGTGGTCTGGCGTTACCAAGACCCGGCGCATCACCATGACGCGCAGTGGCTGCCGAACGGCAATCTGCTCTATGCCGCATGCGCACCGGTGCCGGCAGGTTTCGCGGATCGCGTGCCGGGCGGCACCGCGCATGGCCCCGAAGAGGCGATGTACGGCGACGTGATCCGCGAAGTGAATCGAGCGGGCGAACTTGTATGGGAATGGAAAGCCTGGGAGCACCTGAATCCCAAGGACTTTCCTATTGCGCCCGGCTTCGGCCGCTATCACTGGCCGCTCGTGAACGGGCTCGGTGTGAACGCACAGGGCGAGGTGCTGATGAGTTTGCGCACCACGTCCGGCATCATCGCGGTCGATCGTCAAACGGGCGCCGTGACAATGCATATTCCACCGAGCGTGGTTTCGCATCAGCATGCGCCGGTGGCGCTCGCCAACGGCAACATTCTCACCTTCGACAACGGCAATTTCCGCGCTGGCGCGCACGTGGTGTTCTCGCGAGTGCTGGAGATCGATCCTGTCAGCCGCGAAGTGGTGTGGTCATACGCGGACGACATGGTGAACATGTTCTACAGCGCGTTCATGGGCAACGCGCAGCGGCTCGCGAACGGCAATACGCACATTACCGAGTCGGCCACCGGGCGTTTATTCGAAGTGACTCCGGCAGTGGAAGTGGTGTGGGAGTACGTGATTCCGTGGTTCGGCGAATACCCGGATGAAGCGGCGCGTAAAACCGGTCCGGGCCAGTTGAACAGCGTGTTTCAGACCTTCCGCTACAGCCGCGAGCAATTGCCGTGGCTGCGCGCGTAACTGACAGCGTCATTGCGCTTCACTGCGCTTCAAACTGCGAGGGTAACGTGAATCCAGAACCTGCCATTCATAGCGTCGACGCGCGCTTGCCCGCGTGGCAACTCGTGCTGTTCGGCCTGCAACATGTGCTGTCGATGGCCGCTTCGCCCGTCACCGCGGTGTTTCTGGTGTCGCGCATGTTGTCGCTGCCATCGGAGATGACCGTGCATCTGATCGGTGCCACTTTCTTCGTCTGCGGCGCGGGCACGCTGCTGCAATCGCTCGGTGCGGGATCGATCGGCGCGCGTCTGCCCTTCGTGATGGTGCCGGGCGGCGCGCCCGCGATGCTGTTCGCGGTTATCGCGACGCAAACGAATATGCGCACGGCGGCCGGCGCCGCGATTCTCACCAGCCTGTTCTATTGGATCGTGCTGCCGGTATTCGCGCGCTGCTTGCGGTTCTTTCCCCGCGTGGTGGTGGGCACGATGCTGGTCCTCGTGTCGGTGAGCCTGATCAAGATCTATGCCGGTATCGTGGTCGGACAGCCGGGCACGCCGGGTTTCGCGCGGCCCCAATCGCTTGGACTCGCGCTGCTCACGATCGTGGCCACGCTCGCGGTGGCGCGACTGTTCAAGGGCACGGTGGGCCGCCTGGCGGTGCTGCTAGGTCTTGCCGCCGGCACGTTCGCTGGCTGGGCGATGGGCTTGATGCCCGCCAATGGGCTGTGGAGCGGACCGCTCTTTACGCTGCCGACGCTGCTGCCGTTCGGCATGCCGCGTTTCGATGTGCTGGCCGCGCTGCCCATGCTGATTTTCAGCGTGATCTCGATGGCCGAAGCAACGGGCCAGACGGTGGCCGTCGGCGAGATCACGGGCAGAAAGATCGACATGCGCCGCGACGTGCCGCGCACGATTCGCGGCGATGCGCTGGCGTCATTAATCGGCGCACTGCTCGGCACTTCGCTCATCATCACCAGCGCGGAGAATATCGGCGTCGTGCAAACCACGGGCGTGCGTTCGCGCTACGTCACCGCGACGGCGGGCGCCATGCTGATGCTCATCGCGCTGTTCGCGCCGCTCGGACGCTTTGCTTACGCGATTCCCGCGCCGGTGGTCGGCGGCACCGCGTTGATCGTCTTCGCGATGATCGGCGTGATGGGCATCGATCTGCTCGGCAAGGTCGACCTGCACGTGCGCGGCAATCAGTACACGCTGGCCGCGGCGCTCGTCGTGGGACTGATACCGGTGCTGGTGCCGAATGTTTATGCGGCGTTTCCGGGCGCGTTACAGATCGTGCTGGGTAACGGCATGGCCGCGGGTACGCTCACGGCGATCGTCGTCAATCTTGTGTTCGGCGCATGGCGCCTCGCACCGGCGGAGAAAGTGCAAACCATCTGATCCGGTTTTCCACGCCCACGCAGTTTTCCTTCCAACGTTTCACCACACGCCATGAAAATCAAAATCGCTTTCCTCGCGACACGCGTCGCGGGCTCGGCTGCGCTCGTCGTTTCCTCGACGGCTTTTGCGCAGAGCAGTGTCACGCTTTATGGCAGTCTCGACGCAGGTCTCGGTTATGTGAGCAATCTGCACGGCTCATCGGCTTATATCGCCGAGCAGGGCACCCTGCAGGCCGATCGCTTCGGCCTTCAGGGAGTGGAGGATATCGGCGCGGGCCGTTCGGTCGTGTTCCGACTCGAGAGCGGTTTCGTCACGACGACCGGCGCCTCTGCGAGCAGCACGACGTTCTTTAATCGTCAGGCGTACGTGGGATTATCCGATCCGCTGTTCGGTACGGTGACGCTCGGCCGTCAGACCGACTGGAATTTCGACTGGCTCGGGTCGGTCTCGACGGGTCAACTACTCGGCGATTTCTCCGCGTTTCACCCCGGCAATCTGGATGGTCTCGGCAGCACCTTGCCCGTGCAATTGTCGAGCACGGTGAAATGGAAAAGCGCCAGCTATAGCGGCCTGACGCTCGGCGCGCTCTATGGATTTCCCGGCGCGGCGGCCAGCAATACCAACGGGCGGACCATCAGCTTCGGCGCCAACTATACGAATGGTCCGCTCAGGCTGGTGGCGGCGTATTCCGAGTATCGCGACCGTTTGCTGCCGCTGTCGAACGGGCTCGGGTTGACTTCGTTCGAAGGGCAGACGCTCGTACCCGGCGGGAGCTTCAACGCAAAACAGGTGCGCGACATGGGCATCGGCGGATCGTACCGGTTCGAGCGGGTGACGCTGCATGCGCTCGCCACCGATGTACGGATCGCTTCGAACGGCGGCAGCGAGCACTTTCGCAGCTTCGACGGCGGCGCCAATCTTCGCTTGACGCCGGCCGAGGAAGTCGCGGCGGGAGCCTGGACCGCGACGCTCGACGGGCATCGCTGGACGCAATTCACGGTGGCGAACGTGTATTCGTTGTCGAAGACGACGCAGCTTTACGCTGACCTGATGTTCGAGACCGCGGGCGGCGGCGCGGTGGCGAATACGCTTGGTATTGGAGCTGCGTCAGGTGGGCGGCAGACGGTGGTTCTTGCCGGGGTTCATCATTTGTTCTGAGGTCGCGCCCGGCGGCGCATCTCAGCCTTTAAGCCTCGGTTACCTGCAGATGATACAAACCCCAAGGCGACAGTTCGAAGCGGTCCTTGAGCGGCTTGCTCGACAACTCAGGGATGTTGTCTGCGTCGTAGGTAGCCCACAACGGACCGACTCCGCCGAGCGGCAGCGGCTTGCCGTCCATTTGCGTCGCCACGATGAATTGATAGGCGCGCACCTTGTCGAGCGTCGTCGCGACTGCGTAGCCGTCCACCGCGTGCATGACGATTTGCGTGCTGCCCGCGCTGGGCGCGCCGACGTGTTCGAGCACATGGGTGAGCAGTGGGCCGCTCAAGGTGTGCTGACGGGAATCGTATTCGGTGGTGGGCCTGATCGTCACCGCCGGCATGCCGGCGAGCGAAGCGAAATCGACGGCGTACGCTTCGGAGAACTTCACCTGATGCTTGGCGAGCAACTGGTCGAACGCGGGATCGAGCGCGCCGCGATTGTGGCGTTTGATCGCGCCGGTGATCGTCAGAACGACGGGCGATGCCGCACAGGCTTCTTTCCGGACGCGCTGGCTACCGAAAGCAGGCGCAGCGGTCACGCCCAGCAGTGCAGCGCTGGTCAGGAAATTGCGTTTATTCATTGCTGGTCTCCGGACGATGAGAAGGGCGACGAGTTCGGCCAGATCGTCGCGGCCTCTATTGTCGGGTAATTGCTGCTCACTGTGTTACGACCTGGCTTGATATATCGCGCTGATCCCTATGCTGCGGGACGTAGGCCGCACGTGTGTTGCCGCAGCGTTGGAACACATGCGGCTCTTCGCAGGCTGATGGGGAAATCGGGCACATGTCGCGGTTTTGCGCTGTCGATAAACAGATTGGATGACGTGGCGTGCACCTTTGGTGCCTCGTATTGAGCTTTCGGATTCTACAATGGCGACTCGCGTAGCGAACAGTGGCGAGGTGAACATGGTAAGCAAGGCAATGTTGGCGGCGAGTGCGCGTGGCGCTGGGTTGGTGCCGCGCGCAGATGCCACGCCCGCAGTCAGATTGAATTCATGGCACTACTCTCCGCGAAGCCATGGCGTTACCAGGATGAAAAGAAGCCGTATCGAAGCGCGCGTTGTCGAATTGACACGATAGACGCTCTTCACCCACCCCCATGCTCTTGCGGCGAATGCTTATCCGCCCTATGAGCTCAGTGTTGCCGATATGCGTGCCGCCGCAAGGCATGAGGTTGTCTTCGCATTGCCAATAGCGGGCGTCGAGTCACTCACTCGCTAGCCGACACGGTGGCAAGATTCGCCGTTTCTATTACATCCCAGGTAATTGCCGCCCCTCACCCCCACGCCTAATCTTCGGTTGTCGCGCGGTTCACCCCGAACCCCGTTCACTATCGAGGACACATCATGTCGAAGTTTCAAGTTCACACCATCGGCTCCGCACCGGAACAATCCAAACCGGTATTGCAGCAACTCCAGCAGACCTTCGGCTTCATCCCCAACATCGCGGGCGCCATGGCCGAATCGCCCATGCTGATCGGTGCGTTCATCAATCTGTTTCAGAAAGTCCATTCGGGCACGTTCACGGAAGCGCAGATCCAGACGCTGTTGCTGACCAACGCCGTCACCAATGCATGTACGTGGGCGGTCGCATTTCACACAGCATTGGCGTTGAACGAGGGACTCACGCCCGCCGATGTCGAAGCGCTTCGCGCAGGCCGCGCGCCTGCGGACCGCCAGCATGCCGCGCTTTCCACGTTGACGAAAACCGCGATCCTGAGGCGCGGCCATCTCGACGAGCGCGACATCAGCGCATTTCTCGAAGCCGGTTTCCGTCGTGATCAGGTACTCGAAGTGCTGGCGGTGGCGGCGGCCTCGACGATCACGAACTACGTGGGCAGCATCACGCAACCTCCGTTGGAAGCGCAGTTTCAGGTCCACGCCTGGACGGCTTGATTCTCGTAAGGGAAGGCGCGCTCAGCGCTAGCGAGTATGCTGACCGACGAGGTTCGGCCGAGCTGTGCTCGCCGAACCCGTTATCTGTATCGTCTTGCGGACAGGAACACACGATGAATCCGGCGAACCCAGTAAAAAAAACGCCCCCGAACGATCTCGGCATCTTGATGCGCCACTGGCGGGATGTGCGCGGCATCAGCCAACTGGACCTCTCGTTCAATGCGGGCGTGTCACAGCGTCATATCAGCTTCATCGAAAGCGGACGCAGCGTGCCGAGCCGTCAGATGCTGATGGATACCGCGCAGGCACTCGACATCCCCCTGCGCGAACGTAACACGCTGCTGCTGGCCGCAGGCTACGCGCCGATGTATGCCGACGCCGCCTGGAATGCACGAGAAATGCAAAGCGTCACGAATGCGCTCGGACGCATGCTGCGTCAGCATGAGCCGTTTCCGGCACTGGTCATGGACCGCTACTGGAACGTGCTGATGACCAACGAGGCGGCGCCGCGTTTTTTTGACTGCTTCATCGACATGGCGGCGCGCACGGGGCCGCGCAACATGTTGCATCTGGTGTTCGATCCGGACGGTATGCGCCCATTCGTGAGCGACTGGCAGACCGTGGCGGACAGTCTGATTCAGCGGGTCTACCGCGAGTCGGTGGGGCGCGTGATCGACGATCGGACGCGCGAGTTGCTCGACGCGTTGCGCGCCTACCCGGATGTGGAAACGAACATGCAGCCGGGGCCTTCCGACTTGGCGGCCGGGGCCGCGGCGGCCATGCCGGTGATCCCGATCGGCTTCGTCAGAAACGGCTACGTCATGAAGTATTTCTCGATGGTCGCGACCGTAGGCACGCCGCAGACGATCGCAGCGCAGGAGTTGCGCCTCGAATGCATGTTCCCCGCCGACGACGAAACGGAAGCCCGTCATCTGGAGATGCTCGACGCGGCGCCGCAGTCGCAGCGCTAGATCAATTGGCGGACGGCGCCGCAGCCGCCGCCGTTGAACCGCGCCGCCGCATCGAAGCTTTAAAACTTATGCCGCACACCGATGCTGACAATGGCCTGCGACTGCGCCGCCGACGAGTGGCCATTACCCTTGTCGCTAACCGATGCGGTAGCCGCGACCGGATTGCCGAGCGCATCCAGCGTGCCGCCCGACGCGTGCTGGTAACCACCCATCAGATAGACAGTCGAACGCTTGGACAGCGCATACTGCCCGCCGAGCGTCACGTTGTGATACTGCGCGCGCTCATCCACGCCATCCACTTCGCCGCCACGCGTGTAGCTGTAGCCCGCGAACAGTTGCACGGCGGGACGGATCGTCCATTGTCCGAACACGCCCGCGATATTGAACGTGGCGTGTCCCTTGAACAGCGAGTCCGCGCCGGAGCGATACTGCACGTTGCTGTAATTCACGCCGACGATCGCCGGCCCGAAGTTGTACGTCGCGCCCGTCGCGATGATCTGTTGCGATTGCGCGCTCGCGTAGCCTTCGTTGATGGATGAATTGAACAGACCGTCGTCCGTACCGTTCCACTTGCCGTAAGTCGTGTCCCGCGCACCGGTCTTGCTGTTGTCGGAGCGTTCGAAGCCGACGCCCACATGCAACGGGCCGTTGCCGTAGGCGGCACCCACGCTCCAGGTATTCTGCTGCTTCAGGCTGCCGGGCTGGCCACCGAAACCGTACAGCGCGCCGAACGTGAAGCCCGCATAGTTCGCGCTCGTGTACTTGATGGAGTTGTTGACGCGCGCGGTCTGATCCAGATCGTCGATATCGCCCGGATGCGCGCCGTAACCGCCGACCATCGCCACCGGCGCGACAGGCGAAACGAAGTCGTTCAGCGAGGTGTACTGGCGGCCCAGCGTGATCGTGCCGTACTGCTTGCTGCCGACGCCCACGTACGCCTGGCGGCCGAACAGGCCGCCGTTCTGGCCGGTCTTGCCGTTCGTGATATCGAAGCCGTCCTCGAGCTGGAACAATGCGTTCCAGCCGCCGCCCAGGTCCTCCTGACCCTTGATGCCCCAGCGGCTTCCGGAGAGGTTGCCGCTCGTCGCGGCGACGTTCGAGTGGCCGCTATAGTTTCCAGTGGTGCCGGTGCGCTCGTTGCTGCGGTACGAAACGCCGGCATCCACGATGCCGTACAGCACGACGGCGCTCTGCGCGGACGCAATGCCGGCGAACGACATCAACAGGGGGGCGGCAATCCATTGCTTTTTCATCGTATTCATAGCCTGGTTGAAACTTCTATCTCAAGTCGCCTGAATGGCGATCTCTCTTTTTTCCGCGCGCACGGATGCCCGCTCCTGAGCAACGGAGCGGACTACGTGAAGCAAGGAAGGGTGTGCGCAGCGGCGCTTGCCATGCCTGTGACGCGTCCCTCGAGTGGGACGCGTCACGCGAGGCCGCGTGCGATCAGTGGCTCAGCGCTGCGCCCGGCGGCATGTCGGGCGCGTGCACCGTGACGGTCTTGCGAACTTTGGCGACATCCGTCGCGCTGACGGTCGAGCCGCTGTTGCCCCAACTGGTGCGCACGAAGTTGGTTACATCCGCGACTTCCTGATCGTTCAGGCGCCAGCCGAAGGCGGGCATCGTGAACGAGGAGGGCGCGGTCTTCGTGCCTTCGAGCGTGCTGCCGGTGAGCAGCACGTGAATCAGCGAGGTGGCGTCCTTGCCCTGCACGACCGGATTGCCGCCGAGTGCCGGAAACACGCGGTTGTAGCCGCGACCGTCGCTGCGGTGGCAGGCCGTGCAGTTGTCGCGATAGACGGCCGCGCCCGGCGCGCTGGCGTCGCCCATGCGCAGGGCGCGTGCGGCCGTGTCGTCGTACGCGTAAGGCGTTTCCTGCGGATCGGTCGACGGCAGCGTCTTCAGATAACGCGCGATCGCGGTGAGATCGGCGTCGTTCATGTGCTGCATGCTGTGCTGCACGACGTCCGTCATGCCGCCGAAGGCCGCGCTGTGCTGCGTGCGTCCGGTCTTCAGAAACTGCACGAGATCGGCTTCGCTCCACGCGCCGATGCCGGTGCGCGGATTGCCGCGCAAGCTCGACGGAATCCAGCCGTCGATCGCCGCGCCGCCCGCGAGAAACGCCGGGCCGTCGAACTCGCTCAGCGCGCGCTCCTGCATCGTCGCCGCGCGCGGTGTGTGGCACGCGCCGCAGTGGCCGAGCCCTTGCACGAGGTAGGCGCCGCGCGCAATCACGGGATCGGCGTAACGCTTAGCGTCGAAGGAAACCGGCTCGGGCGCGAACAGGTGACGCCAGATGCCGAGCGGCCAGCGCATCGATAGCGGCCAGACGATGTCGACCGGTTTGTTCTTCTGGTTCACCGGCGCGACGCCGTGCGTGAAGTACGCATACAGCGCGTGCATGTCGTCCTGGCTCAGGCGTGCATACGATGGGAACGGCATGGCCGGATACAGCGTGTCGCCGTTCGGCTTCACGCCGGCGCGCACCGCGCGATCGAACTGCGCGAAGGTCCACGAGCCGATGCCGGTGCTGCGGTCCGGCGTGATATTGGTCGAGTAGATCGCGCCGATCGGCGTGTCGAATTTCAGCCCGCCGGCGAATGGCTTGCCTGAGGGCGCCGAATGACACGCGATGCAATCGCCGGCCCGCGCAAGATACTCGCCGTGCGCGATCAGCGTTGTGTCGTTCCGGCTTTGTGGCGCTGCCGCGTGGGCGGCAAGCGTGGTCATGCCCAGCACGGCCGCCGCGCCCACGCGTTTCATCGCCTGCGTGAGGCGTTGGATATCGATCTTCTTCGTCATACGCTCACCAGCGGCCCGGGGTTCTTCAGATACTGCGTGCGGATCGCTCGCGCCGACCAGTAAGCCAACGCCGCGACGAGTCCGGTCGGGTTATAGCCGATGCCTTGCGGAAACGCCGAGGCGCCCATCACGAATACGTTGTGCACGTCCCAGCTTTGCAGGTAGCGGTTCAGCACGCTCGTCTTCGGATCGGTGCCCATCACCGCGCCGCCCACCAGATGCGTGGTCTGATAGCGGCGCGAGTCGAAGTGCGCGCCGAATTCGCGTGTATAGACGTTGATCGACTTGGGGCCCATCTGCTGCGCGATCTTCTGCATCTGGCCGGTCACGTAGCGGGCCATCTTGATGTCGTTGTCCTTCCAGTCGAAGGTCATGCGCAACAGCGGCTGGCCGTATGAATCGCGGTAGGTCGGATCGAGGTCGAGGAACACGTCGCGGTACGACATGTTGCTGCCGTGGGCATCCATGGAAATGGTGTGCGCGTAGTGGTCTTTCACCGACTTCTTCCAGTCGGCACCCCAGTTCGGCGTGCCGGCCGGCGTGGCAATGCCGCTGATCGGCTTGGCGCCCGCCTGGTTCACCCACAACGGCGATCCGCCGACGAAACCCAGCGGGCCGTGATCGAAGTTGTCGGCATTGAAGTCGTCGACCGCGACGCCGTTGCCGCCCGCACCGATGAACGGATTGGTGAAGGTGTCCTTGTCGAAGAACGCGGTGATGGTCGAGAGGTTCTGGTACGCGAAATTGCGGCCCACCACGCCTTCGCCGGAGATCGGGTCATACGGCTTGCCGATACCCGAGAGCAGAAGCAGATGGACGTTGTGATACTGGAACGCCGCGACGATCACCAGATCGGCCGGTTGGAACACTTCGTTGCCCGCTGGATCGACATACGTCACGCCCTTGGCGCGCTTTTTCGTATCGTCGAGTTCGACGCGCAGCACGTGGCAGCGCGAACGCAACTCGAAGTTCGGCGACTGTTTCAGCGCGGGCAGAATGTTCAGATTCGGCGACGCCTTCGAATACATGTAGCACGCGTAGCCGCTGCAGAATCCGCAGAAGTTGCACGGGCCCATCTGCACGCCATACGGGTTGGTGTACGGCCCCGACGTATTCGCCGATGGCAAACGGTACGGATTCAATCCGAGTTCTCGCGCGGCCTTGCCGAAGCGCTCGGCCGAATACGTGTTCAGTTGTGCGGCGAGCGGAAAATTATCGCTACGCGGCGCTTCGTAAATGTTGCCGTCGCCCACTACCTTGCCGTTGACCTTGTACGCCTGGCCCGAGGTGCCGAACACTTTCTCGGCGAAGTCGAAATGCGGTTCGAGTTCGTCGTAGCTGACGCCGTAATCCTGAATCGTCATGCCTTCGGGAATGAAGCGCTTGCCATAGCGTTCCTCGTAGTGGCTCTTCAGACGCAGCTCTTCCGGTGTGATGCGGAAATGCACGCCCGACCAGTGCAGGCCCGCGCCGCCGACGCCTTCGCCCGGCAGGAACGCGGCCAACTGGCGATACGGCAGGGCGGTATCGTTCGGCGCATGACGGATCGATACGGTGGTCTTGGAGAGGTCGAGAAAGAGCTTCTTGCGGACGTTATAAGTCAGCTCGTCGATCGTGTTCGGATAGGCGCCGTCCGGATAGGTGTCGCGATACTCGCCGCGTTCGAGCGCGACCACTTTGAGGCCCGCTTCGGTCAGTTCTTTCGCGAGAATCGCACCGGTCCAGCCGAAGCCGACGATCACCGCGTCGACGTGCGGTTTGGTTTGCGTAGACATCAAGTGCGCTTTCCTTCGATCGACACGGGGCCATACGGATAAGCCGCGCCGTTCTGATTGACGAAGTCCATGAAATCGGCGCGCGCGCCGGGGAAGCCGATCATCTTCCAGCCGCCCATGTCGCGGTTGCCGCCGTGGATCGGATCGCAGAAGTAGCCTTCGCGCGTGTTTTGCAGCAGCTGTCCGAAGAACACGCCGGCCGGCACGTTGTCCAGATCGACGTTGCCTTTTTCGAGCGCACCGAGCACGGTGTCGCGCGTGGCGGGATCGAGGGCGTCGAAGGGATGCGCGTAAGTCTTCGTGCAGTACGCGTTGATCGCCGCGATGCCGAGGCGGTACAGATCGCGTGGCACGAGTTTCAACTGGTAGCCGAGTTCGGGTGCGCCTTGTGTGAACGGGCCCTGCATGTACCAGAGCGCGCCGTGCGCGTACGGCGTATCCATCTGCCTGTCGATGAATTCGGGCACGCCGGCTTCGACGGCGCCGGGGCCTTCGCTGTCCGACGGAATCAGGCGATCGACCGCGGCGTGGATGAACGCCCATTCTTTCGCGTCGAAGAAATGCGGCTTGTAGTCCACGCCGGATGCCCGGCCCGCGTTCGCGTCCGCGCCTTCGCTTGAGCCCGGCGCGGAAGTCGTCGTGGATTGCTTGACCTCGCAGCCGGCGAGCGTGCCGGCCGGAACCAGAGCGATAGCCGTACGTAAAAAGCCACGGCGAGAGCTAATAGGGGATGAAGGCATGTTGTTCTAGTTACCAGATTGGAGCGCGCAATTGCGTTGCGGCAGTCATCGGATTGCCGGCCGGATGATAAATGGAACCGGTTCCAAAGTCTTGCGCCTATTTTTACAATAGCTTGTTTCGTGGAGTGATGAAATGCCGCATCTCGGCGAAAAGCCCTTTTAAATCAAGGGGGCGTCAAACCAGAATAGGGCGGCGACGGCTTTTCTTCAAACGCTAGTGACAGTCGGCGCCTGTTGCGATAACGAAACAGGAGCGTGTCGAGGTCTTCGAAGGGGTGAAGGCGCGTTGCGTTATCGCGGCATTGATCGCGGGGTACGGCGAGCCGGTAAGGACGATGGACTTGTAATGATCACGAGTGGCACGCGATCAGCGCGGAAAGTAAATCGCCACGAAACCCGGATTCTGATTCGTCGCACCGCTCGCCGGAATACTTTGTTCGACCAGCACGGTCTGCTGCGCGGCGTTGTGGTAAATCCTCAACCTGATGGTCTGCGGATTCGCGGGCTGGCTGCTGTCAAGATAGCCGGCATCCGACAACATCGAGGCAGCTTGCGCGGCGGTAAAGCTCTGATTGACTGTCGTGACGGTGGTGGACGGATTGCCGTCGAACACGTTATCGGAGAAGCTGCCGTCCGCGTTGACCGTCAAGGTGGACGACGGCGAAGGCGCGCCTTCTGCCTTCGCGCCGCAGTTTTCCCAGCCGTCGAACACGGCGCCGCTCGCACCGAGCGTCGTCCAGTTCGCGGACGGCGTGCTTGACACACTCCAGGTATTGTCCAGCAGCGCGGCCACGCTCTTGATATTGACGCCCGCGTTGACGCCGCGCACCGTGCCGGTACTGTTCGTGGGCGCCGACACGCATGCCGTACCGGCGCCCGAGACGTTGGTGGCCAGATGCGTCGACACGAGCGCGTTGTTGCCCGCCACGAGCAGCGGGGCAGCGACGGGACTCACCAGCATGGCGTTGACGGTCGTCGTCGCCGCGATGAGCGACAGCGAAACGGCACCGACGCTGCCGAGCGCCGTGCTGTTCTGATACGCCGAAGCATTCGAAGACGGAGCGGGCGGCGCACCGGCACTGTCACTACCGCCACCACCTCCGCATGCAGCAACCAGCGCAGCGACGGCGAACGCGGCGGCGGTGCATCCTGCTCTGTGCATCATGTCGTTCGCTCCCGGCGCGCGGCCGCTCAAGGTTGCG
This sequence comes from Paraburkholderia phytofirmans PsJN, assembly GCF_000020125.1. Lineage (NCBI taxonomy): Bacteria > Pseudomonadati > Pseudomonadota > Betaproteobacteria > Burkholderiales > Burkholderiaceae > Paraburkholderia > Paraburkholderia phytofirmans. The sequence goes on from NC_010676.1 coordinate 729,677, forward strand.
GCAGCAAAGTCGCGGACACGGCGCTTGCGTTCGCAATGAAGACGTTGGTGGCGTCGTCCTGCAGCAGATAGCCCTGACTGACCAGCGCGTTCGCCGCGGCCGCGACCGCGGCCTGATACTTCGAGCGGCTGCCGCCATACAGCGTGGCGAGCGTAGTGCGCGTGTCGGTGCCGCCGGCCTGCGCGGCGGCGTTCACCGCGAACGGAATCGCGGCGCCGTTCGAAATGCAGCCGTCGCCGATCGCATGTCCCGCGCCGCGATAGTTCCAGCCGGTGTAAGTGGCAAGCGGGGCGGCGACGTCGGGCACCAGCACGCCTGAGGTTTCATTGCCGTTGGCGTCCACTTTCGGCACGAGAATCGTGTACGCCTGCGCCGTGTTCACCACGGGAACCGCATTGCTATAGTCGGTCACGAACAACTGGTTGTACTCGCCATTAAAGGTCAATTGCAGCGAGGTGGGCGTCGCGGCCGCACCGCTTGGCACCATCACGTTGGTCAGCGATGGGAAGCCCACGGTGGCCTGAGTCGGCGCGACCAGCGTGCCGGCCGCCACGGTCGGATATTGCGATGCGGGCGGCGGCGTGCCCTTGCCGACCCAGGCGACGAGCGCCGGAATCAGCGCGCGTTCGACCGGTGTTTCTTCGACCGGCGAGCCCGGCAACTGGCACTGACTGCCCGCGGCCGGAACGGTCATGTTGCCGGTCGTCACGCCACTGCCGCCGCCGTGCTGCGTGCCTGCCACCAGGTAGTAGCGCACATTGGAAGGCAACTGGATGTCGTTGCCGCGTCCGTCGGTCACGACCAGCGACGCCGCGCCGCCCCACCACTCGAAAGCGCCGTCGAGTTGCATGATCTTCGGACAGGTGTTGGTGGCCGTGCATGCTTTCAGGATGCCGTCAGTGGCGCCGCTCACGGGGTCGGTCGTGGTCGCGTAAGTGAACGGGAACTGGAAGCCCGGCATGAAGTGATCTTCATGCTGCTTCGACCAGCGGCCGGGCTGCGCGAAGGCGGCATTGGTCCACGTGCGGCGCGCGGCCGAGATGATCGGGAACATGCCGTCGAACACGATCTTGCCGTGCTTGTCGACGTTGAAGCCTTGGTACAGGAAGTCCTTCATGAAGCGGCCCGATTGCGAAATCCCTTCGCCGATCGCGATATCGAAGTTCGTGCTGGTCGAGCAGGTCGTGGCCGCGCATCCGGCGTTCTTCAGATCGTTGAGCGGATTGGCGACGCCTTGCGCGTCGGCCGTATCGTATCGAAGGAACGACACCAGGTCGCGCAAGGCCGCGAAACCGATGCCGTCGACGGTCGGCGCGGCGGCTTGATAGACGAAGCTGTAAATGGTCCCGGCATCAGGCGCAACCTGCGTGCCGTTCGGGCCCGGCACGGTCGCGGGCGGCGTGAACGTGACGGAGTAGTTGCCTTCGTAGACATTGTTCGGCGTACTGACGTAGCTCCATGTCGTCACCGGCTGGGACGGCGCGGTATAGGTTTCGAGCCCGCCAGGAATACTGCCGTACGCGGTGAGCCACGACTGGCGCGCAGTGAACGTGACTGAACTCTTGTCGGACAGGTTGGCCGGCGGATACGTCAACGGAATAGTGGTGGGCGGGCCGCCCGCATAGTCCGGAATGAATTCTTCGCGGCTCAGGCCGGTCATCGGCGTGCCGTCCTTGTTGGTCGCCACCGGGAAGCTGGCGCCGAGCAGGCCGGCGCCGGACGTGGTGCTGTTGCCGGCGAGCGGCACGTCGCCTTGCCAGCCGCTCCACAGGATCGTATAGCCGTTGCGCAGCAGCGATGGGAAGCTGGATGAGGGCGCCGCGCCGGTATCGAGCGCGCCGCCGCCCACGAACGACGCCGCGCCGATCTTGCTGCCGCGATTCACGACGTCGTAGAACAGCACGCGTTTGGCGGCCGACGCGTTCTGCGGGCGCAGGATCACCACGTCGGTCGTATAGGCGACGTAGCCGTCGCTGCCGACCGGCGCGTTCTTGAGGTTCACGATGCCCGCATTGAGCGGGTCGTTCGGATCGAGTTCGCCGTGTACGACCGCGCTGATCACCTGGTAGGGGCCCGCCGCGCCGGCTGGCGTGGCGCCGCCGAACGCCGGTGCGCTCGACACGATCTGGAAGCTCTGGATGAAGCCGGCGCCCTTCGCCATGGCGGGCGAGGACGACGACACGCTGTCGTGCCCGCAGCCACCGAGCAACGCGATTCCGACACCCACTCCTACGGATACAGCTACCGACTGCACCTTCATGGTCAGGCCTCCGAACACGGTCAGGGAAAAGGAGTGCGCGCGTGTAGATGCGACGGACCGTGATCGGAAGAACAACGCGAACAACGCGGATATGCCGAAAGTGGCCTGTCAATATTTTGTAAGGGGTTTATCTTTATATTTATAAACCTCATCCGTATTTATAATTCGACTGACACCGTTCTCAACTATCGTTTACGCGTACGGTGGCAGGATGCTCGTTGTGGTCAACTCGGTTCCGTATGGAGTCCAAACATGACAAACAAGCTCACGCTCGCAGACCAGCTGCGCGAATCCATCGAGGAAGCCATTGCGACCGGCGACCTGCCGCCGGGCGCGCCGCTCGACGAGGCCGAATTGATCGCGCGCTTCGAGGTGTCCAGAACGCCCGTGCGCGAGGCGCTTCTCCAATTGGCCGCGGCAGGTATGGTGGAGATGCGGCCGCGGCACGGCGCCGTGGTCGCGAAGATCAGCCTGCACAGGCTGATCGAGATGTTCGAGGTGATGGCCGAACTCGAGGCGATGTGCAGCCGCCTTGCCGCGCGGCGCATGAACGCGCAGGAATTGCAGACGCTGCGCGAGGCGCACGTGGCATGTCAGAAAGCGCGCGACGCCGGCAGCCCGGACGAATATTTCCATCTGAACGAGCGCTTTCACTGCCTGATCTATCAAGGCAGTCACAACAGTTTTCTGCACGACCAGGCGAAGGCGCTCCATAAACTGCTGCGCCCGTACCGGCGTTTGCAGTTGCGCGTCAAAGGCCGCGTGGCCGCCTCGTTCGATGAACACCAGGCGGTCGTGGACGCGCTCGAAGCGGGCGACGGCGAAGCCGCTGCCGCCGCGTTGAGAGGGCACATTCTGGTTCAGGGAGAACGCTTCGGCGACCTGATTGCCGCGCTTGCGCAAGTCAGCGCGCAATAGCGGCGTGGCGCTTGCCTCGTGTGCGACGCGGCGGGTTTTTTTACCTCACAGGTAATCGACGCGCCTCATGCCCGAGCCGACCATGAGCGGCATGCAAGTACCCGCATCCACTCATGACCAGGAGCCACGCCATGACTGCCTACGCGATTGCCCATCTGCACGACGTTGAGCCGGGCGACGACATCGTCGAATACCTCAATTGCATCGATGCCACGCTCGCGCCGTTCGACGGCCATTTCATCGTGCATGGCGCACGCCCCGAGATACTCGAAGGCGAATGGCACGGCGATCTGATCGCGATTGCGTTTCCCGATCTCGCCGCCGCGCGCGCCTGGTACCGCTCGGAAGTGTATCAACACATCCTGCCGTTGCGCACGCGGCATGCGCGTGGGCCGGTGATTCTGATCGACGGCGTGGACGAGCGGCACAAGGCAACCGACATCCTGAAGTGAAACGCGTCGGCGTCCTTGTAGTGAGTTCATGTCGTGTCTCCGGATAACTTCTTCTGGCTTATAGGGAACCAGGCGTAGCCGGGTTCCGCCGACGTTGACGCGTCTTACTGTGTTCGTTGCGTAGTGTAATCAGCAAAGAGGCTAATCGAAAGTCGGTTGTGGGAATGACAGGTTGACCTGGAGAAGGGCGTTACACTTGCCCATCTTTTCTGCCAGGCTCCCTTCATGCCGATGCCGTGTTCTACGGACTCACCGCGCATGAAGCAGCAACAATGGAAAACCTTCTCAAGAAACTCGACCTCACCTCGCTGCGCCTGTTCGTTGCCGTCTGCCAGGAGCGCAATATCGCGCGCGCGGCGGAGCGCGAGTTCATCGCATCGTCCGCGGTAAGCCGGCGCATCGCCGAGATCGAGGCGGTGATCGGCTTGCCGGTGATCCAGCGCCAGTCGCGCGGCATCACCGTGACGCCGGTCGGCGAGACCGTGCTGCGCTACGCGCTGGCGATCATCGGCAATATCGAGCAGATGAGCGCGGAGTTGTCGCGCTTTTCGTCGGGCGCGAAAGGGCGCGTGCGGGTGGTGGCGAATCTGTCCTCGATCGTGCAGTTTTTGCCGGAAGACGTGGCCGCGTTCGGGCGCGCGTTTCCGGAGGTGTCGATCGAACTGGAAGAGGAAAATAGCGCCGACGTGCTGCGGATTGTCGGTGAACACGCGGCGGACTTCGGCATCTGCAACGCGGTGGCGGGCGCCGAGGCGTTCGAGCAGGTGCCGTACCGGCAGGATCGGCTGGCGGTGCTGGTGCCGGGTGGCCATCGGCTCGCGGGCGCGTTGCGGGTGAGCTTCAACGATCTGCTCGATGACAGCTTCGTCGGGCTGCGCAGCGAGAGCGCGCTGACGCAACTGCTCACGCAACAGGCCGCCGGCGCGGGGCGGCAACTCGACGTGAAGATTCGCGTCAGCAGTCTCGACGCGCTTTGCCGGATGGTGCATGCCGGTCTCGGCATCGCGATCGTGCCCGAACAGGTCGGGCTGCTCTATTTAAATGCGCTCGATGTGAGCCTGCTGTCTCTGAGCGATGCGTGGGCGGTGCGCCGCCTCATCATGATCTTCAAGGCGCGCGATCAGTTGAGCGCGAGCGCGGCGGCGCTGGTCGGGTTTCTCGGCAAAGGCGGTTGACGCGCGCCACGGCGCGCGAATTGGCAGATGCGTGCCTGTGCCGCTGGCCGGCTTTAGTATGCCGGCGGTGACACGCCAACGCCCGGACCACCATGTCCAGCACCATCGCGCCAAGCATCGCCAAACGAGAGGTCTGCGTTGCCGCACCGGCACTTCGGCATTGCCCGCGCGCGCCGTATAGTGGTCGCAAGGAGAATGCATATGAGCGACACGATTCGTCTGGACGGCCGCGTGCTGTACCTGTCCCAGGACCCCGCGGTGATCGAGGCGCAACTCGCCGGCGAGAACTTCACGCGCGCCACAGCCGGTCCGCTTCGCGACAACGTCTCCACCGACGAGATCACGCCGGTCACCGTCATGCTCACCTACGACGAGCGCCTCGGCCAGTTTCCGTATGTCGGTTTCAAGGCCGGCGAGCGCATGCCGATCGGCCGCAATGCGGTGAAGAACGGCGGCTTCCAGGTGACGGTGGCGGGCAAGCGCTACGGCAAGGGATCGTCGCGCGAATCGAGTCCGTTGGCGGAACTCTCGGCCGGTATCCGGCTGATCGTCGCGGAAAGCTTCGAGCGGATCTATCAGCAGAACTGCGACAACATCGGCATTCTCACCACGACTGACTTTTCCGTGCTCGATCGTTTGAGCGCGGGAGAAGCGGTGCCGATCGACGAATTTCTCAAGGGACGCGACGCGCTCACGCAGCAGATCATTCGCAGCGGCGGCCTGCTCGCGTACAGCAAGTTCGCCGACTGGCCCGCGCCGCGCGTGGGCGATAGCGCTAACGCTGATGCTTGCGCTGACATGGCGCAGGCCGCGCAGCCGAAGACGCTGGTCGAGAAGATCATCGAGCGCCATCTGCATCCGGCCAGCGTGGGCGCGCAGCGCGGCGACGGCGTGTTCATCGCCGCGGACTGGCGCTTCAGCCACGATTACTTCACCGGCATGTGCGCGCATCTGATGCATCGCGCGTTCGGCAAGCCGGCGCCGCTGCATGCGCCGGATCACATCATCGCGTTCCAGGATCATCTGGTGCTCGCATCGCAAAGCATTCCGCACGTGCGCGACGGCCTGCTGCCAGGCGTCGCCAATCTCATGGAAGGGCATACGTCGTTCTCGCGCGACTATCCGGTGCGCTCGCACGGCGCGCTCGACGGCATGCCGGGCTCCGAAGGCATCTGTCACGCGTTGATGGCCGAGCAATACGCGTTGCCGGGGCAAGTGGCGTGCGGCACCGATTCGCACACGCCGCATTCAGGCGCGCTCGGCTGCCTCGCATTCGGCGCGGGTGCAACGGAAATCGCCAATAGCTGGGTGACGGGCTATGTGCGCTGCAAAGTACCGGAGACCTTGCGCATTGAAATCAGCGGCCAATTGCGCGACGGCGTGACCGCGAAGGACGTGGTGCTGCATCTGCTGCAAATGGACGCGATCCGCTCGGGCGGCGCGATCGGCCTCGTGTTCGAATACGGCGGTTCGGCGGTGCGCGCGATGTCGATCGACGAGCGCGCGACCTTGACCAACATGGTCGCGGAACTGGGCGGCTTCACCGGCATCGTGGAACCGGACGAGCGTACCGTGGCGTTTCTCAAAGAGCGGCGCGGTGTTGATTTCACCCTTGAAAACTGGATGAAAAGCGATGCGGGCGCCACCTATCGCGACACGATCAGTATCGACGCAAGCGCGATCCAACCGATGCTCGCGCGTCCCGGCGACCCCGGCAACGGCGTACCGGCGCTGCAACTGGAACAGGATGTCGCCATCGATATCGCTTATGGCGGCTCATGCACGGCGGGCAAGCGCGAAGACTTCGATTTCTATCACGAAGTGCTGCATTGGGGCGTCGAGCAAGGCCTTAGGGTGCCCGAGGGGACACGTCTCTACTTGCAGTTCGGCACCATGGCGGTGCGCGCGTATTGCGAGGAGCGCGGCTATTTGCCGGTCTTCGAGCGCGCGGGCGTGACGCTCGTCATGCCGGGCTGCGGGTCGTGCGCGAATTGCGGGCCGGGCCAATCGGCCGAGGCGAACGAAGTGACGATCAGCGCGATCAACCGCAATTTCCCGGGCCGTTCGGGACCGGGCAATGTGTGGCTCGCGAGTCCGTACACGGTGGCGGCGAGCGCGCTGGCCGGAAAAATCACGACCTTCGAACAATTGAAGCGCGTGCGCGGCTAGAATGCTGGCCGGACCGTCGGGCCCGGCATCGTGGTGCGTGTGACGCGCGAAAGTACAAGAGGCCGGCGAGACCGGTCCAGCGAGCCCTATCGTTTCGCGAGTATCACCAGGAGACAAACAACATGGCATCCCCCGATCACGCCGGGTCCGTCGCGAAGCAAAGCGGCGGCGCGGCGCATTCCGATAGCACAGTCAATCGCACCGTCGCGGCCGCGCCGCTCGACGCCGGCAGCATTTCCGCGCGTCTCGACCGGCTGCCCGCCACGCGCTCCGTCTGGAAGCTGGTGGTGTTGCTGAGCCTCGGCTTCTTCTTCGAACTCTACGATCTGCTGTACTCCGGGTATGTCGCGCCAGGCCTCGTCAAAAGCGGTCTGCTGAGCGCGACCACGCACGGCCTGTTCGGCTCGACCGGTGTCGCAAGTTTCATCGCGGCGCTGTTTAGCGGCCTCTTTATCGGCACGATCGCGTGTGGCTTTCTCGCGGATCGCTTCGGACGTCGCGCCGTGTTCACGTATTCGCTGCTGTGGTACACGGCGGCCAATGTGGTGATGGCGTTTCAGGAAACGGCGACGGGGTTGAACTTCTGGCGCTTCGTGGCAGGGATCGGCATCGGCGTCGAACTGGTGACGATCGGCACGTACATTTCCGAACTGGTGCCCAAGCAGATTCGCGGCCGCGCGTTCGCGTGCGAGCAGGCGGTCGGTTTTACGGCTGTACCGGTGGTGGCGTTCCTGTCGTATCTGCTGGTGCCGCGCACATTGCTTGGTCTCGACGGTTGGCGCTGGGTCGTGCTGATCGGCGCGCATGGCGCGCTGTTCGTGTGGTGGATTCGTCGCGCGTTGCCGGAAAGCCCGCGCTGGCTCGCACAGCAAGGACGTCTTGCCGAAGCCGACCGCGTGATGACGGCGCTCGAAGCCAAAGTGCGCCGCGAATACGGCCGCGAGTTGCCGCCGCCCGCGCCGCCGGTGGCAGTCGCGCCGCGCGGCAGCTTCCGCGATATGTGGGTGCCGCCGTACCGCAGCCGCACGCTGATGATGACGATCTTCAATATCTTCCAGACCGTTGGCTTCTACGGCTTTGCGAACTGGGTGCCCACGCTGCTGATCAAGCAGGGCATTACGATCACCACGAGCCTGATGTATTCGAGTGTGATCGCTTTGGCTGCGCCGGTAGGTCCGCTGATCGGCCTTTTCATCGGTGACCGATTCGAGCGCAAGACAGTGATCGTGGTGATGGCAGGTGTAAATATTGTCTGCGGCTTGTGGTTCAGCCAGGCGTCGGGCGCGGTGTTGCTGGTGAGTCTCGGTGTGTGTCTGACGCTCGCGGGCAACATCATTTCGTACAGCTACCACGCGTATCAGACCGAGCTTTTTCCGACCAGCATTCGAGCGCGCGCGGTGGGCTTTGTTTATTCGTGGAGCCGTTTTTCCGCGATCTTCACGGCGTTTCTGATTGCCGCCGTGTTGAAGCAGTTTGGCACCACTGGGGTGTTCGTCTTTATCGCTGGCGCGATGCTCATCGTCATGCTGGCAATCGGCTTGATGGGCCCGCGCACGAAGGGCATCGAGCTGGAAAAAATCTCGCGGTAGGCAACTTCGCGGTCGTAAAGATTGACGTCTTTATATCCGGTCATGGCGTCCAGCGAAAGACAGTAATGCTGGAGCCTTTGACGTTGTTCTTCGTGACCACGTACTCGCCGGTCGATCGAAGGTAGGCTTTGACGCTGTACATCGCATCGATCGCGCTGCTGGCGTCCACGGTACGGGGGCTGGTGTTAACCAGCGTTGCGTCGAGGTTGCCTGTGGAGAGATTGAACGCGTCGATGTCCGGCAAAGCTTGCCCGCTGCCGAACCAGTAGCCGACAAAAAGATAGCGGCCGGCCGCGTCAATCGACTTGGCGCCGGCGTGGGTGAGGTTGATCACCGGATTGGGTTTCGTGGTATTGCCCGCACTCCAGCCGTGATACACCTCGATCCGCGTGCCTATCCCGGTCCAATCCGTACTCCCGACCACGCCCTGTCCGAGAATCATCGTGTCACTGTCCGCGAGGTACAGGATGCGCGTCAGCGGCTGGATGCTCGCGGGAATGCGGATGGGAATGCCGGCTCCCCAGGTCGGCTTGCCGCTGGCGTCGAAGCCGGTCAGCGGGTAGTGATAGATGTTGCCGGTCCTGTCCAGACCGGCCCACACACCGCCCTTGCTGTCGATGCAGAACCCGTCCCTGACCAGGGCGGTGGTTTTGAACGCCGCGCCGGGAAGCGTGGCGTCCGGTATCGCGATGTAGCCGTTCGCGGCATTGAAGTGGAAGAAGTAGTAGACGTCGGGATTCTGGCCGGACGCCACAAGGATCCGGTTGGCGCCGACCGTGGCCAGATGAGCGAAGTGCTCGTCCCGTGACGTATCGTTGATGTCGATGCGCGGGTCCGACGGATAGGCGAACGGATCGACGGTGTTCGCGACGAAGGCGCCGCCTGCGCCGCCGCTGTAGATGTTGGTGCCGCCATAGAACATTGTGCTGTCCGTGAGCGGGTCCGGTACGGCGTCGCCCTCGAGGTTGAGGGAGCGCAGCGTCCACTGCAGGGTGCCGGCGCTGCTATACGCATGAATGTCGGTGCCGCCGTTGCGGCCGAGGTCCCAGCTTCCGCCCCACGGGTTGTTGAGCACATAGAGGTTGCCGGCGGTGTCCTTGCCGATGCCGGCGACGCGGGTGAAGCGCTTTGCGCCGACCTGGCCTTTGATGCCCGTGGTGGTGTCGAGATAACCGCCCTGAATGCCGAACGTACCGGCCAGCGTCGGCGTACCCGAGAGCGTGTAGCGCTTGATGTTCATGTCGGGCCCTTCATCGCCCACCATGAGCTGTCCCGACGACGCATCGAAATAGAGCGCCGACGGCTGCGATCCGCCAGGCATCTGAATGGTATTCAGCAGCGCCCCAGTTGGACTGAACTCGACGATCGTGCCCGCACTTTTCTGCGCGACCCAGACGTTGCCGGCGCCATCCACGGCAAGCGCCCCTGGGCTCTGAACGTTGATGTCTTTCTGCCAGATACCGTCGGTGGTGAAGATCCGCACGCGATTGCCGTCGATGTCGCTCGCATAAAGCAGCGAGCCCGCCGTGGCGAGTCCGGTGACGACGTCGACGCGCGGCTGGTTCTTCGACGCCGTGACCTGAATGAAAAGATCGCGAGCGCCGGTGGCGCGGTTGTATCGTCCCACCGCGCCGCTTCCGTACGACGCGCTGTACTGCAGCGCCACGAAAATCGACTTGGCATTACCCGTGATGGCGCTGCCCTGAAATTCGCCGTGAGCGCCGATGGATCCGGCGCTGCGGTGGTTCTGATAGATTGCGACGCCGCCCTCGTACTCGTCCCACATGGAGGCCGTGTAGATGACGCCTTCGGGCGCGACCCACATGGAACGAGCGGCGTTCCCAACATGAGCGGCGAGAGTGCCATAGGTGTTCGCCAGCCAATCAGTGGTGTTTTGCGCCTGACAGGCCGGCGCAAGCGTGGCGATCATCGCGAAGAGGAGTGCAGCATGAATTCGTTTTCTTGCGACCACTGATGCTCTCCTGAGCGTAGCGATGATGATGTGACTCGTTTAACTCAATACGAATAACGGGCAAATTTGCGCTTCCTCATTTCTAGGTCAAATTGCGGATGGACTCAAGAATGAAAAGGAACTCGCGCGGTTGAAATTTATGACTGCGCGGTCTTCACGAAATCAGCTCACCTTACCTGATGCCCGCCCTTGAACGCTCAGCAGATGCTCGCGCATGCAGCGCGCCGCTGTCTCTCCATCACGCGCTTTCATTGCATTGACGACAGCCTGATGCTGCTGGGCGAAATACTGCCGGGTCTCCTGAGCCACCGTCTTTTCACGTACGTCCGGTTTGACGCGCATGCTGTTGATGACTTCCATCAGCGCAATGAGCGCGGGATTGCGGGTGGCCTGCCCAATCAGTAAGTGAAAGCGATGATCCCATTGCTGCCACTCTTCATCGTTCTTCGCGGCAGCGTTTTTGCGCGCGCACTTTTCCAGTTCCAGCAGATCGTCCCGGCTCGCTTTGGTCGCGGCGAGTTCCGCAAGCGCGGGCTCGAACAGCAGCCGCATTTCGGCGATGTCCGCCGGGCTGGTTCCCGCGCGCAGTCCACGCAGCGTGGGGCCGAACTTCAGCGGCCGCGCGCCCAGATAGGTGCCGCGCCCGACACCGCGCCACACCCGGCCCGACGCCTCCAGTGAAGCCAGCACCGAGCGCAGTTCCCTTCTGCTGACGCCAAGGTCTTCGGCCAGCTTTCTTTCGGGCGGCAGCGCGTCGCCGTCCTTGAGTTGATGGCGGGCGATATAGCCGAGCAACCTTTCCAATGCTGTCTGTTCCATTTTTTCTCAACCGAACCAATGTTTATTGGTGCCGAAGGTAGCAGAATTGACGCGATGTGGCGCGCAGTTTCCAGAAAATATTTTGACCCGGTATATTGCAATAAGATTTCGGGTTAGCATCACGTGAAATTCACCAGCTTGGGCAGCATCTTTGGCATTTGTTCAAGTTGTACCTATCGTGATTGGTTCAGTCGCCAGTCTTCCGCGATCGCAAAGGAGCAGCGCATGTCGTTCACCACCCGCCCGGAACTGATCGGCACATTCGGCATGGTGGCTTCCACGCACTGGCTGGCCAGCGCGTCGGCCATGGCCGTGCTCGAGAAAGGCGGCAACGCATTCGATGCCGCCGCCGCCGCCGGTTTTGTTCTGCAGATCGTCGAGCCGCATCTGAACGGTCCGGGCGGCGAACTGCCGGTCGTCTTCTACAGCGCGCGCGAAGACCGCGTGCGTGTGCTGTGCGGGCAGGGCGTAACGCCCGCGAGCATGACCATCGAGCGCATGCGCAAGTTAGGGCTGGACGTGGTGCCGGGTACGGGACTGCTGCCTGCCGTCGTGCCCGGTGCGTTCGGCGGGTGGATGGCCATGCTGCGCGATTACGGCCAGTTGCCGCTCGAAGACGTGCTGAGCTACGCGATCGGTTATGCGGAAAACGGCTACCCGGTGCTGCCGCGCATGACCTCATCGATCCTCGCCATCAAGGATTTCTTCCGGACCGAATGGACGACTTCGGCCGAGCAATGGTTGCGCGACGGCGACGCACCGATGCCGAACCAGCTCTTCGCCAATCCGGCCATTGCGAACACGTATAAGCGCATTCTGCGAGAAGCGAATACCCGGCGCGACCGCAGCGAACAGTGCGAACGCGCCCGTGAGGTTTTTTATCGCGGCTTCGTGGCTGATGCCATCGATCAGTATTTCGGTTCGACGGCCGTTCTCGACACGTCGGGTCAGCGCAACCGCGGCCTGCTCGACGCCGGCGACCTCGCGCGCTGGGAACCGTCCTACGAAGATCCCGTTTCGTATGACTATGGCGACCTCCGTGTTCACAAGACCGGCCCGTGGGGCCAAGGGCCGATGTTCCTGCAGCAACTCGCGTTGCTCAAGGGCTTCGATCTCGCGGCCATGGACCCGATGGGACCGGATTTCGTGCATACGATCATCGAATGCTCGAAGCTGGCGTTCGCTGACCGCGAGGTGTTCTACGGCGACCCTGCGTTCGCGCACGTACCCATGAATGTGCTGCTGAGCGACGCCTATAACGACGAACGTCGTCGGCTGATCGACCCGCGGCGGGCGTCGCTCGAATTCCGTCCCGGCACGTTCGGCGACAGTGAGCGCCGCGCTGCGCGCATCATGGCGATGGCCGGCAAGGAACAGTCCGGCGGCTTCGGCCAGGGCGAACCGACCTTTGCGCCGTTGCCCGAACTGCGCGGCGATACGGTGCATCTCGATGTCGTCGACCGCTGGGGCAACATGGTGTCGGCCACGCCTTCGGGCGGCTGGCTGCAGGCGTCGCCGGCGGTGCCCGGCCTCGGCTTCAACGTCACCACGCGGGCGCAGATGTTCTGGATGGAAGAGGGCTTGCCGTCGTCGCTCGGGCCGGGTCGCCGTCCGCGCACGACGCTTTCGCCCACGCTGGTCACTCGCGCAGGCAAGCCCTATGCGGCGTTCGGCACGCCCGGCGGCGATCAACAGGATCAATGGTCGATCCAGCTCTTCCTCAAACACGTGCACGCCGGCATGAATTTTCAGGCAGCCGCGGATTCGCCGTCGTTTCAGACCGCGCATTTCCCGGGTTCGTTCTACCCGCGCGCGATGCATCTCGGCAAGATGTCCGCCGAGTCGCGTTTTCCGGAAAGCACCCTGGCCGAATTGCGCGCGCGCGGCCACGACCTGACGGTGGCCGAACCCTGGTCGCTCGGGCGCGTCTGCGCGGTCGGAATCAGAAACGGTCTGATGCGCGGCGCGGCGACGCCTCGCCAGATGCAGGCCTACGCGGTCGGGCGATAGCCTCGGCATGGCGGAAATCGTGTCCATTCCTTCAGGGAGAAAGTTACCGTGTCTGCCGTAGCCGCTCGTCTTGAAAGACTTCCGTTGTCGGGCTTTCACCGCAAACTCCTGCTCATCGGTGGCTTGGGGTATCTGTTCGATGGACTCGATTCATCGTCGCTCGCGTTTTTGCTGCCGGTCGTGAGCAAGCTATGGCACCTGAGCAGCGCCGAAACAGGGCTCGTCGCGAGCAGCACCTATATCGGGTACTTCTTCGGCGCGTTCCTATCAGGCGTATTCGCCGATCTGATCGGGCGTCGTCGCATCATGATGACGGCGCTGGCCATCTACTGTGTCGCGTCGCTCGCGAGTGCGGCCGCGACGGACTGGCACACGTTCTTCGCGCTGCGCATCGTCGCGGGATTTGGTTCCGGCGCGGAGACGGTGGTGATCGCGCCATTCCTCGCGGAATTCGTGCCGCGCCGCTACAGAGGGATGTTTTGCGGGGCGCTGGTCGGCTTCATGTCGTTCGGCTATCTGAGTTCGTCCATCCTCGGCTTCGTCGTGGTGCGAAATTATGTCGACGGCTGGCGCTACCTGGCCGTGGTGACCTCGTTGCCGGTCGTCATGCTGCTCTGGTGGCGCAGAACGCTGCCTGAGTCGCCGCGCTGGCTCGAAAGCCAGGGCCGGACAGATGAAGCGAACCGGATCGTCAGCACGATCGAGTCATGGTTTGCCGGCCGAGGCATTCATCTTCCGCCGGTCGGCTCCGTCGGCGTGCTTCCCGCATCGGCCCGCGCCAGCGGCAGCGCGTTGCAGAACGTGCTTACGTTATGGTCGCCGCGACTCGCACGCACCACGGCCGTCAGCTGGCTGATGTGGTTCTCGGTCGCGTTCGCGTATTACTCGTTCTTCTCCTGGATTCCGAGCCTGCTCCTCAAAGAAGGGCTCACCATGACGAAGAGCTTCGGCTATTCGATCGCGATCTACGGCGCGCAGATTCCGGGGTATTTCTCGGCCGCATGGCTCAACGAACGGATCGGGCGCAAGGCGGTGGTCGCGTCGTACATGTTGCTGGGCGGCATAGCGGCGATTGCGCTCGCGTTCTCTCATACTGGAATCGGGATCATGATCGCGGGCATTTGCCTGTCGTTCTTCATGAACGGTGCGTTCGCTGGCGTGTATGCGTACACCCCTGAAGTATTCCCGACCGCGGTGCGCACGACCGGTACCGGCTCGTCGTCATCGTTCGGCCGCATCGGCTCGGTGAGCGCGCCCATTCTGGTCGGCCTCATCTATCCCGTGCTCGGCTTCCTCGGTGTGTTCGCGATGACCACGACGGTTCTGCTGATCGGGGCCTGCGTGGTGTTCTTCCTGGGTATCGAGACTCGCAACCGCTCGCTCGAAGACATCGAGGCCGAAGAATTCGGTCGCACGCAAGATGTTCGAGGCCCGCTCAGTTCCACTGAAATACACGGCTGAATGCTGTGATTTGCTAACCTTCCCACACAGACCATGCAAGGCATCCGGATCGAAACTGCGCCGCCCAGCCCGCAAGCGCTGGACATGTCGAACCTCGAACAACTCGCCAAGGCCATGCGGGTCACGGGTCAGCCAACGGCGATTTTCCGTGCGGTTCATGACGTGGCGGCAAGCGCAATCGGCTTCAGCCTTTTCACGATCATGTCCTACGATGCGCAAAACCAGGAGGTGGAGCGCGTTTATACGAACATGCCCGACGTCTATCCGGTTGGCGGGCGCAAGAAAAAGCACGGCACGCCGTGGGCCAAACAGATCCTGCTCGACCTCCAGCCCTTTCGCGCGGAAACCCCGCAGGGCATCCGCGAAGCATTCGACGATCACACCGTGATGACCGGCATGGGCCTCGGATCGATACTGAACATTCCGATCGCGTACGACGGTCTGTGCATCGGCACAATGAACCTGACGCATCAGGAGCGGTGGTACACGAAGCGGCATGAAGAGTTGGGGTTGCTGATCGGTTCCTTCCTGGCTCCCGCTCTCGTTTCGCGCCATACGGTAACCGCCAGCAGTTCGACTTCGCTCTGACATGACCACTACCCAACGTGTTGCGACAGCGTCGCCGGTGAGCCAGACTTCGGTGTCGCAAGGCCGCTGGCTGCTTGTTTTCATCCTCGGTTATCTTGCGCTCATGGCCGATGGCGCGGACGTCATGATGTACGGCCTCACGCTGACGCGCATCAAGGACGACTTCGGACTGAGCAATGTCCAGGCCGGCGCATTGGGCAGCCTGACGTTGCTCGGCATGGCAGTCGGCGGGATTCTCGGCGGCTGGGCGAGCGATCGCATAGGGCGGGTGAGGGTGGTGGTCTGGGCGCTGGCGCTCTTTTCGCTCGGCGCGGGGTTGCTTGGACTCACGCACAGCTTTGTGGAGTTCGCGATTGTCCGCTTCATCGGTTCGTTGGGCATCGGCTCCATGGTGCTGGTCACGACGCTGGTTGCCGAATACGTGCCCACGGAGCGGCGCTCGCTGATTCTGGGCGCCTTGCAGACCGGTATTTCGGCCGGCTATATCGTGGTCATTGCGCTGAGCAGCTGGATTTTGCCGCACTACGGCTGGCGCACGTTGTACTACGTGTCGGCGATACCCGTGGTGTTTGCTCTGGCAATCAAATTCGCGGTGCCCGAGCCGGCTAGCTGGCGGGCGAGCCAGGCCATCGAGCGCACGAGTCAGCGCCGCTGGCGCGACAGCCGCTATCACGTGATTTTCAGCAATCGACAGACGCGTACCCTGTTTATCCTGTGGACGCTGGCCTCGGTTTTCATTCTTTCCGGCTTCTACGGCTTGAATAACTGGCTGCCAACGTACCTCGAAAAAGAGCTGCATATCAAGTTCAGCTCACTGACGGGGTACATGATCGGGACTTACGTCGTCGCGTTCATCGGCAAGATCTTCGCCGGCTGGCTGGGCGACCGTTGGAGCCGGCGCGGCGTGTATGTCCTCGGCTGCGTGGGCGCCGCGCTCTTTCTGCCGGTGATCATCTTCTGGCACACGCGGGAGAACATCGCCGTTCTCATGCTTTTCTTCGGGTTTCTGTACGGCGTACCCCTGGGCACGATCGGCACGTTCATGTCCGAGAGTTTCGCCACTTCCATTCGCGGCACTGCGGTGGGCGGGTCCTATAACCTGGGGCGTTTCTGCTCGGGGGCGGCGCCTATCGTTATCGGTTTTCTGGCCACGCAGTTTTCCATCGGTCTGGGCTTTCTCGTGGTCGGCGCGGTGTTCTTCCTGAGTGGCGTGACCGCGCTGTTCATCCCGGACCGCCTGTACGACACGGACCGGCCATCCACGCCGTGAGTCGAAGCAGGTGCCCAACGCGCTGTCTACGTCCCCTGATGAAACTGCGGCAACACCTCATCGGCGAGTTCGTTGATGATCTCGGCGACGGGACGCTCCGATGACAGATTGAACGTCACATGGTGTGTCCCGTCCGCGCGCAGCGCTTTGAGTATGTCGATCAACGCAAGCCGGCCGGTCCGGTAGCCGAGCGTCACGGCCTGAGCTGGTTCGTGCGGATCGCTGCTGAGTTCGAGCCGCATCGCGACGCCGAACGCGCGAAACGCTTCGGGTGCCACGCGTTCTACGGCGGCGCGCCACATGCTGTAACGGGCGCGCTGAGCGTCGGGCTCGCGATGATAGGTCATCCACCCCAGCGAATGGCGCGCGATCCAGTCGACGCTTTGACCGCCCGAACCCACTGCCAGCAGCGGCACCGCGTGCGAGTGCTCGGGCAACAGCTGAAAGGTTGGCGCACCTTCAGGCGTGCGATCGGGAATCACGCGCGACGGTGTGCCGAGCGCGGCGGCAACCGTCTCCCAGTGACTGCGATACAGCTCGCGCCGCTCGTCGGAATCGCGCCCGAACGCGGCATATTCCGGTGGACGATCGCCTGAACCCAGACCCAGAATGAAGCGTCCGTGGCTGAGCGTATCGACGGAAAGCGCCGCCTTGGCGATATGCAGCGGATGCCGCAGCGTCAGCACGATGGCGCCGCTCACGAGCGCGATACGCCGCGTGTTCGTAGCGAGCGCACCGAGCAACACCCACGGGTCGAGGTGGCCGACAGGATCCGGGTAATCCGCGCTGTTCAGCGGGACGTCGCGGACCCAGAGTGCGCGAAAGCCGCGTTCGTCGGCGAGACGCGCGAGCGCCAACTGCTCGTCGAAATCGGCCACGATCGTGCCGGCGCGCAGCAGCGGCAGAGTGAATCCGAGACTGAGCACACCGTCTGAAAACACACGGTTCGCGGCGCTTTGCGGCTGGGCTTTCAACTCGTCTGCCGCGATCGGATGCGACTCGTTCATGCGTGACCTTTGCTGTGCGTCGTCGATACGCCCGATGCTAGCACTGCCTCAGAACAACTGCTTCTGCCCTGACATCAAGGTCGTGAAATCGTCGCGCAGGAGCGGCAGGATAGCGTCGGCGACGGGCTGCAATTGCCGCGTCAGATAATGTTCGTAATCGATAGCCGAGCGCAGCGTTTCCAGCGGCTCGGGTCCGGCAACCGTCATCACATAGCTGATCCAGCCGCCGTTCTGGTATTGCAGCGGGCGCCCTTGCCGCCGGTTGAACTCGTCCGCCACGCGCGCGGCGCGCACATGCGGCGGCACGTTGCGCTCGTATTCTTCGAGCGGGCGGCGCAGTCGCTTGCGATACACGAGTTGATCGTCGAGCTTGCCGTCGAGCGTGTCGCGCACATAGTCGCGCACGTAATCCTGATACGGTTGCTGCGTGAAGATGCGCCGATACAGTTCCTGCTGAAACTGCTGCGCGAGCGGCGTCCAGTCGGTGCGTACCGTTTCGAGTCCCTTATAGACGATGTCTTCGCTGCCGTCCGGCAAAATAGTGAGGCCCGCGTAGCGTTTCTTGCTGCCTTCCTCGGCGCCGCGAATGGTCGGCATGAAGAAGCGCCGATAGTGCCGCTCGAATTGCAGTTCGAGCGCGCTGTCGAGCCCGAATCTTTCCTGCAGATTCTGCCGCCACCACGCGTTGATATGCTCGACCAGCGCGCGGCCGATGCGGCTCGCGTCTTCTTCGCTGTGCGCGTGTTTCAGCCACACGAAGGTTGAATCCGTGTCGCCGTATATGACTTCATAGCCCTCGCCTTGAATCAGTTCGCGCGTTGCATGCATGATTTCGTGGCCGCGCATGGTGATCGACGAGGCGAGACGCGGATCGAAGAAGCGGCAGCCGGTCGATCCCAATACGCCGTAAAAGGCGTTCATGATGATCTTCAATGCCTGCGAAAGCGGCTTGTTATTCTCGCGTTTGGCCGTTTCGCGGCCTTGCCAAACCTGCCCGACGATCGACGGCAAACAATGGCGCGTGCGTGAAAAGCGCGCGCCGAGAAAGCCCGGGACTGATTGATCGTCGGCGGGATTCAGCATGCCTTCGACAAGGCCAACAGGGTCGATCAGAAACGTGCGGATGATGGACGGATACAGGCTCTTGTAGTCCAGCACCAGCACGGAATCATAGAGACCGGGGCGCGAATCCATCACGAAACCGCCGGGGCTTGCGGCGCCGGCCACATCGCCGAGATTGGGCGCGACGTAGCCTTGCCGATGCATGCGCGGCATATACAGATGCGTGAACGCCGCCACCGATCCGCCGCTGCGATCCGCCGGCAAACCGGTCACGCTTGCACGTTCCAGCAGGAACGGCAGCAACTCCGTTTTAGCGAAGATGCGCGTGACCAACTCGCAGTCTTTGAGGTTGTAGCGAGCGAGCGCGGGCTTGTCTTCGTCGAAGCGGCGCTGGATTTCGTCCATGCGCTGATACGGATTGTCGATCGCCTTGCCTTCGCCCAGCACTGTGCGCGAGACATGTTCGAGACTGAACGAAGGGAAACTCCAGGTCGCCGAACGCAGCGCTTCGATGCCGTCGATAATCAGCCGTCCCGCGGCGGCGGCGAAGAAGTGGTTCTGCTTGAGCCCATGCTCGCGCCATTCCATCACGGCGCCGCCCCGGCCGAGCCGCAGCGGTACGCGATATTGTTCGGCATGCTGTTGCAGCACACGCAGATCGAACTGCACCAGATTCCAGCCGATGATCGCATCCGGATCGTGCCGTTCGAGCCACGCGTTCAGTTTTTCCAGCAACTGTGCGCGGGTTTCGCAGTATTCGAGGTCGAAGTCGAGCGTGCCCGCCTCGCCATTCGGCGGCCCGAGCATATACACCTGACGCTGTCCGCAGCCTTCCAGCGCGATCGAATACAACTCGGCGTGAGCGCTGGTTTCGATATCGAGCGACACCAGCTTCAAGGGCGGACGATAGCCGGTGGCCGGCTTGAGTTCGCTGTTCACGAGGGGGCCGCTCTTTCCGTTGCTCTGCGCGTCGCCGCTAAACCAGACCGGCGCCGTGATAAAGCGCTCCATCATGTAGCGTTCGGGCGGAAAGATATCGGCTTCGTAGACGTCGACGCCGCCTTGCTTCAGGCGTTTCTCGAAGCCCGTCAATTGCCGGTACTGCGGGCAGTAAAGTCCCATGACCGGCCGATGCTGAAAGTCGCGCAGATCGAGCGCTCGCAGATCGAGCGGCGCTTCGCGGCGCAGAATCGTCTCGGCGCGCTCGCGATGCTCGGCGGGAATGAACGCCACCGAAGGCTGAGGGCGCAAGCGCACGTGCCGGGGCCCGCCGTCCGTGGCCAGCCAGAAATCGACTTCGGTGCCGGCGGGCGTGTCCCGCCAATGCCGGGTCAAGATGAAACCCTGTTCAAGCTCAGTCAAACTGCCACCTCTAAAACCGGCGTGATCGCCTTGCGCAATTTTACCGCCATGCGCTACGGGCGGTGACGTCGTCACCGAGCATCGCGGCGTGATCTCGTGGAGGTGCGCGTGCGACCTTCCGGCACGCTGGGTGCAACCGCGCCGCGCAGTCTGTATGATCGTGGTGCAGCGATTCCATACGGCGCAGGCCATGCGCCGGTCAAGTCTACTAATAACGGAGTAAGCGATATGACTTTGGGCAAACTTGTTGTTGTCGTCGCGGTAGCTGCAACCAGCCTTGGTGCACAGGCGCAAGTCGCCGGCACGCAACCGCTGAGCGTCACAGTCGAGCAGTCGAATGCGCTGCTGAGCGGCTGGAGTGTGAAGAAGAGCATTCTCGGCAAGTCGGTCTACAACGACCAGAACGCTAAAATCGGCACGGTCCGCGATCTGGTGATCGCGCCGGACGGCTCGCTGTCCGCGGCCATCGTCTCCGCAGGCGGCTTCCTCGGCGTGGCATCGCACGACGTGGCGGTGCCTATCGCGGCGCTGGACATTCGCGAGGGGAATTTCTATCTGGCGGGCGCTACCAAAGATGCCTTGAAGGCAACGCCCGAGTTCCAGTACAACAAGGTTCAAGCGCCGCCGAAGCCTAAAAAGCTGACGGGGCAGTAATTCGGGAGGCCGGCGCAGCGTCGCCGGTCGAGCCGCAAGAAGCGGCTCTGCATTGACGCAATAGTGGAAAAGCGGCGCTCGCAGCGTGAAACGGTTGGTACGAGAAACCGTTTCGCGCGTGCGGCGCCGCTTTCGTATTTTTCAATTGACCATGCCGCCGGTCGAGTTCGATTCCAAGTCTCGAATCAGGCTTTTATTCAAGCTTCTAATGCAAGCGTGGCGAATGTGCCGAGCCAGTGCTCGCCCATATAGTCGCCGGCCACGTGCGGCAGTGCGGTTTGCAGATGCCGCTCGGCTGCGTCGAATAGAACCGTCCGGCGGATGTCGCCTGCGGGCAGGGCGCGCGCAAGCGAACGCTGGCACCAGGCGCGGCTGAGATTCAGGCCGTCCAGATGCGCGATCTTGCCGTCGGTGCGATCCGTGACGGTAACAGGCTCGAACAGCGTAGCGGGCTTTTTCGCGCCGAGATCCGGCAGAAAGCGGCCGAACCAGTCGACGAACTGGGCCGGCGGCAATACGCGGCGCATGAGCTCGGCTTCCATGAGCGAAGGCGAGAGGAACTCGTCGCCGGCGGGCTCCCATGCCTGACACGCGACGTCGTTCACAAACCAGCGTTCCGCCGTATTCACGACCAGCACTTCCAGCGAATCACGCGATGTTTGCCGCGCGAAATCCAGCGTCAACGCCAATGCGAAGGCCATGTTGAAGTGCGTGCCCACGCGCAGCGGGTAGGTGGCTTTCGGCAGAAAGTCCTCGAAGCGCTCGACAAACAGTTCGGTAAGCGGCGCAAAGGTTTTCGACCAGCGCGCGGCTTCCGAGAGCTTCAGCGAACCGAGTTGCGCGCTCAGCGCGAGTAGCCAGGCCCAGCCATACGGACGTTCGAAACCACGGTTGTGCGGCAGTTCGAGATACGCGACTTCACCGGCCACATTAGCCGCGGTGAAATGCTCGTCGACCACCGCGACGATGCGCGCCGCTTCCGGCAGATCGGGAAAACGATCGAGTAGATGCAGAATCAACCAATAGCCGTGCACGCACGAATGCCAGTCGTAGCTGCCATAAAAAATCGGGTGCAGCGCACGCGGGCCTTGCACGTCTTGCGGCCCGGCGAGCGAATGCGTCAGCTTGTTCGGGTATTCGCGCGTGAGATGGGCAAGCGCCAGGTTGGCGAATTTCGACGCGAATTCGCGAGTGAGTTGGGTGGTCATCGGCGCCTCCTCAAAAGCGGCATACAAATAAGTATGACAGTATGCTGTTGAGCGCCACCAATAGTAAAGCTGTGGGCATGTGCGACCGGATTGCGCCGTGCCTCGTTACGACGCTACAGCGGCGCTGCCGGCGTGATATTGGGTGCGGGTGCCGTCGGAGTTACCGCGCGGCAACGTAAAAGCCGCGCTGCGTGCCAGCGCGCCTAAAACATCTCCAGAATCCGGTGATACATCATCCCCAATTCCAGCGCCGGCCCACGCAATGCCGGGCCGCCTGGAAAGCGCGCGTGCCGCAACCGCGCGAACAGATCGAAGGCTTTCGTCTCACCGGCCATTGCTTGAGCCACCACGCGCCCGGCGATACCAGTCAACGCAACCCCGTGCCCCGAAAATCCCTGCACATAGAAGTAATTCGGATCGATCGATCCAAAATCGGGCGCGCGATTGCGCGTCACGTCGACAAAACCGCCCCACGCATAGTCGATTTTCACGTCGCCGAGTTGCGGGAATACGCCGATCATGCGCTGGCGAATCTCTTCGCCGAGCTGCACCGGTGAAGCACCGGTCGAGCTCGCCCGCCCGCCGAACAGCACGCGATGGTCCGCCGACAAGCGGAAATAATCGAGGAAGAAGTTGTTGTCGCAAATCGCCTCGCGCCCCTTGATCAGCGCATCCGCGCGCTCCTTGCCGAGCGGCTCCGTGGCGACGATATACGATGCGATGGGCGCGATTCGCGCGGCCACCGCAGCGGGCAGCACGTCGCCGATCGTGGCGTTGCCGCATGCCGCGACGAAACGGCAGCGCACTTCGCCGCGAGCGGTACGCACGACAGGCCGCGCACCCCGCACCACCTCGATCACCGGCGAATGCGCGAACAGCTGCGCGCCTTCGCGGCGCGCCGCGTCGGCGAGACCGAGGCAGTACTTGAGCGGATGCAGATGGCCGGAAAACGGATCGTAGACGCCGGCCAGATAGCGCTTCGAAGCGACGCGCGAACGGACCTCGTCGGTATCGAGCCACGAGAGTTTCGTATAGCCCCAGCGTTGCGAAGCCGACTCCATCCACGAACGCAAATCGGGCACGCGTTTCGGTTTGGTGGCGACGGTCAGATAGCCGGACGTGAAATCGCACTCGATGCCGTAGTGTTCGATACGTTCGCGCACTAACGAAACACCTTCTACCGACATCGCCCATGCGGCACGCGCGCCGTCGAGACCGAGCTGGCGTTCCATGATCTCGTCTTTCGCGAAACCCACCAGCGTCTGCCCGCCGTTGCGGCCCGACGCGCCCCAGCCGGGCCGATGCGCATCGAGCACGACCACCGACAAGCCGCGCGCCCGGCACTCCAGCGCCACCGACAAACCGGAGAAGCCCGCGCCGATCACGCATACGTCGGCTTCGAGCGTACCGTCGAGCGCGGGGTCGTCGGCGAGCGGACGGGCCGCGCTCGCTTCATAGTAGGAGTTGGCAATCAGCGTATCGGCGCGGCGGTCGAGCGTATTAAGCGTGTTGGGCGTGCTGGGCGTGTTGAGGCCGGGAGTCGGAGCGTTCATCAAATCAGGTCCTTCATTCGATACCAGGCCATCGCGAGTACGAGGGCAGGGGTGCGCAGTGTAGCGCCGCCCGGGAAGTCGCGGTGACGAATCTTGCCGAACAGATCGAAGCGCGACGCCTGACCGTCGATCGCTTCGGCGATTAGTTTGCCCGCGAGACCGGTGGTATTCACACCGTGCCCCGAGAATCCTTGCGCGAAATAAACGGTCGGCGAGAGCCGGCCGAAATGCGGCGCGCGGTTCATGGTGATGTCGACGAAACCGCCCCACGCATAGTCGATTTTGACGTCATCCAGTTGCGGGAAAGTCTTCAGCATATCGCGGCGCATCGCTTCGCCGAGGTTGCGCGGCGCGAGCTTCGAGTAACTCACTTTGCCGCCCCACAGCAGGCGGTGATCGGGCGCCGGGCGGAAATAATCCAGCACGAAGCGGCTGTCACATACGGCGGCTTTGGCGGGCATCAGCGCTTCGGCGCGATCGGGGTCGAGCGGTTCGGTGGCGATCACGTAGGTGCCGACCGGCATGATCTTGTTCGCCACGTCCGGCGCGAGCTGACCGAGATAAGTATTGCAGGCGAGCACGACGAAGCGTGCCTGTACCCGGCCGCGTGCGGTTTCAGCCACATGTCGGCCGTCTTCTTCACGCAACGCCGTGACGCAACTGTCCTCGAAAATCTGCACGCCCGCTTCGCGCGCCGCGCGCGCCAGTCCCAGCGTGTAATTCAACGGATGCAGGTGGCCGCTGTCGGCGTCGAACAGGCCGCCCAGGTAGCGCTGCGATTGAACATAGTTGCCGACGCCGTCCGCATCGACGTAACTGAGGCGGTCGTAGCCGAAGCGCCGTTGTGCTTCGTCTCGCCATTTTTGCAGCGCATCGGTATCGCGCGGTTTATTCGCCGCGGTCAGATAGCCGATGGTCAGATCGCAATCGATCTGATGCTTCGCGACGCGTTCCTTGACGATATCGAGGGTTTCGATCCCCATGTCCCAAACACGCTTCACGTCGTCTGCGGGCAAGTACTTCGCGAACGTATCGATATCGCACGCGAAGCCGCCGATCAACTGGCCGCCGTTGCGGCCGCTCGCCGCCCAGCCGACTTTCGATGCTTCGAGTACCGCGACCGAATGGCCGCGTTCAGCTAGATTGAGCGCCGTGGAAATGCCGGTCAGTCCCGCGCCGATCACGCAGACGTCGACGCTGATCGTTTCGTCGAGCGCGGGATGGCGGGTGCTGTCGTTGGCCGTGGCGGCGTAGTACGAGGCGACGTGAGGCTGGTTCGAGAATCGGAGCATAGGCAGAGCATGCAGAAAGAGCCGGTACGCGTGGCCTTTTCGACAGCAAGGCCGCGCGCCGGCAAAACAGATTAGAACGAGTAGATGAACTGGGTCGCGAGCAGGTCGTTGGACTTGCCATACGAACCGTCGTTCTTCAGGAACACCTGCTTGTTGGCCCAGTCGTGACGGTATTCCACCTTGACCGTGATCTGCTGGGTCGGATAGAACAGCAGGTCGAGCGAAACGTCCTGGCGGGTCGCGCCCTTGCATTCGAAACCGAGACCACCGTTCGCCTGCGAATTGGCGAGACAGTCCGCGCCGATACCGAAGCCGTTCGCCGTGTCCATGCCGTTGCCGTTCAACGCAATGCCAGCGCCACCGCCGCCGTTCTTGCTGTCGACCAGCAGGTCGTAGCGCACCGTCGCGCCCATACGGCCCACCACCGGCAGATTGAACTTGCGGTGCGCGAGCAGCGACAGACCGTACCACTGAGCCTGGCCGCCGTTGTACGCGGCGTTCTGCTGCTGGCCGTAGTCGAGTTCGGCGTTGTACTGCACGTCGGCGAGCGTGTAGGTCAGGTCGGCTTCGGTGAAGAAGAACGTGCCGCCCGAGCTCGGCGCCTGGCCGCCTACACCGTAACTGACCGCGCCGTTCGCGTCGATCGAGCTAGGCAAGGTCTGACGGCCGATGTTGATCGACGCGCCGAGATCCAGTGCGCTCGACCACGTGTAATCGGTGCGAGCCGTGAACGTCGGAATCTTGTTGCTGGTCGTGATCGGATCGCCCAGCGCGTTCGTGCCCGTCTGCGTGACTGCGCCGAACGTGCGGTACTGCTCGTTGCCGAGGAAGAATTTCCATGCCCAGTTGCCGGCCGTGTAGTTCGCGCCAATGCCGATGTAGCTGCCCGGATCCGAGAAGTCATACAGCAGGTTGTGCGTGAGCGTGAGCATCTGATTCGACTGCTGCACTTCATAGCCGCCGAAGCTCGGAATCAAACCTGCCACGAGTGTCGTGGTCGCCGTCAACGGCACATTCACCACGGCCGTGTTCAGGATGTTGTTGCCGATATCGCCGTGCGAGTTCTGCAGCAGCGTGATGCCGTTGCCGCGGTTCGGCATCAACGTGATTTCAGCCGACGGCGCCATCGGGCCGACACCGAAGGTCTTCTTGATGTCGAGGTACAGATCGCCGAACGTGCTGTTGAAGTAGTTGTAGCTGCTTTCGTGGTTCGCGAACAGGAACGACGAGCTGCTCTGCGCACGGTTATACAGGTACGTCGGGTCGATATAACCCGTCACCGACAAACCGGCGATCGGCCCCGTCTGCGCCGCGTCTTCGAGCGAATCGACCTTCAACTGCTGATTGGCGATCTGCTGCTTCATCGCCGTCACGTCGTCGTTGGTCAGCGTCGCCTGAGCCTTGCCGTAATCAGGCGACGAAACATCCACCGGCGCGGCCACTATCGCCGGGGCTGGGGTCGCTGTCGCCGCCGTCGCTGCGGCTGCCTTCGGCTTGGTGGCGACTTCCGCCCGCAACTGCTTCACCTCCTTTTGCAGTGCATTCAGTTGGGCCTGGAGCGCCTTGATCTGGTCGCTGGTGGCATCCGCCATGGCCATGCCAGGCAGACTCCCCGCCACCAACAGACAGATGAGCTTCTTTCTCATTCAAATTCTCCTTATTGGTCGTATTGCGAAAGGACTTCTTATGCGCGTGCCGTATCGAGCGACTTTCGTGCGGCGGCTTGTTGTGGTGCGGCGGGCAAGGGGTCGGCGGCTTCGGCGAGGGCAAAAGCCATCTGCATGTCGCGATTGCGTTTGCGTTCACGCAATTGCATCCAGCGGTTCACGGCGATGACGCCAATCGTCACCGTGGTGATGAAGATCGTGGCGAGCGCGTTCATTTCCGGATTCAGGCCGAGACGCACCCGCGAGAACACCACGAGCGGCAGCGTGGTCGAGCCGGGGCCGGAGAGAAACGCGGAGAGCACGAGGTCGTCGAAAGACAGCGTGAACGACAGCAGCCAGCCCGACATCAGTGCCTGCGAGATCAGCGGCAGAGTGATCAGGAAGAACACCTTGAAGGGCGTCGCGCCGAGATCGAGCGCGGCTTCTTCGAGCGATCTGTTGAGTTCTTTCACACGTGATTGCACGATGATCGCCACATATGACACGCACAGCATCACGTGGCCGATCCAGATCGTGAAGAGGCCGCGGCCTTTCGGCCAGCCGAGCATCTGTTCGAGTGCGACGAACAACAGCAGCAGCGAGATGCCCTGAATCACTTCAGGAATCACGAGCGGCGCGTTGATCATGCCGGCGAACAGCGTAAAGCCGCGAAAGCGTCCGAAGCGCGCGAGCACGAAACCGGCCCATGTGCCGATCACCACCGAGGCGCACGCGGTCAACAAACCGATCTTCAGCGAAAGCCACGCGGCGTTCAGCAACTCGCCGTCTTGCAACAGCGCGCCATACCATTTGAGCGAGAAGCCGGACCACACCGTGACGAGCTTCGATTCGTTGAACGAATACACAATCAGGCTGATGATCGGAATGTAGAGAAACAGAAATCCGAACGTCAGCACGCTATTGGAAAGCGTCTTATTAGGCTTGATCATTTCGCGCCCTCCAGTTCCTTGACCTGGTAGTACTGGAACACGGCCATCGGCACGAGCAGCAGCAGCACCATTGCGACGGTGACAGCGGATGCCATCGGCCAGTCCATGTCGTTGAAGAATTCATCCCACATCACGCGGCCGATCATTAGCGTGTCGGCGCCGCCGAGCAGTTCCGGAATCACGTACTCGCCGACCGCCGGAATGAACACCAGCAGACTGCCGGCGATAATGCCGTTCTTCGACAGCGGCAACGTAATGCGCGTGAACGCGGTCCATGGTTTGCAGCCGAGGTCGTAGGCGGCTTCGAGCAGCGTCAGATCCATCTTCACGAGGTGCGCATACAGCGGCATCACCATGAAGGGCAGGTACGAATAGACCATGCCGATATAGACGCCAATATCCGTGTGGTAGAGGCGCAACGGCGAATGAATCATGCCGATCGCCATCAGCGTGTGATTGAGCAGGCCGTCGTCTTTCAGAATACCGATCCACGCGTAGACGCGAATCAGGAAAGACGTCCAGAACGGCAGCATCACGCCCATCATCAGCAGGTTGCGTTTCGTCGGTTCCGAGCGGGCGATGTAGTACGCAATCGGATAACCGATCAGCAGGCAGAAGAAGGTCGAGACCGCGGCCATCTTCAGCGAGCTGATATACGTGGCGACGTACAGATCGTCCTGCAACAGGAACGCGTAGTGGCTGAGCTGCATGGCGAAATGCACCATGCCGTCCTTGACCGTGACGAGATCCGTGTAAGGCGGAATGCCCAGACGCAGATCGGCGAAACTGATCTTCAGCACCAGCACGAACGGCAACGCGAAGAACACCGTGAGCCAGAGGAACGGCACGCCGATCACGGTCGAGCGGCCCGACGGCACCAACATCGACAGGCGTTTTTTCAGCGAACCGAGCAGGCGGCTGCCGGACGGCGCGCCGAGCGCCGCGGGGGAGGAGGTAGTGGGATTGCTCATTGCGTCAGCACCACGCCGCTAGCCGGCGACCAGTAGACGAACACGTCGTCGTTATAGGAGGGCGCACCTTCGGCCATCAGATGCGAGCTGGAGAGATTCGACACCACGGTCTTGCCGCTCGGCAGACGCACGTGATAGAGCGAATAGCTGCCCATGTACGCCACATCCGCGACCACACCGCGCGCCCAGTTGTGCGGCGTGGTCGGTTTGTCGAGCGAGACCTTGATGCGCTCCGGACGCACCGAGATCCCTACCGGCATACCAAGCGGTCCGGTAATACCGTGGCTCACGTAAATGCGCGATTCGAGCTCCTCGCTTTCCACGAAAATATGGTCCGGTTCATCCGCGACCACCGTGCCTTCGAACAGATTGGTCGAGCCGATGAACTCGGCGGAGAAGCGGCTATTCGGAAACTCGTACACCTGGCTCGGCGAACCGATCTGCACGATGCGCCCCTCGCTCATCACGGCGAGGCGGCCGGCCATCGTCATCGCTTCTTCCTGATCGTGCGTGACCATCACGCAGGTCACGTCTACCTTCTCGATGATGTTCACGAGTTCGAGCTGGGTCTTCTGGCGGATCTTTTTATCGAGCGCCGACATCGGCTCGTCGAGCAGCAGCAGCTTGGGGCGCTTCACGAGCGAACGCGCGAGCGCCACACGCTGCTGCTGGCCGCCTGACAGTTGATGCGGCTTACGCTGCGCGTATTTGCTCATCTGCACGAGATTGAGCGCATCGGCGACGCGTTCCTTGATCTCGTTCTTCGGCGTGCCTTCCTGCTTCAGACCGAAGGCGATGTTCGCCTCCACGCTCATGTGCGGGAACAACGCATATGACTGGAACATCATGTTGACCGGCCGCTTGTACGGCGGCATCGCGGCGAGATCTTCGCCGTCGACGAAAATACGCCCGGAGGTCACCGTCTCGAGTCCCGCGAGCATGCGCAGGAGCGTGGACTTGCCGCAGCCGGAGCTGCCGAGCAGCGCGAACAACTCGTTCTTGGCGATGCTCAGATTGACGTTGTCGACAGCCGTGCTGTCGCCGAATTTCTTCACGACATTTTCAATCCGAACGAATTCGTCCGATTTCGATTTTGTCGTCACTGCGGGGCGGGCCATCTGGGTGGCGCCGGCTGCGCTTTTTGAGGTCGTCGAGTTCATGATGTAACCATTCCTTGCGGATCGCCGGCGCAAGTGTCTCCATACGAGGCGCGGGAAGCGTCTCGCAACGTGCGCTGCGATCGGAAAACATGGGACTGCGCGCGGGTGGGACTGTTAAAACAAACGCGCAGGCTGACTACCGTTACGGCTATTCATGCGCTCAGGGTTCGAGCGATCCCTGAGCGCGGGATCGATTAATTCATGTGGCCAGGTTAATGACCGGTTTTAAGCTGCGCCCAAAGACGGTTTTCAAGGCGGAGAATGTCGGTTGGCATCGGCTTCATGAGCGTCATTTTGCTCAACACTTCATCGCCCGGATAAACGGTCTTGTCCTGTGCGACAGCAGGCGTCACGAACTGGCGCGCGGCCTTGTTCGCGGTCGGGTAGAACACTTCGTTGGTGATCGCGGCGTTGACCTTCGGGTCCGAAATGTAGTTGATCCATTTCAGGGCGGCTTCAGGATGCGGTGCGTCTTTCGGAATCACCATCACGTCGAACCACAACAAGCCGCCTTCCTTCACGTTCGAGAATTTGATCTGGTAGGAACGCTTGGCTTCTTCGGTGCGGCGGCTGGCAATGCCGACGTCGCCCGACCAGCCGAATGCGACGCACACGTCGTTATTGGCGAGGTCGTTGATATAGCCGGACGAATTGAATTGGGTGATATACGGGCGAATCTTTTTCAGCACTTCGTAAGCGGCCTGATAGTCGGCGGGGTTCGTGCTGTTCGGATCCTTGTGCATGTATTGCAGCGTGGCGGCGAAGACGTCGACGGCCTGATCGAGTATCGACACGCCGCAGCCTTTCAGTTTGGAGAGATTGGCCGGATCGAATACGAGTGCCCAGCTATCCACCGGCGCATTGGCGCCGAGCGCTTTCTGCACGGCCTGCACGTTGTAACCGATGCCGTCCGTACCGTATGCCCAGGGCACACCGTACTGGTTGCCCGGGTCCGCGTCGGCGATCATCTTCATCAGTACGGGGTCGAGATTCGCGAGGTTCGGCAGCTTCGATTTGTCGAGCTTCTGGTATACGCCGGCCTGGATCTGCTTGGCCATGTAGTTCGAAGTCGGCACGACGATGTCGTAACCGGAACTGCCGGCGAGCAGTTTGGCCTGCAAGGTGTCGTCGCTATCGTAGTTATCGTATTTGACCTTGATGCCGTCCTGTTTCTCGAAGTTCGAAATCGTGTCTTTCGCGATGTAGTCCGACCAGTTGTACACATTCAGTTCCGTGTCGGCCGCAAGGGCCGGCGTAACCGACAGCGCCGCAAAACCCGTGAAGGCGAGAAGCGCGGCCCCCGCGACCGCATGACGAAGATGACTAACGCTCATGGTTTTTTCCCTTGATGTGAAGAACCGGCATAAGCGTGTCTTGTGGGTGTGCTCATGCCGGAACGGACTGCCGTTACGAAATACCGAGTTGTTGTGCCGTCGCGTCGATGGCTTTTTTGGCCTTCGAAACGATTTCGTCGATTTCCAGCTTATTGATCACGAGCGGCGGCGACAGCAGCATGCGGTCGCCGGTGGCGCGCATGATGAGGTTGCCGTTGAAGCAGAAGTCGCGGCAGATCGTGCCGACGTCGCCGCCATTGGCGAAACGCTTGCGTGCCTTCGGGTCTTGGGCGAGTTGCAGGCCGGCCACCAGACCCGTACCGGAGATTTCGCCGATGATCGGGTGATTGGCGAAGGTTTCGCGCAACTGTTTCTGGAAGTACGGACCTGTGTCGTTCTTCACGCGATCGACGATCTTCTCATCGCGCAGCAGTTTCAGGTTGGCGACAGCAACGGCGGCAGCGACCGGGTGGCCCGAATACGTGAGACCGTGATTGAAGTCGCCGTTTTCGATGATCGCCTTCGCGACACGGTCATGCAGGCCGACCGCGCCCATCGGCACGTAGCCGCTCGTCAGGCCCTTCGCCAGCGTGATGAGATCCGGCTCGAAACCGAAGTGCTGATGCGCGAACCATTCGCCGGTGCGGCCGAAACCGCCGATCACCTCATCGGCGACCAGCAGAATGTCGTACTTGCGGCAGATGCGCTGAATTTCCGGCCAATACGTCGAAGCCGGGAAGATCACACCGCCCGCTCCCTGGAAAGGCTCACCAATGAACGCGGCAACGTTGTCCGCGCCGATTTCGAGAATCTTTGCTTCCAGTTGCTGCGCGCGGGCCAGTGCGAATTCTTCCGGCGTCAGGTTGCCTTGTGCTTCGCCGAAGAAGTACGGCTGGTCGATGTGGACGATGTTCTCGACTTTCGAGGGCATCTGTTCATGCATGTAGCCCATGCCGCCGAGCGTGCCGCCTGCGATGGTCGAACCGTGATAGCCGTTCTTGCGCGAGATCACGAACTTCTTCGAGTGCTTACCTTGCGTCGCCCAATATTGATGGACGATGCGCAGCACCGTGTCGTTGCCCTCAGAACCGCTGTTGCAGTAGAAGAAGTGATTGAACGCTTCCGGTGCCAACTCCGCAAGCAAGGCCGACAGCTCGATCACCGGCGGGTGCGTCGTCTTGAAGAAGGTGTTGTAGTAAGGCAGTTCCTGCATCTGCTTGTACGCGGCATCGGCCAGCTCCTTGCGGCCATAACCGACGTTCACGCACCACAGACCGGCCATGCCGTCGATCACCTTGTTGCCTTCCGAGTCCCACAAGTACACGCCTTGCGCTTTCACGATCACGCGGCTGCCGCTGCGATTGAGCGAGCCCATATCCGAAAACGGATGGATGTGATGCGCGGCGTCGAGCGCGCGATATTCGGCGGTGCTGCGTTGTTGCTGCGCGGCTTGTGATGCCTGTGCGCTCGCAGCCGGCTGGGCCGGTTGCACGTAAGCGACTTCTTCTGTTCTGTAGCTCATGACTGCCTCCAATTTTTTTGCGTTTGCCTTACACGTGCAGCAGCAAATGCCGGCGTTCCCACGAACTGATCACGCGGAAGAACGCTTCATATTCGGTTTCCTTCAGAGCGAGGTAGGCTTTGACGAATTTCTCGCCGAGTACTTCGGCGATCGGCTCGCATGCGCCCATCAAGGTCAAACCCTCTTCGAGATTGCGCGGCAGCTGGTAGGGCAATTCGTAACCGTCGCTGAGCAGAGGTTCGGTGGCTTCGAGCTTCTGCGTCATGCCGAGATAGCCGGCGGCGAGCGTCGCGGCAATCGCCAGATACGGATTGCAGTCCACGCCCGGAATACGGTTTTCGATGCGGCGCGCAGCCGGTCCCGAATGCGGAATGCGGAAACCCACCGTACGGTTGTCGTAGCCCCACGCTACGTTGATCGGCGCGGCCATGAAACGCGACAGGCGACGATACGAGTTGATATACGGCGCGAAGATCGGCATCAGTGCAGGCGTGTACTTCTGGAGGCCGGCGATATAACTCGTAAATAACGAGGTGGGTTTGCCGTCGGGGCCGGTGAACAGGTTGTGACCGGTTTCTTCGTCCACTAGGCTCTGGTGCATGTGCATCGCCGAGCCCGGTTCGCCTTCCATCGGCTTGGCCATGAAAGTCGCGTACATCTTGTGGCGCAGCGCGGCTTCACGCACTGTGCGCTTGAAGAGGAACACGCTGTCGGCGAGCTTGAGCGGATCGCCGTGCATGAAGTTGATTTCCATCTGCGCGGCGCCGACTTCGTGAATCAGCGTGTCGACTTCGAGCTCCTGCACCTCGCAGTACTCGTAGATGTCTTCGAACAGCGGATCGAATTCGTTGACGGCTTCAATCGAGTACGCCTGACGGCCGGTCTCCGGACGACCGGTACGGCCGATAGGCGGTTGCAGCGGCAGATCCGGGTCCTTGTTCATATCGACCAGATAGAACTCGAGTTCGGGCGCGATAACCGGCTTCCAGCCTTTGGCCTTGTAGAGTTCGAGTACGCGGCGCAGCACACGGCGCGGCGAGATCGCAACGGGCGTGCCGTCGAAGTGGACGCAATCGTGGATCACCTGAGCGGTCGGATCGACGGCCCACGGAATCATGCGGATGGTGCTGGCGTCGGGCACGCACACCATGTCCGGATCGGTCACGCCGGTGAGCGTGCCGTCTTCCGGATAGTCTCCCGTGACGGTCTGGATCATCACCGCCTGCGGCAAGCGCATGGACTCGCCGGATTCGAATTTGCTGCGCGGAATGATCTTGCCGCGCGCGATGCCGGCCATATCCGGAATGATCGCTTCGATTTCGGTGACACGGTTCTTCTTCAGAAAATCGTCGATGTCATGCATGTTTATTCTCTCTGTTTTAGTGCGCGACCGGCTCAGGCATGCGTGGCAGCGGCGGATGCCGCGCCATAGCCGGCCTTGGTGCGCATTCGATCGCGGCAGGCGTCGCCGAAGGCCCGAAAGATCGCGGTGGATAGTGCGTCGTTGGCATGCTTCCACTCCGGGTGCCACTGCACACCCAGCGCGAAAGCGCGCGCATCTATCACGCTCACCGCTTCGATCAAGCCGTCCGGCGCGGTGGCTTCGGCCGTGAGGCCTACGCCCAGCCGCTCGACGCCCTGACCGTGCAATGAATTCACACGCGCTTCATTCGTGCCGCCCGCGAGGCGCTGCAACAAGCCGCCCTGCGTCAGCGTGATCGAATGCGACGGTGCGTATTGCACGTCGAGGTCGTCTTCCTTGTTCTCGCGGTGGTCGTTCAGACCGTCCACCGCGTGAACGCTTTGATGCAGCGTCCCGCCAAAAACCACGTTCATTTCCTGGAAGCCCCGGCAGACGGCCAGCAGCGGCACGCCGGCGGCGATTGCCGCGCGCATCAGCGGCAGCGTCGTCGCATCGCGTGCGGCGTCGTGCAGCGTGCCCGGCGTGCTGGGATGGCCGCCGTAGCGGTGCGGCTCGACGTTCGAATAGCTGCCTGTAAACAACAGGCCGTCGACCGTCGCCAGCACGTCTTCGGCTGACTGACGCTCGCCGAGCGCCGGCAGCAGCATGGCCAGCGCCTGTGAACCGTCCACGATCGCGGCGATATATTTCTCGCCGACCACATGCGACGGGTGGACTCCCATCATCGTTCTGTCAGCGCTGATGCCGACCAAGGGTTTCTTTCGCATAACGAATAGACGTGTGTGTTCCCCGCGGGACGCGGCATGAACAACGTTAAACACAGCGCGGCACGATTCCGCAGCCGTGCGCCGTGCGCAAAGCCACCGGTGTAGTGCAGGCGGTCGTCGTCAACTGAAACGCGCCGCGCGTGATAGTCAGATGGGCTGTTCGATTCGATCCGCTGCGGTGCGCAACCGGTCCGATGGGCATGAATTGCACAGGCGGCAAACAGCACCGCACACGCAGGAACGCACGGCTCGAAAGAGCGCGCTCACGCAAACGGATGAATCGAACGGCGAAAAGGGGGAGGCGCTACGGCAGCAGCGAGGCGACTTCGTCCGTGCGCACGGCAATGAAGGCGCGCGCGGAGATAGAGTTGTGACGTCGAACTGAACGGCGGGACAGGATCGTGAAGACGGACAGGAAGCGGCGGAACGCAAGGCTGCCGCTGCTGCCGTCGGCGATGGCGCCGTCAGCGCGAGGACAACTCGCCTGACTACGATTCCATCTCACCAAAGGGCCTCGGACTCTCACGATTACACTCGACTGGCGACGTTGAAAGTATTGAACGGCCTGCTCGAAATCCGCACGGGGCGTTTAAAGAAACAGGACGCTGGGATGATCGCCTTGAACCGATGCGAACTGAATTCGCTGCGCCGCAAAACACCTTTGGGTGCCTCACGACGTCGGCATAACGATCGCCTGGGAACCAGCATATACGAGCCAATAAAGCCGTCAAACCCTTTTTGATAAAACATTTATCAGGGCTTTCCCGAGGGTCCGGCTAAAATTCCGCCCCGTGGGAACACTCGTTGCGCTATTCATATTTCGGAATCCTTTCAGGGTTTTCCCCAGCGGCGCAAAAATCAAAGTGACTAGAATATTCAACACTCGCGAGCAGCGCGTTGCCCCGAGTCTTGTGTTCATTTCATCTGGTCACTTAGCGCCCCGATCGTAATCAATGTCAGAGAACCTAGCGATGTCCATAGAAGTAGCGACCCGTCTGCAATACATCCGCAAGAAGAACGGCTTGTCCCAGCGTGAACTGGCGAAACGGGCGGGAGTGACGAACGGGACGATCTCGCTGATCGAACAGAATCGTGTGAGTCCCTCGGTGGGCTCGCTGAAGAAACTGCTTGAATGCATACCCATGAGTCTTGCCGAATTCTTCACCTTCGAAGTGGAAGTGGAACGTTCGGTCGTGTCGCGCCGTGCCGACATGCCGAACCTCGGCAATGAGTCGATCGAGTTCTATCTAGCGGGTTCAAGCGTGAAAGATCGCAACATGGGCATTCTGCGCGAGGTCTATCAGCCGTTGTCGGACACGGGGCCGGAAATGCTGGAGCACGAAGGGCACGAGGGCGGGGTGGTGGTCAGCGGTCAGATCGAACTGACGGTGGACGGCACCACGTGGCTGCTCGACCCCGGTGACAGCTACTACTTCGAAAGCCGTCTTCCGCACCGTTTTCGCAATCCCAGCGCGGACCATCTCTGCGAGATCGTGTCGGCCAATTCGCCGCCCACTTTCTAAAGACTCCGCGCCAACGCGCCTCGACTCGATTCACTGCCGCAACTCATTGCCGCAGTTCAGTGCCGCATGAAGTCGATGCGGGTTTGCGTCGAGCGCATAACATTGAGGCATCCTGATGGACAAGAAATCTTTCGCTTTCTGGCAAGACAAGGCCGCTACACTATCGATCGAAGGCCGCGCGTTTATCGACGGTGAATACCGTGATGCCGAGGGTGGCCGCACGTTCGACTGCCTGAGTCCGATCGACGGCAAGCTGCTCGCCAAAGTCGCCGACAGCGGCGCGGCCGATGTCGACGCCGCCGTTGCGGCCGCACGCCGCGCGTTCGACTCCGGCGTGTGGTCGGGCCTCAACCCGCGCCAGCGTAAAGCCGTGCTGCTGCGCTGGGCCGCGTCGATTCGCGAGCACATGGACGAACTCGCACTGCTCGAAACGCTCGACGCCGGCAAGCCGATCGCCGACACCACCAGCGTCGACGTACCGGGCGCGGCGTATTGCGTCGAATGGTTCGCTGAAGCCATCGACAAAATCGGCGGTGAAGTCGCGCCGGCCGATCATCATCTGCTCGGACTCGTCACGCGTGAGCCGATCGGCGTGGTGGCAGCGGTCGTGCCGTGGAATTTCCCGATCCTGATGGCCTCGTGGAAATTCGGCCCGGCGTTGGCGGCGGGCAATAGCGTGGTGCTCAAGCCATCGGAGAAGTCGCCGCTCACTGCGATCCGCCTCGCGCAACTCGCACTGGACGCAGGCATTCCCGCCGGCGTCTTCAACGTGGTGCCGGGCGCGGGCGAACCGGGCAAGCTGCTGGCGCTGCATCAGGACGTAGACTGCCTCGCCTTCACCGGCTCGACCAACGTCGGCAAGCTGATCATGCAGTACGCCGGGCAATCGAACCTCAAACGCGTGTGGCTCGAACTCGGCGGCAAGTCGCCGAACATCGTGATGCCGGATTGCCCGGATATGGACCGCGCGGCGAATGCGGCAGCGGGGGCGATCTTCTACAACATGGGCGAAATGTGTACGGCGGGTTCGCGCCTGCTCGTGCATCGCGACATCAAGGACGTCTTCATCGACAAGCTGATCGCCGCGGCGCGCAGCTATACGCCGGGCAATCCGCTCGATCCGGACACGTCGATGGGCGCGATCGTCGACAAGGTTCAGCTCGAACGCGTGCTCGGCTATATCGAGGCAGGCCGTGCGGAAGCCAAACTGTTGCTCGGCGGCGCGCGCGTGAAAGAGGACACCGGCGGCTTCTATATCGAGCCGACCATCTTCGAGATTCCGGGTTCCGGCGCGAAGGTCGCGCGTGAGGAAATCTTCGGGCCGGTGTTGTCGGTGATCACGTTCGACACGGTGGAGGAGGCGATCAGGATCGCTAACGACAGCGAATATGGTCTCGCCGCT
The DNA here is from genome assembly GCF_000020125.1 of Paraburkholderia phytofirmans PsJN. Taxonomy (NCBI): domain Bacteria; kingdom Pseudomonadati; phylum Pseudomonadota; class Betaproteobacteria; order Burkholderiales; family Burkholderiaceae; genus Paraburkholderia; species Paraburkholderia phytofirmans. Next base: position 767,196 of record NC_010676.1, read on the forward strand.
GCCGTCTGGACCTCGAACCTGACCACCGCGCACGAGGTGTCGCGCAAACTCCGCGCCGGCACAGTCTGGGTCAATTGCTACGACGAAGGCGGCGACATGAACTTCCCGTTCGGCGGCTACAAGCAATCGGGCAATGGCCGCGATAAGTCGCTGCATGCGTTGGAAAAATACACCGAGCTGAAGTCCACGCTCGTGCGGCTGCGCTAAAGGAGTCGCGAAGCCGGCGGGTTGTCGTCGGCGCAGGGGCTCGCCATCGTGCGCGCGCTCGGTGCGTTGAATCTGGTGGGCGCGGACGTCGTGGAAGTCGCGCCGGCTTACCACCAGAGCGAGATCACGGCGATTGCCGCGGCGCATATCGCGTGTGATCTGCTGTGTCTGCGGCGACAGCGCAAGGTTGCAGGACGCGAGGCTTAGGCGGGCCGGCTCTTCCGGCGAACTGGCGCAAAGAAACCGGCTCAGCCCATCGACGACGAATGTTCGGGCTGGCGCCGGCCTTCGCGCAAGCCGAGCGCATAGACCACCAGCGCGCCGCTCATCAGCGCGAGTTGCCACATCAGCATATCGCTGCCGCGCGCGTTCATCGCGAAGCCCGCGACGAGCGGCCCCACGATCGAACTCGCGGTGAAGGTGAGCGACAACAGCCGCATGTTGCGAGTGAGCGCGGCCTTGTCGCTGCAAGCAGCCGCATAAATGCCGAGTGTGATGAACGAACTGTTCATGCCACCGAGCAGCAGTGCGCTTGCGGCAGCGAGCCACGACGCGGGCGCGGCCAGCGCGAAGCCGCCGATGGCCAGTGTGCTGAGCGCGGCGCACACGATCACCGTGGCCGCGAGCCCCGCGCGATCGGCCAGCCAGCCGACCGGAAATTGCAGCGCCATGCCGCCGACCCCGAACAATGTCAGCAACGTGGCGGTCTGCGTGGCGTTGAGGCCGTGCGCGTCTGCGAATAGCGGGAAGAGGCCGTAAAGCGCGCCGTCGCCGATACCGCCTGCTGCGATGACTACCATGCCCAGGCTCACCAGCGGGCCGACGGCCAGGCGTCGTCCGGTGCTCATTCTTCGCGCAGGCGGCGCTTCTTGCAAAGCTGGCGGCCTCTCATCCGATGCGGTCAGCCACAGCGGCAGCGCCGCTGCAAATGTGAAGGCCGCGCCGGCCGCGAACGTGATGCGTGCATCGACATCGCACCACACCGCGAGCGCGGGCCCGATGACGCCGGCGGTGGCGATCAGCGCTTCGTGTACGCCCACCACGCGTCCACTCGATTCAGCGGGCACCAGACTGTAGAGCCAGGTTTCGTTGGCGATCCAGCGCAAGCCGATGCCGAACCCCGTCAGCAGGCCAGGCACGAGCCAGAGCGGCCACGACAACGTACCCATGACGGCGAACGCCACCAGCGTGGCCAGCAGACCCAGCGACACCGTGCGTTTCGCGCCGAGGCGCGCCATCAGCCACGGCGCGATCAGCAAGCCGGCCAGCATGCCAGTCCATTGCGCGGCGGAAAAGAGGCCGGCGCGTGGCGCGTCCAGGCCGCGATGGGCGAGCCACACGGGCAGCACCATGAAGCCGATGCCGAACTGGCCGACCTGCGAGAGCGCCGACACCGCGGTCAGCGCCGCGATTGCGCGCCAACGCACCGGCGCGGCGGATTTCATGTGCTGCTCCGCGCGGGCATGGGCAGACCCTGTTCGCGGCATTCGACCGGACAGCCGGCCTTCAGGCACGGACCGTCGTCGCACAGGCGGCACAGTTGCATGGCGTGCGCGGGGTCGCGAGTCTCGTTCCACAAGATCTTGATCAGCACGCTTTCCAGCACCTCGCGCTCGCTGTCTTCAAGCCGGCCGACTATGCGTTGCAGCATTTTGTCGCGCGCCGCTTGCAGACGCTTGGCCTCACGTTTGCCGGTTGTGGTCAAGGCAAGCGCGACAGCCCGCTTGTCAGCACCCGATTTTTTCTCGATGAGGCCTGCCTCGACCAGGCCCGCCACGGCGCGCACGGCGGCCGGATGCGACAGGTCGACCGCCTCGCGCAGCACTTCAATCGATGAATCGGGATATTGGCCGACCGCGTTGAGCATGGCGCGGGCGGTGGGGCCGGCGAGCGCGTCCACGGTGGGTTGCGCGTTCATTTCGTCCGTAACCAGCAAGGCGAGCACGCCGAGCAGATTTTCTGTGCGCTGCGTCATGGGGAAGCCTCAATGTGTGCAACGTGCATATATGCATGTTGCACACATTGAAAATGAGGCGCAAGCTTTTTTTTTAACGGCAACGCGGCGCTATTCGCGAGGCACGCGCGAAAGCGTTACTTCGCCAGCCGCGCCCGAACCGTGTATTCGCCTTCTTCGCCTTCGTCCTCGATCATGTGGGCCTTGGCGGTGTGGAAGTCGGCCGGCAACGGTTCGACCGGATAGCCGCGTTTCTGCCACGCGTCGAGGCCGCCCTTGAGCGCGCGGATGTGATGGATATTCTTGCGATGCAACTGCTCGACGATCCGCTTCGCCGTCGCTTCGTTCGGACACACGCAGTAGACGACGATCGGCCGCTTCAACAGCTCGGGGTCGATCGGCTCGGGCGAATCGAGATCCAGCGGCCTTGCGCCGGCGATCCGGTGCGATTCTTTTGCGCGGACGCTGCGTGGCCGCGCGTCGAAGATCAGCGGCGGTTCGTTCGACTTCATCATCTCGTCGAGCTGGTCGGGCGAAATGCGCGTATGCGCGAGCCAGCGGCGAAATTGCCAGCGGCGCACCCAGCGATACAGCAGCACGGCCACGAAGATTGCCGCGAACGCATCGAAAATCGTGCCGCCGTTGTGGCGCACGAGCAGCATCAGTTGCACGATCTCGTCGTGCAGCGCGGCGCCGCCGATCACCCATACGCTCGCCCACAGCGTCGCGCCGACAAAATCCCACAGCAAAAACACGCCGACGTTGATGGCCGTCGTGCCGAGCAGCGGCGCGGAGACCAGGCCGAGTCCGGGCAGGAACTTCGCAACGGTGAGAATCGGTGCGCCGTACCGTTCATAGGTATTGCGCGCGAGCCGGACCGTGGTGTCGAGCGAGAGAGAGAAGCGCACCAGGTAGTTCAGCATGCGGCGGCCGTAGGCCCGTCCGGTGAAAAACCATAGCGAGTCGGCGATCAGCGTGGCGGCGACCGCGGCGCACACCACGCTCGCATACGAGGTCTGTCCCATGGCGGCCATGGTCCCACCGAGAATCAGCATCGGCGCGGCCGGAATCGGCACGCCGAGTTGCGTGATGAGCACGCTCATGAACACGGCCCACACCCCCAGCGAGGGTGGAATAGCAACCGGAAAATGCCACACAACCGCGCTCCTGAGAATGCACTGAAGGGTTTTGAAACGACCGCGCTGCGGCGGCGCATGGCGAACACGCCACGCATGTTCCGTTCCCGCACGACGGCGCGCGCCATGCCGTGTCGGCAGGCGGCCGCCATGGTACAAAAAGATATGAAAAGCGGATTTAAGCACAGGTGGCAGAACGGCGCTGCGGGGAAGGCGGTATGCCGGGGAGGAAAATGCGTGTGATTGTAGTCGGCGGCGAGACCGATGCAGCGGGCCGTTAACAGTTGCGTCGGTCCCGCCGCCTTCATTTAAAGGCTCTCGCGTCGCGTCTGGCGCCAGCTCACGCGTCAGAGGCCGGATCGTACGGCACGACGCGTTCGTGCTCGTCCGCGTGGTTGCGCGCCACGATCGCGCGCGCCGCGGTGGTCGCGTCCAGATTGAACGGCTGATGCGGCACGCCCGGCGCAATGAACAGGAAATCGCCCGGTTCGGTAATCACGGACTCCCGCAAGCCCGGTCCGTAGCGGGTTTCGATCTTGCCTTCGAGCTGGTAGATCGCGGTTTCGTAGTCGGCGTGAAAGTGCGGTTCGGCATGGCCGCCCGGCGGCACCACGACCATATACATCGACAAACCCGTACTGCCTGCGGTGCCGGCCGAGATGCCGACAAAGTAAGGCAGGCGCTGGGTCGTCGCCATTGCCCGGTCGGGTCGAACCTTGACGACGCGCGCTCGCGCGTCGTGTAAAACGTCTGACATGGTCAGCTCCTGCTGAAATCCGGCCTGCGCCGGTCGTCGCGGCGCGGCTCATGCTCCCTTGAGTGCAAAGTCTAGACGATATGAGCGCCGATATCGGACCTTGTCGAGCGCAGGCATGCTGCTGCGATTGTGCGGCTTGCTAGAATCGTCGTCATACCCACACAGATACGACGGAGACACAGCATGGCCAAGCCTCAGCCGATCAGCCGCTACCCCGTGCCCGAACCGGACGCGTGGCCGGACGACATTCGCGCGCGCATTCTCGAAGTTCAGGAAAAAGCCGGTTTCGTGCCGAATGTGTTTCTGACGCTGGCGCACCGCCCGGACGAATTCCGCGCGTTCTTCGCCTATCACGACGCGTTGATGCTGAAAGAGGGTGGCCTGAGCAAAGGCGAGCGCGAGATGATCGTGGTCGCGACCAGCGCGATCAACCAGTGCCTGTATTGCGTGGTCGCGCACGGCGCGATTCTGCGCATCTACGAAAAGGCGCCGCTGCTGGCCGATCAGGTCGCCGTCAATCATCGCAAGGCGGATATCACGCCGCGCCAGAAGGCGATGCTCGATTTTGCGGTCAAGGTTTGCAGCGCGTCCGGCACGGTCGGCGACGCCGACTTTCAAGCTCTGCGCGAGCATCGCTTTTCCGACGAAGACATCTGGGATATCGCGGCGATCACCGCGTTTTTCGGTCTGTCGAACCGCATGGCCAACGTCATTTCCATGCGTCCGAACGACGAGTTCTATCTGATGGGGCGCGTGCCGAAAGCCGCAGTGGAGACGCCGAAAAAATAGCCACGTAAGGGCATTTCCCGCTGTTTTTTTTCACTCGATGCCGGCGGCTGCGTCCTCGAACACCGCCGGCACGCACGCTCACGCAGCCGCCGGTTCGGCTCGAAGCGCGGGCGTGTTGACGGCGGTGTCGTCGATCGGAAAGTGCAGCATGGCGGCGACGAGGCCCGCGACCACCGTCGCTTCCCACAGCAGCGAATACGAGCCCGTCAGATCGAACACCAGACCGCCGAGCCACGCGCCGAGAAACGAGCCGATCTGATGGCTCAGAAAGCAGACCCCGAACAGGCTGCCGAGATGGCGCGTGCCGAACACTTTCGCGACCAGTCCACTCGTGAGCGGCACGGTGCCGAGCCAGGTCAGACCCATCACGGCCGCGAAGATCACTACCGACGCCGGGCTTTTCGGCAGGAGAAAGAAAGCGCCGATCGTCACGCTGCGAATCACGTAAAGCCAGCCGAGCACATAGTGCTGCCGGAAGCGGCCGCCCAGCCAGCCGCAGGCCCAACTGCCCGCCATGTTGAACAGCCCGATCAGCGCGAGCGCGGTGGCGCCGAGTCCGATCGGCATATGGCAAAGCGACAGATATTCGGGCAGATGCGTGGCGATGAAGGCAAGCTGGAACCCGCAAGTGAAGAAACCGAGCGACAGCAGCCGGTAGCCGCGATGCCCGGCCGCTTGACCCAGCACCTTGCGAAGCGGCGCGGCGGGCGTTTCCTGAACGGGCGTGCCGACCCGCGCGCGCCGGTCGAGCACCATGCCGAGCGGGGCGATTAGCAGCATCAGGAAAGCCAGGACGAAGAGCGACGTTGCGATGCCCGAACTGAGGCGGATGCCTTGTACGAGCGGCACCATCAGCACCTGGCCCGCGGAGCCGCCGGCGCTGACAAGCCCCATCGCCATGCTGCGTTTTTCCGGCGAAGCGATGCGGCCGACCGCCGGCAGCACCACGCCGAAGGTCGTGCAACTCACGCCGATTCCCACCAGCAGTCCCATGCCGACGATCAGCATGGCGCCGCTGGGCGCCACGGCCGCGAGGCCGAGTCCCGCCGCGAATGTCGTCGCGCCGAACGCGACCACCGGCGCCGAGCCGTAGCGATCCGCGGCGGCGCCCGCGAACGGCTGGGCGAAACCCCACACGAGATTGTGCAGCGCGATCGCGAATGCGATCAGCGTGACCGGCAAGCCGCGGTCGAACGAGAATGGCCCGATGAAAAGGCCAAAGGTCTGCCGGATCCCCATCGCGGCGCTCAGAATGAGCGCGCCGGCGAGGATCACGAGCGTCGTCTGATTGAAGGCGGGGGCGAAGCGTTTGCTGTCGGCGGTGGACATGGTTCTGATCTCCTTCGACATATGGTCGCAGCGAGCGTCAGAAGCGGCAAAAGATAAGTTTTCGACAACAGGTGAGCGTGGCTCACCTGTGCGAACGGACATGCGGTTTAATTGGCGGTGCTTTGCAGTGCCTGGTCGGCAGGGTTGGCGTGAGTGTCGAAGTGCTCGGCCTCGCTCACCAGCCAGCGTTTGAAATCGAAAAGCTCCGGCCGGCGATCCGCGTTTTCCGCGCTCACCAACCAGTAGGCCGTGGTGGACGCGATCGTCGCCGCACAGGCTTGCACCAGCGTGCCGTTGTCGATATCGCGATCCACCAGCGGGCGCCTGCCGAGCGCGACGCCAAGACCCATCGCGGCGGCTTCGAAGGCCAGTTGGATCGTGTCGACGCGCAGGCCCGCGGCGGTATCGATGCCCTCGGTGCCGGTCGCATCGAACCAAGCCTGCCAGTCCTCGCTGGCGGCGTTGACGTGAATGAGCGTCGCGCGACGCAGGTCCGCGTTGCCCTGCTCGTCGCGCAGATTCGCCAGATATGCGGGGCTGCATACGGGCACGAAGCGCTCGCCGAACAGCCGCGTCCACGCGGTACCCGCGACCGGCGCACGGCTCATGCGGACCGCGAAATCGAACCCGTCGACGGGAAAGCCGACTTGCCGATGCGAGGTATCGACGCTCACGTTCACATTCGGCCAGCGCGCGCGGAAGCCGGCAAGGCGCGGCAGCAACCAGCGCGAGGCGAAAGTCGGCGCGCAACTCAGTGCGATCGGGCGATCCGCGCGGTGATTCGGCAGACGCTGCGTGCCGATGGCGATCAGCGAAAACGCTTCGGAGACGTACGACAGATAGTCCGCGCCGCTCGCCGTGAGCGAAATGCCGCGCGGCTCGCGCGCGAACAGTTCGACGCCGAGCGCCTGTTCCAGGCCGACAATGCCGTGGCTGATCGCGCTCGGCGTGACGTTCAGTTCCGCGGCGGCAAGTTTGAAACTCTGATGCCTGCCGGCCGCTTCGAAGAAACGAAGCGCCGGCAACGGTGGCAGACGAAGCGGCATGTTGCATCTCCATGGACGGCGCGCCCGGCGCGCGTGCTGTTGCGTTAAGGATACCTTGCCGGGCGCTTTGGGTTGCCGTTGCGGCAGGTGCGAGCGTTGCAGCAAAAAGTTTCGATCGATGCTGTCGATTTGCCACCGCGTGGTTCGTCGTGACTACATGGAGGACGAAACGCGCTCGCGCTCGCGGCGCGCTGCCTGCGTCCTTTATCCTTGTTCCGTGACAGGAGATGGCTGATGAATGACGTATTTGCATCTGCACAAACGTTGAAGCCGGCCCGCCAACTGGCGGCCGGCACACCGAGCCGCTTTCCCGGCGAAAGCGCCGACTATCGCCTTGCGCGCAACGAACTGCTCGCCGAGGAAATCGAGTTGCGACGCCATATCGAACGGGTCGCCGAACAGCGCCGCGCGCTGCCACCCGGCGGCGTCGTGCCGGAAGATTATCTTTTCATGGGCGAAGCAGGCCCGGTGAAGCTATCGGACATGTTCGGCGAACACGACACGCTCGTCACCTACAACTGGATGTTCGGCCCGCAGCGCGCCCGGCCGTGTCCAATGTGCACGTCGCTGCTGAGCGCATACGACGGCGAAATGCCTGACATGCTGCAGCGCGTGGCGTTTGCCATCATCGCGCGCTCGCCGATCGAGAAGCTGGTGGCGTTCAAGCAGGAGCGCGGCTGGCGGCATCTGCGGCTGTATTCGTCGGGCGGCAACACGTTCAATCGCGACTACGCGGCGGAAGATCCGGCCGGCGACGACAACCCCGCGTTCAACGTGTTCACGCGCTCGGGCGGCACGGTGCGGCACTTCTGGGCAGAGGAGATGGGACCATCGACCGCGGACCCCGGGCAGGATCCACGCGGCGCGCCGGACGTGATGCCCATCTGGACCGTGCTCGATATGACGCCGGGCGGACGCGGTACGGACTGGTACCCGAAACTCGAATACGGAAACGCGGCGCGTTAAGCACCGTGGTGAAGGCGGCGAGGCGCCGCACGCGCATCGCCGAAGAAGTGCCGGCGTTATTCGACCCCGATGGCCGCTGGAGTACGACGGCCATTGCGGTTTAAGCGTTCGGCATGCTCGCCCAGATGCCGTTCATCGCGACGAGCTTCTACACGGGCGCATTGGTGGAGTCGTTGGGCGGCGTCGATATTTCGTGGATCTTCGGGCTAGTCGCGCCCGCCTTGCTGTACTACTTGGCCGTGCGCGTCAAAGGCGCTGACATTCCCGAGCAGATGATCTTGCCGCGTGAATTCGGCGGCGCGGACAGCGTGGGGCAATAGAGAGCGGGGCGACAAGACGCGGGCAATCGACTACGGCAGCATTTGCACAGCGTAGTCGTGCCCCTGCGCCGTTTGCAGATACGCGGCGATTGCGCTCGCCCGCATCGGCCGGCTGAACAGATAACCCTGTACCGCGCGTGCGCCAAGCGTCTTGACGACCTCGACTTGCGATGCCGTCTCGAGTCCTTCCACCACGCATTCGAGTCCAAGGTTGCGGCACAGATCGAGTACCGACTTGACGATTTTCTTCGACGCGCTGTTGGTATCCACGTCCGTCATGAAGCTGCGATCGATCTTGATCGTATCGAAGGGCAGGCGGTGCACGTAGCTGAGGCTCGAGTAACCGGTGCCGAAGTCGTCGAGCGACACGCGGCAGCCGGCTTTCTTGATCATGGTGAGCGAGCTGCGGGCCTGTTCGAAATCGCGCGTCACGGCGGTCTCGGTGATTTCGAACGACACGCGATGCGGCGGCACGCCGCTAGCCAACACGATATCGATCAACCGGCCGGCGCGCGCGGAAGTGCAGATATCGATCGCCGACAGATTGAACGACAGATAGAGCTCGCACGGCCAGCGCGCGGCTTCGTCGAGCGCCTTGTGCAGCAGGACGTCCGTGATGCGCAGAATCAGTTCGGTTCGCTCGGCAATCCGAATGAATTCTTCCGGCCTCACGGCGCCGAGCCGGGCGTTATGCCAGCGCCCAAGCGCTTCCATGCCGAGGGTGCGTTGCGTGACCACGTCGTAAATCGGCTGAAATTCCAGAAACAGTTCCGACTCGAGGTCCGCGTGACGCAGCTCCTGGGTAACGAGACTCGAACGCCGGATGCGCGTTTCATGTTCGGTCGAGAAGATGACGGGCGTGCCGCGCCGGCTTTCCTTGCCGACGTACAGCGCGGCGTCCGCGCGTTCGAACACCTGCGCCACCGTCGTGCCGGCCTCGGGAAACGCGGCCCAGCCGATCGTGCCCGACAACTCGGCGACATTGCCGGCGACCCGGTACGGCTGACCGAGTGCCTCACAGATGCGCTCGCCCAACTCGACGAGCGTCTCGTCCGTCAGCTTGTGCTGCGCCAGCACGCCGAATTCGTCGCCGCCGAGGCGTGCGAAGAAAATGCCGGGCTCGGCAAGCGCCAACAGCCGCGAGCCGACTTCCTGAAGAACGAGGTCGCCGCTGGCGTGGCCGTAGATATCGTTGACCTGCTTGAAACCGTCCAGATCGATCAGTCCGACATTGAAGCCGCCACTTGTGCCGATCGCCTGTTCGGACAACGCACGCAACGAGGCGAAGAAACTGCGCCGGTTAGGCAGGTCCGTCAGACTGTCGATACTCGCGAGCCGGAAGTTGTCGTCGCTCAGGCGCTGCGTCTTCTGCTGGCTCGCCTGCAATTCGCGCTGTGCGTGCACCACATCGGCAAAGGTCCGGCAATACAGCTGAATGATAAAGGCGAGCGCAATGCCGACGAGGGTCATGTCGACAGCCATCGCAATGAAGACCGGATAGCCTGTGAACACCAGAAATATCGAAAAGCTTAGGATGACGATAGACAGCAGCAGCATGGCCGCGGCGCGCAGGTGCATCAGGCAGAACACGCAGCCGACCAGCGTGGTCGCCATGTAAAACGCCACCTGCGTCTGTTCATACGCGGTGCCGTAGGGGAAAAGGAACAAGGACCAGGCGCTGAATGCGACGGCGAAGAGGCCCGCAAGCCAGGTCAGCTTGCGCACTTCGGGCACGGCTTTGTCGAGAGTCAGGACGCGGTGCCGAAGCCGCCACCAGCGTATGCAGCGGATGATGCACAGCGCGCACAGCGTCGCGGGAAAGTAGATCGACAGCCAGGCCGGCGCGCAGTTCACGTGTGTGATCGCAACGGCTGCCGTATTGACGAGCAGGATGAAATAAAGAAGCGGGACCTGGTGGCCGAATGCTTCGAGCTGCGAACGTACCAGCTCGGGGTCGCGTTCCGCGACCGACAGCGCCTCCCTCAATTTGACTAACAGAATCATCCCGTCCCTTTAAACGTTTGCGCAGCACACGCAGCTTTGTATATCGGCATGACCGATGGGACCTTGAGGGCGGGTCAGATAGAAATCGATCGCTGTGCGAATAAACGGTAAGTACGACCGGGCGGCCGCACTTTATGTGTCATTTGTTCCGGGTCCAGAGCGGCTGAAGTGACAGGTGCGCTGAGTCAAAGCGCCGGGCATGAGAGCACGCGTTGGGGCGCGAGCGTGGTGCCGGGTTGGCCATTCTGCGCGGGCGTGCCTTGCGGCGGTGTGGAGACGAGCCGCACGCTATTCACGCCGGCATTCGCCAGCACATATTTTTCCGGGCTGTTCTCGGGCTGCCAATAGGCCCGGAAAACGCCGCCGTCGCCGAAAACCAGCAGCTTGCCGTGCACCGTTCGGGCACCGCTCACCAGGTCGACAGGCTCGCCGTCGCGTATCTGAAAGCTCTGCGGCGCGGGTGAATTTGCTGTGCCGACGAGCGTGGCGCAGCTGTTGTCGTCCGCTGCGAGAGCGCCGCACGACGTCGCGGCGAGCAGTGCACATGTTGCAATATGGCGAAATTTCATTTTTTTATTTCTCCCGGATTCTCTATTTAATGCCGCCGCGCCTGACAAATATCGAGTCTTGCCGGTCCACCATAGGATAGTAAAAAAGCCCGCCGGTAGCGGCTTTGGACGTGCTAAAGCACTGAAATTGCAACGGATTGTGATAACGCGAAAACACATATCTGGCCGAAGAAGCGGCCAAGGGCGCGATTCTTATGGCACTTTGCCGGAAAAAATCGTCAAATTCCCTGTGGGCGGGTGATACAAGGCTTACACCCAAGGTTTGCGCGAACCCGCGCCTATGCGTTAGTGTGTCGGTCCCGGCGCAACAGATGTGGCGCCGGTTCCATGATTACCATACGGGAAGTGCTATGAACAAACAGGAACTGATTGATGCAGTCGCCGCAGCGACGGGCGAAAGCAAAGCGGCCACCGGCCAAACCATCGACGCGATCGTCGAAGCGGTGACCAAAGCCGTGGTGGGTGGCGATACGGTGCAACTGGTCGGTTTCGGTTCTTTCTCGACTGGCGCGCGCGCAGCACGCGTGGGCCGCAATCCGTCGACGGGTGCCGAGATCCAGATCGCGGCTGCCAAGACGGTGAAGTTCACCGCTGGCAAGGCGTTCAAGGAAGCTGTCAACGCGTCGTAATGCAACGCGCTTCGCGCCGGAGCATCCACGCGCGCTGCCATGGCGCGCGGCGAGCGATGCATCGGGCGTGAGGAATCACGCGCTGCCCAACCCCGGTGAGGCGGATCGATCGGCGGATGGTGCGGCGCGTGTGTTTTTGTACTCTCCCCCAAGGGGCTTCCTCGGGGGCGTGTTCGACGCGGCGTTGGCGGCGCGGCGCGCACTCAGCCCGCGCGACGTTTGCGGGTGGCCTCGGCGAGTGTTTCGAGCGCCGGCTCGGTCTGCGTCCAGCTGACGCACGCATCCGTGATCGACACGCCGTGACGCAACGGCACACCTGGCTTCAGATCCTGACGTCCTTCTTCCAGATGACTTTCCAGCATGACGCCGATAATGCGGCGCTCGCGCTGCGACAGTTGCTGCGTCAGATCCTGCACCACCTCCAGCTGACGCAAATGCGACTTGCCGGAGTTTGCATGCGAACAGTCGACCATGACCTGCTCACGCAAACCCGCTGATTTGAGCGCCTCGCAAGTGGCTTCCACCGACGCGCTGTCGTAGTTCGGCCCTTTCTTGCCGCCGCGCAGGATCACGTGCGCGTCGTCGTTGCCGCGCGTTTCGAAGATCGCGGCCATGCCCATTTTCGTCATGCCCATGAACGCGTGGCTCGCGCGCGCGGCGACGATCGCGTCCGCGGCGATCTGCACGCCGCCGTCCGTGCCGTTCTTGAAACCGATCGGGCAGCTCAGACCCGATGCCAGCTGACGATGGCTCTGGCTCTCCGTCGTGCGCGCGCCGATGGCGCCCCACGCGATCAGATCGGCGATGTACTGCGGGCTCAGCAGATCGAGAAACTCGGTGGCCGTGGCCAAGCCAAGACCGTTGATGTCGAGCAGCAGTTGCCGCGCAAGACGCAGACCTTCGTTGATGCGGAAACTGCCGTCCAGACGCGGATCGTTGATATAGCCTTTCCAGCCGACCGTGGTGCGCGGCTTCTCGAAGTAGACTCGCATGACGATCAGCAAGTCGTCTTTGTAGGTGTCGGCGGCGACTTTCAGTTTGTGCGCGTATTCGATTGCCTGGTCGTGGTCGTGAATCGAACACGGTCCGACGATCATCACGAGCCTGTCGTCGCGGCCATGCAGAATGTCGGCGATTTCCGCGCGGGTCTTCTCGACCAGCGTCTGCACCGAAGGCGGTACGGGCAACTCATCCTGCAGCAGGGCAGGGGAAATCAGTGGACGAACCGCGCCGATCCGAACGTCGTCGATGCGCGTGGTGTCCTGGGTGGCGTCGGCCGAGCCGACTTCCTGATCGTGCAAAGGATTGTCGATGGCGCTCAAAATATTCTCCCGGACCTTGGTGATGAAGCGGCCTCGCGGCCTGACTGCGTGTGTGTGAGTGCGTCGATTGTGCTTGTCTTCGCTGCCGGGATTATGACACTCGCGCCATGCGGCCGGGAGCCGCCTGTCAGAGCCGTTTGATCAGCGCCATGGCGGCCGCCGGATTACGTTCCTTGAAGCCGCTGATCACGTAGAGGTAGACATCGCGCGCGGCGGTTTTCGCGGGTGCATCCGCGCAGGTTTCCAGGTCGTCGGGTGTGGTGCCTGCCGCCAGTTGCCGCGCGCGTTCGGCCCACGCGTCGAGCGCTTTGGCCGAATAGCCTTTGGCCTGTTTGTCCGTGGTGCCCATGATGCGGGCGTATACGAAGGGCGCCGTGATGTCGGCGATCTGCGGGTATTCACTGTCGCCGGCGAGGACAACGGCAACTTTGTATTTGCGGGCCAGCGCGATGAATTCCGGCGTCTTGAAGGTGTCGTTGCGGACTTCTATCGCATGCCTGAGCTTCTGGCCTTCGATACTGGCCGGCAGTAACTTCAGAAAGGCTTCGAAGTCTTCCTTGTCGAATTTCTTGGTGGGCGCGAATTGCCAGTTGACTGGACCGAGCTTCTGTTTGAGCAGCAGCACTCCGCTGCCGAAGAAGCGTTCAATCGTTTCGCGCGCCTCGGCGAGCACTTTTCTGTTGGTCGCGTAACGCGGCGCCTTCAGCGAAAAGACGAAATCGTCCGGGGTTTCCTGGTACCACTTTTCATAGCTCGCCGGTTTTTGCAAACCGTAAAACGTGCCGTTGATTTCAATCGATGTGAGGTTCCTGCTCGCGTATTCGAGTTCGCGACTTTGCGTGAGGTCGGATGGGTAGAAGGTGCCGCGCCACGGCGCGTAGGTCCAGCCGCCTATGCCGACGCGGATGTTCGAGGGTTTTGTGGTCTTTGCGGCGGGTTCTTTTGGCACTTGGCTTCTCCATCTGACTTCGCGCGGGGAAGCAGTAGATTAGCCGTTTTTTCGCCGTAGAACTGAAGTGCACTACTACGAGATTGCGGCCGCTATTCGCTGCTGCTATTCGTTGCCTTCAGCCGGCGTATCCATTGCCCCGCGTGTCGCCTCCTCGAACCGCCGGTTCGCCTCCGCCACCTCTACCCTGAACTGCTGCAACGCGCTCACCGCGAGATCCGGCGGCGTCAGTGCCGCCCACAATACGTCGATCAACTGATCCGCCGTGGCATCGATATCGATGTGCCGGTTGGCGAGCGTGGCATCCCACAGCACATGCTCCATCGGCCCGAACACCATCGAGCGCAACAGGCGCAATGGCATGTCGGCACGAATCTGCCCGCTCTCCTGACCTTGCGCCAGCACGCGCATCAACGGCGCGGTATAGCGGCGCTGCAACTCGGTGAGCGCCTCGCTCAATTCATGATGCCGCGCCCGGCCTTCGGACAACACCAGCGCGCAGAGATCCGTGCCGTTCACGAGCATCAAACGCAAATGCGTGCGAACGATGAACGCAAACTGCTGGCGCACATTGCCGTCGCGCGGCAAACCGGATTCGATCGCATCGATGATCTCGTCGTACCAGTCGCCGATCACGCGCGCGCACAGCTCGCGTTTGCCGCGGAAATAGCTGAACACGGTCGCTTCGGAAATGCCGAGGCGCTGCGCGATCTCGGCGGTGGTCGCGCGTTCGTAGCCCTTTTCGGAGAACACGTCGCGCCCCGCCTGAAGAATCTCCTTCACGCGTTGCTGCGACTTGCGCCCGGCCGGCTGGCGGCGCGAGGCGGGTAACTCGGCCTTCGTGGCAACCGTCATATGAGTCCAGTTCAGATTTGTGAGGCTCATTCCGCTGATGTAGATGCGGATCGAACCCGATGAATGCGATGCTATCACGCCAAAGTCATGTTGTAGGCGGCCGCTTCAGTTTCTGAGTAACACTCAAAAATACCTATTGACGCTTACGTAAATCTAGCGTGAAATGCGCCTTGAACGTTTCGCGCCTCGTGCGTGACGGCAGGGGCGGCTCACAAAGCCGCCGAGCCGCCGCCGTCCGCCGAGCCGCAACCGGACCAGCCGGCGCCCACCCAAGGCCGGCCGCCAACGAACTCTGGAGACACCGCAATGAGCAACCTGCCCGGTTTGCAATTCCCGCTCGGCGAAGAAATCGAAATGCTGCGCGACAGCATTGCGGGATTCGCTGCCAAAGAAATCGCCCCGCGTGCCGCGGAAATCGATCGCACGGATCAGTTTCCCATGGACCTGTGGCGCAAGTTCGGCGATCTGGGCGTGCTCGGCATGACGGTCTCGGAAGAATACGGCGGCGCGAACATGGGCTACACGGCGCACATGATCGCCATGGAGGAGATCTCGCGCGCGTCGGCCTCGGTCGGTCTCTCGTACGGCGCGCATTCGAATCTGTGCGTCAACCAGATTCATCGCAACGGCACGGAAGCGCAAAAACAGAAGTATCTGCCCAAGCTGGTGTCAGGCGAACACGTCGGCGCGCTCGCCATGAGCGAGCCGAATGCGGGCTCTGACGTGGTCAGCATGAAGCTGCGCGCGGAGAAAAAGGGCGACCACTACGTGCTCAACGGCACCAAGATGTGGATCACCAACGGCCCGGATTGCGACACGCTGGTGGTCTACGCCAAAACCGATCCCGAAGCGAATTCGCGCGGCATTACCGCGTTTATCGTCGAGAAGGGCATGAAGGGTTTCTCCGTTGCGCAGAAACTCGACAAGCTCGGCATGCGCGGCTCGCATACCGGCGAACTCGTGTTCCAGGACGTGGAAGTGCCGGAAGAAAACATTCTCGGCCAGTTGAACGGCGGCGCGAAGGTGCTGATGAGCGGTCTCGACTACGAACGCGCCGTGCTCGCGGGCGGCCCGACCGGCATCATGGTCGCGGTCATGGACGCGGTTGTGCCGTATATCCACGACCGCAAGCAGTTCGGCCAGTCGATCGGCGAATTCCAGCTCATTCAAGGCAAGGTGGCCGATCTCTACACCACGTTGCAGGCGTGCCGCGCGTATCTCTACGCGGTGGGCCGTCAACTCGACACGCTCGGCAAGGAACACGTGCGCCAGGTGCGCAAAGACTGCGCGGGCGTGATTCTCTACACGGCCGAAAAAGCCACGTGGATGGCGGGCGAGGCGATCCAGATTCTCGGCGGCAATGGCTACATCAACGAGTATCCGGTCGGCCGTTTGTGGCGCGATGCGAAGCTCTATGAAATCGGCGCCGGTACGAGCGAAATCCGCCGCATGCTGATCGGCCGCGAGTTGTTCGCCGAAACGGCATGAGCGCGACGGCCCGAAGCGAATAAGAAGCGGCGAACAGGAGAGCCACGTAATGCCGATCATCGAATCAAAGCTGAACCCGCGCTCGGACGACTTCCGCGCCAACGCGGCGGCGCTCGAAGCGTTGGTCGCCGACCTTCGCGCGAAAGTCGAGAAACTCGCACTGGGCGGCGGTCAGGCGGCGCGCGACAAACACACGGGCCGCGGCAAACTGCTGCCGCGCGAGCGCATCGAGAAGCTGCTCGATCCGGGCACGCCGTTTCTCGAGTTCTCGCAACTCGCGGCCTACGGCATGTACAACGACGACGCGCCGGGTGCGGGCGTCATCACCGGCATTGGCCGGATCGCAGGGCAGGAGTGCGTGATCGTCTGCAACGATGCAACGGTCAAGGGCGGCACTTACTATCCCATCACCGTGAAAAAGCACGTGCGAGCCCAGGAAATCGCCGCTGAAAATCACTTGCCGTGCGTGTATCTGGTCGACTCGGGCGGCGCGAATCTGCCGAACCAGGACGATGTGTTTCCGGACCGCGATCACTTCGGCCGCATCTTCTTTAACCAGGCGAATCTGTCAGCGGCAGGCATTCCGCAGATCGCCGTGGTGATGGGTTCGTGTACCGCGGGCGGCGCGTACGTGCCGGCCATGAGCGACGAGTCGATCATCGTCAAGAATCAGGGGACGATTTTTCTCGGCGGGCCGCCCTTGGTGAAAGCCGCGACTGGCGAAGTGGTGAGCGCGGAAGACCTCGGCGGCGGCGACGTGCATACGCGTCTGTCCGGCGTGGTCGATCATCTCGCGCAGAACGACGCGCATGCGCTGGGGATTGCGCGCAGCATCGTCGGCAATCTGAATCGCAGCAAGCAGGTGCCGCTTGCGTTGCAGGAGCCGAAGCCGCCGCGCTACGACGTGAAGAGCATGTACGGCGTGATTCCGGTGGATACCCGCAAGCCGTTCGATATTCGCGAGGTGATCGCGCGGATCGTCGACGATTCGGCCTTCGACGAATTCAAGGCGCGCTACGGCACCACGCTCGTCTGTGGGTTCGCGCATATCTGGGGGCACCCGGTCGGCATCATCGCGAACAACGGCATTCTGTTTTCGGAGTCGGCGCTCAAGGGCGCGCACTTCATCGAGTTGTGCTGCCAGCGCAAGATTCCGCTCGTGTTTCTGCAGAACATCACCGGTTTCATGGTGGGCCGCAAATACGAAAACGAAGGCATCGCACGTAACGGCGCGAAGATGGTGACGGCGGTGGCCACAGCCAAGGTGCCGAAGTTCACGGTGATCATCGGCGGGTCGTTCGGCGCGGGTAATTACGGCATGTGCGGCCGCGCGTATTCGCCGCGCTTCCTGTGGATGTGGCCGAACGCGCGTATCTCGGTGATGGGCGGCGAACAGGCGGCCTCGGTGCTGGCCACGGTCAAGCGCGACGGCATCGAAGGCAAGGGCGGTTCGTGGAGCGCCGAAGAAGAAGAGGCGTTCAAGCAGCCCATCCGCGAGCAATACGAACATCAGGGCCACCCGTACTACGCAAGCGCGCGTCTGTGGGACGACGGCGTGATCGACCCGGCGCAAACGCGCGATGTGCTCGGTCTCGGCTTGTCGGCCACGATGAATGCACCAATCGAAGACACGCGGTTCGGCGTGTTCAGAATGTGACGATGCGCCAGGCAACGCAACCACGCGCGGGAGCAGCGACGATGCAATACGAAACACTGAATGTCGAATTCGCCGGAGCGATCGCGACGGTCACGTTGAATCGTCCGGACGTGCGCAACGCGTTCAACGAAACGATGATTGCCGAAGTGACCTCGGCCTTCACGGCGCTCAACGAGCGCGACGACATTCGCGCGGTGGTACTCGCCGCGAACGGCAAGGCGTTCTGCGCGGGCGCGGATCTGAACTGGATGAAGAAGATGGCCGGTTACTCGGACGACGAGAATCGCGCCGACGCCATGCTGCTGGCGAACATGCTGTCGTCGATCTATCGCTGCAACAAACCGGTGATCGCGCGCGTGAACGGCGACGCGTACGCGGGCGGCATGGGCTTGATCTCGGCGTGCGACATCGTGGTGGCGGTTGAAAGCGCGCGCTTCTGCCTCTCGGAAGCGCGGCTCGGTCTGATTCCCGCCACCATCGCGCCGTACGTGATTCGCGCGTTGGGCGAGCAGGCATCGCGCCGCTATTTCACGACCGCCGAGCAGTTCGATTGCGCGACGGCGTTGCGTCTCGGGCTCGTCTGCGAAGCGGTGAGCATGGAGCAACTCGACGCCACCGTGCGGCAGATTGCCGATACGCTGTGCGCCAACGGTCCGCAAGCCGTGCGCGCGTGCAAACAACTCGTGCAGGACATTGCGGGCCACGAGTTGAACGACGCGATGATCGAGGACACGGCGGCGCGCATCGCGCGTACGCGTGCCGGCGCGGAAGGCCGCGAAGGCGTCGCGTCGTTCCTCGAAAAACGCACGCCGGCCTGGCGCAACTGAAGCACCTATTCCAGGGCGCCCGGCGCGCCTTGATCAGAACAACAGCCCCGAAAAAAACGGCTCACTTCATCGAGACATTTCATGTTCAACAAGATCCTGATTGCCAACCGGGGCGAGATTGCGTGCCGCGTCGCCGCGACCTGCAAGCGGCTCGGCATCGCGAGCGTGGCCGTCTATTCCGATGCGGACGCCAACGCGAAACACGTGGCCGCGTGCGATGAGGCGGTGCATATCGGCGGCTCGACAGCGGCGGAAAGTTATCTGCGCGTCGAACGGATTATCGAAGCCGCGCGCGCCACCGGCGCGCAGGCGGTGCATCCGGGCTACGGCTTTCTGTCGGAAAACGAAGACTTCGCGCATGCGTGCGAGGCGGCCGGCATCGTCTTCATCGGACCGCCGGTCGAGGCCATCGCCGCGATGGGTTCCAAGGCTGCCGCAAAGGCGCTGATGCATACAGCCGCCGTGCCGCTCGTGCCGGGCTATCACGGCGACGATCAGGATGCACAACTATTGCACCGCGAGGCGGATGCGATCGGTTATCCGGTGCTCCTGAAGGCCAGCGCGGGCGGCGGCGGCAAGGGCATGCGCGTGGTGGAACGCAGCGAGGATTTCGAGGCGGCGCTGGCTTCGTGCAAGCGGGAAGCGGCAAGCAGTTTCGGCAATGATCGCGTGCTGATCGAAAAGTATCTGACGCGTCCGCGTCACGTGGAAGTGCAGGTGTTCGCGGATCGTCACGGCGGCGCAGTCTATCTGTTCGATCGCGATTGCTCGGTGCAGCGGCGTCACCAGAAGGTGCTGGAAGAAGCGCCGGCGCCCGGGTTGGCCGCTGAAATCAAGCGGGAAATGGGCGATGCGGCGGTAGCGGCCGCGCGTGCGGTGAATTACGTCGGCGCGGGCACGGTCGAGTTCATCATGACCGGCACGGGCGACTTCTACTTCATGGAAATGAACACGCGCCTGCAGGTCGAACACCCGGTTACGGAGATGGTGACGGGCCAAGATCTGGTGGAATGGCAACTGCGCGTCGCCGCTGGCGAAGCACTGCCGCTCACGCAGGAACAGCTGAAGATCGACGGCCACGCGATCGAGGCGCGTATCTACGCCGAACATCCGGCGCGCGGCTTCCTGCCGTCGACGGGAACGCTCAAGCATCTGCGCATGCCGGAAGGCGTGGAGTTCACCCTGGACGCGGCCGGCTCAGGCGCGGCGGGCCTCGGCGAATCTGGACGCAAGGCGCCGGTGCGTATCGACAGCGGTGTGCGTGAAGGCGACACCATCACGCCGTTCTACGATCCGATGATCGCCAAGCTGATCGTGCACGGCGCGACGCGTGAAGAGGCGCTCGCGCGTATGAGCCGCGCGTTGCATGCCTGCGAGGTGGTCGGCCCGCATACCAACGTCGAGTTCCTGCAAAGCATCGTGGCGAGCGAGCCGTTTGCAACGGGCGATCTCGACACCGGTTTGATCGAACGTCATCACGACGCCTTGTTCGCGCCGCGCAAAAAACCGTTCAAGGAAGCGCTCGCGCTGGCTTGCGCGGCGTTGCTCAAGCGCGAAGGCGGCACGGCGCATGGCGCGTCGCCGTGGGATGCGCTGTCGCATTGGCGCCTTAACGGCGGCTACACGCAGACGCTCGGCTGGCGCGATCTGGAGAGCGGCAGCGCGGGTAACGCGGGCAGCGACAGCGAAAGCACCTTCACCGTCACGTTCGCGCGCGACGGCGGCACGCAAACGCTCGAACACGATGGCGTGCGCGAGGACTTCAGCTGGTCCGACGGCAGCGGCCTGCATGAATACCGCGCGACGATCGGCGATGCGCGCGCAACGGGCCGCGTGTTCGTCGATGGCGATACGTTCCATGTGTTCTGCCTCGGCGAGGCGCTGTCGTTCGAATGGCAGAACCTGCTCGCGCACGCCGCGGATGCCGAAGGCGGCGAAGGCCGCCTGACCGCGCCGATGCCGGGCAAGGTGATCGCGGTGCTGGTCGAACCGGGCACCGTGGTGGAGAAAGGCACGCCGCTGATCGTGATGGAAGCGATGAAGATGGAGCACACCATCGGTGCGCCGGCGGCCGGTACGGTGTCGGAAGTGCTGTACTCGGTCGGCGATCAGGTTGCCGATGGCGCGCAGCTTCTGGTGCTGGACGTGCAGCAGCAGTAAATCCGCGGCTCAGGCCTCGGGCCTCAGGCGAGGCGCGTATAGCCAACGGCGCGCGCCTCGTTTTCGAGTTGCTCGATGCGCTCGTAGTCAGAGGGCGGCAATACGGAAAATCCCTGCAAACGCAGGCGTTTTGCGCGTTCGGGCTGGTTCACGAGCGCCTCGTTCAGCGCTTCGCGCAGTGCCTCGATGGTCGCCGAGGGCACCGTGTCCGAGGCGATCAAAGGCAGGCCCGGCGAGGGCGCTGTCATACCGATCCGGCGAACCTGGCGGGCCAGTTCCGGCATTTCGTCGCACACGAAAGCGAAGGTCACGCAATCGATCGCGGCGACGTCCGCGCGATTCTCCGCCACCGCGCGCAACGAGCCGAGATGCGAGCCGGTTCGCAACACCGAGCAGAAGAACGTGCCGGCGCGTGAGAACGGGGCCACCGCGTGGCGAAACACGTTCATGCCGCTATTCGAATCGTCCTGGTTGTAGGCAGCACGCGCGCCGTGGCAGGCCGCGAGCGTATCGAACTGCGCGTCAGCCCGCGTGACCAGCACGCTCGAGTAATGCGCGCCTTCGCAACCGGGAGCGTCGAAGCGCGGCGTGGCGACCAGTTGAACCTGTTGCTGCAGACCATGCATGAACGGATAACCGCAGGTCTGCGAGATCAGCAGATTGGGGCGCCGCCAGAAGCCGTGTAATTCCTCGTCCGGCTCGACGATGCGACACGCGGGCTTGACCACGCGCAGCACGTCGGCGAGCCACTCGCGCCACTCGAGGTCGAGCGCGGGCGTGACGTTATACATTGGCAGGGCGGCGATCCAGGTCATGATGCGATTCTGGCATACCTGCTGTTTAATGTCTGACCATACGGAATTCGTCGAGGCCGAGACGCACCGGCTCCGTCGGTCTGAATGCCCATTTCTGCGCCGCGACCGAGAGGATCTCGAACTGCGCATCCTCGAATGCGACGAGCAAATCTTCCTTGCGCTTGCTCGCCGCGCCGCAAAAGGTGACGAGTGCGTCGGCGCTGACCTCGAAAATCTGCGCGCGATCGTCACAGCACACCCGGAACGCGACCGTCGCGCATTCCGTCACACAGGGCCTGAACCCTTCATCGACATAGACCGACATAGCCATCTCCCGCCAAAACACACGCCTGAGCCATCAGGATGACAAGCCGTAAGCTGTCGGTATGTGGGAAAACCGGCATTCGGTGTGAAATGGCCGCGACTTGACGGGCTGCGCGGAGCAGAAACCGGATACGTCGGCGGAAGCTTTTGTAATCGACTCGCTCTTTGTCCCCGGTATTCGGCCGTTTCGCGATGAAACCGGCTGGCTACACTCGCTGCGGCGTTTCGCGTTGGCACAGGCCAATCAACACGGGAGGAGGAACGATGATCCACGGCAGTCGCTATAGCCGGCTTGCGCGCAGCCGCTTCCGGCAGCTTCTCATGGTGGCCGCGCTGGCTGGCGCCTGCGGTCTGCAAGGTTGCGCCACGTCGCTTGAAACGTTCGGGCTTGGCGCGGGCGTGGGGATTGTCGGCGCGTTCAGCCTGCTCGGCTGCGCGATCGGCTGCCGCTGACGGATGGACCCCGACTTTCTGGCCGTGCTCGACGCCTATCAGGAGCGCGCGCAAGAAGAGCCGACGAAAGGGCGCGAGCCGCGCCGGCGCGATAAGCAGAAGGCAACGAAAGGTCGCCATGTAACCGCGGCGGCGTTGGAGACCGCGCGTTTCATCCATATTCTTGCGGCAAGCCTGCATGCTCCGCACATTCTCGAACTCGGCACGTCGGATGGCTATGCGACGCTCTGGCTCGCGCAAGCCGCGCGAGCGGCGCGCGGCCGGGTGACCACGATGGAATTGCACGACGACAAATCGGCCTACGCACGCGAGATGGCGAGCCGCGCCGGCGTTGCTCCTTATGTCGACTTCCAGGTCGGCAATGCGGTCGCACTGATCGAGGATATGTCGATCAAGCCGGATTTCGTCTTCATCGATCTTTGGAAAGATCTCTACGTGCCGTGTCTCGACGCGTTTTATCCGAAGCTCAATCCGGGCGCGATCATCGTCGCCGACAATATGATCCGGCCGGGTGGCGAGAACGCGTGGCGCTATATCCGCGCGGTTCGCGCGAAGCCGGGAATGACGAGTCTGTCGGTGCCGGTGGGTGCCGGTCTGGAAATCAGCCGGTATCGCTGAAGGCTCGAATGACTGCCGACGGCTGATCGTGACCTGTCGATCAGCCAGCTCTTCATGCGTTGGGCGTCGCTAATGCCGCCGCGACTCGCTCGCGCAATGTCGGCAACACGCTTGCTTCGAACCACGGATTGCGTTTGAACCAGGCAATGTTGCGCGGCGACGGATGCGGCAGCGGCACGACTTGTGGGCCGAATTCGCGCCACCGCACCAGCGTATCCGTCAAGGTCGGCCCGAATGCCTTGCCCAGTCCGAATCGCTGCGCGTATTGTCCGACCAGCAGCGTGAGCCGGACCGACGACATGTGCGCGAGCAATTCCTCGTGCCATCGGGCGGCGCATTCGGGCCGTGGCGGCAGATCTCCGCTCGCGCCGCGGCCTGGAAAACAGAAGCCGATCGGCACGACGGCGAATTTCGACGTGTCGTAGAAGGTGGTGTCGTCGACGTCGAGCCATGCGCGCAGCCGCGCACCGCTCGCGTCGCTCCATGGCACGCCGGACGCATGGACGCGCGCGCCCGGCGCCTGGCCGATGATCAGAACGCGCGCCTGCGCGGAGGCCGCCAGCACCGGACGCGGCGCGTGCGGCAGCGCCGGCGAGCAGAGTGTGCAGGCGCGAATCTCGCGAAGAAGGTTATCGAGCGACGTGGCTTGTGTGGTGACAGTCATGCAATCGTGCAATACAGCGGACGGGCAGTCGCTTCGCGCACCGGATCAGGCCGTGGTTGGAGCCGGATAGATCAGCGTGCCGTCGGGTTGAGGTTGCGCGCCCGGTGTCATCGTTGCAACGGTTGTGTGACGCGCGTCCATGATGTGCAGTACGGTTTCGCCGTGCAGCAGCAGGTAATCCGTGATGATACGCCTGTGGCAGCGCCACCAGACCGCCTCCGCGCACATGATCGCGCAGCGGCGCCGGTGGCCGAGCGCGAGAAGCTGCGCGAGACCACCGCGGAAAGCGTCGCTCAGCGCATAGTCCGCGTAATTGCGGAACGCCGGATGAGTCCAGTACACATTGGGCGACGCTGCATCGTCTTTGCGCCTGCGGCGGCGCCCACCCAGTTCAGCAAGATGCGCGTAGTCGATATGCTCCGGCGCGAGCGCATCCGGCAGCGTGTCCTGATTGAACTGCGGATTGGTTCGTGAGCGAGGAATACTGCGCACGTCGATCAGCGTCGCGATCTCCGCCTCCTTCAGCAGACTCACGAATTCGGGCAACGGCCGGTTGGAATGACCAATGGTGAAAAAGGGGCGGCTCATCGGTGGCTTCCTGAAGCGCTTGCGTTCATTCCATGTTGTGTACAACGTGGGTGGCGAAAGGTCAACGTGCAGACGCTAACGATCGCCACGTCCTCCACGGAGCAATCCGCGACTTGGAACTATACTGGGGCACCTGGAGGTTTCAATGGCCGAACAAGACAGACCGCATCCACTACGTCCGCTCCTGAAAAACTGGATTTGGGAGCATGGTCGAGTCGGGACTCGTTACTTGGATTGCGTCGATGGCGTGATCAAATTCGATGAAGGCAAGAAGTCGCATTTCGCCGCCGAAAAATATACTTACGTGCCCCTTGGCAAGGACGCTGAGGACGATGTGTCCGAGGAGGGTCCCGCGATCCAGGAGGCGGGACTTGCCCGGTTTTTGCGGGCTGCGCAGTTAGGCAAGCCGGAGGAAGCGGGTTCTGTCGCGGAGGTTCAACGCGCGGTGCAGGATTGCGTTGAACTCGGCGTGTTCAGCGCCTATCAATGGGAGGCGCGAGAGGCATTTGCCCGCTACGCGCAGGAGCCCATGTTCGACGACGAGATCCGCGCGGCGGTGGTCGACGACGTCCGGCGCAGGTACGCCGGCATGCCGGAACAGCTGGCGCTGTACGACTACAGCGTGCTTTACGGCTTGCCCGCACCGCTGCTTATCAGCGAGACGCCTTTTATCGACTGGCGCGTGAGTGCGAGTCCGGCACTTCCGTTTGTGTCGCTTCCGCTGGGACCTTACTGCCTGCTTGTCGGCGCGCCGTCGGGCAGACAAAGCCGGGTCGGCCCGGTGGTCTGGAAGGCTGCTGTCGCGATGGGCCCGTTGAAGGACCACAATCGCCGGATCGCGGAGCGAGCACGTCTGTGGCTGGTGGCGACTACGGATGACCAACTGGTTGCCGCACAGAGCCGGATTGTCGCGGCGATTGCGGCGATTGCGGCGAGGCAGGAGGATGGGAAGGGCTGATATCTTTCGAATGGCCGCTCCCGCCCCGACTTAACAAAGAACTGGCGTTGGCCGTAACAGCGGCATTGGTGAGAAAAACCTCATGTCAATCGAGTGGAAGCGCCGCTTCAGGTTGTTTGTCCAGCGTTTCTGGCAGCCGACCAGCGCATGCATGACCTGCATGCCGGGGAGCTGGGGCAACATCATGAGTCTCGCCCACTGGGCGATTGCATTCCATACCGGTCTGCTCACCGGGCTCCTTGCCGTGCTTTTGACCTTTACGCCCGCTGCGAAACTCTACGGGAATCGATACGGCAATGCGCTGATCGTCGGCTCGCTGACGGCGTTGGGCGACGCCTATGCACACGTGAGTCACTACCGCATCCCTTATGTCGAGCACATCGTCACGGGTGTTATTTCAGGTCTCTTGACGCTGGCTGCGTCATATCTCTTTGAAGATCGCGCGCGACGTCTTCGGGCGGCATGGGCCAGGGTTTTCGGATGACTTATCATTGAGCAGCCATTCGACGGCGACGCCCGGATCGCAGACAATCAAACCAGAAAAAACGACGACCTGAGAGACCATGGACGGCCCATGCTAGCGACATCTCGTAGATGCCTGCAGAGAGTGAAACTTTGGCTATTGGAATTACCGACGGCAAAGCTGATAGTGCTGGCATTGGCAGGCACGTATCTGGCCATCATACCGTTGCTCATTTGCGTCCCCTTTTTAGCGTCTGGGCAGACGCTGGGCGGGCCCGACCTGGGAAAAGGCAACGTCTTCAAGTTGATTGCGATAGGGTGCGTTGCGGCACCGCTCATCGAGACGACAATTCATCAGTGGGGATGTCTTCGGGTCCTAAGCAAACTCCGTTGCAAGACTGGCATCGCAATCTGTATTTCGGCTCTGCTATTCGGCTTGAGTCATAGTTACAGCGTACCGTACGTCGTACTCGGCACGCTTGTGGGTGGCATTTTGGCGACGGTCTTCGCGATTGAAGATTCGCGCAAAGGTCATCCCTTTATCGCGACGCTTGCTGTGCATGCGTTGCGCAACGGCATAACAGCGGCAATCACGCTATTCGTTCTGTAAAGGCAGCCTTACTCCGCAATGCGTTTGAAACTGACGTAGTAATCGTCGGTGTAATAGCAGTCGCCTGTCTGCCTGCGCGGCCCACCACATATGATCCGGCGTTGCCCGCGATCCGTCGACCCAGGCGTGCGAACCGTGTATGTGTGGTAATAGCCGCGTGGATGCTGCTGCAGCAATGCCGCGCTGTTGCGGAACACGACGCCGTCTTCCGAGAAAGGGAAGGGGCCGCCTGCTTTGATCAGCCGCAAGGTTTCGGTTGCTTCCGCCGGCAACTGTGTTTTGGTGACGGTGCCGAGTGCGCCTGACGCGACGGCTGGAGCGCTCGCGCTTGCCGCTGGCGGAGCCGACGCCTCGCTCGCGGATGCGCCCGACGCCTCGGTGGCGCTTTGCGATCCCCCCTTGCCGCATCCGCCGAGGATCACGCTCAAGACCACGATACCGGAGAAAGCCCACGCTTTTTTCACGAAACGGGTCTCCTCTCGTTGACCGCAATTCGACGACCAGGATAGAAGGTATCGCTAATGGCGGAGCAAATCAATGTTCGGCGGCAGATCGCCGCTTTTTACACCGCGACCAGCGGTGATAGCGACTCTCCACTAAAGTTCGCGACATGGCGACCGTTAACGATGTGATGGCGTCTCGGGCCGATGCCTACCTCGGTGACCGACGAAATGAGCTCGCCGCAAGCTATCGGCTTAACGTGCACGCCATCGACGATTCTGGAACCACTCGAAAGAACCGGTGCAGGCGTTCATTTACCTACAAAGTTGCAATTAGGTTCAACACCAGGATAAGCCGGCGGACCGGCGACAGGGGATCTGGAGATGGCTGGAAAAGGGAGTCGGGCGTGAGACGTTGCGTGCAATGTTGCAGTTCATGATCGCTTTTTTCGTCGCGTCAGTGCCGTTGCAGATGCTCGCGGCCGCGATCATCTGGAAGCGTTCGAGCCATAGCCTCGCGAGAACGCTGGGCGCGCTGCGCGCGCTGATTCTCGCGATCCCCGACGCAGCCGCGGTCACGCTGATCTGCCCGCGTCCGCTGAAGATCTAGGAGCCTCGATGGCACTCATCGGAATCCTCGGCGGCATGGGGCCGCTCGCGACGGTCGACTTCATGGCCAAGGTCGTGCAGCTCACCGACGCCTCCTGCGACCAGCAGCATCTGCCGATGCTGGTCGCCAATCTGCCGCACATCCCGGACCGCTCGCGGGCCATTCTCGGCGACGGCGAGGATTGTCTCGGTCCTCTGCTGGAAGGCATCGATCTGCTGAACCGCAACGGCGTCGGCCTGATCGCGATTCCGTGCAATTCGGCGCATCACTGGTATGCGCAAATCGCGGCGCGCAGTGCCGCGCCGGTGCTGCATATCGCGGAGGCTTGCGTGGCCGCGGTGCCCGCTTCGGCGCGGCGGGTGGCTGTGCTCGGCACCGGCGGTACGCTAAAGTCGGGCTTCTATCAGGCTGCGCTGAGCGCGCGTGACATCGAGCCGCTGGTGCCCGGCGCGGACCTGCAGCAAAGCATCGCGACGTGTATCCGCGAGGTGAAGGCCGGCGCGCTCGAACAGGCGGCGGGCCACCTGTCGACGGTGCTCGGCGCTCTGGCCGCGCAGGATGTGCGCGCGGCAGTGATGGCCTGCACCGAGATTCCCGTGGCGGCGCGGCATCTGTCGAATCCGCCGCTGACGTTGATCGACAGTTCACTCGAACTGGCACGCGCCACCGTCACGTTCGCGGTCGCGCGCGGCTGGAACAGGCCGCAATGAAGACTTTGCAGACGCTCTCGCAGAGCACGCTCGGCTTGCTGCTGTGCGTGGCCGTGGGCGGCTTGTGCGGCGTGTTCGCGGCGCCGGCCGGCGCATTCGCGTAGTTCATCGGCGCGTTTGCTTAGGCGGCGCAATACCAGGGGTTGCAATGGAACTCGAGGCGCTCGCTGCCGACTCGTAGCGCACGACGGCGGTGGGGCTCGCGGCATTGCCGGAGCATATCGAGAGCCGCGCGCACGCGTACCGGCTCATCGAAATCGTCCGCACTGAAAGCGACATGACGCGCTATCTCGCGCTGCTCGGACTCGATTAAGGCCACCCCGATGCCGGACGGTTGGCGCGCGGCCGACGCACCGGTTCGAGTCCGCGCTCACATCGCATCTAACGCGGCATGCTGGCATTCGCCCAACATGCCGCTACGCCGCCGTCGCGTGGCGAGCCCCCTCTGCCTTACGTGAAAACACGAATCCGTCTGGTCGGACATTTTGTGGTTTTCCCTTATTCAAAGAATCCGTTACCCGCTTCCCTAGGCGCTTTGCAAGTCGTTTATAGCGAATAAAGTCCGGGATTTTTTGTGTGCACTACCGCGCATACTTGGTGCAGCCTTATGCGTACTGTTGCGTCAGGGAAAGGACCAATACCGTTAATCGCACATTTCCCTCGTTCGAATCCGCTTGCCTTAGCGGTCAAATAAAACCACGTGACGAGACGTGCCCATGAAACTCAAATATCAAGCGTCAGAGGGATTATCCGAACGTAACGACGAATTCGATCCCGGATCGATCATCGATACGTTGATTAATCACCGAAAAATGATTGCCGCTATAACAATGGCATTCATTCTGGTGGGCGCGCTGTACGCGTTTTGTGCGACGCCTATCTATCGAGCCAGTATTTCGATCAGGGTCGAGGACAATTCGCCGACCGCGCTGCCGGATTCGAAGGATCTGGTGCGCAACGCGTCGTCGTTGTTCCAGGAGAAGTCTTCGGCCGAAAGCGAAATGCAGATCCTGAGGTCGAAAGCCATCGCCATGCAGACGGTGGATTACCTCAAGCTCTACATCGAAGCCGAGCCGAAGCGCCTGCCGGTGCTCGGCGGCCTGATCGCGCGCCACACCGACTCGCGCATGACGCCCGGCATCTTCGGCTGGGGCGGCTTCGTCTGGGGTGACGAATCGATCAGCGTGTCGACCTTCGAAGTGCCGAGGAAGCAGGAAGGCAACGCGTACACCGTCACCGCATTGACCGGCGGCCAGTACCAGTTGCGCGGGCCGGGACTGGAACAGCCGGTCACCGGACGCGTCGGCGTCGACGAGCAATTCGAAACCAGCCACGGGCCGGTCAATCTGCTCGTGAGCAAGATCGACGGCGAGAGCGGGGCGGAGTTCAAGCTCACGCGCCACTCGCGTCAGCAGGCTCTCGAACAGCTGCAAAAGGGCCTTCAGGTCGACGAGCAAGGCAACAAGTCGAATGTGCTGGGCGTCATGCTGGAAGGCCGTGATCCGGTTCTCGTGACCAACATCCTCAACGATATCGGCGCGGTCTATGTGCGCCAGAACGTGAACGAGAAGGGTGCCAACGCCGAGAAGTCGCTGAACTATCTCGAGCAGCAGCTGCCGGGCGCGAAGCGCCAGATGGAGCAGGCGGAAGAAGCCTACAACACCTATCGCAACAGTCACGGCCTGCTGGATGCGGACGAGGAAAGCCGGCTCATCTTGCGCCAGGCGACGGAAGCGGACTCGCGCCTCTACGACCTCAAGCGTCAGCGTCAGGACCTCATGGCTCACCTGACCGCCGAGCACCCGAGCGTGGTGGCGATCGATCAGCAGATCGCCAGCACCAACAAGTACGTCGAGAGTCTTGCGGCACGCGTCAAGTCCATGCCGACGGCGGAGCAAGGTGCGATACGTCTGATGCGCGACATGCGCATGAGCTCCGACATGTACTCGGCACTGCGCAGCAACATCGACACGCTGCGCTTGGTCAAGGCCGGTCAGTCTGCTTCGGTGCAGTTGCTGGATACCGCGGACGTCCCCGAGCGGCCGGTCAAGCCGGCCAAAACGCTCGTGCTGCTGATTTCGGCGGTGCTGGGGCTGTTCGTCGCTATCGGGCTGGCCTTCCTGCGTGACTATCTGTTCAAGGGCGAGTCCGATCCGGAAGAACTGGAATCGCGCACCGGCCTGACCGTGTACGCGACGATCCCGGTCAGCGACCAGCAGGAGCAACTGACGCAGAAAATGGCGATTCGCGGTCCGGAAAAACTGGCTCTGGCTTTCCGCTACCCGATGGACCCGGCTGTCGAGGCGCTGCGCACCATGCGGGCCGCACTGCAATTCGCGCTGAACGGCGATCGCAACAACGTGGTGATGCTCGCGGGACCGCTGCCGGGCATCGGCAAGTCGTTCCTGTCGGCCAATCTCGGCACCTTGCTCGCCTCGGGCGGCAAGCGTGTGCTGCTGGTGGACGGCGACTTGCGCCGCGGCCATCTGAACCAGTACTTCGGCTTGCAACGCGGCGCGGGGCTGGCCGATCTGATCACGGGTGAACGTTCGCTCGAAGATACGGTGCACAAGGAAGTTCTGCCGAATCTCGACGTCCTGCAGTGCGGCGAGTATCCGCACGACCCGGCCGAATTGCTGTTGAGCGCCAACTTCAGAGCAACCATTCGCGCCGCTTCGGAGCAGTACGACATTGTGCTGCTCGACGCGCCCGCCATTCTCGCCGTGTCGGACACGGTGACCATGGCGCCGGTCGCCGATTCGATCTTCATGGTCGCGCGTTTCGCCGATACGCGTGCCGGCGAGATCTCGGAATCGGTCAAGCGTCTGGCGCAAACGGGTTCGAAAGTCGAAGGCATTCTGCTGAACGGATTCAAGGTGAGCCGCGGCAATTACGCTCAGTCGCGCCGGTACGGCGGCTACGCATACGACGCTTACTACTCCGATTCGGTCACGAAATGACGCGCGTGGCCCCGGGCCAGGATTCAGTTCTGCTGAATCGCGCCCGGGGTTTGGACGAAGACGCGAATCCATAATAAAGGGGAGCAACAATCATGCATTCGTTAAACGAGCTGAAACTCGCTGTGATCGGTCTCGGCTATGTTGGATTGCCGCTTGCGGTGGAGTTCAGCAAGCATCGGCCGGTGGTGGGTTTCGACATCAACGGCGCCCGCATCTCGGCGTTGCGGGAAGGACGGGACGTCACGCTCGAAGTCTGCAATGAAGAGCTGGCCGCGGCCACGGGCATGACGTTCACGTCCGACGCGCAAGAACTGAACGCCTGCAACGTGTACATCGCAACCGTTCCCACGCCGATCGACGACTACAAGCGTCCCGATCTGCGGCCGTTGATCGGCGCCAGCGAGACTATCGGCAGCGTGCTGAAAAAGAACGACGTGGTCATTTATGAATCGACCGTCTATCCGGGGGCGACGGAAGAGGAGTGCGTGCCGGTTCTCGAGCGCGTTTCCGGCTTAAAATTCAACGTGGATTTCTTTGTCGGCTACAGTCCGGAGCGCATCAATCCCGGCGACAAGGCGCACCGCGTGACGGATATCAAAAAGGTCACCTCGGGATCGACACCGGAAACCGCCGAACTCGTCGATCAACTGTATCGCGAGATCATCGTCGCGGGAACGCACAAGGCCAGCAGCATTCGCGTGGCGGAGGCGGCCAAGGTCATCGAGAACACGCAGCGCGACGTCAACATCGCGCTGATCAACGAACTGTCGATCATCTTCAACAAGATGGGAATCGACACGGAGTCGGTGTTGCAGGCGGCCGGAACCAAATGGAACTTCCTGCCGTTCAGACCGGGTCTGGTGGGCGGGCATTGCATCGGCGTCGATCCGTATTATCTGACGCATAAGGCGCAAGCGATCGGCTATCACCCGGAGATCATCCTCGCCGGGCGCCGTCTGAACGACAGCATGGGCGGGTATGTCGCGTCGCAGCTCGTGAAGGCGTTGACCAAGCGGCAGATCGGGGTTGCCGGCGCCCGCGTGCTGATCATGGGTCTGACCTTCAAGGAAAACTGTCCCGACCTGCGCAACACCAAGGTCGTCGACATCGTGGCCGAGTTGCGGGAGTACGGCGTCCAAGTGGATGTGTACGATCCATGGGTCTCGAAAGAAGACGCCCGGCGCGAACACAACCTGGACCCGATCGAGCATCCCGCCAAAGGTGTTTACGACGCGACGATCGTGGCCGTCGCGCACCGCCGGTTCCTTGAACTGGGCGCGGAAGCCATTCGTGTTTTCGGCAAGCCCGAGCATGTGCTGTATGACCTGAAATACCTGCTGCCTCCCGAGGCCAGCGATCTGCGGCTCTGACCCAAGCCGGATGCCACGCACATCGCACGCAACGCCATCACGACGTGATGGCTTCCTCATCTGATCCGGAGGCAAGGATGCCCGATCGTTACGACACAGTACGGCAACAACTCGCCGGGCGCCCGCAGCAGTGGCTGATTACCGGCGTGGCCGGTTTCATCGGCTCGAATCTGCTGGAGGCGCTGCTCAAGCTCGATCAGACCGTGGTCGGACTCGACAATTTTTCCACCGGCTATCAGCGTAATCTCGACGAAGTACGCTCCGTCGTTTCGCCGGAGCAATGGAAGCGCTTCAGATTCATCGAAGGCGATATCCGCCGTCTGGAAGATTGCGTGAGCGCCGTTCATGGCGTCGATCACGTGCTGCATGAGGCGGCGCTGGGTTCGGTTCCGCGTTCGGTGGCCGATCCGATCGCGACCCACGAAGTGAACATCAGCGGTTTCCTCAATATGCTGGTGGCCGCGCGCGACGCGCAAGTGTCGAGCTTCACGTATGCCGCGTCGAGCTCGACGTATGGCGACCATCTTGGCTTGCCGAAAGTGGAAGACCAGATCGGCCAGCCGCTTTCGCCGTACGCCGTCACCAAGTACGCCAATGAACTGTACGCGTCGGTGTTTGCCCGCGCATACGGTTTCAAGACGATCGGCCTGCGTTACTTCAATGCCTTCGGAAAGCGCCAGGATCCGGACGGCGCATATGCTGCGGTCATTCCCAAATGGACAGCGGCGCTGATTGCCGGCGACGACGTGCTGATCAATGGCGACGGCGAAACCAGCCGCGACTTCTGTTTCGTCGACAACGTGGTGCAGGCGAATATCCTCGCGGCAATGTCGGACGAGACGGCGAGGAACGAGGTGTACAACGTCGCGGTCGGCGATCGGACAACCTTGATCCAGCTTTACGACGGCTTGCGGGCCGTGCTCACCGACAACGGCGTGCGTTGCGACAAACGCCCGGTGTTCGGCCCGTTTCGCGCCGGCGATGTCAGGCATTCACAGGCCAATGTCGACAAGGCGGAGCGGCTTTTGGGCTATGAAAACAGGATCTCCTTCGTCGAAGGTTTGTCCAGAGCGATGCCCTGGTACATCGAATTCGTATCGAAACGGTAATGCCTTCAGTCGCCCAAGCTCACCGGCGCACTCGACATGACAGGTTCATGCGCAACGCGTCGATACTTTTAAGGCGGTAACGTCAATGTCTCAGATCGCAGGTTGGCGAAACCGTCTTGCGCAGATTCATCCTGACCATAGCCGGATCGCACGCAGTGCGGTCTGGGTTTCGCTGTTCGCGCTGATCGGCAAGTCGGCGGGCGCGCTGAAGGAAATGTCGATCGCGTATCGGTACGGCATCAGCAACGTCGTCGATGCCTATCAGCTCACGCTCACGCTGATCACCTGGCTGCCGGCTACCTTTGTCGCCGTGCTGAGCGTTGTGCTGGTGCCGGCGCTGGTCGAACTGCGCTCGAGGCCCAAACAGGAGCAGGCGAAGTTTCTCGGCGAACTCGACGTGATGGCGATTGTGGTCGGCGTGGCGTTCACCGTCCTTCTCTATTTCTCCTGGCCCTACGCGCTCGACCTGATGGCGCGCAATCTCTCGGACGAGACCCGCGTCATGTCGCGCCGGATAATGCTCGGCATGGCGCCGGTCGGCATCGTCATGCTGACGATCTGCGTCTATGCCGCACGCCTTCAGGCACGCGAAAAGCACGTCAACACGCTGCTGGAGTGCGTGCCGGCGCTCGTGTTGCTGTGCTTCGTGCTGGCCTGGCACGATGCAGGCTCGCCGGCGCCGCTGATCTGGGGCAGCACGCTCGGTTTCATCCTCCAGGCGGTGCTATTGGGCGTGCTCGCCGGGCGCGCCGACCAGATCCGCCCGCGACTCAGCTTCTCTCTCAGCTCGCCGCAGTGGCCGCACATGTACCGCGCGGTCGGCGTGTTCATGATCGGCCAATTCGTCATGAGTCTGGCCACGCCGCTGGATCAGTATTTCGTGGCCGGTCTCGGCGACGGCAACATCGCCACACTCGGTTATGCAAGCCGCGTGCTCGGCCTGCTGGTGAGCATGGGTGCGGTGGCGATCAGCCGCGCGACGTTGCCGGTTTTATCGGAGCTGTTGAGTGCAGGAGATAACGTTCGGGCCCGAAGCATCGCGCTAAAGTGGTCGCTGTTCATGCTGGCGATAAGCGGCGTAGTGGTGGTGGTGGCGTGGCTTCTCGCGCCTTTCGTCGTGAAGCTGCTGTTTCAGCGCGGCGCCTTTAGCGCGGCGGATACGGTAGCGGTGTCCAGCCTGTTTCGCTGGGGACTGATTCAGATTCCTTTCTATTTTTCGGTGCTGGTGCTGGTGCAGCTTTTCGCGAGCCAGGGTCGCTTTAAAGCCATGGCTGCCATCGCGGTCGTGAACTTTGCTGTAAAGGCAGTTGCGAATTTCTTCCTGATTCGATGGTTCGGCATCACGGGGGTGGTTCTTGCAACCGGCGTCATGGGCGCCAGTTCGTTCGTGTGCTATCTGTCTCTCACGCTGTCAGACGGATCATTAGAGAATAAAAAGGCAGGTCCGCTATGAAGATTCTGCTGTTCATCCATTCACTGCATTACGGCGGCGCGGAACGCGTGGCCATGAACCTGTCGAGCGAATGGGCGGCACAAGGTCAGGAAGTCTGTGTCGTGACGCTGACTTCCACCGCGAGCGACTTTTATTCGCTGCACGACTCGGTCAAGCGCAGGACGCTCGATCTCGCGGGCGCCACTAACGGTCTGACGGGCGCGGTCTTCGCGAATGCGAGCCGGATGCTGGCATTGCGGCGTGTACTCAAACAGGAGCGCCCGGACGTGGTGCTCGGTATCGAGACGAGGCCTTCGATTCTGGCGATCCTGGCCGGCATCGGCTTACCATGCAAGGTCATCGCGACCGAGCACATTCATCCGCCGATGCTGTTCGAAGGCAGGTTTTGGGAAAGCCTGCGCCGCTGGACATACCCGTTCGCGGACAAGGTGGTCGCGTTGACGGAGAAAAGCAGGCTATGGCTGCAGGAACATTGCCATTGCAAAAGCGTCACCGTCATTCCGAATTCGATCTCACTGCCGATTCCTGTGGTGGAACCTCTCGTGTCGCCGCACGCGGTGGTGGGCGCGCAGCGTCGCGTATTGCTCGCGGCGGGACGGATGGCCGAGCAGAAAGGTTTCGATATCCTGATCGATTCATTCAGCCGGATCGCAAGCGATTTTCCCGCGTGGGATCTCGTCATTCTCGGCGACGGCGATGACCGGGGCGCACTCACTGCACAGGTAGCGGCGGCGGGACTGGAGAAGCGCGTGCTGCTGCCGGGTCAGGTCGGCAATATGCCTGACTGGTACGAGCGTGCCGACCTTTACGTGCTGAGCTCGCGCTTCGAAGGCTTCTCAATGACGATCGTCGAGGCGATGGCGAGCGGCTGCGCGGTGGTGAGCTTCGACTGCGACGCCGGCCCCGGCGACATCATCACGCACGGCCATGACGGCCTGCTGGTTCGCGAGGTCGGCGACCCGCAGGCACTCGCCGAAGCCTTGTCGACCTTGATGAAGGATGACGAGACCCGGGCACTGATGGCATCGCGTGCGCGTGCCGTCGTCGAGCGGTTCTCGGTGGCGCGAGTCTTCTCCCTGTGGCGCGACGTGTTCACGCAGACCGGCGCGCGGCCTTCAGGGCTCGTCGATCGTACTTCCGTGCGGGTGACGGAATGAGTACCCGGCGCGCTGCATTCCATCAACGCTGTGCACCGAAGCCGGATCGTTCATGAATATCGTCCTGTTCATTAGCGCGATGCAGGATGGCGGTGCCGAGAGCGTCGCCGCAACGCTTGTCAACGCCTGGGTCGAGCGCGGCGACTCGGTCACGCTCGTCGCCACGTATTCCGGGCGCAGCGCCTGCAATTACCCCGTTTCACCCGGCGTGAAGTTCGTCTATCTGGCCGACCTGGTGACGCGGCGCGGCCGCGGACCGCTCGCCTATATCGAACGCATGAGGGCGTTGCGCGCGCTGATGCGCGAGAGCAAGGCGGATGTGATCGTGTCGTTTCTGACGAATGTGAATATCACGACGATTCTCGCATCGCGAGGGCTCGGCATTCCCATCATCGTGAGCGAGCACACGAATCCACTTGCCGATAACCGTTCGTTGCTATGGCGACTGCTGTGCCGCTTCGTCTATCCGAAGGCCGATCTGCTGACCTTGCTCACCGACGACGTGGTCGCGCCGTTCAGAAAAGTCGTGCCGGGCATGAAGGAGATCGCGGTGATGCCCAACCCATTGCCCGATGGACTGTTCCTTCAGCAACGCCAACCGGCCACCGCGCGCAAGCGCGTCATTTCGTTGGGACGGCTGAACAGGACGAAGCAGTTCGATTTGCTGATCCGCGCCTTCGCGCTGCTCGCGGACGAGTGGCCTGACTGGGACTTGTGGATCTGGGGCGAAGGACCGGAGCGCGCGGCGCTGGAGGCGCAGATCGCGCAACTGCGCATGGGCGAGCGGATCTTTCTGCCGGGACGAACGCTGACCCCGTGGAGCGAACTGGCCAAGGGCCAGGTCTTTGCTATGTCGTCGAGTCACGAAGGCTTGCCCATGGCGCTGATGGAAGGCATGGCGATCGGCCTGCCGGTCGTGTCGTTCGACTGTCCTAGCGGACCGCGGCAATTGACGCGCAACGGCGAGGACGGCCTGCTGATTCCGCCAGGCGACGCGAACTCCATGGCTGCCGCGTTGCGCCGGCTGATTTCGGACGACCCGCTGCGCGCCGAGCTGGGCAGGAAGGCCGCCATGTCGGTACGGGAACGCTATTCGTTGAAGGCGGTATTGCATATCTGGGACCAGTTGTTCGAACGGGTCGGGGCACGTGCGAAGGCTGCCGAGTCGACGCACTGAATAAACCCGGCGGCAGGGTTGCGGTCGCGGCCTGCCGTATTTACATACAGCTCAGAGATTCAGGAGCGGGACATGAACGGACGTAAAGTAGTTCTCTTTGCCAATACCGACTGGTATCTCTACAACTTCCGCCTCTCGCTGGCGCAGAGACTGCGGCAAGACGGATATGACGTGGTCCTGCTGTCGCCGCCGGGAGAATTCGGACCGAAGCTGCAGGCACTCGGGTTTAGCTGGCACGCCGTGCCGATGAATCGCCGCAGCCTCAATCCGTTGCGCGAAGTGGGCGTGCTCGCGTGGCTCGTCCGGTTTCTGCGCCGTGAAAAGCCCGACCTCGTCCACGGATTTACGATCAAGAGCGCGGTGTATGGCTCGCTCGCGAGCAAGCTGGCCGGCGTGCCCGCGCGAATCAACGCCGTGGCGGGCATGGGCTACGTCTTCACGAGCCGGGATTTGAAAGCCCGCGTGCTACGGCCTATCGTGCGCCAGCTGATGCGGTCCGCTCTGAACGGCAGGCGCAATGCGCTGATTCTGCAAAATCCCGACGACGTCGCGATTTTCAAACGCGCGAAAATTGTCGACGACCAGTCGATACAGCTCATCAAAGGGTCCGGCGTGAACTGTTCGCGGTTCTCGGCCCGGCCGCAGACCGATGAGGACGCTCAGGCTCCATTGCGCGTCGTGCTGGCTGCTCGCCTGTTGTGGGACAAAGGCATTGCCGAGTACGTCGAGGCGGCCCGCGCACTGCGAGATGAAAACCGCACGGTGCGGTTTCTTCTTGCCGGTTCCCCCGACGATGGCAATCCCGCCTCCGTGCCCCGCGAACTCGTCGAAGGCTGGGCTAACGACGGGCTTCTCACGTGGCTGGGACATGTGAGCGATATGCCGAAGCTGCTGTCCGAAGTGGACGTCGTGGTGCTGCCGAGTTATCGGGAAGGCTTGCCCAAGACGCTGATCGAGGCGGCCGCGTGCGCGTTGCCGCTGATCACCACCGATGTCCCCGGCTGCCGTGAAGTCGTCAGCGGTACGGGAGACGATGGCTTGCTGATCCCGGTGCGCGATGCCGCGGCACTGGCCAATGCGATTCGCCTGCTCGACGACGATCGCGAGCTTTGCCGGAAACTCGGCCTTGCGGCCCAGGCCAAGGCGCTGAGCGAATTCGACGAATCGATCGTGATCAGCAAGACGCTGCGGGTTTATAGCGAATTGCTGGACCCCGCGCCTCGCGAAGTCGTCGTGGCGAGTCAGCGCGAGCGGCAGATTTGACGGTGTCGGCGAAACATCCTGAAGGAGATTGAGTGGCCATGGTCGTTCCGAAATTCATACTGCGCTTCGATGACATCACGCCGGAAATGGCCTGGTCGCGCTTCGACCCGTTCGACGAGCTTTCCATGGATCAGGACCTGCCGTTGCTCGTCGGCGTCGTGCCGAACTGTCTCGATCAGACGCTTGTCGTCGAGCCGGCGAGAGACGCGTTCTGGGACACGGTGCGTGGTTGGGTCGATCGCGGCTGGAGCATCGCGCAGCACGGCTACACCCACCAATACGTTACCGAGCATCCCGGGCTGTTGCGTCTTGGCAGTAAATCGGAGCTGGCCGGTCTCTCCTATGAGGAGCAGTTCGCCAAGCTGCAGGCGGGAAAGGCGATTCTTCAGCAAGAAGGCGTTTGGCAACCGGTATTCATGGCGCCTTCCCACTCGTTCGACGAAGCGACGCTCCGCGCGCTGGCCGACCTCGACTTCAAGTATCTGACTGACGGCAGCGGCGTCTATCCGTACAAATTCGGCGCGCTCACCGCGGTGCCGCAGTTGTTCGCAACGCCGCTGCATTTTGGTTTCGGCGTGTATTCCATTTGCCTGCATGTCAATACGCTCAGCGAGGCCGAGATTGACCGGATCGTTGGCTTCGTGAAGAAGAACCGCTCGCGGTTCATCTCTTTCGAAGAAGCCGCGAGCGTCAGAACGCCTGTCCCGGGCGTCGCGATGGCGATGCGCTTTTTAACCTCTACCCCGTTGCGCGCGATGCGCCGCTTGAGGGGCTGAACTCTTTATGGGGTGCACGGTGCGCAACAGCCGGAGAGCGGTAAATGCTTTTCTCCTCAGCAGCCTGGTGGGTGCAATCACGCGACCTCTCTCTGCCGTGGCCGATGTCGTGACCAATAAGCATGCCGCGCCTGATGAGGTTATCGATCGATCGTTCGGCGTCATAGCGGACGGCAAGACGAATGACCGCGCCGCGCTTCAGAAGGCGGTCGACAATTCGATCGGCAAGACGCTGGTGATTACGGGCCCATGCCGGATCGACGCGGAAGGACTGCACATGCGCAGCAACAGCCGCGTGCGCTTCGCTCCCGGCGCTTCGATCAAACTGCTTCCGCATGACACGCAAAACTACGAGGTCATCCGTGTCTGGGACGTGCGGCACGTGGTGCTGGAGAATCCTCGCCTCGACGGCAGTAAAGAGCTGAACACCGTGAAGGGCGGAGAGTGGGGCATGGGTATCTCCATTGCCGGAAGCACCGATGTAACGATACTGTCGCCCAGCACGATCAACTGCTGGGGAGACGGCATCTATATCGCCAACAGCTTCGGTAACGGGCTGCCCTATTCGGGCGACATCCGGGTAATGAATCACTATGCGTCCGGCTGTCGCCGGCAAGGTGTTTCGATTATCAGCGGCAAGAATATTCTATTCGACAGTCCGGTGTGGGAAAACATAGCCGGCACGCTTCCTTCCGCCGGACTGGACATCGAGCCGAACGCGAACACCGACATCGTGGAAAACATCCGCATTGTGAATCCGATCACACGGCACTGCCAGTTCGGCATTCTGGTCTATCTGGAAGCACTGCCGGGAAGCCGGGAAAAGAATGTCAGCGTCGTGATCAGCGGACACAAGGACGAAGACAGCAGGGAAGCGGCCTTCAGCGTATCCGGATTGAAGATGAAAGGCAGCGTGGTCACCGGTTCTATCACGAGCAATTCGCCGACATGGATTCGTCCGAGGCGAGATGCTTTTGTCAGTACCGACTATGACCGTTCGGGGCCCAAGATCGATATCACGAATCCCACCATTGTCCGGTAGCCGCTGCCAAAGGCGTGGCGCTCAACGCGTCACGCCTTTGGCGCGCAGCAATGTCGCGTACATGTCCCGATACTGTTGCCAGCACACTGTAATCGAAAAGGATTCGACGATCCGCTCGCGCGCCAGCCTTCCCAGTGTCTTGCGCTGCTCGAGACTCAACGTCGCCATCTGCTCCAGCGCGTCCGACAAGCTGACGGGATCGCGCGGTGGAACGACCAGACCGGTGTCGCCGACTAGTTGGCCGGTATCGCCCACGTCGGTGACCACGCACGGAACGCTGCAAGCCATCGCTTCGCCCACCACCGTGGGCAAACCTTCTGTTCGGGATGAGAGGCACAGCATGTCGAACGCCGGCATGATCCGATGCAGGTCATTGCGAGCGCCCAGCAAGTGGCAGACGCCGCTCAGGCCAAGCTCGTTCATCGTGCGTGTGAGCGTCTTGTTGTTGGTATCGACGTCTTTACCGACCATGACGAAATGGCATTCCGGCACGCGCTGATGAAGCATCGCGGCAGCACGCAGAAAGTTATCGTAGTCTTTGGCGGGATTGGAGCGCCCTACGATGCCGATCAGTATGGAACCCGGCGGCAGGCCGAGCTCATTCAGCAGTGCGGTCCTTGCGGTGGCGTCCGGCACGAACTTGCGAACATCGAAGCCGTTATGAATCACCCGCATTTTCGTACGCTCGTAGCCGTACTCGACGTGAGTTCTAAACGACGCGTTGGCACAGCAAATGACCGAATCCGGCAACCGGTTGGAGGTCGCCGCGCCCATCCGTGCAAGCGTATTCAGAACGCGCCCGACTTTTGCGGTGGGCACTTCGGTTCGATGAATGCCCCAGACCAGCACGAAGCGGTGGCGCTGCCTGCTGAGCCGAAACATCAGCCGCGCCAGCAACACCGCCACGCCGCCGAAAATATCCGCGTGATACATCCACGTCTGGACGACATCGGGGCGCGCTTCGACGATCCACCTGGCCAGTCGAATCAGGAGCAGCGGATTCGGAACACCGGATCGCATTCCCAGAAACCTGACTTCCGCACCGGCGGCGCGCAGACGGTCCGCCATCTTGTCGATGCCGGACAGGGAAATGACGACATGCGTACCGCCAGCGGTGCGGGACTCCGAAACCAGGTTCAGAAGCAAGGTTTCGGCGCCGCCCACCCCGAGTCCCGAAATAATATGGACAATTTTCATTTTGTTTGTACGGTACGGCATTCGGTGACATAGAACCGCTGCTATTTCAATCAGGTCAGTCTGCGCCGCGTGTTTTTAACGGACTCGATATCCGCAATCACGAAAGGACAATGGAAGGCTAAGTGATCGAGCCGCCGCCATACCGTTCGGCATCGAACACAGGCCAGGACAATTGTCCCGGGTCATGCCCGGATGCGATTTATTGTTTATACGAGTCTACGGACCCGAGCTCGGCATCGATGCAAATCTTATGTGCCGTTCCGCTCGTAAGGTCCAATCAAAAGCTGATAGCGTGCAGGGGCGTAAGGGAAAGACAGTTTCAAGGCCGTTCAATCCGCAGATGGCAATACCGATCACTGGGCACGGTCCGCTGAACGGCGCGTGCCGAACGCAAGTCTGAGCGGCATAAAAATCAACGCACCTCCTCCGGTTTGCGCGGCACTGGCAAGCTGATGGGCAAGAGAGGGATGAAAGTGGCACAACAACTCAACTCGAAGTTCCAGATCCATCCAATCGGCTACCGGTGGCTGCGGCCTTCCATGCTGGGATTCCTGGCGTTGTCGGCGTTCATCCTCCTGAAGATTGCGCTTGGCGATCGGAGCGCGCTGCTCGATCAGGACAATTACGTTGCGTACTTCAGGGACGCCGATCCGCTCTGGATCGTCCATCTCTGGTCCAGCAGCCAGTCCGTGGTGCTTTTCATCGTGAAGACCATCACGGATGAGCTCGGCTGGCGGCTCTGGGTGCTAGGCCTCGATTCACTGGGCCTCTCACCGGACACCGCGGTCCGCGTGACGGTTGTCGTGCTGAACGTGCTGATGGCGCTTGCTCTTAGCCGTACGCGCCGGCCGCTTCTCGGCCTGCTGTTGTGGGCGCTGATTCCC
Organism: Paraburkholderia phytofirmans PsJN; assembly: GCF_000020125.1. Classification (NCBI taxonomy): domain Bacteria; kingdom Pseudomonadati; phylum Pseudomonadota; class Betaproteobacteria; order Burkholderiales; family Burkholderiaceae; genus Paraburkholderia; species Paraburkholderia phytofirmans. The sequence goes on from NC_010676.1 coordinate 809,779, forward strand.
ACCGGCCTTGCGACGGTCGGGTTATTCCAGATCCGCCAGGGATTTGCTCTGTCGATCGCCATGTACTTCGCGATGTGCCGGCAGCAACCCGTTCGAGGCGCGCTGCTCGCCAGTATCGTTCACACTACCTTTGCGTATCCGGCCTTGTTCCTGATTCTGGCGCACTTTCTCATGAGGCGAAGCAAGGCGCTGGCGATCGTGGGCGTGGTCGGCGCGGCGCTTGCAATGTCGCTGGCGTCGGCGTGGCTGTTCGCCAGGTTCGGCGGCCGCCGGATCGAGGAATACACGCAGCAGGAAGAATTCACCGTGAACTTCCTGATCTCGCTCGCTCTCTATCTGATCGTACCGATACTGGTGATCGTGATGCGTCGAAAGCATATCGAGTACGTCGCTCGCGAAATGGTCGTCCATGAGGTCGCGATCATGCATATCGGGCTGATCATGTTCCTGATCATTTCGTTCTTCGTCTATCCATTCGGGACCCAGCGCATTGTCTACTATGGACCGCTGCTGTTGGCCTTCATGCTGCCGGAGATCCGTATCAAGAACTCGCTGGTCCTATGGATCGTCGCTTTTATCCTGGCTATTTTGACTTACGACATTCACAAGAATTATCTGCTGGACACTTATAAGTACTTTCTCTGAGCGGTTTTCCGCTAGCGGCCAGGTAATGCTTGCCGGTGTGAAACGCGCTCCTGTCCGGAGTGTGCGTAAAAGCGGGCAATGGTCATTTCATACACATATTCCGATGCGCCGGTAACCTGAGCCGGCGTGTGCCGTGGCACGCCGTATTAACGCTGATTTGTCGGCTCATAAAATGATCGTGTCCGGGTTGTGTTGGGAATGCCACAGAGGAAAGACTCAAAGTGAGAGACGGTGTGCATCACTAACCTTGTCCTAAATATGCATTGAAGCGACAAGAAAATAAAAATTCCTCCGTTTATGCTGGAGACCGAGATGTTGAATCTTGCGTTTGGCTTTGTTGTCTCATTCCTGGTTATCTTTTTTATCGTGCGAAGTTCGGGGCTGCACGGGTCGCTGACGATGGATCACGACTTGCGCGGCATTCAGAAGAACCACGCCTATGCAGTGCCACGAATCGGTGGGGTAGGAATTGCTTGCGCCGCCACTGTCATTCCGCTCATCCAGCCGCTGTGGGCGACCGCGCCTGGCACGGGCCAACTGCTGCTCCTGTTGTGCGCCGTGCCGGTGTTCGCGGGCGGCGTGATCGAGGACATGACCAAGCGCGTGAGCCCGCGAGTGCGGCTGCTGTGCGCGCTCGCTTCGGCGCTCGCGGCCTGTCTGCTGATGCACGCAACGCTCACGCGGGTGGATTTGCAGCTCGTCGATCAGTGGCTGCGCATTGTGCCGATCGGCATCGGCTTCACGATGCTCGGCGTGGCCGGGCTGACCAACGCGGTCAATATCATCGATGGCTTCAACGGACTCGCCTCGGTGGTGACCATGCTGATCTTCGCCTCGATCGGCTACGTGGCCCACAGCGTGAATGACTGGCTCGTCATGAGCATGGCGCTGACCATGATCGGAGCGATCGGCGGCTTCGTGCTCTGGAACTTTCCGGTGCCTTCCGTCTTCCTTGGCGACGGCGGAGCCTATTTCGTCGGTTTCATCATGGCGGAGCTGCTGGTGCTGCTGATCGTGCGCAACCCGGGCGTGTCGGCGTGGTACGCAATGGCCGTCGCGATCTATCCGACCTTCGAGACGCTCTTTTCCATCTATCGCCGCAGGATTGTGCGCGGCAGGCCGGCGGGCGCTCCGGACGGGCTTCATCTGCATACGCTCGTGTATCGGCGTGTTGTGCGCAAGGGTATCGACGGCGGCAATCTGCGCCGCCGCGCGATGCGTAATTCCTGCACCTCGGTCTATCTGTGGGTGCTGAGCCTCGTGAGCATCGTGCCGGCCACGTTCTTCTGGGACACGCCTATCGCGCTCGCCGGAGCAGCCATCGCCTTCGTCACGATCTACGTTCACATCTACGTGGCGATCGTGCGCATGAGGACGCCGCGCTGGCTCGTGATCACGGGGCACGCACCGGTCGTCGCGCCGCGGGGGGCCGAGGAGCCGCGCCACTGACGCGGCGCTGCGATTTCCCTTCAATTTACACAGGCAGTGTGTGAGGACGTACGTTGCAGGAACGAAACCCGATGCACCATATGAACCTACAAAGGCACGGGGACAAGCCTTGAAAACCGCGGTGAGGATCCGGGAAAACACGGACCTTGCAGGTAACGCCTCATAGGACCACGAGAAAACAAAATGAACCACGGATACGAAACATCGCTAGTCAAGCGAGTGGTCAACCAGGTGGTGACCGGCATCATCAACGGGGATTTCGACGGCGACATGCTTCCTCCGCAGGTCATCCTCTCGAAGAAGCTCGGGGTGAGCCGCTCGATCATGCGCGAAGCGATCAGCATCCTGATTTCGCGCCGGATTCTGGATGTCAGGCCCAAGACGGGCACGCGCGTCAAGCCGGCCAAAGACTGGCTCGTCATCGATCATGAGGTTGCCGAGTGGCGGCTTCGCGCCACGCCCGATCCGGAGTATCTGCACGGGCTGATCGAATTCCGCAAGCTCGTCGACCCTCGCGCGGCTGCGTTCGCGGCCACCCGGGCGAGCCGGCATCAGCGCATTGCCATCGCCGCCATGTATCAGAATCTGCAGCAGGTGAACGGGGATCCCGTCGCCCGCAAGGCCGCCGAAGACGCGCTGCAGGTGGCGATCATCGACGCAAGCGGCGACGCCTTGCTCAGCCAGATGGGCAACATCGTGAGGATGGGGCTGACGGCCATGCAGCCGGTCTTCCGCATGCAGGCACTCGCATACGAGGCGCGGGTCGCCGACTACGGCAAGGTCGTGCGCGCGATCGAGGTCGGCGATGCCGACGGCGCGAAGGCCGCGATGATGCAACTCATCACCCATAGCGCGGACCAGCTGCTCGCGGAAACAGTTTGAACTGAGTGCCGGCTGCCGTAGTTGTCGGGAGGTGGCCGATTTAATTCGGATACCTATAAAAAAGAAGGATGCGCGAAGCAACGCACTGCTTTAGCGCAACAGAAGACGCTTTATGAAGTCCACGCGATATTCCAACACGGTTGAGTCGCGCAAAGGACTAAACCATCGGAGGGGAATATGTGTGGAATCGTGGCTGGGATTGCGGAACGCAACGTCGTTCCGGTATTGCTCGAAGGCTTGCGGCGGCTGGAATACCGCGGCTACGACTCCTGCGGCGTGGCCGTGCTGCGGGACGGCGCGCCACACCGCGTGCGCAGTCTGACGCGCGTGCGCTCTCTGGATCGCGAGGTCCGCGAGATGGGGCTCGAGGGCTGGACAGGCATCGCGCACACGCGCTGGGCGACGCACGGCGCGCCGGCGACCCAGAACGCGCATCCCATCTTCTCGCAGAACGAGATCGCGATCGTTCACAACGGCATCATCGAAAATTTCGAGGCGCTGAAAATTACGTTGAGCGGCGCGGGCTATGAGTTCGCGAGCCAGACCGACACGGAAGTGATCGCTCATCTGATTCACAGCTACTACCAGGGCGATCTGGCGGAAGCTGTGCGTCGCGCCGTGAGCGAGTTGCGCGGCGCCTATGCCATCGCGGTCTTCTGCAAGTCCGAGCCGGAGCGCGTGGTGGGTGCGCGGTATGGCTCGCCGCTCGTGATCGGAATAAACGGCAAGGAATCGTTTCTTGCGTCGGACCCGCTCGCGCTTTCCGACGTCACCGACCGGTTCATCTTTCTGCAGGACGGCGACATTGCCGATCTGTCGCACAACGGCACCCGGGTCATGAACCGCGACGGCCAGCCGGTCGTGCGCGAGGCGCGCACTTTGGCGCATCCGCCCACCGAGGCGGCGCTCGGACCGTACCGTCATTTCATGCAGAAGGAAATTTTCGAGCAGCCGCTGGCTGTGTCGAAAACGTTCCCTCGCAACAGCGCGTTCGACGCCTCGCTCTTCGGCGCCACCGACCCGCAGGCGTTCGCGCAGATCGACCGCATCCTGCTGCTCGGCTGCGGCACGAGTCACTATTCCGCGTTGACCGCCAAGGCGTGGTTCGAGTCGATCGCGAAGATTCCGACGCAGGTCGAGATTTCCAGCGAATACCGCTACCGTGAAACGATCCCGGGCAAGAACACGCTCGTGGTGCCGATTTCGCAATCGGGCGAGACCGCCGACACGCTCGGCGCCCTGATGCATGCGCAATCGCTCGGTCAGGACCACACGCTGGCGATCTGCAACGTGGCGACGAGCGCGATCGTGCGGCAGTCCCGCTGGTCGTTCATTACGCAAGCCGGTCCCGAGATCGGTGTCGCGTCGACCAAGGCGTTTACCACGCAACTCGTGGCGCTGTTCGTTCTCGCGGTGACGCTCGGCCGCGCACGCGGTTACGTTGATGCACAGCAGGAAGCGAGCTACCGCTCGCAGCTATCGGGCCTCTCCACGGCGTTGCAGGGCGTGCTGGCGCGCGAGCCGCAAATCATCGCGTGGGCGCACGAGATCGCGCGCACGGATAGCGCTATCTTCCTCGGCCGCGGATCGCACTTCCCGATCGCGCTGGAAGGCGCGTTGAAGCTCAAGGAGATCTCGTACATTCACGCCGAAGGTTATCCCGCCGGCGAACTGAAGCACGGACCGCTTGCGCTCGTGACCGATGCGATGCCGGTCGTGGTGACCGCGCCGAACGACGGCTTGCTGGAGAAGCTGAAGTCGAACATTCAGGAGGTGCGCGCCCGCAGGGGCCAGGTGTACGTCTTCGCCGATGCCGATGCGAATCTGTCGAACGAGGAAGGGCTGCGCGTCATTCAGATGCCCGAGTACTACGGGGCGTTGTCGCCGATTCTGCATGTGCTGCCTTTGCAACTGCTCGCGTATCACACGGCGTGCACGCGCGGGACCGACGTCGACAAGCCGCGCAATCTCGCGAAATCGGTGACGGTGGAATGAAGTGCGGCGCGCGTTGCATATCGATCCATCGAGACAATCAGCGATGAACACGATAAAGGTTGGGGTTCTCGTCGACGACGTTGCGTTGCCGGCCTGGGTGAATCACATGCTCGGGCTGATTGCCGCCGAGCAGGGAATGGAGATCGCCCTGGTCGTCAAATATGCGTACCAACGGCGGCCGGCGAGGAAAACCCCTTCGCAGGCCGGTCCGTGGCCCTTGTCGCTGTGGATGGCGCTCGACAAACGGCTCGTCAAGGTTGGACACGACGCGTTCAGGACCGAGTCCCTGGCTGCGGCGCTGGCGGAAGTGCCGACCTTGAATGTCGAAGTGGAGAGCAAGAAATGCGGGGATCATTTCGATCCTCGCGACCTCGCGAAAATCGCCGCGCATGGCATCACCGTATTCCTGCGGCTGGGCCCGTTGCGACCGTGCGGCGAGATCTTCGATACGGCTTCTTGCGGCATCTGGTCGTATCGGCATGGCGATGAAGTCGTCGAACGTGATGGACCCGTCGGCGTGTGGGACATTCTTCTGGACCGCACAACGACGGCGTCCGCCTTGCAGTTTCAGACAAGGGCGGGGGAACGTCCGCACACACTGCAAAGATCATGGTCGATGACCTATCCGGTGTCGATTCACAGGAATCGCAGCCACTGCTACTGGAAGACGCTTTCGTTCGCGCCGCGAAAGCTGCGCGAGCTGAGGGAGATCGGCGAAGACAAGTTCAGGCTGAAATACACGCGGGCTGACGCGCCGCCGGCGTTCTATTCTGGAGAGAAAATCGCCGAGCCGACCAGCGGCGCTTACGGAAAATTCATTGGCCAGTTGATGGCGAGAACCGTCGCAAAGAAGGCAAGCGGGCTGCGCAAGTTCGAACAGTGGATGCTGCTGTATCACTTCGGCGAGAACGATCATCTGCCTGAGCGTCTTTTCGAGTTCAAGCAACTGCTGCCGCCCAAGGACCGCTTCTGGGCAGACCCGTTCGTGGTCGAAAGAAATGGCGAGTATGCGGTCTTTATCGAAGAACTCGAATACTCGAAGAACAGGGGGCATCTCTCGGTTATCCGTTTCGATGCAAACGACCAGCCGATTCTGCCACCCGTGAAAATTCTGGAGCGGCCTTATCACCTGTCTTATCCATTCATGCTGGAGGAGGGCGGCGAACTCTACATGATTCCGGAGACCAACGAGAGCAAGGCCATCGAGCTTTACCGGTGCACGCGGTTCCCGGATCAGTGGGAACACGTCATGAACCTGATGGATGACGTGATGGCCGTGGACACGACGATCTGGCGTCACGACGGCAAGTATTGGCTGTTCGCCTGCATGCGGGAAAACGAGCACGCACCGCTGTCCGACGAGTTGTTTCTGTTCTGGTCGGATACGCTGTTGAGCAAGGACTGGCATCCTCATCCCTGCAACCCGATCGTGTCGGATATCAGAACTGCTAGACCCGCGGGGAGCATCTTCGAACATCGCGGACAGTGGTATCGGCCTGCGCAGGACTGCAGTGGTAAATACGGGCGCGCGTTGTCGTTTCAGCGTATCGATGCTATCGACGAGACTGCCTATAAGGAAACGCCGGCGAGCCGGATCGAAGCAAACTGGGACGCGAGCATTGACCGCGTGCACACGTTCAATCGGGCGGGACGATTGACCCTCATCGACGGGATGAAAAAGCGCGCTAAATAGTGAATCACTGCCGTAGCCGGCGCGGCGCCGGATCGTCCGGTGGTCATTTAGCCAGGCAACTCCCGCATACGGAAGCATCAAAGCGACAGCCCCGCATTACGCCGGGGCTGTTTTAATTCGCGTCCGTCTATCTCACGGTGTTCTCTTTGTTCCGGACGGTCCGCGAAGCTCGGGCGAGTCTGCGTGACCGTTATCGGCATTTCCATAACGCCGTTCGTTCGCGGCACGCCGCTTCTGCTTGCTGGCGAGCGGTTTTCCGTATTCCTCGCGCTCTCGTAGTGCACCGTTGCGAACCAGTAGCCAAAGCAGGACTACGACGGTGATCCATACGGAAACGATGACAACAATTGTGGTTGATGTGAACATGGCGAGCCTGCATATTGGAATTGATTTATAGGCGTGAACGGCGGTAAAGCGTTCGATCCAGGCGACTCAACCTGGTGCCTCAAATTTACTGGTTGCCACTTTGGTCCCCCCCGTTTTGATGTATTTGGTGCCGATGTTGAGGCTAAAGGCGAGCCCTTTCTGCGGCAAGGCGCACACAGAAATCAAACTGCTCGGGAATGCACGGACAAGAAACAACCCGGCGCATGGCGGTGCGCCGGGAGTGGCGGATGCCGCTGTGGGTATACTCCTAAGAATGCAATTCACGCTGCGGACCGGCGAGTGCCGGCATCCGATGTACCCGGCAGGGACGCCAGGCCGGACGTGCATGTCTTGCTAACAATTTAATGGAGCGTTATAGGAGAGTGCAGGGTTGAGCCGGCTAATCGAGTGTGGCGGAGCGTGCAGCGTTGCAAATCGTGGCCACGCCCGTGGGAATGATAAAGTGCGCATCGATCCCCGCTTTCCTTAACTCACGGAGGACGTATGACACTTTTGAGCATCGTCGGGACGGTTGTTTTCGTCGCGATTGTCTTGCTCTCGCTGTTGGCGGTGATGGATGTCCTGCTATTCACGTCCGATAAAAAGAAAATGATGAAGTCCGGGGCCGGAGCGCGAAAACTGGGCGGACGTTGGAGATGCCTGCGTAAATGAGGCGCCTGCGTGAGCGCCCCTGCGCAACCGTTATCAAGGTACCTGGACGGGCGGGCCGGCTGTGAGCGCATTTAGATCCATCGCGTCGGCGATGGCTTGCAAGCCCGCTTCGTTCGGATGGAGGTCATCGCCGCTGTTATAAGCCGGCAGCAAATTAGCGGGATTGGCGGGGTCGCTGACGGCCTTCGCCTGATCGAGTACCGCATCGCAGCCGCTTGTCGAACTCAGGATGAAGGCGTTAATGTCTTGCCGCGCAGCTTCGACGGGTCCCGTTGCGGCAAACGGCGTCAGCGTAGAGCAGATCACCTTGATGTTGGCACGATGCGCGCGCTCGATGAGCTGTCGCAATGCACCGATCAATCGGGCAGCCGTGGACGGTTTGTCGGTGTTCAGATCGTTGATTGCGTCGTCCGAGATGACCACCCAATTCGCGCCCGGTTGCCGAAGCACGTCGCGACCGAAGCGTTTGAGACCGGCCTGTCCGGCGTTATTGGTAAAGAAGTCATTTCCGCTGATGCCCTGGTTGAGCACGCCCACAGTCATGCCGGCCTGTTGCAGCCGTATGGCGAGCCGATTAGGCCAGCGATGGTTTCCATTCACGCTCGACTTGAGGCCGTCGGTTATCGAGGCGCCAAACGTGACCACCGCCCCGGTCGCGGCTGGGCTCATCACGTCGAGGTTCGTCAGGAAATAGTAGGACTGGCCGCCCGGGGAGAATGTGCTCCCGCCGGTGAAGGCCGGGTCGGCGGCAACGTCTCCAGCGGCGATATAGATGTCTTGCAGGCCGTCGACGTGGCCGGTCGAGCGCGGCGCCGTCCGCACGGGTAGATAGAGGCTGATGGCGATATCGGAGAGCGCGGGAACTTCGAACGCGACCGGGTCGCTCACGACCGAAGCGCCCACGGCAATCGTCACGTTCGGCTGGCCGCCGAACGTGACGGCGCGGTCGCTGCCGGGCACCGTTTGCTGCCCTGGCGCGCCGCGCGCGATCCGCGCTTCGCCGATTACGAGCGGCTCGGAGCCGAAAAGATTCGACAGATGGATTCGCGCCGATGTCCCGCCGATGCTGGTGCGCACTATCTGCCGCAACGTCTGGTTATTGAAGCCGGCATCGTCGGTGATGGAGGGCGAAGCCGACCACGTGCCTATCCAGGGCGCGGACGTCTCGACGCCTTGCACGCGATTGCTGGCGGTGCCAGGCAGCACGATAGAGATGACCAGGGCCGCTTTGAGAAGCGCCGGAATCCATCGGTTCACGTCTTTTTCCTCGTGGAAGGCCGAGCTTCGTTAAGTGCGATGACGGTTGCAGACGCATCGCGCCAGGTTCGCTGTCTTTCGATTTAAACGTTCTTTGCCTATGCGTTCGGTACGGTAGATAACACTGTGCCGGACGGCGAGCGAATTCAGATCGCTCGCCCGCAACGAGCATATGGTCGAAAGTACATGCAGCGGGACTCTGCACGGCGACGCGTGTAATTTTGTGTGAGGTCGCACATAGCATCGTTGTCACGCGCAGTAATCTGTTTGCGAGGGAAGAGTGCCCAAGGCCGAATAAGAGGCATTGTCGGAATGCGACTGTTCGCCGGCGCCCGCCGGCCGACAGGCAGATAACTACATATAACGCTTTATTCCACAACTGGTGGCGGGATGAATCACGAGAATTTCGTCGGGGCCAGCATGCGCATGTATGCGCGCGAACCCGTATTTCAGAACTTGCCGGAGCGCGTCGCCGGATCACGCATGTCACGCTTTACCGCTGCGCTGGAAAACTTCACCGGTGAGCGTTTCGCGGACTATCCAGAACTGCATGCTTATTCGACGCGCGAATTTCGCCGGTTCTGGCAGTGCTTTCTGCAATGGACGGAGGGAATGGAATGGGGCGGTAAAGCGGAACCGGCCTGCGTCGGCGACGAATGCGAGACCGCTTCCTTCTTTCCAAACGTCGAACTGAATTACGCCCAAAGCGTTCTTGGATCGAAGATCGCGCCGGACGAGTCGCCGGCACTCACCGCGCGTTATGCCGATGGCCGCCGCGAAACGATGACGCGCGGCGAGCTGCGCGAGCGTGTCGCGCGCCTTGCCTGTTCGCTCAACGAGCTCGGTCTGTGCCCGGGCGACCGCGCGGTCGCGATAATGCGCAACGACGCGCACGCAATCATCGCCGCGCTCGCGGTCACGGCGCTGGGCGCGACGCTCTCCACCGCGGCGCCCGAAACCGGCGTGCAGGCGATCCTCGACCGCTTCGAGCCGCTCGAGCCGCGCATATTGTTCGCGCACACGACGCAGCGCTCATTCGATACGGCCGGCTCGATCGCTTCGCACGTCGCCGCCGTGGCCGCCGCGTTGCCCACGCTCACGCACGTCGTCTGCCTGGATGAAACGCCGCTGCCGAGCACGGTGAGCCAGCCTCAGCATTCGCTGCGCGATCTCATCGTTCAGGGTGACGCCGCGCGCTTCGCATGGCGGCGCTTTCCATTCAATCATCCGCTTTTCATCATGTTCTCGTCGGGCACGACGGGAAAACCCAAGTGCATCGTGCACGGTGCCGGCGGCACCTTGCTCGAACATCTGAAAGAGCACCAGTTGCACAGTGACCTGGGTCCTGGCGACAAGCTGTACTTTCACACAAGCTGCTCGTGGATGATGTGGAACTGGCAATTGTCAGCGTTGGCTTCGGGCGTCGAGATCGTCACGTACGACGGACCGGTTTCGGAAGTCGACACGCTTTGGCGGATGGTCGCCGATGAGCGCGTGACCGTGTTCGGCACGAGTCCGGCCTATCTGAAGATGTGCGAGGACGCGGGCCTGAAACCCGGCGAGCAGTTCGGGCTGCACGCGCTGCGCGCGATGATGTCGACGGGCGCCGTGCTGTACGACTCGCAGTTCGAATGGGTGCGCGCCTACGTCAAGCCGCTGCAGCTTCAGTCGATTTCCGGCGGCACCGATATCATCGGCTGCTTCGTGCTGGGCAATCCGAATCTGCCGGTCTATGCGGGCGAAGCACAGTGCAGGAGCCTGGGCCTCGATGTTCAGGCGTGGAACGAGGGCGCGCCCACCTCCATGACCGGCGAGCTGGTTTGCGTCAATCCGTTTCCGTCGCGCCCGCTCGGCTTCTTCGGGGACGCGGACGGCTCGCGCTTTCACGCCGCCTATTTCAAGGCGAATCCGGGCGTGTGGACGCACGGCGACATCATCGAGTTTTCGGCGCAGGGATCGGCTCGTCTGCACGGACGCAGCGATGGCGTGCTGAATGTGCGCGGCATCAACGTGAGCCCCGGCGAGATCTACCGTATTGTCAGCGGTATTGGCGAGATCAATCAGTCGATGGTCGTCGCGCAGACCACCCATGACGCGAGCGGATCGGGCCAGCGTGTCGTGCTGCTGCTCGTGTTGCGGCGGGGCGCGAAGATGAGCGCCGCGCTCGCTTCGCGGGTACGGCGTGAATTGATGCTGCAGGGTTCGGCGGCGCTTGTGCCGGACGTGATCGCCGAAGTCGAAGCGCTGCCCGTCACGCACAACGGCAAGGCTTCGGAGGCGGCCGCGCGCGATGCCGTGAACGGCTTGCCGGTGCGCAACCTGTCGTCGCTGGCGAACCCCGGATGCGTCGAGAAGATCAGCGCGCATCCCGCGCTTGCCCGCACACGTCGCGAGTTGCCGGAACCGGGTGACTCGGCCGAGCAGGTCGAAGTCTATCTATGTGCGCTGTGGGAGCAGCTTTTCAGCTTCTCGCCGGTCAGTCGCGACGACAACTTCTTCGAACTCGGCGGCCATTCGCTGCTCGCCGCGCAGATGCTCGCCGAAATACGGCTGGCAACCGGCCGAACGCTGCCGCTTGCCACGCTCATCATCGCGCCGACCATTGCGCGGCTCGCGACGGTCATCACAGGCGAGCGAACGCAGGACGCGCATCCGAACGTCGTGCCGATGCGTGCGGGTCGCGGAAGGCCTGTGTTCATGCTTCACAGCATCACGGGTTCGGTGATGGAGTGCCTGACGCTGGCCGGCGCGCTGGCCAGCGAGCGGCCTGTGTACGGTTTGCAGGCGCGCGGGCTCGACGGCGACGAGGAGCCGCAGCGATGCGTCGAGGAAATGGCGAGGGTCTACGTCCGGCAGATGCGCGCGGTGCAGCCGCGCGGTCCGTATGCACTGGTTGGCTATTCGTTTGGCGGCCTGGTCGCGTTCGAGATGGCGCAGCAACTTGTGGCGGCGGGCGAAAAGATCGAGTTGCTGTGTCTGCTCGATACTTACGTGGACGAGCGCTATTTGCCGTTGCATGAGTGGCTGTCCTTCCAGTACGAAGTCATGGCGGAGCGCGTGCGGGCATTTCGCGCACTGTCCGCGCGCGGTCGCATGGCCTATATGAAGGACAGAGTGTTCGGCGCCGCTGACCGGATTCGCATGCGACTCGGCAGGATGGCCGCGAGGCCGGCAGCCGATACGCAGGGGCTGCCGCCGGTACTGCGGCAGGTGCGCGAGTCGATGCGCGTCGCGATGGCGACGTATCGTCCGCGTCGCTATCTTGGCAGTCCGATCGTCTACGTGCGCGCGTCCGGCAGGGAAGGCGGGCAGGGCGATCCGCTGCCGGCATGGCAGCGCGTGGCAAGGAGCGGGCTGCTGGTGAAGACCATCGATGGCGCCCATACCGATCTCGTTGTGGAGCCGAACCTGGCGATGGTGGCCGATACGCTCGCGCGCAGGCTGGCCGGCGCGTAGCGCGCCGAAGGGCAGCCGGCGTGTGCGGCTCATGGCAACAGGTTGCGGAAGCTCGGCAGCCGGTTGCCAAGCGACGCGAGTTCTCCGCTCATTGCAACGCGGCGATGGCGCCTCGTGCGCCCTCTTCACGAAGCAACCGTAATGCGCGCAAAAGCGCTTCTCTGAACTCGGGAAATGCGGTCAAATCCGCCGGAAACACTTCGCGCACCGACAGTAATGCGTCCATCAGCGCCTGCGGATCGTCATGCGCGGATACTGCGAGCGCATGCAATCTACTCGCCAGCGGATCGCTGATTTCATAACGCGTGCCGTCGTCTGCATGACCCCGCAAAAACATCATCCAGGCCGCTACTGCCAGCACGAGACGCGTGAACGATTGACCCGCGTCGATTCGCGCCGCAATCGTGTCGAGCAGACGCGGTGGAATCTTCTGGCTGCCGTCCATTGCAATCTGCGAGCAGCGATGTTTCAGCGCCGGATTCGCGTAACGCTCGAGCAACGCGTCCCGATAGGCGGACAGGTCGAATGACGCAGGCATGGTCAGCGTCGGCGCGATTTCTTCCGTCATCATTGCGTGGATGAGATTGCGCATGGGAGGGTAAGAGATCGCTGCGTCGATCGTCTCGAAGCCGCCGAGCATCGACAGATAGGCTAGCGTCGAGTGCGTGCCGTTCAACATGCGAAGCTTCGCGAGTTCGAAGGGCGTCACGTCGTCGACGAGTTGCGCGCCGACAGCGTCCCATGCGGGGCGTCCGGCAGGAAAACGGTCTTCGATGACCCATTGCCGGAACGGCTCGCACGGCACCGGCGCGGCATCCTGATAGACGATCGCGTGGGCCACGGTGACGCTTTCGGCGTGGGTGGTGGCCGGCACGATACGGTCGACCATCGTCGATGGAAATGCAACGTGGGCGGCGATCCAGTCAGCCAGCGCGGGATCGAGTTGTCGTGCGAATGAACAGACCACCTGGCGCAATGCGGCACCGTTATGGGAAAGGTTGTCGCACGAGAGCACCGTGAACGGCTGGCCGCGCGCATCGTCGTGCCGCTGGCGCAATGCTGCGACGAGGATGCCCGGCACCGTGCGCGGTTCGAACGGGGAAGCCAGATCGTGCGCAACGGCGGGATTGTCCAGCGCGACCTCGCCGGTTCTCGGGTCGCGGCAGTAGCCTTTTTCAGTGACGGTCAACGATACGATCCGTACCGCGGGATCCGCGAGACGCGCGAACAGGGCGGCCTGATCGTGCGGCATGGCCAGCACTTCACGCAGCGCACGCACGACCGTCACCTTGGCGCCATGCGGCCCGCGTTCAACCACGCTATAGAGGCCTTGCTGCTCCATCAGCGCGTCGCGCTTGCCGACATCGCCTTGCAGCGTGACGCCGCAAATGCCCCAGTCGCCGCCCGCGGCAAGCATGGCCTCCTCCGTATAGAGGGCCTGGTGCGCACGATGGAAGTTGCCGATTCCCAGATGAACGATGCCGATGCGCGGCTCCTGCCAAAGCGGTGACAGCAGATGCGTTTGCAGCGTGGGCAGAGCTTGACGGACGAGGCGAGGCAAGGTGGCGGCAGAAATCATGTCATGAGATCCAGATGGCGGAAAAAGGCGCCGGGACGGCGCCGTTCAGCGGGAAAACCCTGATTTGACGTTTCACTATACTTGTATGGTAGCATCGTTCAAACGATTTGAGACCAGTTGAGGCGTGCGATTTTCCACCTCGGCCGGCACCCGAAAACCAGCATGAAAACAGCCGGTCACATGCCGCCGTTCCGCGCGGATCGTGACTTGCCTTTGCAAGGAAGATGTCATGAAGATCGTTCGCGCCGACGTGATCGTCACGTGTCCGGGCCGCAATTTCGTCACATTGAAAATCGTCACGGACGAAGGCGTACACGGCATTGGAGATGCAACGCTGAACGGCCGCGAACTCGCGGTCGCTTCGTATCTGAAAGATCACGTGTGCCCGTTGCTGATCGGGCGCGATCCCGGCTGTATCGAAGACACCTGGCAATACCTCTACAAAGGCGCGTACTGGCGCCGCGGTCCTGTCACGATGACGGCGATCGCCGCGGTCGATATGGCGCTGTGGGACATTCTCGGCAAAGTGACAGGCATGCCGCTGTACAAGCTGCTCGGCGGCGCCTCGCGAGAGAGCGTGATGGTGTACGGGCACGCCACCGGCCGCGACATTCCCGAAGCGCTCGACCGTTACGCGGAACACATCGAAGCCGGCTATCAGGCGATCCGCATTCAATGCGGCGTGCCGAATATGCGTTCGGTGTACGGCGTGTCGAAGGGCAGCGGCATGTACGAGCCCGCTACCAAGGGCGCGGTCGAGGAGCAGAGCTGGTCGTCGGAAAAGTATCTCGACTTCGTTCCGAAGCTCTTTGAAGCGGTGCGCGACAAGTTCGGTTTCGATACGCATTTGCTGCATGACGTCCACCACCGTTTGACGCCGATCGAAGCCGCGCGTCTCGGTAAATCGATCGAACCGTATCGCCTGTTCTGGATGGAAGACCCCACGCCCGCGGAAAATCAGGCCGGCTTCCGGCTGATTCGCGAGCACACCGTCACGCCGATCGCGGTGGGCGAAGTATTCAACAGCATCTGGGATTGCAAGCAGTTGATCGAGGAGCAGTTGATCGACTATATCCGCGCCACCTTGACGCACGCGGGCGGCATTACGCATCTGCGGCGCATTGCGGATTTTGCTTCGCTCTACCAGGTTCGAACCGGTTGCCACGGGCCGTCGGATCTGTCGCCGGTGTGCATGGGCGCGGCGCTGCACTTCGATCTGTGGGTGCCGAATTTCGGCGTGCAGGAATACATGGGCTTTCCGCAGGAAGCGCTCGACGTATTCCCGCATGCATGGCGCTTCGAGCGCGGCACGATGCATCCGGGCGAAGCGCCGGGCCATGGCGTCGATATCGACGAAGCAGCGGCCGCGCGGTATCCCTACGACCCGGCGTATCTGCCGGTCGCGCGTCTCGAAGACGGGACGCTGTGGAACTGGTGAGCTGATTTCGCTCGACTGTTCCCGACTACAAAATCATGGAGACACGCGTGAACCCAGCACGTCCGCAAGCCACCGCGCCGGCCAGTACCGCCATGCTGCGCCGGGTGGCGTTCGCCTCGACCATCGGCACCGCGGCCGAGTACTACGATTTCTTCGTCTATGGCACGGCTGCCGTGCTGGTGTTCGGCCAGAAATTCTTCCCTTCCGCTGACCCGCTGATCGGCACGCTCGCCGCCTTCGCCACCTACGCGGTCGGTTTTCTGGCGCGGCCGCTGGGCGGCATCGTGTTCGGTCATTTCGGCGATCGCGTCGGCCGCAAGAAGGCCCTGATCGTGACGATCCTGATCGTCGGGTTGGGCACGTTCGCTATCGGCCTGCTGCCGGACTATCAGTCGATCGGCATCTGGGCGCCGATCGCGCTGATCGTGATTCGCGTCTTGCAAGGGTTCGGCGTGGGCGGCGAGCAGGCGGGCGCTGTCCTGCTCACGGCGGAATACGCACCGCCTGCGCGGCGCGGCTTCTTCGCGAGCCTCGTGCAACTCGGCGCACCGGCGGGCTTCCTGATTCCGTCGGGGCTGTTCGCGCTGCTCGGTGCGACGTTGACGCAGGCGCAGTTGCTCGACTGGGGCTGGCGCATTCCGTTTCTCGCGAGCGCGCTGCTGGTCGCCGTGGGTCTGTATATCCGCTTGCGCACCGAGGAGTCGCCGATCTTCGCGACGATCCAGCGCACCAAGGCAGTGGCTTCGCGCCCGGTGGTGGAAGTGGTGCGGCAGTTCGGCCCGACCATCGTCAAAGGTGTCGGCGCCAAATTGATCGAGGCCTGCGCCTTTGCAATGTACACGATGATCGTGCTCGCCTACGGCAAAGCACACGGCATCGCGCAAGGCATGTTGCTCGAAACGGTGATCGTCGCGGTCGCGCTCGAACTCGTGACGATTCCGCTTGCCGGTGCCCTATCCGATCGCATTGGACGGCGAACGACCTTCATCGCGGGCGCGTTATTGCACGTGGCGCTCGTCGTGCCGTTTTTCATGGCGATCGATAGCGGCAATCGCGCGGCGATCCAGCTTGTGATGATTCTCGCCATCAGCGTCGGTCACAGTCTCTGCTATGCACCGCAAGCGGCACTGTTCCCCGAACTCTTTCCGGCGCGTGTGCGGTGCAGCGGTATCGCGCTGATCTGGCAGATCGGCTCGTTGCTCGGCAGCGGTGTACTCGGACTGCTCGCCGTCAAACTGATTCAACTCACGCATGGCAATTCGCTCGCGTTGATCGTCTACGTGGCGGTGCTTGGCATCGTGTCGGCGGTCTCGCTCTTTGCCTTGCCGGAAACCGCGCCTCTGCGCCGCGGCGGCGATCTCCATGATTGGGGCGGCGGTGAGCCGGTCGAGGCGCGTACGGCAGCACGAGCGTCCTCGTCTTCATCTTCTCTCGCGCAGCCCTGAGCGCGCGCGACCTTTGTCATACCGGAGTCCAACATGCTCGCAGCCGTGCTTCACGAACCCAAACTGATCCGCATCGACGAAGTCGATCCGCCTGAACCCGGTCCAGGCGAGGTACGCGTGCGTGTACGCGCCGGCGGCATTTGCGGCTCCGATCTGTCGTACTACTTCAAAGGCAAGAGCGGCGATTTCGCCGTGCGTGAGCCGTTCGTGCTCGGACATGAAGTGGCGGGCGAGATCGATTCGCTCGGCGAGGGCGTGACTGCGGAGCGTCGGCTCGCGCCCGGGCAGCGCGTTGCCGTCAATCCTGGGCTGGCCTGCGGGACGTGCCGTTTTTGCGTCGGGGGGATGCCGAATCATTGTCTGAACATGCGCTTCATGGGCAGTGCTTCTACGTTCCCGCATACGCAGGGCATGTTTCGTCAGTACATCGTCGTCGCGGCGCGCCAATGTGTGCCCGTGCCGGATGGCGTCGATTTCGCGCAGGCGTCGATGGCCGAGCCGCTTGCCGTTGCGTTGCATGCGGTGAAGCAGGCCGGATCGCTGGTCGGCGCGAGTGTCTTGCTGGTGGGTTGCGGGCCGATCGGTTGCATTCTGCTGAGCGTGGCGCGCCGGGCCGGAGCGCATCGCGTGGTCGCGTTGGATCTCTCAGATCGAGCGTTGCAGGTCGCGCGGCAACTCGGCGCGGATCAGACCGTCAACGCCGCGGAGCGCGCCGTGATCGATCAATGGTCCGTGCAACGCGGCACGTTCGACGTGGTCATCGAGGCGTCGGGCAGTCCCGCCGGCCTCGATACGGCGCTGCATGCGGCGCGCGCGGGCGGCACGGTGATTCAGGTGGGCAACTTGCCGGCCGGTCAATCGCCGGTGGCGGCGAATCTCGTGATGTCGAAAGAACTCCGCTATCAAGGCTCGTTCCGCTTTACCAGCGAATATGCCATCGCCGCCGATGAAATCGCCTCAGGCAAAGTCGACCTGCGGCCGCTGATGACGCATGCGTTCGCGATGAGCGAAGCAAACCGTGCGTTCGAAGTGGCGCTCGACCGCTCGCAGTCGATGAAGGTGCATCTGAACTTCGACTGAACCTTCCCTGTTGCAGGGGCGTTGCGCCGGTGCGCGGCGCCTTCCGAAGCCAGGCAAGCTGGACCTATTCAAACGCCCGCCAAGAGGCGATCCCGATGGAGACACCTGATGATCAAGAGTCAACGCTGGTTTGTCGTCGCGCTACTGTTTCTGGCGGGCGTCATCAACTACCTCGATCGAGCCGCGCTGTCGATCGCCGCACCGTTGATCCAGAAAGACCTGAACTTTTCGCATGCGCAAATGGGCATCGTGTTCAGCAGTTTTTTTATCGGCTATGCGCTGTTCAATTTTGTGGGTGGCGTACTGTCCGACAAGGTCGGCGCGAAACGCGTGTTCGGCACCGCGATGGGCGTGTGGTCGGTGTTTTGCGGCGCGACCGCGTTGGCAACCGGCATCGGTTCGTTGATCGTGCTGCGCGTGCTGTTCGGCATGGGCGAAGGTCCGTTCAGTTCGTCGAACAGCAAGATGGTGAATAACTGGTTCCCACGCAAAGAGGTGGCGAGCGCGATTGGCGTGATCAGTTCGGGCACGCCGCTCGGCGGCGCACTGGCGGGTCCGGTGGTCGGCTTCATGGCAGTGCAGTTCGGCTGGCGCTGGGCCTTTGTCGCGATCATGCTGCTGGGACTTCTGTGGCTCGTCTTGTGGGCGGCGACCACGACCGAACACCCGCACCAGAATTCGCGCATCACACCTGACGAAATCGAACTCATCCGCGCCGGTCAGGCGGATGAACATGCGATCGCGCATTCGGCCAGCGGCGAAAGGCTTGGTCTGCGGCACTTCCTGCGCAAGCCGATCATTCTTGCGACCGCGTTCGCTTTCTTCTCATACAACTATGTGCTGTTCTTCTTCCTGTCGTGGTTCCCGACCTATCTGACCGAGGCGCATCACCTGAGCCTGCGCGACATGAGTTTCGCCACGGTGATTCCATGGCTGCTCGGCAGTATCGGGCTCGCAGCGGGTGGCTTCATCTCGGACTTCATCTTGCGCCTGACCGGCAAGCCGCTGCTATCGCGCAAGCTCGTGCTCGGCAGTTGCCTCGGCGCGGCGGCGGTGTGTGTCGCGTTGGCGGGGCGCGTCGCCAGTACTCAGGGTGCGGTCGCGCTGATGTCGGTGTCGATCTTCTTCCTGTACGTGACGGGCGCGGTGTACTGGGCTGTGATTCAGGACACCGTGCCGCGAGAACACGTCGGCGGCGTAGGTGGTTTCGTGCACTTGCTGGCGAATCTGGCCGGCGTGATCGGGCCTGCCGTGACGGGCTTCATCGTTGAAGCAACGCACGGCAATTACGCTAGCGCGTTCGTGCTGGCCGGGGTGATTGCCGTGCTCGGTGCGGTATGTTCGCTGGTGTGGATTCGCGAGCCGCGGGCGAGTGCGCTGAACATGGAGCGTGCATGGTAGTATGGTGCGGCACACTTTAGTAAATAGCCAGGCGGGTGTTCATGGTGCGTGCCGCCTCCCTCGCCAGTCATTCGCTGCCATTCGCTGCTTTAGCCGATGCCGACCAAGAAACTCCACGCCAACGCGTCTTCTTTTTCCTCCGATGTCACGCTCGTCGCGCCCCGCGCAAGACGTCGCGCGAGCGTGCAGGCCGGCGCGCGCGTCGAACTGCCGGATCTGACCGCCAGCGTCTCGTTCGACTCACACGAACCGATCGGCAAACAGATTTTCCGTGCGCTGCGTCAGGCGATTTTTGTCGGTCAACTGGTGCCCGGCACGCCGCTCTCCGAGAAAGAAGTGTCCGACATGTTTCAGGTGTCGCGACAACCGGTGCGGGAGGCGTTCATCAAGTTGGTCGAAGCGGGCGTGCTTCAGGTATTGCCGCAGCGTGGCACCTTCGTGAAGCGCATTTCGCCGCGCCAGGTGCGGGAAGGGCGCTTCATTCGCGAAGCGATCGAGACGGCGGTAGTGAAGAAGGCCGCTGTGTCGATTTCGGACGAGCAATTGCAGGCGCTGGCCGACAATCTTCGCGATCAGAAGATCGCGGCGAAAGCAAACGACACCGCCGCCTTCCTCGCGCTCGACGAAGCGTTTCATTACGCGATTGCCCAGGCGATTGATTGCACGGCGGCGTGGGAAACGATTCAGGACATCAAGGCGCAGATGGATCGCGTGCGCTACCTGAGCTTGCCCGACGTATCGCCGCTCGATCTGCTGATCAAGCAGCACGCGAAAATTCTGGCGGGCCTTCGCGCGCACGACGCGAGCGCCGCCGAGGAGGCGATGCGCAATCATCTACGCGAAATTCTGATGTCGCTTGGTCCGATTGCGGCGCGCAATCCGGCGTGGTTCGATGCGGACGAACCGGAGCGCGTGCCCTTGTCGACGTGACGCGATCCGTGAAGGGGCTCGCTCGTTGCAGCTGTTGCTCAAGGAAAGTGCCGCGGCGGACATACGTGCGTTTCTGAGTGCTGTTGTCGACCGCGCTTCCGCGAGGTGCGGATCCGGTGTGCACGCACTATCTATCGTAAAGCATTAACGGGCAGCGCAACCCGCTGCAACGCGGCCATCGGCCCGAGCCGCTCGATCGCTTTCATCTGCGCCGCGTCGCGCACGAAGAGCGATCCGGCGAATCCCAATGCGTTGATCGACACGCCCTCGACACGCTCTTCCGATCTCGGCACGAGCAGCATCCATCGACGTGTAACGAGCAGGTTGTACGGCGCCGATTGATGAAGTTCACCGTCGACCTCGACTGGCTGGATGCCGACGGCTTCGAGCAGTGCGCGATAACAGGAGAGGAGCGAGGGCGCCGCATCCACGGAGATCGCGGCGCCGGGCTCAAGGCGCGCGAACGCGTGCCGGAATGGCAAGCCTGGTACGTTTTGCGCCAGACCATCGAGGAGCGTGGTTGCCAGAATGGGCTCGATGGGAACCGTCGTTTCGGAAACGCCCAGCGGCAACGGCACGATTTGCAGATGCTTGTGCGCCTGACTCGCGCCCGCGGCAGCGCCTGCATTGTAAAAACCGATGCCGTCGAATTCAGCCATGCAGACAATCAGCGATTCGAAGTCCGCGAGGTTGAGGAGCGCGTTCTGCGATTGGAAGTTACGGGTAACGATCAGCAGATGATTGTCGATGACATTGAACTTGTTGAGCAAAGCCAGATGCGTGTCGGAGATATCCGCGACGAAGAGATCCGGCTCGTAGGGCAGGAATGGATTCGCCGATGGGCGCTGTTGCGTTTGCCGGCGCTGCTGCTCCTTGCGGATCAGGCTCGAGACCTGCCGCACGACAAAGCGGATGCCGTCGCTTTCGAGCACCGTCTGGGAGGTCTGGATCCGTTGCAGCGCGCCGCAGCGCAGCGCGTGCTCTGTCTGGCGCAGCATGGCGGGCCACAGGGTTCCAGGTTGAAGGCGTCGATTTTGCATGGTTCGTTGCGGAGTTCGATTCGTGATTAGGCCAGCCTGACACATTTCATCCGCCAGCGACCGCTTCCCGCCG
This sequence comes from Paraburkholderia phytofirmans PsJN, assembly GCF_000020125.1. NCBI lineage: Bacteria > Pseudomonadati > Pseudomonadota > Betaproteobacteria > Burkholderiales > Burkholderiaceae > Paraburkholderia > Paraburkholderia phytofirmans. Next base: position 831,180 of record NC_010676.1, read on the forward strand.
AGCGCTCCTGCGCAGGAAATCGGCGGGCACGCCGAACGTTCGAAGGAACGCGCGGCGCATGCGTTCGCGGTCCGCAAAGCCCGTTTCCTGCGCCACCACATTAATGGTGTGCCGGCCTTGCTCGATCATGAATCGGGCTGCTTCCAGCCGAAGCTGTTCCACCGCCTTGGCCGGCGACTGACCGGTCTCGGCCACAAAGGCGCGGCTGAACTGACGAGGGCTGAGGTTGGCCACATCCGCAAGCTCCTCGACGGTGAGCGGATTGCGCAGATTTCGGCGGATATGCGCGAGCACCGCTTCGATCCGATCGGACTTCGGCGTCATGTCGAGCAGTGCGGAATGCTGCTTCTGCCCGCCTAGCCGACGCTGATTCATGACGAGAAGCCTGGCGACCATTTTCGCGGTGTCGGGACCAAGGTCGTTATCGAGCAGCGCCAACGCGAGGTCGATACCGGCCGTCATTCCCGCTGATGTCCAGATTGGACCGTCGTTGACGAAGATCCGATCTTCTTCCGTTACGACGTTCGGAAAGCGCGCCCTGAATTCCGCTGCATGTGCCCAATGCATTGTCGCGCGCCGGCCGTCCAGAAGCCCGGCCTCGGCAAGCACGAATGCGCCGCTGCAGATCGAGGTTATCCGCCGCGAGACTCTAGCTGCTTCTTTCACGAACGCAATCATCGTCGCACCTGACGACGGCATTTTCATCTCGGTGATCGAGCCCACGATAAGGGTGTCGAATCCCGGATTGCCGAACGCTTCGGTTTGCAATGTCATGCCACCCGATGATTCGACGGGACCGCCATGTTCGGACAGCAAATGGACGTCGTAGCACCGGCCTGTTGGGGGCATGTTCGCAATCTCGAACACCGTCAGGGCCGCGAGGCTCATTAGCTGAAATCTTGGCGGCACAATGAAGCCAATCCGATGCATATCTGTTCCTGGCGTCCGCGATAGAAAAGTGAATACGTGCTGTTCGAGCCGCATTCCCGGATGTCGGGCCAATGAACTCGCGTAGCGTGTTGCCGCGCTCGAATCACAGATGGCATGAAAGGTGGCAACAACGACATCCATCGTAATGGTGCGAGGCGTTAAGGTACAAGCACTTCTCTTAGCCGCCTCGCAGTCAACGAAAGGATCACCGTCATGTCGAAAATCATCCGTGCCGCAGCCGTCCAGATCGCGCCCGTCCTCTACAGTCGGGAAGGCACGGTCGACAAGGTCGTCAGGAAAATTCTGGAGCTCGGCAAGCAGGGCGTTCAGTTCGCGACCTTCCCCGAGACTGTCGTGCCCTATTACCCGTACTTCTCGTTCATTGAATCGCCATTCGCGATGGGAGCCGAGCATTACAAGCTGCTCGATCAGGCCGTCACCGTGCCGTCGGAGACCACCCGTGCGATTGGCGAGGCGGCACGCCAGGCCGGCATGGTGGTGTCGATCGGGGTGAACGAACGCGACGGCGGCACGATCTACAACACCCAGCTCCTGTTCGATGCCGACGGCACGCTGGTGCAGCGCCGCCGCAAACTCTCACCGACTTATCACGAGCGAATGGTCTGGGGAATGGGCGACGGCTCAGGCTTGCGCGCGGTCGATACCGCCGTGGGCCGGGTCGGTCAGCTGGCCTGCTGGGAGCACTACAACCCGCTTGCGCGCTATGCGTTGATGGCCGACGGCGAGGAAATCCATTCGGCGATGTACCCGGGCTCGTTCGCGGGCGACCTGTTCTCGGAGCAGATCTCCGTCAATATCCGGCAGCACGCGCTGGAGGCTGGAGCCTTCGTTGTCAACGCGACTGCGTGGCTGACCCCCGAACAGCAACAGCAGATTCTGCACGATACGAATACCAGCCAGGTTGGGCCGATCTCCAGCGGCTGTTTCACTGCGATTGTTTCGCCCGATGGAGAGTACATGGGCGGCCAGCCGCTGCGTGAAGGAGAGGGCGAGATCATTGCGGATCTGGATTTCTGGCAGATCGACAAGCGCAAACGGATGATGGACTCGCGCGGTCATTACAGCCGACCGGACGTCCTCGGGCTGGTGATCGACCGCACGCCGAAAGCACATGTGCTGGAGCGAACGCTGCGCGCGCCAGGCGAAGAGGCAGTGAGGGATCTCGAAGTACTTGCGTGAAGACGTGTCGTATCGGGCAATACGGTCATCGTTATTTCACCCACGGAATTCACGGGGCAATTTTGCCCCTCAATACGCTGGAGAAAAAAATGGACTTCAATGATGTCATCCTGGAGCGCAATGCCGACTTCGCCAATACGGGATTCGCACCTGATCTCAAGATGATGCCGTTGACGGGTACGATTGTCGTCGGCTGCGTCGATCCCCGCGTCGATCCCGCGAGTGTGTTGGGGTTGAAACAAGGTGAAGCGGCGGTAATCCGTAACGTCGGCGGACGCGTCAACCGGTCGTTGCTCGAGACGCTGGCGGTCCTCGCCGTCGTCGCGAAAGCGGCGGGACGGCCGGATGGTGCGCGCAATCTCGTCCTGCTGCAGCATACGGATTGCGGGATCATCGGCTGCCATAAGCACGCGCCTGGATTGCTCGCAAGGCATCTGGGTGTCGAGCCGGCCGAGCTCGACAAGCTCGCTATTACGGAGCCCTACGAGGCGGTGGCCCTCGATGTCGCAGCGCTTAAAGCAAACAGGGAACTCCCCGACGGATTGATCGTGTCGGGTCTGGTCTATGACGTCAAGACCGGCCGGATCGAAACCGTCGTGCCGCCGGCGCCTTTGCGGGAGTCTGCCGCCGGTGATGGCAAGTAGTGTGGCTTGCGCGCTGCGCGATAGTGTCCCCGCCATGCCGGTGACTATGTGCGCACAGTCGGCTTACTGCCTTCATTGAGGAGGGAAAGCGGATAGTACGATCGAGCCGAGTTCATCGAGTATCTCGACATACGGGCGCGGCGTGACCCGGGGGTTGAGCGCGACGTGATTGACGCCGGCGTCTCGCGCCTGCTCGAGGAAGTCCCTCAACGCCCGGCTGCCTATGGCGAACCCGCCGCGAATCCGTGTAAATGGATGGTCGGGCTTGGAATGCAAATAAAGGAATCCACCAAAGGCCAGCGGTTTGAATGCGGCCGTATTGGCGGCGGACTGTGTGAGGCTTCGCCATTCTTCTGCGAAGCTGCGCAACCCGGATGGATCCGGAACGAACCCGAGATAACCATCCATGTTCTCAGCGATCCACTGCAAGGTCTGCTGAGAACGGCCGACGGCAATGGCGGGCGTTCGCCCATACGGCGGCTTGGGAAGCATATCCAGCCCACCTGGCGACTGTCCAAACCGCGCCGAGGCGAACTGCGGGAATGCGCGTTCGCTGACATTCCGGTAAACACCGAAAGCGTCTCTGAACCGTTCGCCGCGTGTTTCGAAGTCGATGCCGAAGACGGGATATTCCGACGGCCGGTCGCCGCTCGACATGCCGATCACCACGCGTCCGTCCGTCAGCTGATCCAGCGAATTGACCTGTTTCGCCAACAGCAGCGGTTCGCGCATCGGCAGCACAATGCCCGTCGTGCCGAGTGTGATGCTGCGCGTTGCGGCAGCGAGTTGCGCGATATAGATCAGCGGCTCGAAAATCTGCCCGGCGTCGCCATAAGCGGGATCGAAGAACGGAATGTCGCGCGCCCATAATGCTGCGACGCCCAGGCTCTCCGCGCGCTGCGCCATCGATATGTGGTCGCGCATTGTGGGGTACGGCATGCCGGGGTGCGTTTCCAACGGCAGAATCAGCCCCACCGTGAGTTCGCGCGGCCTGAATACGCGGTTGTACCCCGGATGCGATTCGAGTCGAATCGTGCTCGCGGTCGTTTCGGCGGGGGCAAGCGTGACGGACATATCCATGGCGTTTCCTCAGAGCGTGGCACGAGATTACGCACTTTCTTGCCGGTGAAGAACGCAGTCGTACAAACAACACTTGATACATGGAGTCAAGAAAGCCCACCGATAGCGGCAACGCGTGGCGCTCGCCAATCAAGCGATACGTTCTCGAAAGCATTTATTCCATCGGAGAAAAACTGTTGTTCAACGACAGGCCGTGCCAAATAGCCGCCACGACTCCTATAGTTCGCTTGGACCGCAAGCCGGTCTTATCAGTCGACACGCGCCGGGACTTTATGTGCGCACTACTGCCCTATAACGATCTGTTCCAACGGCGCCATGACGGCGCCGCACGGTGTAATCATGAAACGTTTTAGTCTGACCGCGTCGCTATGCATTGCGTCGCTTATGTCGCCGGCGAGTCAGGCGCAAGAACCGCAGCCGTCCGGCTACCACTACACTTTGCCGCTCGACGTCGCGCTCGACGCGGCGAAAGAAGCGATTCGCGTGTGCGAAACGAAGCATTACTGGGTGACCGCTACGGTGCTCGATATGGATGGCGTGCCGCAGGTGGTACTGCGCGGAGACAGGAGCACGGTCCACACCGCCGAATCGAGCATGCGTAAAGCCTTCACCGTTGTGACACTGGGGCCGGAATTCGGCTTCGACCGGTCAAGTGGATTTTTCGAACTGATGAAGACGAGTCCATACGCACCGCAACTCGCGACCGTGCACAACGTCATGGCGTTGCCGGGCGCGGTAGCGTTCAAAGTGAATGGAGAGATGGTGGGCGCGCTGGGTATCGGTGGCGCACCCGGGGGCGACAAGGACGAAGTGTGCGCGGCGGCGGGCGTAGCGAAAGTCGCGGACCGCCTGCCGCACTAAGTCTGCTTCCGGTAGCGGACTTAGTGCTCAGGCAGCCGCGACTCGCGGATCGAAGTCGAACTCGAGCCGGATGCCGCCCGGTTCAAAAATCATCGTGTGCCGTTTCGGGCCGGCACCCAAGGTCTCCGGTGCAAATTGAACCTCCACGCCTGGCCATTTGGATACTTTCGAGAACACGTCGTCGAGGGCGGCTTCACTGCCGACGCGCAGCGCGAGGTGGTGCAGGCCCACGTTCGTTTTGCGGTCGAATTCCACGCGGCCCGCCTGATTCTGGACTTCCCACAGCGTCAGCAGTACCTGTCCGTCGGATACGAACGCAGCCGGATAGTCCGGCTTCTCGCCAACTTGCGTCCATCCCAAACAATTGATGAAAAAGTCGCGAGTGAGATTCAGGTCGCGAACGGTCAAGCCGATGTGATCGATGCCAAGTGTCAGCGGTTTAGCAGTCATTTCGAGCCTCCGGGTTGTGGTGAAGATGCTACCGCAGAAAAGCAATGTGGATGCAGACAAGTGAGTTTGTTGCACGCAGGTCCCTTATTTATCGAGGTTTTTGCCATGAAATCGATTATCCGTGGAGTCCTTATTGCCAGCGCGCTCGTGATTCCAATTACGTCGTTCGCTCAGTCGACCGAACACACAACACGCGCGCAAGTCCGCGCAGAACTCGTGCAACTGGAGAGCGTGGGTTATCACGTCGGTGACGGCGATCCGACGCACTATCCTGATGCAATCCAGGCCGCCGAAGCGAAGCTGGCGGCGCGCGATGCATCGACGAGCAACTACGGCGGCGCATCGAGCACGTCACAGTCAGGTGGCGGCGTGTCCGCCGCGGACTGGAATGCAATGTATAGCCGCTGAGCGTTCAATAGTTTTTCTTTAACCATCGCGCGGGCGTAGTGGCCCGCCGTCCTGGTATGCGCCGGGCGCGCATCGCTAAAGTCCGGCGCGGACCGAAGAACGAATAGAAGAAATCTTGGTCGGCGGCTACAACTCGATTACTCTTTCATTGCAATCGCGTAGACCGCCGTCCACGCGACGGCACCGCAAGTTACGCGTTGAAGGAGGAGCCACGATGAGCAACGAGTCACGGCCGCAAGGCGATACGTCCGCTCCTCTGCCGCCCGCGGATGAAAGCCATATCGACGAAGGCGCGCTCGCCGATGACCCGGCGGTACGCGATCATCCGCGTTACCAGCAGATGTTTCCGGTCCTCACGGATGCTGAAGTCGACCGGATACGCCGCTTCGGCAGCTTGTCCCGCTACGTCAAAGGCGAATTGCTCTATCGCGCGGGAAGTCTTTGCCCCGGCATGTTCGTTCTGCTGTCGGGCAAAGTTCGAATAGTTGGCCGCGATGGCCTCGGCCATGAACGGATCATTCACACCTATACGCAGCGCGGCGAGTTCACCTCGGATGTCACCCAGCTCTCGAGCAAGCCCGCAGTCGTCGACGCGCATGTCGTCGAAGATGTCGAAGCGGTATTGGTGCGGCCCGACGAGCTCAGCGCCATGATGATCAGTGAAGCGGATCTCGGCGAAAAGATCATGCGCGCACTGATTCTGCGGCGCGTCCTCGTGATCGAGCGCGGCCAGGGGGTCATTCTCGTGGGCTCGTCCAATCACCCACAACTGCTCGCTTTGCAGAATTTCCTGCGCCGTAATGCTTTTCCGAATATGACGCTCGATGCGCAGCGAGACCCTGAAGCCATTGCACTGCTTGAACGCCTGACGCCGCAGCCCAATGACTTCCCGCTTGTCGTTTGTCCGAACGGTACTGTGCTGAGAAATCCCGACGAGGGGCAGCTCGCATCGTGCCTCGGACTGATTCCCGAGTTCGATCCGGCGCACGTCTACGATGTGGCGATCGTCGGCGCGGGTCCCGCAGGACTTGCCGCAGCTGTCTACGCGGCATCCGAGGGACTGTCGGTGGCGGCGCTCGACTGCCGCGCACCCGGCGGCCAGGCCGGTACGAGCGCGCGCATCGAAAACTATCTGGGCTTTCCCACCGGCATCACCGGGCAGGCGCTGGCGGGCCGCGCGTTTGTCCAGGCGCAGAAGTTCGGCGCGCATATCGGCATTCCGTGCGAGGTCAAGGCGTTGTATTGCCATAAGCAGCCGCCGGTCCTGGAGCTTGCCGATGGCCGCCGCATTACGACGCGCACTGTGGTTATCGCCAGCGGCGCGGAGTATCGGCGGCCTGTCGTCGCGGACCTGCCACGCTTCGAGCGCTGTGGCGTCTATTATTGGGCTACGCCGATCGAGGCGAGACTGTGCCGCAAAGAGCCGGTGTTGCTGCTAGGCGGCGGCAATTCCGCGGGGCAGGCGGCAGTGTTTCTCGCTTCACACGCCGAGCATGTGCATATGTTCATTCGCGGCGCGAGCCTCGCGCGCAGCATGTCGCATTATCTGGCCGAGCGTGTCGCATCGCTGCCGAATGTGACGCTTCATACGCATATCGAACTAACCGCGCTCGAAGGGGCGGCACGCCTCGAGCGCGTGCACTACCGCGGTGCCGGCGGCATTGAAGGAAGCATGACGGCACATCATCTGTTCGTATTCATCGGTGCGGATCCGAATACGGAATGGCTCAGGACATGCAGTGTGTCGCTCGACAGCAAAGGTTTCGTCCTGACGGGCGCTGAGTTTGGGGAAGCGGGCGTCCATGCGATGCCGCTGCAGACGAGCGTCGAGGGTATCTTTGCGATCGGCGACGTGCGTTCAGGATCGACCAAGCGCGTCGCGTCGGCGGTGGGTGAGGGCGCGGCCGTGGTGGGGCAGATTCATGGTTTCCTGGCGGGCGTGCGGTGACTTGATTCCCGGCGCGGTCTTTATTCGCGGCACGACCATCTATTGCAGCATCGCTTATGACTTGCTGATTCACCACCAGGTAAATGACCGCAGTCGAAAAGAACCGCAGTGGCAGCACGAAGTGCCTACCTGTCTTAACGACTCGCATCCTGAGGCATGGGCGGCATATACAACCGGCTGGTCACGAACATCACCGCTGCCAACACGACAATCCCGGTGAGAATGCCGGATAGCCGCATGAGCGCAGGCATGGGATCGGACGACCAATGGTGGTCCTGGACAAACACCATGATGAACGCGATGGTGAATTGGCGGCCCACGTAGCTGGCGCCTTGCCGTCCTGTTTGCACGTGACATCCTGCCCACACGCCGATGGAAAGCGCGAGCATGCACAGGATTGCCTGCCCTTGCATCAGAGGAAGCAGCGCCACACCGATCGTACCGGCCAGCAGGCAGCCGGCCACGCGCTGCACCATCTTTTCCATGACCGGCTGCCGCGTTCTGTCCGCTGTCAGACCCGGCGGTACCACCAGCACCGCGATTGCCGTGACCATTGCTTGCGCGAAACCCGGCAGATGCAGAACATAAGTCAGGGATGCAAGGGTTGTGATGGACAGCGCGGCCTGCAAGCACAACAGCATGCGGGTCGAGCGCGCCGATTCCAGTGGCGGCGTCGATTCCGCAGCGCCAGGCAGACCCGCAGACTCACCCGCCACGCGAGCGGCTGTGGCGTCCGTTGGCGTTCTGTTCCTTCGATACCACTTCGGCCCGAAATGAAACACGCTCGCCACCAGCAGGCAAGCAAATGTTCCAACCGCGACTTCGGCGACGCGCAACGTAGCGAATAGAGCGGTCGCCCGGAAGGATGCGAACTTGTGTGCTTCGTACGTCACCATCAGGGCCGTGACGCCGCCCAGAACCCACGCGTAGGTCGCTTTGGACCCGTTGGCCCGATACACCGCGACAGCGCCGATCGCCCCCAGCGCGGGCACGAACACCCATGGTCGGTCACCGATCCAGGGGCCGGCGATGGCTCCCAGCGCGGCGCCTGTCACCGTGCCGATGATGCGGTGTGCGGCACGCTGCACGGAGCCGGCAAAACTTGTTTGCATGACCGCGAAGCCGCTGATTGCGGCCCACCAGGTGTCCGATAGACCCAGCGAGTTCGCCAGCGCGACAGAGAGCGCGACTGAGAGCATTGCCTGAGCCGCGAATGTCGCGCGCGCTCGGGAAGCCTTCCAGGCCGCCAGTTCGCGCCCGAGCCCGAAGACGGCCGTGCGGCAGAGTTGAGCAAGCGTGCCGGCAAGCGTCATCTACGCCGCCGCACTCGAAACGCGGCGCCCAGGCACGCTGGCGGAAAACACAGAAGGATCCATATCGAGCGGGTCTCCTTTTATCGCGCGCGCTATGACACATATGTCGAGTCATCCTCGCAGCCGTGCTGCAGATTATATGGCTGGTGGCGCGAGAGGCCACGCGTTACGAAGCGGGCGTGCCCGCTAGCGCAACCTGCCGGACAGGACGGGCCGGGAGTTGCCACGCGTCGCGCAGCAGTCTCAGGAACTCGGCTTCACGATCGCAGTGGCCACGGTCCGCCATGACGGCTTCGCTGCACAGATCCAGAATGTCGCGACGCAGTTGCCGGTCCTGCACGTCAGCCGCGAGCCAGGCAAGCGTCGTGGGATCGACCTGACACATGTCGCTCCAGTTCAGATAGCCCGAGCGCGTCAGGTCTTCGTACAGCGTTTGCACGATCGAGAGCAATCGGTATCGATTCAACAACAGGCGTCTTTCCATACCGCAGCGATCGAGCGCGTCGAGTTCGGTGAGGCTGAGATGTCCATCGACTAGCAGGCAAGCCGCCAGGATGCGGCCTGCTGCCTCGGGACTGTTGCATTGATAGTGACGCATTTGCTACTCCTTTCCATTTCGGCAAGAACGGGGCGGCGAAATGAACCCTGAGATGATCCGGGCGAATCGCCGTGGCAACTCGTTTAACCTCACGCACTTACTTGCTGAGGAAAACCAATGATGGGTGTGTCATGTGGCGGGTTGGCATTCGGTGGGGCATTGCCGGCCAGTTGGCGCGAGGCACGGTTCAACTGCGAGTCGCCTTGCAGGACCGCTTCGATTGCGCCTCGGTCTGCTTTTCCCTGTTCAGTCAGCGGCACGCGATCGGCCACGGCGATACGAATCCGTCTAGCGACCGAACGGCCGAATGCGATTTCCAGTCTGCGCATGCACCGCGCGACGTCCACCTGCCCGGCGAGCCATGGTTCGATCAGCGCGTTCCATCCGTGTTCGACGGCAGTCTCGTTTGCGGCCAGCGCTACTGCGTAGCGAACGTCCGGTAAGCGGCACAAGACGTCTTCGATCAGGGTTGGGCCAATTGTCAGGCCATCGATTTCCGCGACGTCGGCTGCGCGGCCGAGAACGTGCAGATTGGCTGCTTCGTCGATGAAACCGACGTCGCCGGTCAGACACCAGCCATGCTGAAACTCGTGGGCCTCTTCCACCGGCTGATGGTAGTAACCATCCGCCATAGCGGCCGACTTCACTTCGATGTTTCCGCACTGTCCCGCAAGCGCCAGCGTTCCGTCGGCGCGGCGCAAGCGTACCTCGACGCCGGGTCGAACAGGGCCCGCGCAGGCCAACAAATCCGGATTTGCCTCATACATGGATGGCGGCAGAATGCTGACGACACCGGTTTCGCTCGCACCGTAAAGATGGGTGAGCACGGGACCCAGACGCGCGATCGCGCGTTGCCGCAGGACCGCGGGCGCTGACCCGCCGATGTGCGTAATGGAGCGCAGCGACGACAGGTTGCGCCGGCCCACGTCCGGGTGGTCCATTGTCTCGAACAGTTGAGGCTCGACGAGAAGCACGTCGGTGATACGTTCCGATTCGATCGTCGCGAGCGTCTCCGCGGGATCGTATCGGCGCTTCAGCACGACCGTACCGCCGCCGATGAGCGTGGTGTCGACGAGCACTTGCGACAGGTAGGCGAGCGGGCCGTTGATAAGCTGACGCCGGTCTTTATCGTCCGCTGCGCAGACCATCGCCGAATAAGCTGCAAAGGAGCGTCGGCTGCATTTCGGCACACCCGTCGTGCCGCCCGACGAGACGACGACCGCGAGATCGTCGGCGCTCAGTTGTCCGCGCAACGGCAGATCCGACTGTGTTTGCGCGAGCTTGTCCAGGCGTGAAGATACGGGACCGACGCCGACGAAGAGCACGTGGCTCTCGACTGCAACAGGGATATGGTGAAGTGTTTCCGGGAAGGCGACGAGAAGCGTCGGTTGAACGCGGGCCAGCAACGCTGCGCGCCGTTCGGCATTCGTCGATGAAGGCACGAACATCGCAGCCGAACCGAGCAGGTTTGCCGCGTAGCGAATCGCAAGCGCGTCCGGACAATTGGGGGCGAGCAGCGCGACCAGAGAGCCCCTGCCGATGCCGAGCACCGCAAGCGCCCGCGCATAGCGAAATATTGCCGTTCGCAGGGTCCTGCCGGTTACGTCATGGTCGAAATAGCGCAGGACCGCCCGATCGGATTGTGTTTCCAGTTGATCGAGCAAGGCGTCGACATAGGGCCGAAACGCTGAATTTCCGTCGTTTTGCATGATGGCTCCGTTCCAGTGATGCGTGATTCGATATGCGAATCAGGCTGTGCTGTGACGGATTGTGCGTTTGCAGAATGAGCGGAGAATTAGCGGGTGTAGGTGCGAGTGGGTGGGCGTTGTTTGGCCAGCACCGCGAGTAATTGATTCTTCACGATCGCGGCGGCCAGTGGGCGCCGCCCGAATTCATACCAAGCCGGACGTGCGCGTTTCCGCCGCTCCACTGGCGTGGCGATTTTGTATAACACCCCGGTCATGCTGTTTGGCGGATTGGCGCCGTTCTATATCTCGCTGGTGGCGCGCTTCACGGATGCGCGCTTCATTCCATCGAGCTACCTGTTCGGCGCCGTGCCGCTGGCGCTCGTCACGCTAGAACTTATGACGAATACCGAGGCTGACGATTTCCTGCGTGCGCGAATCTCCCGTGAAGCCGTAGTCAGCCACCGACGCCACCGCGGGTTGCAACTGCTGCGGCGGCGAACTGCGCGGATTGCGCTGCGTGCCGCTCGCGCGCTGCCAGGCACCGACCAGGTAGAGGTCCGTGCGCTTCGACAGGTTGTAGTCTCCGCCCAGCGAAACCTGGTTATACGATGCGGACGTGTCGCCCGAGCCGTGCGTATAGGTATAGCCGAGACCTAGCAATGCGGCCGGTGTCACCTGGTAGCCTAAATAGCCGCCGGCTACGTTGTAGCGCTCGGTGGAGGCGAACGTCGACGCGCCGTCCGGTTTGTATTGCGCATTGCTATACCGCGCGCTCGCCGTGAACGGGCCGGTGACGAACTGCACGGCAACCGAAGCGATGCCGATCGACTTCGCCGTTGCGTATGCGCCGTTGACGATCGAATCGATCGTGCCGTCAGACGTGCTCGTGAAGGAGTTGTTCGGCCGTATGACGCTCGAGTTGGCGTTGTTCATGCGGATGTAGCCTGCTGCCACGCTGAACGGACCCGTCGCGTAAGTTGCCGCACCGGACCACGTTTGCTGCGAACCCGTCTGGCCCGCCACGCCGCCGAACGCGTACATGCCTTCGAACTGGAAGCCCGACCACGTCGGCGAGGTGTACTTGACCGCGCTATTCGTGCGCGAACTGTTGTCGTTATTGTCGACGTCGCCCGGAGTCGTGAATGTGCTGCCGAAATAGTTGTCAGCCGTTAGCGGCTGAACCAGGTCGACGAGCGGGTCATATTGACGGCCAAGCGTCACGGTACCGTAAGCTTCATGCGCCAGGCCGATGTACGCCTGACGGCCGAACATGCGGCCGCCCTGATTCAGTTGGCCGTTGTTGATGTCAAAGCCGTTTTCCAACTGGAAGATCGCCTTCAGGCCGCCACCGAGATCTTCCGTGCCTTTCAAGCCCCAGCGGTTGCCCTGCAGGTTGCCGCCGGCCAGTTGGTACAGGTTCTTGCCGTCGGGATTGGCGTTGTGCACGAACTGGAACGCTTCATCGATGACGCCGTAAAGGGTAACGCTGCTTTGTGCATGTACTGCGCCGGTTGCGCTGAGCAGTGCAAGCGAGACGGTAGATAGAGCGATTCGTTTCATCGATTTCTCCCACGCAGACGATTTGTGTGCCGTTGCGAAACTGAGCGTAACTCCACTCATTGGGATACCGAAGCAAAAAAACGAAAGTCTGTCGCGAAATTCTGACACTTTTTCATGCATGTATTTCGGGCCAGGATCAAATCGAAAGCGTGTGCCCGTGCACAAAAAATATCTGATAGAAATTCTGCGGCTGTTTCATAGCAATGGCGGACTGTGCACGCTGCTCGACGAGGGATTCTGTCTTGTTGGATTGCGGCATACAAAGACACGAAAAAGTGTTCGATACAGTCAGACATCGCCGCTCGTCGATTTCACCAAACACTTTCGTCGTAAAGATCAAAGCCAGTTTATTTTCAAATGGTTAGGATCGCTGAGAGCGTAAGCGAATCCGGCCTGGCATAACCCATGCGTTGGCGGCCGCGGGCGCAACGGCGACGCGTTTCGCGCGTTCGCCGCAGCGAGCAACCGGTCGCAGACGCTGGCGCGCATTGGTTGCGTACGAGCTTTTGATAAGGCAGGGGCGTGTGGTCCCGTAGCGAAGCTACGCGATGGTCTACGTCGCTGCATGCGGTTTCACACCGGCCCAATGCACCGGCGCGCTTCCTCGCTCGACAAGACGCCGCGGTCCTTGCGATTCGCGGCGCTGGCCGCGTAGACGTCCTTGCGGGCGTGCGTGATGCCGAGCGGTTCGAAGCCGTGGGCCGGGTTGAATGCCATCTGGTTGATGTGCGCTTCGTCGGCGGCGGATGGCGGCGACGCGATTTCCACTACGCCGATCGCGATCGGCGTGCCCGCCCATACCACCGATGCATCGTTGACCGGCGTGCTTTCTTCATCCACGAAAAACTGCGCGCAAAGTTGCCACTTGAGCGGCGCTTTTTTCAGCCGGTTCAACAGGTCTTCGCGCAGGTAGTCGTCGCTGTGACGCTCGCCATCGGTCCCAGGCGGCGTCGCGTCTTCGGGTTGCAGCGAGTACTTGATAGCCGCGGGTCCGAGCTTCACGACCGAGCCCCAGAAGCGTTCGGTCGTGAGACTTTCGACGGGGTGGAGTGCCGTCTCTCTCGCCAGGATCGCGACGATGCGGGCTGCCTCCACGGGCCCGAGTTTGCCGCTCAACAGTTCGATCGACGCCTGCTCCAGTGCGCCAAACGCGCCCTTGGCGATCTGCGCGACGAGGATATCGGCGAAATCCATGAACTGCACCGCGTTTCGCGCGTGCGAGCGGCCGCCCTCGTTGGTCATGAGCAGGTCGGTTTCAACGCCTTGGGCGGTGAAGAACTTGATGGCGACGCCGCGAACGTCGGCGGCATGGTCGGAGAAAGGACAGGGCTGGCCGTTCGAAAAACGGCAGGCGACCCGATAGTAAAGCGAGCGCTCCAACTCATCCTGTTTCGCGAAAGGGCCATGCTTGAGCGCAGTGGGTATCGTTTCGAAGATCCTCAGCGTGCCGAAGGCGCCGAGCGTTTGCTTCTGGTGCTGGCCGCGGTCGATGCGTCCGTCAAGATGAGTCGCGTTGCTCCCGGCAATCGTCACCTGCTGCGCCTTGATTTTTTCGACGAGCAGTGCGATCGCCTGAGCATTGTCCGGTTGGTCGATCCAGCCGGTGCCGCGTTCTGCCATGTCGGGGGAGTCGTTGGCCATGCTCGTCCTCTATCAAGGGGCGCTGCGATGGGAATGCGTCTACGTCTTCGTCGGGATAGCGGTCGTGCTGCTGGTGGGACGCATGGATGTGCACTACATCGTAGACTACGACGCAATCGAACGCATCATCGCTCGAGCAGTTGGCGCGTGATCGCGGCGCTCGCGTCGATCGACGCGAGCGCACGCGCGGCGGTTCACCCTTTTAGTGTACGCCCGACGGATTCGGCGGCGGCAATGCCGGATCGAGCTTGGCGGACTCTCTGACGAGTTGTTCCGTCATCGCGGCGCCGACCGCGTTCGAGCCGCGATGCGGCTGATCATCGTGCACGAAAGCCTGGGGATCGGGTGGCGGCAGCGCCGGATCGAGTTTGGCGGATTCCCTGACGAGTTCGTCCGTTGCCGGGGACGAGACCGAACTCGAATCTCGGCGGTGCAGACTGTCACGGCCGCGGGCGGGTTGCACAACGGTGGCTGTTTTTGAATCGTTGCCGGCGAGGACGGTGGCTACTGCGGGCGTTTGCACGGTTTGCGGGCGCGGTTGTGCTGGCTGCGCCGGTTGCTGCGGCAATTGCGCGGCGCGCTGCGTTGACGGTTCGGGCGTTGCTGCACGTGCTGGTGCGGGGGCAGGTGCCGACGTGATATGTCCCTGCGCGGATTGAGCGGGGATTTGCGCGGCGACGCGCGCGGTGTCATCCGCGTTTGCACCCGGAGACGGCGCGCCGTTTGCGTTGCCGGCATTCACCTGCAGCGTGCCGGACTGAACCTTGTCCGAAGCCAGCGCTGCAGAGCCGTCCGCAACGGCGCCAGGATCGCGCGTCGAGGGATCACTTTTGGGGGACAGTAGGTAGACGGCGAATGCGACTTCTGTCAGCACCAGACCGACTACCAATGCTTTTCCGATATTCCTCATAATTAGCCAACGGGTGCTCAGTGCGATGCGATCGAACATCATAACCAACCGGCCGGCCCCGGTTTGTAACGAGAGGTATGCGGAAGTAACCGGAATATTCGGCTCACAGCATGCTAGATTGAACTTTTCTCGCCATCAACGGAGTTGTTGCCATGGATACGCATTCGATTCTGGGCATGATCCACGCCGAAGAGGCATTGCTGGTTTCCATCGTGCGCTCGTTGCCACCGGACGTGCGACGCGCGGTCGCCAACGATTTCCACGAGCAGGCGCAACTCGCCGAGACCTCGCAGCTGAATCCCTCCACCGACCGCGAGGCGAGCGACGCGTTCAAGGCTCACATCCGGCGGCTGTCGAATATGCTTGCTTCGCTATCCTGACGAGACAGGGGATGCTCCGGGAGTGCCTGAATGCCCTATAACGACAAACTTTTAAAGTACGGAGCGACACCGCAGCATGCTTAGACTACTTACATCGATCCTTGTATCCAGTGCGGTCTTGCCGGCATTCGCACAACCCAACGACGCGAACACCGCGCAAGCCGCCACGTCAAAAGCCGGTGGCCCATCGATGGCCGCCGTGTTCGCTCCGAGCGGCACGCTGCGCGCGTCGATCAATCTCGGCAACCCCGTGCTGGCCGCGCTCGATCCGGCGACGGGCCAACCCGTCGGCGTATCCGTCGATCTCGCCACCGAATTAGCCAAACGGCTCGGCGTGCCGCTGCAACTCGTCGCGGTGAATTCGGCGGGCGCGTCGGTCGAGAATGTCGAGCAGGGCAAGGCCGACATCGGTTTCTTCGCCGTCGATCCAAAGCGTGGACAGGAAATCGCTTTCACGAAGCCGTACGTGCTGATTGAAGGCTTTTATCTCGTGCGCGACGGTTCACCGATCACCACGAACGAGCAGGTCGATCAAGCCGGCGTGACGGTCGCGGTCGGCAAAGGCAGTGCCTACGATCTGTTTCTGACACGCGAGCTGCACCACGCGACACTGGTCCGCATTCCGACTTCGCCCGCGGTCGTACAGGGTTTTCTAGACCAGCATCTGGACGTGGCCGCTGGCGTCAAGCAGCAACTCGAGAAAGACGCGGCCGGCAAAAATGGGCTGCGAATACTGGATCAGCGCTTCATGGTGATCCGTCAGGCAATGGGCGTACCCAAAGCAAAAGGCGATGACGCCGCCGCGTACCTGTCGAAATTCGTCGAGGACATGAAGGCGTCCGGCTTCGTCACGGCGTCGCTGGCGCGGCATCAGATCGCCGGCGCGGTGGTGGCGAAAGAGAGCGACTAACGTCTCAAGCGAACAGATCGGCGAGTCAGGGCTTAGGGCGACGCATTTTGCTGCCCCGGCTTGCGTGGGTCTCTCAGTTCGCTATCCGACCAGCCGCCTCCCAGATCGCCGATCAACGACGCCGCATCGAGCAAGCGTGTTTGCTGCACGTTCAAAGCGGTTTGCTGGAGATTCAGTTGAGTGGCTTGCGCAGTCGCGACCGTCGTAAAGTCCACCGTCCCCGCCTGATATTCATTGCGCGCGATCTCGGTTCCGCGTGTCGCGTCGCGCACGGCGCGCTCCAGCACCTCGGATTGCTGCGCGAGGATGCGCAAGCCGGCCAGGTCGTTCTCCACGCCTTGAAACGCCGTCAAAACCGTGCCGCGATAACTGGCCACGGCCGCTTCATACGAAGCTTTTGCCGCATCGACCTGCGCGCTGCGCTGGCCGCCGTCGAACAGCGTCTCGGTCGCCTGACCGCCCAACGACCACACATAGTTGCCGATATGCAGCAGGCCGGCCAACGGCGACTGCGTGAAGCCGTCCAGCGCCGACAGCGAAATCGTCGGGTAATACGCGGCGACGGCCACGCCGATCGCGGCGTTCTGCGCCGCCATCTGGCGCTCGGCGGCGGCAATGTCGGGCCGGCGCTGCAGCAGCGTGGACGGTACGCTGACCGGAATGGACGGCAGCGTCGGCAGCGTGGTGTTCTGGGCGATGTCGAGCTCTTCCGGATTCTTGCCGACCAGCACGGCGATCGCATGAACGTTCTGCGCGCGCGCGACGCCCAGCGCGATCAGACTCGATTGCGCCGACTCCAGTTGTGTCTGCGCGCTCACCAGATCGGACGGCGGCACGGTGCCTGCTCTGTCCTGTTCGGCGACGACGCGCAGAGATTGCTGGAACGCGTCGACCGTGTGAGTGAGCAGATCGATATTCGCATCCGTCACGCGCAGATCGATGATCGCGTTCGCCAGCGCGATCTGTTCGGAGAGCGTGGCGTTCGCGAGCGTCGCCTGGCTCGCTTGCGCGGTGGCGGCGCTCTCCTCGATATTGCGGCGCACGAGTCCCCACAGGTCGGGCGCCCAACTGGCGTTGGCTTCGAGCGAGCCGGCGTTGTTGATACGCTGAAAACTGCTCGCACCCGCAAGGCCGCCGAGTGAGCCGCTGCTGAAATTGCCGGTCGACGAACGTGAGCGGGTCGCCGACCCGGTCACGCCAATCGTCGGAAACAGGGCGCTGCGCGCAAGCCGCACTTCGGCCAGTGCCTGCTGGTAGTTCGCATAGCTTTGGCGCACGGTCTGGTTCGAGACCGACACGAGCGGTTCGAACTCATCCATCAGCGGATCGTTGAAGCCTGTCCACCAATCGCCTTTTGGAGCCTCGGCGGCAGGTTGCGCTTCGGTCCAGCCAGGCAGTTCTTTCCACGCGGCCGGCGTCGCGACGGGCGGGCGATGATAGTCGGGGCCGACCGTGCAGCCGCCTGTCAACACCGCCGATAACACGGTCGACAACACCAGCGTCGCGCCGGCCAGTCGGGTGGGGGAGATCGTCTTCATCATGCGCTCGTATCCGGTGCTTCGCCGCGGCGATTCCACGGCAGGCGCGCGGACCATCTTGCCAGTCTCGCGCGCAGCCGGTCGAGATACAGATAAATCACCGGCGTCGTGTACAACGTAAAAACCTGGCTGACCAGCAGGCCGCCCATGACCGTCACGCCGAGCGGCTGGCGCAGCGACGCGCCCTGGCCGATGCCGATCGCGAGCGGCACGGCGCCCAGCACGGCGGCGGCCGTCGTCATCATGATCGGGCGCAGCCGCACAACCGCGGCCTCGTGAATCGCATCGCGCGCGTTCATGCCTTCGTGGCGCTGCAACTGAATTGCGACATCGACCATCATGATGCCGTTTTTCTTGACGATGCCGATCAGCAGAATGATGCCGATCATCGCGATCACCGAAAAGGGCGTGCCGAAAATCAGCAAGGCCAGCGTGGCGCCAATGCCCGCCGACGGCAGCGTCGACAGAATCGTGAGCGGGTGCACCGTGTTCTCGTACAGCACGCCGAGCACGAGATACACCACCACCAGCGCGGCGAGAATCAGGAGCGGCACGGCGCCCATCGACTGCGCATACGCTTGCGCGGCGCCCGCAAATGCGCCATGCACCGATGCGGGCATACCGATGTCGCGCTCCGCTTGCGCAATGATCTGGCCGGCCTCGCTCAGCGATCCGCCTGCGGGCAGATTGAACGAGATGGTGCCGGCGACGAGTCCGCTCTGGTGGTTCACCTGCGTCGCGGTGTGGCTGTTCGAGAACGTCATCAGCGCGGCGAGCGGCACCATGGTTTCGGCCGCGGTACTGTCCGCGCTGCCGCTCGAATTGCCGCCCTTGCTGTTCGAGATGCTGTTGGTCTGCTGGTTCGCTTCGGCATCGGCATTCAGCGAATTCGTGTTCGCGCTGGTGCTCGACGCACTGCTGACAGCCGCCCGCTGCTGCACGGCTGTGACGGTAGCGCGCGACATCTGCGTCTGCTGCGTGCCGTTCGCATTGCCGGCGGCGGTGCTCAGGTAGATCTGATTGAGCGCTTGCGGATACTGCCAATAGGCCGGCGCGACTTCCATCACCACGAAGTACTGATTCAACGGGTTGTAAATGGTCGACACGGTGCGCTGGCCGAAAGCGTCGTACAGCACGTTGTCGATCTGGTTCGGCTGAAAGCCATAGCGGGTAGCGGTCGCGCGGCTGAAGTTCACATAGGTCTGCAAGCCGTTCTGTTGCAGGTCCGAGTTCACGTCTTCCATCTTGCTGCGATATTTGCCGAGTTCGGTCACGAGTTTCGGCACCCACGTGAAGAGCGCGTTCGCATCGTCGCTGGTGAGCGTGTACTGGTATTCGGCCGCGGCCTGGCGTCCGCCGATTTGCAGATCCTGCTGCGCCTGCAGGAAGAGCCGTGCTCCGGAAACCGCGTTGAGCTTCGGCCGCAAGCGGTTGACCACTTCAGTCGCCGATAGATGGCGTTGCGCGAGCGGCTTGAGTTCGATGAACACGTTCGCGGTATTCAGCGCACGACCGCCGGTGAAGCCCGCGACCGAAGCCACCGCCGGATCCTGCTTTACGATCGACTGCAATTGCGCGAGCTTCTTTTCCATGGCGCTGAACGAGACGCTTTGATCGGCGATGATCTGCCCGATCAGTATGCCGGTGTCCTGCTCCGGGAAGAACGTTCCGGACAGCAGCCGCGCAAGAAACACGTTGGCCACGAGCAGGCCGATCAGCAGCAGGACGACTGCGAGCGCATGGTCGAGCGCCGTCGCGAGCGAGCGGGAATAAGCCTGCTTGAATCGCTCGAACTGCGCCTCGATCCAGCGGGCCCAGCGCGCCTTCGAATGCATCGCGCGTTCGTGGCTGAGCAGGTAGGCGCACATGACCGGCGTAACGGTCAGCGAGATGATCAGCGACAAGATGATCGCGATCGACAGCGTGACCGCGAACTCGTGGAACAGCAGCCCGACAATGCCCGGCATCAACAGGATCGGCAAGAACACCGCGATCAGCGAGAGGCTCATCGAGATCACGGTGAAGCCGACCTCGGCGCTGCCGCGCAGCGCGGCTTCTTTCGGCTCGAGCCCGGCTTCGAGATGACGCACGATGTTTTCCAGCACCACCACGGCGTCGTCGACCACGAAGCCGGTGCCGATGGTCAGCGCCATCAGTGAGAGGTTGTCGATGCTATAGCCGAGCAGATACATCGGTCCGAACGCGCCGACGATCGACAGCGGCAGCGCGACCGCCGGAATCAGCGTGGCGCGCGGCGACAGCAGGAACACGAACACCACGCCCACCACCAGCAGCACCGCGATGAACAGCGTGCGCTCCGTATCGGCCACAGAGGAGTTCACGGACTCCGAACGGTCGATCGCGACGTTCACATGAATCGCGCTCGGCAACGCGGCCTCGATGATCGGCAGACGTGCGCGAATTTGCCCGACTGTCTGCACCACGTTGCTGCCCGGCGTCGGATAAACGATCACGAGCACCGCCGACTTGCCGTTATAGAGCCCGGCATTGCGGATGTTTTCATTCGAATCGCGCACCTGCGCGACGTCGCGCAGCAGCACGGGTGCGCCGTCGCGATAGGCGATCACCACGTCGCGATACGGCGCAGCCTTGCTGATCTGATCGTTCGACGTGACAACATAGCGTTGTTCGCCCTGATCGACATGGCCTTTCGCGCTGTTCGCATTGGCCGCGCCGATCGCCGCGCGCACGTCTTCGAGGCCGATGCCGTAACTGTTCAGTTTGCCCGGCTCCAGCTCGACGCGCACCGAGGGCAACGCGCCGCCGCCGAGCGTGATCTGCCCCACGCCGGTGATCTGCGACAACTGCTGCTGGATCACGGAATCGGCGGAGTCGTAGAGCTGGGCTTTGGTCAGCGTGTCGGAGGTCAGCGAAAGCACCATGATCGGCGCGCCGGCCGGGTTGTACTGGCGATAGGTCGGATTGCTGCGCAGCGTGGTGGGCAGATCGGCGCGGGCGGCTTGAATGGCGGCCTGCACGTCGCGCGCCGCGCCGTTGATGTCGCGGTTCAGGCCGAACACCACGATGATCAGCGACGAGCCCACGTAGCTGATCGAGGTGAGCTGGTTCACGTCGGCGATGGTGGCGAGGCGCCGCTCCAAAGGTTCGGCAACCGTGGCGGCCATGATTTCCGGACTGGCGCCGGCCATGTTCGCTTGCAACGCGATCACCGGAAAGGCGATGTTCGGCAGCGGCGCCACCGGCAGGCGGAAATAGGCAAGCGCGCCGGATATCAGGATCGCGAACGCCAGCAGTGCGGTCGCGACCGGGCGCCGGATGAAGAGCGCCGAGATGTTCACGGCGCGTTCTCCGGCGGCGCGGCGGCGCCGTCATTCACGTCGCGGCGGCGGTTCTTCACGCGCTGCGCGAGGCGATCGAAGAACAGATAGATCACCGGCGTCGTGAACAGCGTCAGCACCTGGCTGAGCGTGAGCCCGCCGATGATCGCAAGCCCGAGCGGCCGGCGCAATTCCGAGCCGGTGCCGGTGCCGAGCAGCATCGGCAGCGCGCCGAGCATGGCGGCGAGCGTGGTCATCAGGATCGGCCGGAAGCGCAGCAGCGATGCTTCGAAGATCGCTTCGCGCGGCGGCTTGCCGTGCACGCGCTCCGCTTCGAGCGCGAAGTCGACCATCATGATCGCGTTCTTCTTGACGATGCCGATCAGCAGCACGATGCCGATGATGCCGATCACGTCGAGATCGCTGCCCGCGATCATCAACGCGAGCAAAGCGCCGATGCCCGCCGAGGGCAGCGTCGAGAGAATCGTTACCGGATGAATGTAGCTCTCGTACAGCACGCCGAGCACGATATACACCGCGACCAACGCGGCGATCAGCAGATACACCTCGCTGGAAAGCGAATCTTCGAACGCCTGGGCCGCGCCCTGGAACGAGGTCGTGATGGAAGGCGGTAGCGCCACCGCTTTCTCGGCGTCGCGGATTTGCGCCACGGCGGCGCTCAGCGACGCGTCCTGCGCGAGGTTGAACGAGATCGTGACGGAAGGGAACTGCGCGAGGTGGCTGATCAACAACGGCGATTGCGTGATGCTGATCTTCGCGATGCCCGACAGCGGCACCTGCCCGGTGCTGCTGGTTTGACTCGGCAAATACAGATTGCCGATGGATTGCACCGTGGGAATCGTCTCGGGCTTCGCCACCAGAATCACGCGGTACTGATCGGACTGCTGGAAGATGGTCGAGACGATGCGCTGGCCGAGCGCGTCGTACAGCGCGTTGTCGATCGTGGCCGCCGTGATGCCGTAGCGCGCGGCAAGCTGACGGTTCACTTCGACGTTCACGCTCAGGCCGTTGGTGTTCAGATCGCTGGTGACGTCCGTGATCGCGGAAATCTGCTTCATGCGCGCGATCAGCGCGGGCACGTATTGATTGAAAGCCTGCTGGTTCGGCCCGCGCAGCACGAAGTTGTACTGGTTGCGCGAGATCGAGGTGTCGAGCGTCAGGTCCTGCTCAGGCTGCAGATAGAGGCGAATGCCGGGCACGTCGGCGACTTCCTGCTGGATGCGGCGGCCGATTTCCTCGGCGGTGATTGAGCGGTCGTCGCGCGGGCGCAGATTGATCAGGAAGCGGCCGTTGTTCAGCGTCGGATTGGTCCCGTCGATCCCCACGTACGAAGTCAGCGACACCACGTCGGGATCCTTCAGAATCGCGTCGGCAAGGGCGCTTTGACGCCGGACCATGGCCGTGTACGAAACCGAGTTGTCGGCTACGCTGATGCCCTGAATCACGCCGACGTCCTGCACCGGGAACAGTCCCTTCGGAATCACGATGTAGAGGATCGCGGTGAGCGCGACGGTAATCAGCGCGACCACAAGCGTCAGCAACTGGTGATCGAGCACCCAGACGAGGCCGCGCTCGTAGGCGGCGAGCGTCTTGTCGAATAGCCCTTCGCTGATGCGTTCGAAGCGGCTCGGATGACGTTGCGCCTGGGCGCGCAACAGACGCGCGCAGAGCATCGGCACGACGGTCAGGGAGACCACCGCCGAGATCACGATCGTCACCGCGAGCGTGATGGCGAATTCGCTGAAGAGACGGCCGATCACGCCGCCCATGAACAGCAGCGGAATCAGAACGGCGATCAGCGAGACCGTCAGCGAGAGGATCGTGAAGCCGATCTGGCCGGCGCCTTCGAGCGCGGCTTCGAGCGGAGTCTTGCCTTCCTCCAGATAGCGCACGATGTTCTCGATCATCACGATCGAATCGTCCACGACGAAACCCGTGGCGATGATCAGCGCCATCAGCGAGAGGTTGTCGATCGAATAGTTGAGCTGGTACATCACGGCAAGCGCGCCGATCAGCGAGACCGGCACGGAGATACTCGGAATGATCGTGGCGGGCACGTTGCGCAGAAACACAAAAATCACTAGCACCACCAGCACGACGGCGAGCACCAGTTCGAACGCCGCGTCCGAGACCGAGGAGCGGATCACGCCCGTGGTGTTCGCCACCACCGTGACTTGCAGGCCGGCGGGCAGCGTCGATTCGAGGGCCGGCAGCTGCTTCATGATCTGGTTGACGGTGGCGATCACGTTCGCGCCCGGCTGACGCTGCACGTTCAGCACGATGGCCGGCGTGCGGTTGTACCACGCGCCGCGTTCCACATCCTGCGCGGCCTGGCTCACGCGCGCGACGTCGCGCAGATACACCGGCGCGCCGTTCTGATACGCGATCACCGTGGCCAGATAATCTTGCGGGTCGACGATCTGATCGTTCGCGTTGATCGTGTAGTCGAGCTCCGGTCCGTCGAAGTTGCCTTTCGGCTGGCTGACGTTGACGTTCGCGAGCAGCGTGCGCAGATCGTCGAGATTCAGGCCGTAGGCGGCGAGCTTCTGCGGGTCCGCTTCGACGCGCACGGCCGGCACGTTGCCCCCGGCAGTCGTGACGAGACCCACGCCGGGCACTTCGGAAATCTTGGTGGCGAGGCGATTGTTGGCGGTGTCCTGCAACTGCGTCAGCGACATGGACTTCGACGTGACCGCGAGTGTGAGGATCGGCTGATCGGCCGGATTGACCTTGGCGTAGGTCGGCGGCGCGGGCAGACCGGCCGGCAGGAAACTGTTGGCGGCATTGATCGCCTGCTGCACGTTCTGTTCGGCGATGTCCAGATTCAGCGAGAGATCGAATTGCAGCGTGATCACCGACGCGCCTTCCGAACTGTAAGACACCATCTGCTGCAAGCCGGGAATCTCGCCGAGCTGGACTTCGAGCGGCGCGGTGACGGTGGTCGCCATCACGTTCGGACTCGCGCCCGGGTAGAAGGTCTGGACCTGGATGGTCGGATAGTCGACGTCGGGCAGCGACGAGACCGGCAGGAAGCGCACCGCGACCAGACCCACGAGTACGAGCGCGACCATCAGCAGCGACGTCGCCACGGGTCTCAGGATGAACAGGCGGGAGAAGTTCATCGGCAGGGCGGCGCGCTATGAGGCTGCGGATGCTGCGTTAGCCGCGGACCCGGGCGGCGTAGCACCCGAAGCACCCGAAGCACCCGAAGCACCCGCAGCCGGCCGCGCCGCCGACGGCTTGATCTTCACGCCGTCGCTCAAACGGTCCATGCCGTCGGTGACGACCACGTTGCCCGCGGCGAGCCCCGCCGTGATCACCGTATGCCGGCCGTCGCCCGGTCCCAGCGTGACCTTGCGCACCGACACCGTATTGTCGGCGTTGACCAGATACACGTAGTCACCCGGCGCGCCGCTCTGCACCGCCGGCGTCGGCACCAGCACCGCGTTTTGCAGCGTATCGACCAGCAGTTTGACGTTGACGAACTCGTTGGGAAAGAGCGCCTCGTCGTCGTTGGGGACGGTTGCGCGCAATGTGACGGTGCCGGTCGCGGTCGCCATCTGGTTGTTGATCGCGTACAGCGTGCCGGTCGCGATCTGCCGGGAGTTGTCGCTGCTGAACACCGTGACCGGCAACTGCGCACCGGCGTTGACGCGCTGCAGCACCTTATCGAGCGCGGTTTGCGGAACCGTGAACTGGACGGTGGTCGGCTTCATTGTCGTGATGACCGCGATGCCGGGTTGACTCGATGCGGTCACGTAGTTGCCCGGGTCGACGAGACGCAACCCGACCCGGCCCGATACCGGCGCGGTGATGTGGCAGTAGATCAGGTCGAGATCGAATTGGGCGATGTTGGCTTCGTCGGCCTTGATGGCCGCCTCGTCCTGCTGGACGAGAAACTTCTGGTCCGCATAGGTCTGCTCGGCGATCGACTTATGTTCGTTCAGTTGCGTATAGCGCGCGAGATCGGCACGCGCCTGGGCAAGCGCCGCCTTGTCCTTGGCGAGTTGCGCCTCCGCTTGCCGCTTGCTGATTTCGTACTGGCGCGGGTCGATCTGCGCGAGGAACTGGCCTTTCTGCACGTCCTGGCCTTCGCGATAGCCGACGGCGGTCAGGTAGCCGCTCAGTTGCGGCAGCACGGTGACGGTGGCGACGGGCGTCACCGTGCCTAGCTCGCTCAAAATTTCCGGCATCGGTCCCGTGGTGGCGGCGGCGACCGTCACGACCTGCGGCGCCACGGTGGGCTTGGCTGGCTTCGAGCGCAGCACATGAAACGCCACCAGCGCGATCAGCGCCAGCACCACGATTGCGAGCACGATGCGGCCGCGCCGCGGACGCTTGACCTGGATTGCCGGCGCGTCGCTCATAACCGTCTCCCGCCGGATCCGTGGCATCCGGAGAGCGGCGTCGATGGACGGCCCGGCCAATTGCTGTCGAAGAGCGTCATACGAACTCCCAAGATGGGGCATCGCCGTTGCCGGCGACAGGAATCCACACAATCACGACGAGAGTCTATCCGAGTGTGGAGCTAATTCTCACGACCGTGCCTTGACGGGCGTTTCGATTTGTTACGACCGGGGCGAGCCGTGGCGCCGTGCCGTCTGCCCAAGCGCCAAGCGCGGTCATACGGAAAAAAGTAGCAACGGCGCGGGCCGTGACAGGAAACAGGCGACGTAGACGCGCGCTGCCGACGTGTAACCGCGTAACTCGACGCAACAGAACCGTAGCCTGAATGTCGGGCTCGCGAACTAGCATGACGGCATTGTCCAGTCTCAACCGACGAGGTGACCGATGCTGAGCCATCATGAACTCGCGACACTGCTGCGTCTTGCCGACACGGGTCGGCGGCCGGAGGCGATCGACTCCGACGTGCTCGCGCTGAGCCGATACGAGTTGATCGAAATCGACCGGCGCGAGGAGGGCGTGATAGTGGGCGGCACGTCGACGCTGCGGCTGACGAACCGCGGCCGTGAACTCGTGCGCCGTCTGTTTGGCGAGGGCGGCGGCGCGTGAAGGAAAGAGCTTGCGCCTTCGCCGGCGTCTCGATCACATCAGCTCGGGGCGCGGCGCGGGCGTGCGTCTGATCTGCCGCGCCAGCGTGTCGCGATAGATACCCGGCACGGCGGCCAGCTCGGCCGGCGTGCCTTGCTGAACGACGCGGCCGCGGTTAAGCACCACGATCCGGTCGAACGACTGCAAGGTCGACAGCCGGTGAGCGATCGCGATGACGGTGCGATGCTGCA
This sequence comes from Paraburkholderia phytofirmans PsJN, assembly GCF_000020125.1. Lineage (NCBI taxonomy): Bacteria > Pseudomonadati > Pseudomonadota > Betaproteobacteria > Burkholderiales > Burkholderiaceae > Paraburkholderia > Paraburkholderia phytofirmans. The sequence goes on from NC_010676.1 coordinate 857,802, forward strand.
TGAGCCGTTCGAGCGCCGCCTGAATGGCGGTCTCCGATGCAGTGTCGAGCGCGGAGGTCGCTTCGTCGAGCAGTAGGATGGGCGAGTCTTTCAGAATGGCCCGGGCGATCGCGATGCGCTGCCGTTGTCCGCCGGAAAGCTTGGTGCCGCGATCGCCCGCAATGGTGTTGAGCCCTTCGGGCATCGCGTTGATGAAATCGAGGCAGTAGGCGTCTTCGCACGCGCGGCGCACGTCGGCCTCGGTGGCGTCGGGGCAACCGTAGCGAATGTTGTCCAGCAGCGAGCGATGAAACAGCGACGCGTCCTGCGGCACGATCGAGATGGCGCCTTGCAAGCTCTGCAGCGTGACATGCGCGATATCCTGGCCTGAAATGCGCACGCAGCCGGAGTCCGGTTCGTAGAAGTGCTGAAGGAGCGCGAGGATGGTCGATTTTCCCGCGCCCGAAGGCCCGATCAGACCGACGCGCTCGCCCGCGCCGATATGCAGGTTCAGGCCGGTCAACACCGGGCGGCGGCCCGGATACGCGAACGTCACGTTTTCGAAGTCGACGCTGGCTTGTCGGACTTCGAGCGGCGTCGCTCTGGTCGGCTCGGGCATGGCGTGCGGGATCAGCAGTGTTTCCGAGGCTTCGCCGAGCCGGGCGACATACTGCGTCAGATCGACGAACGCCACGGCGATGTCGCGCGAGCCGTGCAGGATCGAGAAACCGAGCGAGCCGATCAGAACGACATCGCCGGTCGTGGCGCGCCCGACGCTCCACAGCCACACGGTCCACCCGAGCACGCCAGCCGACAGAATGCAGATGGCGAACGCGTGCAACAGGCGCAGCTTCTCGAGATAAAGCAGGCTGCGCCTGCGGGCGTCGCCTTCGGCGGCGAGCAGCGTGTCGAAGCGGCGCCGCTCGAGCACCAGCGCGCAGAACGCGCGGACCAGCCCCATATTGCCGATCACGTCCACCAGTTCGCCGTCGACCGAGGCGGCCTGCGCGGCGAACGCCTCGTGCCGGGAGGTGCCTTTACGGGCCAGCAGGAACAGGCAGAAAGCCAGTCCGGCCGAAATGCCGACCAGCGTGAGGCTCATGGGAATGCTGACCGCACCGACCATGACGATGGCCCCGATCACGGTCAGACACGGCGGCAAGGCCGTCCAAGCCACCGTGTTTTCGATCACGTACACCGCGTTGGCCGTCGCCGAGATCCGGCTCGACAGCACGCCGGGTTGCTTGTCGGAGAAGAAGGTGGGGGCGTGCACCGTGAGATAGTCGAACATCTCGCGCCGGATGTCGCCGGTCACGGCCACGAACGTGCGCGCCGAGACCCAGCCGGCGATGCGCCAGAACAGGTTGTCGGCGAGGATCAGCGCGACCAGTACGGCAAACGCGTGAATCACGTGTTGCGGATGCGCGCGGCCGCCGGGCAATGCGTCGACCAGATTGCGGATCCCGTATTGCGACCCCAGCGCGCAGCCGACGGCGGCCACTACGCTGGCCAGCACGACGGCGTGCGCCAGCTTGCGGCGCGCCACGTAACGCCAGATCAGCCGGATGGGCCGCCCGGCGTATCGCGACAGCACGCGGGACTGCCGCCGTCTGCGCACGCGCCCGGCCCGGCCAGTATCGCCATCGTTGGTCAGTTCCATGACACCGCTTCCCCTGGTGGAAGGTGTCGGGCGTCCATGCTGTGCGATCCCGCGGCGCAGGCGACAGTGGATCAGTCCGGCTCTGTCCGCCCGCAAGCACCGTGCCGCTGCACGCAGCGAGCCGGGCTGATTTGCGCTCATGCATATTGGATAAGGCTGTGCGGTGATTCCCCATTTTTCGAGAGACGCGATACCCTATACTTCCAAACGCCAAAACGATCCGGTGCTTGCCGTGCGGCAAGCCATTTTTATCATCCGCAACGCGGGCTTCGTTCAATGTCGAGCCGCCGCTATCCGCCTGGGAATGCGATGAGTGACCCTATGCAGCCGCCGTTTTCCATTCTCTTCGTCGACGACGACGAGATGTCGCGCAATCACTTCGCGCGCGCGATGAGCGCCGATTACAAAGTGTATGTCGCACAAAGCGCTGACGAGGCGATAACGGTGCTAGGCAAACACGCCTCCGAGATTGCCGTGCTGGTGACCGACTTCCGCATGCCTGGCCGCGACGGCGACGAACTGCTGCGCGAGGTGGCGCACGAGTATCCGCAAATCGTGCGCATTCTCGTGACCGCTTATGCCGACAAGGACATGCTGCTGCAAACGGTCAATACCGGCGACGTGTTCCGCATCATCGAAAAGCCGCTGCGAACGGACATGGTGCGCGAGGTGCTGCACCTCGCCACCGCGCGTTACACCGAACGGGAAACGCGTCAGCAGCGGCTGCTCGCCATGGACGAGACGCTCGCCTTCCTCGCGCACGAACTGAACACACCGCTGGCCACGATCTCGCTGTTCGCGCGCTCCGTGGAGAACGACGTGGCCGAGCAATACGATCCCGAGCGTCAGCGGGAGATCGGCCTCGCGGCGAAGTCCATGTTGAACAACGCGCAGTATTGCCTGACGCTGATCTCGTCGTTCTGGGCGACCGTGCACAAGAGCGGCGGCCAGAAGTCCGCCTCGGGCGGCGGCACGCGCGCGGTCCGGGCGACGCGCCTGATCGCCACGCTGCTCGACACCTATCCGTTTGTCGCGTCACAGCGCGATTGGGTGAAGGTCGACGTGGAAGGGGATTTCGTCGTGCACGCGATGCCCAATTGCGTGGCGCTCGTGCTGTCTTCGCTGTTGTCCAACGCGCTGCGCGCGCTCGACGGCGGCAGCGCGCCCGTGTTGCGGCTCGAAGTGGTGGCGTTCCCTGAGCCCGAGATCCGCATCCGCGACAATGGCCCGGGGATCGCGCCGGAGGTCAAGGCGCGTCTGCTGCAGGATCCGGTCACCACCTACGCGGGCGCCGGCGGCCACGGCATGGGCATGATCTTTTGCAACCGCATCATGCAGTCGTTCGGCGGATGCCTGCGGATCGAATCCACGGTCGGCGCGGGGACTACGGTGACCATGGGCTTTCCGGGTTTCAATAGCCGCATGCACAGCGCTGATGATGAGGAGCCGTCTGCTAGTCAGGCGGCTTTGAGATGAGGTTCCATACTTGGCGCGACTCGAAACCTCACACCCAGCCGAATTGACCCGTCTCATAGTCCATGTAATAGCGATGCGTCGTGAAGAAGCCGATGCCAATGTCATTGAGATTGGTCGTGGGCAGGATGGTCGTCGTATAGTTGCCGGTCCCGGCGGTAAACGAATAGGTGTACACGTCGGCGAGATTGCCGCGGATGGCGATCCCGAACTGAATGGTGACCTGCGTGCCGGCCGCGATCGTCGACGGGAACCCGGTGTCGAGCGTTCCAAGCGTCATGCCCGAATTCGCTGTGTCCAGCAGCGCGCGCGTCTCGCTGCCATGGTTGTCGAAGTACAAGGTTGTCAAGTCGCCAATGTAGGTACTGCATTCGACTGAGGCTGGCGGTACGTAAGTCAAGTTTAGCGTGGCGCAACTCGTGTTTGAGGTCCAGCCACTAGCGAACCCTAGCGCCTGCGTGGTCGTAGCGTTGACGCCGACCGTCAGGGAGGGCACGGCAGCGCAACTACCCTGCGTGCCGATCTGGCAGTTCTGCAAAGTAAGCGGCGCCAACAGGAAACCGGGGTCCACGTTCGACGAAAACGACACCGAACGTAACGGGCTGAGAAGAGCACATGCGTTCGACGAACCCGGCGGCGTGGCGCAGGTCCCCGGATAGACGAAGGCGCCGGTCAGGGGGCCGATAGGCGTATAGGTCCCTCCAACACCGAACACATTCGATGCGACCGTCGACGGCAACGCCGTGCCGTTGGCGCTGGTCGATACCTGGTACACCAGCAGGATCGGAAGTACCGCCGTGGTCACATCTCCGGCAGAACCGAAAGTCACCTGCGCGTAAGCCAGATTGCCGGTTGCCCTGATCAAAGGGCCATTCGTGCTGTAGGCGCCGAAGAGTGTTCCCAATCCAAAGTTGATGCCCGCGCCCTGGCCATTCAGATATGTCGTCATCACGTTGTTCGTGACCGTGATGCCGTTGTACGTGATCGTGCTTTGACCGGCTGGGAAATCGAAGCCGTTGATGTTCACCATGGACGGCGGAACGACATCGAACGCATTCAGTACGACGCCGGCCGAAACGGTGTCGAGCGTCGCGTTGATCGACACCGGGTTGTTGCCCACCATCGTCACGGGTACATAAGCGCGCGAGTAACCATCCGGCGCCGTGGCGACCGGATAGATGCCAATAGCGGTAGGACTGGAGATCACCGTGTTGCACGCGACATCGATGTTGCCGACATTGGCGCCCGCCACGGTGCCGCCGCCCTGGCTGATCACGCAGTTCTCGCCGCCTGGCTGGCTCGCCACTGAAATCCGATAGGCGGCGCCGTTGGTCAGTTGATCCGGGAACGCAAAGCGGGTGGCGCCCGCCGCGACGGCGATGGTCGTGGTGCCATTGGTCAGCGTCAACCCGGATGACGAGAGGTGATCGACCGTGCCCGAGACCGTATAAGTCGTCAGCGAGCCATTTCCCCCGCCGCAACCGAACAGCGTGAGGATGCACGCCAGCAACGCGATTCTGATGCTCATGTTGTGCCCCGTTGGTCTGCGTCGTGACGGCGATCGGGCCGTCCCCGGGTTCGATTAACTATACAGTTTTCGCCGCATGGCGTTAGCGTTTTCGCTCGAACGCTAATTGGTGGTCCGTGAAAATAATTCGTCTTATAATCCGCTTCCGAATGCAAAAGATAATAAAACAACCAACACAAGGTATTATAAAAATGAAAGAAGAAAATCGGGGTTTTGAAATAAACCAGTTGCGTTTTGTATTTCCCTTTACGCTGCTCCTGGCCTCCTTGCTCTGCGCATGCGGCGGTGGAAGTAGCCCATCCTCCGCGCCGGCCGCCAATCTCAGCGCCGCGCAGCAGAATTACGAGAATTTCACGCTGGCAAGCAATGGGGGCCAACACTTTGTGACCGGCCTGCTCAGCTTTTCCACTTCGTCGGGCGGTGCGCCCACACTGAATACGGCCACCTCCTACTTTTTCACGCGCGATTCAAGCTTGGCGCAAAGCCCGGCGGTGGCCGGTCCCCAACGGCTTACAACGGGCACCTCCACGATCGATCCGGCGCTCGGCGTGCCCGCGGCAGCCGGCCAACGTTACCTGGTGAACGGAAGTGTGGTTGTCGAGGCAATTCCAGCGCAGGTGCAGGTCAGCTACAGCGGTGCAAATGTAGAGGAAACGGATCTGGCTTCGGACGGCAAAACCGTCACGATGACCTTGCGAGGGACCAGCTATACGACGGTGCCACTGTCCGGCGCTATTTCGAATTCGCCATCTGAGTTATTCAACGGTAGCGCGCTTGGAATCGTCACCAACACCATTAACGGCAACTCGCTCTATAACCGCCAGGCAAGCTGGCAAACCGGAGCCGCCTATCTGAAAGTGGTGAGGGAAGTGGTTGGCGATACCGTAGTGGCAGGGGACTGCGCATTGCCCAATACGACAGGGCCGAATCTCACGCCGTGCGTCACGACCGCATCGACACTGGAAGGCTTTTTCCCGCATACCAGCAGTGCGGACAACACGACATATAACCTGAGTGACGGTCAGATCGTCACACTCGCCGGAACGCGGGCCTGGGTCGCCAATGTCGCATCGAACTCTGCTACGACTCAGTACCGGGTCTATTTTCAGAATAACGGGCAAATCTTCAGCGGGGATCTGATCAAGGACGCTACGACGCTAGGGACCTATCCACTCGGCAGCAGCACGCCGCAGAATTTCTATATTTTCCTCAATAGCGTCGCGGTGCAGTCGGTGAAGTCGGCCATCACCTTCTGATTGCTTTCTGGCCGCTTCCGCTTGCATGACCAGCGGGTTCGCTCCTGACTCACTTCGGGGGTCGCTTTCGAGAGCGCTAATCGCTCAGAAATCCCGCTGTTCATGGCTTGCTCTCGCCGTAACGAAATACGTCTGCAACGCATCGGTCGAACGTTCGCTCAGGATGCCGATGCGCGCAAGCCATTCGGCTTCCACCGGCCATTGGCCTTCCACCACGCGCGGATAGATTTGCCGCGCGAACTGATGCAACGCCCTCGCGCCGATATTGCCGCTCACGCCAAGCAGGACATGCAACGCGCCGTGCGTCGATTCGAGGTCGCCGGCCGCGACGCTGCTCGCAAGCCGCGTCACCAACTGGCGAATCTGCTCGATGCCTTTGAGGAACGATTCGTCGAGCAGATCGAGCGATGCAAGCTCCTCAAGATGTTTCTCGTCGAGCAGTTCGCTGTCCGTCACGATGGGCAGTTTGCCGGCCGGCGTCGGCGATAGTTCGGCTTCTGCCGGCACGCTCGAGCCGCGTTGCTGGGCGAACTGCCGCGCAAGGCACGCGTAGAGCGACCCGGCTTGCACCGGTTTGATCATGACTTCGTTCATGCCCACGGCGAGACAGGTCTGCACGGCCTTGATATCGGACTGGCTGGTCAGCGCGATGATCGGCACGGTGGCATACGCGTCGGCGCGCGCGCGAATCGATGCAGTCGTTTCCAGGCCGCCCATGCCCGGCATATTCATGTCCATGACGATAGCGTCGATCACGCCGTCCGCCTGCAGATGCGCGAGCACGGCCTGCCCGTGCTCGGCCTCCACGACGCTCGCGCCGCATCGCTCCAGATAGGCTTTGGCCACCAGCCGGCTGTAGGTGTCGTCGTCCGCGACGAGGATCGATTTGCCGGAGAACGCGTCGGATTTCTGGCTCAGATGGTGGCGGTTGCCGTTCTCGACGAGCGCCTGCAGCGTGGTGATCAATTCGATCACGCTGCAGGATTTGCTGATGATTCCGTCCATGCCGGCGCGCCGGGCGAGCACACGCACCACACTCCCAGGCTCGGCGGTATAAGCGGCAATCAGGACATTCCAGCCTGGATGGTCGTGACCGGCGCGAATTCTCTCTGCAGTCGTGTAGCCGTCCAGAACCGGCATGTTGATGTCCATCAACACGAGGTCATACGGGGCCGACTCGCGGAGCACGGTCAACGCAAGCGCGCCATTTTCCGCTTCGCTCACGTGCGCGCCCACTTTCGACAATGCACGACAGGCGCGCGCACGCTGAGCGGCGTCGTCGTCCACCACGAGAATGCGCCGGTCTTTGAACACCGGCGTGGCGCGTTCAAAAATCCGCTGCTCGTGTTCTACGATCTCGCTCTTCGGGACGACGGGAAATCGCAGCGTGAATTCCGTGAACTTGCCGACTTCCGAGCGGCAACTGATGCTACCGCCGAAGGCGCGCATCGCGCGCTGGCAGTAAGCGAGTCCGAGTCCCGTGCCGCCCGAAGTGCCCGCGGTACGGAAAGGCTCGAACAGATGCGACACCATCTCGGGCGCAATGCCGGGCCCCGTGTCGCGAACCATGACCGACTGCTGTTCGATCGTCAGTGTGAGCGTGGCCGCCGGGTGTGTGGCGATGTGATGCAGCGCGTTCTTGATGAGATTGAACAGCGTGAACAGATAGACGGTTTCGTCGACCTTGAAGGTAAAGTCTTCCCGCACCACCAACCTGACCTTGCCGCGTTCCTTTTCGTCGCCGAAGCCGTATTCTTCCAGCGCCTTACGCGTGGTGCCCGTCGCGCTCAGATACGTAAGGTAGTCCGGGCGAATGGGTTTGGCGCTGACCTCGTCCAGCGTCATGGCAATAATGCGCAGGCCGCGCTCGATCGACAACTGCCCCTGGGCGAGATGACGATATAGCCCAGCGGCGCTCTCGTTCCTGTCGTGCCGGTCGTGGTGTTTGTCGTGTGTGAGGGCGAGCGGGCGGTTGGCTCCCATCGTAGCGGGCAGGGCTTCTTCCACGCGATCCAGCACATAGCGCAACTGGCTGAGAGGGTTGCGCATTTCATGCGCGATCGAACCGGCGAGAGCCTGCAACGCGCGGTTCTTTTCGACGAAGATGCGTCCTTTACTGATCGCATGGCTGAACGCCATGCTGCAAAGGACGACAACCGGCAGCAAGGCGAGATTCGACTGATCGGCCGCGGTCACGACGATCGGCACCGGCGAACTGATCACCGCGGCAAGCGCCCCGGAAAAAACGCCAATGCCGATGCAGCCCATCAGCAAAAGCGGATTGTCGATGCACAGCGCCATGATGAAGATCATCATGACCTCGGTCATCATCCACATGGTGGAGAATGAATTTCTGATCGCGAGAAATGTGCAAACGAATGGCAGGACGTAGATCAGGCAGCAATGCCAGTAGATCAGCAGGTAATGATTGAACCGCTTTGGCCAGCGTGCCTGGAAAATCAATGGAATGCAGACGAGCGCCGCGCTGAGCCGAAGGGCGAGATTGTCGTAAGGCTGTGGCAGGACATAGGTCCAGACTACGTAGTAGATGGGGTGGCACAGGAGGCCAAGTGCGCCGCCCCATCGTATTGCAAACCGGCTTCGTTCCAGCACGTCCCGCATGCTCTCGCGCGGCATTAACATCAGGCCTCCAGTGACGTTCTACGACCCCATCAATTCTTGCTTGCCGCGAACTTGCGCATCCGCCAACTCGATCGGCGAACCGTCTTTCCCGTGGAAAGGGCCGACCGTGAAGCCGTACTTCTTCAGCAGGCTGTGCGTGTACGAGACGGACCACACGGGCGGGCTGCCGATGATGAAGTCGGACGCAATGCCTTCCTGCCAGGCGGAGTAGCCTTCGGCGAAACAGGTATAGCAGTCGCGCGTGCTCGGCAGCCGGAACGGGAACGCGGTGTCGAGTCCGGCAGGGCCACGGGCGAAGCACTCAATATATAGCGTATGACCGCGTGACGCGAGTTCAGCCTCGACGCTCGCCGCCCGCGGATGGGAGTCGTCGATCCAGAACTGCGCACGCTTGAGATCGGCCGCGGTGAGGTAGGGCACGCTGGTGCTGCTCGCCAGGATCGCGCCGTCGAAGTCCGGCAACGGCGTGTTCGGGCTAAAGGTGTGCACGGAGACCCGCGTTTTACCGAGCAGGTCCGATGCCATCAACTCCCTGGCTTGCTCCGTGAGCAGGTTCACCTTGTCCGGCAGGTCGATCAGAACAAGCTCGCGCGGTGCATCTTTATAGAGCGCGTATTTGGCCACCGTCGTGCCGAGCCGGCCGGCCGCGCCGAATAGAGCAAGCCTGGTCTTGCCGAATTCGAGGTCGAGCTCATTGCAGCAGTGCATGGCCCAGTCTTTCAGCATCGCGGCGGTGGCGGCGTGGCCCGTGGTGATATGCGGCGGTTTGGTATCGCGCGGCAGTGCCCCGTAGTTGCAGGCGTAAGGCGTTGAGGCGCCCATCGCCACCATGTTCAGGCCGGCCTGTCTTGCCAGCTCCAGCGCCGGGAAAAATTGCGTCTCGCGGAATCGCTTGATGCCGCGCGGGCTGCCGAGCCACATTTCCAGCGGCACCGGGCAGGCAATATTGGCGCCGATGATCTGGGAGCCCGAATAGATCGGTGAGGCAATGAAAGGCTTGGTGTTCCAAAGCTCTTCTTCGAATGACGCATTTCGTTGCTTCACATTGTGAAATGAAAACGAAAGTGTTTCCCAATCGGTAGCGTGAAATAGAAACCCGACTCCGCCTTGACCGGCCGGCAGATTATCCCGGATCTCGTCCGGGGGGATGGTGTGTTTAAGTTTTAAGGCGCCCGTTTGAAGTTGACGAACCCCGTGTTGCTCGTCGGAATAGGTCTTTACTTCGTGGTGAACAGAAGTTCTCATTTGATTTTCCCGTTGATTGAAACTCGCGTTGGACAGTCAGCGCGACAAAGTCGACTGGCGTGTTAGATGGTCGACCCTTCAACTCTAGAGAAAACTAGTGCGGTGTGCGCGTCTGTTGTTTCGCATTGCCGAGAATGGGCACCTTCGGCGAGCGGGTCCGGTAGATTTTTCCAGCGAGAAGATGTGTTGAGCCACCGGGACAGTGAGCGCGAAATCTTTCCGATGGAAAATTTTGGATGGCCGTGCGGACGAACGTTTGAACGTGCATGGAGTACCGGCTAGCCGCTGTTGTTCGGCTAGGCGGACGCGATGGCATGAGGGTGAGCCAGTCGGTCCGCGCCTCGTGGACACGTTGGAGTGAAGCATGCGTTAAAGCGCGGACGGCAAGACGTGCTTCACATTCTTCCGTCATGCGGCGTGCTGCCTGCATACCAGCGGACTGGATCCGCATGCGTTTCCGCAACGTTGATGCGGTGTTCAAGATCGACCAGATCGACCGACGACGCCAGATAGGCCTCGCGTTCATGGTCCTCGGTGGTGATCAGCAAGGCGCTCAGTTTCTTTGCAAGTTCGGTGAACATGATTTTCTCCAGTCCGTGTTGCGACGAGTGCTTCGATCCGGCTGCGGGAGCCGGCGTTGCCCGTCGATGGAATGCAGCTTAGGCGCGAAGAATGAGCCGGAAATGAGCGCTCGAAAGCGGCGAATCACACCTTGACCCTGTGCGAATTCCGGACTGGTACGCAGCTAATTTCCCCCTCATTCTGCGTGACCACAATGCAGTCATTCGATGCAGCCAACCGACTCGCACCGATCGACAAGGGGAACAGAACATGAAAGTCATTCGCCATCTAATAATCGCCGCCGCGCTCGGCGCCGGCCTGGTGAGCTGCGCCCAGGCGCATGTGTTCGTCGGGGTCGGGCTTGGAGTAGGCGGCCCCGTGTTTCCGGTGGTGCCTGCTTACGTGCCGCCGCCGGTCTACTACGCACCGCCGCCACCGCCTCCGCCGCCGGTGTACACGGCGCCGGTCGTGATCGGGTACTACGGGCATCCGTACTATCCGCGCTATTACGGCGGCTGGGGTTACGGCTATGGCTACTGGCGCCGTTGAGGCGCCGGCTCGAAACGGCAGTACCCCGAACCAACATCAAATTAACGATTAACGATCAAGAGGATCATCGGTCATGAAGCAACGTCAAATGGCTTTGGTCGCCGCTACCGCGCTGGCGCTTTCACTCGTATCCGGCTGTGCCGTCGCCGACGATGGCTACGCCTACGGCTACTACATGAGCCGTCATCCGAACATCGAAGCGGCGGATTTCAACGCGCAGCAGGCCATCGGGCGGATGCGCGCCGCGCAGCGCGCCAACGGCTACGACATGGGCGGCCACGCAGGCCGGGCGATCGCCTTGATGCAGGAAGCCCGCGCCGAAATGCAGGCCTCCGCCGAAATGGCGACGCGTTGAGCGCATCGTCCACCTGGACGAGCGCGCTGGCCGGGGCTGGCGGATTTATTCAGCGCGGCCGGGCGGTCGCGATGTTGCGATGAACGTGTTGATCGCGGCGGCCAGCGCGTGGGGATACTGATACATCATCGCGTGGCCCGCCGAACGCACTACGAGCAGTTGCGCGTGCGGAATCTGCCCGGCGAGCGCTTCCGAGTTCTGCTTCGGCAAGACCTGGTCGTCGGCGCCCGTCAGGATCAGGGTGGCGAGGCGTACGTTTTTCAGCGCTGCTGCCGCGGCCTCGTCGCTGGACCAGTCGTGCAGGAGCACGGACTGGCCTTCGGTCACCGTCGCCGAAATGGCGGGCGGCCGATAGCTGGCCGGCTGGAACATATTCTGACGGAAGCACCGCTGCGCGGCGTCCACTGCGTTGGGCGGAAACAGGACCCGCATGACATCCATGAAGGTCGTGCCCGCATTGCCGGACAGCGTGGCTTCGACGTCGGGCGTTACCGGCACGCCGAGCGATCCCGGCGCGGGCGCGCTCATGAGGACGATGCGCCGCACGGCGAGCGGTGCATCGAGCGCGAGTTGCTGGGCAATCGCGCCGCCCATCGACCAGCCGACGAAGGTGACGTCGGAGAGCCGCAGTGTGTCGATCAGCGCGGCCGCGTCGAGCGTCATGTCTCGCGCCGTGAAGCTCGACGCCGCCGGCTCGGAGCGGCCGATGCCGCGGTTGTCGAAGACGATCACTTCGTGGCGTTTGGCGAGATCGGTTAGAAAGGCCGCGTCCCATTCGGCGAGCGTTGCGCGAAAACCGGTTTGCAGCACGATCGGCGTGCCGTGGCCGAAACGGAAGTACGCGATGTCGCCGTTCACCGTATGCGCGATCTGTTCGCGAATCCACGGCTTGTGGTCCGGGCGATCGGCAACGACAGGGCAGGCCTTCTCGTTCGCGTAGTGGACGGTTTTCGCTTCGACGGGCGCGGGCTGCGTGGCGCCGAACAGCGCGGCCAGCGCGGCCAGCGAACCCGCTCCGATGAGAGTCCGCAGGCGCGTCATGACGCCGGTCCCTTGCCGGCTTCGCCGAGCATGACGGTCCAGCCGAGCCCGCGCACATTGCGAATCACCGAGAGGCCGAATTTCTTGCGCACCGAATGAATCAGCACGTCCACCGCGTTGCTTTCCACCTCTTTGCCCCAGCCGTACAAACGGTCTTCGAGTTGTTCGCGCGACAGGATCGTGCCGGGGCGTTCGAGAAACGCGAGCATCAGCGCGAATTCGCGTGCGGACAGTACGGTCGTTGCGCCGTTGCAGGTCAGCGTGCGCTTGTCGAGATCGAGGCTGAGCGATTCGTCGCCGAGACGCGACGACGCGTAGCCCGCTTTGCGCCGCAGTACGGCGCGGATGCGGGCGAGCAGTTCGGGGACGTCGAACGGTTTCAGGAGGTAGTCGTCGGCGCCGACATCGAGGCCTTGTACGCGCGAATCGAGATCGTCGCGGGCGGTCAGGATCAGCACCGGGACCGCGTTGCCCGCCGCGCGCGACGACTTCAGCAACTCGATGCCGCTCAAGCCGGGCAAGCCCAGATCGAGCAGCACGACGGTGTATTCGGCATTGGCCATCGCGTCGCGCCCGGCTACGCCGTCCCTCACCCAGTCGACGCTGTAGTCGGCGTCCTTGAGGGCGCGCAGCAGACTTTGACCGATCTGCAGGTCGTCTTCAACGAGGAGAATTCTCATGATCGTCCTGTCGGCAACAGTCGGGTTGCGCCTGACTCGCGGCTCGCGGGCGCCTGGCCAAGCCACGCTAAGCGAGCGTTTGAATGATAACCGACGCACGCGCGGCGGCATGATCCGGCGTGCCGATCTGGTCGAACGGATGAGAGGTCTTGTGCGTGCCGACGCAAGCGTGGACGCGGAACAGTTCGAGAACTTCGCTGCGCGCGAAGCGCTGGGTGGTGGCCGGGACTTGCGGCGTGCCGGCATCCCGCTGGCGCATGGGGCGGATCGGGCCGCCACGTCACGCGATGCGGGCGGTTCGCGGTGCCGTCAATAGGCGCCGGCCATGGCGAGCAGATAGAACGGCAGCAGATCCTCGTCCGATGGCGGCGGCTCCAGCGCTGCTGCGGACGCGCCGGCGGTTGCGTCGGCTGTGTCATCGAGCTCGGTGGAGAGGGCGGTTTGCGTGTCCATGATGCTAATCCTCGCGATGATCGGACCGCATCTGCGGAGATCCCGGAGGGTCTTTCCGTGCGGTACAGAGTCATCGTGATCCTCGTGAATTAGCGCGAAATTAGCCGGTATTCCGAACCCTGCGATGGCCAGGGCGCAGGGTTCCGAAACACGATTGTTAGCGCGATGACTGCGCCACCGCGTGCTGCTCGGAATACCACGCCGTGAACTTCACCGCGGCGACCAGCGCGGCCACGGTCGCCATCACACCCACCGAATGAGGCAGCGCGGGCGCATAAACCATCGCGATGTCGGCCAGCACCAGCATCCCGAACGCGAGTGCCCAGGCTGCGCTGATCACGTAGTTGACGTGGATGAAGCGCGCGCTGTTCCAATGCTCGCGGCCGACGCTCTCGCGTGCGTATTGCAGGGTGAACGGCCGGCGCAAGGCGATCGATGTCAGCACGATCAGCGCAAGCCCTGCATCGACACGCAGCCGCACTGCGGCGATCGACCAGTGCACGTCACTGGTCAGCGCATAAACGGCCAGCGCCCCGAATAGCAGGACGGTGCCGGCTTCCAGCAGCTTGACGTGGCGAGCCGGGCTCACGATATCGCGCGCGAGCAGCGCGGCGGCGACGAGCGCACCGGCCATCAGTCCGGTCTGCGCACCGGCGAGGCGCTCGATCACGGCAAAGGCCAGAAATGGGGCAAAGCTCAGCAAGAGATTCATGGTGGACTCCAGAGTATCGGCTGATTCGCGTGATGGCGGCCGGCCGTGTGTTTCGCGAAACGCAGACTATGGACGGCGGCCGATGCGAAGCCGGGTGCCAAAATGTTTACAGTGGAAAGATATTGCCTATATTTTCAGCGCGAGTCAAGAGAAACGATGGGGAGTCAATGCAATTCGAGCGTCGTCGCCATGCTCACTTCCAGCTAACTGTCGGAGCCGATCATATGGACTGCAGCACACGAAACGGCTCTTAATCGACAACAACCAAGGTGAAGGAGAATCATCATGTCGACACTTCGTACAGCTTTGGCCGGCGCCGTGATGGCCGCGTCCGCTCTTACGGTGAGTACTGCTCACGCCGCCGACGGTTGTGGCCCGAACGGCTGGCGCGGGACCTGGGGCCATTGCCATTACGCGCCGCCGGTCTATGTCGCGCCGCGTCCGGTGATTTACGCACCGCCGCCGGTCTCGACCTATGCGTGCCCGCCGGGCTACTGGCTGGGCCCGTGGGGCCATTGCCGCGACACGCCGTATCACGGCCGCCTGCCGAACGGCGGATGGCAATGAGCGGGGCAAAGCCTGATCTTTCGCCGGCGATGGTTCCGGCGGCAGGTCGTGCCGAGGGCCCGTCGCGTGTGCCCACCTTATCCACAGAAATTGTTCACATCCCTGTGGACAACTCCTGGCCAAGCGGCATAACTGATTGAGCGCAGTAGGAATTCTTCACTGGAGCAGCGAACGCGCTCACTCCGTCGGCGAGGCGAGCAACGACACCGGCACACCACGGCAACTGACCCGGGCGACGAGCTCCGCCCCCAGGCCCGCGCTCGATTTCTCGTGCGCATCGAACGACGTCATCTCCCTGTCGACCCGCAGAATATTGATCGGCCACGACGCACGGGACAGCCGTTCGTGCGCGAAAGCGCCGACCCACAGCGGCGTGACGGACGTGCCGTTGCCCACCGCGTAACCGCTGGGCCAGAACCGCAGCACGTCGCGTTCGTCGCGCGTATCGCCTGGACGCATGAACACCACCGAGGACGGCACGCCGTTGTTGAGCTTCGGCAAGACCGGCAGCGACACCGCCGCCACATTGGGCGACGCTAGGGAGAGCAGGCTGTGCGCCGAGACGTCCGTGCCTTCCACCCAGCCTTGGGCGCGCAACTGTCCGCGAATCGAATCGAGGTTCGAGACCCACTGCAGAGTGAGCGGCTCCTGGCGGTCGCCGCCCATGTCCGAGCGATAGCACGGCAGGCGTTTCCACACGGAGAGCGTCCACTGCGATTGCGAGACCAGCACGGGAGGCGGGCGCAATGCGCTGTCCGGCGGCGGGGTGGGCATGTTGAAGCCGACCTGCACGCCCACGCTGACCAGCACGACCACCAGCACCACGACGGGCATGAACGCGCGTTCGGGGGGCGTCTCCGGGTGCCGCCACATCGCTGTCAAACTAACGATCGCCACCCAGATGTACGCGAGCGCGGCGCCCCCGATCGCGTCGGACACCCAGTACCTGCCGAAGTACAGCCCGGCGAGCGCGACCAGGATCACCACGATCGCACTCGCGGTTGCGACCAGCACCCCTTCCAGTCTGCCGACCCGGCGCGCCAGCAGAAATGCCAGGAAACCGTACACGATGACGGTTGCGGCGACGTGATTGCTCGGAAACACGTAGGCGCCGATCATCGACGTATTGGGTGGCGCGCGGCGCATCGCGAACTGCAGCACGTAGATCAGCAATTGGGAAAACAACACTGCTGCGAGCCAGTAGCCGACGGTGCGCCAGCGCCGCTCCAGCAGCATCCAAACCGTGACCGTCACGACCAGCACCCCGAGTGTGAGGCTGCTGCCGAGCGTCGAGAGACCGGCGAGAACGGTATCGCTCCAGGGCGTGCGCACCGATTGCAGGAAGTGATAGACGGAGGCGTCCACGCGCGTCAGCGGATCGCCGCTGGCGACGTCGTCGAGCACGCCGAAAAACAGCGCGCCCGACACGAGCACCGCCAGCGACGTCAGCAAGAGACTGCCGGCGTCCGGTGTATTGGGGTCGAGCATCTTGCGCGCGAAACGGCCGAACGGGCCCGGATGCCGGCAGGCCCAACTTCCCAATTGCTGACCCGCCGCGCTCGACCACGCATTGGCATGGGAGAGCAGAAAGCGCGCGGCGCGAAAGCTGAGCCAGACGATGCCCACCAGCAGCGCGATGATCACGACGAGCCGGAACGACACCGCGCCGGCCAGCAGCACCGAGGCGCCGAAGATCATGCCCGGCAGGATATGGGCGGGCGCCCAGATCAGCGCCGACAGCACGTTCATCGCGTAAAAGCGCAGCGGCGGCATGCCCAGCATGCCCGCCACCACCGGCACGATCGCCCGCAAGGGGCCGATGAAGCGCGCCAGCACGACGCTCTTCGCGCCATGTTTGCGGAAGAAGCGGTGGCCTGCCTCGAGCACCTCGGGATGTTTGGAGAACGGCCAGAACTGGACGATCCGGTCCTTGTAGCGGCTGCCGATCCAGAAGCTCATGCCGTCGCCGGCGATGGCGCCGGCGATCGCCCACACGAGCGCCCAGCCGAGGCTCAGCGAACCCGTGCCGATCAGCGCGCCGGCGAGGAACATGGCGGTGCTGCCCGGAACGAAAGTGCCGATGACGGCGAGGGACTCCAGAAACGCCGCCAGGAAGATGACCGTGAGCGTCCAGCCGGGATGGCCGGCTAACTGGTGCAATAGGTGGATGTAGGCGTGCTCCATCGTGCGCGATCAGCCGTTCTGGCGTAACGATTGATCATAACGCGCGAGGGAGCAGTCTTATTCCTTTTTGGACGCCGGCCGCGGGTTCACGAAGCGCTAAGCGAATCGCCGGACACGTGAACGCGTTCGCCGATCTGCACGGCCGGTTGCGTCGGATAGCTGAAGTTGCGGTAGCTGCCGTCCTGCATGCGGACCTGAACCTGGTAGGTGGTCTGCTTGCGCACCGCGTGCTCGATGCCGTTACCGGCGAGGCCGCCGCCGACGGCGCCCGCGATCGTCGTGAGAATCTTGCCGCGGCCGCCGCCGATCTGATTGCCGACCAGCCCGCCCGCCACCGCTCCACCCAGCGCGCCGAGCCCCGTGGTCGGCTCGGGAGCCTGCACCGTATTGATGGCGACGACTTCGCCCGCGTACGGGTCGGCGGCGACCGGCCTCGGCGTCGCGGCTTCATAAGGTGCCTGGTAGCCCTGATTGTTCGCGTAGTTCGGCGCGGCCGCCGGGGTTGCACGGTGCGGATGATGTACCGGCGGCCGGGCGGGAGCGGCTTGCTGTGCCGTCTGCTGAACCGGAGCCGGTTGCGGCGCCGCGACTGGCGCGTTGGCGACCGGCGCCGCCGTTGCCGTAACCGGCGGCGCGGGTTCCGTGACGGCATGCGAAACCGGCAGCAGACCGGTCATCGCGGCGATGCCGGTTGCGCTCGCCAGGATGACGGCGACAGCCGCGCCGGCAACCAGCGGATGAATACGGCTGCGTTGCGGTTGGCTGGAGGTGAGGTTCGTGTTCATGGCGGACTCCGCGGGTAGATGCCTGCAATAACGCCGCCAGACTGCGCCCGGTGGACACGGATCGCTCGCTGCTTTGTAAGGATTTGTACGACTTAGCGCGGGCGGTTACACGTTCAGATTTCGTCGCTGAATTCGTCGAGGAAACGTTGCAGGCGCTCGTGGCGGCTGCTGGCCAGACGTGCGCCGGCCGTCGTTTGAAAACCCGCGGATAGCTTCAGCAGCTTGGTGCGGAAATGATCGAGCGTGTAGCGCGTGTCATCCAATGGACGCCGGGTTGCGTGCGGATCGGCCGGATCGTACAAGGCGCGTCCCATGCGTCCGGCGACGTAGAAGCCGCGCGCCACGCCCAGCATGCCGAGCGCGTCGAGCCGGTCGGCGTCCTGCAGCGTTTTCGCTTCGAGCGTGGTCGGCGTGATGTTGGCGGAAAAACTGTGCGCCTCGATTGCGTGCGCGGTGGCGTCGACTTGCGCTTGTGTCCAGCCAAGCGAGGTCAGCACGCGTGCCGCTTTTTCCGCCGACAACCGCGACGCCTGCGCGCGCAGCGGCGAATTTTTTTCGACCGCTACGCAGTCGTGCAGCAGCGTGGCCGCGAACAGCACCTGCGCGTCGCCGCCTTCCTGCGCCTGAATGGCCGCGGCGTTTTTCCAGACGCGTTGCAGATGCGAGGTGTCGTGCGAACCGTCGCCGTTGTCGTCGTACGCGTGCGGCAGGAGGGTGTGGGCCAAATCCTGAAAGGGGGCGAATGCGGCTTCGGTCATCGGTGCGGCCTGTGAAGAAAGCCGTCGATTATCGCGCATCGTTAGTCGAGCTTCGGTCCGGCGGCGGCGAACGAAGCGGGCCGGACGTCGTCTTACTATGTGAGCGGCCGGCAGATCGGACCTCGCGGTCGCGCAATTCGACGATGTAACGGAGTGGGCTATGAAGATCGTAAGGGGCAGTATCGTGGCGTCGGCACTGATGATCGGTACCGTCGCCATAGCGAATGGGCAGTTGGTCACGCAGCGGGGCGCCACCGGTGCGGCTGCCGTCAATGGCGCGCCTTCCGCTATGACCAACAACGCGGGCGCTACAGCGGGAACGGGCCCTGGAACGGCCGCCGGCATGAGCCCGATGTCGCCGGGCGCGGGAACCGTGGGCGGCCTAAGGGCCGGTCCCGCGCTCAATACCATGCGGGCGAACGGCACGA
This sequence comes from Paraburkholderia phytofirmans PsJN, assembly GCF_000020125.1. Lineage (NCBI taxonomy): Bacteria > Pseudomonadati > Pseudomonadota > Betaproteobacteria > Burkholderiales > Burkholderiaceae > Paraburkholderia > Paraburkholderia phytofirmans. Next base: position 876,659 of record NC_010676.1, read on the forward strand.
GCCTGAACGCGAACCCAGACCCGCGCGTGCCCAATTTCGCGGGCAAAGGCACGGCGGCGCCGCGGAATTAGTCAGCAAGATAGACGCGTCCATTGCGTGAACGCCGCGGATAAAATGCACGCCTCGGTGAGTAGATCCGATTCGACAGCAAGGAGATGGGCATGGCGTACGGCGAGCATAAATACAAGATATCGGTGCAATGGACCGGCAATCGCGGTAGCGGCACCTCCGGCTATCGGGATTACGGACGCGATCATGTGATAGCGGCGGGCAACAAGCCCGAAATTCCAGGTTCATCGGACGCGGCCTTTCTCGGCGACGCCAACCGCTGGAATCCCGAAGATCTGCTGGTCGCGTCGGCCAGCGCCTGCCACAAACTCTGGTATCTGCATCTATGCGCCGACGCCGGCATCACGGTGACGGCGTATCGCGACGACGCCGAAGGCACCATGCTCGACGATCCGAAGCAAGGCCGTTTTTCACAAATCGTGCTGCGCCCGCGCGTCGTGATTCGGGCGGGCGGCGATGTCGAACTCGCCGCGCACTTGCATCATGTGGCGCATGAGAAGTGCTATATCGCGAACTCGGTTAACTTTCCGATTCTCTGCGAGCCGGTCATCGAAACACTCACTGATTGAACGAGGCACGCCCCGCTCGCCGCTCGCCCTGGGCGCGTGCGGCGACGTGGCGCCATCGCTTCAATGCAGCAGCGTCATCTGCACGACCTTCACGATCACCAGCGCGACCGCCACGATCAGATAACCGCGTAGCACGCCCATCCAGACCCGCTTGGACATCGTCAGTTGCGGGGCCGGCAGTTCGTCCAGAGGCGGCATGCGCCAGGCCGCGCGCGTTTCCTTCGACCACCTGAGCTCGCTGTCGTGATTCGACGCGGTCCCTGTTTCCCGCCGCAGCTTGCGGACCACGACGGTCGCCGCATAGCCTGCCACGGCCATCAGCGTGCCGCCTGCGAGCACTTCGAGCATCGCTTCGCCGGTGATATCCGGATACATGACGGAAGCCGTGAGAATGATGGATAGCATGACGAGCACCCAGACCACTGCGCCTGTGAAGACGTTGAGCTTCTTCGAGTTCACCCACGGTCCGAGCACCGCGCGGTCGTTGCACAACAGCAGCAGAAACACGGTCGCGCTCGGCAGCAGCACGCCGGCGAGCGTCTGCACCGCTTCCGTCAGAAGGCCGAGCGGGCTGCCCGGAATCAGCACCAGCGTCGCCGCGGCCGCCACGATGCCGAAGTAGACGAGATAGAAGCCCTTCGCATCCGACACGCCGCGATGCAGCGAGTGGCGAATCTTGAAGACGTCGCCGATCGCGTAGGCGGTGGACAGCGACACCGCCGCCGCGCCGATGATGCACGCGTCGAGCAGCGCCACGGCGAACAGCACGGCGGGCGTGCGGCCGGCGTAGCTTTCGAGGTCGGCGATCACGCCGCCCGCGTCGGTGAAATGGCCGGATTCGGGCTTGCCCGCGTAGAGCGCCGCGCAGAACGAGATCATGGCCACGGCGCCGATCATCACGAAGACGATCCCGATCCAGAGATCGGCCTTTTCGTACTTCATGAAGCGAGGCGTGATGCGTTTATCGACGATGTAGCTCTGCTGGAAGAACAACTGCCACGGCGCGACGGTCGTGCCGACAATGCCGATCACGAGCAGCATCACGTCGCTGAGTTTTGAGTGCGCGGGCCAGCCCGGAATCAGAAAATCGTGCGCCATCTGGCTAACCAGCGGGTGAATCGACACCAGCACGGGCACCAGCAACAGGCTCATCAGGCACAGCACCACGGCGAAGCGTTCGAAGCGCCGGAAATTGCCCGTGCTGACCGCGGCCATGGTCACCGCCGCGGCAATGCAGACGCCGGCCACTTTCGAAATGCCGAAGAACTGCAACACGAACGTTATACCGATGAACTCGGTCAAGATCGTCAATGCGTTCAGGATGAACAGATCCACGACGCTGAAGGCACCCCAGAACTTGCCGAAGCGCTCGAAGATCAGCCGCGCATGACCCACGCCGGTCACCGCGCCAAGACGCAGCACCATCTCCTGATTGACGAACAGCACGGGTACGAGCAGCAGCATGGTCCACAGCAAAGTGGTGCCGTAGTTCTGTCCCGCTTGCGTGTAGGTGCCGAAGGCGCCGGCATCGTTATCGCCGACCATCACGATGAGGCCGGGCCCGAGAATCGCGAGCAGCGTGCGCACGCGGGCCCACCAGCTGTTGCGCGCCCCCGTGTCGTGATGGGCGATGGTGCCGAGCGCGCCCTTGATGTCGCCGAGGTGCGCGTCGTCGAGAACGGCGCTGCGGGGTGGTGAGACGTTGATTGGAGTGGACATGCTAGCCGCCTGAGTAGGTTTGATTGGATTGAGCGGGGCATCTTCAGGATCCGCCGATGTGCGCGGCCGAACAGGGCGGCGCTGCCGGCGGACACGCGAAGACGCGCTGAGCGTGTGTGATTACGAAGCGGCTCGCGAGACAGGACGCGAAGCGAGCGCCCTGACGCGGTGCCAGGCAACGGTGAGCCAATGCGGCTTGATGCCGTGCAATGCGAGAGCGGCGTCGCTGTGGGTGTGGGTTTGCTGCAGTGTCGGTACGAGGATAGCGAGGTACATGTTTTTTTCTCCGGGCGTATGGCTTGACGCGGATTGCGGAAAGCCGGCAGACGCGGAGCGCGGCGCATCAGGCGCGCGGCGAATCAGGTCTACTTGCTTTCCTTGGGCAAATGATTGTTTGCCGGCCCGCTCGGTCGTGACTGAGCGGCAATTGAACGGCAACCAGGCGGCGTATGGGATAACTGTCACTGTCCATGGTGGCTCCTTATCGGCGTTCAGTACGCACGTGTTTGTCCACGCGGTCGGACGCGCCGCGTTTCGAACGGATCGAATCGGCGCGAGCGAGCGCTGCCGCGAGCGGAGGCTCGCGACGCGATGCCATTCGGCGAGACGCACGTGCGCAAGCACGGCGCGGGCGAATGGCGCTAATCAGGGTGCACGGAGAGAGTTACTGCGGCGCGCACCGTCTGCCTGCTGGCAAGACGGCGGCTAGAAAAAGGGAGCGCGGGCGTCGGGCCGGTCAGGCAGTGAAACTGTTCGAAAGTCGACTACTGGTGGTGTCCAAGGCATGGGCCCCGTTTGTGAAGACGGCGAATTTTAGGCACTGCCGCAAGCGGAAGTCAACATGCTTCGTTAAACGAAGCAAATATTCTTTGATAGGGCGTGGGTTAGACCACGTTGTGGTCGCGGAAGGCGTCTTGTCTTTCAGATGCGACAGGAAAGAAAGGCTAATGAAGGGTGCTTTTTGCCACCTGATGAAGAGAGCGGCTTGGGCAGAATCTTGCGGCTGCGAGTGCATGTGCAACTTGCCTCGATGGCATGCCCGCACTGACGAAAACACGAGGCGCCTGGCGCGCGTTGGTGATTCGCGACTACACGCGAGTGAGCCTCGGCGATGGCGTCGATTTTCGGGCGCGCTTCGCTGTCCGCGGCACCGCGAAGCACGCTCAGAGACGTCTCAACGATTGCCGTCGAGCAGATCGCCGAGCAGTTCGTCGAATGCGGCTTGCGCGTCTTCGAGCTCCTGCAGCGCGGCGTCGAACGTTTGCAGCGCGAACTGCGAAGGCTTGCCGCTGCCGGCCGGCGGGAATTGCGATTGCAGCGACGCGAACGCCGACTGCACGCGCTGCGTCGCGGTCAAGACGCGCTGCATTGCCGCGGTTTCTTCGGCTCGCGCCTGTTCGTGATCCATGAGAACTCCGTATTCAACTGTCGGCTGGCGCCGTTTCAAAGGGGTGACTATGCCACGTTAGCGTTCAGGACAGCGGCAAGCCGCCGTTGGCCTTCACTTCGCGCAACGACAGCGCCGATTCTACCGACGTCACGCCCGGCAGGCTGCGCATCTCGTCGCGCATGAACGTGCCGTAGTCGTCGAGGTCGCGGGCCACCACCTGCAGGATGTAATCGGCGCTGCCCGATACGTTGTGACACGCCAGGATGCGCGGAATGGCCTGCACCTCGCGCTCGAAACGTGTCGCCACCGCCCGGTCGTGCACTGCAAAGCGCACGTAGACGAAGGCGACCACGCCGAAGCCGAGCGCGGAACGCGACAGCATCGCGCGGTACTGGTCGATGTAGCCGTCGTTTTCGAGGCGCTTGAGGCGACGCGCGCAGGGCGTTTCGCTCAGGCCGACCGTTTCGGCCAGCCGCGCGTTGGACATGCGGCCATCTTTCTGCAGCGCGGCGAGGATCGCGCGGTCTGTTTTATCGAGGTCGGTTGTCATGGCTAAGTATGCTGATGACGGGTTGGAGGAAAGCCCATGCGTGGGCCGCAATATTAGCGCATTCCTCCAAGGGTGCGGTCTCCTGCTCCGCAATTCGCCAGCAAACCCTCCGCCGACGATAGCAAGATAGAGCCTTGAAAACAGGAGAATTCGATGATTTCCGCACATCTGCTGGCCGTGTATATCGCAGCGCTTTTCGTCGTCTATGCCGTGCCTGGACCGGACATGGCGCTGGTGCTGCAAACCAGTATCGGACGCGGCGCGCGCAGCGGCTTTGCGGCTGCCGGCGGCCTCGGTGTCGCGCGCGCGACGCACGTGACGCTCTCGGCATGCGGCGTGGCCGCGCTGTTGCGCAGCGCGCCGTGGTTGTACGAAGTGGTGCGCTATGGCGGCGCGGTTTATCTCGCGTGGGTGGGGATTCAGGTTTTTCGTTCGCCGGTGTTTGCGCTGCCCGGCGGTACTGCCGCGGGTGCCAACGCGGATGCTGCGGCAAGCGTCGAGTCACGCCCGCTGCGGGCCGCTTTTGTCAAAGGCCTGCTGACCAACTTGCTGAACCCGAAAGCGCTGCTGTTCTGCTCAGTGCTGCTGCCGCAATTCGTGCGTCCGGAGGCGGGGCCGGTGGCCGTGCAGATGGTCGAGCTCGGTCTGGTGCTGCTCGCGATCGGCGCCTGTTTCGACGTGCTGTACGCGATCGGCGCCGCGCGGATCGCCGGCTGGATGCGCGCCCATCCGCTCGCACAGACGCTGCAGCGTTGGACCTTCTCGGCGGCGCTGATCGGCTTTGCGTTGCGGCTTTCGCTGGACTGACTCTGGCTGATGACGGCGCGTCAGCAGCGCGTCTTCACACCGCCGCGCCAAGACCGCGCAGGAACGGCCGCTTACTTGCCCAGCTTGTGCTCGCGCCGCGAGCGGTCTTCGATGATTTTCCGGCGATGCTTGTCTTTCATCTTCTTCCAGCTTTTGCATTCGTCGCGCGTGCGCATGCAGCCGATGCAGAAGCCGGTTTTACTGTCGAACTTGCAGATGTCGATGCAGGGTGACGCAATGCTCATGACGATTGGCAATTGGGGATTAAGGTAAGTGCGAAGACTCTCGCATGCGCCGTGCCCGCACGCCAAGTGATTGTGTTAATAAAGCCAATAGAGCGCCACGCCTTATTCGTGGCAACACAATCACTCGCTTTCCCTCTCAATGAAAACTTTTCTGCTCTATGCCGTGACCGCCGTTGCCGAAGTCGTCGGTTGCTACTTGCCGTGGCGCTGGTTGAAAGAGGGCGGTTCCATCTGGCTGCTGGTGCCGGGCGCGCTCAGCCTCGCGCTGTTCGCCTGGCTGCTGACCTTGCACGGCACCGCCGCAGGCCGCGTCTATGCGGCTTACGGCGGCGTGTACGTGGCGGTGGCGATTGCCTGGCTATGGTGCGTCGACAAGGTGCGGCCCACGCTGTGGGACGCCGCCGGCGTGGCCTTCACGCTGGCCGGCATGGCGATCATCGCGTTCCAGCCGCGCGTTTGAGCCGGCCGGGGAGCGGATCTTGCCGCTCCCAAAGCATCTCTTGTTGATGCGCTCATTGCGCTGCGCGCCAACCTCGAGTCCGCGCGGGCTCACGCTTTACTTGATGCCGCCGAGATAGTCGAGCTTGCCGAGATCGACGCCGTTGTGACGCAGAATGTCATACGCCGTCGTGACGTGAAAATAGAAGTTCGGCAGCACGAAACCGAGCAGATACGACTGCCCGGTGAACTCGACCGGGCCCGAGCGCAGCTTCAGCGTGATCGCGCGTTCTTCCGAGCCGTCGATCTGTTCCGCATTGAATTCCTTCAGATAATCGATCGTCTTTTGAAGGCGGGCAATCAGTTCTTCAAAAGTCTGCTCGACGTCTTCGTACTTCGGCGCTTCGACGCCGGCAAGACGCGCGGCGCAGCCCTTCGCGGTGTCGCTCGCGATATAGACCTGACGCGTCAGCGGCAGCATGTCCGGTGCGAGCCGGCCGGTGGTGAACACGGTGGGCTCGATCTGTTTCGCGGCGGCATGCGCCTCCGCTTTGCCCAGAATAACCTGCAGGTTCGTCAGGCCGCGGATCAACACGGGCAGTGATGCTTGATACATCGAAATTGGCATGAGGCTTCCTCTGATTCTTTGATCGTGCGCGCGGACGGCGCGCGAGGCAACGTAACGGCTGGATTGCCGCTGCAGCATCATAGCGCGAGCGGCGAGAGATGCGCATCGAGGCGACGCGGCGTTAGCCATTCGGACAACTGCCGCGCACGCCGGAACTGTGATTGAATGGATTGGTCGGACCGATTGACGTTGTTGAAACAGCAAACTTGCCGCCGCCTTCAGGCGCTGAGGTTGTGAGAGGCGCGTGGCGCGTGGATCCAGCTCGTGGAATCCGCCGTCACGCTAACTGGAGAGTCGACACCATGGTCAATAAGCACCCGCTGCCAGGCAGTGAGCGAACAGTGGAACAGGGTTCGAAAGTCGTGGGGCAATGCGATCCGGCGGAGCGGATCGAAGTATTCGTCATGTTGCGCCGTCAGCAGCAGGCGCAGTTCGACGCGTTGATGAGCAAGATCGAAGCGGGCGATCCCAGTGTCAAGCCGCTGTCGCGCGAGACGCTCGCGAAGGACTACGGCGCCGCGCCGGACGACATCGCCAAGGTCAAGGCCTTCGCCGCCGCACACGGTTTGACCGTGGTGCGCGAAGATCCGGCTGCGCGCACGGTCCTGCTGAGCGGCACGATTGCCCAATTCCAGGACGCGTTCGCCGTCAAGCTCGAACATTACGAACATCACACGTCCGGCCAGTTCCGCGGCCGCACCGGCACGATCAGCGTGCCCGACGATCTGCACGGCGTGGTGCAGGCCGTGCTCGGCCTCGACGACCGCCCGCAGGCGCGGCCGCACTTTCGCATCCGGCCGCCGTTCCAGGCGGCTCGCGGTCATCAGGTTTCGTTCACGCCGCCGCAACTCGCCTCGCTCTACCATTTTCCGCAAGGCGACGGCGGCGGTCAGTGCGTCGGCATCATCGAGCTGGGCGGCGGGTATAACGCCAGCGATCTCAAGTCCTATTTCGCGAGCCTCGGCGTCGCCTCGCCCAAGGTAAAGTCGGTCGGCGTCGATCAGGGCAGCAACCAGCCCACTGGCGACCCGAACGGGCCGGACGGCGAAGTCACGCTCGACATCGAAATTGTCGGCGCGATCGCCCCCGGGGCGGAGATCGCCGTGTATTTCACGCAGAACAGCGACGCCGGCTTTATCGACGCGGTGAGCCGCGCGGTGCACGACACGACCAACAAGCCCTCGGTGATTTCGATCAGTTGGGGCGGGCCGGAGTCGAACTGGACCAGCCAGTCGTTGCAGGCCTTCAACAGCGTGCTGCAGTCGGCGGCAACGCTTGGCGTGACGGTCTGCGCGGCCTCGGGCGACAGCGGTTCGAGCGACGGCTCGGGCAGCGGCGATCAGGTCGACTTCCCGGCGTCGAGCCCCTATGTGCTGGCCTGCGGCGGCACGAGTCTCACCGCGTCGGGCACCTCGATCTCGCACGAGGCGGTCTGGAACGACGGCGCGCAAGGCGGCGCGACCGGCGGCGGCGTGAGCCAGGCTTTCCCGGTGCCGGTGTGGCAGAAAGGCTTGTCCGCCACGTCGACGAAGGGCGGCAAGAAAGCGCTCGGCGGGCGCGGTGTGCCGGACGTGGCGGGCGACGCATCGCCGGTGACCGGCTACAGTGTCCTGATCGACGGCACGCAGACGGTGGTCGGCGGCACCAGCGCGGTTGCGCCGCTGTGGGCCGCGCTGATCGCGCGCATCAACGCGGCGAAAGGGCAGCCGGCCGGCTTCATCAACCCCAAGCTGTATAAGGCGACGGGCGCGTGCAACGACATCACGCAAGGCAACAACGGCAGTTTCGCGGCGTCCCCGGGTTGGGATGCCTGCACGGGGCTCGGCAGTCCCAATGGTCAGAAGGTGGCGGCCGCACTATAGTCTGCAAACGCGCCCCGCAGGAAATCCTTCGGGGCGCCACAAAAGACGTGAACGAACCCATGGAGCGATCATGACGAATACCGAGTCAGCTTCTGTTAGTCCGCAGCCGTCGCACAATTCGCATGCTTCAGGCGCGCCCGCGCCCGCGCCGGCCAGCGCGCCGCACAAGGCCAAAGATCAGCCGTTCTTCGACCCGGTTGCTTACGGCAACGGGCCGGATGATTCCGTGACCGAAACCGATGAAAGCGCGGCGATCACGCACCACTCGGTCACCATCGGCGGGCACAAGATCGACTACACGGCGACGGCGGGCCACCTCGTCATCGTCGACCCGAGTAGTTCAAAGGCGGAAGCCCGCATGTTCTACGTGGCGTTCACGCAGGACAATCAGAAGGAAGAAGCCCGGCCGGTCACGTTCTTCTATAACGGCGGGCCTGGGTCGTCGTCCGTTTTCGTGCTGCTGGGCTCGTTCGCGCCGCGCCGCATCAAGACGTCGATGCCGAGCTTCACGCCACCCGCGCCGTATTCGATGGAAGACAACCCGGACAGCCTGCTCGACAAGAGCGACCTCGTCTTCATCAACCCGGTCGGCACCGGCTACTCGGCGGCGATCGCGCCGAAGAAGAACCGCGACTTCTGGGGCGTCGACCAGGACGCGGACTCGATCAAGCAGTTCATCAAGCGTTTTCTGACCAAGAACAACCGCTGGAATTCGCCGAAGTACCTGTTCGGCGAGTCGTATGGCACGGCGCGCAGTTGCGTGCTGGCGTACCGTTTGCACGAAGATGGCGTGGATCTGAACGGCATCACGCTGCAATCGTCGATTCTCGATTACACGCAGGCCGGCAACCCGGTGGGCGCGCTGCCCACCGCGGCCGCGGACGCGTGGTATCACAAGAAGCTCGGCATCGCGCCGCGGCCGACCGACCTCGGCACGTTCGCCGAAGAAGTCGCGCAGTTCGCGCGCACGGACTATCTGGCCGCGCTGCGTAAGTTTCCGACCACCGACGCGGCAACGGTCGAAAAGCTCAGCGAATACACGGGCATCGACAAAACGACCTTGCTCGCGTGGAGTCTGGATGTCGCCTCGTACGACAGCCGGGGCAATTCGTTGTTCCTCACCACCCTGCTGAAATCCAAGGGTCTTGCGCTCGGCGAGTACGACGGCCGTGTGACGGCGATAGGCACGGGCATTGCCGGCAAGATCGACCCGAATTCCGGCGGCAACGACCCGACCATGACGGCGGTGACCGGCGTCTACACGACGATGTGGAACGTCTATCTGAACGAGCAACTGAAGTACACGTCGAATTCGTCGTTCACGGATCTGAACGACCAGGCCTTCAAGTACTGGGACTTCAGTCACATCGATCCGACCGGCGCGCAGAAGGGCGTCGACTCGAAGGGCAACATCATTCTGTACACCGCCGGGGACCTGGCTGCCGTGATGGCGCTCAATCCCGACCTGAAGGTGCTGTCGGCCAACGGCTTCTTCGATTTCGTCACGCCGTTTTATCAGACCGTGCTCGATTTACAGCAAATGCCGCTGCTCAGCCAGCAGGTCCGGCAGAATCTGTCGGCGCGCTTTTATCCGTCGGGGCATATGGTTTATCTCGACGGCGGATCGCGCACCGCGCTGAAGGCCGATCTCGCGAAGATGTACGACACGACGGTGTCCAATACGCAGGCGCTGCTTCGTATCCGCGCATTGCAGGCGCGTGTGGCGCAGTAGCTGCGGGTTGACGGATCGGATCGCATTGCGCCGCGTCGCAGACGCGGCGCAATGCGGGATGCCTTTGCATCGCGACAATCAGGCGTTTGCGACTGGCGAAGCGTGACGGTAGCGCCGCCGGTCTCCTCAGCCCGCGAAATCCGCTAAGCGCGGCCTATGCACGCACCGCGCATAGGCAGGCTTTTTTACTTATCCATATTGAATGTGTTTTAATTAGTCTGCGAATTGAACTATTGCGTGCCGCTCCCGGCGCGCCGACGAATGAACGCAGGCATTGCAGACAGGCGTCGCGCCAGCTATTCCAGCGACGCGACCAGCAGTACGTACGACACGGCTTTGCCGGCGCTTGCGCGCCGGCGCGGCGTTGCGCGTCATCTCGGCAGGATACGTTTTGCGCTTGCGCTCGGCTTCACCGCGCTGGTGATGCTACGCATGGGCGACGCTCGCGCGCAGAACGCCGGCATGCTCGACGAACGCGTCACGCAGCAATCGGTCGGCGACACGATTTGCCGTCCCGGTTACGCGGACACGGTCGCGCCGCCGTTCGACGAACTGATGGCGCACAAAGACCGCATGCTTGCCGCGCGCGGCATCGATACGGACAACGGCGCCACCTTCGCGCTCGACCGCCGCGTGCCGATCGTGCTCGGCGGCTCGCCGGACGCGCCCGCCAATCTCGATCTTCTGCCGTGGGCAGGCCACCAGGGCGAGCGCCGCAAGGCGCGCGCGGCGGTCATGCTCAAGCGCTGCGTCTGCGAAGGCAAACTGAGCCTCGCCGAAGCACAAGCCGCGATTATCGGCAACTGGTCGGTGGTTTATTCGGGCTTCAGTCAAACGTCTTGCGACGTGAGCCGGCTCGACGTGGCGACCGGCGGCAACGACGGTCGCGGCGCCGGCCGCGACAGCCCGCCGTGAAGCCGGTCGGCTTGTGTGCGGCGCCTGCTTCGTTCACGCGCATTTAACAGCTATTCAGCCGCGCGGCTTGCAACTCGCAGGCCGCGGCCCCATCTAGTTTTCGGAGAATCATCATGATCCATTTACGTCTTGCCGCCATGGCGCTTTCTATCGGCTGCGTGTTCGGCAGCACTGCCGTGCTCGCCGCCGAGCCGGTGCATTGCGGCCAGGCCGACACGCTGAAGATTCGCGGCGATGTGCCCGCGGCCATCAGCTTCGACGTGTACCGCCAACTGCGGCCGTTGAGCGCGCAACGTGTTGCGCTGTTCCAGTCGGCCGGCGAGGTGAAGCGCCTGCCTGACGGCCTGGCCGTATGCGAAGTCGCTGACGACGGCGTCGACGATCCGTCCGCGGTGCTGGTTCAACTGCCGCAGGGCAGGAATGCATGGTGGGTGAGCTCGGCCAACGTGCAAGCGGCGGACTGATCGCGACAACCAGTCCGCCTTTTGCGCAGGTCCCTCGCAGGATGCCGTGGCGATGCGCGGCGCGGCCCGGTTTTCGCGCTCAGTGTCCGCATTCGATGCGTTTGCCGGGTCTGTAGCGGGAAATGAACAGCTGTTTTGCTATTTTTGACGCCGCTTATTCAGGTACAGTGCATTAACGGCAAGATTTAAGCCCGTTTTTTGACGACACTGTGTTGCATCGCTTTTACTGTCGATTGTGGCTATCCTGAGTACAGGACGAAACTCGCAGGGGAGAATTAAATGATCGCCTTCTATCTGTCATTGGCCGCTTTGGGCGCCGCCGGCGCTGCGTTGATCCGCCAACTCGCTGCCGTGCAGGCGAAACAGCGTGCCGCATTGCGCCCCGTGCGCGTGCAGTCCGCGGATCGCGGCGCTGGCCGCAACGCGCGCAGAGGGTAGAGCGCATGAACCTGATCGTGCGCAACATCGCGCAATCGTGCAGCGAGCAGGAAGTGCGGGATTTCCTCAAGCACGAACTTGGGCATTACGCGAAGAACATCGAGGTCGTCGACGCAGGTAAGCCCGGCGCGTACGCCACGGTCGAACTGGACGCCGAAGTGCCCTATGTCGGCGAAGTGATCGCGCGGCAGATTCACGGCAAGCAGTTGGGCGGCCAGACGCTTGAAGCCAGCGCCGATCTGTTCACCGACGAACCGCCGGCGCCTCAGTAACCCAGCGCGATCGATTCACCTGAATGCGTTGCGCGACAAGAGCGCACGTAAGCCGGCGTGCCGGCGCGTCGTCCGCACACCCATCCCTTTCTCAATCTCCGCTTGTCTGCACCGGCCAATCGAACGGCGTGTACGGCAACGCGCGCTTGTGACGCGTGACTTCGTGGAAGCGCAAGATGGTCTCGCGTGCCGCATCGCTCACGGGTTTGCGCTCCAGAAAGTCGTCGATTGCGTCGTACGGAATGCCATAGGCGTCCTCGTCGGGTCGTTGCGGCCGCAACATTTCGAGGTCGGCGGTCGGCACCTTGTGCGCTAATGCTTCCGGCGCGCCCAGCGCTTTGGACACCGCGCGCACACGCCGCTTGTTGAGCCCGGTGAGCGGCAATACATCGGCGCCGCCGTCGCCGAACTTCGTGAAGAAGCCCATCACCGATTCGGCCGCGTGATCCGTGCCGATGACCACCCCGGCCCGCGCACTGGCCACCGCGTATTGCGCGATCATGCGCTGCCGCGCCTTGATATTGCCGTGCACGAAGTCCTGTTGCGATTCGTCCTTATAGAGCAGGCCGCTTTGATCCAGCGCGGCGAGCATGGCGTCGGCCGCAGGTTTGATATCGATGGTGAGATTTTCGTCCGCGCGAATGAAACGCAATGCCTGCTGCGCGTCGGCTTCGTCTTTCTGTTCGCCGTAAGGCAGACGTATTGCGACGAAGTGCGCGTCGTAATGTTCGGCGCGCAATCGCTCGACCGCGAGTTGCGCGAGCCGCCCCGCAGTTGTCGAGTCGACGCCGCCGCTGATCCCGAGCACATACGTTTTCAGGCCGCTGCTACGCAGATAATTCGCGAGGAAAGCAACCCGGCGCTCGATTTCATATTCAGCATCGAACTCGGCGCTGATGTGCATTTCTTCAGAGATGCTTGCCTGGCGTGCGACTGGATCGTGTTGCGTCATGATTCTTCTTTGCTCCTTGCGCGCTTGCGCACATGTCGAACCGTAACCGGCCCGGGTTCAATTCACCTTCGCACCGCTTTGAATCCGCCGCATTGATTTGCAAAGATGTCCAGTTATTACAGCGGTATCAATCATTCGACGAATCTTCATCGACAGATCGCAGTGTGCTTAGTAACATCCTCGTTCTGAGAGCGCCGCGTGAGCCGGCGAGCAGTCAATAATAATCAGGTTTGCTCAAACACGCGATGAACCACACCAACCGGCCTGGCCAGCCTGTAATGGACCGTCTGTTTTTCGCGTCGGTCAATCGTCCGCCCGACGTGTCGTGTATGTCGTATCGACTTTCCGTGCGGGGCATCGCGCGCGCATTGCCTTCTTTGCGCCGGTGGGCGCGTGCGCTGAGCGCCGCGTTATGCATGGCGTCATGCGGCGCGGCGATGGCAGCTTCGGCGCCCGTCGCGGTGTCGGCGCCAAAGCCGGTGAATCGTCCGGTGGCTGCCGTCAATGCGTCGGCTGTCGCCGCGCCCGATGCCGCCGGCGTGGTCGATCCGCGTCGCGCGTTCATGCTGCGGGAGGTGTTCGCGCAGAACGTCACGCGTACGCTGAATGTGCCGGCAGCGGAGCAGCGAGCCTATGCCAACCGGCTGCAAGCCGTGCTCGGCGCGCACATGCTCGGCGATCTGTCGGGCGAGTATGTCGTGCTGGTCGATCGCAATGCCAACGTGCAGGCGCTCTTCATCTATTTTCGCGCCGCGCCGGCCGACGCCTGGCAGATGATCGGGGCGTCGCCGGTTTCGACCGGGCTGCCGGGCGAGTACGACCACTTCATCACGCCGCTCGGCGTATTCGAGCACACGCCGGCCAACATGGATTTCCGTTCGGAAGGCACGCAGAACGAAAACCATATTCGCGGCTACGGCAAGCGTGATATGCGGATCTTCGACCTCGGCTGGGCCCAGGGTGAGCGCGGCTGGGGCAAGGGCGGCGTGTCGCAGATGCGCTTCCAGATGCACGCCACCGACCCCGACCATCTCGAATCGCTGCTGGGCATGCGTCACTCGAAAGGTTGCGTGCGCATTCCCGCGTCGCTCAATTCGTTTATCGATCACTATGGCATTCTCGATGCCGAGTATGTCGCGCTCGTCGAATCGGGTAAATCGCTGTGGGTGTTGAAAAGCGACCGACAGGTGACGCCGTGGGCTGGGCGTTACATCGCCGTGGTGGATTCGGCGCGCAAGAGCCGCCCAGCGTGGGCGCCGGCGCCGGGCAGCAAGGCGCGCGCTAAATTGCCGGCAGGAGCGGACACGGCGGATTGATTCGCGGCGGGGGCGTCGCGACTGCGCCGCGCATTGCGATTGCGCTGTGCATTGCGACTGCGCTGCATTGCGGCTGCGCCACGCATCGCTGTGCGCCGCCCACTGCGACTGTGCCGCGCACAGCGACCGCGCCACACGCAGCAAACAAGGCGCGCACAGCGACCGCCGCGCACCGCGACTTTCCAGTGCATCGCACCCACGCCACGCATCGCGACAACGCCGCACACCACCCCCGCCTCGCCCATATCGAGCACGCACCCATCACGACCGCGCCAGCAACACCCCCACCAACGCAACCGCAAACCCCACAATCTGCATCGGCAGCAGCGTCTCGCCGAAGCCGACATAGCCTTCGAGGGCAGCAAGCGGCGGCGCGAGAAACATCAGCGCAGTCGCGCGCGCCGCGTCGCCGCGTCTGACCATCCACACCAGCAACGTCACGCTAACGCCGGAGAGCATCACGATTCCCCACGCGAGCGATCCCCACAGCGTGGCGGACGCAATCCAGCGATGTTCACCGAGCGCAAGCACAAGCACGCCCGCGACGAGCGCGGCGCCGAAGTTCTGCACTGCGCTCGCGCTGCGAATATCGGCCTTGGCGAGCGAAGTCTTCTGGAACAGCGTGCCCGCCGTAATCGCGCCGATCGCGGCGATCGAGATCAGCACGACCAGCCAGGTGGGCGCGCTGCCGTGCGGCGTCGGCGCCGTGGCCGCCGTCAGCTTCGGTTCGAGCACCAGCACGACGCCGGCGAGACCGAGCGCCATGCCCGTCCAGCCGCGCCGCGATAACCGCTCGCCGAAGAGCGGCGCGGCGACCGCGGCCGTCGCGAGCGGTTGCAGCGCGCCGAGCAAAGCCATCACGCCGGCGCTCAAGCCTTGTGCGACGGCCCAGTAACCCGCGCCGAGATAGACACCTTGCAGCAGCGCACCCGCTACCAGATGTTTGCCGAAGTCGCGCCCGCGCGGCCACGTGGCGCGTGCAAACAGCGAGGCCAGCGCGAATATCAGCGCCGTGCCGCCGAAGCGGGCAAGCAGGAACAGATTGGGATCCGCGTACGGCGTGATCGCGCGGGCGACCACGAAACCGGTCGACCACAACACGACGAAAACAGTGGCGATAAAGGAGGCGGGCATCGGCAAGCGTTAAGAGAAAAGCCGCCATCTTGCCGGGAGACGCAACGCGCGTCTTGCTCGAAACTGCAATTGGCCAAACGCGTTGGCAGAGTCAGAGTGTGGTTTGAACCGCGCACCACCGCACATCACACCATCACCACATCAGCAGCACCGTCCCCGCGCCGAGCACGCCGCCGCACACCGCGCACGCCCACAGCAGCACACGCGTGCGCCGGTATTCGCGGCCGATCTCGACCATCAGTTGCGCATTCTGCTGCGGCGTACGCGCTCGATCGTGCTCGTGTTGCAGATAGCGAACCGCCAGTTGCGGCACGCGCGGGAGCATATGCGCGAGATGCGGCAATTCGCGTCCAATCCGTTTGAGCCAGCCGCGGTGATCGACGTCGCGCCGCGCGATATCCGCCAGTACGTCGCGCGTGATATTCCATGTATCGACGCCCGGATGCAGCGCGCGCGCCAGCATTTCCGCTTGATGAAACGAACGCTGCGCGGTCGCGAGCCGCTCGGGCACCCCGCCCTCGAACGGCTGCACCGCATGCAGCAGATGATGAAACAGCGAACCCGCTGAACGGTCTTCCGGCTCGGCCGCGAAATGCGCTTCGGCGCGCGAGCGCAACTCGGCTTCGAGCACCTCGGCGCGCGTGTCGTGCGGCACGTGTCCGGCATCGCGATGCATTTCGGCGAGCCGCCCGTAGTCCTGGTCGAAGAGCGCGGTCGCGCCATGCACGAAGAATTCGCGCTCGCCCGTCGAGAGACTCGACATGATCGAAAATTCCGCCAGCACGAGACGCCCCAGCGTGTCCGGTTCGATGCTCACGCGTACGCGGCGCGCGTCGAGCGTGGCGTGAAAGAAGCCGTGCTCAAAGGCCTGCTCGGTCACCACTTCGACGATATGCGCGGCGAGCGGCGCAAGTTTGATGTGACGCGCGTGCAAGCCGGGCAGATCGCTCGCCGACAAGGTGCTGACGCGCTGCACGGTCAGCGTGTAAGCGGTGCAGAGATCCCAGATCACGTCCGGCACGACGATGCGCTTGTCGCCGTCGAAATGATGGCCGGTTTGGCTGAGATTGGCGGCTTCCGCGCGCAGGTCGAAGCGGCGCAGGATGTCGTCCGTGAAGGTCTGCGCCAGCGTGCGCAATTGCAGGCGGCGCGCGGTGCCGGAGAGCTTCTCCAGCCAGCGCGCGACCCAGCGCAGCAGCGCGAGTTCATCGCCGATCTGTTGCAACTGGTCGGCGCGCACCAGTTTGATCGCCACTTCGTGATGGCCGTTCACCGGCGTGAGCAGCCGCGCGAGATGCGTCTGCTCGGCGAAGCCGCCGCGCACCGGCACCAGATCCACCGCGCTGAACAGCGCGGCGAGCGGCCTGCCGAAAGCGCGCGCGAGCGCCTGTTCGGACTCGTGCGACGGCAGCGGGGCTTCCATGTGATCGATCGCGTCGATGGCGTCGTGCAAGGTGCCGGCCGCGAGTTCGGGTCGTGCGGCCAGCGTTTGCGCGAACCGGGCCGCCAGTGGTCCGAGTGCCGGCAGCACGCCGCTCAGGCTTTTGTCGCTACGTTCGGCCGTATGCAAGCGGCCGATCAGCTCGATCATCCAGTGCAGTTTGTGGTCTTGCGGCGCGGCAAGCCAGATCAGGCGCGCGCCGTAACGCAGCGCGTGGAACAGCAACAGTAGACGGCGAAACAGTGGCGGCATCGGCAGTTCGGTTGACGGACCACGCGGCGTCCACCTCTATCGAGGGACATTCGCGCACGGCCAGGGCGTTCAGGTTAGCAGGTAAGCGCGGCAAGGGGAGCATCGCCGCGTCACGCGTAATACAATACGCCGGCCTTCTCCAACCGTGGCGAAACCCAAGCGTGCCGGCTTCCGGCCTTTTATAGATGCTCGCAGAACAACGTCACCAATACATCCTGGCGCAAGTCGCCAAAACCGGCGCGCTCTCGGTCGCGGAGCTGGTGCGCGAACTGAACGTGTCGCGCGAGACCATTCGCCGTGACCTGAACGCGCTGGCCGGGCGCGGCCTGCTGGTCACGACTCACGGCGGCGCGTTGTCGAGCGACCGGCGCGAGCCCGACCTCGATACACGCGAAGCCGCCAATGCCGGCGCGAAGCGCGCCATCGGCGAGCGCGCGGCGGAGTTCGTGCCGGACGGCGCGTCGCTGATCATCGATTCGGGCAGCACCACGCAGGCGGTGGCGCGGGCGTTGCTCGACCGGCACCGTTTGTCCGTGTACACGAACGACTGGCGGATCGCGCTGCTGCTCGGCCGCCGCAACGACAACCGCATCACGCTGCTGGGCGGCGAGTTGTCCGACATAGAAGACGCCACCTTCGGGCTCGATACCGTCCACCAACTGACGCAGTATCACGCGGACTTCGCCTTCATCGGCGCGGGCGGGATTTCGCCGGACGGCTATCTGACCGACTACAGCCGCATGGCCGCCGAGGTGCGCAGCCGCATGATCGCCGCGGCGGACATGGTGGTGGTGGTCGCCGATCATTCGAAGTTCGGCCGTGTGACGCCGGTGCGCATCAACGGTATCGAGTCGACACGTTATCTGGTGACGGAGCTCGCGCCCGAACGCGCGCTCGGCAAGGCGATTGCGGCGCATGGCCCGGAAATCCTGATCGCCTGAGCGCCGCTCATTGACTGCCTGTCAGGGCAGGGCGCGCCATTTACATGCATCGAATGCCGAGCCACTTGAAGGTGCGGCCGATCCGCGGCTCGCGATGTGCGAACGTCAACCTCGATCGCGTCGATGCAGCACACGCGCCGCGTTTCACTATCCCCATCCGCTGCAATATTCCGCTTGGCCGGGCACAATACGCGCCGTCGATCGGAACCAGCCCACAGACGCAGCGCTACCGCGAAGCGTTACGCATACATCGTCATTTTCGCCATGTAGGATCGCGGTGACTCGGCACACAGGCTGTGAGGCGTGGCAGGACCGGCGCGGTTCCCGCCATCGCGCGAGCCTTCGTCGCTATCTGAACGAGCGCCGCGCACGCCGGGCGATCGAAAGCGATTTGGATATTATTGGCGAATTGTGTCATTTTTTGGAAATCGGCAGAATCGTCATGGCGTTGTCATGGAAACCTGTGATCCTTGCCGTGCCCATTCAGGCATGGCCGGCGGCGCGAGTGTCGTAGCAGGGCTGTGAGTCAGGCTGGAAAGAGGCGACAAGAAGGCAGCAAAGTTGTTGGCAATCTGCAATCCGCATGAATCTGCACAACAGCTTGATGCGGGCAACACGCAAGCGGCGCGGCGCTACCGCCGCTCAGTCACAATTCAATCACAACAGGTATCGGGATCTCCCGACCGTCTGGTTTTTTGCCTTTCGGAGAAAGCGACATGACAAAGACGAATTCCCTTCACGCCACGGCCGGCCTCGCACGCAAACTGCTGCCGGCGCTGGTCGCCGCGGCAGCCTTCGGCGCCACGGCCATGCAGGCGCACGCGGCCGACGCCGTGGTGCTGTACACCGCTGACGGCCTCGAGAACCTCTACAAGGACGTGCTGCCGGCCTTCGAAAAGAAGGAAGGCGTGAAGGTCAACATCGTCACGGCGGGTAGTGGCGAAGTGGTGAACCGCGCCACCATCGAAAAGGATCAGCCGAAGGCCGACGTGCTCGTCACGCTGCCGCCGTTCATCCAGCAAGCCGACCAGAGCGGCCTGCTGCAGGCTTATCAGAGCGCCAACTACAAGAACGTGCCGGCGATCGCCAAGGCGCCGAACGGCGCATGGGCGACCTTCGTGAACAACTACTTCTCGTTCGCGATCAACCCGGAAGTCACCAAGACCCAGCCGAAGACCTTCGCCGACCTGCTGCACCCGGACTTCAGCGGCAAGATCGCTTATTCGAACCCGGCCACGGCCGGCGACGGCATGGCGGTGATCATCCTGACCTCGTCGCTGATGGGCGAAGACAAGGCGTTCGATTATCTGAAGAAGCTCGAAAACAGCGCCAAGTTCCACACCAAGGGCACGGGCTACCTCGACGTGCTGCTCTCGCGTAACGAAATCGCGGTCGCCAACGGCGACCTGCAAATGGATCTGGACGACGCGGCCAATGGCGGCCTGTCGCTCAAGCCGATCTTCCTCGCACATGAAGGCGGCCAGCCGACCACGTTCCAGTTGCCGTACGCGATCGGCCTGATCAAGAACGGTCCGAACCAGGCGGAAGGCAAGAAGCTGATCGATTACCTGATGTCGACGGAAGTGCAGGCGAAAGTGCCGGACATCTTCGGCATTCCGGGCCGTACCGACGTGCCGCTCACCGGCAAGAACGGCGAAGCCGTCAAGAAGGCCATCGCCGGCGTGAAGCTGATTCCGGTGGACTGGAATCAGGTTATGACGAAGAAGGCCGACTGGACCGCGCGCTGGAAGAGCGACGTGATCGGTTCGTCGGGCAAGCAGATCGAAGTGGTCAAACCGAAGTAACCCGTCGTTCGTCGCGTTATCGACGTCACGGGCGCATCAGGCCGCGTGACGTCGCAGAATCAGGCGGCGTCCACGGCGAAACCGGGGCGCCGCGTCAGCATTAATCCAGTTGGAGGATGAACCCGGTGAATACCGCCAGTCTTGCTCAACCCGGCGCGCTCGGCGCCGCACCGGACGCGCTCGACGCCGCGCGTTCGACTACGCCGGGCGGCGTGCAGATCGATCATCTGACGGTGCGCTTCGGTTCGCGCACGGTGCTCGACGATCTGTCGTTGACCATTCAGCGCGGCGAATTGCTCACCGTGCTCGGCCGCAGCGGTTGCGGCAAGACGACGTTGTTGCGTTTCATCGCCGGGTTTATCGAAGCGGACGGACTGGCCGGCACGCTGACCGTGGCCGGTCACGATCTCACGCACGTGCCGCCGCATAAGCGCAATCTCGGTCTGCTATTCCAGAGCTATGCGCTGTTTCCCCATCTGTCGGTGTTCGAGAACGTGGCCTTCGGCTTGCGCGCGCGCCGCACGCCGTCCAAAGATGTCGCACGGCGCGTCGCCGACGCGCTGAAACTCGTGCAACTCGGCGACGCCGGCCACGTGATGCCCGCGCAGTTGTCGGGCGGCATGCAGCAGCGCGTGGCGCTCGCGCGTGCGCTCGTGATCGAGCCCGATGTGCTGCTGCTCGACGAACCGCTTTCCGCACTCGACGCCAATCTACGCGCGTCGGTGCGTTCCGAACTCAAGGCACTGCATGAGCGCCTGCCGAATCTGACGATCGTCTGCGTGACGCACGATCAGGACGACGCGCTGGTGCTCTCCGACCGCACGCTGTTGATGCGCGAAGGCCGCATCGCCCAACTCGGCACGCCGCAGCAGCTGTACGACACGCCGGCCGACGGCTTCGTCGCGCGTTATCTGGGCGCGGCCAATCTGCTGCCGCCGCAGGTCGCCTTCAGCATGGACGACGCACGCTACAACGAGCGCGATCGCGTGGCCTGTCTGCGTCCGGAGGCGCTGCGTGTCGTGCCGCTCGGCGAAGGGCAGTTGCACGGCGCGATCACCTCGGTCGAATGGTACGGCGCGGTTTTGTCGGTCTCCGTCGCGCTGGACGCCATGCCGAATGAGGCGGTGCTCGTCACCATGCAGCGCGGTCACGGCATGATGCCGGAGAAGGGCGCGCGTATTTCCCTGCGTTACGAGGCTGACGATGTCGTCCTTATCAACCCCTGATACGCCGAACCCGCTAGGCTCGGCTGCCGCCGATGCCGCAGCCGACGTGCGCCGCAGCGCCAGCGCCGCTTCGCATACGGCCGCGGTGAAGCGTCGCGAACGCGCAGCGCAATGGCATTTGCTGTTCATCCTGGTGGTGGTGCTCGGACCGCTGGTCGTCTATCCGCTCGTGCGTCTCGTGCTGCTGAGCCTGACCGGTCCTCACGGCTTGAGCCTGCATGCTTATTCGGCGTTCTTCAGTAACCCGGAAACGAGCGGCGTGATCGGCACGACGCTGTGGATCCTGTTCGCCAGCGCCGGGCTCGCGTCGCTGCTCGGCGTCGCGCTGGCGTCGATCCTGTTCTTCAAGCCGTTTCCCGGCGCGCGGATGATCACGCGCTTTCTCGAACTGTTCGTGGCGTTCCCGTCGTTTCTGGTCGCCTTCACACTGATCTTTCTGTACGGCTCGCAAGGCTCCGTCAGCATCGGCTTGCAGCGGCTCTTTCATATGCAGGCGCCGCCGCTCGATTTCCTGTTCGGCGTGGGCGGCGTGATTCTCGCGGAGGTCGTGTTCTACGCGCCGTTCGTCGTGCGTCCCACGCTCGCTTCGTTCGCCACGCTCGACATGCGTCTGATCGAAGCCGCCCGCAGCCTCGGCGCGAGCGGCTGGATGGTCGCGTTCAAGGTGATCCTGCCGCTCGCGTGGCCGGGCATCGCCGCCGGCACGATCCTGTGTTTTCTGCTGACGCTCAACGAGTTCGGCATTCTGCTCGTGCTCGGCAGCGCGCATCTGATCACGCTGCCGGTGGCGATCTACAGTTCCGCCACCGTCGATCTCGATCTGCCGACCGCCGCCGCCGGCGCGGTCGTGATGCTGATCATGTCTTTGTCGCTGTACGCGTTGTACCGCCAGGTCAACCGTCGCAAGGTGAAAGGAGCGGGCCATGGCCGTTGAACTGGACCCGACCGTTTTGCCGGTCATGCATAAGAAAGCGCGGCCGGTGCGCCGCAGCCTGGTGGTGCGCATGCTCGGCGGCCTGTTTCTCGGCTTTGCCGCGTTGCTGTGCTTCTGGCTGTTCGTGTTGCCGGTGCTGGTCGTCGCACTGTCGAGCGTGGCCGCGCACTGGTCCGGCACGATCCTGCCCGACGGCTTCAGCATGCGCTGGTTCGAGCGCCTCGGTTCGAGCGACTTCGACGCGCTCACCACCAGCCTCGAAATCGGCATGGGCGTCGCGGTGCTCGGTACGATTCTCGGCCTGTGGCTCGCGCTGGCGCTCGAAGGGCGCGACCGCCGTGGCCTCGGCGCGATCGTCGACACCATCGCGATGATGCCCAACGGCGTGCCGAGCGTGGTGCTCGGGCTCGCGGTGCTGATCGCGTATCACAAGCGGCCGTTCGATCTGTCGAGTTCGGCGGCGATCGTCGTGTTCGTGCAGTTGGCGCTGGTGCTGCCGTTTTGCTACCGCTGCGCCGCCGCCGCATTGCGCCCGGAGCTGACGATTTTGCGCGAAGCCGCGGCAAGCCTCGGTGCGCCGCCTTCGATGGTGTTGCGCCGTGTCGTGCTGCCGCAACTGGTGCCGGCCATCCGCGCCAGTCTTGCGCTCGGCTTCGCGCTCTCGCTCGGCGAACTCGGCGCCACGCTGACCGTGTATCCACCCGGATTCGCGACGGTGCCGATCGTGGTCGTCGGCCAGGTCGAGCGCGGTTATTACCTGCCGGCCTCCGCGCTTTCGCTAATTCTTTTGTTGGTCTCGCTCGCTGCGCTGCTGCTGATCGCGGCGCGCGTCCCGCGCCGTCGGGTCGACTGACGCCCGAATCCTGATCGTTGTGTTTGCGTGCCATGACGGCGCGCAAGCCCATACACATATCGATGTGGCGAAATTTGTCAAAATGACCGAATATATGCAAACTGCTTCTGTCGATCCGATTGAGGTTGTGCGCAGGCATTCGCTCACGACGCTGGTTCGCGACGAAATCGAACGGCACATCATCGACGGGGCGCTCGCGCCCGGCGACAAACTCAACGAAGCCGACTGGGCCACGCGTCTGCAGGTGTCGCGCGGTCCGGTGCGCGAGGCGTTTCGCGCGCTGGAGCAGGCCGGACTCGTGCGTACCGAGAAGAATCGCGGCGTGTTCGTGCGGACGGTGTCGCTGGCGGAAGCGGATGAGATTTACGCGGTGCGCGCCGTGCTCGAAGAGGCGGCGTGCCGGATGCTGGCGGCGAGCATCGATGCCGGCAAGCTCGCGGTGTTGCGAGACTGGCTCGACGCGATGCGCGCGGCGCTCGACGGCGAGGATCACGACGCTTATGCGCGCGCGAATGTGGCGTTTCACGATGCGTTGGTGGCGGCGTCGGGCAATTCGAAACTGTATGAAACGTACCGGCGGCTGGTGTGCGAATTGAGTCTGTTTCGACGTGCCGCGCTGGTGGTGCATGCAGATGCGATGGAGCGCTCGCTCGCCGAGCATCGCGCGATCCTGAAGGCGCTGGCTTCGCGCGACGCCGAGCATGCCGCGGCGCTGATGCATGCGCATGTGAACGGCGGCTTGCAGCGCGCTCACGCGGCGTGCGAAACGGCGGGGCCGTTGAACGTAGTGCGGGTGCCGGCGGCATCGAATGATTGAGATGGTTGCAGCGAACTGACTACAACGCGCGTGCCCGGCACGCATGGAAGGTAACGATGGCAAATACGAGCATAAGCACGAGCACAAGCGAACGCACGATCGAAGTCAACGGCCGCAGCTACCGGCTGCCCTCGCAACCGACGGTGGTGGTGTGCGTCGACGGCTGCGAATTCGATTATCTCGAAGCCGCGGTCGCGGCGGGCGTCGCGCCGTTCATCGGCAAGATGCTCAAGGGCGGCGCCGCCTTCAAGGGCGACTGCGTGATCCCGTCGTTCACCAACCCGAACAATCTGTCGATCGTGTGCGGCGTGCCGCCTTCGGTGCACGGCATATGCGGCAACTACTTCTGGGACCCGGACGCGAACGGCGGCGAGGGCGCGGAAGTGATGATGAACGATCCCGCTTACCTGCGCGCCGGCACGCTGTTGGCCGCTGCTGCCGAAGCCGGCGCCGCGGTCGCCGTGGTCACCGCGAAAGACAAATTGCGCCGGCTGCTCGGCTGGCAGTTGAAAGGCATCTGCTTCTCGGCGGAAAAAGCCGACAAGGTGACGTTCGAGGAAAACGGCATCGGCGAAGTGCTCGATCTGGTCGGCATGCCGGTGCCCGATGTGTATAGCGCCGGGCTGTCCGAATTCGTGTTCGCGGCCGGCGTGCGGCTTGCGCAAACGCGCAAGCTCGACCTCATGTATCTGTCCACCACCGATTACATCCAGCACAAATGGGCGCCGGGTACCGAAGGCGCGAACGCCTTCTACGCGATGATGGACGGCTACCTCGCGAAGCTCGACGCGCTCGGCTGGGTGATCGGCCTGACCGCCGATCACGGTATGAACGCCAAGCACGATCCGCAGACGGGCGAGCCGAACGTGATCTATTTGCAGGACGTGCTCGACGACTGGCTCGGCCATGGCCGCGCGCGTGTCATTCTGCCGATCACGGATCCGTATGTGGTGCATCACGGCGCGCTCGGCTCGTTCGCGACGATTTATCTGCCGCGCGATGTGAGCGTCGCGCAGGTGATCGAGCGGATCGGCGGCTTGCAGGGGATCGATACCGTGCTCGACAACGCGGCGGCCTGCGAGCGCTTCGAACTGCCGAACGATCGCGTCGGCGATATCGTCGTGGTCAGCACCAAGCATGTGGTGCTCGGCACGCGGCGCGCGGAACATGATCTGTCCGGGCTGACGGTGCCGTTGCGCTCGCATGGCGGGATTTCCGAGCAGGAAGTGCCGCTGCTGTTCAACCGGCGTGTCGAAGCGTTGCCGTCCAGCGGTGGCGAAAGCGGCAAGAGACTGCGCAACTTCGATATCTTCGACATCGCCTTGAATCGCGTGTCGTCATCATGAATACCGTGCTGCGGGACCATCCGGCTTTTCGGGCGGAAGCGCTGCGGCTCAAAGGCGAGCGCGTGACGCGCTCGCGCACGCTCGACGTGTTCGATCCATACACGGGAACGCGTGTTGGCACGGTCCCGCTGGCGAGCGTCGACGACGTGCGCGCCGCGTTCGAATACGCCGCGGCCTATGAAGCGAAGCTCACGCGTTACGAACGCTCGCAGATTCTGGAGCGCGCGGCTTCGCTCATGCGCGAGCGGACCGAAGAGGCATCGGATCTGATTTCGCTCGAGTCGGGGTTGTCGAAACAGGACTCGCGCTATGAGATCGGCCGCGTCGCCGACGTGTTGAAGTTTGCGTCGATCGAAGCATTGCGCGACGACGGCCAGAGTTTTTCCTGTGATCTCACGCCGCATGGCAAGAAGCGTCGCGTGTTTTCGCAGCGCGAGCCGCTGGCGGGTGTGATCGTCGCGATTACGCCGTTCAACCATCCAATGAACCAGGTCGCGCACAAGATCGCGCCGGCCATCGCGACGAACAATCGCGTGGTGCTGAAGCCGTCGGAAAAGGTGCCGCTCTCGGCGCTTTATCTCGCCGACGTGCTGTACGAAGCCGGTCTGCCTGCGCCAATGCTGCAGGTGCTGACCGGCGATCCGCGCGAAATCGCCGATGAGCTGATCACGCATCCATTGGCGGAGCTCGTCACGTTCACAGGCGGCGTGGCGATCGGCAAATACATTGCGGGCAAGGCGGCATACCGGCGCGTGGTGCTGGAACTGGGCGGCAACGATCCGCTGATCGTGCTCGACGACGCCGATCTCGAACGCGCGGCGACGCTCGCCGTGCAAGGCTCGTATAAGAACTCCGGGCAACGCTGCACCGCGGTCAAGCGGATGCTGGTGCAAAAGAGCGTGGCCGCGGACTTCACCGATCTAGTCGTCGAAAAGACGCGCGCCTGGTCTTTCGGCGATCCGTTCGATGCGTCGAATCAGATGGGCACCGTGATCGACGTCGCCGCGGCGCAGCTTTTCGAGGCGCGTGTGAATGAGGCGGTGGCGAACGGGGCGCGTCTGCGGATTGGCAATCAGCGCAAAGGCGCGTTGTATGCGCCGACGGTGCTGGACGGCGTCGATCCATCGATGACATTGGTGCGCGAAGAGACCTTCGGGCCGGTGTCGCCGATCATCACCTTCGACACCATCGACGACGCGATTCGCATCAGCAATGGTACGGCGTTCGGGCTGTCGTCGGGCGTGTGCACGAACCGGCAGGATGCGATCACGCGCTTCATCAACGAATTGCGCGTGGGGACGGTCAACGTGTGGGAGGTGCCCGGCTATCGGATCGAGTTGACGCCGTTCGGCGGCATCAAGGACTCCGGGCTCGGCTATAAGGAAGGCGTTCAGGAAGCCATGAAGAGCTTTACCAATCTGAAGACCTTTTCATTACCGTGGGAGTAAGCGTGTGGCATTGGATGTGAAGGATATTCGATCCCTGTTCGAGCAGTACGGCCAGTTGGCTTACAGCGGCGAGCCGGTGACGCAACTCGAGCATGCGTTGCAGAGCGGTTTGTTGGCGGAAGAGGCGGGCGCCGACGAGGAACTGGTTGCCGCGGCGTTTCTGCACGACCTCGGCCACCTGCTCAATCTCCAGGGCGAGACGCCGACAGAGCGGGGCATCGACGATCTGCATCAGTATTTCGCGTTGCCGTTCTTGCGGCCGGTTTTGCCGAACGCGGTGTTGGAGCCGATCCGTTTGCACGTCGACGCCAAGCGCTGCCTGTGCGCCATCGACGACACGTATTTCGGCCAGCTCTCCGCTGATTCGGTGCGGAGCTTGGAATTGCAGGGCGGCATCTTTAGTAAGGAGGAAGCTGAGGCATTCCTGCAAAAGCCCTACGCGGAAGACGCATTGCGTCTGCGTAGATGGGACGATCTTGCCAAGGAAGAGAATCGTGCTACGCCGGATATCGATCACTATTTAGGTGTTGTCGAACGAGTGATGCTTAAGCACGCGGCTGTGTGATTGTGCTTTTGAGGCTGTTAGTGGATTGTGGGTTTTTGGTTCTTTTTGCCCGCGCTGGGTGTCCGTTTTTCTCGTCGTCCTCGCGCCGTTTTTGGCGCATTCCATGTCTATCAAAATAACGCTTGCAAGGCGGTGTGCGGGTCGCTAGAATCTCGCTCTTTCGTGCTTCGGACAACGAGGCACGGGGAGCGGGAGAGCCAGCAGTGGCAAGGCTTTCAGCGAAGCGGGCAGGTTCAGGAAGTTGGAAAAACCTGTTGACGGCGTAGCGAAAGTTCTCCATAATCTCGTTTCTCTGCTGCTGATGCAGCGACGCAGAACGAAGCGGTGCCGGGTAGTTGGAATGCTGATGATTGATGTCAGCGGCGTGCGGTGCCGGTTTGGTAGTGAATGCGGAATCGATCTTTAAAAATTAACAGCCGATAAGTGTGGGCGCTTGATGCGCGACGCGCAGTGGATCCTTCGGGGTTTGCTGGAAGCGAAAGTATCAAGTCTCACACAGTAATGAAAGGAAGGTTTTTCCATTGAAAGATGGAGAGATCATTCGTCAGTACGTTGAGTGAGCGACCGGTTGGTAAAACAACCGAAAAACAGTAACAGGTTTGAACTGAAGAGTTTGATCCTGGCTCAGATTGAACGCTGGCGGCATGCCTTACACATGCAAGTCGAACGGCAGCACGGGGGCAACCCTGGTGGCGAGTGGCGAACGGGTGAGTAATACATCGGAACGTGTCCTGTAGTGGGGGATAGCCCGGCGAAAGCCGGATTAATACCGCATACGATCTGTGGATGAAAGCGGGGGATCCTTCGGGACCTCGCGCTACAGGGGCGGCCGATGGCAGATTAGCTAGTTGGTGGGGTAAAGGCCTACCAAGGCGACGATCTGTAGCTGGTCTGAGAGGACGACCAGCCACACTGGGACTGAGACACGGCCCAGACTCCTACGGGAGGCAGCAGTGGGGAATTTTGGACAATGGGCGCAAGCCTGATCCAGCAATGCCGCGTGTGTGAAGAAGGCCTTCGGGTTGTAAAGCACTTTTGTCCGGAAAGAAAACCTCTGGGTTAATACCCTGGGGGGATGACGGTACCGGAAGAATAAGCACCGGCTAACTACGTGCCAGCAGCCGCGGTAATACGTAGGGTGCAAGCGTTAATCGGAATTACTGGGCGTAAAGCGTGCGCAGGCGGTTCGCTAAGACAGATGTGAAATCCCCGGGCTTAACCTGGGAACTGCATTTGTGACTGGCGGGCTAGAGTATGGCAGAGGGGGGTAGAATTCCACGTGTAGCAGTGAAATGCGTAGAGATGTGGAGGAATACCGATGGCGAAGGCAGCCCCCTGGGCCAATACTGACGCTCATGCACGAAAGCGTGGGGAGCAAACAGGATTAGATACCCTGGTAGTCCACGCCCTAAACGATGTCAACTAGTTGTCGGGTCTTCATTGACTTGGTAACGTAGCTAACGCGTGAAGTTGACCGCCTGGGGAGTACGGTCGCAAGATTAAAACTCAAAGGAATTGACGGGGACCCGCACAAGCGGTGGATGATGTGGATTAATTCGATGCAACGCGAAAAACCTTACCTACCCTTGACATGTATGGAATCCTGCTGAGAGGTGGGAGTGCCCGAAAGGGAGCCATAACACAGGTGCTGCATGGCTGTCGTCAGCTCGTGTCGTGAGATGTTGGGTTAAGTCCCGCAACGAGCGCAACCCTTGTCCCTAGTTGCTACGCAAGAGCACTCTAGGGAGACTGCCGGTGACAAACCGGAGGAAGGTGGGGATGACGTCAAGTCCTCATGGCCCTTA
The DNA here is from genome assembly GCF_000020125.1 of Paraburkholderia phytofirmans PsJN. Taxonomy (NCBI): domain Bacteria; kingdom Pseudomonadati; phylum Pseudomonadota; class Betaproteobacteria; order Burkholderiales; family Burkholderiaceae; genus Paraburkholderia; species Paraburkholderia phytofirmans. The sequence continues at coordinate 905,592 of NC_010676.1, forward strand.
TGGGTAGGGCTTCACACGTCATACAATGGTCGGAACAGAGGGTCGCCAACCCGCGAGGGGGAGCCAATCCCAGAAAACCGATCGTAGTCCGGATCGCACTCTGCAACTCGAGTGCGTGAAGCTGGAATCGCTAGTAATCGCGGATCAGCATGCCGCGGTGAATACGTTCCCGGGTCTTGTACACACCGCCCGTCACACCATGGGAGTGGGTTTTACCAGAAGTGGCTAGTCTAACCGCAAGGAGGACGGTCACCACGGTAGGATTCATGACTGGGGTGAAGTCGTAACAAGGTAGCCGTATCGGAAGGTGCGGCTGGATCACCTCCTTTCTCGAGCTCACGTGTCAATCGTGTTGAGCGCTCACGCTTATCGGCTGTGAATTAAAGACAGAAACGCAGACAGACTCAGGGGTCTGTAGCTCAGTCGGTTAGAGCACCGTCTTGATAAGGCGGGGGTCGATGGTTCGAATCCATCCAGACCCACCATTGTCTTGTCTGCGATGGCTGACCGGCAAAACCCCTGAGTGGCAACAGATGATGGTCTGTGCATGACTGGGGGATTAGCTCAGCTGGGAGAGCACCTGCTTTGCAAGCAGGGGGTCGTCGGTTCGATCCCGTCATCCTCCACCAATCCTCAATGCGTAGCGCTGCTGTGAGAAGCAGAGTGCTGTGCATTGGCGATTGAGCCAGTCAGAGTGATACATGGTTATAGCAACCATGATATCGGCTGTCGTTCTTTAACAATCAGGAAGAAGTAGTAAAGAGATTCACGAAAGCATGCTTAGAGATGGGTGTGCGAGTAGGTGAATCAGGGTTGTGATTGTATCAATGTATGAAAAGGTGATCGAAAGATTGCTTTGGAATACGGCGCAACACGAATACTCAACCTGTAGCGAGTGTGGCAGCCACGGTCCTTCCCAGTGAAGGGCGTGCGAGACACACCCGTTATAGGGTCAAGCGAACAAGTGCATGTGGTGGATGCCTTGGCGATCACAGGCGATGAAGGACGCGGTAGCCTGCGAAAAGCGGAGGGGAGCTGGCAAACGAGCTTTGATCCTCCGATATCCGAATGGGGAAACCCGGCCCGAATGGGTCATCCATGACTGAATACATAGGTCATGAGAAGCGAACGCGGTGAACTGAAACATCTAAGTAACCGCAGGAAAAGAAATCAACCGAGATTCCCAGAGTAGTGGCGAGCGAAATGGGACCAGCCTGTACTCTTTATCTTCATTGTTAGTCGAAGGCTCTGGAAAGTGCCGCCATAGCAGGTGATAGCCCTGTAGACGAAAACAGCGAGGAAGAACTAGGTGTACGACAAGTAGGGCGGGACACGTGAAATCCTGTCTGAAGATGGGGGGACCATCCTCCAAGGCTAAATACTCGTGATCGACCGATAGTGAACCAGTACCGTGAGGGAAAGGCGAAAAGAACCCCGGGAGGGGAGTGAAACAGATCCTGAAACCGCATGCATACAAACAGTCGGAGCCTCGCAAGGGGTGACGGCGTACCTTTTGTATAATGGGTCAGCGACTTACATTCAGTGGCAAGCTTAACCGATTAGGGCAGGCGTAGCGAAAGCGAGTCCGAACAGGGCGATTCAGTCGCTGGGTGTAGACCCGAAACCAGGTGATCTATCCATGGCCAGGATGAAGGTGCGGTAACACGTACTGGAGGTCCGAACCCACTAACGTTGAAAAGTTAGGGGATGAGCTGTGGATAGGGGTGAAAGGCTAAACAAACCTGGAAATAGCTGGTTCTCTCCGAAAACTATTTAGGTAGTGCCTCGTGTATCACCTTCGGGGGTAGAGCACTGTCATGGTTGTGGGGTCCATTGCGGATTACTACGCCATAGCAAACTCCGAATACCGAAGAGTGCAATCACGGGAGACAGACATCGGGTGCTAACGTCCGGTGTCAAGAGGGAAACAACCCAGACCGCCAGCTAAGGTCCCCAAATATTGCTAAGTGGGAAACGAAGTGGGAAGGCTAAAACAGTCAGGAGGTTGGCTTAGAAGCAGCCATCCTTTAAAGAAAGCGTAATAGCTCACTGATCGAGTCGTCCTGCGCGGAAGATGTAACGGGGCTAAGCAATATACCGAAGCTGCGGATGCACATTTATGTGCATGGTAGGAGAGCGTTCCGTAAGCCTGCGAAGGTGCATTGAAAAGTGTGCTGGAGGTATCGGAAGTGCGAATGCTGACATGAGTAGCGATAAAGGGGGTGAAAAGCCCCCTCGCCGTAAGCCCAAGGTTTCCTACGCAACGTTCATCGGCGTAGGGTGAGTCGGCCCCTAAGGCGAGGCAGAAATGCGTAGCTGATGGGAAGCAGGTTAATATTCCTGCACCATTGTTAAATGCGATGGGGGGACGGATCGCGGAAGGTTGTCCGGGTGTTGGAAGTCCCGGTCCTTGCATTGGAGAAGGCGCTTAGGCAAATCCGGGCGCGGAATTCAAGGGTGCGAGGCCATTCACTTCGGTGAAGAAGCAATCGGAAGTGGTTCCAAGAAAAGCCTCTAAGCTTCAGTTTAACAGGACCGTACCGCAAACCGACACAGGTGGGCGAGATGAGTATTCTAAGGCGCTTGAGAGAACTCGGGAGAAGGAACTCGGCAAATTGGTACCGTAACTTCGGGATAAGGTACGCCCCTGTAGCCTGATGCGCCTGCGCGCAAAGGGTGAAGGGGTTGCAATAAACTGGTGGCTGCGACTGTTTAATAAAAACACAGCACTCTGCAAACACGAAAGTGGACGTATAGGGTGTGACGCCTGCCCGGTGCCGGAAGATTAAATGATGGGGTGCAAGCTCTTGATTGAAGTCCCGGTAAACGGCGGCCGTAACTATAACGGTCCTAAGGTAGCGAAATTCCTTGTCGGGTAAGTTCCGACCTGCACGAATGGCGTAACGATGGCCACACTGTCTCCTCCCGAGACTCAGCGAAGTTGAAGTGTTTGTGATGATGCAATCTCCCCGCGGCTAGACGGAAAGACCCCATGAACCTTTACTGTAGCTTTGCATTGGACTTTGAACCGGTCTGTGTAGGATAGGTGGGAGGCTTTGAAGCGTGGACGCCAGTCTGCGTGGAGCCATCCTTGAAATACCACCCTGGTTTGTTTGAGGTTCTAACCTTGGTCCGTAATCCGGATCGGGGACAGTGCATGGTAGGCAGTTTGACTGGGGCGGTCTCCTCCCAAAGTGTAACGGAGGAGTACGAAGGTACGCTAGGTACGGTCGGAAATCGTGCTGATAGTGCAATGGCATAAGCGTGCTTAACTGCGAGACCGACAAGTCGAGCAGGTGCGAAAGCAGGTCATAGTGATCCGGTGGTTCTGTATGGAAGGGCCATCGCTCAACGGATAAAAGGTACTCTGGGGATAACAGGCTGATACCGCCCAAGAGTTCATATCGACGGCGGTGTTTGGCACCTCGATGTCGGCTCATCTCATCCTGGGGCTGTAGCCGGTCCCAAGGGTATGGCTGTTCGCCATTTAAAGAGGTACGTGAGCTGGGTTTAAAACGTCGTGAGACAGTTTGGTCCCTATCTGCCGTGGGCGCTGGATATTTGAAGGGGGCTGCTCCTAGTACGAGAGGACCGGAGTGGACGAACCTCTGGTGTACCGGTTGTCACGCCAGTGGCATCGCCGGGTAGCTATGTTCGGAAGAGATAACCGCTGAAAGCATCTAAGCGGGAAACTCGCCTTAAGATGAGATATCCCCGGGGCTTCGAGCCCCTTGAAGGGTCGTTCAAGACCAGGACGTTGATAGGTCAGGTGTGGAAGCGCAGTAATGCGTTAAGCTAACTGATACTAATTGCCCGTAAGGCTTGATCCTATAACAGGTGTGTTTCGACATGAGTTAGCGCTTCAGCGCTTACTCAGGTCAACCCCCGAAGGGGGCAGGAACACTCAGGTTCAGTGATCGTGTTGTGCCAGAATCAACACAACCCCAACGCTTCACCCCTGGTGAGCATCACCAGAAACTACTTCTTCCAGATTGGCTGCAGCGCTCCCCGAGCGAGGCAGCAACCCGTCAAAGCCTGATGACCATAGCGAGTCGGTCCCACCCCTTCCCATCCCGAACAGGACCGTGAAACGACTCCACGCCGATGATAGTGCGGATTACCCGTGTGAAAGTAGGTAATCGTCAGGCTCCCCTGCAGCATCAGAAACCCCACCCCAACATAGGTGGGGTTTCTGCGTTTACACCGCAGAAATACTCAGACAATCCCGCGCGTTAAACTAACTCCAGTTTGCTATCCGCACGCAGCAATCGCTGCACCGCACTCCGTCAGACGGCCATTTACATTGTGCGGACCCCGCACAGCAGCCGCAGCTACACCCACGCGCAGTCGGCGGCACCGAACCGCACCTGCAACTCACCGCATCGCTACATCCCCACTGCCGCTCGCGCCCACGGGCACCTCGCCATCGCCAGTCTGCACTGCACTGACTTCCGCAAGCAACGCCTTATCGCGTTCAATGACTTTCGGCAGATGGGTGCGCAGGAACTCGACCCAAGTCCGCGTCTTCGCATCGACGAACTTACGCGACGGATACAGCGCATAAACATTCATCTTCTGTGCGGTATATTCCGGCAACACGCGCACTAGCGTGCCGTCACGCAATCCGGAAATGGCCGCGTACAGCGGTAGCATGCCAATGCCCATTCCTTCGCGAATCGCGACAATTAGCGATTCGGCGATGTTCACGTGCACCGGCCCATTCACCCCCATCATTTCGCTGCCATTCGGCCCGTCGAGGACCCAGTCGTGCGGCGGAAACGCCGGCGTGTGCAGGATCAGACATTCGTGGTGTGCCAAATCGGCCGGTTGCTGCGGCGCGCCGTGTGCGCGCACATACGCCGGCGATGCGCACATGATGCTAAAAGTCGTCCCCAGTGGAAGCGACACCAGTTCCGAATCAGGCAAGGTGGAAGCGCCAATCACCGCGACATCCGCGCTACCTTCGAAAAGATCTGGCATGCGCTGCGACAATGTCAGCTCGACCGTTACCTCCGGATACAGCGCGCGATAGCGCGAAATGGCCGGCAAAACGTAGTGCTGGCCGATGCTGGCAAAGCTGTGCATCCGCAACGCGCCGCTCGGGCGTTCGTGCGCACAACTGGCTTCTTCTTCCGCCGTGGCAACATCTGCCAGTATCTGCTTACATCGTGTCAGATAACGCTCGCCCGCCGTGGTGAGCGCAAGTCGTCGCGTCGAACGGTTGAGCAACCGCGTCCGCAAATGAGCTTCGAGTTCCGAGACCGCACGTGACATCGCGCCGGTCGTTGAGTTGAGCGACTGCGCGGCGGCGGTAAAACTACCGGCTTCGACCACGCGCACGAACACTCGCATATTTTGTAACGTATCCATCGATCCTTCTATTTCACGGCTGAGGCCGTATTGTCCGCCTGTCCCGGGTGCGCATTGTTGTTCGTTCTGGAAGAGTCGTTCCGCCCCTGTCCTGTTAATGCGCGCATAGCATGCTCCTACAATCGGCGGCTTGCGTGCCGGTGTGAGCAGTCTTGTTCGCCGGTGCTTTCTCAAGCGACCAACCGGGGCGCCCAGCTTTCAGATGAAACGCGAACATGCGATCGAACCGACGGCAGATTCCCGCCGACGGTGGGACGTCGTCTTGCGAATGCTGAGCCCGGCCGTCCGGGACTGGACGGCCAGCGAGGGTCTGATCTGGCTGCATCTGCTGAAAACCGTCACGGCGGGCTTGCTGGCGCTGGGCATTGCGATGCTGCTGGATTTGCCGCAGCCGCGCATCGCAATGACCACGGTGTTCGTACTGATGCAGCCGTTCAGCGGCATGGTGCTGGCGAAAAGTTTCTATCGGATCCTCGGGACCGCGGTGGGCACGCTCGCCGCGCTGGTGCTCGGCGCGCTGTTCGTCCAGCAGCCCGAGTTGTACATGCTCGGTATGATCGGCTGGGTGAGCGCCTGCATTGCGGCAGCGGTCCGGTATCGGCATTTCAGATGGTACGGCTTTGTGCTCGCGGGTTATACCGCTGCGCTGATCGGCATCCCGAATGTGACGGCGCCTCACGACCTCTTTCTCGCGGCGCTCACGCGCGCGGCGGAAGTCGCGGTCGGCATCGTATCTTCGAGCGCGGTGAGCGCGCTGATCGTGCCGCAGCGGTCCAGCCTCGCACTGCGGCGCGCGCTACAAATTCGGTATGGAAATTTTACTGCGTTCGCTGCCGATGTGTTGACTCACGGCATCAAGCGGGGCCAGTTTGAGCGGCGCTTCGCGGGTCTCGTCGACGAGATCGTCGGTTTCGAGGCGACCCGCACTTTCGCCGCCTTCGAAGACCCGGCCATGCGTTCACGCAATCAGCATCTCGGCCGTCTGAACGGTGAGTTCATGGATGCCTGTGCGCGTCTGCATGCGCTGCATCAACTTCTCAAGCGACTGCGCGTGAACGGCTCGGCGCCGATCGTCGCGGCGATCAAACCGTATTTCGACGAACTGGCCGCGCTCATGGCGCCTCAGCTCGACGCCCCGGTGGATGCATCGCGCACGGCCGCCCGTTTGCAGCATTTCCAGGCGAGCTTGCCACGGCGTGTGCGTGAAACGAGACGGCCGCTGGAAGCCGCGCCCGTCGAATCGCTGGCGGACTTCGATACGGCGGCGGAACTGCTGTACCGGTTCGTCGACGAATGGATCCGCTACTCGCTGACCTACGCATCCGTGACGCAGCGCAAGCGTAACGACAGCCAGCCGCGGACGAAAAGCCGCTACGTCAGCAAAACCAACACCTTTGTCGTTGCGCTGACGTTTATCCGCTCGGCTGTGGTCATGGCAATCGCGGGCTGGTTCTGGATCATGACCGACTGGCCGAGCGGCGGCCTCGCGGTAATCGGCGCGGCGCTGGCGTGCGCGCTGACGTCGACCGCGCCGAACCCGTCGAAGATGGCTGTGCAGATGGCCGTCGGCGCCGTGCTGGCAACCATGACCGGCTACCTGTTCACGTGCTATGTGTATCCGAACATCGACGGCTTTCCGTTGCTGTGCACGACGCTGGCGCCGGTGCTCGCGCTCGGCGCATTCATCGCAACGCGCAAGCTGGCGGCGGGATATGGGATCGGTTTCTCAGTGTTCTTCTGCCTGCTCGCCGGACCCGACAACGTCGTCACTTACGCGCCGGATCTGCTGATCAACAACGGCATGGCGCTGACCGCGTCGATGCTGTTGGCAGCGCTCGTTTTCGCGGTGGTTTTCCCTGCCGACATGCCTTGGCTCATCGGGAAAATCATGGGTGATTTGCGCGCGCAAGTCGTACTCGCGTGCAAGGACGAACTGCCGGGTCTCAATCAGCGCTTTCAGTCGAGCACGCACGACCTGACTTCACAGTTGCGCATGCTGTTGACGCGACGTTCCCGGCGCCGTCGCGAAGCGCTGCGCTGGACACTCGCGACCCTCGAAGTGGGCCACGCCGTGATCGACCTGCGCAACGAAACGGCGCGCGCCGGCTACGCGCACGCGCTCCATCCGCGCTGGACCGGCGCCGTCGAGCTTGCGCGCGACGACCTCGCGCGGCTTTTCGAGCGGCCCGATTCGCGTGCTCTCGAGCAAGCGCTGGTATCCGTGCGCGCGGCCACGTGGCTTGCGCAAAACATGCTGCAAATGGTTCATCCCGATCGCGACAAGCGTCACGACCTGCAGCGAATCCTGAGTTGCCTGCACTTCATCCGCACGGCGTTGCTCGACAAGGACGCGCCGTTCAATCCGCATTGACCCATGCGCGCGACGATGGTCTCTGTGCATCGATCCTTCTACGGAATGGAAGGATCACTTCCGGACCGCCCCATTTATCCGCGGAGCAGGCAGACATATAGTTTTATCACTGCCACGCGGTCCCCAAAAGGGTTTCCTACGGGGCAGCACCGTAAGTCCTGGAGAACGAAATGAATGTGTTGAAGATTGCCCTGATTGCCTGCTCTTTGTCCGCTGTCGTCGCTCATGCACAAACGGCGCCGGCCGCCCCGGAACAACAGGTCGCCCAGGCGAATACGTCGCGCGCGAAGAGTGCCGAACCGCAAAGCCGCACCACTACACCGGCAAGCAAAGCTGAAGAGTGCGTCGGACCTGTGAGCTTCTGCAACATTTACTTCGGCAGCTAAGCAGCAACGCGAGTCATATTTGAAGTACGTGCAAGACTTGTCGCGAACGTTCCACGCGCGACGAATCACCCGGCCGCGATGCCGTCCCCTCATGACGCCGCGGCGGGTGCGACAATCCGGCTACTGAGCGAAGCACCGCAGACGTGCGCACCGGTAGTCTGGACTGGTGACTATGGAGAGACTCAGTTTCATGTACCAAGACCGGATTCGCTGCGCCGAACTGCGCGCAAAAATCACTTCAGCCGCCGAGGCGGCGCTTCTGATTAAGGACGGCATGTGTGTCGGCGCCAGCGGCTTCACGCGCGCGGGCGACGCCAAAGCGGTCCCCGTTGCGCTTGCCGAGCGTGCGCGTCAGGAAGGCAAGCCGCTGCGCATCACGTTGATGACCGGTGCATCGCTGGGTCACGACGTGGACCGCGCGCTCACCGAGGCGCACGTGCTGGCTCGCCGCTTGCCGTTTCAGGTGGACAAGACGCTGCGCGACGCGATCAATCGCGGCGAAGTCATGTTCGTCGATCAGCACCTGTCCGAAACGGTCGAGATGCTGCGCGCGAACCAGCTCGGCAAGCTCGACGTCGCCATTATCGAAGCCACCGCGATCACCGAGACCGGCGGCATCGTGCCGACCACGTCGGTGGGCAACTCGGCAAGCTTTGCGATTCTCGCCGAGAAGGTCATCGTCGAAATCAATCTTGCGCAGCCGCTCGCGCTCGAAGGTCTGCATGACATCTGGATTCCGGGCCGCAGGCCGAATCGCGAGCCGCTGCCGATCGTCCGTCCGCAAGACCGGGTCGGCACGCAGGCTATCGAAATTCCGCGCGAGAAAATTGCAGCGATCGTCATCACCGATATGGCGGACAGTTCATCCACGGTGCTGCCCGCGGATGCCGAGACCGAAGCGATCGCGGGTCATCTGATCGAGTTTTTCGAGCACGAAGTATCACGCGGTCGCATGCCGAAGCGCTTGCCGCCGTTGCAGGCGGGTATCGGCACGATTGCCAATGCCGTGCTGGCCGGTTTCGTCGATTCGCCGTTCGACGCCTTCGAAATTTATTCAGAAGTGCTGCAGGATTCGACCTTCGACCTGATGGATGCCGGCAAGGTGACGTTCGCCTCCGGCGCGTCGATCACGTTGTCGGCAGCGCGCCAGGCGCAGGTGTTCGGCGAACTCGAACGGTATCGCGATCGACTCGTGCTGCGTCCGCAAGAAGTCAGCAACCATCCTGAAGTGATTCGCCGGCTCGGTCTGATTGCGTTGAATACCGCGCTCGAATTCGACATCTACGGCAACGTGAACTCGACGCACGTGGGCGGCACGCACATGATGAACGGCATCGGCGGCTCGGGCGATTTCGCGCGCAACGCGTCGTGCGCGATCTTCGCGACCAAGTCGATGGCGAAGGGCGGCCGCATTTCCAGCATTGTGCCGATGGTGCCGCATTGCGATCACAACGAACACGACGTGGACGTGGTCGTGACGGAGCAAGGACTCGCCGACTTGCGCGGTCTCGCGCCGCGTGAACGCGCAAAGTTGATCATCGACAACTGCGCGCACCCGCTGTATCGCGATCTGTTGCGCGACTACTACGCGCAAGCATTGAAGGGCTGCGGGCAAACGCCGCATCAGTTGGATCAGGCTTTCGCCTGGCATACACGGCTGCGCGACACCGGCTCGATGTTGCCGGCTGAGGAGACAATGCTTTAAACGCGGGGCGGTCAGTTCAAGCCGGCGTCAGGCGGCGTTCGCCCCTGACGCCGTAAGACATCAGATGCTGCGCTCAGGTGCCTCGTCGGATGAGGCGGATAAGAAACAATAGAATGACCGCGCCGATCACCGCCGTGATGATCGAGCCGATCCAGCCGCCGCCCAGCGAAATGTGCAGCACGCCGGCGAGCCAGCCGCCGATGAACGCGCCGACAATCCCGACGATGATGTCGACGATCAGGCCGAAGCCGCCGCCCTTGACGAGCACGCCTGCCAGCCAGCCAGCGATCGCGCCGATGATGAGCCATGCAATGATGCCGTGTTCCATAATCGAGACTCCCTAGTTGAGTGTGAAAAATTCACGGTGACAGAGCTTAGTCGATGGTTATGGGACAGTCCATATTCAGGACGCGGAATTAACATTGTCTAAATCTATTGCAGATCAAGTGTAGACGATGCGCGTGCAGAAAGGGAACTTGCACGTCACGCTTACTCCGGCGTAGGCTCCGCTTCTCTGGCTGTCCAACTGACGCTGGAGACGCTCTTTTCCATGCTGATGCGGCTGGCCATCTGTTCGAGCTTCGACTGATCCTTGGGATGCATCTTCAACGTCGCCGTAACACGAATGCGTCCTGGGTCGTTTTCGACGTCCTCGCTAGTCAGGCTTTGAAACGACAGCGGCGTCGAATACATGGAGTTGGAGACGGCGGTACGAATGTGAATCTCGTCGGCTTCCCGGCAGACGATTGTCAACACGTATTCGCGGACCAGGTCGGCGTTCGATACCGGCGTCGCGTTGATCGTACGGCTGACTTCGCGCAGCACGGTGTTGGTCAATAGCACGACCAGGGTTCCGGCGAGCGCCGGCCCGTAATGGCCCGCGCCGCACAACACGCCCACGGCGGCCGAGCACCACAAGGTCGCCGCAGTGTTGATCCCCTGAATGGAACCCTTGTCGCGCATGATCACGCCGCCGCCGAGAAAGCCGACGCCGGAGACGACGTACGCCGCGATCTGGGTGATGCCCGCTGTGCCGTTGCCGGTCAGTACGCCGAGCGTGACGAACAGGCATGCGCCGCTCGCGACCAGCGTGATGGTGCGCAAACCTGCATTGCGCTGACGCATCTGCCGTTCGAGGCCGATCGCGACGCCGCAAGCGAAGGCGGCGAGAAGCCGCCAGACGAATTCAATGGTCATCGGTAAGCAAGGTTGAGACGCGAATTCGCACAGTGTGAACCGTACGCGTGACAGCGGCACGTCTGTCTCGATGGAGCGCGGGCGCGTTCACGCGAGGCGCCGAGCTAACGAAAGGCTCACGAGGCCGACAGGCGAGCAAGGTCGGCACGGCATGGAGCCGCGCGGCGCTTCACTGCAACATTACCGGCAATTTCGCTGGTGAAAACTGGGTGTCAACGACGTGCACCGCTCGCCCGAAGGCAAGACGGCGACAGACCAGGACTGGCGCGGAAATCTTGCCGATCAGGCGATCGGGCGAATCGAAGCTCGACGGGTACTACTGCTACTGTCCAAGATCGTGATTCCGGGTAAATGAACTGGGCGGATTTTAGGCGGCTCTGCAAAGTTAAGTCAAGTCGCGATCGGGCAAGGCGACGAATGAATTGCACACCGTTTTTGGGGAAGTTTCCGCGCGCATGGCGGCGCTATTCCCACATAAATACGGACTCCGAATATTGACGACGTTCATCCCGGAAAACAAACTGTCAGCATCATCCGAAACACGTCGCGCGGCCCTGGCGCCCAAATTCAAGTTTTTATTTCTTGCGGTTGTGCGAATGCAACGTTCAGCGGTGTTGCGCCGCGATCCGCACGACGTCGTCGTTTCCGCCGTTAATCCGAATTGAGGAATGTATGAAAGTTAAAGCTCTTGGCATCGTCGCTGGCGCATTGATCGCTGCCGCTCCGCTCGTGTCGTCTGCCGCAAGTTTGCCGGCGCCGTTTGAAGGCAGCAGCACGTTGCAGGCAGACGGTGTCGTGAAGTCGGTCGATCAGGCCAACCACTCGTTGACTGTGCTCGACGCACAAGGCGGTGAGGCGTCGTTCACCATGACCGACACGCGCAATCTCGCGCAGATCAAGCAAGGCGGCAAGGTTCACATCCGCATGATGCGCAGTGCGGTAATCAGTGTCACGCAGGGGGCGAACGGTCAAGCGGCAGCGGCTCAGATAGCCCAGTCGAACACGGCGCAGAATGTGAACGCCCTTGTCGAGTCCGTCGACCATGCGTCCGGCATCATGGCGCTCAAAGGCCCGAATGGTTCCGTCTTTCATATCCAGAGCCGCGATCCCGCCAAGGTCACTGGGCTGACGCCGGGCATGCAAGTGGTGGTGGCGTTCGCACCGCAAGTCAGCGTGGCCGTGGCGCCCATGCAGTAACGGGCGGCCTCATCAAGCGTTCATCAGGTCTTTTTGGGCCTTAATCGGGCTCGCCGGGTACGAGGCGCAAGCGGGTGATTTCGGAAGGTGCGCCCAGACGCTTTGGCGGCCCCCAGTAGCCTGTGCCACGGCTCGTGTACACCCAGAGTCCGTTCAGCCGCGCGAGGCCGGCGGTGAAAGGTTGCTGAAGGCGCACGAAGAAATTCCACGGGAAGAACTGGCCGCCATGCGTGTGACCAGACAACTGCAGCGTGAAGCCGGCTGCTGCCGCGGCTTCGGCTGAGCGTGGCTGGTGGGCGAGCAGCACTTTGATCAGTACGTCGCCGGGTGCGCCGGCCAGCGCCGCGACTGGATCGCTGCGGTGCGCCGGGTCGTGATGGCCGGCTGAATAATCGGTCACGCCGGCGATCACGGCGCGCGCGCCGTCGTGATCGACGATCACGTGCTCGTTCAGCAGGACGTTCAAGCCCAGACGCCGGAATTCGTCGATCCAGGCGTTGGCGCCGGCGTAATACTCGTGATTGCCGGTCACGAGAAAAGCGCCGTGGCGCGCGCTCAACCGCGACAGCGGCTGCGTATGGTTGGTCAACTGCGGCACGCTGCCGTCCACGACATCGCCGGTAACAGCGATCAGATCCGGCTTGAGGCGATTCACCGCGTCGACGATTGCATCGACATAGCGTCGTTTGATGGTCGGACCGACGTGAATATCGCTGATCTGCACGATCGTGAAGCCGTCGAGCGCGGCGGGCAAATCGTCGATCGGCACTTCGATCGTCACCACCTTCGCGCGGCGGCGAGCGTTGAACAGGCCGACGAGCGTGGAGAGCAGCGCGAGCAGCGGCACTGCCGCAGCGGAGCCGGTTCGCCAGTGCGGGATGGCGATGGTGTTCGGCCAGATTGCATCGACGGTGAGAAGCGAAGCGAGCATGAGGTCGCGCGCGAAAGTCAGGACCAGCAACGACGAGAAGAAGCCCATCGCCAGCAGGCCGACCCATGCGAGCCGGTCGCCGAGCGGTTGCTGTTTGATCGTGCGCGCCAGCATGCCGAGCGGAATCAGAAAGATCGACAGCACGAGCCACAACGCACAGAGCCAGCGGCCAGTCATATCGATCGGCATGTCTGGAATCAGACGCAAGCCCACGTAGATATGCAGGAGAATGCCAATCAGGATGAAGCGAACGAGAAACGATGAGCGGCGCATAGAGAGGATCAGGGCGGGAAGGGGCCGGCACAGACGGAGGAGCGGCGGCGGCTCGCCGACTGCGGATTGCTAGGGCGAACGAGCCGAACCATTCTACCGAGATGTGCAACCGGCTGCCGGCCGCGCCAAATTGAGGTCGCTACAGCGAACCGTCGAAAGCTAAACGGCGCCCGCACGGTACTGCACTGCAGCATCCCACGTGGCTGCAGGTAGCCGTCCAGGTTACCGATATGGTTGAATTAAATGGGCTTTGAATTGTGTTCGAGCGTGGACTATTCTCAAATAGAACCGGCTTGTATCGCAGTCAGGGCAAGGGTCACGGCAAGGGCCCCGTAGTCCGCTAGCGGTTCATTCTGTCGCCGGCAGAAGGCGATGCAGGAGGCGCATATGAAGCTGCTCAGATCAGGCAACCCGCTCCGCCACGCGCACCATGCGCATCACGTCGGCTACGAGGGTAGCCATGTCATGCTGCCGCTCGTGGTCATTTCCGTGATGGCCATCGGCTTGTACTTCGGCGTGCGCAATATCGACTTTTCTGAGTTGGGCAAAAGCGCGCTGTTCTATGTCGTGATGCTTAGCGTCGCTCTCGGTATCGCGGGATTGTTCGGCGTCGTCGGGGCGTGGGTGCGGTCCAACGGCGACGACGCCGAAGAGGGCTTCTGCTTCATCGGCGCGTTGATCGGCGCCGTGGTCTTCTACGTGGCGATCCTGAGTTGACCGTCTGCAACGGCGTGTCAGGCGCCGTGCGTCAGACGATCTGCGCGGCCTCGTCGAAAGCGAAGCGCGGGCTGCGCGGGAACAGTTTCGACGGGTCGCCGTAGCCCAGATTGATCAGGAAGTTCGACTTCACGGTCGTGCCGGCAAAGAATGCTTCGTCGACCTTGGCGGCATCGAACCCCGACATAGCGCCCGTGTCCAGGCCGAGCGCGCGCGCGGCAAGAATCAGATAGCCGCCTTGCAGCGTCGAATTGCGAAATGCCGTGTCGGCGATCGCCTTGTCGTTACCGGCAAACCAGCTGCGCGCATCGGCATGCGGAAACAGCTTCGGCAAGTGCTCGTAAAACGCCATGTCCATGCCGACGATCGCCGTAACTGGCGCTGCCATCGTCTTCTCGAGATTGCCTGGCGACAAAGCCGGGCGCAGCTTCTCCTTGCCCTCCGGCGTCCTGACGAAGACGAAGCGGCCCGGACTCGAATTGGCCGAGGTCGGGCCCAGCAGTACGAGCTCGATGAGTTGCTTGAGCACGGCGTCGTCGACCGGTTTTTGCTGCCAGCCGTTATGCGTGCGCGCTTCGCGAAAAAGCTGATCAAGCGCCTGGTCCGAAAGAATCATGTGATTGTTCCTTGAAGGTGACGTGTGTGAAAGGAAAAGGACGGCGCCGGATCGAACCGCAAGCCACGCGCAGGAGCGTGGTCGTCGTTGCCGCCATAATAGCCAAGGTTCTAATCCGGTCGCGCGTCGTGCGCGCGATTGTACTCAGGCATTCTCATGACGGATCTTTTTGCGGATTTTACCGATGCTCTGCCGGCGCCCGATGTCGACTGGTATCCCGATTGGCTGTCGCCTGAACAGGCGGCACGAGCGTTGACGCAACTCATCGGCGAAGTCGAATGGCGTCAGGACATGATGGGCACGCCTGCCGGGCGTGTGCCGCTGCCGCGCCTGACCGCCTGGCAAGGCAAGCCTGACGCCGTGTATGTCTACTCGGGTATTCGCAACGTTCCACAAGCGTGGACGCCGACCGTCGCTGAACTGAAGTCCGCCGCGGAGTCGATTTGCGACGCGCATTTCAATAGCGTGCTGATCAACCGCTACCGCAGCGGCACGGACAGCATGGGCTGGCATGCGGACCGCGAACCCGAACTCGGCATGCAACCGGTGATCGCCTCGGTGAGCCTGGGCGTCGCACGCACGTTCGATCTGCGGCACAACAAGACCGGCGTCGTGCAGTCTTTTTCGCTGAAGGGCGGCAGCTTGCTGGTGATGAAGGGCAACACGCAGGCGGATTGGCGGCATCGGGTGCCGAAGGAGCCGCGCGTGGCGGGCGAGCGCATCAATCTGACGTTTCGATGGGTGACCCCGCGCGCACGTGTTGGCTGATGCGACGTGCGTCGGTCGGCCGCAGCGCTAACAAAGCCAACCAAGCCAACCAAGCCCAAGAACACGTAAGCGCATAAAAAAGCATTAACCACATCATCACGCCGGGCAACGCGCCCCAGCCACATCAAAACCCCACCCCACGTTCCAGCCAACAACCGCCACCGCCCGCTATACCGAAATTGATATCGCCGACGCGAATCATATGATTGGACGGTTAACGCCCTACACACTACGCTACATCACGATCCACGCACCGTGAGGGCCGTAACGGCTGGCCGGACTCGATGGATCGCCTACACAACAACGATCAGGAGACAGTCATGGCGAATACACGACGCGCCGCATGTCGTGCGTTGGGCGCGCTCGCACTCTGCGCGGGCTTCGGTGCGCTGACACTGGCCACGCCGGGCGCTTACGCGCAGGATAAACAGATTACGCTGGGTTTTGCGCAAGTCGGCGCGGAAAGCGCATGGCGAACCGCCAACACCGAGTCGATCAAGTCAGCAGCGGCCGACGCAAAGATCAAGCTCAAGTTCTCCGACGCCCAGCAGAAGCAGGAAAACCAGATCAAAGCGATCCGCTCATACATCGCGCAGAAAGTCGACGTGATCGCGTTCTCGCCGGTCGTCGAGTCGGGCTGGGAACCTGTACTGCGCGAGGCTAAAGCCGCGAAGATTCCGGTGATTCTCACCGACCGCAACATCGATACGAAAGACACCTCGCTCTACGTGACGATGATCGGCTCGGACTTCCTGGAAGAAGGCCGCCGCGGTGGTCATTGGCTCGAGGATCACTTCAAAAACGATCAAGGCCCGATCAACATCGCTGAACTTCAGGGAACGGTCGGATCGGCGCCTGCCAACGACCGGCACTCGGGTCTCGTCGAAGTGATCAAGAGCGATCCCAAGTTCAAGATCATTGCTTCGCAAAGCGGCGACTTCACGCTCGCCGGCGGCAAGCAGGTCATGGAAGCGTTTATAAAGACATATGGAAATAAAATAAATGTAGTTTATGCGCATAACGACGATATGGCGCTCGGCGCCATCCAGGCGATGGAAGAGGCCGGCATGCATCCGGGCAAGGACATCACCGTCGTTTCGTTCGATGCGACCAAGGGCGGCTTCCAGGCCATGGCTGCGGGCAAGATGAACGTCGATGTGGAGTGCAGTCCGCTGCTGGGGCCGCAACTGATGTCGGCGGTGAAAGATGTCGTGGCCGGCAAGTCGCTGCCCAAGCGCATCCTGACGGAAGAGACGGTATTCCCGATGAGCGTCGCCGCGCAGACATTGCCGACGCGCAAGTACTGAGGCCAATTGATGAGGCTTCCTGATTTTCGTGCGCTGAGATAAACACGCGAACATAACGCGCGCACGAAAGCGCAACCGGGAAGCGCAGTACCGACAGATTGCAAAGGTTTCTCCAGTGGTGCCTGGCCGTCCGACTGCTTGGGCAGCGGGCGGCCTCTTTTCCGCACTGCCGGCGTGAGACCGCTAGAGGCCGCTGGAGGCCGCCGAACCACGCAACGCCGATCGAGCGAGGCCTATGACGCATCCCGCTTCCGAACCGAATCCGCCAGTTGGCGGCGCCGGCAACGTCCAAGCGACCACCGGCATGACCGGCGCCGCCGCAACCCAAGCCGGCGGCACCACGAACGCACTCGAACCCATTCTCGCTACCGCGGGCGTCAGCAAGACATTCCCCGGCGTGAAGGCGCTGCAGCGCGTCGATTTCCGCCTGTTTCCCGGCGAGATTCACACGCTGATGGGGCAGAACGGCGCAGGCAAATCTACTTTAATCAATGTGCTTACCGGCGTGCTGGCACCGGACGAGGGCACGATCCGCCTCGGTGGCGAGCTGGTGGCGTTCGCCT
Organism: Paraburkholderia phytofirmans PsJN; assembly: GCF_000020125.1. Lineage (NCBI taxonomy): Bacteria > Pseudomonadati > Pseudomonadota > Betaproteobacteria > Burkholderiales > Burkholderiaceae > Paraburkholderia > Paraburkholderia phytofirmans. The sequence goes on from NC_010676.1 coordinate 922,993, forward strand.
CGCCGCAGGAAGCCGAAGGCGCCGGCGTGCGGACGCTATACCAAGAAGTAAACCTGTGCCCGAACCTCTCGGTGGCCGAGAACATTTTCGCGGGCCGGCAACCGAGGCGCTTCGGCGCGATCGACTGGCCCGACATCAAGCGGCGCGCCCAGGCCGCGCTGGCGCGCCTCGACGTGACACTCGACGTCACCCGTTCGCTCGACGCCTATCCGATCGCCGTGCAGCAGATGGTGGCCATCGCGCGGGCGCTCTCGGTGGACGCACGCGTCTTGATCCTCGACGAACCGACCTCGAGTCTCGACGACGGCGAAGTAAGCCAGCTTTTCAAAATACTTCGGCATCTTAAGCAATCGGGCATTGCAATTCTTTTCGTCACGCACTTCATCGAGCAGACGTATGCCATCTCCGATCGTATAACGGTAATGCGCAATGGCGAGCGCGAAGGCGAATATCTCGCGCGCGATCTCCCGGCCGATCAACTCGTGTCGAAGATGGTCGGCCACGAGCGCATGAGCGCGCGTTTGCGCGAAGCCGCGCACGAAGGGCATCAAGGGCACGAAGCTCACGCAGGGCCGCAAGCCGCGCAGGCTGTCCAGCCGTTCGTCGAGTTGCGTGGCGTCGGACGGCGCGGCACGATGCAGCCGATCGACCTCGACGTGCAGCCGGGCCAAATCCTCGGTCTGGCCGGTTTGCTCGGTTCGGGCCGCACGGAAACCGCGCGGCTGTTGTTCGGCGCGGACCGTGCCGACAGCGGCACGATTCTGGTGGAAGGCCGGCCTGTGCGGCTGCGTTCGCCGCGCGACGCGGTGCGCCACGGCATCGGCTATTGCGCGGAAGACCGCAAGAAAGAGGGCATCGTCGCCGAACTGTCGATCCGCGACAACATCCTGCTGGCTTTGCAGGCGCGGCGCGGATGGTGGCGCAAGATCAGCCGGCAGCGCGCGCGCGAGCTGGCCGATCTGTGGATCGAGCGGCTCGGCATCAAGGCCGCCGATGCGGAACAGCCAATCGGCCTGCTGTCCGGCGGCAATCAGCAGAAAGCGCTGCTGGCGCGCTGGCTCGCGACCGATCCCAAACTGCTGATTCTCGACGAACCGACGCGCGGCATCGATGTCGCGGCCAAGTTCGACATCATGGACCGGCTGCTGGCGTTATGCGCGAGCGGGTTGAGCATCCTGTTCATTTCGTCGGAGATTAGCGAGGTGCTGCGCGTGAGTCATCGCGTAGCGGTGTTGCGCGACCGTCGCAAGATTGCCGAAGTGGCCGGCAAGGCGTCGAACGAAGACAATATCTATCGACTCATCGCGGGGAGCGGCGAATGAAGCTATCGAACTGGTTCGTACGCGACGGCGCCGAGCGTCCGTTGATCTGGCCGTGCGTCACGTTGGTGTTGTTGTGCGGGCTGAACCTGTGGGTCAATCCGCATTTCCTGTCGCTGCGCATGCTCGACGGCCACTTGTTCGGCGCACCGATCGATGTGCTGAATCGCGCAGCGCCGCTCGTGCTCGTCGCCACCGGCATGACGCTGGTGATCGCGACACGCGGCATCGACATATCGGTCGGCGCGGTGGTGGCGATCGCGGGCGCCGCGGCGGCGACGATCCTGGCGGCTCAACCGGAACCATCAAGCGCACTGATCGCGCAGGCGCTGATCGCGGCGTTGATCGTCGGCGTGCTGAGCGGCATGTGGAATGGTGTGCTGGTGTCCTTCGTCGGCATGCAGCCGATCATCGCCACCTTGATCCTGATGGTCGCCGGGCGCGGCATCGCGCAATTGCTGACGGCGGGACAGATCATCCCGATCGGCGCGCCGGGCTATCTGTTCGTAGGCGGCGGCTACCTGCTCGGCGTGCCGAGTTCGGTGTGGATCGCCACGGTGGCGGTGCTGGCGACCGCCGCGCTCGTCGAAGGCACCGCGCTCGGGCTGTTCATTCGCGCGATCGGCGTCAATCCGGTCGCCACGCGCCTGGTCGGCTTGCGCTCCAAGGCGCTCGTCTTCGCGGTGTACGGCTTCTCGGGGCTGACCGCGGCGATGGCGGGCATTCTCATCAGCTCGAACGTACGCAGCGCGGACGGCAACAATGCCGGCCTGCTGCTCGAACTCGATGCGATCCTCGCGGTCACGCTCGGCGGCACGTCGCTGCTCGGCGGCCGCTTCAGCCTCGCGGGCACGGTGCTGGGCGCGCTCATCATTCAGACGCTCACGTACACCACCTATTCGATCGGCGTGCCGCCGGAAGCGACGCTCGTCGTCAAGGCGGCCGTCGTGCTCGCGGTGAGCGTGATCCAGTCGCCATCGGCGCGCGCGCTCGGTATGTCGCTCGTCACGCACCGGAGGGTGGCACGATGAGACGCATCCTCGAAGCCTGGGCTCATATCGTCGATCCGCGCACGCTGCCGATCGCCGTCACGATCCTGCTGTTCTGCGCGCTGTTCGGATTCGGCTCGGTGATGTACACCGGTTTCTTTTCGTGGCAAGTGCTGCTCGATTTGCTGGTCGACAACGCGTTCCTGCTGATCGTGGCGATCGGCATGACGTTCGTGATCGTGTCCGGCGGCATCGACCTGTCGGTGGGGTCGGTGGTCGCGCTGACCACTATCGTCGAGGCGGTGCTGTCCGAACATCTGCATTGGCCGGTCTGGGTGATCCTGCCGACCGTGCTGCTGATGGGCACCGTGTTCGGCGCGGTGCAGGGCGCGTTGATCCACTTCTTCCGCTTGCAGGCCTTTATCGTCACGCTGGCCGGCATGTTCTTCGCGCGCGGCTTGTGCTTTCTGATCACGACGCAGTCGATCACCATCACCGATCCGACCTTCCAGAAAATTTCGGCGTTTCGTCTGGACATCGGCGTCGGCTCGGTGACGGCGAATGTGCTGATCGCGTTCGTCACGCTGCTGGCGGCCATCTACGTGGCGCATTTCACGCGCTTTGGCCGCAACGTCTATGCGATCGGCGGCAACGCGCGCTCGGCTTTGCTGATGGGCTTGCCGGTGGCGCACACGCGCATCGGCGTGTATGCGCTGAGCGGCTTCTGTTCGGCGCTAGGCGGCGCGGTCTTTACGTTCTATGTGCTGTCGGGTTACGGCTTGCAAGGGCAGGGCATGGAACTCGATGCGATCGCCGCGACCGTGATAGGCGGCACGCTGCTGACGGGTGGCGTCGGCTATGTGATCGGCTCGCTGTTCGGCGTCGGCATTCTCGGCACGATCCAGACTCTGATCACGTTCGACGGCACGCTCAGTTCGTGGTGGACCCGCATCGTGATCGGCGCCTTGCTGTGCGCGTTCTGTCTGTTGCAACGGCTGATCGAGCGTCACGCGAAGTCAGTGGGTCGTCCGGGCGGCACCGGCGCGGTCGTGACCGCGGGACGCGAACGCGGCCACGCGGACGGACCGGCCGCCTCGGATTCGCACGTGATCGGACGCGCGCCTGAACAGGCTTGAACACGCGCGCGTCGCGGCGGCTCAGGCGCTGAGCTGCCGCCCTCTGGTTTCAGGCAGCGTCAACGCGGCGAGGATCACGATGCCGTACGCCGCCGCGGCGAACACGCCGATCGCGTGGCCGAGCGTCATCGATTGCGACACGTAGCCGATCAGGAACGGAAACGTCGCGCCGACCGCTCGCCCGAAGTTGTAGCAGAAGCCTTGGCCGGAGCCGCGAATCCGCGTGGGGAACAGCTCGGTAAGGAACGCGCCCATGCCCGAGAAAATGCCCGACGCGCAGAAGCCGAGTGGGAAACCGAGCACGAGCATCGAGAGATTGTCGAGCGGCAGTTGCGTGTAGATCAGTGCAATCGCGCACGACGCCAGGGCGAACGCAATGAAGGCGCGCTTGCGGCCGATCCTGTCGCTGACATAAGCGCCCGTCAGATAGCCGCAATACGAGCCGACGATCACCACGCCGAGATAGCTGCCGGTGCCGATCACGCTCAGATGCCGTTCGGTTTTCAGATACGTCGGCAGCCAGGTGGTCACCGCGTAGTAGCCGCCTTGCACGCCGGTAGCCAGCACGGACGCGCGCAGTGTCGTCCAGACAATCTCGCCGCGGAAAATATCGAACAGCGAAGCGCGCGTTTGCGTGGCGGCCTGCGCCGCTTTCTGCTGCCGATGCACTTCGGGCTCGTCGACGAAGCGGCGGATCCAGATCACGAACGGCGCCGGCGCAATGCCGATGGCGAACAGCACGCGCCAGGCGTAATCGGCCGGGACCAGCGAGAACACGGCCATGAAGAGCAGCGTCGAAATGCCCCAACCGATCGCCCAACCCGCCTGGACGAGCCCCACCGCCTTGCCGCGATCGCGCGCGCGGATCACTTCGCCGATCAGTACCGCGCCCGCCGTCCACTCGCCGCCAAAGCCGAGACCCATCAGCCCGCGCGCCCACAGCAACTGCGAGAAATTCTGCGCCAGCGCGCAAGCCAGCGTGAAGACCGCGAACCAGAGAATCGTGATCTGCAAAGTCTTCACCCGGCCGATACGATCCGACAGCACGCCGGCAGCCCAGCCGCCAAGCGCTGAACTCAGCAGCGTGACGGTGCCGATCAGACCGGCGTCGCCGCGCGTGATGCTCCAGGTCGCGATCAGCGTCGGAATCACGAAGCTCAGGAACTGCGTGTCCATGGCGTCGAGCACGTAGCCGATCTTGCAACTCCAGAAGGCGCGCTTCTCGCTGGCGGAGATCTGCCGATACCACGCGAACGGGCCTTGTCCTGCACCGGACTCGCCATAAGGCTCGGCGTCGCCGGTCAACTGCGCTTCGGTTTCCATGCTTGCACTCCGGTCGTCGTTGGCCGCGTCTCGTCGCACGGCGGGTGAGGGCACAAACGCTGCGGCTACAGCACCGCCAGCGTGGTGTTGGGAATATCGGTGACGAGCATGTGCCCCGGCTTGTGCGCGATCGCGAACGGCAGACGCGCGCTTTCGATGGCGGCTTGCGGTGTCACGCCGCAAGCCCAGAACACGGGCAGCTCGTCGCTGCGTACTTCGACGGCGTCGCCGAAATCGGGACTCGCCAGATCGCGAATGCCGATCAGCGACGGATCGCCGATATGAACCGGCGCGCCGTGCACGGCGGGAAAGCGGCTGGTGATCTGGATCGCGCGGATGGCGTCGGCGGCTTTCATCGGCCGCATCGACACGACGCGATTGCCGCCGAACACGCCGGCAGCCACGTTGCGCTCGCGAGTGCGATACATCGGCACGTTGACCTGCTGTTCGATATGGCGCAGCGCGATGCCTTCACGCCGCAGCATTTCTTCGAAAGAAAACGAGCAGCCGATCGCGAACACCACCAGGTCGTCGCGCCACAATTCGTCGAGACTGCGCACTTCCTCGGCGCGCTCGCCATGCCGGTACACGTAAAACGCGGGCACGTCGTTGCGGATGTCGAGATCGGCGCCGAGCGCGGGCACGCGCCAGTCGCCCGGTTCGCCGATGCCCAGCAGCGGACACGCTTTCGGATTCAACGTGCAGAAGCGCAGGAAATCGTCGGCGTGCTGTTTGGGCAGGATGGCGAGGTTGGCTTGCGCATAGTCGCCGCAATAGCCCGCAGTGGGACCGGACAGACGCCGGCTGCGTATCTGCTGACGAAATTCGGATGGCGTGTAGGACATGGACTGCTCGGCTCCAGGTAGATCGCGTGACTGAAATACTTCAGCGATGCAAACCAGATTAGTAACGTCAAAAATATCCATCCAGCGAGTTTTTATTGCGTTTCGTTAAATTAAACTTAACGGCGCCGTGGCCCCGCCGTGACCCGTTCACGGCGATGATCGCGTGCAACCCGCCGCTGCTGAGAGAGCTCCGCCATGAATACCCGCTTTGTCGAAACATTTCTGACGCTCGCCCGCCTGGGCAGTTTTCGCGCGACCGCCGCCGCCATGCACGCGACGCCTGCGGCGATTTCACTGCGCATCAAGACACTCGAAGCCGAGTTGGGCGTCGAGTTGATCGAGCGCGATGCCGCGGAATTTCAGCTCACGGCGAATGGCGAGCGGCTGCTCGCGCATGCGCGCTCGGTAGTGCAGGCCACGCGCTCGCTGCAACTGGCCGCGCAGGACGAGACGCAAGTGGCGACACGTTTGCGCCTCGGCGTGATCGAGACGGTGGTGCATAGCTGGCTGCCGGACTACATCCGGATGCTGAACCTGGAGTACAACCGCATCGTCGTGGACCTCACGGTCGATTCGAGCGCGATACTCGGCCCGCGTTTGCGCGCGGGCGAACTGGACCTGGCGATTCAGGTGGAAGAAACGGCGGAGCATGAGGCGTCGATCGTGTCGACCTTGCTGGCGAGCTATCCCGTGCGCTGGATCGCGCGCAGCGATCTGATTCCTGCCAGCCGCGCGAAACATGTGCAGACGGTGTTGAGCAAACCCGTGCTGACATTTGGCCGGGGCACCGCGCCGCAAATCGCCGTCGAAGCGATCGTGCAGGCGCTCGCGAAGCGCGCCGGTGTGCCGCTCGCGCAGACTCAGGTGACCTGCATGCCGTCGGTCGCGGTGATCGTGAAACTGCTGCGCGACGGCTTTGGAATCGCGGCGGTGCCCGCGCTATTCGTCGAGCCTTATCTGAGCAATGGGGAACTGGGACAATTGCAGGTGCGCCCACTTCCGCCGCCGATCGACGTCGCGATGTACTACCGCGACGATGCCGACGTCGGCGTGCTCGCGGCATCGCGTGTCGCGCGTAACGCGTGCGATCAGTATGCGAAGGCGATGGGGCGGCAGTTGATCGAGAAACGCTGAGGCACGCATGACGGACATGCCGCACATCATTCAACGCGCGTCGAGACGCCGCCGCGCGGTGGCCACGAGTCGATCGAACGGGAAAGTGCTGACGGCGAGCGCGGCGGTCTCCGGCAAGTATTCGCGCGCAATGTCGGTCAAGACCTGGCCCGGCGGCGCTTCGATCAGCACGTGCGCGCCCATTTCCTGCATCACCGTGAGTGCGTCGAACCAGCGTACCGTGTAGCGGATATTGGTGGCGAGGTCATTGCGGATCGCGTCCGCCGTATACAACGGACGGCCGCCGCGATTGCCGACGTAGATGCTTTGCGGCGTGTGAAAGGGCACGTCCTTTGCGTAGGCGACCAGTTCGTCCGAGGCTTGCGCGAGCAATTCGCAATGCGACGGCACGCTCACCGCGAGGCGCGTGGCCTTGCGCGCGCCCGCGGCCAGCGCGCGTTCGATAAAGGCGTCCAGTGCGTCATTCGCGCCCGCTATGACAATCTGGCGCGGCGCGTTCACGTTGCCGATAAAGACATGCTGCTGTGTTTCATCGACATGTCGTGCAGCGAGCGTTTCCACTTGATACTCGGTCAAGCCCGATATCGCTGCGAGACCGTAGCCGGACGGGTACGCGGTTTCCATCAATTCGGCGCGGCGGCGCACCATCTTCAATGCGTCTGCAAAATGAATCGCACCGCAACTCACGGCCGCGGGGTACGCGCCGACCGAAAGACCCGCGCTGATCCCCGGCATGAACCGTTCGGCGGCCAGCGCGCGCGTAAGCGCCACGCCTGCAACCGTCAAGCCGATTTGCACGGCGACGGTCGAGCGCAAGGCGTCCGGCGTGTCCAGTGTAAGCACATCGACGCCGAGCATCTGCGACGCTTCATCGAGCGTGTCGCGCACCGCATCATGCTCCGGCAGACGATGCAGGAACCCATCGGTCTGCGCGCCCTGACCTGGGAAAAGCAGCGCGAGCATCAGGCGTCGTCGCCGTGAGACGCGGGGTCCCACGGATCGGCGATCAGTTGCGGGCCGCGTGCGTGGCGGGCCAGCACACGCGGTTTGCCCGCTGCCCATTCGGCCAGCGCCACGCCGCCCGCGGGCGTATCGAGTTGCGCGTCCACGCGAACGCCGATGCGTTGCGCGAGCGCTTGCAGATAGTCGAGCAATTCAATCGCGAGGTTTCGCGTGAGAGGTTTTTCCTGCGTTCGGATAAGCAGATCGAGATCGCTCGATGCCGTCACCGTTGGTACTTGCGTCGCCAGTTCGAAACCAGCGCTGCCGGTCGGCCCCCAGACGAATGCATTCAACGGGCCGGTCGCGTTGTTTTGCAATGCAGCGAGTGCGGCGAAGGCGGGCAATGCATGACGGCCGGCGAGCGGTGCGCGTGAAAGAGCTTCCGGCGACACGGCGCTTACTACATCCGCCGACGATGCCCACGTGCCATAACGCTCCGAGCGCCCGACGCCGCGCATGCCGATCGCGACGAACCCATCCGCCGCCGGCGCGCGCCGGACGACTGCATACGGCGCGCGCCCGAACGCCTCGCGCACCCACGACGGTTCATTGTGGAATGCTTGCAGGCGTTGCAGACGCAGCAAGTCGTGCGGCCGCCATCGCGCATCGCACGACACCGCGTGATCGATTGCAAACGGCGGCGCGGCACACACTTGCATCACACGGCGTCCCATTGTTCGGCGAGACGCCGGCGCACTTCGATCGACGCCGCGCGATTCTTCTGCGCCGCCGCGGATTCCAGCCGATGCGCGAGATTGCGGCGGCCATCGTCGCGCACGCTGCGAATCTGCTCGCTCAACACCTGGCGCACGCGCTCGATCTGCGCGGTGTCCGGCGCATCGGCATCGACGCCTTCGATCAACTGATCGAGCAGGCCGAGTTTGGCGAATGACGCCATCGAGTACGACATCGGCACGATGGTTTCGCCGAGCGCGTCGAGCGCTTCGACCGTGCGGCGCGTGACGCGTGCGGCGGCTTCTTTGCCCATCGCATGAACCATGGTGCCGGGCGCGTCGAGCGCGACGATGCGGTTGCCTTGATAGCCGTGCGCGAGAAACGCGCCCGACATGGCTGGTCCGACGATCAGCGCGATCACCGGATGACCCGCGTCGCGCGCGGCGGCGTAGGCATCGACGGCCGCGGCGCAGGCGAGATGAATGCCGAGCATTTCCTCGCGATAGCCGTACGCCTGGCTTTTCACATCGACGATCGCGACAATCGGGCGGCGCGTGCCGCTCGCTTCGTCGCGCGCAATGGCGTCACGCACGGCGCGCGCGAGCCGCCAGCCCTGTTCGAGGCCGACCACGTTATCGGTCGCGCGTGGAAAGCGGTTGGCGGGGTCGGGCACGACCGAGAAGAAGTGCGCGGTCTCGCCGCCGAGCGGCGCGTCGCCGCTCAATACGGGCGCCTGAGTGCTCGAGTCACCGGCCAGCGCCTGGAACCAGCGCGCGCCGCGGCTAAGTTGTGCGTCGCTCATGCTTGCTCCTTGCACGATTCGTTTTGCGTTTGACGGTTGAACACGTCACGCATGTTTTCGGGCGTAACGCCGGCGGGATCGATCCGCGCGAGCCGGTCGAGGAACACGTCGACCTGTTCGGTGCGATGCGCGGCAGGCACGCCTTGCTCGAAGGCGGAACGCACGGCGGCGCGCACAGCGTCCGCATCGTCGTCGACCAACGTATCGGCGAGGGCCGTCGCCGTGCGCTGTTCGCCGCCGATCAGCTGCCACACGCGGCGGCGGTCGCTGGCGTCGAGTTCGTCGATGCCGGCTTCCTGTTCGATCACTTCGGGGCCGTTCATGCCGAGCCGCCCTTGCTTTGTGACGACCAGATACGAACACAACGCGGCCGCCAGCGACATGCCGCCAAAACAGCCGACCATGCCCGCGATCACACCGACCACCGGCACATGCCGGCGCAACGCGACGATCGCCGCCTGAATCTCCGCGATCACCGCGAGGCCGAGGTTGGCTTCCTGAAGCCGCACGCCGCCGGTTTCGAACAGCACGACCGGCCGCACGATCTTGCCGCGTTCGCAGTCGCGCAGGGCCAGTTCGAGCGCGGCGGCGATCTTGCTGCCCGACACTTCGCCGATGCTGCCACCCTGGAACGCGGACTCGATCGCGGCGACCACGGCGGGCTCGCCATCGATGGTGCCGCGCGCGATCACGCAGCCGTCGTCCGCCTGGCAGACGACGCCTTGCAACGGCAGCCACGGCGATTCGATCTTGTCGAACGGGCCGAGCAGTTCGCGGAAAGTGCCCGCATCGAGCAGCGAGCGGGCGCGCTCGCGCGCCGGCATTTCGATGAAACTCTCGCGCAGCATCGGCGCGGGTTGAGCGGTCGCAAGCGTATTCATGCGTCGTCTCCCTGTTCGGCGGCTTCGACGGCTTCCGCGAGGCGCAACGCCACCACGCCGGGCGTCGCGCCGAAGTCGTTGATCTCGATTTGCGCGGCGCCGTCGTAGCGCGTGAAAAAGCGGTCGAACACGCTCTTCCAGATGTGGCTGTAACCGTCGACGCTGGTGCGCACGACCACGTGCGCCGTCAGCGCGCTAGCCGGATCGGCGGGCGAGAGCAGCACTTCCAGATCGCCCGAGCCCACCACGCCGACATGCGCGCGGGTCTTGACGGCGCGTTTGGCCGGATAGTCGAAAGTCAGATGTTCCATGAGTCGAGGCTCCTGTCGGCGTCGTGATGCGCCAGCATGTCGAGAAAGAGGGTGGCGGCGAGCAGATCGGCTGCACCGCCGGGCGATGCGTTGAGCGTCAGCAAGTCGTGTTCGAGCGCGGCGAGCGCGGCGCGGCCCGCGGCCGTCGAACTGCCGCCCGCGTCCAGCACGCGTTGCGCGCCGTGTTGTCCGGCATGCAAACCGGGCAAGCCCGCGCGATGCAGCAGGCAGGTGTCGTCGAGCGTGGCCATGATCGAGAGCAGGGCGTCGACGCGCGCGGCGTTTTCGTCGATGCCTCGCTGACGCGCTGCAAGCAACGCGGGCAAGCCCACGTCGATCACATGCGGGAAGCCGTCTTGCGCTTCGCGGCGCGCGCCACCCACCTGGTAGCGCTGACGCGCGCGTTCGCCGTGACTGTCGGAAGGCGCGGCGAAGCGATCCGGGAAGCAGGCGATCTGCGCGGCGCGCGTGCTGATCCGCGCTGCGTTCGGACGCATGGCGCCGGCGGGCAGCGCTGCCCCCGCGACCAGCAGGCCGACGATCCAGATCGCACCGCGATGCGCGTTGCTGCCGCCCGTGGCATTCAGCATGTCGAGTTCGCCAGCGCGGCCGATCTGCGCAAGTTCGGTACGCAGCAACGCGGACGGTTCGCCGCGGCGGCGCGCCGCGCGGGCGAGCGCCGCGAAGGTCGGCTCGAGCGCCTGCGCCGAGCGCAGCATAGTGTCGAGGTCGAGGTCGCGATGCGCGCCGCTGCCGCGCCGGTCGACCAGCGCGGGCTTGGGCGTGAGCTGGGCTTCGTCGATCAGCGCGGTGATGGCGTAGCGGGCGAGTTGCGCGTCGGAAAGCGTACGTACAGCGTTAGCGCAGCGCGCCTGCGCTTCTTCCCGCGCGAGCAAAGCAGGGGACGCCATGCTCACCAGCTCCTGAAGCGCGCCGGCGGTTCGTACAGGCCGCCCGACCAGGTCACCAGATCGTCGATGCTGCGCGCCGCCAGCAGCGAGCGCTTGGCCTCGCCACGCCGGATGCCGAGATCCTCGGGATACGCGACGATGCCGCGTCGGCGCAATTCCGCCGTCTTCTCTGGCTTCGCGCGTAGTCCGATCGGCGTCACGCCGGCCACGGCGGCAATCGCCGCGCGCCGCTCGTCGATGCCTTCGGCCTTGTGCAGATGCGCGATGCCTTCCTCGGTGACCACATGGCTGACGTCGTCGCCGTAGATCATCACGGGTGCAATCGGCATGCCGCTTTTCGCGCCGACCGCGACGGCGTCGAGCTCATCGACGAAGGTCGGCTCGCCGCCTTTCTTGTAGGTCTCGGCCATCTGCACGACCAGCTTGTGGCCACGCGATACCGGACCCTCATCGCGCAGCAGCTTGAGCCACGCTTCGCTCGAATGGCGCCGGCCGCGCGGATCGTGGCCCATGTTCGGCGCACCGCCGAAGCCGGCGAGACGCCCGCGCGTGACCGTCGACGAATTCGCGTCGGCATCGATCTGCAAAGTCGAGCCGATGAACAGATCGACGCCGTATTGCCCGGCCAGCTGGCACAGCACGCGGTTCGAGCGCAGGCTGCCGTCGTTGCCGGTAAAGAACACGTCGGGACGCGCTTCGATATACCGCTCCATGCCGACTTCGCTGCCGAAACAATGGATGCTGTCCACCCAGCCCGACTCGATCGCGGGAATCATGGTGGGATGCGGATTGAGCGTCCAGTTGCGGCAGATCTTGCCCTTCAGGCCGAGCGATTCGCCGTACGTGGGCAGCAGCAATTCGATCGCGGCCGTGTCGAAGCCAATGCCGTGATTCAGTGACGTTACGCCGTAGGGCTCGTAGATGCCGCGAATCACCATCATCGCGGTCAGCACCTGCAGATCGCCGATATGGCGCGGATCGCGCGTGAACAGCGGTTCGACGGCGAACGGCCGGTCCGCTTGCACGACCACGTCGACCCATGAACCCGGAATGTCGACGCGCGGCAGTTCGTCGACGATCTCGTTGACCTGCACGATCACGATGCCATGCCGGAAGGCCGCCGCCTCGGCGATGGTGGGCGTGTCTTCGGTATTCGCGCCGGTGTACAGATTGCCATGACGGTCGGCCTTTTCCGCGCACAGCAGCGCGACGTGCGGCGTCAGATCCACGAACATGCGCGCGTACAACTCGACGTACGTATAGATCGCGCCGATTTCCAGCTGGCCGTCTTCGAGCAGTTGCGCGACGCGCAGGCTTTGCGGACCGGCAAACGAGAAGTCGACCTTATGCGCGATGCCGCGCTCGAACAGCGTCAGATGCTCGGGGCGGCCGATGCTCGAAATCAGCAGATGCACGTCGTGAATCTTCTGCGGATCGACCTTGGCGAACGAGCGGGAGAGGAAGTCGGCCTGCTTCTGGTTGTCGCCTTCGAGAGCGACGCGATCGCCCGGCTGAATCAGCGTTTCGAGCGCGTCGACGATGCGCTCCGGCGGCAGCACGCCGTCTTTGAGCCAGGGCGAAATGGCGGCGAGGCGGCGGTTCTTTTCGTCGCGGCGGGTGGTCCACGAACGGGCGGCGGTGGGTGTCGATACTGCGGACGCAGCGGCTTCGGCGGGTCGGTTCATCGGCTTAGTCAGCTCCCGGTGGTGGCGCGCGGGCGTCTGCCGCGCGGCTTGGGTTGATTCGCAAGCGCGGCTTCGGCCTGCGCGCGTTCGGTTAGGAAACGATAAAGCAGGTCGCCCGTGCCCAGCAGATGCGCGACGACCAGTTGCTGGGCGGCGGAAATGTCGCGGCATTCCACGGCGTCGAGCAGCGCGGCGTGTTCATTGTCGGACGCGCCCTTGTACGACGGCAAGCCGAACTTCAGACGCAGATACCGTTCACCCCGCCGATGCAGCGTGCCGATCATCTCCTCGAGTTGCGGACGGGCAGCGGGCGCGTACAGGCTCATGTGAAACGCCACATTGCGCGCGACGTAAAGCGATGGGTTCGCCTCGCGTTCGGCTGCGCGGCACAGGCTGGCGGATTCGCGCAACGTGGCCGCCGTGTGCCTGGGAATCGCGAGCCCGATGGCGAGACTCTCCAGCGCGGAGCGGATCTCGTAAATTTCGCGCGCTTCTTCCGCCGACAAAGGCGCGACGGTTGCGCCCTTATGCACGGCGGCTTTGGCCCAGCCTTCGCTCTCCAACTGACGCAGCGCTTCGCGCACGGGAATTGCGCTGACTGAAAAATGCCGCGCGATCGCGTCCTGCCGCAGCGGCGCGCCGGGCGCCAGCGTGCCGTCGACAATCGCCGCACGCAGCGCCTCCGCGATCACGCGGGACGTGCTCTCACGCGGCGCCGCCGCGGGTAACAGCGGGGTGCGCGCCGGGGCGTCCAGGGGAAAACCATCTATTGCGTCGCTCATGATATCAAATATTATATATAAAAATTCCACAATTAAACGCGGGCAAACCCGGAAAGATTTTCACCGTTCATTGCACGAAGGCCGCTGAGCGGTCGTGCAAGGGCGCGGCCGTTCATCGCAGACGCGCTATCTCGTCGTTCCTGTCACGTATGCCAACTGTTGGACCGGAGGAGCATGATGAATTCACTCACCGACCGCACGTCGGTCACGCGGCGCCGCACGCCGCTTAATCGTTCGCAGATCGCAGGTTTTTGGGGAGCGTGGGCAGGCTGGACGCTCGACGGGATGGACTCGTTCATCTACGCGCTCGTGCTGACGCCTGCCCTGACCGAACTGCTGCCGCGCTCGGGCTATGCGGCGACGCCGGCGAACGTCGGGCTGGCCGGCTCGATCCTATTCGCGCTGTTCCTGGTCGGGTGGGGGCTGTCGTTCATCTGGGGGCCGCTTGCGGACCGCTACGGCCGCACCAAGGTATTGGCCGGCACGATCTTCACGTTCGCCATTTTCACGGGACTGGCGGCGACCTCGCACAACGTGTGGGAGCTCGGCATCTATCGCTTCATTGCGGGCGTCGGCATCGGCGGCGAGTGGGCGCTGGCCGGGACTTATGTGGCCGAAGCGTGGCCGGAGGACCGCCGCAAGATGGGCGCGGGTTATCTGCAAACGGGCTACTACGCCGGGTTCTTCCTCGCCGCGGCGTTGAATTACACGATCGGCGTGCATTACGGCTGGCGCGCCATGTTCCTGACCGGCGCGGTGCCGGTGGTGGTCGCGATTCTGATCTTGCTGCGGGTGAAGGAGTCGGAGAAGTGGGAGAAGGCCGAGGCGCGCACCGTGCGAACCAAGCCGCTGCGCGAGATACTGGGACCGGCTTATCGGCGCCGCACGTGGGTCGCGTGCATTCTGCTGACGATCGCCATCATCGGGTTGTGGGCGGGCGCTGTGTACGAGCCGTCCGCCGTGATTCAGCTGGCGACCAAGGCCGGCATGGCGAAGAACGACGCGATCAGAACCGCTTCGCTGGCCACGGGGTTGTTGTCGATTGCGACGATCCTCGGCTGTCTCGCGCTGCCGCCGCTCGCTGAGCGCATCGGCCGCAAGAAGACCCTGGCGATTTACTTCCTCGGCATGGCGGTGGCGATCGTCGGCAGTTTCGGCTGGGCGTTTTATTTGCCGAATGGGCTCGCGCCGTTCATTGCGTGGCTCTTCGTGCTGGGTTTTTTCGGCGGCAATTTCGCGCTGTTCAGCTTGTGGCTGCCGGAGCAGTTCGAAACCCGCGTGCGGGCGACGGCCTTCGCGTTCTGCACGTCGTTTGGGCGGTTCGTCGGCGCGGGCGTCAACTTTCTACTCGGCGCGGCGGTGCTGCATATGCATACGCTCGGGGTGCCGGTGGCGTTGACGGCGATCGCGTTTATCGTCGGGCTGTTCGTGATTCCGTTTGCGCCGGAGACGCGGGGCGAAGTGTTGCCGCAGTAAGGTTGGTAGCTTGAACGAAGAGGGTCGCGCCGGCACCTTGGGCGTGCGGCGCGCCCCGCCTCAATCCACCTGCCGCCGCACCCGTCCGCCTGGCCGCAGCACCGAAAGCAACGGCCAGCCGAGATTCACCCCCAGACTCGCCACCACGATCAACGCCATGCCCGCCAGCTGCAACATCGACAATGTCCGTCCGTACACGAGCGCATCGACCACGATCGCCGTCAGCGGATACACGAACAGCAGCACGGCGATGATCGGCGTGCTCAGCTTGGGCAACGCGCCGTAAATCAGCACGTACGAAAGCCCCGTATGCAGTACGCCCATGCCGACTAGCCAGAACCACTGCATCGGTCCGATATGCACGGCAGTGAGCGGCGCGATAAACGGCAGGCACACCACACCGACCGCGCACTGCGCGAGCGTCAGCAGATGCGGACGCAAATTGCCGAGCCCTTTGGCGATCAGCGTGACGCTCGCATACAGCACCGATCCCACCAGCGCTTCGCCGATCCCGATCAGGTAGCTCGCATGACCTTGTAGGTTCTCCGTGGCCGCGACGCCCGACGCGAGCACGAGCCCCACAAAAGCAGTCGCGATCCAGCCGAGCCGGTCCATGCCGAGCCGCTCGTTGAACAACGCCGCGCCGATCAGCACGACCCAGAACGGCTGCACGTGAAACACCACGGTTGCGACCGCGATGCTGGTGCGATGAATCGCGTCGAAAAAACCGACCCACTGCGTGACCATCAGCACGCCCGAAATCAGCGCCAGCGCGACGGTGCGCCGCGTGAAATGCGCGCGAGTGAAGAAGCCCTTCCACGCGCAATACGCGGCGAGCGAGAGAAAGCCGAACAGGCAGCGAAAGAATACGAGCGTGAGCGCGCCGAGCTGCGCTTCCTCGACGAAGATGCCGAGCGTGCCCATCAGAAGCCCGCCGCTGGCCAGCGTGATGGCGCCTTGTTGACGTTGGGTGAGGGACATACGCAACGGCTCCGCGAATCGATGTGATGAGGTAATGCCCAGAGTATTGCGCGGCTTGCGCGGCACCGACAAACGAATTAAATTGAGCAATTCCATAAGCGGGATTGATAAATCATGCACCCCGAATTCGACGTCGATCTGCTGCGCACTTTCGTGGCGGTGGTGGAAACGGGCAGCTTCACGAAGGCGTCGACGACCGTGCATCGTTCGCAGGCGGCGGTCAGTATGCAGATCAAGCGGCTCGAAACCATGCTCGGCACGACGCTGTTCGCCCGCAATACACGCAATCTGTCGCTCACGCGGCCGGGCAATACGCTGCTCGAATACGCGCGGCGTGTGCTGGCGTTGCATGAGGAGGCGTGGTCGGCGATTGTTCGGCCGGAGGTGACAGGAAGAGTAGTACTCGGTGCGCCGGACGACTACGTGTCGTCGCTGCTGTCGCCCGTTTTGCGGCGCTTTTCGAATCTGTATCCGCACGTGGAAATCGAAATCGTCTGCGCGCAAAGCACGTCGCTCGCGCCCATGCTCGCTGACAACAAGATCGATCTTGCCTTCGTCACGCGCGACCGCAAGCTGCGCGGCGAATTCGTGCGTAGCGAGCCGATGGTGTGGGTGGGGGCGTCGGTGGATACGCCGGTGCTGGCGGCGTCGCCGCTGCCGGTGGGACTCTATGAGCCGGGCTGCGTGGCGCGCCAGCATACGCTGGCCGCGCTCGACGGCGCGCGGATCCGCTATCGCGCCGCGTTCAGCAGCGCGAGCCTGATGGGACTGGTGGCGACCGTGGATGCGGGGTTGTCGGTGATTGCGCTCACGCGTTGCAGCGTGCCGCCACGGTTCGCGATTCTCGGTGAAGCACAGGGTTTGCCGAAGATCGCGCCGCTGGAAATCGTGGTGGCGCGCAGCGCCAAATCGGATCGTCCGACTTGCGATTATCTGGCCGCGCAGATGATGCAGGATCTGTCGCAGCGGCCTCAGGCGCGTGGGGCTTCGGCTTAGGGGCGGGCAGAAGCGATTGTGCGGGTCGAGTTGCGGAAGGCGGCATTCAAGTTCGCCTTCGCACTTTTAATGTTCAAACGCTGCGTTCAAGCACGCGCATAAGCCGTCACTTCGCCATCCACCGCAAGCCGTACCTGCTCGCCCGGCCGCGGGCAGAGATAGCCCGGCACCCGCGCGCGCACCATCGTCCGCGCGTCGGAACGCAATTGCAGCGCGACGCCCGCGTCCTGCCCTTGAAAGATCACTTCCGTGACGACAGCGTCATACGTTGCCGCGCCGTTAGGCATCCTTTCTTCGGCGCGCAACAGACGGATCTGCTCGGGCCGCACCATCACGTCCACAGCGCCTTGGCCGGTCGGCCCGGACAACGACAACTCGCCGAGCTCGCACCTCACGCGATCCCGTATGGCCATGCCCGGCAACAACACCGCCTCGCCGACGAACGATGCCAGCTCGCGCGTCACTGGCCGGCGATAGAGCGTCTCCGGCGTCGCCGTCTGGATCAGCCGGCCGTTCCACAACACCGCCACTTCATGTCCGAGCGACAACGCCTCGGATTGATCGTGCGTGACCAGCACGGCCGTCGCGCCGGTCGCGGCCAACGCGCTGGCCACGGCTTGCCGGGTTTCGAGCCGCAAGGCGGCGTCGAGCGACGAGAAGGGTTCGTCGAGCATCACCAGCGTTGGCGACGGCGCGAGCGCACGCGCCAGCGCGACGCGCTGCTGCTGACCGCCCGACAACTGCTGCGGCGCGCGTTCGCCGAAATTCCCCGGCAAGCCGACCAGCTCCAGCAACTCGGCCACGCGATGCCGCGCGCGTCGCTGCGCGCGCGGCAAGCCGAACACGATGTTGTCCGCCACCGACAGATGCGGAAACAGCGCGCCTTCTTGCGGCACATAGCCGATGCGGCGCTGTTCGGAGGGCACATGCAGATCGTCGCCGACTACGCGGCGGCCGTCGATTTCGACACTGCCGCCGTCGGCGCGTTCGAAACCGCACAGCAAGCGCAGCAAGGTGGTCTTGCCGCTGCCCGACGGACCGAGCAGCGCCAGCAGTGTGCCGCGCTCGACGGAAAGATCGATGCCGTGCAGCACAGGCGTGCCGTCGAATGATTTTTGCAGCCCGCGGATACGAAGTTCGCTCATGAAAATCCGATGATAAAAGCGCTGCGCGTCAGCTGCGTTCGCCGAGCAGCGCCGATTTGCCGAGCAATGCGAACAGGAGGCCGGAAGCGAACAGCGAGATGCCGGTAAGCAACGCCGCGTAGGGCGCCGCCGCGGCGAACGCCATGGTCGACGTGTCGGCCCAGACTTGGGTGGCGAGCGTTTGCGTGTCGAGCGGGGAGAGCAGCAGCGTCGCGTTCAGTTCAGTGACGACCGAGATGAACACCATCGCCGCGGCCGCGCCGAGCCCCGGTCCGGCGAGCGGCAACACCACGCGCAACAGCGTCTGCGACCAGTTCAGGCCGAGTGCGCGCGCGGTCTCTTCGAGGCGCGGCTGCGCCTGCATGAAGGCGGCGCGCACACTGACGAGCGCAAGCGGCATGAACAGCATGGAGTAGGCGATCACCAGCAGCGTTGCGCTCTGATAGAGCGGTTGCAGCGCATGGACCGCGAGCGACACGATCGCCAGCGCGATCACCAGCCCCGGCACGCCCTGCGCGAGAAACACCGTGCGTTCGAACAGAGTCGCGAAACGGGTCGGATAGCGCACTAGCAGGAACGCCAGCGGCACCACGAGCAAGGTGGTCAGCAACGCCGCGGCAAGCCCGAAACCGAGCGACGAAATCGTGGCATTGAACAGCAGTTCGGGCGACACATCAGCCGGCGTGACGGCTGCCGCGCCCGGCTGCGTGAGCCAGTAGCCGATCATGCCGAGCGGCACGCCGAGCGTGGTGACTGACAGCAACGCAAGGCCGGCGACGACGATCCAGCGCCAAACGCCGAGCTCGTAGCGCAAGACCGCGCGACGTGTGCCGCGATCGACGCGTTCATAACGCGCCGCGCCGCGCACGCGAAACTCGAATGCCAGCACGATCAGGCAGATCACGATCAACAGGCAAGCGAGCAGCGAAGCGCCGCCGCCATCGAAACTGGTGCGGAATTCCGCGTAGATCTGCGTGGTGAAGGTACGAAAACGCAGCAGCGTAAATGCGCCGAACTCGGACAGCACGCCGAGCGCGACCAGCAGCATGCCGCCGAGCAACGCGGGGCGCAGTTGCGGCAGCACCACGCGAATGAACGTGGTCCAACGGTTGCAACCGAGTGCGCGAGCGCTTTCTTCGAGCGCCGGATCCATGCCGCGCAACGCGGCGGCAACCGGCAGATAGACCAGCGGAAAATACGCACAGGTCAGCACGAGCAACGCGCCCGTGAAGTCCTGCAGATCCTGACTCAGCGACACCCACGCATAGCTCGAAATAAACGCGGGCATGGCGAGCGGCGCGGCGCTCAACACGGCCCACGCGCGGCGCCCCGGCAAATGCGTGCGTTCGACGAACCACGCAGCCGCTGTGCCGATCACGGCCGAGACCAGCGTGGTCGAGACAGTGATCGTCAACGTGTTGATCAGCAATTCGCCGACCAGCGGCCGGAAGATCAGGTCAATCGCTTCGGCCGCCCCGAAGCTCGCGGCACACCAGAACGTAAACGCAATCGGCAGCAACACCAGCAAAGCGCTGAGTGCCGCTGCCGCGAACAGCCCGCGAGGCGCACGCGAACGGGCGCGCGCCGGGACCGTGGAGACAGCCGGTGGCCCGGCTGACAATGCTTCGCTCATTACAGCAGGCCTGCCTGGCGCAGCAGCTTGCCGGCCTGGCTATCGTCGCCGAGTTGCTGGATCGTCAGCGGCGGCGGGCTCAGTTCGGCGAACGGCTTGAGGATCGGATCCGGTGCGACGCCGGCGTGCAGCGGATACTCGAACATCACATGGCTCTTGGCCATCAATTCCTGCGCGCGCTCGCTGACGAGATACGCGAGAAACTTCTGCGCGCCGTCCGTGTTGTGCGCGGACTTCAGCACCGCCGCACCCGACACGTTCACGGCCGCGCCGGCGTCGCCGTTGGCGAAGTGATAGATCGCGCTGCGGGTCTTGGCGTCGCCGAGTTCGGCATGCAGACGCGCCCAGTAGTAGTTGTTGATCAGACCGGTCGCGACACCGCCGCGGTTCACGGCGGCGACCACGCCTTCGTCGTCGTCGAAAATCTGCGCGTTGGCTTTCAGGCCCTTGAGCCATTGCACCGTTTGCGCTTCGCCCTTCAGCGCAAGCACGGCGGAGACGAGCGGCAGAAAGTCGCCGTCGCTCGGGGCAATGCCGATCTTGCCTTTCCATTCCGGCTTGGCGAGATCGAACAGCGATTGCGGCAGTTGCGATGCCTGGACCTTGGTGGTGTTGTAGGCGAGCACGTTTTCACGCGCGGTCACCGCAACCCATGCGCCGGTCGGCGAGTTGAAGCGCGCCGGCACGGTGGCGAGCGTCGAGGCGTCCACCTTGTTGAGCAGGCCTTTCTCTTCGAGCAGCATCAGCTCCGGCGAGTTTTCCGTGAAGTACACGTCGGCGGGCGTGGCGGCGCCTTCGGCGACGATCTGCGCGGCCATCGCCGGGCCTTCGCCGTTGCGGATCTTCACCGAGATGCCCGATTGCTTTTCGAAGTCCTTGGCGAGCAGATTGACGACCTGCTCGTGCTGCGCGTTATACAGCGTGATCGACGCGGCCTCGGCCGCCGACGGCACCGTCGCGAAAGCAGCCAGCGTGAGGGCGACTGCGCTGCCTAGCGAAGTGGCCACGGCACGCAGACGCGTGCCAAACGAGTTGTAAGCCATGATCCAGAAGTCCGTGGTGATGTTGTAGTGATCTGTGTTGTTGTCGACTGCGTCTGCTTTACGTCTCGAACAATCCCGCGCCGATATACGAACCCGGCTTCGCGCCCGGCGGCACGGCAAAAATCGCGCTGCCGACGTGCGTCGTGAACTGGTTCATCATGTCGAACTTCGCGAGCCTGTCGTTGATCGGAATGAAGCCGGTACGCGGGTCGCTCTGATGCGCGATGAAGATGAGCCCCGCGTCGTACTCGGTTTCCTGGCGCCATGGCGGCCAGCGCTCGATGTAGAAATTCGTGCCGTCGTTGTACGAGTACGAACGGCGCAAAATCTGCGCGCCGTTATTGCTCGCCTGATTCGACAGACGCACGTGCGAGTTCTCGGGGATCACCGGGTTCCCGTCCTTGTCTTCTTCCTTCAGGTCGACGGCATCGAACTCGTTCTTTTTGCCGATCGGCGCGCCGCTGTATTTGTGGCGCCCGAACACCTGTTCCTGGAAGTCCAGTTCGGTGTTGTCCCAGTGCTCCAGCGTGATGCGGATGCGCCGCACGACGGTGTAGGTGCCGCCTTCCATCCACGGCGCGTCGGCGCTGGCGCCGGCCCACACGAACTGGTTCATCAGCGGCGGCCTGGCGGTGGAGGGATTGTTGGTGCCGTCCTTGAAGCCCATCAGATTGCGCGGCGTCTGACCGCGCGGACCCGACAGGAAACCGGCCTGGCCCCAGCGCATCGCCGCCGTGCCGTACGCCATGCGCGACAATTGGCGCACGGCGTGAAACGCCACTTGCGCGTCGTTCGCGCAGGCCTGGATGTACAGGTCGCCGCCGGTCTTTTCCTTGATCAACTGGTCACCGTTAAAGCGCGGCAGATCGACGAGCGCGGCGGGGCGGCGCGCGGCGAGTCCGTAGCGGTCCTTACCTTCATGAGTGAAGAGACCCGGGCCGAAGCCGAACGTGATCGTCAGTCCGTTGGGGCCGAGACCGAGTACGTCGCCGGAATCGGGTGCGGCTTTATTCTGGTCCGCGTCGCCGGTGGGCAGCGGCGCGGCCGTGCCGCCTTGCGTGAGACGCGCGGCCGCCTCGGTCCAGGCGCGCAGCAGGGCGATCACGTCCTCGCGCTTCTCGGTGGTGAGATCGAGCGCGGCGACGTAGGTATGACTTTGCTGCGGCGTGACGATGCCGCCCTGATGCACGCCGTAGAACGGCTCGACGGCCAGTTGCGGATCGGCGGCGTGCGGCTGTGTCTTGCCGAGCGCGTTCTGCGACGTCGCCAGACTTGCGCCGAGGCTCGCGCCGGCGGCAACCGCGGCGCCGCCCGCCTTGAGAAACCCGCGCCGTGAAGGCCGCGGGGGTTGATCGTTTGCCATGATTACTTCACCTTCATTCGGCTTGGAGACATTCAATTTATTTCGCGAGCACCAGCGTGTTCACGTCGTCCTGCACGTAGTAGAAACCGTCGCCTTCAGGTGTCATCGCGAGGCCGAACAGATCGCCGTTGCCCGGCGGCGATTGCGCCTTGTCGGTGTCGATCCAGCGCGCGTAGATCTGCTTGCCGCTGGCCGGATCGATTTCGACGATCTGGCCGTTCAGCGCGTTGGTGACGAGCAGGTGGCCGTTGGGCGCGGTCACCATCGCGAGCGGCCGGTGCAGCAGGCCGTCGGCCGTCAGTTGACGGCCGACGCCCGCGCTCGTGTCGCGCGTCATCGGTTCGTCGATTTCGGTGATGCGGTTGCCGATCGCGTCGGACACGTACAGCAGTTTCTGATCGGGCGACAGCGCGAGGCCGGTCGGGCCGACGAGGAACACGCCCTTGTCGGCCTGCGCGCCGAAGCCGCTGCCCACCACCGTTTCCTTCTTCACGACCGGCGGCTTGCCGGCCGGCACGTCGAGGTCCAGACGCAGCACGGTGGCCTGCTTGAACACCGGCGGATTGCCGTCCGCGCCGCCCACGCCGAAGCCGGCCATGCTGACGAACAGCGTCGCGCTGCCGCCGTTGTCGACGACCGCCATGTTGCCCCACGGATCGTTGATGTTCGGGCTACTGATGGTCGCGGCGACCTTGCCTTGCGGATCGATCACGATCAGACAGCCGGCGCCCTTGGTGCCGGTGGTGCCGTCGTTGCTCGGCGTGCTGCCGACGATCACGTAGCCGGACTTGAGCATGGTCATCGCGGTCGAGAGGCCGATGCCGCCCGGACATTCCTTCAGATCGCGCGGCACCGTCGCGAACACCGTCATCTCCCTGGTGTCCGGGTGGTAGTTGATGATCGTGCTGCCGGTGCCCTGCAGATTCGTTGAGTTATTGAAGTTGCCGACCAGTACGTCGCCTTGCTTGACGGTGCCCGCCGTGACCGGCGCGACCACCACAGCGTACGGATTCTGGTCGCCGTTGCCCGGCACGGTGTTGATCAGCGTGGTGTGGTGCTTGACGGTTTCGAGGAAACCTTGCGGCTCGGCGTGCGCGCTGCCGGCGCTCACCAATGCAGCCGCGCCGAGAGCGGCGGCAAACAAAGGCCATGCGAGGACCCGCGCGGCGCGCGGCGAAAACTTGCGCGAGGGATTGTTCACGATTGGGCCTCCGTGCCTGCGCACAAAGCGGTGATTGCGGTCATGATCGAAAGCATGGGATTCGATTTGGTCGGTAGCGTGTGAATTGGGCGCGGTCATCAGAAGTTGATGTTGGTCCGCACGCCGATGACGAACGTGTTGCGCAGCGGCTGCGTCGGATCGTTCGGATTCTGGCCGGCACCGGCGTTGAACGTGTATTGCGCGTCGGCTTGCACTTGCCACCACGGATTGACCTGGTACTGATAGGTCGCTTCGAGCGCGGTTTCGCTGGTTCGCACGCCGTACGGTCCGTTGGTGAACGCGCGGGTATCCGCATCGAGTCCGTTCACATGATTGCCGACCTTGATGTAGGTAAGCGCAAGGCCCACGCTGTCGTTGTCGCGGCCTTGGAACGGCGCTTTCATCACGACGCCGACGTTCGCCGCGAGGCTGACCAGGTTGCGGTCGCCGGGCGCGCCCATCACGCGCGCGAACACGCCGATGCTGCGCGGCTCGTCAGGATCGGGACGCCAGATCATCTGGTCGGCCACCGCGTAGATGCTGTAGTCGCCGCGATGATTCTGGGCGACGCCGCTCGTGGCCGGATTCGCGAGCGACAAGCCGGTGTTGTCGTAGCGTTGATCCGCGAAGCTGCCGTTGTTGTACCAGACGCCGAGCTTGTAGGTGCCGGGCAAACCGCCGCCGCCCGCGCCGACCATCTCGCCGTCGGCCGGCTGGTTGATCGCATACTGCAACTCGCCGATGAACAGCGTGCCGTTGTGCAGATTGAAGTTGGTGCCGCTCTTGTTGTTCGGGTTGTTGCCGAGCGGGTCGCCGTCGTACACGCCGGCGAGAGCCGTCAACGAAGGCGTGATCTGGCCGCGCACGCGCACGCCGAGGTCGGACAGCGGATACGCCGGACCGCCTGAGGGCATGTCGTACGAAGGCAGCGCGGGCCAGCCGAACATCGTGTTGACGAACAGCGCCGAGTATTGGCTCGTGATGAATTCCTGGTCGATGCTTTGCTGACCGATCTTCACGTCGATGCGTTTGTTCAGGAACGATTGCTGGTACCACAATTCCCACAGACGGGTCGTGTCGTCCGCTTCGATGCCGCTCGCCGTATTCAGCGTGCCGAGCTTGTTGGCGCTGAGATTCGCGCCATGTATCTGCAACGCGCTGACGTTGAACAGGCCGCCCGGCAGGCCGAACGCTTTTTGCGTGTCCAGTTGCACGGTGGCGGTCGTCAGGCCATCGTAGTCGGCGCCTTTCGCGAGACCGCCGCGCAGATTGGCAAGCACTTCGCTGGTCTCGGTGAGCGTGAAGGTCACGCCGTATTTGCCGAGCCAGGGGCGCAGGCCGCCGATGTCGCCAAGCATCTGCTGGCGATTCCAGAAACCGGTCCACTGGTTCGCCTGGGTCGCCTGAATCTTCAGGTCGGCCTCGGGCGCTTCGGGCGCGGCGTCGGGATTGGCTTCGGCCATGGCGACGCCGGCTGTCAGCGACGCCCAGGCGAACGCCGTGCAGAGGGCGGCACGCCGCACCGAGGGCAAACGCGAGTGGCGCGTGAGAGCGGCGCGCGGCGCGGAATCGCGAAACGGACGCGCTTGTGCGCCAGGTCCGTTGAAATGGGCGAACTTCATCGAAATCCTTATTGGTGTTGTATCGACTCATTGAAACCATCGCGGCGCGTCGCCGCCTGCCCGCGATTTGCCCTATCGGTTCGCGACGCCGACACAGCAGATGGCGAGATCGTACGCATGCGAATTTGGTGAGTCAACACAAATGAGAACGATTCGCATCAATATTACTGACGTATAACTTTGCGCTTTACGGACTGCTACTAAACCGCATTTGCACGTAATTCGCAGCGAATGTAAATGTAATGAAAACGAATGCTGGTGGTCATATCGACGCACTACCGACTCCAGCCAAGGCCGCCGCCGCGAGTTGACCGCAAAAGCGGCTATGATCGATTTCCAAAACGCACGGTCGCACGCATCCGGCCCGCGACAAGCGCCCAAACCCATACTGGATGGAACCTGCCGATGTCTCACACAGTGAATCTGGATAATTACTTCGCCCGTATTGGCTACCAGGGGCCGCGCGCGGCGACGCTGGAAGTGCTTCAGGCGCTTCATCGGTTGCACCCGCGCGCGATTCCGTTCGAGAACCTGAACCCGCTCACGCGGCGTCCGGTGAAACTGGACCTCGAATCGGTCGAACGCAAACTCGTCACCGAACACCGCGGCGGCTACTGTTTCGAACAGAACGCGCTGTTCGCCGACGTGCTGACGCAGTTGGGCTTCGCGGTCACGCCGTTGCTCGGGCGCGTGCTGTGGGGCCGGGCATCGGACGCGCCGCCGCCGCCGCGCACGCATATGGTGTTGCGCCTCGACATCGACAACGAAGCCTGGATCGCGGACGTCGGCTTCGGCAGCGTGACGCTGACCGCGCCGCTGCGCCTGACCGCGGGTCTCGCGCAACGCACGGAACTCGGCACGTTCCGTCTCGCCGACGCTTCGCGCGAGGCACTCAATCTCGAAGTGCAGGCTCGCGACGAAAGCTGGGCGCGGGTCTATTGCTTCGATCTGCAGCCGGTCGAGTGGATCGATTACGAAACCTCGAACTGGTACACGGCGACCTCGCCGGAAGTGATTTTTGCGAGCACGCTGATCGTGTGCCGCGTGCTGCCCGAGGCGCGGCTCGCGCTGTTCAACGATCAACTGAGCGAGCGCGCGGCCGACGGCCGGCTCATCAGCGAGCGGCAAATCAAAAGCGCCGGCGAACTCGCGGCGTGTCTGCGCGATCAATTCGGCATCGACACCGGCGACCTCGACATCGCCGGGATATTCGACCGCGTGCGCACGCCGGCTCAAACCGCGTAGCAAGCAACGGCCATGGTCGCGCGCCTCATCTTCCAAACGGTGGTGTGGCTGGTGGGCATGGGCGCGCTGCTGTTCGGCGCGGCGGGCACCTTCGCTTGGCCGGCCGCGTGGTGGTATGTGATCGAGCTAGGCGTGCTGAGCCTGTGGATCGGTTTGTGGCTGGCGCGTCACGATCCCGGCCTGCTCGCCGAGCGACTGTCGCCGTTGTTGCAGGCGCAGCAAAACCGCTGGGACCGCATTTTCATGGTGAGCGTGTCGCTCGCGTGGTGCGGCTGGCTCGTCCTGATGGCGTTCGACGCGATGCGCTTTCATTGGAGCGCGCCATTGCCGGTGGCACTGGTCAGCTTCGGCTCGCTCTGCGTGTTCCTCTGCCTCTTCATGTGCCGCTTCGTGTTTCAGGCCAATAGCTATGCCGCGCCGGTCGTGAAGATCCAGACGAGCCGCGGGCATAAGGTGGTCGATACCGGCCTTTACGCGCATGTCCGTCATCCGATGTATTCCGCGGCGCTGCTGCTGTTGGTCGGCACGCCCTTGCTGCTTGGATCGTGGTGGGGTCTCGCCTTCGTGCCGGTCATGGTGATCGCTATCGGCTGGCGCGCGGTGCGCGAAGAGCGTGTTTTGGCCGCGCAACTCGACGGCTACACGGACTACATGGCGCGCGTGCGTTATCGCTTCGTGCCGTTCATCTGGTAGGCGCGTCGCCTCGGCGTTCGCGCCGCGTTCATCTGCTCAGCTTGCATCAACCTGTCTAGACAAAATAGCTCGCGCTTGCCCGAGCTGCGATGTGCGCCGCGCCGCTTTCACCCATTAAGAACTCCCCGCAAAGCCCCGCTGCGCTGAATCTCCTAGGGGCTTACCCGATGATCCCGCCAATTTCTCACAAATTCTCTTGCGACTGCTTTTTGACTCATGCAGACTTGTCTATACAAATTAAGCAGCGGTTAAACATCCGATTCGATGGTGTCCTCAATCAAAGGAGTTTCGACGTGAAAGTGAAGCGCACGACGGCAGCAAAAACATTGATCGGCGCCGTGCTCGGCGCTGCGGCGATTTTCGCGGCACCGGCGCAGGCCAAAGACTGGAAGACGGTGACGATCGCGCTCGAAGGCGGCTACGCGCCGTGGAATCTGACCTTGCCGGGCGGCAAGCTGGGCGGCTTCGAACCCGAACTGGTCGCCAACCTGTGCGAGCGCATCAAGCTGCAATGCAATCTCGTGGCGCAAGACTGGGACGGTATGATTCCCGGTTTGCAAGCGGGCAAGTTCGATGTCCTGATGGACGCGATCTCGATCACGCCGGAGCGTGAAAAGATCATCGCCTTCTCGAAGCCGTATGCCGCCACGCCCGCCACGTTCGCCGTCGCCGACGCCAAGGTGCTGCCCAAGGCCGCGCCGGGCGCCGGTGTCGTCAAGCTGTCCGGCGACCCGAAGGCCGACCAGCCGACCGTCGACGCGTTGCGCAAGCAGTTGAAGGGCAAGACCATCGGCATCCAGTCGGGCACGGTCTACACCAAGTTCATCAACGACGGCTTCAAGGACATTGCCACGATCCGCGTCTACAAGACCTCGCCCGAGCGCGATCTGGATCTGGCCAACGGCCGCATCGACGCTTCCTTCGACGACGTGACGTACTACGCCGCCAACATCGACAAGAAAGAAACCGCGTCGATTGTGATGGCCGGTCCGAAGATTGGCGGCCCGATCTGGGGTCCGGGCGAAGGCCTCGCGTTCCGCAAGCAGGACGCCGACCTGAAAGCGAAGTTCGACACCGCGATCAGCGCCGCGCTCGCCGACGGCACCGTCAAGAAGCTCTCCAACAAGTGGTTCAAGACCGACGTCACGCCTTGATTCGCCGGGACGTCGAGAGGCAACGGCAGGCGCGCGTGGCGAAAGAACCGCGCGTGCCGGCCGGTTCGATCCGCCGCAATGGATGAAGATGAGAGGTAGGGAATGGCTCTGATACAGATGCTCGGCTTCGGGCCGGAAGGCTGGGGCGGCGTATTGCTGCTCGCGGCGTTGATGACGGTGGCGCTCACGCTTGCGGCGCTTGCGGTCGGCGCCGTGTTCGGCGCGCTGGTGGCGGCCGCCAAGCTGTCGCGTTTTCGTACGCTGCGCGTGATCGGCGATATCTACACCACGGTGTTTCGCGGCGTGCCCGAACTGCTCGTCATCTATCTGTTCTATTTCGGCGGCTCGACGCTCGTTACGAGCGTCGGCCAGTTGTTCGGCGCGGAAGGCTTCGTCGGCGTGCCGCCGTTCGTGGTCGGCGCGCTGGCCGTGGGCATGATTTCAGGTGCCTACCAGGCCGAGGTGTACCGCTCGGCGGTGCTGGCGGTGTCGCGCGGCGAACTCGAAGCCGCGCGCTCGATCGGCATGCCGACGCTGACCATGGCGCGCCGCATCCTGATTCCGCAAGTGCTGCGTTTCGCGTTGCCCGGCATCGGCAACGTCTGGCAATTGAGCCTGAAGGACTCGGCGCTGATCTCCGTGACGGGGCTCGCCGAATTGCTGCGCACGAGTCAGGTGGCGGCGGGTTCCACGCATCAATACTTCACGTTCTTCGTGGTGGGCGGCGCGCTCTATCTGATCATGACCAGCATCTCGAACCGGGTCTTCAACCGTGCAGAAGCGCACGTGGGCCGGTCCTTCAAGCGCAACTTCGCGCGTAACTGACGAGGGCGGCCACCATGCATTTCGACTTCGACTTTCTGTTCGACACGATCAAGCAACTGCTCGCGGCCGTGCCGACCACGCTCGGTCTGTTCTTCTGCTCGCTGATTCTCGGCGGCCTGCTTTCGCTCGTGATCGTCACGATGCGCGTGTCGCCGCACTGGCTGCCGAATCGCTTCGCGCGCGCTTATATCCTCGTGTTCCGCGGCTCGCCGCTGCTGATCCAGATGTTCCTCGTCTACTACGGCATGGGCCAGTTCGGCGTGATTCGCGAGAGCTTCCTGTGGCCGGTGCTGCGCGAGCCTTACATGTGCGCGGTGTTGTCGCTCGCGCTATGCACGGCCGGCTATACCGCCGAAATCATTCGCGGTGGCTTGATGGCGGTGCCGGTCGGTCAGATCGAGGCCGGTTATTCGATCGGCCTGTCGGGTTTCGCGCTGCTGCGCCGCGTGATCGGGCCGATCGCCTTGCGCCAGTGTCTGCCGGCGTATTCGACCGAGGCGGTGCTGCTCGTCAAATCGACGGCGCTCGCGAGTCTCGTCACCGTGTGGGAAGTGACGGGCGTCGCGCAGCAGATCATCCAGCAAACCTATCGCACGACGGAAGTCTTCATCTGCGCCGCGCTGATCTATCTGTTCCTGAATTTTGTCATCGTGCGCTTGCTTGGCATGCTCGAAACGCGTCTGTCGCGCCATCTGCGCGCGGCGCGCCCGGCCGCGGTGAGCCGCCCGGTTTCCGCCACCACCGAAGCACGCCGCGCCGCGCCGTGAACGGCCGCCCATCCTGGATGAATCTGGAGAATCCCATGAACGCTACGGCACCCGTTGCACTGTCGGTCAAGAACATTCACAAATCGTTCGGCGATCACCATGTGCTCAAAGGCATTTCGCTCGACGCCCATCAAGGCGACGTGATCTCGATTCTCGGTGCGAGCGGTTCGGGCAAGAGCACGTTCCTGCGCTGCCTGAACCTCCTCGAAACGCCCGACGATGGCTCGGTCTCGCTCGCCGGCGAAGAGCTGAAAATGAAGCGCCGCGGCGACGGCAAACTGCAACCGAGCGACCGCCGCCAGGTGGACCGGGTGCGCTCGCAACTCGGCATGGTGTTCCAGAACTTCAACCTCTGGTCGCACATGACCGTGCTGGAAAATCTGATCGAAGGGCCGATGCGCGTGCAAAAGCGCAGCCGCGCCGAATCGGTGGAAGAGGCGGAAGCGCTGCTGGCGAAAGTCGGTCTGGCGGAAAAGCGCGGTCATTATCCGGCGCATCTGTCGGGTGGCCAGCAACAACGCGTGGCGATTGCGCGCGCGTTGGCCATGCATCCCAAAGTCATGCTGTTCGACGAGCCGACCTCGGCGCTCGATCCTGAACTGGTGGGCGAAGTGCTGCGCGTGATGCGCTCGCTGGCCGAAGAGGGCCGCACCATGCTGGTCGTCACGCACGAAATGGGTTTCGCGCGCCATGTATCGAATCGCGTGATGTTCCTGCATCAGGGGCAAGTGGAAGCCGACGGCACGCCCGACGAAGTGTTCGTCGAATGCAAATCGGACCGTTTCCGGCAATTCGTTTCGAGCCATCAGGACCGCACCACCAACTAATCAGCATCACCAGGTAATCCACCAGGCAGAGCGTTCATATGGCCGTGATCCGTTCCAATCGTCCTCTCGACTGGGCTCAGGTGGCAGCGGTTGCCGCCGGTGAGCCGCTCGAGCTTTCCGCCGACGCCCGTGCGCGCATCGCCGCGGCGCGCGTGCTGGTCGAACAGATCGTCGAGCGCGGGATTCGCGCGTATGGCGTGAATACCGGCGTCGGCGCGTTGTGCGACGTCGTCGTTTCGCCGGGCGAGCAGCGCACGTTGTCGCGCAACATTCTGATGAGCCACGCGGTCGGCGTCGGCGCGCCGCTCGGCGCAGCCGAAACGCGCGCGGTCATGGCCGCGGCCGTCAACAACTTCGCGCACGGACATTCGGGGATTCGCCTCGAAGTCGCGGATCAACTGGTGGCGCTGCTCAACGCCGATTGCCTGCCGGAAGTGCCGGCGTTCGGCTCGGTCGGGTATCTGAGCCATATGGCGCATATCGCGCTCGTCTGTATCGGTGAAGGCTACGCGCGCTTGCGCGGCGAGCGAATCACAGGACGCGCCGCGCTGCAACGCCTCGGGCTCGAACCGCTCGTGCTCGAAGCCAAGGAAGGGCTGAGTCTCGTCAACGGCACGCCGTGTGTCACCGGCCTCGCAGCGTTGGCTCTCGCGCGTGCCGAACGCCTGCTCGACTGGACCGACATGGTCGCCTCGATGAGCTTCGAGAATCTGCGCGGCCAGCTTGCGGCTTTCGACGAAGATTCGCTGGCCTTGCGTATTTCGCCGGGCCTGAACCTGGTCGGTGGGCGCATGCGCGCCGCGCTGGCCGACAGCGGCATTCTCGCGGCGGTGGTCGGTCAACGCACGCAAGACCCGCTGAGCATGCGGACCATTCCGCACGTGCACGGCGCCGCGCGCGACGTGCTCACCGCGACCGCCGATGTGGTCAATCGCGAACTCGCATCGATTACCGACAACCCGATCGTCGCCGGCACGCCGGAAGAGCCGCGCGTGTATTCGCAGGCGCATGCGGTGGGCGCTTCGATCGCGCTGGCAATGGACAGCCTCGCTACCGCGATCGCGCAAGTCGCCGCAATGGCCGAGCGGCGCCTCGACCGTCTCGTCAATCCGCTGGTGAGCGGCCTGCCGGCGTTTCTCGCCGAGCCGGGCGGCACCTGTTCCGGCTTCATGATCGCGCAGTACACGGCGGCCTCGCTGGTCGCGCAGAACCGGCGGCTCGCGCTGCCCGCGAGTCTCGACGGCGGCATCACCTCGGCCTTGCAGGAAGATCACCTGTGCCACGCCACGCCCGCCGCGTTGAAGGCGCTGGAAATCATCGACAACGCCGGACGCATCGTCGCGATCGAATTGCTGGCGGCGGCGCAAGCCTACGACCTGCAAAGTATCGACGCGCCACGCGCTCCGCACACCGGAGCGCTGTGGCAGCGCGTGCGGCGCGTCGTGCCGACCTACCGCGACGACCGTCCGCTCGCGGACGACATGAGCGCCGCCTTTCGCATGATCGCCGACGAGGCGCCGCCGCCCTTGCCGAACCCAGGTAAGATTGGCCCTCGGCCGCTCACGTCTGCCGACGGCGCGGCCACGGCAGCACCTGCCACGCTCGCGAATCTGGCGGCCGCGGGCCACGTGCGCGCAGCCGCGAGTATCGCTGTCAACGACGGGCAGGCTGCCGCGCACATTGCATGACGCAGCCGCCGCCGGTGAGCGGGCTATCCGCCGGCAAGCCGGTCAAGATGTACCAACCAGGTACAAACCAGGTAAAAACGGCGTATCACCCACGAGGTCGGAGTGAACACAACTACAAGCACGCGCATCGCGGTGACGCAGGACCGCCCTGATTGCAGCCAGGAGACGCCGGCGAAAGCCATGCCTGCCTATGAGCAGATCAAACGCTACGTGATCAGGCGCATCAGCGAAGGCGACTGGAAGCCCGGCGGGTTGATCCCGTCCGAAACGGAACTGGTCAAGGAGTTCGGCGTTGCGCGCATGACCGTGTCGCGCGCGCTGCGCGAATTGACCACCGAACGCGTGCTCACGCGCGTGCAAGGTTCCGGCACCTTCGTCGCGCCGCAGCGCTACGAATCGACGGTGCTGGAAATCCGCAACATCGCCGACGAAATCGCGGCGCGCGGCCATCGCCATTCGGCACGCGTGCTGACGCTCGAACCGAGCGACGACCCGCAGGCGCTAGAAGCGCTCGGTCTCGCCAGTGGGCCGGCCTTTCATTCGTGCATCGTGCACAGCGAGGAGGGCGAACCGATCCAGTACGAGGACCGCTACGTCAACCCGAAGGTGTTTCCCGATTATCTGAACCAGGATTTCACGATCGAAACGCCGAATCACTACATGGTGCGGCTCGCGCCGATTCAGCGCGCCGAGTTTTGCATCTATGCGCAGAAGCCCGACGCCTATGTGCGCCGGCATCTGCTGATGGATATCGGCGAGCCGTGTCTGCAACTCTGGCGCCGCACGTGGGTGGGCGAGGACGTGGCGACCTCGGTGCAGTTGTGGCATCCGGCGTCGCGTTTTCATCTTGCCGGCAACGTCTAGCGCGCTTTGAGGCTGCGGGCGCGTGTCACCCCTGGCGTTGCGACAGCTCGGGGGAAAAGCGGCAGCCGAGCCGATAACGCGACCCAGGGTGCACGAACCGCGCGAACGTGACCGCCACGCCGCTGGTCCACGTGCGGCGCATCAGCGTAAGGCAGGGTTCCTCCGCGCGAATTTCAAGCAGTTCCGCTTCGGCGCGCGTAGGCAGACCGGCGTCGACCACGTGCTCGACGTCGTGTGCCGGTACGATCTCGAACAGATATTCCGACGGCCGCATCGCCGAAAAATCCTGCAGCAGAAAATCCGGCGCGATGGCCGGATTCACATAGCGATCCTCGAGCTGCACCGGCAAGCCGTTCTCGCGGTGCACGCAAATCACATGAAACACCGAAGCGCCCGGCGCAAGCCCTAGCGCGTTCGACACCATCACGGACGCCGTTTCGCGTTGCGACAGAACCGTATCGCAGCGATATTCATGGCCCCGCGAGCGGATCTCGTCGCCGATATGGGCAATCATTAGCAGCGTGGATTGCGGCTTGCTTTGCGCGACGAATGTGCCGACGCCGGAGACGCGCGTCACGAGTCCTTCTTCGGCGAGTTCACGCAGCGCGCGATTGACCGTCATGCGCGATACGCCAAGTGTCGCGACCAGATCCAGTTCCGACGGCAGACGGTCGCCCGCGCGGCGTTCGCCCGATTCGATGATCTGCCGGATATGGCTCTTGACCTGTTCGTAGCGCGCGGCCGGCGCGTCGGCCGCGGCGCGCGCGGCTTTCAGCGCCGATGCGGAAAGCGGCTTGTCGTGAGCGCGGCTGCGAACGGTGGAGGACATCGGCGGCCCTTGCGTCAGTGTCCGCGTGAGGCAGGAAGAAGCCGACGGCGCGGGTTCATAGCGGCTGTGCGTCGTCGGGACCGCGCGTCCAGAACGCGTTGCGGTCGAAATAGTTTTGCAGGAACTGCCGCAAGCGCGGTTGTCCTGCATCGTGAAAGACATCGCGCGGTTTGCCTTGCACGGCGATCCGGCCTTGATCGATGAACATGACTTTGTCCGCGACCTGCGCGGCGAAGCCCATTTCGTGTGTGACGACCGCCATCGTCATGCCGTCGCGCGCGAGTTGCTTCATCACTTGCAGCACTTCGCCGACCAGTTCAGGATCGAGTGCCGAAGTGGGCTCGTCGAACAGCATGATGTGCGGTTCCATGGCGAGCGCTCGCGCAATCGCCACGCGCTGCTGCTGGCCGCCCGAGAGCTTGGCCGGATATGCGTCGCCCTTATGCGCGAGGCCGACCGTTTCGAGCATCGCGTTGGCGCGGCGGCGCGCTTCGTCGCGTGACAGATGCCGCACGCGCAGCAGCGATTCCATCACGTTGCCGAGCGCCGTCATATGCGGCCACAGGTTGAACTGTTGGAACACCATGCCGACGTTGCGCCGCACGCGGTTGATTTCGCTTTGCGACGCGCGCACGCGTTTGCCGTTGCGCTCGCTGTAGCCGAGCAGTTCGCCTTCGATGCGCACGTCGCCCTGATCGTAGGTTTCGAGCGCGGCGAGGCAGCGCAGCAGCGTGCTCTTGCCCGAGCCAGATGGGCCGATGATGCACACCACTTCGGAGCGCGCGATCTCGAGATCGACACCGCGCAGCACCTCGACTTCGCCGAAGCGCTTGCGCAGGTCGCGCACTTCGATCAGCGGCGCGCCGGACGATGATCCGACCGTAGCGGAGGACGCGGAAGACGGCATGTCGGCGATAGCGTTCATAAGAGAGTCTTCTTTCCGTTCATGCCATGAAGCGCGCGATGCGGGTTTCGGCCCACATACCCGCTCGTGAAGTCAGTTCGACCAGCGCGAGATAGCACACGCACAGCACCAGCAGCGTTTCGACGAAAGCAAAAGTAGCCGAGCCGATGCCGGTCAGCACGAACGTAAGCTCGGGCACGGTGACAATCGACAACACGGCGGTTTCCTTGCTCAACACGATGATCAGATTGGTCAGCGCGGGCACGATCAGGACGAGCATTTGCGGTACTTGAATGCGCAACACCGCTTGCCAGCGCGTGAGGCCGAGGCACGACGCCGCTTCGAGATGACCCGGCGGCACGGATTGAAAACCGGAGCGAAAAGCTTCGGCAAAATACGCGCTGCCATAAAGGCCCAGGCCGAGCACGCCGGCGGTCATCGGTTCGAGCGTGAGGCCGAAAGACGGGCCGCCGTAGTACAGCAAAAAGAGTTGCACCAGAAACGGCGTGCCGCGAAACAGTTCGATATAGAGGCGCAACACGCCGCGCACCCAGCGTCCGCAAAAGAGTTGCAGCACCGCAATCAGAAAGCCGATCAGGATGCCGATCGCCACGCCTGCGGCCCACGTGCCGAGCGTCGTGGCGAGGCCCGCGGCGATCGGCTGCAGGTTGTGGGTGATGACGGTGGGATCAAGTTGTTGCATGGCGCGGTGTCGATGTTGGACTCAGGCGTGTTGCAAGCGGTATTCGGCGGCGTGCGCGACGAGCGCGAGCGCGCCGCAGATCACGAAGTAGATTAGCCCGGCCGCAACGTACGCTTCGAGCGGCCGATAGGTGCTGGCCGCGATGTTCTGCGCGGTGCGCGTCAACTCGGCCACGCCCACCACCGAGATCAGCGACGAAGCCTTGATGAGCAGCACCATCTCATTGACAAGCGAGGGCAGCGTCAAACGGAAGGCTTGCGGCACGAGAATGCGGCGCAGCATGTCGAACGGCGAAAGCCCGAGCATGCGCGCGGCTTCGAGATGGCCTGGCGGAACGCTGAGAAAACCGCCGCGCAGGATCTCGGCGATATACGACGCGGAACACAGCGACACGGCGCTGAGCGCCGCCACGATCGGCGACACGTTGATGCCCGCGAACGGCAACAGGTAGTACACGAGCAGCAACTGCACCAGCATCGGCACGCCGCGAAAGAAGAACACATAGGCGCCGCCGAACATGCGCGCGGCGCGGTTCGGCGAGAGCCGCGCCGCACACACGCCGATCGCGACGAAGAAGCCGATCAGGAGTCCCGCCAGCGAAATGCCGATAGTGGCGAGCGCCGCATGCAGCAGCAGCGGCAAGCCCTGGAGGAAGACGGTCGTGCTGAACATAAGCGTCGCACTCGGTAGAACGGGGAGGGCGATGCGGTTTTTGCAACGGCCGCATCGCGTGCATCAGGACATGTGCAACATGGGCCGATTAATAGTTCGGCGTGGGCATGGTGGTCGGCGCATCCATCGCGACGCCGAACCATTTCTTCTGCAGCGTGGCAAGGCGTCCGTCGTTATGCATCTTCACGAGCGCGGCGTTGAAGGCATCGGCGAGCGGTTTGCTGTCCGCGTCTTTACGCAGGCAGTAGGCGAAGTACACCTTTGCGCCGAACGGCGGCTGCACCACCGCGAAGGTTTCCGGGCGCTGCTTGGCCACGTACGCGATGTTGGTCATGGAGTTCGCGACCGCCGCGATGCGGCCGGCGGCGAGGTCGGCGTAGGCCTGATTGTTGTCGACGTATTCGCGGATTTCAGGCGGCTTCGGCAGTGTGGCGACATAGGCCTTCAACTGGTCGAGTTGCGCCGAGCCCTTGCCCGCGCCGACCGTCTTGCCCGCGATATCCGACGATTGCTTGACGGACGAATCGTTCGCGCGTTTGAGCAGCGCGTCGGTGGCGTCCGCGACGGGCAGTGTGTATGTGTAGCGCTCCATGCGCGCCTTGGTGACGGTCAGCGGGCCGCCGACCATGTCGAACTTGCCGGCTTCGAGACCCGGCAGCACGCTCGGCCACGGCAAGTCGATAAAGCGCACCTTCACACCCATTTCCTTGCCGACTTCGGCGAACAGGTCCTTGTTGAAACCGGCCTGCTGACCGTTTTCGAGGAAGTCGAAAGGCGCGAACTGCATCTCGGTGCCGACCACCAGTTCGCCGGCTTTTTTCACTTTGGCGAGCTGGTCTTCCGCGTGGGCGGTGACGCTTGCCGCGCACAACGCCAGCATGACCAAACGACACTTCCAGCCTGCAAGGATGCTCATGAGATTCTCCGGTTGGCAAAGCGGTGTCGCGCGAACGTGGTGCATGAAACGAGTCCGGTGCGAACTCGGCGCGAGTCATGCGAGGCAGTATATACCGCAGTTTTCGCGCGAAATAAATAAACACGCGAGTAGAGAAAAGCCCTTATGCGAAGCCCTATAAAGCAACTTGCGGGTGAGCTTTTGGCGGTATATACAACTGCAATGCACGGCGCGAGAATGCATTTTCCCGCGGACGATTGACCCGCCACTTTCATCGGCCGATTCGGCCGATCAAGCCGATTGAGCCGTACTTTCAGGAGCAGCGTGATGCCCGTGAGCCGCATTCCGATCATCGATCTCGCCGGCGTTCGCGCGGGCGAGCCACAGGCATTGCAGCGCGTGGCGCAGGAAATCCGCGAAGCGTGCACGACGATCGGCTTCTTCTACATCGTCAACCACGGCGTACCGCAAGACTCGATCGATGCCGCCGCGCAAGCCGCGCGACGCTTCTTTGCGTTTCCGGTGGAGACCAAGCGACGCGCGGCGGTCAATCAGCGGCATCGCGGTTTCAACGCGCTCGGCGACGCGACCATGTATCAGGCCAAGCGTCCCGACTACAAGGAGTTCTTCAGCATCGGCCTCGAATTGCCGGAAGACGACCCCGACGTGCTGGCCGGCCAGGCATTGCGCGGCCCGAACAACTGGCCGGACTTCATGCCGGAGTTGCGTCCCGCGCTGTATGGCTACTACGAGGCGGTCGCTGAGTGCGGCGCCGATCTATTGCGCGCGGTGGCGGTGAGCCTCGGCGTCGACGAACACTTCTTCGCGCCGCGCTACACGAAACGGATGCAGCGCACGCAGATGGTCTACTATCCGCCGCAACCGCCTCAATCGGACGACGATCAGTTCGGCGTCGCGCCGCATACCGATTACGGCTGCATCACGCTGTTGTGGCAGGATCAGGTGGGCGGCCTGCAAGTGCGCGAAATCGCCAACGATACGTGGGTGGAGGCGCCGCCGGTCGAGGGCAGCTTCGTGGTCAACGTCGGCGATTTGCTCGCGCGCTGGACCAACGATCGCTTCCGTTCCACCTTGCATCGCGTGATCAATGCGTCGGGGCGCGAGCGCTATTCGATCGCGACGTTTTATGATCCGACTTACGGCGCGCTGGTCGATCCGCGCGATCTCGGCACCAGCGACACCGATCTCAAGTATCAACCGGTCGCCGCGGGCGACTATATCCTCGGGCGTATCAACGACTCGATGGGCTATCGGAAGAAACACGCCGCTGAAGGCGCGCAAGGAACCACTGCATGACAGACAACAGCACGGCGAACCAAGCCGCGCCGCTTTCGGCGACACTCGACGCATTGCGCGCCGCGCTCGGTGAAGACAGCGTACGCGTGGGCGAGCAGATCGGCGAGCGTGCGATGACCGACTGGACGCGCCACGAACCGACGCGACCCGCCGCCTTGCTGCTGCCGCGCACCACGGAAGAAGTCTCGCGCGCGCTCGCTATTTGCCACGCGGCGTATCAGGCCGTGGTGCCACAAGGCGGCATGACCGGTCTCGCGGGCGGCGCAATTGCGCGCGCCACGGATATTGCGTTGTCGCTCGAACGGCTAGTTGGTATCGAGGAAGTCGATAGTGCGTCGGCGACGCTGACCGTGCGCGCCGGCACCACGTTGCAAACCGCGCAGGAAGCCGCTGCTGAAGCCGGCTTCGAACTCGCGCTCGATCTCGGCGCGCGCGGTTCCTGCCAGGTCGGCGGCAATCTCGCGACCAATGCAGGCGGCAACCGGGTGATCCAGTCGGGCACCGCGCGCGATCAGGTGCTCGGCCTCGAAGTCGTCCTCGCCAATGGCGATGTGCTCACGTCGCTCGGCAAGATGGTCAAGAACAACACCGGTTATGACCTGAAGCACTGGTTCATTGGCTCGGAGGGCACGCTTGGTGTAATCACGCGCGCGGTGCTGCGACTGCATCCGCAACGCGCTGCGCGCCATACCGCGCTGGTGGCACTCGAGGGCTATGACGCCGCCGTGAGCCTGCTGCGCCGTTTGACGACGCACTTCGGCAACGATATCGGCGCGTTCGAAATCATGTGGCCGGACTTCTACGACTTCGGCGTGAAGCTGACCGGCACGCGTTCGCCGTTCGCCGATTCGCATCCGCTCTATGCGCTGATCGAACACGCGAGCTTCGACGCAACCGACGACGGCGAGCGTTTCTCCGCCGCGCTGACCGAAGCGCTCGACGCGAGCGCGATCCGCGACGCGGTGATCGCGCAGTCGGTGGCCGACGTGCGCGCGCTATGGGCAATTCGCGAATGCACCGCGGAGTTTCCGGTGCGTCTCGACGCGATCAACTTCGACGTGAGCCTGCCGATCGGCGAGATCGGCGCCTTTGTAAACCACTGCCGTGCAGCGCTCGATCAGCGCTGGCCGGGCAACGCGTCGTATTTCTTCGGGCATATCGGCGATTCGAACCTGCATGTCACCGTGGACGGTCATTCGATTCCTGGCGTGGATCATCACGCCGTGTACGCATTCGTCTATGACATGCTCGGACCGCTGCACGGTTCGGTGTCGGCGGAACATGGCATTGGTTTGCTCAAGCGCGAGTTCCTGCCGATCTCGCGCTCACCGGCGGAGTTGGCGGCAATGGCCTCGATCAAGCATGCGCTGGACCCGCACGGCATTCTGAATCCGGGCAAGCTGTTCTGATCGCGCTACGCCGCCACGCGTTGCGTCAATGCGCGTCCAGATACTTCACGATTATCGGATAGACATCCAAGGCGGCATTCTTCCCGAAGATGCAGTCGATGTGTCCATAGCCGGGAATGATGGTTCGCTCGTAGGGCTGCTCGGGGAAATGCTTGACCAGCATCTCGTAGGTGAGTTGCGTGCTGATCGGCAGATAGGTTTCGTTTTTATCGCCGTGAATGAACCCGATCGGCCGGCGCATGCCCTCCAGTCCTTTCATGCCGTCGGTGCCGGTGAGATAGACATCCTTGCCTTCGGCATCGACCACCTTGTGTGCTCTCACCATCGTGGCCAGATGCTTGAATACGCCGACGTCGTGCACACCGAGAATTTCCTGCAGGTTCGAGTGAAGCGTCTGGTTCAACTGTTCATGCTCGTAGAGCAGGCCATACAGGAAGGTCGCGCGATGGCAGATCGGATTGCCGCAACCTTCCTTATGATTGAGCGGGTAAAACTTGAGCGCTTCGTCGAGCAGGTTCTGCGGCCACGACTTGTGTTCCGTATACGCGGTCACGTCCATCAGCCCGAGATGTTCCATGAAGTCGGGAATATGCAGGCCAGCCTTGATCTTCTCCAGCGTGCCCGGCACCGGATGCGCCGACACCTGCGAAATGAACACCGAGCGCACGCCTTCGAGTCCATACAGCAGCGACATGGTCAGCGCCACGCCGCCCATGCAGTGCCCGAGCGCCTGAATCTCCGGGACGCCGGTCAATTCGCGGATCTTGGCGACCGCCGACGGAATGTCCTCGCGCGCCACCTTGTCGACATTGGTCGGCACGAACACGCTTGGCATTTCGATGCTGACGCGCAGATCCACGAGCCACACGTCGTAGCCGGCGGCGAACAGATATTCGACCATGTTGGTCGCGATCAGGTCGGTGGAGTAGATGCGGCTCGATACGCCCGAGCCGTGAATCAGCAGCACCGGACGCGCCGCTTTGCGCGCGGGGTCGTGATAGCGCGTGAGTCTGAGCTTCGTGCCGTCGGGCGTATCGAAGAAGACGATTTGCGGCGCCGGCGCACGCAACGCGCGCTTCAGACGCGGTTCCGCTTTCGGGTCGAAATACTGCAAGGGTGCGGCTACGCCGCCGTATTCTGTGAACAGCACGCCCGCGAAAAACTTGCCGAACTTCAGGGTCCATTCGAGACGCGTCTTCAGATCCGGCGCGTGGGTGACTTCGAGCGTGCGCTGCTGCTTGAGGAAATTTTCCGGCGTGATGATCAGTGTCGCCTTGCCGAGCAGCGGCGCATCGGCTTGCGCCGACTCGCGGACCTCCGCATAGAGCGTGTTGGTCTGCTCCCATAGATTGATCGGCGAAGTGCGCGTGATGATCTTCTTGCCGCTCAGAAAGTACGTCTTGCCTTCGGTGGCGTTGAGCGTCATGCGGTAATTCATGTTGCGCTCGTCCACGTCCGACTCGTTGACCACGAACAGATTGAAGGTGCCGTTGGAGATCGTCATCGGTTGCGCGGAGAGCGCGGGGCAGGTCAGCGTGCCGGCCGTTTGCGCCAGATGCTGCGGATTGCTAATCATGTCGGCAAGGTCTTCCGATTCGACGGTCAGCGTGAATTCCATCGGGCTCGTGGCCGCTTCGCCCGCAACGTTCGGCGTGTAGGTGCCGACCATCGTTTCGGTGAAGTGCAGGCCGATCTTTTGCGGCGAGGAGGGCGTCAATGACGAGGACGCGGCCTGCGGCGTCGGCGGAGGCGGCAGGGTCGGCGTAACGGCGGCGCCTTCCGCCGGCGCGGCGTTCAGCGGGTGGGTGGCGAGCAGCAGCTCGCAATTGCGTTCGGTCAGCGCGGAAATCGTCAGCAGCGGATTGACGCCGAGCGACATGGGCATAACCGCGCCGTCCATCACATACAGTCCGTCGTGCACCGCGTTGCCCGTGGCGCCGCAGAACACGCGGCCCATATGATCGACCACGCCGTGTTCCGCATCTTCGCCCATGCCGCAGCCGCCGAGCGGGTGCACGGTGACGGTGCGATTGCCGAGAATATCGGTGGAAATCGGATTGCGCATGTATTTGCCGCCAAGCGGCACGGTCGCCCGCTTGAGCACCTCTTCGACCGCCTGGAAGATCGGCTGCTTGCCGGCGTTCTCCCACACGATGCGCGGCTGGCCTTTGTCGTCCACGTCGATCTCGCCGTTCTCGTCGTCGTGCGCCATGACGAGGTAGCTTTGCGTGTGATGGAGCGCGCCGTGATAGGGGCCGCGCAGAAAGCTCGTGGCGACGCGGGCGTCGTAGGCGAGCTGTTCCGCGACGGAGCGCGGCGCGACATCCACCCCTACGAGCGGCGCGGCGGCGCCGAGCAGGCCGACCAGCGCCGCGCCCACCGGACCGGCGAGCGAGCCTTCTTCGATCACGTAGCCGTCTCTGACATTCGGCGTCTCGCGATGATCGATGAGGCCGGTGATAGTCGGCCCGACCGGCGGAATCTCGCCTTTTTCATGCGCGCCCCAGCCGACGCCGTTGATCACCGGCTCGGTGTTGTAGGCGAAGGCGAGCACGTCGCCATTGCCGGTGAAGTGTTTGCCGAGCATGTTGGAGACGCTCAAGCCCTGCTTGCGCGAGCGCAGCAGCAACGCGGTCGAACCGATCGTGCCGGCCGATACGATGACGATATCGGCGCTCACGAACAGATCCGGCGCGCCGAAGCTTTCGCGGCCAAGGCTCACCAGCTGGTAACCCACGATCCATTTTCCCGTGGCTGCGTCGCGCAGCACCGAATGGACGGCGGTGCCCGTGAAAATCTGCGCGCCGTGCGCGACGGCGTCGGGCAGATAGTTCATGTGCGTCGAATTCTTGGCGTCGTAATTGCAGCCGGAATTGCAGTCGCCGCAACCGACGCAAGCCTTCTGCTCGACACCCGCGGCATTCGTGCGGTCATTGAAGGTGACAGTGATCTCCGGACGCGAGAACTCGTTTTCCATGCCGAGCGCCTGCGCCGATCTCTCAAGTGCCTGCAATTTCGGCAAGGCCGGATAGCTCTGCGGCACCGGCGACGGCTGCAGCATTGCTCGCGCGGACGCGTACCCTTTGTCGCGTCCCGCCTTGTCGGCGCGCAAGGCGGCCGGCCAGCGCGGGTCGTCCCATAGGCGCGGATCGGCTTCGAGCGCGACGTTCGCGTTGATCAGCGAGGTGCCGCCGAGACCGCAGCCGACTACCGCGTTTACGTCGTCGTTCACATGCACTTCGAGCAACGCCAGCGGCGAGCCGATATGTGCGAGCGCCGTGTTGTATTGCACTTCTTCGGCGCCCTGAAACGGCGTGCGGGGAAATTCACCGGCCATGAACTCGCGCCCACGTTCGAGCACACACACGCGGCGCCCGGCGCGCGCCATACGGCTCGCGGCGATCCCGCCGCCGTAGCCGGAACCCACCACAACCACGTCGTAATGCGCTTGGATTGCAGTTACGACGCTCGATAAGCGGTTCATCACGACCACCTCGTCTGGAATGGAATGCGGGGAGCGACAACCAGGACTTCGGAAGCAAGACGGTGTGCGGCGACAGCTTTTTTATCCTAGGCGGTGCGCGCTCACAAAAAAAGGCGCATCGTATGTGGCGCGCGGGCCGGCTGTGCCGCGTACGGGACGTCGCGAGAGGGCGCCGGGGTGCCGCGGGTGCACGGCCGCGTGCTATTACGCGGCCGCTTCATTCAATTCGCTGTCGCTCGATTCGGCGGCGAGCAGGTTCAGCGCGAGCAGAATCGCCGGGCGAT
Source organism: Paraburkholderia phytofirmans PsJN (assembly GCF_000020125.1). Taxonomy (NCBI): domain Bacteria; kingdom Pseudomonadati; phylum Pseudomonadota; class Betaproteobacteria; order Burkholderiales; family Burkholderiaceae; genus Paraburkholderia; species Paraburkholderia phytofirmans. The sequence goes on from NC_010676.1 coordinate 966,808, forward strand.
TGTCGATCTCGATCTCAATGCCGAGCACGTCCGTGAGCCAGCGGCCAATCTTCGTATTCGAAAAATCCTCGGCGCCAGCCGTCTTCTTCATGGTGACGCCGAGCTTGACGGCGCGATAGTGATACGAGGGCACACGATGCTGCGCTGCGACTGCCGACAAACCGCCTTTGCCTTCCGAGCACCAGCCGAGGCTGCCGGCCAGCACGATCCGCTCCGGTTCATCGAGGCTTTCGATAAAGGCGCGCGCCGAGAGCCGCACGCGTTGTTCGTCGAGGCCGTATTGCAGCAGCACGCTTTCCACCGGATCTTCCAGCGCCTGCGCGTGCAAATCGATTTCCTGCGCCATACCGTCGTTTTCCATCGATACGTTGCGCTGATGGCCGGCGCTGCGCAGGCAGTCGATCAGGTAGCGGCGGAAATACGCGCACAATGCGTAGCCGTTGGACGGCGCGCTCTCGGCGCAGGCGTGGGTTTCGGTGTGGCCCGGCGCGAGACGCAGCACCTTGGCGTAGATGAACTGGGCGACCAGTTCTTCCTTGTCCTCGCCGAGCGCCTGCAGTTCGAGCGGGTGATAGGTCCGCAAGGCCCGCTTGACCAGTTCGACCATCGACACCATTTCGTCGCCGGACAACCGGGTACGCCTGCGCCACAAATCCGGCAGGATTGCATCGTCGAGATTGCGGACGAACGCGTGGCTCGGAACTGCGCCCATGAAAACCTCCATAAGGGGAAAGGCAAGGAGCGCGGTGAGCCTGAACTGCGGGCGGGGTGTGGATGTTGAAGCTTTGAGGCCGCGCTGGAATGTGAAGCCAGTATGGTTTCCAGCGGCCGCTTCGCCTATATGGATTAAGTGGTAGCTGATGGGTAAACTGCCGGGTAAACCATCCGGCAAAGTGCATCGTATTCGTCTGAAGTAAAACGGGCTTGCACTGGAAAATTGCATCGCACTGCGGCTACGCAATCGCATCGCAGTTGCATCCCAGACGCAGAGCCACGCCGTATCCAAAGTATCCGATGCGGTTCGCGCCGCTGGCGTCGCCGCGCTTGCGATCCACATAACCGAATTTGCCGAGTCCGAGGAGACCGCGTGATGCGGGCTGACCCGATCCAGCGTGCTATCGACGAAGACCTGGTGCGCGTGCTGTATGCGCAAGATCCGATCGCTTTCTTTTCGCACTGGTTTTCGATCGCGGTGCTCGTGTCGATTTACTGGCCGAACATACCGTCGCCGCCGCTCTTTATCGCGTGCTTCGGTTTCTATGCCGCGGCCAATTGCGCCAGTCTGGCGCTGTGGCTCGTCAACCGCCGTTACCCGCAACTCGTCTCGCCGCGCGGCTGGATCATTCTTCACGCGGTGCGCGGCATGCTGCTCTACAGCGGGCCCGGCATCGCCGTGTGGTTCGCGTTCCAGAGCCCGCAGTCGGACCTGCCGCTGCTGCACACGGTCATGCTCGTCACGCTGGCCGCCGGCGTGTTCATGTCGAATGGCTTCGACCTGCTAAATTTCTCGACCTCGATTCCGTTTCTGCTGTTTCCTTCGATCGTTATGCATTTCGGCACGCATACGTTCGACCGCACGCTGCTTGCCATCGTCCTCGCGTTTTTCTTCTGCGCGATCAACGTCTACGCGCTGAGTTATCGCAAGCTGTTCCAGCAGGTCGTGCAGGCACGTGTCGATCAGCAGTATCTGGCGGAGTCGCTGGCCGCGCAAAAACGGGTGGCTGAGGAAGCGAGCCTCGCCAAGACGCGCTTTTTCGCGGCCGCCAGCCACGACTTGCGCCAGCCGCTGCATGCGATCGGCCTGCTCGCCGCCTCGCTGAACGACACGGCGGCGACGCCCGTGCAGCACGCGAAAACCGCCGAGCACATCGTCTACAACGTCGAGGCGCTGAACCAGTTGTTCAACCAGGTGCTCGACCTTGCGCGGCTCGAAAGCGGCGTGACCCAGGTGATCCGGCTGCATTTCCGGCTGTCCGAACTGTTCGAGCGGGTTGGCAGCCAGTACCGTCCGCAGGCGGCCGCCAAAGGGCTGGCGCTGCGCATCGCGCCGACCGCGATGGTGGTGCACGACGACCCTGTGCTGCTCGAACGTGTGCTGAGCAATCTGCTGTCGAACGCGGTGCGTTATACCGAGGACGGCGCGATCTGGTTGGGCTTGCGCCGCGCCGGGCGGCAGACGGGCGGCTTTATCGAAGTGCGTGATTCGGGCATCGGGATTCCCGCGGAGGAGCACGCGCGCATCTTCGAGGAGTTTTATCAGGTCGCCAATCCGCAACGCGACGCACGCCAGGGGCACGGCCTCGGCTTGCCGACGGTGAAGCGGCTGGTCGAGATGCTCGGCGGCGAATTGCAACTGCGTTCAGCGCCGGGCCGCGGTTCGGTGTTCCGTTTTCCGGTGCAGGCGGGCGACCCCGACGGCGTCGTCGCGAGCCTGAACGAAGCGGTGGCCGGCGGGCCGTCGGCGCAAGGGCGGCATGTGCTGTGCATCGACGACGATCCGTCGATTCTCGAAGGCCTGGTGAGTCTGCTGGGCCGTTGGGGTTGCAGCGTGCTCGGCGCGCGCGACGAGGCCAATGCGCTCGCGGCGCTCGAAGGCGGCTTCGTGCCGGATGCCGTGCTGTGCGACTACCAGTTGGCGAATCACCGAACCGGCGCGCAGGCGCTCACTGCCGTGCGCAACATGCTCGCGCGCGCGGGGCACGACAACGTGGTGACGCTGCTGATCACGGGCGACATGGCGTCGGCCGAACTGGCGGCGCTCGCCTTGCAGGGGATTCCGGTGCTTCACAAACCGGTCACGCCGGCGCGCTTGCGGCGCACGCTGGAGATGCTGTGGCAGCAGGCCGAGCTGGACAAGGGGCGGGCCGCTGCGGCGCTGGCATTACGCGTGGGTCAAACGGGAAACGTAGTGGGAAATGAAGCGAGCGGGCGGGTGGTGAGTGGTGCGTTGGCCGCTGCTGGGAGCGCGGCGCAAGGGGAGGCGAGAATGGGATCGAAGGGCCAGCCGCAAAGCACGCTGACTCAAAGCGCTCAGTCGCAAAGTGAAGCGCAGAAGTAGAGGCGCATGGGAAGGGGGAGGCGAGCGGAGAAGGAGAGGCGCGCAGAAAAAGGCGCACAGCAGCAGGCGCACAGCAGACGGACAGGCGAACAGCACAGGGACAGGCGGACTGGACAAGGACAGGCGAACCGCGAAGTAAAGGCGCCCTTGGTCGACATAGCGGCGCGGACGCCGCCGTCGCCACTCTCACGCTACAAAGTTTTCCCAGCTTCCAGCCAGCCATTGATAACGGCGATCGCCGTCGACCGGTTATGCACACCGAGCGCCCGGAAGATCACCGACAGATGCACCTTCACCGTGCCTTCCGCGACGCCCAGGTCGCGCGCGATCATCTTGTTGGTCCAGCCGCGATGCACGAGCCGCATGATGTCCTGCTGACGCGGCGACAGATTCTCCAGCAGATGCTGCTGGTGCGGCTGAAGTGCCTGGATCTGCGTAAGAGGTTCGGTGAGCGTAGCGCCGCCGCCCTGGCTGGGTGCGTGCGCACCGGCCGGAGCCGCATGCTGCGGCGCCGGTTCGGCAAGCGCTTCAGCACGCGCGGGCGCGGCTTGCGCGTCGCGCGAGCCCAGCAGGCTGAGCGCTTCCATCGGCACATAAGCGCCGCCTGAAAGCACCAGTTCGATGGCCTTGAGCATGACGCTGGCGGGCTGGCGCTTCGGCACGAAACCGAGCGCGCCGGCGGCCAGCACCGCGCGCATTTCGTCGGGCGATTCTTCGGCGGAGAGAACGACGAGCGGCAGCGCGGGATTCGCCTTCAACAGCACTTCGAGCGATGAAGCGCCGCTCATGCCCGGCATATGCAGATCGACAATGGCGAGATCGTGATCGGCGTCGGGACGCGCGAGCAGGGCAAGCGTCTCCCAGTTGTCGGCTTCGTCGAACTGGGCGTCGGGATCGAGGCCGCGCAGCATGCCTTTGACGCCTTGCCGGATCAGTTCATGGTCGTCGGCTACAAGAAACTTCATGATGTCTCCGCGAGTCGGGCCTGCCCGATGTGGGCTACCGCCGTTATAGGGTCTCGTTTTACTTCTAGCCTCGTGAATCGCATCATTGCCGCCCACCCCGCGATCATATGCCTGATCGGTGCCGCGGCGCATCTTCCGGCGAGTTCCTCAAGAGGACTTCCGCCGGCACGCCGCCAAATGCCAGTTTATTTGTTAAATCGCCGTCCGTTCCGATGCGCCGCATGATGTCCAAAGCAGGTCTCTCGCACATAGGTTTTCGGCTTGCTTGGTAGACGAGCCGATTCGCCCTTTTTTGAAGGCGTCCATGCAGGATTCCGAAGGTTATGCGCGCCGGATCGAAGCGCGCTGAAGCAGCCTCTATTTGACTGCAAATAACGTCGCATTCATCAGAATCTTGAATGCGAATCCGAGCGACATCGCCGAGCCCACGCCGAAGCACCATAGCGCGATGAACCAGAGCCAGCCCGGCAGTTTGCGCGCCGGCGCCACGGTCGCCGGCGATGCTTCGTGGGTGGCGCTGTGACCCGCGCCGGAGTTCGTCTGCTTAGTGATAGTGATGTTGGTCGCCATGACGCACCTTGCCGCGAAATACCCAATAACCCATTGTCGTATAGGCGATGATGATGGGCAGAATCACCGCTGCGCCGACCAGCGTGAACATCTGGCTCGAACGCGGCGCGGCCGCTTCCCACAGCGTCATGCTGGACGGAATTGCATACGGCCACAAGCTCACCAGCAGCCCCGCGTAGCCGAGCAGCACCAGCAGCAGCGCGAGCGCGAACGGCGTGTTGTGATGCCGCTCACGCACCGCGCGATGCATGAGGAATGCCGCGACCGCCACGAGGAACGGCACCGGCAGCAAACGATAGAACAGGCCGTCGTGGAACCAGCGTTGCGCGATGTTGGGATCCTGCAGCGGCGTCCACAGGCTGACCATCGCGACGAAGCCGAGCAGCACGACCGTCAACGGCCAGACCACGCGATGCAGGCGGCGCTGCAGATCGCCTTCGGTCTTCGCCACCAGCCAGCAGCAGCCGAGCAGCGCATACGTGACCACGAGTCCGAGACCCGTGAGCAGGCTGAACGGCGTGAGCCAGCCGAAGGCGTCGCCGGCATACGCGCCGTCCACTACCGGAATGCCTTGCAGGAACGCGCCCAGCGCAATGCCCTGAAAGAAGGTCGCGCCCGCCGAGCCGCCGATGAACGCGAGGTCCCACAGATGCTTCGTACGATTGGCCTTGGCGCGAATCTCGAACGACACGCCGCGAAAGATCAGACAGACGAGCATGAAGATCAGCGGCAGATACAGCGCGGACAGCACGGTCGAATAAACCGCCGGAAACACGGCGAACAATCCGGCGCCGCCGAGCACCAGCCAGGTTTCGTTGCCGTCCCACACCGGCGCGACGGTGTTCATCATCAGGTCGCGTTCCTTCTCATCGGGGAAGAATGGGAAGACGATGCCGATGCCCAGATCGAAGCCGTCCAGCACCACATACATGAAAAGGCCCAGCGCGATGATCGCGGCCCACACTACGGTTACGTCCATGTTCTTTCTCTATCGCAAGTAGCTGTGAAGCAGGGTGGTTCAGGCGGCGTCGATCATGTGATCGGCGGCGGAAAGCGGGCGGCGCGCGGTCTCGTTTGGCGAGCGCGGCGGCGCTTCGTGTGGCGTGTGTCCCGGAAGCGCGGGACCCGCGCGCATCAGCTTGAGCATGTAGTAGACGCCGGTGCCGAACACGAGGAAGTACACCACCACGAAAGTCATCAGCGAAATGCCGACCTGCTGCGTGGTGAGAGGCGACACGGCTTGCGAGGTGCGCATCACGCCGTACACGACCCACGGTTGACGGCCCGCTTCGGTGGTGACCCAGCCGGCCAGCAGCGTGATGAAACCCGTCGGCCCCATTGCCACGGCGACGCGCTGGAACCACTTCGATTCGAACAGGCGTCCACGGCGGCGCAGCACCCACGCGGCTACCGACATCACGATCATCAGCACGCCGAGGCCGGCCATGATGCGAAAGCTCCAGAACACCACTGTCGAGTTCGGCCGGTCTTGCGGCGGGAATTCTTTAAGGCCGCGAATTTCGCCGTCCCAGCTGTGCGTGAGGATCAGGCTGCCGAGATGCGGAATCGACACGGCGTAGCGCGTGGTTTCCGCCTGCATGTCGGGAATGCCGAACAGGTTCAGCGCGGTGCCGCCTTTTTCTGTTTCCCAAAGGCCTTCGATCGCCGCGATCTTGGCGGGCTGGTATTCGCGCGTGTTCAAACCGTGCTGATCGCCGACGAATGCCTGGATCGGCGTGAGGATCAGCAGGAGCCAGAGCGCCATCGAGAACATTTTCTTGACGGCCGGATCGCGCCGTCCGCGCAGCAGATGCCATGCGCCCACCGCCGACACCACCAGCGCCGCGACGATGAATGCCGCGAGCGCCATATGCGCAAGCCGGTACGGGAACGACGGGTTGAAAACGATCTTGAACCAGTCGAGCGGCACGACGCGGCCGTTGACGACTTCGAAGCCTTGCGGCGTTTGCATCCAGCTATTGGAAGCGAGAATCCAGAAGGTCGAAATCAGCGTGCCGATCGCCACCATCAGCGTGGCGCCGAAGTGGGCGCGCGGACTGACGCGCTGCCAGCCGAACAGCATGATGCCGAGGAAGCCCGCTTCGAGGAAGAACGCGGTCATCACTTCGTACATCAACAGCGGGCCGGTGACGGGGCCGGCGAAACTGGAGAAGCCCGACCAGTTGGTGCCGAACTGATAGCTCATCACCACGCCGGAAACCACACCCATGCCGAAGGCCACGGCGAAGATCTTCGACCAGAACAGACAAAGGTCTTTGTAGTACGCCTTGCGCGTTTTCAGCCAGCGCCATTCGAGCACGGCGATGAAGCTGGCGAGGCCGATGCTGAGCGCCGGAAAGACGATGTGGAACGAGACGGTGAACGCAAACTGGATGCGGGCGAGATCGAAGGCCGATAGAGCGGAGTTCATGAGCTTGACGTGCTTGAAGTGCGTGGGGTCCGCGAGGACGGACTACGCGCGTCGACCGTTGTCGGTGCGCACTGCACTGGGCAGATGGCGCAAGCGTAGGGGATGGTCGATTTTTTTGCTGCGACGCGATGTGCGTCAAAAAACCACCTTGTTTTGTGGCGATTTTTTATTTTTGGATGGCAAGCCTTTGATGGATATCAAGTTTTTATGGTCGCGCTTGCTAAGCCGAAGACGGGCGCTTTCGCGTATTGGCTGTGCAACTGCGGCAATCGACCGCGCTGCAGCATTGTCGCGGGGACCGGTTCGAGTACGCATCTGACGAGAGCCTGCGGTCTTCCGGCGGCAGTCGCTGTCTCGCACGGCGACTCGATCGGCAACGCAATGTTCGGCAATTGGGATTGGCTCCTCATGAACCGACAATCGCTCCGTTCGAACCGACTTTCCATGCGCGCTGCGGCTAGCCAATAAGCCCGTTTGCTCATACCATGCAGGCAGCCAGGCGGCAGCGTTTTTCAAAAGAGCGCATGCTTCTTACGCGTGCACGTCGTGTGGCCAGTCCAGTATTTTTTCCCGTTATTCGCTTCGAATAGTCATTGCCGACGTACCGGCCGAACGGCCCGGCGCGTCGCGAATCCGTCATCGATGTGTGGTGCAGCGCATGCCGTGCCTCAATGGGCTTCATGTCGCGTGCCGCGCGAATGGTTCGAGAAGCCACGCTTCATCCACCTGCCGGCAACGGCAGACTTCAACTACAAGGAGTCAGCAGATGAGCACGATCAAGACGAAAGACGGTACGAGCATTTTCTACAAGGACTGGGGCAAGGGCCGTCCGGTCGTTTTTTCGCACGGCTGGCCACTGAGCGCGGATGCCTGGGACGCGCAGATGCTGTTTCTCGGCAGCAAGGGCTTTCGCGTGATCGCGCATGACCGGCGCGGCCATGGCCGCTCGGAGCAGACGTGGGACGGCAACGACATGGACACCTACGCCGACGACCTCGCGGCGCTGATCGAACACCTCGATTTGCAGGACGCCACGCTCGTCGGCCATTCGACGGGCGGCGGCGAAGTCGCGCATTACATCGGCCGGCATGGCACGCAACGCGTCGCGAAGGCCGTGCTGATCGGCGCGGTGCCGCCGTTGATGCTGAAGACCGAGAGCAATCCGAACGGCACGCCGATCGACGTGTTCGACGGTATCCGCAAGGGCGTGGAAGACGATCGCTCGCAGTTTTTCAAGGATCTCGCGCTGCCGTTTTATGGCTACAACCGGCCGGGAGCAAAGGTGTCGCAAGGCGTGATCGATTCGTTCTGGGTCCAGGGCATGGCCGGCTCGATCAAGGGGCTTTACGACTGCGTCAAGCAGTTCTCCGAAGTCGACTACACCGAAGACCTGAAGAAGATCGACGTGCCGACCCTGGTGCTGCACGGCGACGACGACCAGATCGTGCCGATCGACGCAGCCGGCCGTCTGACCGCGAAGATCGTGAAGAACGCCACGCTGAAGGTGTATCCGGGTGGCCAGCATGGCATGTGCACGGTCGAGGCCGCCAAGGTGAACGGCGACCTGCTGGAGTTCGTCGGGTCGTAAAGCTGATCTGGTTTGTTGCCGCGAGTGCGGCGGGGCGCGAACAAGCGCGCGCACCTGGCCGCATTCGACATCGAGCCGCGGGCCATCCTCGAGCCCGCGGTCGAGCCGCTTCAGACGGTCGGCCAGCCGATCCGCGCCGCTCGCCGCAATGACGAGCGCACCACCAGCCGGTGGAACGGCGCTATCGCGAGAATATAGAAACGGCCGAGCCGATTGTGGCAATGCACGACGGTCGACAGGATCAGATAGCGCGCACGGTCTTCGCGCGTGCCACGGGTCTGCTGCAGCAGTGAAACCCGAAAGTCGAGATGACGGTCGTTCTCGCCGAGGATGATCTCGTGCGCGTTGCGCGCGTAGATCCTGAAGATGTCGAGGCGCTCCCGTGCGGCGGCAGGATCCTTGATGCTGCGCAACTGCCTGGCAGTCTTCAAGCCGACACGCGCGACGATCGCATCGCGCACGCTCATCAGCTTCGCGATCCAGGCCGCCTGATGCGCGAACACGAAGCGCGCGAGCAATTCCGGATCGTCGATGGCGTTCTCGGGTAGGCGGACGGCGTACGCATCGGCCAGGTCCGGCGCGTCGTACAAACGCGAGACGCCAGATTCAGCCGGCAGGGCGACGGATTGCACGGAACAGTGGGCAGTGAGCATGGTGACGTGCGGCGCTAAGTGATGCATCGACGAGGAGCGCTGCGCCGGATCGCGGCGGCAGGGCGGCTTAAGCGTGAGCGCATCAAGTCTACGCGCTTGTGGGCGTCTCGCGCGAGGCCGGCGGACGCGGTTCAGCACGTCGCGCGTTTCACGCAAATTATGTGTTTATAGTTATACGATGTCACATAAATAGTTCGGGCGTACTCACCTGTTTCGTAAGGGAAATCTCGATATCAGTCGGTCCGAATAAGGGTAAGTGCCTAATTGAAATCCGGTCTAGCATGGTTAATAGTACGTTATCGTACAACTATCGCGGAATCGGCAGAGCTGCCGCCCATGACAAAAGCGAGAGCTGTACCCCAGTTCGATCGCGCGCGGCGCAGGAAAGGAACCTTATGAAGAAGATTGCTCTGAGTGGAGCCGGTGGCCAGCTAGGCTCCGTGGTACGCGCCGCGTTGATCGCGCGCGGCACGCCGCTGCGTTCGGCAGCGGGCTCGAAGGCGCTCGTGCCGCTAGTGGATGGCGAGGACGTGATGCACGGCGACCTGCGCGATCCGGCGGTCGTGGATCGTCTGCTGGAAGGCGTCGACGTCCTGATCCATTTCGCGGGCACGAGTGTGGAGCGTCCGCTGCCCGAGATCATCGAAAACAATCTGCGCGGGCTCGTCGAAGTGTACGAAGGCGCGCGCCGGCAAGGCGTGAAGCGCATCGTGTTCGCGAGCTCCAATCACGCGATTGGCATGTATCCGGTCACCGAGCATCTGAGCCTCGATTGCGAACTGCGCCCGGACGGCTTTTACGGTCTGAGCAAGGTGTGGGGCGAAGCGCTCGCCAGAATGTATTGGGACAAGCACGGTATCGAGAGCGTGTGCGTGCGCATCGGCAGTTGTCTCGAACGGCCGACCGAACCGCGGCATCTCAGCACCTGGTTCGGTCATCGCGATCTGCTGCATTTCCTCGACCGTTGCGTCGAAGCGGAGAACGTAGGTTTCCTGACCATCTGGGGCGTCTCGGCCAACACGCGCAGCTGGTGGGACAACAGCGGCGCCGAACGTCTGGGCTATCAGCCGACGCAGGACGCCGAGGTCTACGCCGAAGAAATTCTCGCGCGGCCGAATCCGCTCGACGCGCTGGGCCAGCGCTTCCAGGGCGGCAGCTTCGTGGGTATCGATTATTCGCGCGATGACGCCGCTGCGGACGGCTCGGCCGCTTCCGCCACGCGGCCTGTTTGAGACGTTAAGGATTACGAGGAGACGCAGCAATGAAGATCAAGGGCATCCGCTGGTGGATGGTCAGTCTGGTCGCGGCCGGGCTCATTATCAATTATCTCGCGCGCAACACGCTGTCAGTCGCGGCGCCGGCGTTGATGAAAGACCTCCACATCACCACGGAGCAGTATGCGCACGTGGTCGTGGCGTGGCAGCTTTGCTATGCATTCATGCAGCCGGTGGCGGGCTTCCTGCTCGATACCGTCGGCACCAAGATCGGCTTTGCGGCGTTCGCGCTCGCCTGGTCGCTGGCGTGCGCCGCGGCGGCGTGGTCGACGGGCTGGCGCAGCCTTGCGTTCTTCCGCGGCCTGCTCGGCATTGCGGAAGCGGCCGGGATTCCGGCCGGCGTCAAGGCGACGAGCGAGTGGTTCCCCGCCAAGGAGCGCTCGGTCGCGATCGGCTGGTTCAACATCGGCTCGTCGATCGGCGCGTTGCTGGCGCCGCCGCTGGTGGTGTGGGCGTTGCTGCACGGCGAATGGCAGTTGGCTTTCGTGATAGTCGGCGTGGCCGGGATCGTGTGGAGCGTGCTGTGGATGGCGCTCTACAAGCATCCGCGCAATCAGAAACTGCTGGGCGACGCCGAACGCGACTACATTCTGAGCGGTCAGGAAGCGAAGCACAGCGACGCGGGCGCCGCCAAGCGCAACTGGATCGCCATGCTCGGCAGCCGCGATTTCTGGGCGATCGGCATTCCGCGTATTCTGTCCGAGCCGGCGTGGCAGACCTTCAACGCGTGGATTCCGCTGTACATGATGACCGAGCGTCACATGAACCTGAAGGAAGTTGCGTTGTATGCCTGGATGCCGTTTCTCGCGGCCGACATCGGCTGCGTGCTGGGCGGCTATCTCAGCCCGCTGTTTCACAAGTACGCCAAGGTGTCGCTGTTCACGTCGCGCAAGATGGTGTTCGTGGTCGGCGCGCTGTTCATGATCGGACCGGCCTGCGTGGGCCTCGTGGCGAGTCCTTATGTGGCGGTGGCGCTGTTGTGCGTCGGCGGTTTTGCGCATCAGACCTTGTCGGGTGCGCTGTACGCGATCACGTCCGATATGTTCGGCAAGAACGAAGTCGCGACAGCGACCGGTATGGGCGGCATGGCGGGTTATCTGGGCGCGGCTGCGTTCACTGCGCTGTTCGGCGTGCTGGTTACGCAGATCGGGTATAGCCCGCTGTTCGTGGTGCTGGCGGTGTTCGATATTATCGCGGCCGGTGTGGTGTGTTTGCTGGCGAAGAGCGCGGACAAGACGCCGGAGCCGCGTTGGACGCCGGCGAGTGCGGTGGTCAAATGAGTGGGCTGGTTGCGATGAATTCCGGACGCTGATCGGGCGGGCGGGAAAATGAAAATGGCGGCGCTTTCGGGCGGCGCCATTTTTTTGCCTTGTTCGCTACTTGTTCTGAATCTTCGCGGCTGGACGAAGCTTGCGCCTCGCCCAGCCGTTCCACCGTTTGCTGCTTAACGCTTATCGACGACCGTCGTGTTGTAAGTCGTCGCGCCGATCACCACATTGCTCAACGTAATGCCGTTCACGTTGTACGCGTAGATCGGTCCGGGCGTGGTCGCGCTCGCGGGTCCGGCCGAAACCGCTGTGCCCAGATTGCAGTTCGAGATCGTCACGCCGGTGATCGGCGGAATGGTCGGCGTCGGGGCCGCGCCGTTGTAGTCGAACGCAACGGGTCCTTGCGCGACGATTGCCTGAAAGCACGACCCGGTCACACCGTTAAGCGTCACGTTGCTTGCCGTCACGTTCGAGATGTTCACGTTCTGCACGACTGCCGGACGAATACGAATGGCGTCGTTCGCCGGCTGATAATCGCAGTCGAACGTGATCAGTCCGCCCTGTGCCGCCGACGGATTGGCCGCGCTCGCCGTCACGACGCCGAGCGGCACCGTGGCGTTGATCGGGCTGCCGCTCAGCAACGCGCTGCCGTAGCCCGCGCCTTTGAGGCTGACACCGTTCGGCAGCGTGACCTTATCGACATAAAAGTTCTTCACGAAGCCGCCGCGATTCATATTCGTCTTGATGCGAATCGCGATGTTCAGCGGATTGGTCGCCCAGTTCTGATTCAGCATCTGCAGGTTGCGGGCGTAGATGTTCTGCACGCCGCCGCCCATTTCGCTGCCGAGCGTGATGCCGCCGTGGCCGCTGTTCATGATGCAGTTCTGGATCACGTGATTCTGCGCGGGGCCGTATTGCGTATCGAGATCCTTGCCCGATTTGATCGCGATGCAGTCGTCGCCGGTGTTGAACGTCACGCTGTCGCACAGCACGTTGTTGCACGCGTCCGGATCGAAGCCGTCGTTATTCGGGCCGATGCTGTTGGTCGTCACGCCGCGAATCACGACGTTCTTGCAATCGGTCGGATGATGCTGCCAGAACGGCGTGTTGTTGGTGGTGTAGTTCTCCATCAACACATTCGTGCAGCCGATGAACTCGACCATGCACGGACGCAGGTAGTGCCCAATGCCGAAGACGCGCTGCGCGATCGGCACGCCGGCTTCGGAGAGCGCGGGCAGATAGTTCTGGTCTTCCTGCCAGGGTGTAGTGGGACTGGTCAGTTGCGCATACAGCGCATCGGAAATGCCCGGCGCGGCGGTTTTCAGATCGACGTTCTTCGGATTCAGATACACCTGCGACGGCGTCGACGAATTCACGCATCCGTACGCGCCATTCGATCCCTTGAAGGTCCACCAGCACGTGGCGGTGTTGCCGCTGCCGGCGAACGGTGTCATGGCTTGTCCGTTGAGCACCGAGGTCGCGTCTTCGCCGGTCAGCGCGATGTTGGTCTGATTGCGCGCGTACACGGGCGAGCCGTAGTTCAGGCAATCGTTCGCCTGCCAGCGGCTGTAGAACAGATTGCCGTTGGCGCCGCACGCGACCGGGCCGTCCTTCGCGTAGTCGGCCGGGTTCGGGCTGAAGTAGATCGTGCAACTCGCGCTGAGGTGGAAGTTCACATTGCTTAGCAGCACGATCGGTCCGGCGCAGTACCACGTGCCCGCCGGCACGACCACGCGTCCGCCGCCCGCGGCGTTGCAGGCCTGGATGGCAGCGAGAAACGCGGGGCGCGAGTCGAACGACGCGGCCGCGTTGGTCTGGTTCGAACCGGGACTCGCGACCGATGCCGATCCTGTGTACGGATTGGTCGCGGCGACGACGGCGCACGGTACGGCGCCGTACTGCGTGACCACGAAATCGCGGCTGGCAAACATCGACTGGGTGATGCCTTGCAAAGACGCGATGATCTGTGTCGCGGCGCCCGAGGTGCCCCAGATCGGATCCTGCACGACCGGCGGCGTGGCGGTCCCGCCGTTGACGGAACCGCCGCAAGCGGACAGGCCGCCGAGCAGCGTCGCGCCCGCCGACGTTCCCGCCAGCACGATAAACGCGCGGCGGGCGGGCGAATTCGGTTCAGCCTGGCCGGGTGTTTTATATGTTGTCCGCTTGCCGCTGGTTTTATCTATGTTTGCCACGGATGTCTCCTTGCCCTTTGCGGGCGTTGTCAGTAATCGCTGCCACTTCTGGAATGCAGATGCAGGTCGTCGAAACCGTTTTGTTTACGTAAGGTATCCTTAATATTTGTAAAAAAACTTCACCTATGGAGACGATGCAACTTTTGTCAGCTCGCGACGAAGCGGGCGAACGCACGAGCGCGCCGCTGCTTGCCTAACTTCCAGGGCAAGCGGAGCGGCGCATCAAAAAGCGGCGTGCGAATTAAGCGATTTTCTGGCCAATCTCGTGATCGGCGAGGAATTCGAGCGCGCGTACCATCGCCGAGTGGTCCCACGCCTTGCCGCCGTGCGCAACGCACGCGTTGAACAGCGCCTGGCAGGTGGCGGTGTTCGGCAAGGACACGCCGAGCGATTGCGCGGTCGAGAGCGCGAGGTTCAGATCCTTCTGGTGCAGTTCGATGCGGAAGCCCGGATCGAAAGTGCGTTTGGTCATGCGTTCGCCGTGCACTTCGAGAATGCGCGACGACGCGAAGCCGCCCATCAGCGCCTCACGCACGCGCGCCGGATCGACGCCGGCCTTGGATGCGAGCAGCAGTGCTTCGCCCACAGCCTCGATCGTCGCGGCGACGATCACCTGGTTGGCCACCTTGCACACCTGGCCGGCACCGACGCCGCCGATCAGCGTGACGTTCTTGCCCATCATGTCGAAGAGCGGCTTGACGGCATCGAAGGTCGCGGTTTCGCCGCCCACCATGATGGTCAGCGAGCCGGCCTTGGCGCCGACTTCGCCGCCGGAAACCGGCGCATCCAGATAGTCCGCGCCGCTCTCGCGCACGCGGGCCGCGAACTCGCGCGTGGCCATCGGCGAAATCGAGCTCATGTCGACCACGGTTTGCCCCGCGCGCAACACGCTCGCCAGACCCTGCTCGCCGAACAGCACGCGCTCGACGTCGGGCGTATCCGGCACCATGATGAAAATCACGTCGGCCTGCGCGCCCACCGCGGCCGGGCTGTCGCACGCGACGGCGCCCGCCTGGACGAGATCGTCGGGCACGCCGCTGCGCGTGAACGCCGCCAGCGCGACGCCGTTCTTGAGAAGGTTCGCGGCCATGGGCTTGCCCATGATGCCGAGTCCGATAAAGCCTGCTTTTTGCATGGAATGCTCCGAAGATGTCATGGCGGCCGGCTACTGCTGGCCCGCCTGTTTCTGCATGAAGTGTTTCTGAACCGTCTGCGCGGCGCCTTTCAGCAGCCCCATATCCGCACACACCGCGACGACGCGGCAGCCCATGGAAATATAGCGCTCCGCGTCCGCCTGCACTGGGGCGAGGATGCCGCTCGGCTTGCCCGCGGCCTGCGCGCGTTCGAACACATGCGCGATCGCCGCCTGCACGTCCGAATGATTCGCGTTGCCGAGTTGGCCGTAAGCGGCCGCGAGGTCGGACGGGCCGACGAACACGGCGTCCACGCCGTCCACGGCGAGAATCTCGTCGATTGCGTCGACGGCCTTGCGGCTTTCTATCTGCACGATCACGCAGACATTGTCGTTGGCGACGCTAAAGTAGTCGGGCACGGTCGCATAGTGGTTGCCGCGATGGCTCACCGATACGCCGCGAATGCCCTGCGGCGGGTAGCGCGTGGCGGCGACGGCGCGGGCCGCGTCGTCGGCGCTTTCCACGAATGGCACGAGGAAGTTCGAAAAGCCGCTGTCGAGGAGCCGTTTGATGAACACGCTGTCGTTGGCGGGCGGCCGCACGACCGGTGCGCTGGCGCTGTCCTTGAGCGCCATCAGTTGAGGAATCAGCGTGAGCACGTCGTTCGGCGCGTGCTCGGCGTCCAGCAGCATCCAGTCGAAACCGACAATGCCGAGCAACTCGGTCACGATCGGGCTGGCGAGCGACGCCCAGCAGCCGATCAGGGTTTCACCGCCGCAGACTGCCCGGCGGAAACTATTGGGTAAGGGCTGGTAAGGTGTGATGGCTGGCATGGGCTGATTTCCTCGAACGGCAATGGATCGGGCAAGCTCCGACGATGGCTCAACACGAGTTATAGGTCGTCGTATGTCTTGATTGCAGAGTAGCACTGGCCTCGCGGATTGTAATGGTCACGTTAACCCGAATTCCTCGCCAGGCAAGCGTTTCAGGTTGCGCGCATGTCTCGGAATGTTGTAGGATGACCTATATCTTAAGCCTTCACTCAAGGAAAGCAAATGACAATTACCGGCGAAATGCTGATCGGCCGCAAAGCGGTGCGCGGCGAGGAAAAACCACTGCATGCGTTCAATCCTGCCACGGGATCCGATATCGCGGAGCCGGTTTTCGGCAGCGGCTCGGTGGCGCTCGTTGGGCAGGCGTGTGAGTTGGCGCAGCAGGCGTTCGATCCGTACCGTCAACTGCCGCTCTCGGTGCGCGCCGAGTTCCTCGAGCGTATCGCCGACGGCATCACGGCGTTGGGCGATGCGCTGATCGAACGGGCGCACCAGGAATCGGGTCTGCCGAAGGCGCGTCTCGAAGGCGAGCGCGGCCGCACCACGGGCCAGCTCAAGCTGTTCGCGCAAGTCGTGCGCGCCGGCCAGTGGCTTGCCGCCACGCTCGATTCGCCGCTGCCGGAGCGCAAGCCGCTGCCACGCTCCGACCTGCGCATGCGGAAGATTCCGCTCGGCCCGGTCGCGGTGTTCGGCGCCAGCAATTTTCCGCTCGCGTTTTCGGTGGCGGGCGGCGATACGGCGGCAGCGCTCGCGGCCGGCTGCCCGGTGGTGGTGAAAGCGCACCGTGCTCACCTCGGCACGTCGGAGATGGTCGGCCGCGTGATCCAACGTGTCGCGCAGGAAATGGACTTACCCGAAGGCGTGTTCTCGATGATCGTCGGCGCGGGCAATTCCGTCGGCGAGGCGCTGGTCGCGCATCCGGCGATCAAGGCCGTCGGCTTCACGGGATCGCGCGCGGGCGGCACGTCGCTGATGCGCGTCGCGGCGGCGCGCGCCGAGCCGATTCCGGTGTATGCGGAAATGAGCAGCATCAACCCCGTGTTCCTGCTGTCGAATGCGCTGGCGGCGCGCGGCGAGAGCATCGCCCGTGGCTTCGTCGATTCGCTGGTGCTCGGCGCCGGGCAGTTCTGTACCAACCCGGGCCTCGCGATTGCCGTCGACAGCGACGCGCTCAAGACGTTTGTCGCCACTGCGTCCGAAGCACTCAGCGGCAAGCCCGCGCAGACCATGCTGACGTCCGGCATCTGCGCGGCCTATGAAGAAGGCGAGGGTAAGCTGGCCGCGATCAAGGGCGTCGAAGCCGTGGCTCGCGGTGTCGATACGACCGGCCCGACTCAGGCGCGCGCGGCGTTGTTCGTGACCGATGCGCAGACGTTCCTCGCCACGCCGGCGCTGGAAGACGAGGTGTTCGGTCCGGCCTCGACTATCGTGCGTTGCAAGGACGAGCAGGAACTGCTGGCGGTCGCCGAGTACTTTGACGGCCAGTTGACCGCCACGGTACAAATGGACAGCGCGGATCTGGCGTCGGCGAAGAAGCTGGTGCCGATTCTCGAACGCAAGGCCGGGCGGATTCTGGTGAACGGCTTCCCGACGGGCGTCGAGGTGTCGCACGCGATGGTGCACGGCGGGCCGTTCCCGGCTACGTCCGATAGCCGTGCGACTTCGGTTGGCACGACGTCGATCGAGCGCTTCCTGCGTCCGGTGTGCTATCAGGATTTCCCGGCCGATCTGTTGCCGGAAGCGTTGGCTGACAACAACCCGCTGGATTTGTGGCGCCGTCGTGATGGCGAGATCACGCGCAGCTAAATGGCGGATGATCAGGTGAAGTAAAAAATATGGCCGGGATATCCCGGCCATATTTTTTTATTGCGTCCACTCTGGCGAACTCGATTCAACGGCAAGGCGAATCAGCTGTTCGCGTCTGCCGCTTCGTTCGCCCGCCGCAGACGTTCGCGGCTATTGGACAGATGCATACGCATCGCCGCGCGCGCGCCTTCCGCATCATGGCGCGTGATCGCTTCGAGAATGCTTTCGTGTTCGAGATTGACGAGCGACAGATACGCGTCCGGTTCCGCGCGCGCAATGCCGGCGGAGTCGAGCCGGTTGCGCGGAATCAGCGCGCTGCCCATTTGCGTGAGGATGTCGACGAAATAGCGGTTGCCGGTGGCGCGCGCCACCGAGATATGAAACTGCAGATCGGCGTCGACGCTGTCCAGCCCGTTATGACGCGTGGCTTCGATCGCGTCGAGCGCGGCGCGCATGCGCGCGAGGTCGTCCGGCTTGGCGCGCTGGGCGGCGAGACCCGCACATTCCGTTTCAAGACTGATGCGCAGTTCCAGGATCGACAGCACGTCGCGCAAGGTAGTGGCGGGCACCATGTCGATGCCGAGCTTTTCGCGCTGCGGCTCCAACACGAAGCTGCCGATGCCGTGCCGTGTTTCGATGATCTTGCCCGCCTGCAAACGCGAAATCGCCTCGCGAATGACGGTGCGGCTCACGCTCAGCGTGACCATGAGTTGCGATTCGGTCGGCAGTTTGTCGCCGGGCTTCAAGGCGTTGGACGCGATTTGCTCGGTCACGTAGCTAACGACGAACTCGGCAAGATTACGCGCGCGTCGTGGCGGTGCCGCGGATGCCAGTGGTGTAGCCATCGAAAACGCCCCTTGAATCAGATAGTTGCAGACACTTCATGCGTTTCATTATACCGTCGTCTGACGACTGATTATAACCACGCCATATCATTTTGCGGACCGGCGTCCGATGCGACGCCGAAGTCCCTTTTTAGCCTGCATTTCGTGCTGCGGCGGCGCTTATTTCGCTGTCCGCAGAGAAGTACGATAACCGCTGCGCGATCAGTTCGGGCGCAGTTCGACGCGCTTGATATCTTTCACGATCACGAGATAGCTGAACACCGTGAGCAGCGCATTGATGCCCACGAACACCAGCGCGCCGTTGAACGAGCCGGTCTTTGCGACGAGATAGCCGATCACGATTGGCGTCACGATGCCGGCCACGTTGCCGAACATATTGAAGATCGCACCCGACAGGCCGAGCGCCTCGCGCGGCGACGTATCGGCGACCACGGCCCAGCCGAGCGCGCCGATGCCTTTGCCGAAGAACGCCAGCGACATGAGCGCGACGACGACCCAGTCGGTCGACACATAATTGCAGCCGATGATGCACACCGACAGCAGCATGCCGCCGACAATCGGCACCTTGCGCGCGACCGTAAGCGAATGGCCGCGACGGATCAGCCCATCGGACAGAATGCCGCCGAGCACGCCGCCGGAGAATCCGCAGATCGCCGGCAGCGAAGCCACCAGACCCGCTTGCAGAATCGTCATGCCGCGCGCCTGCACGAGGTAGATCGGAAACCACGTCAGGAAGAAGTAGGTCAGCACGTTGATGCAATACTGCGCGAGATAGACGCCGAGCAGCATGCGGTTGCTGAGCAGTTGGCGAACCAGAGACCAGCCGCCTGTGTTCTCGATCTTGCCGGCGGATGGAGCTTTCTTCTGCCCGTTGATCACGCCGCCGCCTTGTTCGATGTACTCGAGTTCCGAGCGCGACACACGCGGATGATCGGCGGGGTTCTTCATCACCTTCAGCCAGGTGAGCGCGAGCAGAAGTCCCATCACGCCCATCACGACGTAGACCATGTGCCAGCCGAACGCGTGGGTGAGCCACGCCATCAACGGCGTGAACACGACCGCCGCGAAGTATTGCGCCGAATTGAAAATGGCCGACGCCGTGCCGCGTTCGTTAGTCGGGAACCAGCTTGCCACCACCTTTGCGTTGGCCGGAAACGCCGGTGATTCGGCCGCGCCCATTGCGAAGCGCAGCACGAACAGCGCGGTGACGGCCGCCGCCGCGCTGCCCAGCAAACCGATCGAGCTTTGCAGCAGGGTGAAGAGCGACCAGAAGAAAATACTCGCCGCGTAGACGCGCCGCGCGCCGAAGCGGTCCAGCAGCCAGCCGGCCGGCAGTTGCGATAGGACGTAGGCCCAACTGAACGCGGAGAAAATGTAGCCCATACGGATCGCGTCGAAGCCGAACTCGGCGCGCATGGCCGAGCCAGTCACCGACAACGTGGCGCGGTCCGCGTAGTTGAAGGTGGTGATCAGAAAGATCAGCAGCAAAATTCCGTAGCGGACTCGGGTGCGCTTTGCGACATGGGCGGCACTCGCCGTGCGGCTCATTTCCATGGTCATCTCCTGAATTTCTTATGCCTGGGAGCGGGCTCCCAGGCGTCGTGGCGCAATGAGCGACCACAGGCCTTTCGATACATGCTGGTGCGGCGCTACAAAAAACGCCCGGCGACGTTGCCGTCCCGGGCGCTCTTTGCGGTGCCGTCTACGCGGCCGTCGTTCGCACGGCCGCCGGGTGTCGATCGCTGTCGTTACGCCAGCCCGATTACTGCGGGCCGAGCGTCTTGATGAGCGCGTCCAGCTTGCCCATTTCTTCTTCCGTCAGATCCGTCAGCGGTGCGCGGACCGGGCCGGCGCTGTGGCCGACCAGCTTCGCGCCCGCCTTGACGATGCTGACCGCGTAGCCTGCGCGGCGGTTGCGGATCGCCAGATACGGCAGGAAGAATTCGTCGATCAGCTTGCCGACCGTGGCGTGGTCGTCCGCGGCAATCGCCCGGTAGAAGTCCATCGCGGTCTTCGGAATGAAGTTGAACACCGCCGACGAATACACCGGCACGCCCAGCGCCTTGTACGCCGCTGCATAAACTTCAGCGGTCGGCAGGCCGCCGAGATACGAGAAACGGTCGCCGAGGCGGCGGCGGATCGACACCATGTTCTCGATCTCGCCCACGCCGTCCTTGAAGCCGATCAGGTTCGGGCAGCGCTCGGCCAGGCCTTCGAGCATATCGGCGTTAAGCTTGGAGTTCGCGCGGTTGTAGATGATCACGCCCATGTTCGGCACGGACTTGCAGACTTCTTCAGCGTGTGCGGCGATGCCTTCCTGGCACGCTTCCGTCAGGTAATGCGGCATCAACAGAATGCCGTTCGCGCCATGACGCTCGGCTTCCTGTGCGTAGGCAATCGCTACGCGCGTCGGGCCGCCCGCGCCGGCGAGAATCGGCACCTTGCCTTTGCAGACTTCGGTAGCCGTTTTCACGACGTTCGAATAGTCGTTGTGCGTGAGCGAGAAGAATTCGCCCGTGCCGCCGGCGACGAACAGCGCCGACGCGCCGTAAGGAGCAAGCCATTCGAGGCGCTCAGCATACGTATCGGCGCGGAAATCGCCTTGTTCGTCGAAGTCGGTAACCGGGAAGGACAGGAGGCCTTCGGAAACGATCTGCTTCAGTTCCTGCGGTGTCGTCATGATATGTATCCAGAGCGTCGAATGGTGTGTGGAAGCTCAATCAAGTGAGAATTGAGATTTCTTATACGTCATCGTACAACAACAAATCGGCTAACTCAACGGTGTTTTCACGGCATAATGCTTGGCCTAGGGTAAATACGGAACGTCTGCGCAATCTTTCATGTTGTAGGATGACGTATGAATAGAAGGCGCAGCAGGCGTACACCGCCATAAGGATCGATGCAATGGAACAATCTCCGCTCTACATTCGCGTTCACCCCAACGACAATGTCGCGATCGTCGTCAACGACGGCGGTCTGGGTGAGGGCGCGGTATTTCCCGATGGTTTGGCGCTGCGCGAGCGCGTGCCGCAAGGGCACAAGGTCGCGCTGGCCGACCTGGCCGAGGGCGACGAGGTCATCCGCTATAACGTGGTGATCGGCTATGCGCTGAAGGCGCTGCCGAAGGGCAGCTGGATCAACGAACACGTGATTCGCATGCCGAGTCCGCCTGGACTCGAGGATCTGCCGATCGCGACGATCAAGGCGCCGGACATGCCGCCGCTCGAGGGCTATACGTTCGAGGGCTATCGCAACGCGGACGGCTCGGTCGGTTCGCGCAACATTCTCGCCATCACGACGACGGTGCAATGCGTGGCCGACGTGGTTCAACACGCGGTGACGCGTATCAAGGCTGAACTGCTGCCTCGCTATCCGAATGTCGACGACGTGGTGAGCCTCGGCCACACGTACGGTTGCGGCGTCGCGATCGACGCGCCCGACGCGATGGTGCCGATCCGCACCGTGCGCAACATCAGCCTGAATCCGAATTTCGGCGGCGAGGTGATGATGGTCAGCCTCGGTTGCGAAAAACTGCAGCCCGAGCGCCTGATGCCGCCCGGCACGATCCCGATCGCCGCGGCCGCGAATGTCGCCGAAGTCGCGGACATCGGCGATATCGAGGCTGATCTGAACGGCGACGTGGTCGTGCTGCAGGACGAATCGCACGTCGGCTTCCAGTCGATGATCGAGTCGATCATGAAGATGGCCGACGGTCATCTGAAGCGTTTGAACAATCGTCGCCGCGAGACGTGTCCCGCGTCCGATCTCGTGATCGGCGTGCAATGCGGCGGCAGCGATGCATTCTCCGGTCTCACCGCGAATCCCGCCGTGGGCTACGCGACCGATTTGCTGGTGCGTGCCGGCGCCACGGTCATGTTCTCCGAAGTCACCGAAGTGCGCGACGGCGTCGATCAACTGACGGCGCGCGCGGCCAACCCGGAAGTCGCCGCGGCGATCATCCGCGAGATGCAGTGGTACGACGATTATCTGAAGCGCGGCGGCGCGGATCGCAGCGCCAACACCACGCCGGGCAACAAGAAGGGTGGCTTGTCGAACATCGTCGAAAAAGCGATGGGCTCGATCATCAAGTCCGGTAATTCGGCGATTTCCGGCGTGTTGTCGCCGGGCGAGAAGGTCAAACAGAAAGGCCTGATTTACGCGGCCACGCCGGCCAGCGACTTTATCTGCGGTACGCTGCAGGTCGCGGCGGGTATCAACCTGCACGTGTTCACCACCGGCCGCGGCACGCCGTACAGCCTTGCCGAAGTGCCCGTCATCAAGGTCGCGACGCGCTCGGATCTGGCGCGCCGCTGGCATGATCTGATGGACATCAACGCCGGCACCATCGCGACTGGCGAGTCGACAATCGAAGAGGTGGGCTGGGAACTCTTCCGTCTGATGCTCGACGTCGCCAGCGGCCGCAAAGAGACTTGCGCTGAGAAGCTCAAGCTCCACAATGCGCTGACGCTGTTCAATCCCGCGCCGGTGACCTGATCGATCCGGCGGGCTTGCTCGATCCGATCACACTCACACCAATATAGAAACATGACTGACTCGAACCTTGACCGCAGCGCGGCACAGAAACCCTTCCGCCGCCTGCTGCTCACCGGCGCGGCGGGCAACCTCGGCAAGCAGTTGCGCGGCGCGCTCGCCGCGTGGGCCGATATCGTGCGCATCACGGATATCGCGCCGCTCGGCGAGGTGGCGGCGCATGAAGAAGCCTCGATCGTCGACATCGCTGACGAAGCCGCCGTTCACGCGCTGCTCGAAGGCGTGGACGCGGTGGTTCACCTCGGCGGCATTTCCGTCGAGGCGCCGTTCGAAGACTTGCTCCAAGCGAATATCCGCGGCCTGTACAACCTCTATTCGGCGGCGCAGAAGCAGGGCGTGAAGCGCATCGTCTACGCGAGCTCGAATCACGCGGTGGGTTTTCATCCGGTGACGGAGGTGGTCGATATCGACGCCCCGCTGCGTCCGGATAGCCTGTACGGCGTGACGAAGTGCTTCGGCGAATCGTTGTCGCGTTACTACTTCGATCGCTTCGGTCTGGAGACGGTGTGTCTGCGGATCGGTTCGTCGTTCGAGCAGCCGAAGAATCCGCGCATGCTCGTGACCTATCTGAGCTTTCGCGACCTCATCGAACTGGTGCGCTGCTCGCTGTTCACCAACCGCGTGGGTCACGCGATCGTGTACGGCGTGTCGGATAACCGCACCAAATGGGTGGATAACACCAAGGCCGCGTTCCTTGGTTTTCGTCCGCAGGACAGTTCGGTCGAATTCGAGCATCTCTTTCCGGTCACGGCACCCACCGCCGATCTCGACGATCCGACGCAGCGTTTCCAGGGTGGCCCGTTCGTGCTCGCCGGTCCGATGGAGCCGAAGCGGTGAGCGCCGCGGCGAACCCGCGCGTGGAGCGGGTCGAGGCAGCGGGGCAGGCGCCGGCTGCGGTCGGCGAGAGTCCGGTTTGGCGCGCTGCGGAGCAAGCCCTTTATTGGGTGGATATTCCCGCCCAGAAGATCGTGCGCTTGCGGATCGATTCGGGCGAGCGCTCTGAATGGCTGCTGCCTGAGAAAGTGGCATGCATCGCGTTCGACCATCGCGGTACGGTGCTGGCCGGCTGCGAGACCGGCCTCTTCGCGCTCACGCTGACTGAGTCCGCGGCCAACGGCGAAGCCGTGCAAGTGACAGGGCGCAAACTCGCCGCACCGGACTTCGCTTGCGACGACATGCGCTTCAACGACGGCCGTTGCGACCGGCAAGGACGCTTCTGGGCCGGCACGATGGTGCAGGACATGGCGGCGGCCAAGCCGGCCGGCGCGCTCTATCGTTTCGACGAGCGCGGCATGCTGTCCGCGCCGGTCGTCGAGGAACTGATCACGCAAAACGGCCTCGCGTGGTCGCCGGATGGCGCGACCATGTATCTGTCGGACTCGCATCCGTTGCGCAGGCAGATCTGGGCATTCGATTACGACATCGAATCCGGCGAGCCGCGCAACCGTCGCGTGTTTGCCGATCTGAATCAGCATGCGGGCCGTCCCGACGGCGCCGCGGTGGACGCCGACGGGTGCTACTGGATTTGCGCGAACGACGCCGGCCTGTTACTGCGCTTCACGCCCGAGGGCAAGCTGGACCGGCAGATTGCCGTGCCGGCCATCAAGCCGGCCATGTGTGCCTTCGGTGGGCGCGAGCTGGATACGCTGTTCGTCACGTCGATCCGTCCCGCTGCGAACGCGAGCGAGCACGACGGGCATCTGTTCGCCGTGCGTCCCGGCATAACCGGGTTGCCCGAGCCGGAGTTTGCCGGCGAACTGTAAGCGGAGCCTGTACGAGAAGGGCGCCGGACATGTCACGCATGTCCGGCGCCTTTTTTGCTTAAATATTCATAGGTCATCGTACAACATTGTGGCGTAAAGACTACGGTAGTGTCACATTTCTTTTACGAAAGGCCGGCCGTCCCGCGCATCTGGTTTTACCCCCGTCAGCACCAATCCTGCTGGCGCCGGGGCTTGCCGGATGATCTATCGGTCATGTCTGCCGGATGCCCGCGTGGTGCGGGTAAATACCGTCTGTACAACTCAAACTGCGTTTTATAGACTTCATATGTCGTCGTACAACGTATAAGCCCAAACGAATTCCTTTCTTAGTAGTTCGGATTGTCGGCTTGAACGAGACGCAGGCCGATGCAGTTGAAGCAAAAGTACAAGAGTGGAGTTGGCTGACAGGAGTGCTGAGCATCTGCGCCGGGGACGTTGCACAGACCAGCATGGCAAAGCGCCCGTGACCGAACGCGGTGGCGAGCGTCGAGCCGGGAGACGCAGCAAACCATGTCGCATCCGCGGGTAGCCCCGCAAGCGGACCTTCCGCAATCGATTGGACGGTCAATTTTTCAAGGAATTTCACGATGAATAAGAAGTTTGCCCCTTCCCGTGTTTCGCTGATCGTCGCGGCTTCGGTGCTGGCCTTGAGCACCGTGTCGGCACAAGCGCGTGTGTTCCGCGTGTCCGACGTGCACGGCGACACCTATCCGACCAACATGGCCGTGAAACACATGGGAGAAGAGATCAACAAGGCAACCGGCGGCAAAGACTCCGTGAAGGTCTTCGGCAATAGCGCGCTGGGTTCCGAAAACGACACGATCGATCAGGTGCGCATCGGCGCGCTCGACATGGCGCGCGCCAACGGCGCCGCGTTCAACGAGATCGTGCCGGAATCGATGATCCCGTCGCTGCCGTTCCTGTTCCGCGACATCGACCATTTCCGCAAAGTGATGTACGGCCCGGAAGGCCAGAAGATTCTCGACGCTTTCAAGGCGAAGGGCATGATCGCGCTGACGTTCTACGAGAGCGGCGCGCGTTCCATCTACACCAAGAAGCCGATTCACACGCCGGCTGATATGAAGGGCCTCAAGGTTCGCGTGCAGCCGTCCGATCTGATGGTCGACGAAATCCGCGCAATGGGCGGCACGCCCACGCCGATGCCGTTCGCCGAAGTCTATACGGGCCTGAAGACGGGTCTGGTGGATGCCGCTGAAAACAACCTGCCGTCGTACGAAGAAACCAAGCACTTCGAAGTCGCGCCGGTCTACTCCGAAACCCAGCACTCGATGACGCCGGAAGTGCTCGTGTTCTCGAAGAAAGTGTGGGACACGCTGACGCCGCAAGAGCAGGAGATCATCAAGAAAGCTGCGGCGGACTCGGTGCCTTACTACCAGAAGCTGTGGACCGCACGCGAAGCCGATGCGAGCAAGACGGTCACGAAGGGCGGCGCGACCATCGTCGCCTCGACGCAGATCGATCGTGCCGCGTTCGTCAAGGCGATGCAGCCGGTCTGGGCGAAGTACGAAAAGACCCCGCAAATGAAGCAGCTCGTCGACGAGATTCAGGCAGTCAAATAAGGCTCGCCTGAACGGAAGCCATGCCGCGGTGTGAAGGTGCGAAGGGCCTGCGAGAAGATTCGCAGGCCTTGCCGCTGTGCGCGTTCCGAACTGAAGAGTCGAACAGATTGCTGAATATTAAAGACAGGTCGGTCGAATGCAAGGATGGGTCCAATGAGATTCATGAAGCGCCCAAATGATTTTCTGTTCCGCGCGCTGGTTGTCGTGGCGTCGCTGAGTCTCGCCGTGCTGAGCGTGCTGGTGATCTACAGCGTCGTGATGCGCTACGTCTTCAGCGATGCACCGGATTTCGTCGAGCCCATCGCGCTTTTGCTGGTGATCGTGATCGCCATGTTCGGCGCCGCGCTCAAGGTCCGCGAAGGCGGCCATATCGGTCTCGATTCGCTCGTGAAGAAATTGCCGCCGAAAGGGCAACTCATCGCCACGTCGTTTCAGCACATTTGCCTGATCGTGTTTGCGGTGATGATTTTTTTCGGCTGTCTGCAGATGGTGGAGGCCACCGCCGAAGACCGCATTCCAATTATCGGTTTGCCTGAATCGTTGCGTTACTGCATCCCGGTTATTGCCAGCGTCTGCATTGCAATGTTCTCGATCGAGAACCTGCTCGCGCTTTTCGCACAGAAACAAAAATAGAGCAATCATGGAACTTGCCATCCTCTCCGTTAGTTTTCTCGTTTTTCTCCTTCTCGGCGTTCCTGTTTCCTTCGGGCTCGGGCTCGCGTGCGTCCTGACTTACCTTTACGAAGGCTTGCCGGCGGCCACCGCCATGCAGTCGATGATTTCGGGCATCAACGGCTTCTCGTTTCTCGCGGTGCCGTTCTTCATTCTGTCCGGCGAGCTGATGCTGCACGGTGGCATCGCGGACCGCATCCTGCGTTTCGCGCAAGCCACGGTCGGGCATTTCCGCGGCGGCCTCGGCATGGCCAACGTGGTGGCGTGCACGCTGTTCGGCGGCGTCTCCGGGTCGCCCTCGGCGGATACGTCGGCCATGGGCGGCGTGGTGATTCCGCTGATGAAGCGTGAAGGCTACAGCGCGGCCTACGCGGTCAACGTGACGACGCACTCGTCGCTGGCGGGCGCGCTGATGCCGACGTCGACCAACATGATCATCTATGCATTCGCGGCCCAAGGCATCACCGGCACGTTGAATGGGCATCCGATGAGCGGCGTGTCGATCGGCGATCTGTTGTTTTCCGGTCTTCTCCCGGTGTTGTGGGTGATGGGTTTCGTGCTGATCGCCGCCTACTGGCAAGCGGTCAAATACGGCTATCCGCGTCGTGCCGATGGTTCGACGGAGCTGCAGAAATTCCCCGGCTGGTACGCCGTGGCCCGTACGTTCCTCGGTGCGTTGCCCGGCTTGATGGTGATCGCGATCATTCTGGTTTGCGTGGCGAAGGGCATTGCTACGGCGACGGAAGCCGCCGCTATCGCCGTGTTTTATTCGCTGGTGCTGACCATCGTCGTGTATCGCTCGATGACGATGAAGAAGCTGTTCCACGCGCTCTCCAAGGCGGCCAAAACCACCGGCGTGGTGCTGCTGCTGATCGGCGTGTCGAACATGCTGCGTTACCAGATGGCCTATCTGGAGATTCCGGATGCGATCGAACACATGCTCGACGGCGCGACCAGCTTGCCGTGGCTGATGCTGCTGTACATCAACCTGATCCAGATTTTCCTCGGCACGTTCGTCGACATGGCGGCGCACATTCTGATCACCACGCCGCTGTTCCTGCCGATGGCGATGCACGCCGGCGTTGGTCCCGTGCAGTTCGGCATCATGATTCTGCTGAATTGCGCATTGGGTCTCGTGCATCCGCCAATCGGCTCGGTGCAGTTTATTGGGTGCGCGATTGGCAATGTGTCGATTGGTGAAACTACCAAGGTGGCGTGGCCGTATTACCTGGCTATCTTCAGCGCGATCAACATCGTCACTTACGTACCGATGTTCTCGACATGGTTGCCTAGCCTGATCAATGGTCACCCGGTATTTTGAAGTCCTTCATTAACGCCGGGACGTTCGAACAATATCCACACTCCGCGGCGCCCGAAGGGTGCCGCGATCAAAGAAAAATCTTTTAAAGAGGAGCAGAAATGAAAAAGGCATTGGCAACTTCAGCGCTTGGACTGGTCGCCCTCGGCGCACACGCTCAGAGCAGCGTGACGCTGTACGGGATCGTCGATACGGGTATCGGCTATCAGAGCAGCCAGACGTCGCTCGGTTCGACCAGCGGCGGCCGTTCGGTCGTGAAGATGGTCAACGGCATCTGGGCCGGCAGCCGTTTCGGCCTGAAGGGCGCGGAGGATTTGGGCGGCGGCACCAAGGCGATCTTCCAGTTGGAAGAGGGCTTTAACAGCGCCACCGGCGCGCAGTCCGTCAGCGGTCTCGGCTTCAACCGCCAGGCTTATGTCGGCGTGACGAACAGCAGCTACGGTACGTTCACGGCGGGCCGCCAGTACACGTCGTACTACACGATGCTCTCGCCGTACAGCCCGACCACTTGGCTGACGGGCGCATACGGCGCGCACCCGGGCGATATCGATTCTCTGGATACGGTCTACCGCGTCAACAACTCGCTGGTGTACACGACGCCGAGCTTCTACGGCCTGACGGCTAGCGGCTCGTACGCGCTGGGCGGCGTGGCTGGCAGCTTCAACGCCGGCTCGACGTGGAGCGCGGGCTTGCAATACCTGAACGGTCCGTTCGGCATTGCGGCGGGCTTCCAGCGCATCAACAACTCGACGTCTGGCGGCGGCGCATGGGGCGCGGACTCCACGGCGTCGAACAACGGCGCTCAGCCTGGCGTGTCGGGCATCAACAACGGCTATCAGCGCGCGCAGGCTCAACAACGCTTTGCGGTGACGGGCGGCTATGCCTTCAGCCCGTCATGGGACGTGTCGTTCTCGTACTCGAACGTGCAATACATTCCGGGTATCAACTCGCCGTTCCGCACCACCGCGATCTTCAACACGGGCGGCGCCGTGCTGCACTTCAAGCCTGTGACGTCGCTGGATCTGGCCGCGGGCTATAGCTACACGCGCGCAACGGAAGCGAACGGCATTTCGAGCTCGGCTCGCTATCAGCAGTTCAACCTCTCGCAGTACTACAGCCTCTCCAAGCGCACTGGCCTGTACGCGCTCGAGGCGTATCAACGTGCAAGCGGTCAGACTCTGGGTACGAACGGCGTCAGCATCATCAACGCGACGGCCGATATCGGCGACGGCCAGAACGGCGCGCCGTCCTCGTCGCGCAGCCAGTTTGCTGCCGGCGTGGGCATCATCCACAAGTTCTGACGACGTAACTACGTGGCGGTGTGTTGCTGCGCCGCCACGGCGACGCGTTTAATTACGCTTCGCTGAGCATCACAAGCTGCGCGCGCAACGCGCGCAGCCTCTTTGGCGCCCGTTCCCCGGGCATGGCGCGTGTCGGCCCGATCCCGCGCGTTCAGCCAGATAAACGTCACGACCGGCAAATCGGCGATCTTCGCTTGCGTAGCCGTTTCCGGCATTGCGATGGTGGCAGGGCACATGCTTCCCGACGGCTCATGCACCGCCTCCTTCGTAATCAGTTCGGCCGCGATCGCGTACAAAAGACAGTTCGAGCGGCAGCCACAGGCAGGCAAGCCGCCCGTTTCACGCGCTCAGGCGTCGGACCATAAACGCCCGGCCGTTGCCCAGTTTTCGCGTTTCACGTCGGTCAGAATAATGTCCACCGAATTCGGTTCAACGCCGAGCGATTCGCAGGTTGCCTTGGTAATGGCTTCGACGAACTGGCGTTTCTGTTCCACCGAGCGGCCTTCGAAAAGTTCGATACGAAACGTGGGCATGGCATAACTCCGTTAAAGATGCGAGTGGGATTGAAATGAAATGAGCGCGGCGCGAATTCAATCGCGATAGCCGCGATCGAGGCGGTCGAGTTTGCGCAGCAAGGCAGGCCATTCGAGCGCGCCTTCAATGGCGCCGCCATCGTACAGTTGCTCCGCCGTGCGTGCGGCGACCGCATCGCTCGGCACCACGAGTTGCGCGCCACATGCTTGCGCCTGCAACTGGATCTCGCATGCCTTGAGCAGCGTTGCCATCACAACATAGGCTTCGGCGACCGTGCGGCCGGTGGTCAGCGTGCCGTGATTGCGCAACAGCATGGCGGGCTTGTCGGCGAGATGCGCGACGAGGCGCTCGCCTTCCGCCGGCGAAAACGCGAGGCCTTCGTAATCGTGGTACGCGAGTTGGCCGTAAAAGCGCAGCGCATGTTGCGAGGCGGGCAGCAAGCCGGCCGGTTGCGCGGAGACCGCCACGCCCGCCGTATTGTGCAGATGCATCACGCAGAAGGCGTCGGCGCGCGCCGCGTGGACTGCCGCGTGCAGCGCGAAGCCGGTGGCATTCACCGCATGTTCGCTCGCACCGACGACATTGCCCGCGATATCGATCTTCACGAGATTCGAGGCGCACACTTCGTCGAAGGCGAGGCCGAATGGATTGATCAGGAAGTGGCCGGGTTCGCCCGGCACGCTCGCCGAGATATGCGTGTAGATCAGATCGTCCCAGCCGTTGAGCGCCGCGAGCCGGTAGGCCGCGGCCAGGTCGACGCGGGTCCGGCGCTCCGCGTCGGACAATGGCCCTGTCTGCGCGACGCGGCCGGCAGGGGTGTGAGTGAACGACATGTCTGTCTCCTGGATCCTGAACTGTTCGATCGCTGAAATGCGTCCGTGCGTGTGCGTGTGGCGCGGGCGCGTTGCGAATCTGGCGGCCTGACTAGCTCTCGCGTGTGGCTGGAACCGGCGTCGTCGCGCGACGTGTGGTGTCCCTAAGTTGCGCCGGTTCAACGGCGGCCACGCCAAGCGCCAGGCGCTGCGTAAGCCACTGCACGCTCCACGTCGCGAGGACGAAGGGCGCGGTCATAACCGGCCAGCCGAAGTACGCCGCCGCCGCTTGCAGCACGCTCGACAAGGCCACCCCGCCGAGCATCGTAACGAGCCCGCAGTCCGCTAATGCGAGCGCGGTCAGCACGCCGTTGAATCCTAACAGGCCGGCGTCGAACGACGCTATCGTCGCACCCAGCAGCAGATGCGCGGCGCTGGCAAAGCCCGCGCCGATCAATGCCCGCAGCGCATGCCTGCACGAGGCCGCTGCAATCCCGATCAACACCAGCAATCCGGGCAACGCTTCCGACGCAAAACCGGTTTGCGCGAAACCGGCAAGCAAGCCGCTGCCCGCTTGCGCCGCGCTCAGCGCGTGCGCGGGCGTCACGTTTGCTGACGTCGCGTTGACCGTTACCAAGGGCAGCCAAAGCCACGTCACGATCAGGCACGGGCTCGAGAAGATACCGAGCCCGCGCGCACGCAGCCAGCGCGACCACGGCGCTAACAACCACGCCGTGCAGGTGGCGGCGAGAATCGCCACCGCGCCCGCTGTCGCGTTGTCGGCGATGAAGTTGAAAGCGGCCAGCCCCGCCAGCGCGCCATTGAAACCGTGCAGCCCGGCGCGCGTGTCGTCCTCACAATAGTCGGCCAATACCGCGCTCACGTTGGCCGCGACCGCACCCATCAGCGCCGCGCAGGCGAGGCGCGGATCATAGAGCAGCCAGGCGGCGAGCAGGCACGCGCCGGTGAAGGCATTCGCTTGCAGCACGATCTGGCCGAGGCTGCGCAACAGCGTGCGCAAGGCGGCAGATTGAGCTTCATTCGCGGCGGCGTGCATGATGGGAAGTCGGTGTGATTTCAATGATGCGCAATTGCGCTGCGCGAACGTCGGGCGCGCGCATGGTCGGAGGACTGCGAACCGCGAGCATAGGCCAGCTGAGTCGCGCTGGGCGTCGCGTGCGTTAATAGTGGCTATTTGCGACGCCGCTCCGCGATGCCATGCGCCGCCCGAACAAAAGCTTTCGCGCTACGATATCAACCCGGCGCAGCCAGGCAGAACCCGGTCGCGCCGTCCAAAGAGGAGGCAGGCAGATGCGTGAATTGCGGTGGGCATCGGAAGAGGGCGACGGCATCGAACATCTGGCGTTCGACGCGCACGAGGACGGCTTCGCGGTGGAAAGCGTCGTGGTCGGCCAGCGTTACGGAAAGTCGTATGGCCTGCACTACAAGGTGCGCTGCGACGCGCACTGGCGTACGCGCTATGCGTGGCTGAAGATCGTCGGCGGCGGCGAGCTGGAGTTGCATGGCGATGGCGCCGGCCATTGGCACGACGGACACGGCCTCGCGCTGAGCGCGATCGAAGGCTGCATCGACATCGATATCGCCGCTACGCCGTTCACCAACACGCTGCCTATCCGTCGCTTGCAACTGGCCGAAGGCGAGCGCCGACCCATTTCGGTGGCGTATATATCCACGCCCGATTTGCAGGTCACGCGTGTCGAACAGGCGTACTCATGCATCGAGTTGCATCGCGAGTATCGCTACGAGGGCATCTTCCGCAACTTCACGGCGGACATGAGGGTGGACGACGACGGTCTCGTGATCGACTATCCGACGCTCTTCACACGCCTGCCGCGCGAGCGTTGAGCGTAGCCGGCGGCGCCCAGCCGCCGTGGTCGGCGCGATGCCGTTCCACGAAGCGTTCGATGCCCGCCGCGATCCGTTCGGGGTCGCGCAGCACGACCCAATGGCCGGCGTCGATCTCGTTGCGCTCATACGCGCCGAGCCAGCCCTCCAGCCCAAGCGAGAGCGCCGGGCCGACATAGCGGTCACGCAGTGGCACGATGAATTGCACCGGCGCGTGCGTGTGCCGTGCGCGCGGGCGCAGCAGCTTGTCGATGAAATTGGCGCGATAGAGATTCAGACCGTTGAGCGCGTTGCGCACTTGCGCGGGATCGGGCGCGGGGCGCACGCGTTCCGTCATACGCAGCCACAACGGCCAAAGGCGTGCGGCGCCCGCCCGCCACACGAGTTCCGGCAGCCAGGGCAGATGAAAGAAAAAGATGTACCAGGACTTGAGCGTTTGCCGGACGCCGCTGCCGAAAGGGCGTTTCGTTCTCGGCGGTGCGGTTCGAGCGGCGGCGTCGCTCTCGCCCTCGCTCTCGCCGCGCAGGCCGAAAGACGCGTGATCGAGACACGGCCCCGAAATCGACGTGTACGAAACAATGCGGCCTTTGAACGCCGGGTCGGTCACCGCTTCCCAGCTTTGAATCGAGCCCCAGTCGTGGCCGACCAGGTGAAACGGCCGCGCGCCACAGGTCGCGCCGGCGACTGCCGCAAGGTCGGCGGCGAGGCGTTCGAGCCGGTACGCGTGGCGCGTGGCCGGTGCTTCGGAAGCGCCGGCGCCGCGTACGTCGTAGGCGATCACACGGTAGCGCGTGTCCAGGAGCGCGCGCACCGGTTCCCACACGGCCGCCGAGTCGGGATAACCGTGCACCAGCACGATTGGCGGCGCGTCGCGCGGGCCGCTCATGTAGACCGCGAGCCGCACGTCGCCGGCCTCGACCGACAGCGTGTCGCGTATCACGCGGCCGCCTGCACGCCGCGCCGTGCGGCCTTGCGGGCGCTCGGCGTGAGCGCGTTGGTGGCATCGACCGCGGCGACCAGACCTTCGATGCGGGCCAGTTGCACACGGTTGTCGTGATCCCACGGATGGAAGCCGGGCCGGAAAAAACTCAGCCACTCACCGGCGATACGCGGAAACACGCCATGACGCGGCCCGTACAGATACTTCACGACACGCCACATGCCGCGTAAATGACCGCCGCGTTTGCGGTCGGCGATGAGCAACCGCACGTGGTAGTCGAACACGATCAGCCAGAACGTCAACGTGGTGGCGAGCATGGTGCCGGTGCGCAGCAGATAGCGGCCCAGCCCGGGTTTGAGCACGGCGTTCCATACGTCGTAGGAAACGGACTTGTGCTCGGTTTCCTCCAGGGCATGCCAGGTCCACATCTGCGTATAGCCTTCCACCGAGCCGCCGATGCGCGATGCGTCTTCCAGCAGCAGGCCCGCGAGCATCGCCGTGTAGTGCTCGAGGCAGACGGTCACGGCGAGCTGGTACGAATGCGGCAGGACCTTGCGGCCGAAGTTGAGAATCGCCCACAGCCGTTTGTCGAGCTTGTGCGCGGGCAGGCCGGCTTGCTGCAGGAGATCGTTGTATTCGACGTGCTCGCGCGTATGCATGGCTTCCTGGCCAATGAAGCCGAGCACCTGCTTCTTTAGCACAGGGTCGTCGATCTGATCGCGGTAGTTGCGCACGCTGTCCATGAAAAAACGCTCGCCAGCCGGAAACAGCAGCGAAAGCGCGTTGAAGAAGTGTGTCACATGCGAGCCCTGCACGTGCCAATCGCAGGCACGTTCCTGCGGCAAGTTGAAACGTAGGTCGCGGCGAATCGGCATCATGGCCTTTCTCCTTGTGATTCTCGATGAGTTGCTGATCGTGATCGAATGACGTACGTGGCGCTCGGCAAAAAAGTCCGGCGCATCAGGCGCGCTTGCCGTCTATCTGCGCGGCGCGCCGCGCGCGTTTTTCGGCGACGCGTTTCATGCGGCGCGTTTGCATCACCACCAGTGCCTGATAGGCGGCCGGCAGTGTGCGCGCCAGCCAGTCGGCGGCCCGCGCGTCGCGTCCGATCAGTACGCGCCGCTTGTTCCTGCGCACGCCGTCGAGAATGACGCGCGCGGCTTCGTCGGCGGTGGTGATGAAAAACTTCTCGAAGTCGTCCTTGCCTTGCTGTTCGGTTTCCAGCATGAAACCGACCATGTTCGTCGCGATACGGCTCGATTGCGCGATGCTCGTGCGGATGCCGCCCGGATGCACGCAGGTCGCCGAGACGCCGCACTTCATCAGGTCGAGTTCCTGGCGCAGCGCTTCGGTAAAGCCGCGCACGGCGAATTTGGTCGCGTTGTACCCGCTCATGCCCGGCTGCGAAAACAACCCGAACACGCTCGACGTGTTGACGATATGGCCGTCGCCGGAGGCCTTGATGTACGGCAGAAACGCTTTCGTGCCGTGCACCACGCCCCAGAAGTTGATGCCGACGATCCACTCCAGATCCGCGTAATCCATCCCTTCGATGGTGCTCGATAGCGCGACGCCCGCGTTGTTGAACACGAGATTGACGCTCTGATGCTGCGCGGCGGTTTCGGCGGCCCAGTCGAACATCGCGGCGCGGTCTGCAACATCGAGCACGCGTGTGGTGATGTGTAACGGCGAGCCGACGATCTGCGGCGCCGCGGCTTGCGCAAGCTGTGCGGTTTCGGCGAGGCTCACGGCATTGCGGTCGGCGAGCGCGAGGTGGCAGCCTTCGCGCGCCAACTGAATCGCGAGCGAGCGGCCCATGCCCGAGCCTGCGCCGGTGATTGCGGCGACTTTATCGGTAAAGTTTTTCATTGGTTTATCTCCGGTTCTCCCTGAACGGTGCCTTGTCGTTGTTGTTGTCGTTATCGTTGTCGTTATCGTTTCGTCAGGCTGCTTCCACGGGCGCTGAAGCAGCGCCCCCATGAGCGTGCGTGTCTTGCGCTGAACCCGTCGGCACGCTCGCCGCACGCGGCGCGGGCGAATACGCGAGGTAATCGTCCATGCTGAAGGTGCTGGTGGCCTGGCGGAATTTGTAGGCAAATCCCGGCCATAGCGTCGTGTTCTTGCCGGTGGCCGGATCGAGATACCAGCTCTTGCAGCCACCCGTGGACCAGATCGCGCGGCCGAGCTTCTGCTGGATCCGCTCGTTGTACGCGCGCTCCACCTGCGGGCGCACTTCGATGGCGTCGGCGCGTTCGGCGTGCATCGTCTTCAGCGCGCGCAGGATGTACTCGACCTGCGACTCGATCATGAACACCATCGAGTTATGACCCAGACCGGTGTTCGGTCCGACCACCATGAAGAAGTTCGGATAACCAGGCAATGCCGTACCGAGGTAAGCATGCGCGCCGTCGCGCCATGTATCGACGATATCCACACCGCCGCGTCCGCGTACCACGCCGCGCGGAAACGGATCGGCCACCTGGAAGCCGGTGCCGAAGATCAGACAGTCGGCGCGATGACGCGCGCCGTCGGTGGTGACCACGGCGTCTTCCTCGATGCGCGCGATGCCGGTGGTCGTCACCGAAACGTTCTGGCGCGATATGGCGGGGAAGTAGTCGTTCGAGATCAGCACGCGCTTGCAGCCCATTGTGTAATTAGGCGTGAGCGCGGCGCGCAACTGCGGATCGCGCACCTGGCGGCGCAGATGCCGCTCCGCGGCTTTCTGCGCGGTCTTCATCAGCGAAGGATGAATCGCAAATCCCAAGGCGCGCGATTCGAGCATGCAGTAGAGCGCCGAGCGCATGATCTTCTGCGTGAACGGCAGGTGTTTGAACAGCCATTGCTCCAGCGGTCTGACGGCGCGGTCGGCCTTCGGCATGATCCACGGCGGCGTGCGCTGGAACAGGTCGAGATGCGCGACGCGCGGCGCGATCTGCGGAACGAACTGGATCGCGCTCGCCCCCGTGCCGATCACGGCGACGCGTTTGCCTTCGAGCGAATAGCTGTGATCCCACTGCTGCGAGTGGAACGTCTTGCCCTTGAATTTATCGAGGCCGGGAATGTTCGGCACGGCCGCGCGCGACAGGCCGCCCATACCGGAGATCAGCACGCGTGCCGACCATTGCCGGCCGTTCGCGAAGGTCAGTTGCCAGCGGTGGCGCGCTTCGTCGTAGATTGCGCTCGCCAGTTCATGGCCGAAACGCAGATGCCGCTCGACGCCGAAGCGCTGCGTGCAGTCTTCGAGGTAAGCGCGGATTTCCGGCTGGCGCGCGAACATTCGGGTCCAGCGCGGATTCGGAGCGAAGGAGAACGAGTAGACGTGGGATTGGACGTCGCAAGCGCAACCGGGGTAATGGTTGTCGCGCCACGTGCCGCCGACGGAGTCGGCCTTCTCGGCGACGATGAAGTCCGTGATGCCGGACTGGCGCAGGCGGATCGCCATGCCGAGGCCCGCGAACCCGGACCCGATGATGGCGATATCGGTCTCGACAGGCGCTAACGCGTCGGGCGCCGCGGCGTCGTGGGGCAGCATGCGTGCGTTCATCCGAACCGTCTCCTTTTTACCGTCTTAACTGTTACATTGTTTGATGTAACAATAGGGGCTGGCAACGGATGACGCAAGCGGGCGGTTAGACGCCCGCCTCTAGGCTGGGAGGGCCGCCGCTGACTACTTCGCGGCGAGAGCCGCCGTGACTTCTCGGTTTTGCCAGACGCTGTCTTTGACGGTGATCTTTGCTGGGATGAGATTGGCGCCGTAGAACGCATCGGCGACTATTTGTTGCGAGCGCACGATCTCGTCCGTGACGGCGGTGGTGCCATACGGATAGCGGCGCACCCACGTTTCGACCAGCTTCTGATCGAGACCGACCTTCGGCGCGATGAGCGCGGCGGTTTCCACCGGATGCGCGTTGACCCACAACCCCGCGGTGCGCAACTGTCCGAGAATCGCGCCAATCACGTCGGGATGCTGCTGCGCGAAGTCGCGCGTCGCTTCGTAGAAGTTGTATGGGGCATTGAGTTCGGTGTAGTCGGCCAGCGTGCGCGCCTTCAGTGCCTGCTGCGCGGACGCGTAGTACGGATCCCAGATCACCCATGCATCGACGCTGCCGCTTTCGAAGGCGGCGCGCGCGTCGGCGGGCGGCAGATACACCGGGCGAATGTCCTCGTAGCGCAGGCCCGCTTTCTTGAGCGCTTCGAGTATCAGATAGTTCGAACTCGAGCCTTTTTGCAGCGCGACGCGTTTGCCTTTCAGATCGGCCACGCTACGCAACGGCGAGTCGCCTTTGACGAGGATCGCTTCGGCGTGGCTTCCTGAAGGCTCGGCGCCGACGTACACGAAGCGTACGCCGCTAGCTTGAGCGAACACCGGCGGCGGCGCGCCCGTGTAGCCGAAGTCGATGCTGTTCGCGTTCAACGCTTCGAGCAGTTGCGGTCCAGCAGGGAATTCGAACCACTTGATGCTGTAGCCGAGCGGTTTGAGTTTTTCGTCGAGCGAGCCTTGCGCCTTGAGTATCGCAAGCAGGCCTGATTTCTGATAGCCGATGCGCAGTACCTTGGCCGGCTCGCCGGCGTTGCCGCCGGTCTGCGCGGTGGCGCTCAAGGTGGTGAATGCTGCGAGCAAGGCGGCGAGTTGAAGCGAATAACGGGCGTGACGGACCATCCTGCGAATCTCCATTGCGTTCGATTGGTTTGGCCGCCATGGGTTGTCTGCAGGCTTCGTTCGGTTCCGCCAGAAGCATGGCGTGGACTCGCGGATGCGGCAGAAAACGCGTTGCGGCGACGTTCGGGGATCGTCGCATGGACGTCACGCCGTTCAAACGAAGCAATGCAGATTTGAATATGACGCGCGGCGGAACATCGCGCGGTCCCGGCGTGTCCAGCTAGCGCGCGCTAGCGGGCGTGCGTAAAAGCAGGAGTGGGGGCGAAGGCATGGACGCGGGCGTAGCTCGACGCAAAGGCGAGAGCCAGACTACCCGCGCAGACTACTTCTTCGTTTTGCCTTTCTTTGTCGCAGCCGCGGCGCCCGCGGAGCCTCCGGCAGGATGCTTCAAATTCCTTTCCATGATCGCCGCGACGCGGTCGCCGAGGTAATCGCCCGAAGCTTCTTCGAGCGCCCGGTTCATTTCGCTTTCCACCAGCACCATCGCGAGCGGCCGCACGCGCCAGATGGCGTCGACGAGAGCCGGCACGTCGGCGGGCGGCGGCAGCGCGTCGGGGTCGTAGCGGTCCAGTTGACGGACCACCAGATCGACCAGCGCTTTGGCGACCGCGTTGAAATGCGGCCGCGCGATGCCTACGGCGTCGAGCAGGTCGGCAAGCGGAATGCCTTCCTTCGCCATGGTCGCGCCGGCGGCCAGCGCTGTCGGGCTGCCTGACACGAACGAGAGACCGTCGCGCTCCAGCAGACCGAGGTCGACGGCCTTGCCGAGCGCGCTCGGCGAAGCCTTGTCGCCGAACATGTGCAGCAGTTCGATCAGCGAGTATTTTTTCGGCCGCTCGCGCGACCAGCGGCCGCCGATCGCCGTTTCCAGGCCGAGGATAGAGCGCAGGTCGTGGCCTTCGTCGACGGCCATGATCAGATCCTGGATGTTCGCGAGCGTATAGCCGCGAGCGAGCAGATGGTTGATCAGCTTGAGACGCGAAGCGTGCGTGTCGTCGTACACGCCAACGCGGCCGCGTTTTTCCGGCGGCGCGAGCAGGCCGCGGTCCTGATACGCGCGTACGTTGCGCACGGTGGTGTCGGTGACGCGCGCGAGTTCGTCGACGGTGTATTCGTTGCGCGGCGTGGCGCCGGCGGCGTCGTGCGAGTCGGCGGGCAAGGGCGGGGCAGGAGGCGGCGTGTTGGGCATGGGAGGGATTTTAACGCGGCGGCGCGCGCGGCCGCCAACGCCGCCGCTCGATGCGGGCGATTGTGGCGCGAGCATGGACTGGGCGTGGGACGGTAAGGCGTTCGGGGTGTTGACGCAAAGTGCAACGCCGCAGTGTCGCAGTGCCCCAGTGCCCCAGTGCCTCAGTGCCGGAGCGTGCCCTCAAAGGACTGGCCGATCACCTGCAGAGCGGTGCCGCACAGCCAGCGCTGAGTCGGGTATGAGCGCCGCGGCGCTTCAGTCGCGTCTCGCCGACACGTCGTCCGGCACGCTCGAGTCACCCTTGCCGAGCGTGCGCTGCATCAGCGTCGTGTCGAGCCAGCGGCCGTGTTTGAAGCCCACCGCCTTCAACGTACCCGTCAATTCAAAACCCAACTGCGTATGCAACGACAGCGAACCGCCGCTGCCGCCGTCCGCAATCACGGCGACCATCTGACGCCACGGTCCGGTTTCGCAGCGCTCGATCAGCGCCTGGAGCAGCACGCGTCCCAGACCCCGGCCGCGATAGGCGTCGTTCACGTAGATCGAATCTTCGATGGTGTTGCGATACGCGGGGCGCGGCCGGTAAGGCGTCGCATAGCAATAGCCGGCGACTTCGCCGTCGATCTCCGCCACCATGTACGGCAACCCATGGCTGCGCACCGACGCGAGCCGCATGCGTAGGTCATCGACGGAGGGCGGGGTTTCTTCGAACGAGGCGACGCCGGTCAGCACGTGGTGGGCGTAGATCGCCTGAATGGCCGGAAGATCGGCTTCGGTGGCGTCGCGGATCAGCGGGACGGCGGTGTTCGTCGATCCGGAAGCAGCGGGCGCGGCGTGCGTGATGCTCATACGTGTTCCTGTCGTGGCGATAAGTCGGCGGATACGTTTTACTATGCCCGCCGCGCGCGCGAATTTGAAGCGAGTCAAAAATCGCCGCGACGTATGGCGGGTATTCAGCTTTGGCACATACGCGCGAACAGGCGTGTCTTAGCAATCACTAGCGCTAGCGAAGACGACGGCGCACCACGCTCACCCGCCCGGCACAGCTTAGCTATGCGAGTACGTATCCGGCTGCGTCACATGCCCACGATGATGCCGGTGATACCTGGCCTTATGTTTCGGCTTGGCCTCGGACGTCGGCGCATGCTGTTCGGCGGATTGCTGCGAGGCCGTCCCCTGTTGGGTCTGCGCTTGAGGCGCGGGCTGCGCATGACCCGACGGCAGCGAGCTTTGGCCCTCGCCGAAGCGGAAGGTTTGCGCGGTCTGAGCGTACGCGCCGGCGGAAACCGTCAGGGCGGCAACCGTTAGGCAAATTGAAAACTTCATGGATCCTCCTTCTGAACGAGCCGGTGAGGATACCCGTTTTCCTGACAGTCGTTCGGTCACATCAGGCGCATAGGCCCGCTCGCGCTGGTGTCGATCGGCGGCAACGCGCGGCCTTGCAGATGGGTTTGCCGGTGACGTCGATATCCACGCCATGCTTGTCAGGCGTGACTTCGATGAGTCGATGGCCGGTCATTGAGGCGAAGGGCCTGGCGTGCATCAGAGGTCGTCGAATTGATCGAACTCGCTTTGCAGTTCCCGGTTGCGCGCGACGCGTTCGTCGATACGCGGTCCGAGTCTTTCGACGATCGCCGAGATGAGCAGATTGAAAAGGCAGGTGAGCGGTGCGAGCGAATCCCAGAATTGGCCGACGTCGGTTTTCACCTGCAGCAGATCGCCGTCGAACTCGCGCGCCCACGGACAGTAAATGTCGGTGATGAGCGCGAACGGCAGGCCGCGGCGCGTGGCGGCTTCGCAATAGCGGCGCGCGACCTTCGAGTAAGCGCGCGTGTCGGTCACGATCAGATAAGGCGATTCGAAGCCGGAGTTCAGCGAATCGACGTACGAGCCCGACATGCCGTCGGAATAGAACACGCGCGGACGAATGTATTCGAGGTAGCTGTAGAACGCGTTGCTGATGCCGCGCGTGGACTGAATGCCGAGAATGTAGACGGCATCCGCGTTCGAGATGCGCTCGGCCACGCGCGCGAATACCGGCGATTGAGCGAGCTGGTAGACATGCTGGATCGCGCCGATCTCGAGTTCGAGTGAATGGGCGAGCGCGGGGTTGGGCTCGGCAGGCGAACCGGCGTCCGGCGTTGTCCCGTCGTGTTGACCGGCGGCGCGGCGGAATGCATCGAGCCGGTCCGTGATCAGCCATGGACGTTCCTGAGCGCCGCGCAGTTCGCGCTTCAGGTCGTCGAGATTCCGATAGCCGATGCTGCGCAGGAAGCGGCCGACCGAGATGCCGCTCGTGCCGGCTTGCTGGGCGATCTGGTCGGCGGTTTCGAGGCCGAGCCGGTCGAGATTGGCCAGCATGTAGCTGGCGACGCGCTTGGAAGTGGGCGTTAGTTCGGCAAAGCGGGCTTCGACGGTTTGAGCAAAAGCGGTCGGCATCGTGGTCGCGGCGCTGGGTTGTTATCGATCACGGGAATGATGACATATTCAACCGGCCGCCCGCGCCGCGCGTCCTCGAAAATCGCTGCGGCGCATGCGGGTGATACGCCAGGCGCTCGCCTGTGAGTGCGCGTGCGTGCTCCGGGCAATAACGGCGACGCCATGCTGACGAGACGCAGGCGATAAGCCTGCATGACGTCCGCCGAACACGCATCAGACAGCCGGCCGCACCGGCGCCGCGCGCGAGAAGTGCCGCGCGCCCGCCACGCAGCCCACCACGACGACGGTGACCAGAATCATCGCGGGCGGCACCTGCTCGTGCAGCAGCAGTCCCGCGAGCAGCAGGCCGAAGAACGGCTGCAGCAACTGCAACTGCCCGACGCCCGCAATGCCGCCGAGCGCGAGGCCGCGATACCAGAACATGAAACCGATCAGCATGCTGAAGAGCGACACATAGGCGAGACCCCAGAGCGACGCTTGGCTGACGCCGTCGAACGACACGGGCCGTGTCCATACCGCGAGCGGCAGCATGAGCGGCAGCGACAGCACGAGCGCCCACGAAATCACCTGCCAGCCGCCGAGGTGGCGCGACAGAAGCGCGCCCTCGGCATAGCCGAGCCCGCATGCGACGATGGCGGCCAGCATCAACGCGTCGCCGATCGGCGATGCTTCGAGGCCGTGACGCAGGGCAAACGCCACCACCGCGCCGCTGCCGAGCGCCGAGAACAGCCAGAAAGCCGGTTGTGGACGCTCGCCGCCGCGAAGCACGCCGAAGATCGCCGTGGCGAGCGGCAGGAGGCCGACGAACACCACGGCATGCGCCGCGCTCACGTGGCGCAACGCCAGCGCGGTTAGTAGTGGAAAGCCGATTACCACGCCGAGTGCGACGATCGCGAGCGGCATCAGATCGCGGCGGGACGGTCGCGCCTGGCGGAATACGAGCAGGAGCAGCAGCCCGAGCGTGCCGGCGATCGTCGCGCGGGCGACCGTCAGGAATAGCGGGTCGAGGCCTTGCACGGCGACGCGCGTGGCCGGCAACGAGCCGCTGAAGATCAACACCCCTATGAAGCCGCTCAGCCAGCCGTTTGTCGTTTTGTCCATCGGGAAAGTCCGGGCGCAGGAAGAGATTGACAGCATCCGCTATCCGGCCATGGACGTTAAGGTACGGATCGGTGCAAATCTTCCAAACTGTACCGAGGAATGGGGCGGTACAGAGTTCAGCCCGGCGCAACGCGCAACGCGGGCGTCGGGCATCTCGCCATCAACGCATGCAGTCCTGCTCGGCGTGACGAAGCCGGCAATGCGACGAACTTACTTGCACAGCAGAAGCAAGCGCTCCTGATCCGTGCACGTCGGACGCGGTCTCGGCGTGCCCTGCTGTGCCGCCGTCGCGCTCATCGCGGCGCTCTTGTTCGTGAGACACGCGCGCAAATGCTTCTCGACCGGCGAGTAGTATTTCCACCCGCGCACGAGCGGCGGCAACTCCAGCTTCACCTGCTTCCATTTCGGATGCCCGTGTTCCTGGAGATTGTCGAAGTTGGCGCAGAGCGAGTCAGCAAAATGATTCAGATTGCCGACGGTATCGCGCAGGCCATAGTCGTAGGTGACGAGAAAGGCTTTGACGGTCAGTGCGGGCACATCTTCCTTGAGCCAGGTCGGATAACTGGCCGCGCGGATCGTCGTGGGGAAATAGGTCTGTTTGGCGCGGATAGTTTCGGGAGCGGCCGGATCGGCCTTCAGAAGACGGATCTGCTGCAACAGGTCGGGATTCATGTCGTTGAACAGTTTGGCCGGCTGTCCGACCACGATGATCGCGACATCCACTTTCTTCACGATCAACGCGGCCAACGCATCTTCGTTGCTCAGATGCTGGATGTTCTGCTCGGGAATCGGCTGGCCGAACATCAGGTGATAGAGCGTCGTGGCCGACTGCGCGGTACCGCTGCCGATCAGGCCGACGCTAATGCTTTTGTCCTTGATATCGGCGAGGGTTTTCAGTGGCGAGTCCGCGCGCACCACGACGTTAATTTCCTCGTCGTACAGCGGCATGATGAGCCGCAGCGGACGGATCGCCGTGCCGGCGTCGGCGTTGCCGGCGTTGGCCATGTCGATGTAAGCCTGATACACGTCGGATTGCACGAGCGCCAGTTTCACCCCCGGCTCGA
The DNA here is from genome assembly GCF_000020125.1 of Paraburkholderia phytofirmans PsJN. Classification (NCBI taxonomy): domain Bacteria; kingdom Pseudomonadati; phylum Pseudomonadota; class Betaproteobacteria; order Burkholderiales; family Burkholderiaceae; genus Paraburkholderia; species Paraburkholderia phytofirmans. The sequence continues at coordinate 1,011,214 of NC_010676.1, forward strand.
AGCGCATGCGTTGCACGTTTTCAGCCGAGCCCTTCGACGCCATGACTTCCAGGTCGATGCCTGCTGGCGGCGCGACCCATTTCGACAGATCCTGGCCGATCTGGATATACGTGCCCCGTTCCGGACCGGTGACGATCTTGTAGTGCGCCGGCTCCGCGCAGGCCAGTGAAGATACGACCATCAGCGCCAGCCCCAGCCATCCCGCGAGAAGTCTCTTCAGCATGGTCTCTCTACCTATCGGTCAGGTTCGTATGACTTCGCGCGTCGATGCGCATGAAGCACCAGTGAGCCGGATTGCCATGTCATGTTCTATGTGCAGCGCCTGCCACGTCCGTCTGTTACCTCTCAAACCCAACGCGCTGATACGTGTGATTCTCTGGCAGTTTAATTATACGATTCGGTATCCAAACTATTTGTCACTGGCTCGGTGAACCGCCCGCAGAGGGCTTCGCGGCATTCGTCGCCGGACGTTTCCAGCCGGAGTCCTTGATGGCGCGTTCGCGCGCCTCGACGCTATTGCCGTCGGGCGCCGCGGTGGTGGAACGCGGGGCGGCCGCCACGGCTTCGCCGTTCGGCGGCATGCCCTTGGGGAGCGGAGCCTGCAGTGGAGTCTGCAGTTGAGCCGCCTGCTGTGACGGCGGAGCGGCAGGCGCTTGCGCCGACGGTTTGCCTTGTGGCGACGCGCCCGCCGCGCCACGCGGGTTGAGCGGAGCCCAGCCAGTCTCGCGAATCACGCGCTCGAGTATGGACTTCGCCGTGTCGCTGCCGGTGTCGATCGCGAGCGCTTCATTGGCGAACTGGCGTGCGCAGGACCACGTCTGCTGCGCGGCGCAGGTTTGCGCGGCCTGCAACGCGGCGTCGCGGCGGGCGGTCAGCGGCATCAATTCTGTCGCGAGGTCTGCTGCGTCGGAATTGCCCGGTTGCATCGTCTGCGCGACGCCGAGAGCGGCTTGCGCCGCAGAGAGGTCGTTAGCGCGGGAGGCGAGGCGCGCCGCCTGCACGGCTTGCGCGGCATCGCGGAACTTCGGCGCGGGCTTGGCGGGCACCGTGGCCACCGGCGGCGCGACGGGCGTCGCCGAGATCACCGGTGCCGGCTTCGCGGGATTGACGGACGTGGCGGGTTTGCCCGCGGCGCCGGCCTGGATGGCTGGCTGGGTCGGCGAATACAGCGCGATCGTGCCGGTCGTCGTTCTGGCGTCCTGAGTAGTTTCACTTTCGGCGGACTGCTCGCTATTGCCGCTCGACAAATCGCGATCGCTGAATAGCGCATATCCGACATACGCCAGGCCGATCACGACAACCGCTCCAATGGCATAGAGCATTTTACGAAGCGAGATTGAGCCGCGACCCGCCGCATTGGGCAGTGCGGGCAGCGGCTGAATCGGCCTGTCCTGTGAAACGAGTGCGGACGCAGGCATCGCTGCCTCGGCATGAGCAGGTTCGGCCATGAACGCGGCACGCGTCGTGGGGTCGGTGTCATCGGCTGTCGCCGGGTCGAGGCTATTTTTCTGCGCTACTTTATTCATGGCGCTCGCGCGGCTGCCGGGAATGACGGTGCGTTTGTGCGGACCCGCGTCGAGTGGATGGACCGCGCCGCAATAGGGGCAATAGTCGACTTGCCGGTACAGTGCGCCGCCACATCGCTTGCAAGGCGTCGGAAAACTGTGGCCAAGTAGTGTCTGGGTGGACATGCTGTGGACCCACCTTTGGAAAACGATGCCATTACGGCATGTTCCGGATCATGTTGAAGCGGGAGCAATGTCCGCGGAAATCACGATCCACATGCGCCGGAGAGTCTTGCGCGGCCAGCCCACGCTTGCGCTGCCGCTGGTTGCAATATGTGGGGTTTCAATCAGAACGTCAATCGCCGTTGCTACCTATCTTATGTGCGCTAGCGAACATTTGCAGGTAGGACGAAATAGCCGCTATGTCGGCAGGACGATCGGGCGCAGAGGTTTTTTCACACGAATCGAGCGAAGGTGAAAACAGAACGAGGTCGGCGCGCATGGCGTCCGACCTCGTCATTAACTTGCATTAAGTGCTCGCACTAAGCGCTTGCATCAAGCGCCCGAAGAAAGCGGGCAAAGCATCAATGTTTGCGCAGCGGATGATCCTTCAGCAGCCATGCGAGCGCGAAGGCGAGCACCACCACGCAGGCGGCCGAAAGATACACCGTGTGCAACGCACCCGCGAATGCTTGCAGATAATCGTCGCGCAACGCTTGCGGCAATGCGTGGATCGCGGCGGGGCCGAGCGCGTGCGGCAACTCGGTGTCGGGCGGGATCAGCTTTTCGAGGCGCGCAGCGAGGCCGTTGGAAAACACGGCGCCGAAGCTGGCCACGCCGATCGATCCGCCGATCGAGCGGAACAGTGTCGCGCCCGAAGTGGCCACGCCCATGTGCTTGAACTCGACGGTGTTCTGCACCGCGAGAATCAGCACCTGCATCACCATGCCGAGGCCGCAGCCGAGAATGCCCATGTCGATATACATCACATGAATCGGCGTGCCGATCTGCAGGCGTGCGAGCAGCAGCATCGCCACCGCCACGAGAAACGTGCCCGCGATAGGGAACATGCGGTACTTGCCGATCTTGCTGATCACCCGGCCCGTCACCATCGACATCAGGAACAGACCGCCCATCATCGGCAGCATCTGCATGCCGGCTTCCGATGGCGTCGAGCCTTTGACCACCTGCAAATACAACGGCAGGAACGTCACCGAGCCGAACAGCGATACGCCGATGATGAAGCCGATCAAACTGCTCAGCAAAAACGTGCGCTGTTTGAAGAGTTCGAGCGGCATGATCGGTTCGACCGCGCTGCGTTCTTCGTGGATGAAACCCCAGATCGACACGAGCCCCATGCCCAGCGTGAACCAGAGTTGCGGCGACGACCACGGCAGGATCGTGCCACCCTGGCTCGTGAACAGGATGATGCAGGTGAGGGCGCCGGCGAGGAACGCGGCGCCCATGTAGTCGATAGTGTGCTTCACCTGGCGAACGTGCGGCTTGAAGACCGTACCGATCACGACGAGCGAGATAATGCCGAGCGGCAGGTTGATGTAGAAGATCCAGCGCCATGAGAGATGCTCGACGAGGAAACCGCCGAGCAGCGGGCCGATCACGGTTGCGAGACCGAACACGCCGCCGAACACGCCCTGATAGCGGCCGCGCTCAGCGGGCGGAATCACATCGGCGATGGCGGCCATCGTCACCACCAGCAAGCCGCCGCCGCCGAGTCCTTGCAGCGCGCGCAGCACGATGAGCTGCGTCATGTCCTGCGCGACGCCGCACAACGCGGAGCCGACCAGGAACACGATGATCGCCGTCTGCAGGACGATCTTGCGGCCGAACAGATCGCCGAATTTGCCGTACAGCGGCACGACGATGGTCGAGCTGAGCAGGTAGGCCGTCACCACCCATGACAGATTATTGAGGCCGCCCAGTTCCCCGACGATAGTGGGCAGCGCGGTCGAAACGATGGTCTGATCGAGCGCGGCGAGCAGCATGACCAGCAGCAGCGCCGGAAACAGCAGGCGGATCGGCGGGTGATCGGCTGCGTGGGCGGGCGCGGTTGTCTGCGCGTGCGGCTGCGTCAGTTCGGCGGGGCGTGTCGTGGTCGATTGGTCCATGGCATCACGGATTGAAATTAATTAATTCAGAGATTAATATATGCGACATCGCATCACCGGTCAAATTGAATGCAATGGCAAGGATTCCGTCCGACGATCGAAAGGTGAAAAGCGCGCTGCCTGATACGACTGCCGTGAAGGTCCGCAAGGCGCGTTCCGCGCCAGGGCGGAGTGCCGAAGCCCAAGCAGGCGTATCGTCGATAAAACCGGCGGCGCCCACGCGGCGTCCGGGCAGACCTTCCGGCGCCGCGCGCGGACCGGAGCAGCGCAACCGCCTGCTCGACGCCGCGCTCGTGCTGTTCGCGCGGCAGGGCATCGTCGACACCACGCTCGGGGAGATCGCCCGCGAGGCAGGTTTTACGCCGGCGATGATGCATTACTACTTCAAGACGCGCGATCAACTGCTCGACGTGTTGATCGACGAACGTTTCGCGCCGCTGCGCGCGGGGCTCGGCGTGCCTTTCCAGGAGAATCCCGACGACCCGGTTGCGGCTATCACGCAGCTCGCGCAGCGGCTCGTGCAGGTGGCCGCCGAGCATCCGTGGTTTCCGTCGCTGTGGGTGCGCGAAGTGATCAGCGACGGCGGCCTGTTGCGCCAGCGTATGCACGAGCGCTTCGGCAACGCGCATCAAAAGGCGTCGCTGTCGGCTATCGCCCGGTGGCAGAAGGAAGGGCGGCTGAACGCAGAGCTGGAACCCGCGCTCGTCTTCGTCACGTTACTTGGACTGACGATTTTGCCTCTGGCCACGTCGAAGCTGTGGTGCAACGATCCGCTTCGCCGCAATATCGGTGGCGCGGAAATCGCGCGGCATGCGGTGGCTTTGCTGGTGCAGGGTATTGGTCCGAAGAAGGCCAATTGACGGCTGGCGACGCCCTCTGAACCATACCTGCGCATAGCGGTTGCGATCAACCATCAACTACCAGCCATCGTCCATCGCTGCGGTACACCGTCTCACGCTTTCCGCTTTTCTTTCCACGCCTCGTAAGCGGCTTTGGTCGCTTCGTTCGGCGGATATGTTCCGGGTAATGCGGCGCCGTCACGAATCCGCTCGGTCAGAAACACTTCGAGTTGCTCCTGTTCGGCAGCGGCTTGCGCAACTTCTGCCGCCATCTTGAGCGGAATCACCACCACACCGTCCGCGTCGCCAACGATCACGTCGCCTGGAAACACCGCGACACCGCCGCAGCCGATCGGCACATTGATGTCCACCGCGTGATGCCGAATCAGATTGGGCGGCGCGCTCGCCCCCGCGCAGAACACGGGAATGCCGAGCGCGGCGATCGTCGTGCTGTCCCGCACCGGGCCGTCGGACACCATGCCCGCCACGCCGCGAACCTGCAAGCGTTGCGTCAGGATCGAACCGAACGACGCGCTGCCGCGCTCGCCGCGGCAATCCTGCACGAGCACGTGGCCGGCCGGAATCGTTTCGACACACTTGCGCTGCGCGTACTCGGGATCGGCAAACAGTTCGAGCACGTCGATGTCTTCACGCGATGGAATGTTGCGCAGCGTGAACGCCGGCCCAACCAGATTCGCGCCGCTGTGCGCGGCGAGCGGCGCGACACCTTGCATGAATGTATTGCGCAGGCCGCGCTTGAATAGTTGGGTAGTCAGCGTAGCGGTGCTGACCCGGCGAAGTGCTTCGAGCGTGGCGGAGTCGAGATCGGACATGGTGTCGGTCGGCCTCAAGGTTGGTAGCGCAAACGGGTCATGGCAACCGCGTACCGCGCGGTGTCGTAGCGACGCAAAGTCGATACATCTCGCGCACACGATGATAGCGCCGCGCGCAAGAGCACCGCCAATCTGCGCGCGCGGCACACTCGTACGATGCCGGAACCGGCGAGGCACGCAACGTGCTACTAGTGGTGTGGATGTGAATGCAGGCAGCATCAATCAGGTTGCCGGCATCGCACACGAACAGGAATGGGAAAAGAAACGTCAGGCGGGAAGGTCGTGCGAACGGGGTTTTGCGCGAGCCGCCACGGCGAATCGGGTCGGCATCGGAGAGCCTTGACTGTGGCGCCGATGGCCGGTTTTTCATCGGCGTGCAATTTTGGCGCGTTACTGTGCGCGCGCGTTGGCGCCCAGGCCATGCTTTACAATCTTGGGCCTGGTTGCAACTCCGCGCATGAAATCGAGTCGGAACCATGAACAGCAATAGCGCAGCCGCGCAAATCGGCGGCAAGCAGCAGGGCGACACGTTGGCCAAGTCGGACGGCCTAACCGGTTTTTTAGAGCAGCAACACAAAATGAACGGAGCATTGAGACTCGATCAGGCCACGATCGTGCTCGTAGAAGACGACCCGGACAGCCGGGAATCGTTGACCTTATTACTCGAAGCAGAAGGTGCGCATGTCGTCGCGGTGGCGGATGCGGAAGAGGGCGTGGAAGCGGCGCTGCGATTGTTGCCCGATGCCGTGGTGTGTGACCTGGAACTGCCCGCCATGGACGGTTTCTATCTCATCCAGCGCTTGCGCGATCACGAGATTCGCGGCGACCACCCGCCCTCGGTTGCGGTGGCGCTCACTGGCCACACTGACGACGCCTATCGCTTACGCAGCATCGGCGAAGGCTTCCAGCATTTCATGACCAAGCCGGCTTTGCCGGAAGATCTCGTGACGCTGCTGCACGACGCGATCGACGCTCGCGCAGCGGGCTGACCTAGCGGGCTGACTTAGCGCTTCGTTTTAACCGACGAATTCGCGGCGCCGCGTGACAGCCGCGCCGCGAGACGCCGCATCTTCAGATGCCGGGCTTGATGGCAGAGCAGGCGTGAGTGCGTTTCGCGATCATTGCCGAACGTCGAGGTCATTTGATGGCGACAGGTGTGCCCGACTCCTTGCTCGACGCCGCGGCTTCCAGCGCCTGACAGGCCGCACACAATCCCTTCAGTTCGATTTCATCGCTCGCGAGGCGGTAGCCCGAATCTTCGATTTGCGCGACTAGCGCCTGGCGCAGTTTCGGCTGATGCAATTCGGTGACGTTGCCGCATTGTTGGCACACCACCAGGATGCCGTGCTGGCATTGCGTCAGATCGTGGCAGACGGTGAAGGCATTGATCGATTCGATCCGATGCACGAGGCCCGCCGAGAGCAAAAAGTCCAACGCCCGGTACACCGTGGGCGGCGCCGAGCCGGGATGGATCTGGCGCATCTCGTCGAGCAGCGAATACGCCTTGGTGGCGCGCCCGGAATTCAGCAGCAATTCGAGCACTTTGCGGCGGATCGGCGTGAGTTTTTCGCCGCGTTCGCGGCAATATTCTTCCGCGAGTGTCAATGCGGCTTCCTGCGAAACGCCGTGCGTGTGCCCCGGCTCATGTGAGTGAGCGGAGGTGGCGGAGGTGGCTTTGTCGGCGGTCGCGGCGGGCTTGGCGGTCTTCATGCGTCGATTATAAAGGCCATCGCGTCTCGCTGTGCCGGCTCGCGATTCGTCCGGCCGCCACCTTAGCCATGACGGCTCATGATCAGACATTCGGGCGCGTGACCGGAGCACGGACCACGCGCGGCCCGATCGCTCAAGTCAGTGGGAAATCCACGTACTTCTTGAACCCCGTGCGCGTCGCAATACGCGAATACCAGCGTTCCAGATTCGGCAGCGGCGGACGCGTCACGCCGTCGAGCCCGAACCAGCGCTTGGCGTACGCGCCGATCACGATGTCGGCGAGCGTAAATTTCTCCCCTTCGAGGAAGAAGCGCCCCTGCAGATGCGTGTCCAGCATGCGCCACAGCGTGGTGACGGCGTCGAAGTCGGCGGCGAGTTTGGCGGCGTCGCGCCCGGCGGCGGGCGTGCGCACCAGCGCCCAGAACACCGGACGCTCGGCGGGTTGCAGCGTGGACAACGACCAGTCCAGCCAGCGGTCGATGCTGGCGCGCGCTTTCGGCTCCGCCGGATACAGCAGGCTGGCTTCGCCGTACTGCATCACCAGATAGCGCAGGATCGAGTTCGATTCCCACAGCACGAAGTCGTCGTCGACCAGCGTCGGGATCTTGCCGGTCGGGTTCATCGCGAGATAGGCGGCTTCGTTGTTACGGCCGAATTGCAAGCCTGCGTCGATACGGTCGTACGGCAGCACCAGCTCATCGCAGCACCACAACACCTTCTGGACGTTGACCGAATTGGCGCGTCCCCAGATCGTAATCATCCGGTGAATCCTTATTTTTACGTTGGCAAGCCGCGCCCTTCGCGCGGCGTTCAGCCAGTAACGATACACGATGAGCGCGATCTTGCGCGCCGCGGCGCCGTAACCGGCCGCCTGAAACGTGCGGCGGGCACGTCCAAAAACGAAGCCCCGCGGCCATTCGGCAATGCGCGCGCGTTGCGTACAATGAGCCCACCCGAATCCGACGAGGCACGCATGGCCCGCATAGTTCCCGACGACTGGAAGAGCCTCGCCGCGACCGGCGCGGCGGCTCGCGAACGCGAAACGCTGGCGTTGCTGGAAGAGACGCTGCCCGATGGCTACACCGTTTATCACGGCGTGCACTGGACGCGCCTGAACCAGAACTTCTCGGTGTTCGGCGAAGCCGACTTCGTGATCGTCAGCCCGGCCGGGCGCGTGATGATCGTCGAACAGAAAACCGGCTTTCTGCGCGAAACGCCGAAAGGGCTCGTCAAGGTCTATCTGCAAACCGAGCGCAACGTGGCGATCGCGCTCGCCCACACCATCGAAAGTTTGCATCGGCGCTTTACTGCCGCGTTCGGCGCGGGCACGTATTTCGTCGAGGAATTGCTGTATTGCCCGGATCACGTCGTCAAGGACGCGGCGATCGCCGGCGTGAATCCCGCGCGAATCGTCGATGCAACGCGTAAAGACCGGCTCGCGGCGATCGTCCGCGAAGCCTTGCCCGCAGATGAACCACGTCTAGCCTGCGCGCCGAAAATTCACCACTTCCTCGCCGACGAACTGGCGCTCACCCCCGACGCCAGCGCGTTGGTCGGCCAGGCGGGCACGCTCGTCACGCGTCTCGCGGGCGGTCTCGCGACCTGGGCGCGGCGGCTCGAATTCGCGCCGTTCCGGCTGCGCGTGATCGGCACGGCCGGCTCGGGCAAAACGCAACTCGCGGTGCAAGTGATGAAGGACGCGGTGGCGCGCGGCCAGACGCCGCTATACGTGTGCTTCAACCGGCCGCTGGCGGACCACATCGCGCGAGTCGCGCCGCCCGAAGCGAAGGTGGCGAACTATCACCAGCTCTGCGACTGGATTGCGCGCGACGCGGGCCGCGCGCCGGATTTTCAGGCGGGCGATGTCTTCGATCAGCTCGAAACCACGTTCGCCGACACACCGATCGATCCGCGCTGGCAGTTCGACGTGCTGATCGTCGACGAAGGGCAGGATTTCCAGCAGCCGTGGGTGGCGGCACTCGAGCGTCTGTTGCGCCCCAACGCCGCGTGGTGGTGGCTCGAAGACCCGCTGCAAAATCTGTATATGCGTGAACCCGTCGCGCTGCCGGGCTGGACCACGCTGAAGGAAACCACCAACTATCGCAGTCCGCGCGACATTCTCGATTATGTGCGCGACGTGGTCGGCGCTTCGGTTCCGGTCGCCGCCGCGCTCGCCTCGGGCAGTCCGTTCGACGGCTCCGACATTTCGCTCTCGGTCTACGACGAAGCGAACGCCGCCGAAGGCAGCATCGAGGCCACCAAGCGCGCGATCACGCAGGCGCTCTCGCTCGGCTTTCGCAAGCAGGACATCGTGGTGCTGTCGTTTCGCGGCCGCGAAGGCTCGGCGATGAGCGCTTTGGATCACCTCGGGCCGCATCGGTTGCGCAGTTTCACCGGCAAGTACGATCTGTTCGGCAACCCGGAGTACCGCGAGGGCGACGTGCTGTTCGAGTCGATCTACCGCTTCAAGGGGCAGGCGGCGCCGTGCGTGATTTTTACGGAGATCGACTTCGCGACTTTCGACGAACGCATCGCGCGCAAGCTATTCGTCGGCGCCACGCGCGCGACCATGAAGCTGATCGTCGTCGCGTCGCAGCGCGCCGCTCGGCATCTGCATTTGCGCGACGGCAAGGAGAGCCGCGAAGTGAAGGAAGCGAAAGAGGTCTAACGCCCGGACGCTCGGGTCACGTCCACGCGCGCGCGCCGACCAGCAGGCCGGTTTGCGTGTGCGCGTCCCACCAGATCACTCGCAAGAGCGGCGCTTGCTGTGCGATCAGCAGCGCCTGCACCGGATCGCTCTCGATGAAATGCGTGACGCCGCCGCGCAATGCGGCCGCGGCTTTGTGCGCGGCGCTGCCGGCGGGACTTTCATCGTGCGTGTCGGGCGTGCGCATCACCAGTTGCAGATGGCCGAAGCCGTGCCGCGCGAGCCACGCTTCGGTGCGCGCGCGATCCAGCTCCGGCCGGCCGGTGATGATCGTGCGAACCTGCTGCAGGTCGATGTCCGGCAGTTCCTCGAACGGCAGCAGCGCATCGCGTTCGGCAAGCGCGGCGGCGAGATCTTCGTCGTAACGCGCGAGCGGCACGTCGGGCAGCAGAATGCCGTCGAGGTCGATCGCGTAGGTGGCGTATTCGTGATCGTCGGCCATCGCGGGCGCGGCGCCTGATTCGACGCGCGCCCAGTCGCCGCGATAACGCTCGGTGTACGCCTGGCGCTCCCACGGAAACAACGCGAAGTAGCCGCGCGCGTCGATCGCATAGTCGGGTTGCGTGCGGCTCAACTCGTCGACGGCGCCGGTCAGGGTTCTGACCACGAGGCCCTGCTGCTGAAGAAACGCGATGCAATCGGTGAGCGTAAAACCGCGCCCGGCGATGTCCTCGCACAGCAGCACCGTCGAGCCCGCGGGCGGGATGGGCAGCGTCGAATCCCAGGCGACGGTGCGCGTCAGGCGGTCGTAGCGCAGAAAGGCGACCGGCGCGCCGACGGCGTGCGAGACCATCAGCGCGAGCGGCGCGCCGCCGCGCAGAATGCCGATCGCCATCGCGAAGCGCTCGGCCAGCAAGGCAGGCTGCAGCGATTCGATCCAGTGGTCGAGTTGTTCGTACGTCAGGGGCAAAACCGGCTTGTTCATGACTCGTAGGGCGTCGCGTGGCGCGTGTGGGGCGAGCGTCTCTGATGCGGGAGCGGCAAGCGGCGCGCGCGGCCACGAGCCCCGTTTTTGAGACAAAGAATTTTGGCGATATTATGCATGCGGTTCAAAGATCGCGCGTCGGGGTGACGCGCGGCGACCCGATGCGCGACGCGAGACCGCGGCCTGTGCAGGGGACAAGAAACAAGCGCCAAGAGGCGGCGGGCCGGCACGGACCAGGCCGGCGACTATCAGGCCGCCCGCAAGAAGAATAGATAACGGAATAAAAAAGCATATGACCAAGTCGACCGCCAGGGTGAATGACCGACAACGCGCCGTCACGGGCGCGCGCTGGGCCGCGGGCCTCATGCTCGCGCTGGCCGCCTGGAACGCGCAGGCTCAGCCGGCGCCGGCGCCTTTATCGCTCGACGTGCAAGGCAAGATCGGCAAGACTACCGACGCCGCGAACAAGACTTACCACTTCACCGAGGCTCAACTGCTCGCGCTGCCGGTCCATTCGATCACGACCTCGACCACGTGGACCCCGCGTTCCACCTTCACAGGACCGTTGCTGGCGGATATTCTGAAGACAGTCGGCGCCACTGGCAGCCAGGTCGAGATCCATACGCTCGACGACTATACCTACACCATTCCGGTGTCGGACTGCGATCGCTACGGCGTGGTGGTTGCGTACAGCATGAACGGCCGGCGTCTGAAGATCAGCGACTTCGGGCCGCTGTTCCTTATCTATCCGCGCGATGCGTTCCCGGATGAACTCGCGGGCGCCTCGGGCGATTCGAAATTCGTATGGCAGATCAAGGCACTCATCGTCAAATAATGCGCCATCCGTGGCGCCGTGCGTTCTATGTGCTGATCTGGCTGACCGCGCTCGCGGCGCCAGTTGGCGCGATCGGCTATCTCTTGTACGCGAATCTGCTGAACCCGCGCGCCACCGAGCAGTTGACTGGTTCGTACGACGGCTTCTATTGGGACGCCGCGCAATTGCAGATCGCCTACGCGCGCTTCGAAAATCAGCTATTGCTGTATCAGTCGGGCGTCGACGACGACTACCAGCGGCTGATGCTGCGCTATCAGTTGCTGCAATCGAAGCTGCACGTGATGGCCGGTTCCACTCGCCGGTTGACTACGCAGCTTTCTCTGCTGCAACGGCAACTGGACGAAATCCATTCGCTCGATCAATTACTCGGCGGCATCGAACCTGAAGTCGACGCGCTGCCGAAAGACCGCAGCCAGGCCAACCAGATCGTCGCGCAACTGCGCCAGCACTGGAACGAAGTCAACGATCTCGCGCTGAGCCGCCGCTTTGCCGACGTCGCCGATCGCGAGGCGATGAACCGCGATTTCATCAACAAGCGCCGCATGCTGTTCGCCGGCGGCCTGTTGCTGCTGTTGCTGTCGGCGGCGGCGACGCTGCTGCTCGTACTGAACGGCCGGCGCCGTACACGCCTGATGCGTCAGCAGCACGCGGCGCTCGAAGCCGAGCACCAGGCGAGCCGCGCCGCGCGCGAGGCGAGTCACGCCAAGGACGCGTTTCTCGGCATGATCAGCCACGAGCTGCGCACGCCGTTGCATGCGATCGTGTCGTCGATCGAATTGCTGGGCTTCAACTACCACTCCGAGGCGGACCGCAAGGTGATCCAGCGGCTCGAAACCGCGGGCCGGCATCTGGAAGCGCAGATGAAGGATTTGACCGACTACGCGCGCCTCGGCGCCGGCAAGCTCGAATTGCGTTACGAGCATTTCGAGCCGCGCGAACTGCTGGCGTCGATCGTCGATGAACACGCGATGGCGGCCGCCGCGCGCGGTTTGCAACTGGAGAGCGACGCGGGCGGCATGAGCGGCCTTGTCGATTCCGACCCGCACCGCATTCGCCAGATCGTCAACAACCTCGTCACCAACGCGATCCGCTACACCGAAACCGGCACCGTGCGCGTGCAGTTGCGGCAGCGGCCGGCGCTGCTGGTTTTCGTCGTCAGCGATACGGGGCCGGGCGTGCCGCAGGCGCAGATTCCGCTGATCTTCCAGGAGTTCACCCAGCTGGACGCGTCGCGCACGCGGCGCTTCGAGGGCGCCGGCATGGGGCTGACCATCGTGCAGGGACTGGTCAAGCTGTTCGGCGGCACCGTCGAGGTGGCGAGCAAGCTCGGCGAGGGCACTAGTTTCACCGTGACGATTCCGGTCACGCCGGTCGGCGCCGCGCAGCCGCAGGACGTGGCGGCGCGAGCCGAGCCAGGCGGCGCGCGTCCGTGCGTGCTGATCGTCGACGACAACCGTCTGATTCGCGAGTCGCTCAGCGAAATGATCGCGCATATGAATTTCGACGCGCACGCCGTCGCCAATGCCGACGAGGCGCTCGCCTGGCTCGACGCGCACCGCTGCGATGTAGTGTTGCTCGATTTGCATATGCCCGAGCGCGACGGCTACACGTTTCTCGCGGACTTCGCCGCGCGCGGCGGGCCGTCCGCTGGTGTGCCGGTGATCGTGGTCAGCGCGTACGCGCCGGAGCCGGAAGCGGCCGGAAAGGCAGAAGAGGGAGATGGCGGCTCGCAGCCGTTCTTCGACGCGTTATTAAAGCCGGTACATTACGAGGAGCTGCGCAGCGCGTTGCAGCGGGCGTTGGCTTCGCGGCATACGGTGTGATGCGAAGCGTGGGCGGCCGGGCGAAGGTGGGCATCAACCTGAGCACACGCCTTCAGCCGTTTGCCGGCGCGGGTGGGTCCGCTTAAGGCCGGTTCAGCCGCTTCGACAGGTCGGCGACCAGGATCGCCATGCGCGCGGGCTTTTCATAGCACGCGACGTCGTAATTGCGGATCACCTGGCTGATCTCCGATTCGCTGGCCTTGCCGGTCAGCAATTCACCAGTCAGCACGAAGATCGGCGCGTCCGGATTTTCCGAGGCGCGCACCGCGCGAATCGCCGCTGCCGAGGTCTGTGCGCCGAACAGCCAGTCGATCACGACGCCGTCGAACACCTGGGTTTGCAGCTGGTCGGCAAAGGCCGCGAGTCCGTAGATCGCCACTGCCGCGAAGCCGCTGCGCTCCAGGTAGTCGCGCAGGTTGTCGGCGCTCGCCTGATCGTCGTCGACGACCGCGATGGTCGGCTTGTCGGTTTCGGCGCGGCGCGGATAGATCTCGATCTTGTGGACCTCGTACGCGCTCTGATACAGCGTGCCGTCGTGCCGCGCCACGCGCCATTGACCGAGCCGGGAATACGCGACGAATTCCGGGCGGCTGCCCGCTTCGAGCGCGGCGCCGACCCAGGCCGTGCAGGCCAGTTCGATCGCGCCGATGCTGAACACGGCTTCCTGGGCGATCGCGCCGACCATGCCCGGATCGAGCGATTGCGCGCCGAATAGCTGGGCGGCCGGTTCGCCGAACACCTCGGCGACCTTCTTGATTTGCGAGAGCGTCCACGGGCTGTTGCCGCGCAACTTGCGGTGTCCCTGTGAAAAACTCAGATCGAGGATGCGGCACAGTTCCGTGGTCTGCTGGCGTTTGCCGATTCCGTGCCGGCTCATCAACTCGCGCACGCGCTCGGCGACTGCGATGGAGTCGGGTGAGTGTGTTTCGTTGGCCATACTGCGTGAGAATCCGCCGTCTTAAAGGGTGCTGGGGAGTGCGATACGGGCAGGCGCGGCGCGGCCATGCACATGCAAATATGCAAATGCGCAGGGAACGCGGCGTCGCAGGGGACAGCAAATGTACCGTAAAAAGTATCGCAGTCTGTCGTTTTGTACGACCGCCGTCGGGCCCGTCAATGCAGGAGTCGAAACGGACCGGTTTGGCGATCTTTTTATGCATTTAGCATCAATCTATTTTACCGATGAAACCTCGCTGTATCCGAAGAGAAATATGTCACGCGATGCCAGCCGTCCGAAACCTCTAGCCAGCAGACATCGTGCCGAGCTTCGCCGCCGAGTTTTTCAGGCCTTTGAAAATCCGTTCGGCGACCTTGGCCGGAAAACGTTCGGGCAATTCCGCGGAGACCCGCTCGATCACGCCGGGAGTCTGCTCGATCAACCGCTGGATCAGCGGTTCCGCGTCCGCGCCGTACGAGCACTTCAGCGCCATGGTGTTGAAGTGCCGCCGCTGCACGTCGCGAAACGCGTCGTGCTTGCTGCGCGACCACATGCCCATGGCGAGCCGCGCCTTGAACCATGACCACTGGTTCGGGCCGCTGCCTTCCACCGGCCAGATCGACATCACGTCGTAAAGCGGTGTGAGCCGGTAGTGGCCACCCGCCAGCAGGCGGATGCTGAAATTCTTGGCGTGGCCGTCCGGCGCCGCCAGCATCCAGAACAGAATCTGGCTCGCCAGCAGCGTCTCGATGTCCTGCCGCGCCTCGACCGATTGCTGCAGAATTCGCGCGAGGTCGAGCACACCAGGGCCGCCTTCGTTTTCGTATTTGCGATGCGACGGCACGCCGTACACCTGGCAGAAGTCTTCCTGCGGCAGACGCAGCAGCCATTGCCCGCTCGAATGCATTTGCCGGTCGAAGCGCTCGACACTCAATACCCGCTGTTTGCCGAACGTCATGATCTCCGTATTGGCGACCGGCAGGCCGTAGGCGCGCAGAATCCGCAGACAGAGCCACTCGTTTTCGACCGAGGTGCTGAGGTCGGCGAGCTTGTTGCCGACAAGGCCGAGCGGCAGCTTGAAAATGTGCGTGGTGGGCGTGGCGCCATGCGGCCGCTGCCACTTGCCGTCATGCCACAGCAGCGCGGTTTTTTCCTGCGCGCCGGCGAGCGAGATGCGGAAATCGTCCGTCTGGTCTGGTGCGCCGAGCGCGGGGTTGCCGACCGTGCGCGCCAGCATGGTCTCGATTTCGCTGTCAGTGAGCGGCGTGCCCTCGATTTGCTCGACGCCTTGCGGCACGTCGTCTTCGGCGAGCAGCTGGACGGCGCCCACGCAGTCGCGGCCGATGGCTTGCAGCAGATCGAACGCATCGAGCGTCTCGGTCTGGTAGCGTTGGGCGATGCGCTTTCGGATCGCCTCGCTGTCGGGCAGCAGGTTGTCGAAATAGTTGAGAACGCGCGGGCCTTTTTGCGCCAGATTGCCCGGCGTGAACGGCAGCGACAGCGACAGCGGCCGTCCCGCCGGCGAGGCGACCCACGCGGGATCGTAGGCGAGCTCCATGGGCCCGCGAGCGGGCAGGCGCCAGACGCCGACGCGCTCGCCGTTGGCCCATACCGACAGTGCGCGTGAGTGAGTTTGGCGACCCATGCTCACCACTCGATCAACGGTGTGGGGCCGGGCAACGTCTGGCTCTTGTCGAGCAGTTGCAATTGCAGACCGTAGACGCCGCACAAGGCCAGCAATTGTGCGAGGGTGAGGGCGGCGGCGTCGGTTTCGAATGCCGAAATACGGCTCTGGCTGACGCCGATCCGCGCGGCGGCCTCGGCTTGGGTGAGGCCGGCTTGCCGCCGGCTGGCGGCAAGCACCTGGGCTATCTGGTCCGGCGTGGCGATGAGGTGAAGCATGGCAGATTATCCGCGACACGAATAAACGCACTTTATGCGCCACACGAATATTTGTCAAATATTCGTGTGGCGCATATTTTGCGAATATCTGTGTGGCGAATAAAACGCAAATATCTGTGTGGCGAATAAGCGGCGCGAATTGTTGTAAAGGGCCGTGAACGGGCGTGAGCACCGCTGCGCTCGCGCTTTGCCGCGCCTACCGCCGGTCGTCAGCCACACGGGCATTGCGGACAATCAGGCTGCCTGCGAAGATTACGCCCACACTTAAAACCTGCCTGTTCGATGACCACGACTTACCCGCTGCACGCAAACTTCACTTCCGCCGACCAGGCGTTCCCGAAACATGCCGATGTCGTGATCGCCGGCGCCGGCATCATGGGTTGCGCGGCCGCCTACTATCTGGCGCGCCGCGGCCTCTCGGTGGTGGTGCTCGACAAATCGCGGATCGCCGGGCAGCAGTCGTCGCGGGCATGGGGATTCGTGCGCCAGCAGGGCCGGGAGTCCGCCGAAGTGCCGCTCATGATGGCCGCCATCCCGCTGTGGAAACAACTCGAAAGCGAGTTGAACTTCGATCTCGAATGGCGTCAGGGCGGCTGTCTCTACGTCGCGACCGGCGAGGAGGACTGGGCCTCGTTCCAGCAATGGATGGACGTCGCGCGTCAACATGGCCTCGACACTCGCACGCTCGATCGCAAGCAGATCGACACGGTCGTGACCGGCATGCACGCGCCCGCGCTCGGCGGCCTCTACACGCCGAGCGACGGCCAGGCGGAACCGCGCCGCGCCGCAGCTGCCTTTGCGGCGCGGGCGAGGGAAGCCGGCGCACTGTTCTTCGAAGGCTGCGGCGTGATCGGCGTCGAACGCGCGGGCGGCGCGATTGCCGGCGTGGTCACCGAGCGTGGCACGCTGCGCACTTCGCGCTTCATCTGCGCGGCCGGCGCGAGCAGCTGGCGTCTGCTCAAAACGCTCGGGCTCGAACTGCCGCAGCAGGCGGTGCGCGGCACCTGCATGCGCACCAATCCGCTGCCACGCATCACCGCGTCGACGTTCTGGGGCCACGGCCTCGGCGTGCGGCAACGCGCGAACGGCGCGATCAATCTCGCCGACGACATGCAGGTCGACGTCGACATGACGCTCGGCCACTTCCGCGCGCTCAAGTGGTTCTTGCCGGAGTTGTGGGCGCAGCGCGAGAAGTTCAGCTTCCATCTGAACGGCGCGAGCCTGCGTGATCTGCGCGAGCGTTTGCCGGGCGGCGTGCCGAAACACGAGCGCGTGCTGCATCCGCGTGACCCGCATCCGCAGCCGAACGCGGGCCACGCGCCGCGTGCGTTGAAAAAACTGCGCGCCTTGTTCCCGGCGTTGAAAGATGCGCAGGTGGTCGAATCGTGGGCCGGCCTGATCGACGTGCTGCCCGACGGCATTCCGGTGATCGACGCGCCGCCGCAGGTCAGCGGCCTGACCATCGCCACCGGTTTTTGCGGCCACGGTTTCGCGATGGGACCGATCGTCGGCAAACTGCTCGCGGAAATGAACGATGGCGGCGAGGCGTCGCTCGATCTGTCGGCGTTTCGTTTGCAACGTTTCTTCGACGGCACGATGCAGCGGCCGCGCAGCATGCTGTAAAACCCGCGCCTCTCGACCAACCCCAACCAACCCCAAACACCGCCAATGAACGAACCGTTTTTGCGCCACGCGGGCGTGCCGTACTACACGCAATGGGGCAGTCCCGAGTGGGTCGGCCGGATCGTCGAGCAGCATGGCGACCCGTGCGACGATCCCGGCTGGCAGCGCAGCGGCTTCTCCGACCCCGAGCGTTACCGCTTCTGGGCCAAGCGCCTGTGCGGCCTGACATGCCTCGAGTCGGCGCTCGACTATTGGCGCATCGACCACGCGCCGCGCGCCGCGCTGCTCGACGAAGCGTTGCGGCATGGCGTGTACCGCATGCGCGAGGATGGCGGCGTCGACGGCTTGATCTACCGGCCGTTTGCCGATTGGGTGGCCGGCGCGTTCGGCGTTCGGGTCGACGTGCTGCCGCAGGCGCCGCTCGAAGACATGGCCGCGCGCCTGAACGCCGACACGCTGGCAATCGTGTCCGTGAGCCCCGAGATCCGTTATCCCGACCGGCCCAATCAGCGCCAGGGCGGTCATCTGATCCTGCTGCACGGACGCGGTGGCGATGGCGTGTGGTTTCACAATCCCTCGGGCATCGCACCGCATCAGGCGGACGTGTATCTGCCGTTCGACACCATGACGCGTTTCTACGCGGGACGCGGCATGACGCTCAGCCGGATCGCGCGTTAGCCACGGCATGGCGTTTTTTGGGATCGCCCAGTGAGTGCATTGATCGGGCCCGGTTTCTGCTGTATCGCCAGTACCGACTTTTGCGATCCCGGAACCGCCATGAAACGAACCTACGCCCTGCTTGCCGCCAGCCTGATTGCGCTCGGCTCCGCTGCCACCTCGAACGCTGCCAGCCGTGACGAGCAGACCAAGGCCTGCCGTGGCGACGCCATGCATTTTTGCGCCGCCGACATTCCCAACGAAGACAAGATTACCGCGTGCATGAAACAGCACGTCGACGAACTGAGCCCGGCGTGCCGCGCGATGTTCAAGGGTGGCAAGAAGGGAGGCGAGAAGAATACTTCGCAGTGACAGTGACGGCGGCGTGGCTGATTTTCGGTTCGGCCACGCGTCATGTAAGGCTTTGTGCGCCACTTTGGCTTTGCGGTTAGCCCGGCTTCGATGTGCGAGCTTGCACGCGGCTGATAGGACTGTGCCGCGGCGAACCTCGACCGAGCGCTAAGCCGCCCCGAACCGCCACTAACACTCGCGGCTTATCGTCACGCATTCGCGATCCGGCCCCGCGGCGCGTCCGGCGTCGTAGAATCGCTTGTCATCGACTGCCGGAGCCGCCGCGTGCCTGATTCACCCAAGCCGGAGCCACGTCTGCCGCGCTTCCGTCTGCCGCGCCGCGCCCGCACGCCCTGGCAGGCGCCGCGCGCCCGCACGCTGTTCACGCGGCCGGCGGCGTCGCCGCAGCGCATGCTGCTGCATCGCGTCTATCTGGTGGTGGGCCTGTGCGTGCTCGCCTTCGCCGTGCTCTATTTCGATCGGGACGGGTTGCGCGATGCCAACCGCAAAGTCCTGGGCATCGTCGATCTGATGTACTTCACCATGGTGACGGTAGCCACCGTCGGTTACGGCGACATCGTGCCGGTGACCGCTCGCGCGCGCCTCATCGACGCTTTTTTCATCGTGCCGATCCGCATCGTCATCTGGTTCGTGTTTCTCGGCACCGCTTATCAGTTCGTCATTCAACGCGTCATCGAGGAATTCCGCATGAAACGCCTGCAAAAGCAGTTGCGCGATCACGTCGTGATTTGCGGCTATGGATTGAGCGGTTCGGTCGCGGTGCGCGAGTTGCTGGAAAGCGGCTTCGCCGCGGAATCGATTGTCGTCATAGATCCGCAGCAGGCGGCGCTCGAAGCGGCCACGGCGCTGGGTGTAGCAGGCCTGCTCGGCGATCCGTCGCGCGAGGACCTGTTGCAGCAGGCGCAGGTGCAGATCGCCCGCGCGGTCATCATCGCCGTCACCGACGACGCCACCGCCATTCTGCTCACGCTGACTGTGCGCAGCGTCGCGCCGCAAACCAAGATCGTCGTGCGGATTCAGGAGCAGACCTATCAGCGCCAGTTGCGCCAGGCCGGGGCGAGCGTGATCGTCTCGTCGACCAAGATCGGCGGCTTGCTGCTTGCCGACGCGGTCGACAGCGAATACATCGTGCCTTTCGTGAACGATCTGTTGTCGGCGCGCGGCCGCGTCAACCTGGTCGAACGCCGGGCGAGCGCGCAGGAAGTCGGCCGCTGGAGCAATGCGCTGCCGGGCGCGGTGGTGGTGGGTCTCGTGCGCGCGGGGCGCGTGCTGTCGTTTTACGAAGACGAGCCGTGTCCGATCGAGGCGGGCGATCTGCTGATGCTGATCCAGTCGTCACGCCAGCCGAATGAAACGCCCGCCGTCTGCTAGCCCATTCGAACTCAAACTTCTGCCAAAGACTGGAACGACCTGCCCATGACCCACCCGACCACGCAGACTTTCGACGCCGCCGCGACCACGCGGCTGATTCCCTACGCCGCGCTCGTCGATGCACTGAAGCGCGCGACGATCGACTACGCGCAGCGGCGCATCGCGAGTCCCGAGCGGCTCGTCGTGCCGCTCAACGAAGACGGCATCATGCTGTCGATGCCGGCCACTGCGCCCGATCTCGCGATCCACAAACTGGTCAACGTATGCCCGGCCAATCGCGCACGCGGCCTGCCGACCATCCACGGCAAGGTGATGGCGTTCGATGCCGATACCGGCGAGACGCTCTTCATCCTTGACGGCCCGACCGTGACGGGACGCCGCACGGCGGCGATCTCGATGCTGGGCGTCGACACCTTTGCCGCCGCAACGCCGCGCGAATTCCTGCTGATCGGCACCGGCACGCAGGCACTGAACCATCTGGAGGCGATCGGCGAACTGTTTCCCAGCGCGCGCGTATGGGTGAAAGGCAGCGCGCCTGCGCGCGCCGAGGCGTTTTGCGCCGCGCATCAGGGCAAGGCGCATGATCTGCGGCCGCTGACGCAAGCCGGCGCCACGATCCCCGACTCGGTCGATGTCGTGATCGCGCTGACCACGAGCAGGCAGCCGGTCTACGACGAAGCGGCACGCGCGGAGCGCCTCGTGATCGGCGTTGGCGCATTCACGCCCGCCATGGTCGAGATAGGCGCGCGCACTCTCGGCGAAAGCGCGCTTTTCGTCGACGACGAAGCCGGCGCGCGCCATGAAGCGGGCGACTTCATTCAGGCGGGCGTCGACTGGGCTCAGGTCGGCGGCATCGCTTCAGTGCTCGACAATCCAGCGCTATTGCCGCAAAAAAAACCGATCGTATTTAAAACCGTCGGCTGCGCTGCATGGGATCTGGCGGCGTGCCGCGTGGCGCGCGAGTCCTTGTCAGGAGGTTGAAGGCCTGGCGAAAAAGCGCATGTGAAAGGGCCGGTTGCGCGGCCTGCGAAGCCTGCTTTACAACACCATAGGCGTGCCCGCCAACGCCGAAAAAGGTCCTGAAAACAGGCCTTTAGCACCTCAAGTTGGCATATTGCGCGAACCTGCGGCGCATGTTGCCGTGCAAACAATCTCAAAACGTTGCACCATAGGCGTTTGCCAGAAAAAGTGCCGGTCCGCCGGCACCGCGCTGCTGCTTTTTTTCTGCCCGCTTTTTTCTGCCCCTCACCGACGCCTTCTCCCTCACGACGCTGCGACCGCGCTATGACGACCCAACACGCTTCTGCCACTCCCGACCTGCCGCTCGACATGATCATCTTCGGCGGTACCGGCGACCTGTCGTTTCGCAAGCTGCTGCCCGCGCTCTACATGGCGCACCTGCACTGCAATCTGCCGCCGAACACCCGCATTCTCACCATCGGCCGCAAGCCCTGGTCGCGTGAGGAGTACATCAACGAATTCATGGAGCTGAAGGCGAAGCCCTTCATTGAAAAGAAAGCGTTCGATGCCGGCGCCTGGGACAAATTTCTCGCGCTGTTCGAATACGTGCGCATGGACGTCGACTCGGTCGAAGATTATCAGCGCCTGAAAGAAGTGTCGCGCGAAGGCGTGCGCCGCGTGTTCTATCTCGCGACGTCGCCGGATCTGTTCACGAACATCTGCGACAACCTCTCCGCCGCGGGCTTGATCGACGCCAACTCGCGCGTCGTGCTCGAAAAGCCGCTGGGTCACGATCTGGCCTCCGCGCAGGAAATCAACACGGCGGTCGGCAAGCATTTCAGCGAAGCGCAGATCTACCGGATCGACCACTACCTCGGCAAGGAAACCGTGCAGAACCTGATGGTGCTGCGCTTCGGCAATCCGATTTTCGGCCCATTGTGGCAGGCGCCGTATATCAAGAGCGTGCAGATCACGGTGGCGGAAACGGTCGGCGTGGGCACCCGCGCGGGCTTCTACGATAAGACCGGCGCGCTGCGCGACATGGTGCAGAACCACTTGCTGCAACTGCTGTGCATCGTCGCAATGGAGCCGCCGGTTTCGCTCGACCCGGACGCGGTGCGCGACGAGAAGCTCAAGGTGCTGCGTTCGCTGCGGCCCATGACGCCCGAGGACATCGCGCGCGACACTGTGCGCGGCCAGTACACCGCGGGCGCCGTGGATGGCGAAGCGGTGAAGGGTTATCAGGAAGAAGACAACGTGCCGGCCGGCAGCCGCGCCGAAACCTTCGTCGCATTGCGCGCGCATATCAACAACTGGCGCTGGGCGCACGTGCCGTTTTTCCTGCGCACCGGCAAGCGGATGCAGAAGAAGGTGTCGGAGATCGTGATCGAATTCGCCGAACTGCCGTTCTCGATCTTTCCGAAGGGCGGGCGCAATTACGGCAATCGGCTGGTGATCCAGTTGCAGCCGGAAGAATCGATCCAGTTGCAGGTGCTCGCGAAAGAGCCGGGCAGCGGCATGCATATGCTGCCGGTGAATCTGAATCTGGATTTGCAGCAGGCCTTCACCGAGCGTCGCGCGGAAGCGTATGAGCGCTTGCTGATCGATGTGATTCGCGGACGCCTCACGCACTTCATGCGGCGCGACGAACTCGAAGCGGCATGGGCGTGGGCCGAACCGATTCTGGAAGGCTGGGGCAAGTCGGGCGAAAAGCCGCGCGGTTATACGGCGGGCACGTTTGGACCGGCTGCTTCCACGGCGCTGATGGCGCGCGAAAATGCCGTGTGGGCGGAAGAGTCGCAATAAGCGTTGCTTTTTCAGTGCCAAACGGAAATGGCCCGCACATGCGGGCCATTTTCACTTATCGGTTCGCGCAGGCTTAGGGCAACGAAATCGTCAACGTAGCCGATTGCGGCCCGAGCTTGACCACCTGCGAATACGGCGCGAGCGAGCGCAAGGTCTGATCGCGCAGATAAGTATTCAGGCCGAGATAAGCCAGCAATCCCACCAGCGCGAACACCGCGCCGATCGACCACAGCGGCACCTCGCGTTTCAGACGGTGCGCGACCTGATCGGGCAACGGCCAATGCGGCGCAAACGGCGCGCGCTTGCCTTTCATATGCGCGATTTCATCGCCGATGCGCGCGGTCAGATACGCGAGCTTCTCCGGTCCTTCCAGCAGATACTTGCCCTGGAAGCCGAGCAGCAGGCACATGTGAAACACCTCGAGCGATTGCAAACGCGCCGCGCCTTGTGCGCGGCATTCCTCGAGATACTGGAAAAACTTCTCGCCCGCCAGTTGCTCGCCGAACAGCACCAGTTGCAGCGGCCGGCGCTCCCATTCCGTGCGGATCCTGAAGGTGGACGACAGCACCGATTCGTCGATGGCCGCGCAGAACGCAAACTTCGACGCATAGACATCGTCCGCCGACGCATTGAGCTTCTTCGCGCCGCGTTCGAAGTCGCCGAGGAACTGCTGGATGCGCTGGCTGAACTCCTGCGCGTCGCCGGGTTCACGGCCGTTCTTCAACAGGAACAGCATGAAGAAACCGTCGTACAGCAAATCGAGCAGCGAACGAACCTGATAGGTCGGCTCGGTGATCGGTGCGGGCGTGGCGGTAGGCGTGCTGCTGCCGCCAAAGAGGGATGGCGCGTAGCTCATGATGTGACGGCGATCAGTTCGAGTTGAAGATCGTTGATGCCCGACGGCGCATAGATCATTGCCGATTGGGCCTGCAACATACGGTCATACAGCGCGCCACGCGATTCGCAAGAGAAGTAGCACGCGCCCGGACGGACCGGAATGGCGGGCGGCACCTGCGGCGTGTAGACGAGCCGCACGCCCGGCATGGCCGAGAGCACCAGCTTGTCGACGTCGTCCGGCGCGCCGACCTTGAAGCGCGCGGGCACGGCTTCCACGAGCTCGGCGGTCGGCATATCAGCCGACACCGCGATGTAGAACATGGTTTTGTCGTCGATCTTGCCTGAGTCGAGCCGGCCCGCATGGAACGACGGCCGCACTTCCTCGAGCGCGATCGCGAAGTAGCGCGTGGAGATCACGGTTTCGAGCAGATCGCGCAGGATCGTGTCGAGGCGCGCGAAGCCGGGCCCCGGATCGTCGTGCCGGTAAGCCGGCAAGTCGGACAGCGCGTAGCCCTTCGAAAACGTCATCAACTGGCCGGCGAGGCGCAGCAGTTCCTGGAACAGGCGTTCGGGATGCAGCGCCGAATGCTGGTACAGATGCGCGAGCGACGCGAATGCCGCACTCGCGGTATGCAGAAGCCAGAACGACGCGATGTCGCCGGAACGGAATTCGATGATGTTCTTGGTCGGCTCGCGGTGAAAACCGTATAACGCGTTGACCTTGGCCTGCAGTGCGTCGATCAGCTGGCGCAGGCGCTGATGCAGGATCGGCGAGGCGTCGATTGCGAGGCAGGGCGGCACGAACGTATCGTCGATTTCGAAACCGCTCGTAGCGGTGCGGCGTACACGCACGAGCGGCACCGAGAGCAGTTGATCGCGCGGCTCGCTATGCGCGATCAACTTGACGCTGGTCTTCAGGAAGGTGATGTCGGCTTCGGCGGCGTCGGTGAAATGATCGGCCACCGGAGTCTGCTCGCTTACGTAACGCGACACGAAACCGGCGTTGCTGTCCTGTGCATAGTTCGCGCCGGTTTCGCGCAGCGGATGCAGCGCAAGATAAAACGTGAATTCGTTGATGCCGTCGGGCAGCGTATCCAGCGCGATGGGCGGCGGCAGATCGTCGGCCTGCGGCGCGGAGTAGAGCGCGCCGTCGGGAAATACCAGTGAGAGTTCGCTCACGCGCAGCACGTTGCTGCCGAGCGCGTCGCGGTCGAAGCGCGCCGAGCGCACGCCCCAGTTATACGGCTGGATCGCCTGGATCGATTCGAACAGGCGCGCCTCATGATAAGCGTCCTGACGCTGAAAATGCTGCGGCCTCAAAAACAGGCCTTCCCCCCAGAGCACTTTTGCGGAATAACTCATCTCAAACCTGTTATATGCGTTCAGCGTATGGCGCACCCGGAGATAACCGATTCGAGCGCCGCATTGTTAATTGTTTAGAAAATGTTAAATCGCATTTGACCGGCATCTTTATCCGCAGCTTACCGAAGAAAGCATATTCAGCGCTTGCGCGGGCAGTCCCTGGTCTGGCGGGATCACCGTGCCATTGGTCACCGTCATTGCACAGTTATGCAGGCCGATCATTATGCCGGATTTCTCCGACTTCGCCGGGTCGAAGGCAAATTTCCAGCGCTGCATTGCCGGATCGCGGAATAGCGCGACGATACCGAATGCCTGCGCTTCACGCGAGACTTTTTCGGTAACAACGTAGCGCTGGCCGGGGATCAGCGTTACTTCGCGCACGCCCAGCAAATCACCGCCCAGTATGGTCTTTTCCTTTGCCGGATCGGTAAATGCGTCGAATGGCGCCTGCTGGAATGAAGTCGGGTCTTTCAGCACGTAAAGCCGTACTACCAGCGCCAATGGCCGTTTGTCATTCGCGGCATTCAGATTCGGTGCGGCATATAAGGTGAGACCGACATTGCGCGGCGGTTTCTGGGCATCCGGCAGGTCCGGTTTGCCGAGGCCGCTTGCCTGCAAAGCCGCGTTGGCAGCGGCTCCGAGCACCGTCACGCCCGCTGCGCAGCCGCCCAGCAGCAGGCAGGCGGCCGCATTGGCAATCAATAACGATGCATAGCGAATAACATGCGAATTCATATACATCGACCGGCTCGGCGCCGTCCCCGTCAAAACACCAATAACGAAATCAATCCGGCCAATTTCAGCCAAGCAATGCCGCGTAATGCCGCTTTATGCAAAGCGCATGTAACTCAACATGTTGCAAGGTTGCGGCCGGCGAGTGGAAATTTTTTCCGGTAACCTGATTACTGCTATTGCAGCAGGAAACAATTTCTGCATGCTGCGATTAAATGATCCACATGCATTTTTTTTGTGCAATCCTTCTTCACACGAAAGTTGAATTATCGAAAATTGGCCTGTACTATACCCGCGCACTTGAAGCAAAGCAAAACTCCGGTTTCTCCTTGAATTAAAAAATTCGCACGTCGGTGAAAAACGATGAATGAGCGTCTGTTAGTAAAACTATCTGGGGTTGTGTTGGCATGCGGCGTGATGGCCGGTTGCGCAACACAGGGCAACAACTTGGCGACCACACCGGAGGCTTTTAATAAGCAACTCGCGGATGCCGATACCGTCGCAAAGGGCGGTGATCAGGATCGCGCTATCGCGCTTTATCAGCAGCTTTCCAAATCCGATCCGACGCGTGAAGAACCCTGGTCGCGTATTGCGCAGATCCAGTTCACGCAAGGTCATTACGGCCAGGCAATCGTTGCCGCGCAAGAAGCGCTGCAACGCGACCAGACCGATCGTCAGGCCAAGAGCGTGCTGGCGGTGGCCGGCTTGCGCGTCGCCACGCAATCGCTCGGCGAATTGCGTCAGGACGCGTCGCTCGCGGGCGACGCCAAGTCGGACGCGCAAGCGCTCGCCAAGCAACTGCGCGACACGCTCGGCGAAGCCACGCTGTTCCCGCCCGACCCGAGCGACAAGCCGGCGGTGAAGAAGAAGCGCGTGGTTCGCCACGTCGCCAAGGGCAAGCCCGCAGCGGAGACGCCGGACGCTACGACCAGCGCCGCGGCGCCCGCCGCCACGCCGGCAGCTCCAGCTGCGCCGGCAGCGCCCGCAGCACCCGCCAAAGCCGCGCAAAGCGGCGGCGCGTCCGATCCGTTCAGCGCGCTGCGCTGATCCACACGCCTGATCCATCAGCACCGGGAGCCGACGATGGCGAAGAAAGAAAGCATTCAGAAACGCTTGCAAAAAGTGCGGCCGCCCCGCGTTCAGTTGACCTATGAGGTCGAGCGCGGCGATGCGATCGAGGTGAAGGAGCTGCCGTTCGTCGTGGGCGTGGTGGCCGATCTGGCGGGGCAGTCAGAAGTCGAGCAGCCGAAGCTGCGCGATCGCAAGTTCGTCAATATCGACCGCGACAACTTCGACGACGTGATGAAGGCAATCGAGCCGCGCGCCGCGTTTCAGGTGGAAAACCGCCTGAGCGAAGCCGGCGGCAAATTCGCGGTCGACCTGCGCTTCAAGTCCATGGCCGATTTCAATCCGGACGAAGTGGTCGCGCAAATCGAACCGCTGCGGCGCCTGCTCGAAGCGCGTTCGAAGCTCGCTGATCTGCGCAACAAGCTGGCCGGCAACGACAAACTCGAAGACCTGCTGAGCGAAGTGCTCAACAACACGCAGCAGTTGCAAACCCTGGCGAAAGACCAGAGCAACGCGGCGGACCAGCACGGCGGCGCGCCGGACCACGACAAGCACGGCGAATAAGCACGGGGTGTGAGATGAATCAGCAAACGGCAGCAGCTCAACTCGCGACCGCGCAAAGCGGTACGGAATCCACGCTGCTCGACGAAATCGTCGAGAAAAGCCGCGTGGCTAAGTCCGATTCCGAGCACGCGCGCGCGAAAGACCTGATCGGCGAACTCGTGCATCAGGTGCTCGACGGCACGGTGGTGGTGTCCGACAACCTGTCGGCCACCATCGACGCACGCGTCGCCGAACTCGACCGCCTGATCTCCGCGCAGTTGAGCGCGGTGATGCACGCGCCCGAATTCCAGCGCATGGAAAGCACGTGGCGCGGTCTGGACTATCTGTGCAAGGAAAGCAATACCGGCGCAACCGTCAAGATCAAGGCGCTGCATGCGCCCAAGCGCGACCTGGTGCGCGACTTCAAGACCGCGATCGAATTCGATCAGAGCGCATTGTTCAAGAAGATCTACGAAGAAGAATTCGGCACCTTCGGCGGCTCGCCGTTCGGCACGATCGTCGGCGACTTCGAAGTGACGCGCCAGCCGGAAGACATGTACTTCATCGAGCAAATGTCGCACGTTGCCGCGGCCGCGCATGCGCCGTTCATCGCGTCGGCTTCGCCCGAATTGATGGGCCTCGATACCTTTGCCGACCTCGGCAAGCCGCGTGATCTCGGCAAGGTGTTCGACACGGTCGAATACGCCAAGTGGAAGTCGTTTCGCGACGCCGAAGATTCGCGCTATGTCGGTCTCACGCTGCCGCGCTTTCTCGGCCGCCTGCCGTTCAATCCGAAAGACGGCGCCACGGCGGAGGGTTTCAACTTCGTCGAAGACGTGGACGGCACGGATCACAGCAAATACCTGTGGTGTAACGCGGCGTGGGCGTTCGCCGCACGCCTGACGGCCGCATTCGACGACTTCGGCTGGTGCGCGGCGATTCGCGGCGTGGAAGGCGGCGGTCTGGTGGAAGATCTGCCCACCCACACTTTCAAGACCGACGACGGCGAAGTCGCGCTGAAATGCCCGACTGAAATCGCGATCACCGACCGCCGCGAAAAGGAACTGAGCGACCTCGGTTTCATTCCGCTCGTGCATTGCAAGAACTCCGACTACGCCGCGTTCTTCGCCGCGCAATCGGTGCAGAAACCCAAGAAATACAGCACCGACAGCGCGAATGCCAATGCGGTCCTGTCCGCGCAATTGCAGTACATCTTCTCGGTATCGCGCGTCGCGCACTACCTGAAGGCGATGATGCGCGACAAGATCGGCAGCTTTGCATCGGCACAGAACGTCGAAGTATTCCTGAACCGTTGGATCTCGCAGTACGTGCTGCTGGACGACAACGCCACTCAGGAGCAGAAGGCGCAGTTCCCGCTGCGCGAGGCATCGATTCAGGTCTCGGAGATTCCGGGCAAGCCTGGTGCGTATCGTTCGGTCGCATTCCTGCGTCCGCACTTTCAACTGGACGAGCTGTCGATCTCTTTGCGGCTTGTCGCTGACCTGCCGAAACCGGCTAATTCATAAAGCAAAGCAAGTCAGCTAACCTGGGCTGGCCGCCCGGGTTAGCTGTTGAAACCACCTCTTTGGGGAGTCGATGAGTTATGAAGGATATCTATTTAAAATTCGGCAATCCGGCGATCAAAGGCGAGTCTGCCGATAAGGATCACGCTGGTTGGATCGAAATCGATTCGTGGAGTCACGCGATCACGCAACCGCGTTCCGCAACCGCCTCCACGGCAGGTGGTCACACCTCCGAGCGCTGCGAACATGCCGACATGCAGTTCACGAAAGACATCGACGTGGTCAGCCCGTTGATCTATCAACACGCGTCGGGCGGCACGACGTTCGACGAAGTCACGATCGACTTCATGCGTTCGGACGGCGAAGGCAATCGCATCAAGTACCTGGAAGTGAAGCTCAAGTACGTGATCATTTCGAGCGTGACGCCGAGCGTGGTGGGCGAAGGCCTGCCGACCGAACAGTTCTCGCTGAAGTACGCTGCCGTGCAGTGGAAGTACACGCAGCAGAAGATCGGCGGCAACCAGGGCGGCAACGCGCAAGGCGCGTGGAGCCTGACGAAGAACGACAAGACGTACGCGGTCTGATGCACGGGCGCACGCGGCGCGCGCGGCTCGAAAGAGTTGCCGCGTGCCGGGCGCGTCTCGCATCGATCCGCTTCTTCGGACGCTGATGAAACGCTTCGAACCCAGCTTTCTCGACAAGCTGTTCGACGACGAACCGCATCTGCCGGCATCTCCGGCAATGCGGCAATTGTCATTGGATGAATTGAAGAGCACAGTCGCGCGCGACGTCGAGGCGATCCTGAATACGCGCATCGCGCTGACCGAGCACGAGCTGGCGGCGTTGCCGGAATGTCAGCGCTCGGTCCTCACGTACGGCCTGAACGATTTCGCGGGTTTGAGTCTTGCGAGCCATTACGACCGCACGTTCATCTGCAAATCGATTCAACAGGCCATTGCGCGGCACGAGCCGCGTTTGCAGCAGGTGGCGGTCACGCTCGAATTGAACGAACAATCCACCAATGCGCTGAACTTCGCGATTCAGGCGCTGCTGGTGGTGCATCCGGCGGAAGAACCGGTGAGTTTCGATGCGATGTTGCAGCCGTCCACGTTGCAGTATTCAGTGACGCGCGCACGCGCGAAGTTGTAGTTTGTTTTTTTCAGTCGGTGTTGTTTGAGTAGTGGTGCCGAGTACCGCTTTACCGCAGCCGTTACGCGCAACGGTGGCGATAAATCAGGCGGAGAAGTTTCAGGTCCGGGGATAGATCGATGGAAGAATTGCTGCCGTATTACGAGCGCGAGTTATCATTTCTGCGGCGCTATTCGCGCGACTTCGCCGAGCGCTATCCGAAGATCGCGGCGCGTCTGGCCATGTCCGGCGAGCATTGCGAAGACCCGCACGTCGAGCGGATGATCGAATCGTTCGCGCTGCTCGGCGCGCGCATCAACAAGAAACTCGACGACGATTACCCCGAGTTTACCGAAGCGCTGCTGGAAGTGCTTTACCCGCACTACCTGCGGCCGTTCCCGTCGTGCTCGATCGCGCAGTTGGGCACCTCCGCCGCGCTGAGTCATCTGACCGAACCGGTTCTTGTCGAACGCGGCACTGAACTCAAATCGCGGCCCATTCGCGGCGTGCAATGCCGTTTCCGTACCGCTTACGATGTGACGTTGGCGCCGATCCGCATTTCCGAGGCGAAGTACACATCCGTGGCGATGGCGCCGAGTGCGACCGTATTGCCCGGCAATGCCACGGCAATCATATCGATCACCTTCGAATCGACGGCGGCGCAACTCGATCTATCGGCGCTGAAAGTCGGCAAACTGCGCACACACTTGCACGGCGAGCAGTCGTTTATCGCGGCGTTGGCGGACTGTCTGTTCGTCAACGGCATGGCCACTTACGTGGAAGCCGACCGTCGCGGCGTGTGGAAACAACTGCGCGAATCTCCGGTCGTGCAAGCCGGTTTCGACGAAGACGACGCGCTGATCGACTATCCGGCCAAATCGCATCCGGCATACCGGTTGCTGACCGAATACTTCGCGTTCCCCGAAAAATTCAACTTCGCCGACTTCGATCTGGCGGCGATGACTCGCGAGAGCGGCCGCTGCCAGCGATTGACGCTGCATGTCGTGCTCAAGGAAGTGCGCAGCGATTCGCACATGGCGCGTCTGCTGGATTCATTGGCCGCGCATCATTTCCGCCTGTTTTGCACGCCGGTGGTGAATCTGTTCGAGCAGCACGGTGAGCCGATCCGTATCAGCCATCAGGCAATTTCATATCCGGTGATCGCCGAAGCGCGCCGCGCGTTTGCCTACGAGGTCTATTCGATCGATTCGGTGAAACTCGTCAGGCAGCAGGCGCATGAAGAATCGGTGATCGAGTTCCGGCCGTTCTATTCATTGCATCATGGCGAAGCAGCGCGCGCGGGACATTACTGGTTTGCGCGGCGCAACGACTGGGTTGCACAGAAAAGCCCCGGCTACGAGACTGAAATCTCTATCGTCGATATCGACTTCGAACCGGCCGCGCCGCAAACGGATACCTTGAGTCTCGATCTCACCTGCACCAATCGCGATTTGCCGGCCGGTCTGGCGGTAGGGCTCGAAGGGGGCGATCTGTTTCTCGAAGGCGGCTCGCTGACCGGCAGCATCTCGATGCTGCGCCGGCCCACCCCGAGCGTGCGTTTCGAGCGCGGTCGCGCCGCGCATTGGCGATTGATTTCCCATCTGGCGTTGAATCATGTGTCGCTTGCCAATAGCGGCCTGTCGGCGCTCAAGGAAATGCTCGTGCTCTACGACTTGCGGCGAACGGCGGTGTCCGCGCGGCATATCGACGGACTGGTCGGCATCGAACAGCATGCCGCCGTGCAATGGCTGCCGGGTAAACCGTTCGCCACTTTCGTGCGCGGTATCGAGATTCGTTTGACGATCGACGAAGAACATTTCGTCGGCACGAGTCTCGCGTCGTTCGTGCGCGTGATCGATACGTTTTTTGGGCTGTACGTGCATTTGAACAGCTTTGTGCAACTGGTCGTCGTGTCGAAGCGCACTGGCGAGGAGATCCTGCGATGCAAACCGCGCAGCGGCGAATCGATCCTGGCGTAGTCGAGCAGCTTCTCGACGAGCCGCATCGCTTCGAATTTTTTCAGGCGGTGCGGATTCTCGAGAAGTGGTTCGCGCAGCAATCGCCATCTCAACCCGGACGTCCCGGCGAAATTGTCGCGCAGCGAATTGCTTTTCGCAATTCGCTGTCGATGTCGTTCCCGCCGAGCGAGATTCACGGCGCGCAGTCTTATGACGACGCAGGTGCGGCGCTGAAGGAAAAGTCGCAACGCACGGCAGCGCTCGAAGACGGTTCGCTGGACAAGGTGGATATCACGCCGGCCTTTTTTGGTTTGCTCGGCGGGCAGGGCGCATTGCCGCTGCACTACACCGAGCAGATCATCGCGCGTGAACAGATCAAGCGCGATCGTGCCGCGCGCGAGTTCTTCGACGTGTTTTCGAATCGCGCGACGGCGCTGTTCTACGCGGCGTGGAAGAAGTACCGTCTGCCGTTTCACTACGAACTGGATCGCGACGAACGTTACCTGCCGCTATTGCTCGCGCTCGCCGGCGTCGCCGACGACGACACGCGCAACAGCCTGCAAAGCGGCGAGGGCGCGCTATTCGACGAGGCGATTGCCGGCTACGCATTGGCCGCGCGGCATCGGCCGGTATCGGCGGCGTATTTGCAACGCACGCTCTCGGAGTACTTCAAGGTGCGGGTGCGCGTCGAGCAGTTCGTCGGCAAATGGTACGACGTGCCGCGCGATCAATTGACCTTGCTCGGCAGCGTCAACGCGACGCTCGGCGCGACTGCGCTGGCGGGCGAGCGCGTCTGGCAGCGCGACATGCGTGCGCGCCTCGTGATCGGACCGCTCGACAAGGCCGATTACGAAGCGTTTTTGCCCGGCGCCGATCGTGCGGTGGCGCTCGAACGCATGCTCACGCTGCTGGCCGGCGTTACGCTCGAATACGAGGTGTCGCTGGTGCTGCGCCGCGAAGCCGTCGGACCGAGCTTATTGAGCAAGGGCGCGCGCCTGGGTTGGGACGCATTCCTGTGCACTAAAGACGCCGACCGTGACCGCGCGGATGCCCGCTACGAATTGCACGTGATTCACTGACCATAACGACAGAACCCGGACCCGGATCGCACGACATGAGCACGTCCCTCAATACCCTGATCGCCAAACTGAATCCGACCTGCCGGCAGGCGGCTTTGCTGGCGGCGAACAATTGTCTCGCGCGCGGTCACTACGAGGTCGACCTCGAGCATCTGCTGCTCCCGCTGCTGGACGAACCGGCCAGCGACGTCGCACTGGTGCTGCGCGCGAGCAGGATCGACCCGCACGCCTTGCGCGCGGATCTCGAGCGCGAGTTGCAGCGTTTGAAAACCGGCAATACGCGTACGCCGGTGTTTTCGAAGCATCTGATCGAGTTGCTCGAACAGGCGTGGTTGATTGCATCGCTTGATTCGCAGATTGGGCGGATTCGCTCAGGGCATCTGCTACTGGCGCTTTTGAGCGCACCGGATCTCGCGCAATTCGCCGAGCGCATGTCGCCGCTGCTGCGCGACGTGCGTGTGACCGACCTGAAGCACAAATTCGATGAGCTGACTGCGGGTTCGCGCGAAGTCGAGCACAGCAATGACACGCAAAGCGCGGGAGATAGCGCGAGTGATCCGGTGGCGAGCGCTGTCGCGCCGGGCGCGCCGTCTAAAACGCCCGCGCTCGATACCTACACCAGCAACCTCACGCAGCGTGCGCGGGAAGGCAAGATCGATCCGGTGATCGGCCGCGAAGGCGAGATTCGCCAGGCCATCGATATTCTGATGCGGCGCCGCCAGAACAATCCGATCATGACGGGCGAAGCGGGCGTCGGTAAAACGGCCGTGGTCGAAGGTCTCGCGCTGCGCATTGCCGCCGACGATGTGCCCGCGCCGCTCAAAGGCGTCGCGCTGCACGTGCTCGACATGGGGTTGCTGCAAGCCGGCGCGAGCGTGAAAGGCGAGTTCGAAAACCGCCTGAAGAATGTGATCGATGAGGTCAAGAAGAGTCCGCATCCAATCATTCTCTTTATCGACGAAGCGCACACCATCATCGGCGCCGGTGGTCAGGCCGGGCAGAACGATGCGGCCAATCTGCTGAAGCCGGCCTTGGCGCGCGGCGAATTGCGCACCATCGCGGCCACCACGTGGAGCGAGTACAAGAAGTACTTCGAGAAAGACGCGGCGCTCGCGCGGCGTTTCCAGGTCGTGAAGATCGAGGAGCCTAGCGAGGCGCTCGCCGCGGCTATGTTGCGCGGCATGGCTTCGCTGATGGAAAAGCATTTCAATGTGCGCGTGCTGGATGATGCGATCACAGAAGCCGTGCGTCTGTCGCATCGCTACATCAGCGGCCGGCAACTGCCGGATAAAGCGATCAGCGTGCTCGACACCGCTTGCGCGAAAGTCGCGCTCGCGCACAGTTCGACACCGGCGACCATCGACGACACGAAAAAACGCCTCGAACGTATCGACGCTGAAATCGCCGCGCTGGAACGCGAAGCGGCGAGCGGCGCGCTGCACGATGAACGCCTCGCTGAATTGCGCGGCCTGCGTGAAGAGGACCTCAAAGACCTCGCCGCAGACGAAGCGCGCTACGACAAGGAACGCGTATTGGTGACGGAGATAGTCGGCTTGCGCGCTGACATCGACGCGGCGCGCGTGAACAGCGCGGGCCCGGAGCAGGCGGATAAGGCACAGCAGGCGCGCGAAAAGCTTGCCGCGCGCGTCGCCGAATTGCACGCCTTGCAAGGCGGCCAACCGATGGTGCCGCTGCAGGTCGACGCTCATGTGGTCGCCGAAATCGTCGCCTCGTGGACCGGCATTCCGCTCGGCCGCATGGTCAAGGACGAAATCCAGACCGTGCTGAACCTGCAGCCGTTGCTGGCCGCGCGTGTGATCGGTCAGGACCATGCGCTCGAAGCGATCGCGCAGCGCGTGCGCACCGCTAGTGCGAATCTTGAAGACCCGAACAAGCCGCGCGGCGTGTTCATGTTCGTCGGACCGTCGGGCGTCGGCAAGACCGAAACCGCGCTTGCGCTGGCCGATGTGCTGTACGGCGGCGAACGCAAGATGGTCACGATCAACATGAGCGAGTAT
The DNA here is from genome assembly GCF_000020125.1 of Paraburkholderia phytofirmans PsJN. Lineage (NCBI taxonomy): Bacteria > Pseudomonadati > Pseudomonadota > Betaproteobacteria > Burkholderiales > Burkholderiaceae > Paraburkholderia > Paraburkholderia phytofirmans. The sequence continues at coordinate 1,046,393 of NC_010676.1, forward strand.
CAGGAAGCGCACAGCGTGTCCGGCCTGAAGGGTTCCCCGCCGGGCTATGTCGGTTACGGCGAGGGCGGTGTGCTGACCGAAGCGGTGCGCCGCAATCCGTATTCGGTGGTGCTGCTCGACGAAGTCGAAAAGGCGCACCCCGAAGTGCTCGAAATGTTCTTCCAGGTGTTCGACAAAGGCACGATGGACGACGCCGAAGGCCGCGAGATCGATTTCCGCAACACGTTGATCATTCTGACTTCGAATGTCGGCTCGCAGGCGGTGATGCAGGCGTGCCTGAACAAGAGCGCGGAAGAACTGCCCGACGCCGATGAACTCGCGGAAACCTTGCGTCTGCAGTTATACAAAGCATTCAAACCGGCATTTCTCGGCCGCATGAAAGTGGTGCCGTACTATCCGATTTCCGACGACGTACTGGCCGAGATCATCGAATTGAAACTCGACCGGATTCGCCGCCGCATCGAGTCGAATCACAAGGCAGTGTTCGAGTGGGACGAGTCGCTGGTCGATGCGGTGCTCGCGCGTTGCACCGAGGTGGATTCCGGCGCACGCAATGTGGATCACATTCTGAACGGCACGCTCCTGCCCGAAGTCGCGCAGCAGGTGCTGGAACGTGTGGCGAACGGCGCCGCGATCGAGCGCATTGCCGTGCGCGCGAGCGAGGCGGGTGAGTTCGACTACACGGTGGTGTGAGCGGACGCGCCAATCTGATTTAAATGCCGTACCCGATACTTATTGCTTTCTCTCATGCCGATTAATCTAGACATCTTGCTGGCTCCGCTCAGCGAAACCTCGCCCTGTGGCGAAGATCTGCTGTTCTCAGCCGATTTCGATGCGATCCAGCACGCGCGCCGTTTCGAAGACCCGTCGCTGGATCAGGGCGAATGGGTCACGGAGATCAAGGAGGCGGATTGGGCGTTCGTGGTCGAGCGTTCGGGCAGCTTGCTGCAAACGCAGACCAAAGATTTGCGTCTCGCCGTCTGGCTCACTGAAGCGCTCGCGATCGATGAAGGCATCAACGGTCTTTCGCAGGGTTACGCGCTCTTGACGGGGCTTTGCGAGCGCTACTGGGATCACGTGCATCCGCTGCCGGAAGGCGACGACACCGAATATCGCCTCGGCAACGTCGCGTGGCTGGTCGGGCGTACGGGCGATCTGCTGCGCGCCATGCCGCTCACGTCGTCGCAAGGTAATGCGTACAGCACCATCGATTGGGACGTGGCCACGCACGTCGCGCAAGCCGTCAAACGCGATCCGGATCACGCCGACGATATCGCGCGCGGCAAGCCGTCGATCGATCAGATCGAGGCGTCGAAGCGCGCTACGCCGCCGGCATTCTATTCAGCGCTACTGGTCGATCTGAAAGCGTTCGAAGCGGCCATGCTCGCGCTCGAACAGGAACTGGACCGGCGCGCCGCGGATTCCGCGCCGAGTTTCCGGCAAGCGAAGGACGCTTACCAAAACGTGTACCGGTTGGCCGAGCGCTTTGCACGTGAAGTCGGCGTGAACGCCGAAGTGCCGCCGCCCGCTAAAGCGCCCGCGGCGAACGAGCACGATCGCGCCGAGCCCACCTTCAAGACCGCACCGCAACGCGAGGAACCTGTGTTGACGACCATGCCGACGAGTCCAATTGCAGGAATCCAGAGCCGCGCGCAGGCCGTTGCGCAGTTGCGCGCGGTGGCCAAGTTCTTTCGCGCGACGGAGCCGCATAACCCTGCCGCGTATTTCGCCGACAAGGCTGCGGAGGCCGCGGATATGCCATTGCATCAATGGCTTTCGACGGTGGTGAAAGACGATGGATCGCTCGCGCATATTCGCGAGTTGCTGGGCGTGAAGCCGGAAGAGAACAGCGAATAAGGCGGTCTAAAGAAAGAGAAAAGCCTGGCTTCGAAGCCAGGCTTTTTTCATGCACGCTGCGCGAACAACAGCGGCTCAAGACCCCGCACGAAACTCTATTCGCCGATTCCGCGCGCGCCCATCCGTCGTATCGTTCGATGCAATCGGTTGATCCGGGCCAACGCCGGTGGTCGACAACTGCTGCGGCGGAATGCCCTTGGCAACCAGATAACCCTTCACCGCATCCGCGCGCGCCTGGCTCAGCGCAATATTCGACGTGCGATTACCCGAGTTGTCAGTGTGGCCGATGATCGCAACGGTCTTCGTCGTCATCTTTACCATCGCGGCGGCCATCTGATCGAGAATCGCGCGGCCTTGCGGCGTGAGCGTCGCGCTACCGGTTTCGAATTCGATCGTACGATTCGCGAGCGTCTGATCGAGCAGGCCTTGTTCGGACGCACTTACACGTAGCCCATTCTTGATCGTGTAAGTCGGGTTCAGCGCATTCGCCATATCGCTTGCGAGTTGCTGCCGCTGCGACTCGTTATGCACTTCGCCTTTCACGTCGATCTGCGTGCCGTCTATTTTCAATTGGCCTTTGCTGATCTGCTTCAACTGCGGGCCGATCAGCTTCTGCACATTGGCGGACCAGTTCGGCGGCGTGGCCACGTCGGCGACTTCGATCTGATCGACCACATTGGCCGCGCCGTAAGTGTCGCGCAGGCGCGCGAGCACGGCCGCCTTGGTCGCTTCGTCCGGCACTTTGCCGCCCACCACGACCTGGCCCGGCGTCGCGTTGGCAGGCGGCGGCGCCGCGGTGATCGCGCCGGTGCCGGCGCCGGTCGTGCCGCTTGCGAGTCCGGCCGTATTCACGGCAGGCCCTGCGTTGCCAACGGAGGCCGAAGCAGCCGGCGGCAGCACCGTGGTGTGAATCGAAACGCCGCTATTGTCGACCGGCGTAACGCGAGCGGGCCCGTCGTTGTCGGCATGCGCAAACGCGCCGAGCAGAAGACCCGCGAGCAGCACCGTCATGCGTGCGGTGGATGTGTGGTTCAGCATCGTGTCACGCTCCCGTGAATGCTTCGCGGAACGTGTCGATGCTGACGCGCAGCGACAGTTGCGGTTGGTCGAGGTAACTGACGAGCTTGCTGATGCCATGATCGTTTTGTGCGTGTTCGTCGATCCACTCGGGATCGTCGATATCGATGTTGTGCGCCGCGTACGACTGCGGATCGACCACGCTATGCAGCGTTTTGGCCGAGGCGCCATTGAAGCCGATGATGAGCCGCTCGCGCTCGGCAATCGTGCCGATGAAAATCGCCAGCTCGAAATCCGCCTGCGCGACGAACGGCGCAATCAGTTCGAGCCAGAATGCAGCAACGAGACTGCGATAGAAAGGGTCGTTCGGCAGCGGCAAGGTCAGCCCGCGTTCGAGATGCGACGAGCCGCTTTGCATCACCGGACGCAGCAGTGAGCCGAGCGCCAGCATCGCGCCGCGCAAGCGCACCGGATGGCCGCTCGCCAGCAGCATCTGTTCGAGCCCGGCGAGCGTCTGGTGTTCGACGAAGTCATTGAACGTACCGTCGTGCGGATTGCCCGGACCGCCGCCGATCTCGATCGGCACTTGCGTTTCGCCGAGCGCCTGCAGCGCGCCGGGCGGTTCGCTCGCGCCGAGCAGCGGCTTCATTTGCGCCGCGACGCGCGACCACAAGCGCGCAAACGCGAGCGGACTGTGCGCCAGAAACGTCAGCGGCTTTTCGACTTCGAGCGCGGTGGCGGCAAGGAACGGAAAGCGCCGCGACGACTGATCGTGGCTCGCCACCATATGCCCGGCAATCGCCAGCTTGCTGCGCGAACCGAGGAACGCGAAGTGCATCGGCTTGGCGTTTTCGTAGACGATCTTCCAGCGCGGATCGTCGCTGAGCAGTTCCATGGCTTCGGCGATCCAGCGGTCGAGCGTGGCCAGCAATTGCGGGTTATGCGCGCTCTTCACGAAGTCGCCGCGCGACGGGATCTTGCCGAAGTAGGCGATTTGCGCCTGCACGGTCTGCGTCATTGCGCACCCCCTGTATTCGAAACCGCGGTGGCGGCCGCAGCCGGCCGTGTCGCGGGCGTGGCCGGCGCGGGCGCACCCGCGGCCGTCGCATTGACCGAATTCGCCGCCGCGCTCACATCCGCCACCGAGGACGGCAGCCGCAAGCCGCGCAGGCTTTGCTGTTGCGGCGCATCGCTGCTGCCGCTCGACGCCTGCGACGTGCTGATGATGCGCATGCTGACCGCCACCGTCACGCCACCTTGCGTCCACGACAGGTCGAACGTGCCGTCCGGACGACGCTTGCGCTGCGCCGAGTTGATCAGCTTCTCCAGGCCGTAGCGGCCCGGCTCGTTGACCAGTTGCAGCGTGCGGCCGTCGAAGGTCGTGGCGCTCAATGTCGCGCCAGGCGAGCCCGACGGATTCGGCCACACGAAGTTGGTCCACTGCGGCGGCGTGTTGCGGTAGCGCATCTGCTGGCCGTCGATCGCCAGCGTGTATTCCGTCGTGCCGCTGCTTGGCTGCGGCAGGATCTGGAACACGGTCTGCGGTTCGGCCGAACCCTGGCCCGCCGTTGCGCCCGCCGCGCCGCCGGCGAGCGGCGCCACCCAGCGCGCGAAGCCGCTCGTGAAGTCAGGCGTGAGGGCAAGGCCCATGTCGCCCCATGTGCGGGCCGTCAACGTGTCGCCGCGGCGCACCGCGAGCGGCCCGAGCGTGGTGCCGACGAACTTGGCGATCGCGCCGTCCGGCCCGAACACCTGGGCGATTTCGCCGGCGCCGGCTTCGACCTTCGCGTCGCTGGCAAACGGGTACTTGTTCGCGAGCGAGTTCTGGAAGCTCTGATACACCTGCGCGTTCCACACCTTGTTGACTTCGACGCTGGCCGGCTGGATCACCACCGCATACGCCGCCATCAACGGACGCACGAGCAGCGGACGCAGCGCTTTGCGCTGCGAGTCGGTGAGGCCCGTGAGCATCTGTTCGTCGACATACTTCAGCGAATCGGCGAGTTCGGAGCCGCTGCCGTCGAGCGTCTGCTGCATCAGTTGACGCGCGCCCGGTCCCGGATCGCCCTGATTCTTGATCACGTTAAAGCGCGTGCGGACTTTCGACAGCGTGTCCATATAGCCCTTGAGCATCGAACCGTTGTCGCCGCTCACGACGATGCGGCCCAATGCCGAGAACTCTTGGCCGATCGGACCCATCGGCACTTCAACCGGATTGCCGTTGATGTCGATGTTCGCGTTGATCTGGCCAGTGGGCGCACGCGAGAACAGGTTCTTGACCCAGCTCGTCACGCCGGTTTGCGCGCGCTTCAGGTTCGCGTTGAAGAGCGACGGGTTGTCCCACGAAGTCTGGTCGTACGCGGTTTCGAGCACCTTGCGGATCGGCGAATCCTGCGGATCGCCCAAGCGGTTCATTGCATCCACGGCCTGGCCGAAGCTGCCGAAGCTCTGCACCGCAATGCCTTGCATGAACTTCTGCCAGTGCATCGCGTACTCGGTCTTGTACATCGCGACGAGCGCTTTCTGGATCTGTTCGGGGCTGCCTTCCAGCGTCAGATCGTCGTGAGCCGATGTGTTAAGCACCCAGTCCTTTGCCTGCAACTCTTTCGTTGCGGCATCGCGAATGGCGGGCTGCACGTACTGGAACCAGGCTTCACGCGTGAAGGTGCCGGGGATCGCATAGCTGCCCGCCACCAGCGCGGTATTGTTTTCGCCGACGATGCGCGCGACCGTCATCGGCGCGAAACGGGTCGAGGCGCGCGCCTTGATTTCTTCGTAGACGCGCTGACGCGCCGGCATGCCGCGCACCACGCGACGCAAGTTCTCTCGCGTTTGATCGACGAGGCCGAGATTCTGGTCGATCATCGGCCAATCGTCGTCGGACACGCGCGCGAGGTAGAACGTGATCATGCGCTCGGCGCTGCGGATCATCTCGTCACGAGGCATGTTGCCGCGATTCGTCTCGAGCCAGCCGCGCCAGAAGCGCGCGACCTGATCGGTCAGGTGAGCCGTTTCCACGTGACGCTTGTCGCTCAGCATCAGATACGTCTTGAGCGCGTTGTACGCATCTTCGACGTTGGTCGGCGAGGCGTCGCTATACAAGCCGCCCTGGCTGTTCGCACTCATGGCCGAGTGGGTGGAGACCGGAATCGCGGCGGCGTCCGGCGCGCGGTTCAACGGCACGAGCTGGTCGGGGTGCGCGTTGACGTCCTTCAGGAACGACGCGAGATTCTGCGAAACCGGATCGAGCAGGATCTGCCGCACACCGTTGTAGTACTCGGTGAGCAGACGCTGTTCGAGGCGATCGCCCTGATACAGACCGAGCGATACCGCGAGCGGCCTGTCACGGCGAAACTGTTCGAGTTGATCGATGCGGTCCTCGAGCACGTCCATGGCTTGCAGGCGCGATTGCAGATCGTTGCGGTTCTGCTGCAGGCGCACGACATTGTCGAGGTCGGCTTGCACGTTCGCGGTGAGCTGCTGGTTATTGACCGTGGACCAGGTCCAGCCGCCGAGCGCCAGTGCGAGCACCGCAACGAAGCCGAAGAAGGTCGCATAGCGCATGCGCGTCTTGGCAGGGCTGGCGAATTGCTTGACCGTTTGCCGGTCGGCAAAGATCACCTTCGAGAACAGATCGCGCAGGAAGAACCCGTTCTTCGAGAACGCGCTATGCGGCTTGGGCAGGCCGTCCGAACTCAGGCCGAAACGGTTGGCGATGCGCGTGGCCGCCGCGCTATTCGTTTCGCCTTCCTGCAATGCACTCGTGAAGTAGAAGCCGCGGAAAATCGGCTTGTACTGGAACGGATTGGTCTCGAACAGCGTGGCGAGAAAGGCGCGCAACGCGGGCTTAATCGTCGAGAACTCGAGTGGAAAGCTCAATTGACCCGGCGAGAGCTTGTTGCCGCGATTGATCGACATTTGCGCAACGCTGATCTCTTTCAGGCCGTCGTACAGCTCTTCGAAGTGTTCGTCGAACAAACCGACCACGTCGCGCTTCTCGTCTGGCTCGTAGGGCAGGGTGGCGCCCCACACGCGATCATATTCGTGACGCTCACTGCCGCTGAAGAATTCGGTGAAGCCGGTAATCAGGTCGGCCTTGGTGAACATCACATACACCGGCGCGAACACTTCGAGCTTCTCGGTCAATTCCTGCACGCGCTGGCGCAGGTTTTTCGCGAGATTGATCGCGAATTCAGGCTTGCTGCTGGTCAGTTCCGCAATGCTGGCCGTGACGATGATGCCGTTGATCGGCGCCTTCGGCCGGAAACGTTTGAGCAGCCCGAGAAAGCCGAGCCATTCGGTGCGGTCTTCCTCATGCACGGAATAGCGGCCGGCGGTGTCGAGCAGAATGCCTTCGGTCGTAAAGAACCAGTCGCAGTTACGCGTGCCGCCAATGCCGTGGATCACCGCGTTGTTCTTGTCGGCGAAGGGGAATTGCAAGCCCGAGTTCAATACCGCGCTGCTCTTGCCCGCGGCGGGGTTGCCGATCACGATGTACCACGGCAACTCATAGAGCGCCGAGCCGCCCGAGACCTGACCGATCTTCGAGGTCTTGATGGTCTTCACCGCATCGACGAGACGCGTGCGCAGCACGTCGAGTTCAGCCTGGCGCGCGGGCGTGGGCGCGGGACCGGCCTCGGCCTGCTTCTCGGCCTGCTGCTCGAGCATTTCGCCGAGCTTGCGGTTCGCACGGCGCGCGCGCAGGCGGCGCACGATCCACACCAGCAGCCACAACGCGATCACGGCGCCGAGCACGATGGCCGGCCACATCAGATCGATCTGCAAGGTATCGGCGCCGATGAATAAAACAGCAGCGAGCGCGAGCAAGCCGATGATCGAGAGCGTGCGTGTGTGGGTCAACACGTTGAGAATGCGTCGCATAAGCCGTTCAGGTCTTGGTGATGAGTGTTGTGGCGCGTGCTGCGGCAGACAGCATGGCGCGCGTACGGCGTTTGAAATAAAACGAAAGCATATTCAGGCGAAAGCGAATACGGCGGAATTGTTAAATCGACGCGATTTGCCCGTAACGACGCTGATCGGAGCAATGCCGTTATGCGGGCGGCATTGCCGCTTTTCGCCAGAAAAATTGATTGAACGCCCCATGTCAACCTCTTTATTACCCGGTTTCGCCCATTGCGCCTTAATGACCGCGCCCAAGTACGAAGCCGGGTTTGTGATATTCGACGTGCCCGAGATCCATCATTTTCCAGCGGCCACCCCAGGTCAGACCGACCTGTTCGGCTGTCTGCCCGTATAACTGATAACCGCGCATGGCCCAAGGATCTTTTTCTGAAATGACGAGCTTGCCGTCGCGCAAAAACGCATTGTCCGAGGCAAGACCGTATTGGTGATAGCTTTGAAACGCTGCGGCATTGGTGACGTTGCCCCCCATTTGCGCCAGCCGGTTTTGCCGCTCCGGACTGCGATAACCTTCCAGCAAAGCCATTTCATACCCGTATTGCTCGCGCATGATTTTGTACACGAGCAATAAACGCGTTCTGAAATCGGCGTCGAGCAAATTCCAGTCGCGGCTCGCGTCTTTAAGCGCGGGCCGGATCTGCTCGACTTCCTGCGTTGCGAATACCTCCGGCGGCAACGGCGGCGGGGGCACGAGCTGTTCGCCATTCAATAACGCGGCAATTTTCTCGTCCGGAACCCGTGCAGTGTCATCGAATTGGAATAATTGCCGGCCGCGTAAAGCAAGTGCCACCAATGGAGGCGTCGCAAGAATACCTGTCGTGGTAAAAATCAGCAAGCGCCGCTTTATCAGTAACTTTTGCATATCGACTGCGGTCGATTGCGAAATTCTTGCCGAGCGTGCTAATTGACCGCGTGCGCGCGATGCACTAAGCGATGCTCTGCGCATAACACGGCCGTGAATAGCGAGCGCCGCGCCTAATAAAGAGGCGCGTACCGCCGGCAATAGCAGCATTGCGGCGATCACAACGGCGATGGCGAAATAGGCGAGAAGTACTACGGCAATCAAAGGCGACCCCGGAAATTGGAAACAATTGTATTTTGTAATGCTTGCTCTTAGAATCAGGCCTGCTCGGAGACGAGCCAGAACGTATTATCACGGCGAAATAATCCAGGATTCAATGAGACAGTGAATGAGTGCGCCGGAAAGTTCGAATTCCAAAGCCCCGCCTAGCCTGTTATCCGATAAGGCTAAAGGCGCCGATGGCAATGGTTCGCGAATTCTTGCGAACCTCGAAGGCCGCGTTGCGCCGCCTGCGGAAAAACCACGCCGGTCCAGGGCGCCCTTTGTATTGGTCGCGCTGCTCGTGATCGCAGCCGGCGGCTGGGGTGCGTGGCATATGCAGCAGCGTGTGCAGAGCGAGTCGCTGGCAGCGGCTGCGTCTGCGAGTGAGCAAAAGAGTGCTGCTGCGGCGGCGAGCGCCGCGCCGGAGGTTGTCGCCAAAGCGGAGGCGCCGGCTCCGGCATCCTCGCAAGCGGCCACGATCGTTGCCGACGATAGCGACAGCAAAGCCGCTGCGGCGTCCGCCACGGCACCTGCCAGCGATGGCAGCCGTCTGTCGCGCGCGCTCGCCGACGGCGCGGAGCCGAGCGGTGCATCCGTGTCGGTGGCATCCGCAACGGCCGCTTCCGCGGTCACGGTGCCGGCGGCGAAGCATGGCAAAAGCGCGACGGCGGTAGCCAGCAAGGAGAAGCACGAGAGCGCCGTCCACGGCAAGAAGGAAAGCGCGACTGCCAGCAACCGTCATGCGAGCGCGCCGACCGCGGTCGCTCAGTCGAAGAAAACGCGCACGAATGGCAATGCATCGAAAGATGATTCGGATGCCGATCTATTGGCCGCGCTCGTCGCGCGCACCAAGCCAGCGGATGCGAAAACAGCGAGCGGCAACACCGCGACCAAGGTTAGCGCGTCCGCAACGCCTGGCAACGCCAGACTGGCTGAGCGCGTGAAAGAATGCGGACAGCGTGGCTTCTTCGAAGACCAGTTGTGCCGCTGGCGCGTATGTGACGGCCATTGGGGCAAGGATCCGGCGTGCCCGGGTTCGGCGCAGCAGGCTCGTCAGCCTTAGTCACGCTTCTTCATTCAATCAGTTTGGCGCTTTCTATCAGCGCTGTCGGCCGCAGCAGACTATGCTCTGTTGCAGGCTTCGCCTGCGCGTCTTTCGCGCGCATGCACTCTCCGTGAATTATCCATTCGACATGACGATTTTATTTCATCCGGATTACGTCTATGATGAGCCTCCTTCGCGCGACACAGCGCTATAAAAAAGGAGACATGAGTGAAGCGACTTCTCGTGGCAATGACGTGTGTGGCAAGCGTGATGGCTATCACGGCGCTTTCGGCCTGCGGCGGTAGTGAAATCAACGCGCAGACTCCGCCGAAGGTGATTATCGACAGCGACTACAACACACTGAGCGACGATGGCCAACTCGGCGTCATGGCCGCGCAATTGCAGGCGCAAGGCTCATTGAAAGTGCTGGGTATTACGGTGGTCTCCGGCAATCAATGGTTGAAGCAAGGCGTGGCGGATGCGTTGAAATCGGTCGAACGTCTGGGTGTTGACAATCAGATCGGCGTGTATGCGGGCGCCAATTACGCCTTGTCCCACGACTTCGCCACCGTTCAGGCGGAGCAGAAGCAATTCCCCGGCGGCGACGGCTATCTCGGCGCATGGAATACACCCGAGCCGAAATCCGACAGCGACCTGGTCGCGCCGCCCGACGGCTTCGCCACGCACACCAAAGTGCAGAGCAAAAGCGCGGTGGATTTCATCGTCGATTCGGTCAAGCAGAATCCCGGCGAGGTGACGATTCTCGCGATCGGCCCGCTGACCAACATTGCGCTGGCCACGCGTCAGCATCCTGAGATCGTGCCGTTGATCAAGCAGATCATTTACATGGGCGGAGCGATCGACGTGCCGGGCAACACCACGCCGACTGCCGAGTTCAACTGGTGGTTCGATCCGGAGGCGGCGAAGACCGTGTTGCGCCTGCCGATCAAACAGGTGGTGATTCCGCTCGATGTAACCGACACCGTGAAGATGGACAAAGCGCTTTACGACCGTGTCGCGCACGACCCGACGAAGCAGACCATCATCACGCAATTGTTCAAGACTCTCAACGGTTATGGGTTCGACGGCAAGAACGGTTTCGAGACCAACCCGAACTACACGACGAACATTTGGGACACGCTGACGCTGGCGTATCTGATGCACCCTTCGTTCGCCACGCAGACCGTGGATGAGTGGGTGGACGTGGATATGAGTTTCGGTGCGAACGATGGCAAGGCGACCGGCTATACGAGTTCGCCGCCGGCGGGGTTGCAGAAAATGACGGTGGTGAAACGCTTTGACAATCCGAACTTCTTTAACTTCTATGTCGACCTGCTGACGCGGCCGGTACCGGTCAAGTTAGCGAACTGACGCGGTTTGCTACCGCGCTGCGTGCCTGCATTCAACCCGCATCAGGCGGGATGCAGGCCGCGCAGCAATTGACGGACACGCGAGAGATCCTGATCGACGTGCTCCGCTTTCTCGAACAATTCCGCCAGCCAATCCACGAACGCGCGCACGCGTGGCGACACGCGGCGATTCTTTACATAAGCGACCGAGACCGGCATCGGCACCGGTTTCCATTGCGGCATGACTTCGCGCAATAGTCCCGAGTCGAGATACGGTTGCGCGGCGATCCGCGCGGGCTGGATCAAGCCGAGGCCTTGCAGGCCGCAGGTGAGATAGGCCTGTTCGTCGCTGACTTTGACGAAGCCTTTCACCTTCACGTTTTGCGCTTCGCCGTTCACTTCGAAATCGAAGTCCACTTCGCGGCCGTTATGCGGCGACATGCAATTGACGGCTGAATGGCCACGCAAATCGTCGAGATCCGTGGGCGTGCCGTAGCGGGCCAGGTAGGCTGGGCTCGCGCAGGTCACGTGTTCGAGCGTGCCGAGTTGGCGCGCGACGAGATTCGAGTCTGGCAATTCGCCGAGCTGGATGCTGCAGTCGATGGCTTCGGTGATCAGGTCGACTGTGCGGTTGCTGATACCGATTGCGAGATCGAGGTTCGGGTAACGGGTATGGAAGTCGTCGAGAGCCGGCAGCACGATGGCGCTGGCTACAGCGCCGGGCATTTCGATGCGCAGACGGCCGGTCAGGTTGTCCGTCGCGTGACGGATGCTGGCTTCCATTTCGTCGATGTCGGCGAGAATTTGCGTGCAGCGCTCGTAGTAGGCCGCGCCTTCAGGGGTGACGCTTAAGCGCCGCGTCGTGCGGGCTAGAAGGACTGTGCCTAGCAGGGCTTCCAGGTTCTGGACGATGGTGGTCGCCGTGGCGCGCGGAATGTTTAGTGATTCCGCTGCGCGGGTGAAGCTGTTGGTGTCCACGATTCGGATGAAGGTGCGCATTGCAGTTATTCTGTCAATCACGGTTCATGCTCCTGTCGATGGGTGTTTTTTTGCCTGTTTTTGGCGGGTTTTTTTGTTTGGGATGCTTAGGGGGTTGGCCTTTCCTTGATTTGTTAGTGGTCTATTAGCGTTGCCCCTGTGCGGGGCGGCACCTACTTCTCTTTGCCGCCGCAAAGAGAAGTAGGCAAGAGAAAGCGGCTCACACCGCTAACTCTTAAGCGGGTCCCCCGCACAGCCACGGTAGTGGCTCATCTGGAATCTGTGTTCTCGCGCATTCCGTGCACGTGACACAGCAGTCATGCTTCCCGCCTCGCGCTGCGCGCTCGTCGGAGCGGTTCGCGAAAGACAGTGGATTTTTTTAGGTGTGTTGGTGCCATCGGCTTCGCTTGGGCGACACGCCGAAAAAAACGATGGGTTTAATGATGTACCCGGGGGCGCGCGCAGCGCCGCCGGAAGAATGACTGCCTTGTCACTTATGCGGAATGCGCGGGGGCACCGATTCCAGATGAGCCACTACCGCGACTGTGCGGGGGACCCGCTTAAGAGTTAGCGGTGTGAGCCGCTTTCTCTTGCCTACTTCTCTTTGCGGCGGCAAAGAGAAGTAGGTGCCGCCCCGCACAGGGGCAACGCTAATAGACCACTAACAAATCAAGGAAAGGCCAACCCCCAAAAAGCACACCCAAAAAAAGCCCACGCCACAGCCCAAAAAAGATCCACGGCGCGAGCCAAAAAAAACCAAAAATCACTTCCGCAAGGAATCCAGATCAATCACAAACCGATACTTAACATCACTCTTCAGCATCCGTTCAAAAGCCTCATTGATCCCCTGCATAGGAATCACCTCAACATCAGAAGTAATCCCATGTTCCCCGCAGAAGTCCAACATTTCCTGCGTCTCAGCGATCCCCCCAATCAACGACCCAGCCAACCGGCGACGCTTGAAAATGAGATTGAACACTTGCGGCGACGGATGATCATGCTCCGGCGCACCAACCAGCGTCATAGTCCCATCCCGCTTGAGCAGATTCAAAAACGGATTCAAATCATGCTGAGCAGCAACCGTATTCACGATCAGATCGAAGCTATTCAAATGCGCTTCCATTTCCCCGGCATTCTTCGAAATCACAACTTCATGCGCACCCAACCGCTTCGCATCTTCGATCTTGGAAGGCGAGGTCGTGAACAACACAACATGCGCACCCATCGCGCGAGCGAGCTTCACACCCATATGCCCCAAGCCGCCAAGCCCGACAATGCCCACCTTCTTGCCAGGACCAGCACCCCAGGTCCGCAGCGGCGAATACGTCGTGATCCCCGCGCACAGCAACGGCGCAACACCCGCAGGATCGAGATTCTCCGGCACACGCAGCGTGAACGCTTCATCCACGACGAGCTGCGTGGAATAACCACCGTAAGTGGTCTGCCCATCAACTCGATCAACGCCGTTATACGTGCCGACAAAACCGTTCTCGCAATACTGCTCGAGATCTTCCTTGCAACTCGCACACGTGCGGCATGAATCCACCAGACAGCCGACGCCGACCAGATCGCCAGCCTTGTACTTCGTCACGTCCAGACCCACCGCGGTCACGCGGCCGACAATCTCATGGCCCGGTACAACCGGAAACACTGTGTTCTTCCATTCGTTGCGCGCCTGATGCAAATCGGAATGGCACACACCGCAAAACAGAACTTCCATCTGCACGTCATGGGCGCGCAGTTCGCGGCGCTGGATTTCGAACGGGGCGAGCGGCGCGGTCGCGTCGGTCGCTGCATAGGCGTAAGTCGTGCTCATGGGTAGCTCCAGCAAAGAGGGTGAAGTCGCAAGGCGCCGGCGATGGGCGACGCATGTCGCCGATGTGGCCAACCTTGTCATGAACCGGGATCACGGCGCGGGCAGCGGCTGGCAAATTCGTCAAACTGGCAATTGCCAACCGAGCCCGGCGCAGCGCGGAAAAGGATGATCCGGCAGGGTTCCCATGATAGGAGCGGGCAGGCAGCCCGGGAATACCTGAATGTCTTGAAGATTTGCCTAAAACTCCTGGCAAGGAGCGCGATAGGTCGTTTGATGCTAAATTTCAAGCATTATTCTCTCGCACGTCACTATACCGTCATGTCTCCCCGTTCCGCTGAACCCGTATCGGTCGTTCCCGCCCAGCAGCGCCTCGTCGAATTATTCGATGTGCTCGCGCCCACCCCGGGCTTCACGCGCACGAGTCTCGAAGGCGTCAATCTGATGCGCGCGAATAGTCCCATGCCGCGCATGCCGGTCATGTACGAGCCGAGCATCGTGATTGTCTGCCAAGGGCGCAAGCGCGGCTTCCTCGGCGATCAGGTGTTTCAGTACGATGCACAGCAGTATCTCGTGCTCTCGGTGCCTTTGCCGTTCGAATGCGAAACCGAGGCGAGCGCGGAAGAGCCGTTTCTCGCCATCTCGGTGCGCGTCGATCTGACCATGGTGGCAGAATTGCTGATGGCGTTGAACGAAACGCACGGCACCGCGCAGAACGAACCCGTCGGTATTTATTCAACACCGCTCGACCCGGCGTTGAGCAACGCGGTGCAACGTTTGATGGAAGCGCTGGCTTCTCCGCTCGACGCGCGCATTCTCGCGCCTGGGGTAGTGCGCGAAATCTGTTATCGCGTGCTGACCGGCGAGCAGGGCGACGCGATTCGCGCGGCGCTCACGCATCAGAATCATTTCGGCCGCATCGCCAAAGCATTGCGGCGAATTCACGCGGATTATCACGGCGTGCTCGACGTCGATACGCTCGCGTCCGAAGCGGGCATGAGCCTCGCCGTGTTTCACGCGCAGTTCAAAGCTGTCACCGCCACTTCGCCGATGCAATACGTGAAGACCACGCGCTTGCATCACGCGCGTTTGCTGATGGTTCAGGATGGGTTGAATGCGGGCGCGGCCGCGGCGCGCGTCGGTTATGAAAGCGCGTCGCAGTTCAGCCGCGAGTTCAAGCGTTTGTTCGGCCTGAGCCCAGTCGACGAGGTGAAGCGCATGCGCGCCGTCTACGATGCGCCCGCGCCGCGCGTGGTCAAGCCGGTGCCGCGTTACGTCACCGCGGTGTGATTGGGCAAGCCCGCCGCGCCATACGTTACAAACCGCTGAACCAGTTGTACCCCTGGTCTTCCCAGTAACCGCCAGGATTCGTATTGGTCACGAAGATCGCCGCAATGTGCTTGGGATTCTTGAAGCCGAGTTTGGTCGGCACGCGCAGTTTCAGCGGATAGCCGTATTTAGCCGGCAGTGGCTCATTGCGGAAATCGAGCGTGAGTTGCGTCTGCGGATGCAGAGCTGTCGCCATGTCGAGACTGGAGTAATAACGGTCCGCGCATTTGAAACCGACATAGCGTGCGCTCAAATCAGCGCCGACGCGCTCCAGAAACGTGCGAAACGGCACGCCGCTCCATTGTCCGATCGCGCTCCATCCTTCAATGCAGATGTGGCGCGTGATCTGCGAAGCCTGCGGCAATGCGCGTAACTGATCGAGATTCCAGGTGCGCTTGTCCGACACGAGCCCCGACACTTCCAGTTGATACGTCGAGCCGTCGATGTCCAGCGCGTCGAACTCAGGATAGAACGCGTTGAAGGGAAACGGGTCGGTGATTTCGCGCGCCGAATAGGTCGGCGCGAGCTTGTTGCGATCGAATAGCCAGCCTTGCACGCGATCATTCCAGCGCGACATGGCCCAGAGCACCTTGTCGACCGAATCGCCGTCCTGCATGTTGCAGCCCGAGAGCATCGCCAGTGCGCCGATGGAAAGCGAGGAGCGCAGAAACAGCCGCCGTTGCAGCCGCTCGATTTGCGGCTGATGATCGGCAAGCACGATGGGGGATCGGCGTGCGTCGCGGTTGGGTTTGGATGCGCTCATGCCTCGCTCCTTTCATGCGCCGAATGTAGCCGTGCGCGTCCTGTCAACATTGGCAGCAAGGTGCGCGGCACGAGCAGCACCAGTGCCAGATGCACGACCACGAAACCGACCACCCCGGCCATCGCGATGAAATGCACGCGCCGCGCAAAGTCGAAGCCGCCGAATAGCGCGGTGAGCCACGAGAATTGCACGGGCTTCCAGATGGACAACCCCGACGCCACCAGCAACACGCCAAGACATAGCACGAGCAGATACAGTGCACGTTGCACCGCGTTATATTTGCCGGAATCGTGCGGCAGATTGAAGCGCAGCGCGAGGCTCGCGTCATGCACCACGTCGCGTGGATGAACCGGCAACAGCTTGCGCCGGAAATGCCCGCGTCCGAGGCCATACGCGAAATACAGCAGCCCGTTCGCGCACAGCAGCCACATCGCCGCGAAATGCCACGCGATCGAACCGCCCAGCCATCCGCCGACGGTCGCCCAAACCGGAAACCGGAACGGGAAAAACGGCGACGCGTTATAAATGGCCCAGCCGCTCATCACCATGCAGACCATCGCGAATGCGTTGATCCAGTGCGTGATTCGCACGACGAGCGGATGGACAAGCAGGCGCGATTTTGATTCGGGCATGGTGCAAAGGTCACGAGATAAACAGGAAATCGAAAAGCCGCGTCATGCAGGAACGCGGCTGTCCGACTCGAAGACAAAACAGCAAGCCGTCTTACATCGGCGGCGTCACGCCATGCTCGCCTGCGGAGATGAAGTTGGCGGCCATCGAGCCGTCGGCTTCCTTGTGCGCGAACAGCACGACTTTCGCGCCCGGGACGAGCAGCGAACGGTCACCCGGTTCCAGCGCGACGATAGGCACGTCTTGTGGAATCACAACTTTCTTTTCGCCGTCCTTGTACTTCACGGTAATCGTGCGGCCGTTGCTGACCACGAGCGAACCCACTGTGCCGTTAGTCATGGAGCTATTGCCGCCGAGATCCCACGGACGATGGCCTTCGCCGGAGCCGCGCATGCTGGCCGGGAACACGTGCACCTCAAGCGCCTTCAGCGTGCCGTCCGCCTGCGGAATCGCGGCGGTGCCGACATAGCTGTCCGGCTTGATGTCGTTGATGTTGGCGAGCACCACGCCGCGGATCGGCGTGTCCTTGGCGAGCTTCACGTCGACGTCTTTGCCGTCGCGCGTGTGAATCTTGAGCTGATCGCCCGACAGCGATGTCACCGTGCCGCGCACGCCGGTGGGCGCGGCGCTCTGGGCCTGTGCAGCCGGTCCGGCGGCGAACAAAGCAGCGGCGACGAGCGCGGGGGCGGCGAAAGTGCGCAACGCACGCGCGGAAACAATCTTCATGAATCTGCTCCAAGTGGTGAAGGATGGGGGCAGATTAGTCTCGGGACCGGCTCCGGCGAGTGACAGACGGATGACAAAAACGTCATGAATGGCGCGCCGCAGCCACGTAAAATGGCCGGCATATCCACGTCCAGAATTCGGCGGGCGGCAGGGCGAGCCTCTGGGCCAAAGCCGAATCGAAGCACCGCGCACCATGACTATCCTCGTCATCGAAGACGATCCGAAAACCGGCGACTACCTGAAGAAGGGTTTGCGCGAGAGCGGCTATGCGGTCGATCTCGCGCGTACCGGCACGGACGGTCTGCATATGGCGCTCGAAAATGCGTACGACCTCGTGGTGCTGGACGTGATGCTGCCCGGCATCGACGGCTGGGAAATCATGCGTGCTTTGCGCACGCGGCGCGATCTGCCGGTGATTTTCCTGACCGCGCGCGACCACGTCAGCGATCGCATTCGCGGCCTCGAACTCGGTGCGGACGATTATCTCGTCAAGCCGTTTTCATTTACGGAGCTGGTGCTGAGGATCCGAACGCTGCTGCGCCGCGGCGTGATCCGCGAGAGCGATGTATTCGAAATCGCCGACCTCAAGCTCGACGTACTGCGCCGCAAGGTGACGCGCGAAGGCGTCGAGATTCCGCTCACCAACAAGGAATTCATGCTGCTGCATCTGCTGGTGCGCCGTCAGGGCGAAGCGCTGTCGCGCACGCAGATCGCCTCCGAAGTGTGGGACATGAATTTCGACAGCGACACCAACGTGGTCGACGTGGCCATCAAACGGCTGCGCGCCAAAGTCGATCATCCATTTGAAAAGAAGCTGATCCACACGGTGCGCAGCATCGGCTATACCTTCGGCGACGGCTCATGACATTCTGGACCGGGCGCTCGCTCACGGCTCGCACCACGGTGCTGTTCGCGTCGATTGCGTGCGTGGTGATCGGCACGCTCGGCGCGTATTTCTATCACTCCGCCGAAGTGTCGCTGCAACGTCGCGCCGACGTGGTGCTGACCGCCCGCGTCGAGCATTTCAGCCGCATCGTGCGCGATCTCTATTCGGTCGGCGAACTGAAGAGCCGGCCATTGCTGTTCGAGACCATGCTGGGCGCTGAACAGGACGTGCTGCTGTTTCGCCGTCCGGGCGAAGCGCCGTTCATCGACGTGAACCCGGCGGGCGTGGCGGTGCCCGCGCTGCAAGCCGGTGTGGAGGGCCGCTTGCCGACCTTCGCCGACGTTCGCCAGACGCGGTTGGCCAACGGTGTGCCGGTGCATTGGGCGATCGCCACCGCCAAAGCGCGCGAGGACGGCACCGAAGTCGAAGTGATCGCCGGCCACCCGATGACGGAGGAAGTGCGCATGCTGGCCGCGTACCGCGATCGCATCGTGCTGGCCACGCTGATCGGCATGCTGGCCGCGACGCTGCTCGCCTGGTACGTGCTGCGGCGCGCGCTGCGTCCGGTTCGCGAGATTGCCACGCGGGCCGCGCAGATCAGTCCCACGAGCCTGTCGGTGCGGCTCGACAGCGAGGCGGCGCCACTCGAATTGCGTCAGCTCACGCATGCGTTCAACGCCATGCTCGAGCGTCTCGCGGATGGTTATCAGCGGCTCTCGCAGTTTTCCGCCGACCTGGCACACGAAATTCGCACGCCGGTCGGCGCGTTGATCGGGCAGACGCAGGTGACGCTCGCGCGGATCCGCGAGCCCGACGAGTATCAGCAGGTGCTCGAATCGAATCTCGAAGAACTGAGCCGCCTGAGCCATATCGCGGAGAACATTCTGTTTCTCGCGCATGCGGACCATGCGGCGCTTTCAGTGGAACGCGAGCCGGTCGATCTGCGCGAGGAACTCGTCAGGATCGCTGATTATTTCGAAGGTCCCGCCGACGAACGCGGCATGCGCTTCGTGGTCGAGGCCACGGGTGTGGCGTCGGCCAATCCGATGCTGTGCCGCCGCGCGATCAACAACCTGGTCGTCAATGCCGTGCGTTACGGGGCGAGCGATACGGTGGTGCGTCTGCGTGGTACGCAGGACGAGGCGGGCGCCACCGTGGTGGTCGAAAACGACGGCGCGCCGATTCCCGAAGAACAGCTAGGCCGCCTGTTCGATCGCTTCTATCGCGCGGACACGGCGCGTAGCGCGTTCACCGAATCGAGCGGCCTGGGTCTTGCGATCGTGAAGGCGATCATGCATCTGCATGGCGGCACGGCGCGCGTGGTGTGTCCGGCGCCGGGCGTGGTGCGCTTCGAGTTGCGCTTTCCGGGCGCTTAAGCGCCGGTCGCGGTGGCCGGGCTGGCCGGGGCTTGCGGTTCGTGACAGCACACGCAGAGCTTGTTGCCGTCCGGATCGCGAAAGTAGGCGCCGTAATAGTTCGCGTGATATTGCGGGCGCAAACCGGGCGGCCCCTCGCACGTGCCGCCGTGAGCGAGCGCCGCGGCGTGTGCGCGATCGACCGTGACGCGGTCGGCGGCGAGCAGGGCGATCATCTGACCGTTGCCGGCCGAGGCAGGTTGGCCGTCGTACGGCTTGCCGATCAGGAACAGCGGGCGCGGCGCATCCGCCGCCATCCAACCGGACCAGCATGCTTGCGGATCGCGGAACTTGAGGCGCAGATCGAGCGTGCCCATCAGCGAGTCGTAAAAGCTGCACGCACGCTCGAAATCGCCGATACCGATGAAAACGTGGGAAAGCATCGCTGTCGCTCCTCGTGACTACTGACTGTGCCGGCCGGCGCCGTTCGTTCAGACTCAGACCTTCTTCAGATACGCGGCCTTCAGCATGAAGTTGCCGCCGTCCATCTTGCAGTCCACTTCATGATCGCCGCCGACCAGGCGAATGCTCTTCACCTTGGTGCCCATTTTCAGCGTGATCGACGAGCCTTTCACTTTCAGGTCCTTGATCAGCACGACGGCATCGCCATCGGCGAGCGGGTTGCCGTTGGCGTCTTTGACCACGCGCGCGTCGGCCTCATCGACCGACGCGGCGGCGTTCATCGGCCACTCATGCGCGCAGTCGGGGCAGACGTAGTTGTCGCCGTCCGGGTAGGTGTTTTCCATCGCGCACTGCGTGCAGGCGGGGATTGTCGACATGATTTTTCCAGACCGCGGCGCCGGGTCGCGGAAAACTTCAGGGGCGGCGAGTATAGCCGACGCGCGCCGGGCGGCCGCCATCGGCAACGCGGAATGCTGCGCTAGCGCAAACCGGCGCGCGTGGGTCCTGACGCGATGCGCGCGCGAGGGCGCTACACCGATAGCGGACTATACTTCTCGATAGTCTCGCGGCCCCGCAAGTTTCGTCCGCCTGGCGAAGCGTTGCACGGCACACCATTGCTCGAATCTCACAGCAGGAGTTCTGTCATGGTCAAACTCGCACTGTACGTTCGTCTCGAAGCCAAGCCCGGCAAGGAAAAGGACGTTGAAGCGTTTCTGCTCGGCGGCTTGCCGCTTGTCGAGGAGGAGCCGGGCACCGTCGCGTGGTTCGGTTTGAAGCTGGGGCCGTCCACCTTCGGTATCTTCGATGCCTTTCCGGATGAAGCCGGCCGCGACGCGCACCTGAACGGCAAAGTGGCGGCCGCGTTGATGGCAAAGGCCGGCGACCTGTTCGCCTCGCCGCCCACGATCGAAAAGGTCGATGTGCTGGCGGCCAAATTGCCGGGCTGAACTCACTGCTCAAGGCTGGGCGGCTCGCTCCGTCGTCCGGTTCAGCCACGCCGCAATGCCAAAAAGCGCGCCGATCATTCCGACGCCGCGCCGTGATCCGGTGCGGCCAATGCACTGATCAGCGGCCCGCCGGGTCGCCAGCCGGCTGGCTCGCGTAGGTCGCGCGCTTTTCCTCGTACATCAGCAGATCGGCGCGCTGCACGCCCGCTTCGAGCCGGTCGCCGCGCTGGCAGGTCGCCGCGCCCATCGAGAAGCTAAGCAGCGAGCCAGGATAAAACTGATTGTTCAGTTCCACCAGTTGCCGGATCGCGTCGACCATCGCGGCGCCGCCGCGCTCGTCGGTGTCCGGCATCAGGATCGCGAACTCGTCGCCGCCAATGCGCGCCGCATGAAACGGCGTCTCGGTCGCCTTGGCAAGCACCTCGCCGGCGCGCCGCAAAAGCGCGTCGCCCGCGGCGTGGCCGAGCTGATCGTTGACGCGTTTCAGACCGTTCAGATCGGCCATGATGATCGTCACGGGCCACGGGCCCTTGCGTTCGAGCCGGTTGAGTTCGTCCACGTAGAAAGAGCGGTTGCGCAGTTTGGTCAGCACGTCGTGCTTGCCAAGGAACTCAAGGTAGGCTTCGGCCTTCTTGCGCGCCGTGATGTCCGTGAGCGCCACCAGCACCAGGTCCCAGGTCTTTTCATGGCCCGGCAGTACGGAAAACTGCAGGTGCACATGCACCTCGTTGCCGTCGAGCGAATAGTTGAGCACTTCGCGCTGCTGGAACAGCTTGCCGTCCCACAGATCGACCAGCTGCTCGCGGAAATGCGGACGCATGTCGTCGCGGAACACGTCGGTGAGACGCGATAGCAGCGTTTTCTTGTCTTTCGCCGCGAACATGTCGAGCGTGTGCTGGTTCACGTCGAGCACGTGGATTTCCTGCATGCAGCGCTCGACGAACTCGGGATGCACGTCGGTGAACACGCGGAAATCGTTGATGCCCGCTGCCCGCGCCTCGTCGAGCAGACGCTTGACCGCGCTGAAATCCTCCACCCAGAGCGATACCGGCGAATATTCGAACAGGCCGCGCACATACTGCTCGGCAAGCGTCACGCGATGCCGCGCGCCTTCCAGTTCCGTAATGTCTTCGACCGACACCAGCACGCGGTCCCAGCGCGCCTCGTGGCCGGGCAGCACGGCGCCCTTGAGCAACACGTCGAGGCGGCGTCCGCCGAGTGTGTAGTTGACCGTCTGGCTGGTGAACTGCGACTGGCCGGCCCACAACTGGCATAACTCTTCCAGGTGCGTCTTGAGCATGTCGTCGCGGAATACCGAGGCGAGATTGCTGGTGAGCGCGTCGAAATCGGCGGCCTCGAATTGCGTCAGCGTCTTCTGATTGACCTTGATGACGCGGATGCTGTGCGCGCATTGCGCGACGCAGTCCGGATTGGCGGCGAAATGCGCGCGCAGATCGGTGACGCCGTCTGCCCGCCATGCATCGAACAAAGAGCGCACGCCGCTGAAGTCTTCGAGCCAGAGCGAGACGGGCGCGAGTTCGAACATCTCGGAATCGTCGTTGGCGGGCGCGGGGCCGCGCGGGAGGATATCCAGCATGAGGTTCTCAAAATCGGAAGTGCCGCTATTTTAAGACGGGTTGGGCTGTGGCTGAAAAGAAAGACCGGTTGCGCATCATTTTTGCGTCAGGCCATCTAACGAAATAACGGCGCGGTTACATTGGACTTGAGGCGCGCCGGCGCATTCAGTAGGGCATCTGGCCTATGAGCGGGCTTGCCGGCAAGCCTTCGGGAGCCTTGTTACACTGGCCTGAAAATTGTCCTGTCCATCCACGTCGCCAGGAAAAAGCGCCGCCATGAAGCCATCCCTGCTGGTTCTGATCCCCCTCAACGGTACGAGCCGCGCGAAGATCGAGGCCGCGTTCGACGTCGTCTACGCGCCCGACGCCGCCGGACGAGCCGCCGCGCTCGACGCACACGGCGAGACGATTCGCGCCGTGCTGACTAACGGTACGACCGGACTCGCCGCCGCGGAAATCGACCGCATGCCGCAACTCGAACTGATCAGCGCGCTGGGCGCGGGCTATGAAAACCTCGCCGTCGACCACGCCCGCTCGCGCGATATCGTGCTCGTCAACGGCGCGGGCACCAACGACCATTGCGTGGCCGATCACGCCTTCGCGTTGCTGCTTGCGGTGGTGCGCGACGTGCCGCAACTCGATCAGGCCACCCGCAAGGGTGTCTGGCGCGACACCTTGCCGATGCAGCCGAACGTCTCCGGCAAGCGCCTCGGCATTGTCGGGCTCGGCAATATCGGCGAGAAGGTCGCGCGACGCGGCGCGGGGTTCGAGATGGAGATCGGCTATCACAACCGTAAGCCGCGTGAAGGCTCGCAGTATCGGTACTTCGATAGCGTTGAAGGCCTTGCGCGCTGGAGCGACTTTTTGATCGTCGCGACGCCGGGCGGTGCGGGCACGCGTCATCTGATCAACGCGGCGGTGTTCGAGGCGCTCGGTCCGCAGGGCTTCGTGGTCAACGTGTCGCGCGGCAGTGTGCTCGACACGGCGGCGCTCGCGCAGGCGCTCACGACAGGGACGATTGCCGGTGCCGCGCTCGATGTCTACGAGAGCGAGCCCCATCCGCCCGAAGCCTTGCTGACACTGCGCAACGTGGTGTTGACGCCGCACGTGGGCGGCCGCTCGCCGGAAGCGATCACGGCCTCGGTCGACAATTTCTTGAGTAATGCCCGCCGGCATTTTGCGGGAGAAGCGGTACTGACGCCGATCTGACGTTCAGAACCCGCGCGGTCCGCGACTACTTTTCTTCGCTGCTGCCCGGCCGGTTGCCGATGTACTCGTACTCTTCGGTGTCGAGCCGCGAAACCCGCAGCTCGAATGCCGCGCTTAAGCAAGGTCTACTGGTCGCCACACGGCCACTAGACGCGCTGGTTGTCCGGCAAGCCCCCGCATGCCGGAATGCGGTCGCGCATGTTCACCCGCGCTCGACTAGCCATTGAAAGCCAAACATAAACTATCGGCACAGCGAATAGTTTCTCTCGAAAATGGCGATTTCCCTTGTGGGGCGACGGCGCATAGGATGTGCGGTATCGCATCACCACCGCTTCGGCGCGCCAGCCGAAACAGCGACGGAGACCCCGCATGGAACATCACGCTCGCACGCAGAACGAACGGCTCGACATCAAAACGACCACCTGCTACATGTGCGCCTGCCGCTGCGGCATTCGTGTGCATCTGCGCGAAGGCGAGGTGCGTTACATCGACGGCAACCCGGAGCATCCGCTCAACCAGGGCGTGATTTGCGCGAAGGGCGCGTCGGGCATCATGAAGCAGTACTCGCCCGCACGGCTCACTCAACCGTTGATGCGCAAGCCCGACGCGGAGCGCGGCAGCGCCCAGTTCGAGCCGGTGTCGTGGGAGCACGCGTTCGAGGTGCTCGAAAAGCGCCTCGGCCACATTCGCGCCACCGACCCAAAAAAATTCGCGCTCTTCACCGGACGCGACCAGATGCAGGCGCTGACCGGCCTCTTTGCCAAACAGTTCGGTACGCCTAATTACGCCGCGCACGGCGGCTTCTGCTCGTCGAACATGGCGGCGGGCATGATCTATACGATCGGCGGCTCGTTCTGGGAATTCGGCGGCCCGGACCTCGACAGCGCCAAGCTCTTCTTCATGATCGGCACCGCGGAAGATCATCATTCGAATCCGCTCAAGATCGCGATTTCGAAGTTCAAGCGTGCAGGCGGCCGCTTCATTGCAATCAATCCGATTCGTACCGGTTACGCGGCGATTGCCGACGAGTGGGTGCCGATCAAGCCCGGCACCGACGGCGCGCTGTTCATGGCGTTCCTCCACGAACTGATTGCCGCCGACGCATGGGATCATGAATTCGTGCGGCGCTACACCAACGCGGCGGAACTCGTCTCGCTCGACGAAGCCAGCGAAAACTTCGGCCTGTTCGTGCGCGATCCCGAGCGGCCGGTCGGCAATCCGCTGTTTCCGCAGAATCATCTCTGGTGGGATGCCGATGCCGCGCGCGCCGTGCCGCATCACGCGGCCGGCGTCAGTCCCGCGCTCGACGGCCGCTATACGCTCGACGACGGCACGCCGGTCACGCCGTCGTTCGCGTTGCTGCGCGAACGCGTGGCCGATTGCACGCCGGAGTGGGCCGCCGGCATCACTGGTATCGCGGCCGATACGATACGCCGCCTCGCCGGTGAAATGATCCA
Organism: Paraburkholderia phytofirmans PsJN; assembly: GCF_000020125.1. NCBI lineage: Bacteria > Pseudomonadati > Pseudomonadota > Betaproteobacteria > Burkholderiales > Burkholderiaceae > Paraburkholderia > Paraburkholderia phytofirmans. The sequence goes on from NC_010676.1 coordinate 1,071,776, forward strand.
GACGAGCCGCGAGCACCGTATCACCTTGCCGATCCGCTGGACCGACGCGTGGGGCGAGACGCACGAAACGGTCACCGGCAACCCGGTCGCTTTCCACGCCATGCGCGGCCTCGCGGCGCACTCCAACGGCTTCCAGTCGATCCGCGCGCTAGCCGTGCTGATGTCGCTGCTCGGCACCATCGACACGCCGGGCGGCTTTCGTCACAAGTCGCCGTTTCCGCGTGCCGTGCCGCCATCGGCGAAACCGCCTAACAGTCCCGACGCCGTCAAGCCGAACACGCCGCTCGCTACCGGTCCGCTCGGTTGGCCCGCCGCGCCCGAGGACCTGTTCATCGACGATCAGGGCGGACCGGTGCGCATCGACAAGGCCTTTTCCTGGGAATATCCGCTGGCTGTGCATGGCCTGATGCACAGCGTGATTACCAACGCGTGGCGCGGCGATCCGTATCCCATCGACACGCTGATGATTTTCATGGCCAACATGGCGTGGAATTCGTCGATGAATACGATGAAAGTACGCGAGATGCTGGTCGACAAGCAGGCCAGCGGCGAGTACAAGATTCCGTTTCTGGTGGTGTGCGACGCGTTCCAGTCGGAGATGACGGCGTTCGCCGATCTGATCCTGCCCGACACGACCTATCTGGAACGGCACGACGCGATGTCCATGCTCGACCGGCCGATCTCCGAATTCGACGGTCCGGTGGATTCGGTGCGCGTACCGGTCGTGCCGCCTACCGGTGAATGCAAGCCGTTCCAGGAAGTGCTGATTGAGCTTGCGTCGCGTCTAAAGTTTCCGGCTTTCACGACCGCCGAGGGCGCAAGGCGTTATCGCGACTATCCTGACTTCGTCGTTAATTTCACAACGTCGCCTGATTCCGGCGTGGGCTTTCTGATCGGCTGGCGTGGCAAGGATGGCGACAAGGCGCTGGTGGGCGAACCGAATCCGCGGCAGTGGGAGCAATACGCGAAGAACAATTGCGTGTTCCATTACCCGTTGCCCGAGACGCTGCAGTACATGCGCAACTGCAACGGGCCGTATCTAGAGTGGGCGGTCAAGCACGGTTTCCGCAAGTTCGGCGAGCCGATTCTGATCCAGCTTTATTCCGACGTGATGCAAAAATTCAGGCTCGCCGCGCAGGGCCGCACGAGCGGCAGGCAGCCGCCGGATCACTTGCGCGCGCGGGTGGAAAAGTATTTCGATCCGCTGCCGTTCTGGTACGCACCGCTCGAAAGCGCGGCGACCGACCTCGACAGGTTTCCGCTCGCCGCGGTGACCCAGCGGCCGATGGCGATGTACCACTCGTGGGACTCGCAGAACGCATGGCTGCGGCAGATTCACGGCGAGAATTATCTGTACATGAATCCGTTGATGGCGGCCGAAAACGGTATCGCCGACGGCGCGTGGATCTACGCCGAATCGCAATGGGGCCGTGTGCGCTGCATGGCGCGCTTTAGCGAGACCGTCGAGCCGGGCACCGTATGGACGTGGAACGCGATCGGCAAGGCGTCGGGCGCATGGAGCCTCGGCCCGGGCGCGAACGAATCGCGACGCGGTTTCCTGCTCAATCACCTCATCACCGACGAGTTGCCCAACCGCGCCGACGATGTTGAGCGAAGCATGTCGAATTCCGATCCGGTGACGGGCCAGGCCGCGTGGTACGACGTGCGCGTGCGCATCTATCCGGCGGAGGCGGACGCGCGGCACACGCTGCCGCAATTCGCGCCGATGCCCGCAGTGCCGGGCGAGAACGGTGTGATCTCGCGGATCGTGCAAACTTACTTCGCGGGACGAGGGGAGTTCGCGGCGCGGCTGCGCGGCGCGACGGGGCGCAAATAACATCGGGACAGCCGCAAGGAGCCTGTGATGACACAGATGGCATTGGTGATTGACCTGAACGTGTGCGTGGGGTGCCATGCTTGCGTGACGAGTTGCAAGGAGTGGAACACGTCGGGCGAATCGGGCAGTCTCGCCGATCTGAATCCGTACGACGCGGATCCGTCCGGCACCTTCTTCAACCGGGTGCAGAGCTTTGAAGCCGGCAGTTTTCCCAACGCCGAGACGATCCATTTTCCCAAGTCGTGTCTGCACTGCGAGGACCCGCCGTGCGTGCCGGTCTGTCCGACCGGCGCGAGCTATAAGCGCAAGGAAGACGGGCTCGTGCTGGTGGACTTCGACCGCTGTATCGGCTGCAAGTATTGCGCGTGGGCGTGCCCGTACGGCGCGCGCGAACTCGACGAAAGCCGCAAGGAGATGACCAAGTGCACGCTGTGCGTCGATCGGATCCACGATGAAAATCTGTCCGAGCGCGACCGTCAGCCGGCCTGCGTGCTCGCTTGCCCGACTTCGGCGCGGCTGTTCGGCGATATTCACGATCCCGAGTCGGTGGTGTCGAAGGCGATCGAGGAGCGCGGCGGCTATCAGTTGATGCCCGAGTGGAATACGCGGCCGGCGAATCACTATTTGCCGCGCGTGCCCACCGAGGCGGCGGGTTGCGGCAGCGGTTCGTGCTCGTGCAAATCGTCTGGCTCGCTGCAGGAGCCGAGCGCGTCGCCGGAATCGCTCGATGCGCAATTCGAGCGCGGCGAGTTGCATCTCGCGTCGATGGCGACGCGCATCTAACGACTGATAGGACCTCACGATGAATCCCGCATTCTCCGTGGTTTTTCTGACCACTTTGAGCGGCGCGGCCCAAGGCCTGCTGATCGCGCTCGTCGGCGTGGAAACTGCCGCGCATCTGGGCCTGCTCGCTTCGCCCTCCGGTGCGTTCTATATCGCCGGCGCGGGCGTGTCGGTCGTATTGGGCGGACTCGGGCTGATCGCATCGTTTTTCCATCTCGGCCATCCCGAACGCGCATGGCGCGCAATCGCCATGTGGCGGACCTCGTGGTTGTCGCGTGAATGTTTGTGCCTGCCGGCGTTTCTTGCTTGCGCGTTTTTCTATGGTGTCGCGCATTGGTTCGGCTCGCCGTGGTCGCTCGCGATCGGCTGGCTCGGCGTGCTGGCGAGCGCCATGCTGTTCGTCTGCACGGCGATGATCTACGCGTGCCTGCGCTTTCTGCAGGAGTGGGCCACGCCGCTCACACTGGTGAACTTCACGCTGCTTGGCTGCGCGTCGGGCTTCACATTGGCGACGGCTTTGAGCGCATGGTTCGCGCCCGAGTGGACCGTTGGACTCGCTGTCTGCGCATGCGTGCTGACGCTCGCCGGCTGTGCGAGCCGCTCGGCGTCGCTCATGCGCAATGCGCGCTTGCGGCCGAAGTCGACGGTGCAAAGCGCCACCGGCATTCACAATCCGAAACTGGTGCAGGTGTCGCGCGGTTTTACCGCCGGTGCGTTCAATCTGCGCGAGTTCTTTCACGGCAAATCGGCGGGCACGCTGCGCAATGTCAAATGGGGTTTTCTCGCGACGGCGTTTGTCGCGCCGGTTTTGTTGCTGGCGTTAGGGGCGGGCCTGCATTCGATTGGCGTTTCGTTAGGGCTGCTGGCTGCGGCGTGTCTCGTGCAGTACGCGGGACTGGTGGCGGAGCGCTGGTTTTTCTTTGCCGAAGCGAAGCATCCGCAGAATCTTTATTACGCGAGGGTGGGTTAGGGCACTGGGTCGCGGTTGCGTCGGATGCCATTAACACCGTGGCAGCGAGTCGGTTAATAGCACCGCGCATGCGGCACGCGCGGCGACCTAAGTTGGCGCAAAAAAAGCGGCCGCGAAGAATAGCGGCCGCGACGTTTTTCACGCAGAGCAATCTAGCCGCACGCACCCACCTCGCCGCACGCGGTGCAAAAGTCGCACCCGTCCTTGCGGATTACCGCATTCGCCCCGCACGATCCGCACTTGCGCCCGAGCATCGTATGCAGGCCTTGCGCGCCGCCGGGCTGCGTCAACGCGGGAGCGTCGGCGTCGGTCTCAACGGGATGCGGACGAATGCCGAAATCCGCCGGCAATGCCGTCTCGGCGCGCATCTGTCCGCGCGGCAAACGAGCCAGCATGCGCGAGGGCACCTGATTGCCTTCGGCATCGAGAAAGCCGCGCCGATGCAGAATCTGCTGGATCGCGAAGGCGAGAGCGGCCACTTCCGAATCGTGCCAGCGCGGCGCGCGATGTCCGTCGAGACGCTGCACCTCACCGAGCCGCACTTGCCCGCGATCCCACGAAACCTTGCGCATGTCCTGCAGATTGCGCGCGACAAAACCGCCGCGCGCCGCCAGCGACAGCGAACGCATGGTCGCCGTGATCCATTGCTGCGATTCGTCACGCTGGCCCGTCGGAATGAAGAACTCGATAGGCCGTTCGATGGTGACGTCTTCGCCACCGAGCCGCCCCGTGACCTCGATGAAGGAGACCGCTACGTAAAGCGACTTTTTGCCCAACTGCGTCAGATATTCGACCTTCTCGATGATCGCGGGCAACTCGCCCCTGGGCCGATGATCGATCGCGATACGCAGCGGATCGAGGTCGTTCTCGGTCAGCGTGTCGTCGGCTTGCGGCGGGCTCACGCTGAGCACCGCGCCGAGCGTTTCGTTCGGACGATAGGTGGCGAGACCCTTGAGGCCGTTTTTCCACGCATCGAAGTAAAGGCTTTCGAACGCCTCGAACGGGTAGTCGGCGGGCACGTTCACCGTCTTCGAGATCGACGTGTCCACGTACGGCTGCACGGCCGCCATCATGTCGAGATGGTCGCGTGCCGACATTTCCAGTGCGCTGACGAAATAGTCCGGCAGCTTGTTCGTGTCGCCGCCAAGCTCGCGATAGAGCCGATATGCGTAGTCTTCGACATCGAACGATTCGCGCCCGCCGTCGGCCATCACCTTCATGCGCGTGTAGGTCCACGAGAAGGCGGGCTCGATGCCGTTCGACGCGTTGTCCGCGAAGGCGAGGCTCACGGTACCGGTCGGCGCGATGGAGAGCAGATGGCTGTTGCGAATGCCGTCGCGACGGATGGCCTCTTTGATGTCTTCGGGCAAGCGCGAAGCGAACGTGCCGGCTTCCAGATAACGCCCGGCATCGAAAAGCGGAAATGCGCCGCGCTCGCGCGCCAGTTCCACGGATGCGCGATACGCCTCATCGCGCATCAGTTGGGCGATGCGCACGGCGAAGTCGCGGCCTTCCTGCGAGTTGTAGCGCAAGCCGAGCATGACGAGCGTGTCGCCGAGACCGGTGAAGCCCACGCCGATGCGCCGCTTGGCGCGCGACTCGTCGTATTGCTGCTGCAGCGGCCACAGCGTGACGTCGAGCACGTTGTCGAGAAAGCGCACCTGCGTGCGCGTGCGTTTGGCAAGGCCGTCCCAATCGAACGAAGGCTTGCGGCCTTTCATCTGCGCGAACGGATCGATCACGAAACGCGTGAGGTTCAGCGGTCCGAGATTGCAGCAGCCGTACGCCGGCAGCGGTTGCTCGCCGCAAGGGTTGGTTGCGCGGATGGTTTCCACGGCGCGCAGATTGTTGTCTTCGTTCATGCGCGAGATGAACACGATGCCGGGTTCCGCGACGTCGTAAGTGGAGCGCATGATGCGATCCCAGATCGCGCGCGCGGGACGTTCGCTGTACACCCACAGGCCGTCTTCGCGTTGCCGCACGTCGTCGGCGGCGCGCTGGGCCGGTGAGGGCTCGGCGCGATGCACGAGTTGCCACGGCTGATCTTCTTCGACGGCGCGCATGAATTCATCGGTCACGCCGACTGACACGTTGAAGTTGTTCCAGCGCCCCTTCGAATGCTTGGCCTCGATGAACTCCAGCAAATCGGGATGATTGCAGTCGAGCACCGCCATCTGCGCGCCGCGCCGCGAACCGGCGCTTTCAACCGTGCGGCACGACGCGTCGAACACGTCCATATAACTGCACGGACCGGACGCCGACGAACTGGTGGTGTGAACGCGCGCGCCTTTGGGCCGGATCGCCGAGAAGTTGTAGCCGACTCCGCCACCGCGGCGCATGGTCTCCGCCGCCTGCAGCAGGGCGACGTAGATGCCGGGCAAGCCTTGTTCGTCGACGCCTTGAATCGCGTCGCCCACGGGCTGCACGAAGCAGTTGATCAGTGTGGCCGCGATGCCGGTGCCCGCCGCGCTCATGATGCGGCCGGCGCCGAGCGCGCCGTGCCGCAGGTTGTCGACGAAGAGCGCCTCGACCGATTCGCGCAGCGCTTGCGGTTCAGCCTCGGCGACGCCGCGCGCGACGCGCTTGAACACATCGTCCGCGGACTGCTCGTCGCCTTTCGCGTACTTTTCGAGCAGGACGTCCAGGGAGAATTGTTGCGGTGCGACCAGCGGTGCGGGAGGCGCGGGGGGCGCCGGGGGGGCGATCGGCGTGCGGGTTTCCGGCGTGTCTTCGGCCATGGTATGCCCTCAATCGGCGCCGCAAGGGATACGGCGCGGTGGGTGGAGTGCGGGTCACGATACGCCGTGCCTGGGGCAGGCAGGGTGACTTGACGCAACGTCGTCCACCTTAACGCACGTGACGAGGGGCCGCAATCAGAGGGTGTTTTATCCACGCCGGGAAGCGGGTCGCGCGCGCTGCGCGTGCCGCTATGTGGGTTGGTGCGCCGGGCAGAGCGGGCGCGTCAGGCGGGTTGGCCACGCGTGCGCGCGGCGCCGGCAGGAAGATTGAGGCTCAGGCCTCGACGCACTCCAGCAGTTCAGCGCAGATCATGGCGGAAGCATTCAAAGGCGCGGGCCGCTCGGCTGGTTTGAACACCGCGTCGCCGCGGCGAATCTTGCGGCGCGACACCGCACACGTGCCTGACGTATGTGCCGACCTGCGCCGCCACCGCTGCTCGCCGTAATGACATTTACCCGGCTCGACCCAGCGAATCACAAGCGTCGTGTCCGAGCGCTCGAGAATTTCGATGCGGACGCCATGGGTACCGTCAAGGGGGATGGACTCTAAGGTCATCGTCGTCGGCTCCGTATTGTGTGGTGTGGCGAATGTAGTCCCGCGCGCGCCGGATAGCCATTGTGTCGCGGTTGAAACACTGTTCTTCAAATAGCAACAATGAAACTTGACATTCGCGCTATCCCGAAAAGACGGGCCTTCGCGGGCCATTGTTATGCTGAATTTACGATAGGACGGATTTTTGCAACGCAGTGTTGTACGTAGTGAGACAAGCGTACTGCCTGCAGGGGGCGCCGGTGCTTCCTTTAAGATGTGGTTATTGATGAGCGACCGTGCCGCGCCAGTGTAGCGGTTTTGCATTTTTCCGGTCGGCTCGCGCACACGTATCGAAGGATGTCCCTTGAAGGGTGCCTTTACAAACCATAAGAGCTCACATGAATTCACGCCCGCCTGTCGCACCGCCTGAACCGCCTGACGCGCCGGACTGCCTGAAGAACCAGAAAGCGGCCTCGCTCGTGCTGTACATCGGCCTGGTGTTGCTAGCGCTGTGGGTCGTGCGCGACTTCATCGCAGTGGTGGCATGGGCCGCCGTGCTTGCGATTGCACTATGGCCGCTGTTGCGCAAGGTCGAGGGCAACCGCTGGTTCACCGGGCGCACGACGCTGATCGCGGCCGTGCTGACGCTGGCGATCGCTTTGCTGGTCGTGCTGCCGGTGGGCGTCGGCATTGCCCAGGCGCTTCGCGAAGCGCACGACATGAGCGACTGGTTCAAGGACGCGCAGGAAAACGGCATCCCGTTGCCGGATTTCATCCAGCATCTGCCGTTCGGCGCGCAGCAGGCTTCCGCGTGGTGGCAGGCCAATCTTGCTCAGCCGCTGCGCGGATCGGCGGCCATGAAAGGACTGCACAGCACCACGGTGATGACGCTCGGCCGGCACTTCGGCGCACGCGCGGCGCATGCCGTGGCGGTGTTCGGTTTCATGCTGATCACGCTGTTCGTGATTTTTCAGGCGGGGCCGCGCCTGTCGAGCTCGCTGCTCAAAGGCGTGCGGCGCGGCTTCGGCGAAGACGGCGCGCAGCTTCTGCTGCGCATGGCCACGGCGGTGCGCGGCACGGTCTCGGGACTGGTCGTGGTCGGGCTCGGCGAGGGTGCGTTGCTGGGCGTCGCCTATTTCGTGACGGGCTTGCCGCATGTCGCGCTGCTCGCGCTCGTCACCGCGATCGCCGCGATGCTGCCGTTCTGCGCGCCGCTCACCTTCGGTCTCGCGGCCTTGTGGCTGGTCTCGCAAGGCTCGGTGGCGGCGGGCGTCGGCCTCGCCGTGTTCGGCTCCGTCGTGGTGTTCATCGCCGAGCATTTCGTGCGGCCGGTGCTGATCGGCAACTCGACGCGTTTGCCGTTTCTGCTTGTGCTGTTCGGCATTCTCGGCGGCGCGGAAACGTTCGGCTTGCTCGGCATCTTCATCGGCCCCGCGCTGATGACCGTGCTGATGGTGTTGTGGACCGACCTCGTGCGATAGTTGCACGGGTTTTCAAACCGGCATCAGGGGGCGCTGCTGAAGCGCTCAGGGCCGCTGGTTTGACGGATGGTCCTGTGGTTGCTGCTGCGGTTGCGGCTTCACGCAACCGAGCGTGTATTTGAGCGCGGCCGGCAGCAGCGCGCTCCAGACGTCCCAAGTATGGCCGCCGTCAATGATACGCAACGCCGCCGGATTGCCCGCCAGCCGCAGGTGTGTATAGAGCGACGATGCATCGGCCTGGATCGCGAGGTCGTCGTCGCCGGCGGCGATGAACATCGGCAGACGGTACGGCCGGCTCATGTAGCGATCCCATTGCGCCGGGTAGTTGAGTTCGTGCCAGATATGCGCGTCGAATTCGCGCTCGCCGAACACGCCGACGCGGCGCGCAGCCGACGCGCGCGGCGGCTCGTTCGGATAGATCGCGGGGCTCAGCAGCAGCGCGCCGCAGAAGCGCTCGGGTTGCGTCATCGCATAGCGCAGCGCGCCGAAGCCGCCCATCGAGACGCCGCCGATCATGCGTGCGCCGCGTTGCGTCGAGACCGCGTAGCGCGTTTCGATCTCGGGCAGCAGATCGTCGAAGAAGGCGGTCTCCATCTTCTCCTTGCGATCGACATACCAGTCCGTACCGCCTTGCGGCATCACGATCACGACGGGCGGCACGTCCTTGTGTTCGATCAACGCGTCGGCCGCGCTCTGCAGATGGCCTTGTGTGATCCAGTCGTTGGCGTCGCCGTTATTGCCGTGCAGGAGATACAGCACGGGCAGGCGGCTGCCGTCATGGCGATAGCCGCTCGGCAGATAGATCGTGTAGGCCCAGTCGCGGCCGAGGGCGTCGGAATGGAAGCTGCGGCTGATCACGGTGCTGGCGAGCGCCGGCGCGCTGATCGAGGCCGCGCAGAGCGCAACGAGGGCTGAACGTAGGAATAGACGCATGTCAGAGTAGGAAGCCGCCGGGCGGGTTGCGTGCGGCCGTCATGCTAGCAGGATCGGCAGAACATTTTGACTGCTGGCAAGTCCAGCGGATGGCGGCAGGGAACGTGACCCGAGTGGCAGAGAAGTAGCCGTGGCCGCCGTCAAACGGCAAGGCTACGCCCTTACTTATGGTATGGACGCCGCTCAGGGCGACGTGCGCAGCCACCCGCCATACAAGCGGCCGGCCGCACGCTTGAGCGGCTCCACGCCCAGCGCGACCGCGAACAGCGCGCCGATCGCGATCGCATCCGCGAGCAGTCCGAGCGGATAGTTCAGATAGCCGTCCGTCGCTGCGTACAGCACGGAGTCGACCACGAGCGAAATCACTGCGCCGGCGATGAAGCACAGCAACCCTTTGCGGCCGATCTCGCCGACCCACGGCGCCCATTGCGCGAGCTTTCTGGCCCAGCCGAACTGAATCAGATTCGCGACCAGCCACGCGATGGCGAGAAAATTGACAGCCCGCAGATACGAGAGGTTTTGCTTCAGGCTGGCATCGAGCGGTTCGTGCTCGATAAACAGCTTGTAGTAAGCGGCCGCCGCGACCACCGCAAGCGCCAGCAGGCTGACGAGCCAGCTCAGACGGTGCGCGCTCGCGCGCTGATAAACCGGCTGGCAACGGGCCAGCACGCCGAGCACGAACAGCAGTTGCCAGGCGAACGGATTGAAATCCCAGTGCATGTCCGGCGCGGCGGGCAGGTAGGCGACGATAGCGGGAGCGCCGGCCCACAGCGCGACGCTGCCGGCCAGCAGCAGCCACGGCTTGCTGCGCGCGAGCGGCAGGATCATCGGCACCAGCAGCGCGAAGAACGCGTACATGGGCAGCACTGAAGCCAGATACGGCTGGCGGCGGAACAGCAGAATGTCGCCGAGCGCCGCGAGCGGGGTGTCCATCAGATCGTCGAGATCGGTGGTGGCGAGATTCGGGCCGTCGATGCTGAACGCGCTGAGCACGGCGCTGACCAGCAGCATCAGCGCGGCGGTGACGAGGAACGCGCGATAGATTTCCAGCGAGCGCCGCAGGAAGCGGCTGCGCGCGATCGTCTCGTTGCGCCGTTCGGCGAGCGCGGCGTACGCCGTGGCGGTCGCAAAGCCGCCGAGGAACACGAACACCTCGGCGGCATCGCATAGTGCGTAGGCGTGCAGCGTGACGCGCGACAGAATGCTGCCGCCGATGTGGTCGACGACGATGATCAGAAGGACCAGCCCCCGAAAAAAATCGAGTTCGATCAGGCGGGATTGCGACTTTTGCATTGTGTTCGCCAAAAGCAAACCCCGTGCGACGGCGCGCTGGTTCAGCGCGGCAGGCGTCTCACAAGGCTTTTAGAAATTGGATTGGGATGCTGCGGCGGATACGCGACCCGCGTCGCCGTTTTCCAACCGGCCGAACGTGGCACGGTCGCAGGAGGCAGTAAAAGTGACCCGCGTGGCGGTGCGGAGTTCCGCTGCGCCGCCGCAAGAAGCTCGCGATTATATTTCTTTTCGTGACAAATCGGCTTGAGACAGGGCAAGGTAGGCACGGCTCGGCAAGGTACGACAGCGCGCTTGACGCGCCGCCGCTATCAAGTCCGCGTGGCGCTGCGCCGTTTACCTGAATGAGCGCCGCGACAAAAGGGCCCATCGCACCAAGTGGAGATTTCGCAACGTTTTCAGATATCGATACGACACCCAATGGACGGCGGCCTAACGGCGTGTGAGGATTTCCGTAAAGCGTGCCAGGGTGGGTGCAGCATCTTGTGAGGCGCCAAGAACAAAGCGGCCGGATCGAGTTGTCCCATTGCTCGAGTGCAGGGAGATCGTCATGAACAAGCAAGTGTTCGCGCTAGCTGTCTCCACCGCCTTGTCCGCCGCTTTTGCCGCGCCCGCCTCGGCGCAGACGAGCGTCACGCTGTATGGCGTACTCGACGAAGGCATCAACTACACCAACAATGTCGGCCGCGGCCATGTCTATGAACTGGCGAGCGGCTATGCGCAAGGCAGCCGCTGGGGGCTGAAAGGCGCCGAGGAACTGGGCGGCGGCTTGAAGGCGATCTTCCAGCTGGAAAACGGTTTTGACGTGAGTTCCGGGCGGCTCAATCAGGGCGGCCGCATGTTCGGCCGTCAGGCCTTCGTCGGCTTGAGCGCGAATCAGTTCGGCACCTTGACGTTCGGCCGCCAGTACGATTCGGTGGTCGACTATCTAGCGCAGACCACGGCCAACGGCAACTGGGCCGGCTCGCTCTTCTCGCATCCGTACGACAACGACAATACCGACAACTCGTTCAGGCTCGACAACTCGGTCAAGTACACGAGTCCGTCGCTGTCCGGCTTCCAGTTCGGCGGTGTGTATAGCTTCAGCAACGACACCAACTTCGCCAACAATCGCGCGTACAGTTTCGGCGGCCAGTATTCCTATGGCGGACTGCTGGTGGCCGCGGCGTATCTGCAGGCCGACAATCCCGGCAATGGCGCGAACGGTGCGATCACGGCGAACGACGCGAGCTTCATCGCCGCCCGCATGCGCGTGTTCGGCGGCGGCATCACGTACACGTTCGGTCCGGCGACGGCCGGCTTCGTCTATACCAATTCGAATTATCTGGATCCGACCGGCAACGGCTATCTCGGCGTGACGCCGCTCGTGCCGCCGGGCGTCTTGCTGAACTCGCTGAAGTATCAGAACTTCGAGGTGAACGGCAAGTATCAGATTTCGCCGATGCTATTCGTCGGCGCGCAATACGTGTACACGATGGAAACCTACGACGCCTCGAGCGGCGGCGTGAAGCCGAAAATTCACTCGTTCGGCCTGATGGCGGATTACAACCTGTCCAAACGCACCGACGTCTACATTCAGGGCGAGTATCAGCAGGTGACCGGCGACTCGACCTATTCGATTCTGGACGATGCCTTCAACGTCGGCACGCAGTCGCCGTCATCGACCTCGAAGCAGGTCGTGGTGCGCGCGGCGATCCGGCATAAGTTTTGATTCCACCTTATTTAGCCGTGCCGCGCGGCCGTCTGTTTTTGGGCGCTGCGGCGGCGCTTTCCAGTCCGGCGCACGCAGCGGGCATTGATCGGCTAGCCGATCATTCCGCATTTAAGAAAAGGAAAGAGGTAAACGAACTGCGCGCCTTGAATAACGAATTATCACAAGGCGCGCGAATGAAAATGATGAATATCGAACAACGTGTTGAACCGGATTAACGCTCAATTCATCACGTAATTCTGAAACAGAATGCCGACGATCACGCCGAACGGAATGCCGAAGGTCCGGCCGCGCAGCGTGGCATTGATATCTTCATCGAGGATGAAACTGCAGCGGCGCTCGCGCCACACGGTCTTATAGGCCAGAGGTTTAGCGTCGACGATTACGATGGCAATCAGCGCGGTCACGATAACCTGTTCAAGCGCATGCAGTTTGGCCATGAACGGAGAAAATTCGCCGGCATTGCACAAGAGCACCATGATGACGGCGGCAATTAGAGTGCCGAAGAAAAAGCCGCTCATGAATCGGCTTGCTGAACTGAGAGAATCCATTTGAACCTCGGCTTTATGCGCCGCCTTGATAAGAACGGCGAATCAAAAAAATATTCTGACGGGAAGGGTTCCATTCGGTAAATCGGCGCTGCCGTGACTGCGGCGCCGCTCGACCTCAATGGGATGCGTAAGAATATTTTTATTGCCGGGTCGAACCTATCGTCCTTTTCCTAATGCCCGATAGGATGAATCCCAAAAGCGCGCAAGGTCGCCACGTTCCAGCTATGTGCCGAACAGGTTCAACCTCGCATACTGCAACAGCATGATGGTCTTTCCGTCGACGATTTCGCCGCGCTCGATCATCGCCAGCGCTTCGTCCACCGGCAGTTCCAACACTTCGATGTCTTCGCCTTCGTCGGCGAGGCCGCCGCCCGCGCCGACTTTCGCCACTGCATCGTATTCGGCGACGAAAAAGTGCAGTTTCTCCGTGACCGAACCCGGACTCATGAAGGCCTCGAAGACCTTGCGGACGTCGTGCACGCGGTAGCCGGTTTCTTCCTCGACTTCGGCGCGAATCCGTTCTTCCGGCGAAGCGGCTTCCAGCAGCCCGGCCGGCGTTTCGATCAGCATGCCGTGATGGCCGTTGACGAACGCCGGCAGCCGGAACTGCCGCGTCAGCACGACCGTGCGCCGGAGCGGTTCGTAAAGCAGCAGCGTCGCGCCGTTGCCGCGGTCGTAGGTTTCGCGGCTCTGGCGCTGCCAACTGCCGTCGGCGCGGCGATAGTCGAAGGTGGTTTTTTTCAGCACGTACCAGTCGTCTGACAGCACCTCGACGTCGACAATCCTGACCCTTTCGGCGGTTTCGTTCATGGCTCGCATCCTGTCCCGTGGAAACGCGGTTCGCTCCGCATGCGAATCATGGTATCGTGCGATATCGTGCAAAAACAAGTAATTTCGTGCAATCCAGCGCAATCCGCCAAGGATCAATCGCCGTGCTCACATCGCAAAGAAAGCAGCTGATACTCGATGCGCTCAAGCGCAACGGGCAAGTGATCGCCAAAAGTTTGAGCGCTGAATTCGAAGTCTCCGAGGACACGATTCGCCGCGATCTGCGCGAACTCGCCGCCGAAGGCCAGCTTCAGCGCGTGCATGGCGGCGCACTGCCGGCGTCGCCGGCAGCGGTGGATTTTGCCGGGCGCGAGCGGATCGAATCGGCGTCGAAGGCGGCGATCGGGCGGGCGGCGGCGGGCATGATCGCGCACGGCCAGATTGCGTTCGTCGACGGCGGCACGACGGCCGCGCAGCTGGCGCGTCATCTGCCGCGTGATTTGCAAGCGACGATCGTCACGCATAGCCCGAGCGTCGCCGTCGAACTCGCGGAGCATGCCGGGCTCGAGATCGTCATGATCGGCGGCCGCCTGTTCAGGCATTCGATGGTCAACGTCGGCGCCGCGGCCATCGAAACGCTCAGCCACATTCGCGCGGACCTGTATTTCATGGGCGTGACCGGCGTGCATCCGCAAGCGGGTCTGAGCACCGGCGACAGGGAAGAGGCCTACGTGAAACGCGCGTTCGCGGAACACGCGGCGGAGACGGTGGTGCTGGCGTCGGCGGAAAAACTCAATGCGGCCTCGGCGTACAAGATCGCGGACGTGACAGCGGCCAGTGCGATCGTCGTCGAACGGAACACGGATAAGGCGTTGACTTCGCCGTTCGAAGCCTTAGGCATTAGCATTGTGCGCGCATAGTTCGGCATGCTGATTAAAGGTCAAAAAACGCCGAAAGCCGACGTAAACCTACGGATATAGCGCTTCATACCAGATCCGTTATTTGCGAGATAGCGCACAAAATTTGACGCACGCTGTGGCGAATCAACGCGATAATCCCGCCCCTTGCCCTCTGTAGGGCGAGGAAAGGCAACTCACGGTAGTTCAAGGTCAATCAGATCGACTGAGGCATGACCGAAGTGACGGTTGTCGCAAGTCGCCGGTACGCCCGGGCGTTAAATAGCGTCCGCAGTGCGAATACCTCCCTCGTGGTGACAGCCGTCCAGCGGAACTTGCTCTGTGCAGGCACGCACGCGGACGCTTGCGCGCGATGCTGCACATCTTTCTGGCGCCGCCGTCAGGCAGTTACATTGCGGGGCGCCTCGACGCAAGTTCTTTGGACGACGCCTCGAAGAAAGCCCCCGCGAGGCCGGGTTGCCGCCGTATTCACTAAAGGAGAAGTCCATGGGGAAACTCGACCTTTCGCGTCGCAGTTTTCTGAAGGCCAGCGTGTTGGCGGGTGTGTCGGTGTATATCGCGCCGATGGGCAGCCGCGCATTCGCTGCGTTGTTCGAAGAAAAAATCCTGACGCCCGTGCAGTGGGATGCGGCCAACGGCCAGGCAAAATTCCGCATCGACGGGATTGCCAAAGTGACCGGCTCGAAAGTGTTCGCCCGCGACATTCGCGCCGCCGACATGCCGCACTGGCCGCAGCAGCAATCGCACGCGTTCATTCTGCGCACGACGCAAGCCGACCGCAGCTATGAAGGCTTCGACCTGTCGCTGCTCGGCGACGAACTGAAGCCGGACCGCGTGATTACCGCCGCCGATCTCGCGCGCGACGGCCTGATCTTCCCGGCCTTCTATGGCGACGACATGCTGTTGCCGCCGGGCAAGACGCCCGCGTATCTCGGTCAGGCGGTGGCGATCCTGATCTATCACGACTTCGCGCGCTTCCGTTTCGCGAAGGACAAGCTGAAGTTCCAGGATCAGATCATCCGTTACGGCGCGCCGACCGGCGCGCTCGAACGCGATACGTGGGGCACGTTCCGCTTCGTGCGCGTCGGCGGCAAGACGCCGTACGACGACGACACCTTCTCCAGTCTGAAAGACGCCCCCGTTTTCCCGAGCATGATGCGCAAGCATCAACCGGTGTGGCCGGACGGCGTCGAACACGGCAAACTCGACGAGCAGGGCATGTTCCACGCCGCGCGCATCCAGCAGGAACTCGATCAGCCGTCGCCGGACTGGCTGGTGATGGAGCGCGAGTACAACACGCAGTCGATCGACACGGCCGCGCTCGAGCCCGACAACGCGAACTGCTGGTACGACGCGGCGACGCAATCGCTGCATATGGTCGTGCCGACTCAGGCGCCATCCGAAGTCGCCGAGAGCGCGGCCGGGATGGTCGCGAAGTGCGCGTTCCCGGTGAAGCATTTGTTCATCCACCCGTGCTACACGGTGGGCTACGGTTCCAAGGATCACTTCAACGTGCCGTTCTACGGCCTCGTCTGCGCGATGTATTCGGACGGCCGTCCCGTGCGCCTCGCCAACGATCGCTACGAGCAGTTCCAGACTTCGTTGAAGCGCCACGCGTTCAAGATGCACTACCGCATCGCCGTCGATAAAAAGAGCGGTCTGCTGCAATCGTTCAAGGCGGAGATGGAAGCGAACGGCGGCGGACGCTGCAACTTCTCGCCGTCGGTGGCGATGGTCGGCGCGACGGCCGCGCAGTCGATCTACTACTTCCCGAAGAACGATCTGTCGGCGGTGGCGATTGCTTCGCGCGCGATCGACGCGGGTTCCGCACGCGGCTACGGCACGCTGCAGAGCATGGCCGCGACCGAGATGATGATCGACGAAATCGCCGCGCGGCTCGAACTCGATCCGATCGAGTTCCGCCTGAAAAATGCGCTGCGTTCCGGCATGAAGAATACGCAAGGCGCGGTGCCGGCCGGCGCGATTCGCGTCGACGATGTGTTGAACAAGGCGAAGCTGCATCCGCTGTGGACGAACCGCGCGAAGCGCAAGGCCGAGTTCGAGGCGGCGCATCCGGGCAAGCGCTACGGCGTCGGCTTTGCGTGCGTGCAGAAGGACTTCGGCACGGGCGCGGAGACCTCGTTCGCGAAGGTCGAATTCGGCGCCGACGGCAAGATCAGCCTGCAACATACCGCTGCCGAAATCGGCACCGGCATGTCGACCTCGCAGGCCGTCGCGGTGGCGAAGTGGCTCGGCAAGCCGGCCACCGACGTGCATGTCGCCATCACCGACTGGCCCGATCTGCCGGTGGTGACGAGCGGCGATCCGTACATGATGTCGCAAGCGGATCAGGACAAGCTGGCGGCGAATCCGCGCTGGTCGCCGGGTTACGCGTCGCCCTCGAGCGCGACGAATTCCGCTTACTACTTCACGCACAGCACGCGCGAAGCGGCGCGCGTGGTGTTCACGCATGGCCTGTGGCCCGCCGCGATGTCGATCTGGAGCCGGGGCATCGGCGGCGGCCAGGCCGCGCCGCTGGTGGTGCATATCGACGACGCGCGCTGGGTCGATGGCAAGCTGTCCGCGGCCGGCCTCGAAGCGCTGCCGTTCGAACAGCTCGCGAAGAAGGCGCACGAACTCGGACTCGTGACCGGCGTGACCGTGCACGTGTTCAACCGCTGGCAGTGGACCGAAGCGGACTTCGAGATCGACGGCAGCGTCGAGCGTTGGCCGCTCGACGGCCTCGCCGTGCGCTACGGCGACAGCGCTCCGGCCGATAAGCAGAAGATGCAGAGCACGCCGAATCGCTACCGCGTGCTGGATCGTCAGCGCGTGTTCATTCCGCCGGTCCAGCGCAACAACGCGGCCGTGACGTATTACAGCGCGGTCGGCACGCTGGTCGAACTGTCCGTGCATGAAGCGAGCGGCAAGGTCGAGCTGCTCGCGCATCACTCGATCATGGAGTGCGGCAGTCAGATCTCGCCGCAACTCGTGTCGGGCCAACTGCAAGGCGGCCTGGCGATGGGCATCGGCCACGCGCTGCATGAATATTTGCCGCTCTACGAAGATGGCCCCGGCAACGGTACGTGGAACTTCAATCGTTATCACTTGCCGCGCGCCACGGATGTCGCCGTCTGGACTCAGACCGGCGAAGTGCTGCCGCCGCTGACCGAGACCGATCCGCCAAAGGGCATCGCCGAAGTGGTGATGATTCCGGTGGTCGGCGCCATCGTGAACGGGATCGCGCACGCGATCGGACATCGCTTTACCGACTTGCCGGTCACCCCGCAACGTATTCAGGAGGTGCTGGCATGACGGCACTCAATCAAACCAACGCTAATGCCGCTAGTGGCGCGGTGAGCGCCGCCGCGGCAAGCGGGACTTCCGCGGCGCTCGGCACGGCTCCCGCTAGCAGCGCTTCCGTAGCTTCTGCGAGCGGCTCGCTTGCCGCTCCCGCGAGCGATGTCGCCGGGGCGTCGGCTGCCGGCGCTGCGAGCGCGCCTGCCGGCGCGTCCGCTGCCGCCGTGGTCGAGCGACCGCTGACGCATTTCCGCTCGATGCCGCTGTCGATCAAGGTGAACGGCGAGATCGTCGGCCCGACCGACGTGCCCGCCGGGTTGATGATGATCGATTACCTGCATGAGTATCTGCACCTGACCGGCTCGCGCCTCGGCTGCGGCCAGGGCATCTGCCACGCGTGCGTGGTGATCGTCGACAAACCGGACGGCACCAGCGAAGAAGTGCGCACCTGCATCACCGGCGCGAATTTTTTCCACGGCAAGTCCATCCGCACGATCGAAGGCCACGCGAAGCGCAACGAAGCGGGCGAGGTCGTCGAGTTGGCGCCGATCCAGCAGAAGTTTCTCGAGCACTTCAGTTTTCAGTGCGGTTACTGCACGCCGGGCTTCGTCAACGCGGCGATCGTGTTGATCGAACGCCTGAAGCGTCAGCCGGTTGCCAAAGACAAAGTCGAGGCGACCATCACCGAAGCGCTGAACGATCACATCTGCCGCTGTACGGGCTACGTGCGCTACTACGAAGCCGTGAAGGAAGTCGTGCTGACCACGCCGGGCCTCGTAAAGGACGCCGCATGACGATTCGACCGATCACCTTGCGCCGCGCGCTATTGCTGCTCGGTGCGATGCTTACGCTGAGCGCGTGCGGCGGCAAGCACGACGACACCGGCGCGCTGGCCGCCGCCGCCGCATTGGGTCCGCAATCCACCGCCGCCGACCCGCTCGCGCGCGGCCGCTACCTCGTCAAAGCCGCCGACTGCGCCGCCTGTCACACCACGGCCGACGGCGCGCCGTTCGCCGGCGGCGTGAAGCTGGCTTCGCCGTTCGGCACCTTCTACGGCACCAACATCACGCCCGACAAGGACCACGGCATCGGCAACTGGAGCGCGGACGATCTGTACAAGGCGCTGCACGACGGCGTCACGCCGGACAAGCAACTCTATCCGGCGATGCCGTATACGTCGTACCGCCAGTTGTCGCGCGCGGACAGCGATGCGATCTACGCGTACCTGATGGCGCAGAAGCCGGCCGCGGTGGCGAACCACGAGCCCGACCTGTCGTTCCCGTTCAACCTGCGTTTCGGCGTGCGTTTCTGGAACTGGGTGTTCCTGAAAGACGCGTTGCCGGATGCGTCGACGGGACAGACAGCGGAGTGGAATCGCGGCCGCTATCTGGCGAGCGCGCTCGGCCATTGCGCCGAGTGTCATACGCCGCGCGGCACGTTCGGCCAGCTCGACGGCGCGAAGCCGCTAACCGGCGCGGCGCTCGGCCGGATCGCGGCGCCGGATATCACGCCGCACGGTCTCGCGGCGCGCGGCTGGAGCGCCGCCGATCTGCAGACCTTCTTCGCGACCGGCATCGCGCCGCAGGGCTCGGCATTCGGCGAGATGTACCCGGTAGTGCATCTGAGCAGCCAGTACCTGACGCACGACGACCTGCGCGCCATGTCGTCCTATCTGCTCGGCGACCAGGCGCCCGCGCCGCAACCGCTGCGGTCCGTTTCCGCTGACGCCGCTCAGCTCGAAGCAGGGCGCAACGTGTATCTCGCCGTGTGCGCGGGCTGTCATGGTCTGAACGGCGAAGGCAAGCCGCATGTCGCGGTGCCGATGCACGGCAATTCGACGCTGCGCCAAAGCGATGCCCACAATCTGATCGTGGCGATGCTCGACGGCATCGGCGCGCAAGATTTTCCGGGCCTCGAACGGATGCAGGAGATGCCCGGCTTCGCCACGCAGCTCAGCGATGCGGAACTCGCACAGCTCGCCAACTATCTGCGCGCGACGTGGGGCGGTCAGCCTGCCGATGTGACGGCGGATGCGGTGAAAGCGCTGCGCTGAACCGTTGCTGTATTTCCCGCGCTTTGTATCGGGCGGCAGGTGCAGCCACGTAAAGAAACCGACACTCTCTGCTTGAGGGCGTCGGTTTTTTAATGCACGGTGGTCTTGCGCAGCAAGCCTGGACAAAAACCGTCGACGCCACGCACGCACGTCAATCCCGCTTTTCAAGCAACGCCTTCAGCTTGCGCAGATCGCGCTCGACCCATTGCGCGTCGGCGGCGAATTTCTCGTCAGTCATGCCGGGCACGCGAAACAGCGTGAATTGCACATCGCAGCCACTGCCGTTCGCGATCACCCGCAGCGGTATATAGATCTCGTTGCCGTCGGGCAAAAGCACGAAGTGATCGAGCACGCCGTACTCGTTCGGCGCGGAGAAGCGCACGGTCGTCGCGCCTTCGCTGCCTTCGAAACGCCATATCGCATCGTCGTGACCCAACGGGCGGCCGAGTCCCGATGCCCACTCGGGAAACGCCGCCGGATCCGAAGTGAAAGCGTAAACCTCGCGCCAGTCGCGCGCGATATGAACGCTGATCACCTGGGCTTGTGCCGCCTTTCTCATCATGTCGCATCCCATCGAGCCGGAGGGCCTCCGTGCCGTCCGCTTGCCGACACGACTCTCACTCCGTGTGTACCGCCAGCCGAAGCCGGCGATTCAAGTTTCCATGCCACTCTGCCGTTAATGCAAACGTTACCGTGCGCTGCCGAGGCCTCGCCATAGGTGCGCTTTGCATGAATTGCAAGCCCGTACCCGATTTGCCGGCGACGCACGAAACACGGTCCGACAACACCCGGACTTGCGGCGGTCTCGCGGATGCCTGACGGGCACGCGCCGCCGCCGTACACGTTGCATGCGCAACGATGACCGCAATACGCTGCGTAAGGTTTGTATCAAAGTATGTGGGTTGACGCGTTTTGTTAGAACGCACTTTACAATTCCGCTTGAATTTTAATCGGCAATCCGGCCCTTTTCGCGGAAGATCGGCTGTGCTGGCGGCATCCGGCAGCTTGTGAAGGCGAGGGGTTGGGTTGGTCGGCAAAGGCATGGGTGAGCGCCGCACGAGGCGGCTTTGCCGTGTCGCAGGGAGAGCAGCGCGCCGTCCGGGCGTGCGCGTCACTGCGGCAAGGCGGCATCCGGCTTGCCAACGAACAAGGCAGGAGTCGAACAAGATGGGAAAGCGCTTCGACAAAACAATGATGGCCAGTCTGGCTGGCGTATGGGTCGCGCTGGCGGTCGGCGGTTGTGCGAACGTGGGGCAGCAGGGCGCCCAGACAGGCGCGGCAGCGGGCGCGGCGCCTGCGTCCAGTGTGCCGGCGGCTAGCGCGACTGCATCCGATGCGACGTCGGCCGCGCCGCCCGGCATCAGCGCCGAGCAGAGCGCGCTGCTCAAGAAAGCGCCGCCGCTCGTGTATCGCGTCAAGCGTGGCGACAGCCTGGCGCGCATCGCGCAGCATCATCATTGCAGCGTAAAGCAGTTGCAAGCCTGGAATGGATTGAATGCGTCCTCGCGCTTGAAGTTGGGCCAGGTCTTGCACGTCGCGTCGCCGGAAACGGTGCGCGCGGTGAACGCGGCCAATGCCGCGGCGAAAGCCGTGGCGGCATCCACGCCGGCTGCTTCGGTCGCGGCGCGGCAGGCGGGGGCAACCGCGTCGGGTGCTACGCAGCCACCTTCGCAATCGGCGCAGGCTGCGCAATCGGCGCAGTCCGCGCAGTCGCCGGCGCTCAGCGCCGCCGAAGCACGCGAAGTGGCGCAACAAACCGCGCGGCACGCGAACGGCGTAGCGCTGGCCTGGCCCGCGGGCGGACGTGTGGTCGAAGGTTTCCAGCCGGGCGAAACACGCGGCATTGAAATCGGCGGCAAGCCGGGCGATCCGGTGCGCGCCGCCGCCGACGGTAAGGTGATGTACGCCGGCACGGGTCTGAACAGCTACGGCAGTCTGATCATCGTCCAGCACAACAAGGACTTTCTGACCGCCTATTCGCACAACCGCAAGCTGCTGGTCAAAACCGGCGACATCGTCGCGCAGGGACAGCAGATCGCCGAGATGGGCGACGAAAACAACTCGCGCGTTTCCGTGGGCTTCGAGTTGCGCCGCGACGGCAAACCGATCGATCCGATGCCGTACCTGCCGCAAGGACGCGGCTAGGCGCGCGGCTTCAATCCAGCCAAAGCAGTGCCGCGGCGACGATCGCTTCCGGCGCATCTTCCTGCATCAGGTGGCCGGCTTTCGGCACCGCCTGAAAGCGCGCTTCCGGTATGGCCGCGGCCAGTTGTCGGCCGCGCGCCAAAGGAATCCACTGGTCCTCTTCACCCCACAAGATCTGCACCGGACAGCGTAACTGCGGATAGCGCGCTTCGACCTCGTCGGTGTAGCGCTGATCCATTTGCGCGATCTGCCGGTAGAACGCCGCCTGGCCGGTTGCGCCGAGCCATGGCGTGACATAAGGCGCGAGTTCGTCGTCCGGAATCTCGCGCGCTATCGCGCCGCGCACGTACGCTTTCACCACCGCTTCGTGGATATACGGCGGCAGTCCGGCGAACGCGTCGCCGTGTTCGCGCACATGCCGCACGAACGGCGAACCCCATGGCGCGACCGCGACCGGATCGATCAGCGTGAGGCTTCGATAGTCGCAGCCATCGATCAGATGCGCGCGCAATGAAGTCGCGCCGCCGAAATCATGTGCGATGACATCCGGGCTTGTCAGTTGCCAATGCGCGAGCAATTCCGCCAGCAAAGCATTCTGCACGCCGAGCGAAACGTCCTGGCCGTCGCGCTGTTCGGATTGCCCGTAGCCGAGCAGGTCGTAGTAATAGACCGTGCGCGTCTGGGCGAGATGCGGAGCGATGCGATGCCACACATACGAAGAGAACGGCGTGCCGTGCACCAGCACCAGTGGCGGACCATTGCCGCTCACGTTGAAACGCACGGCTTGATCGCGGAAGGTATAGCTTTCGGGGAGCGGCCAGGTTTGCATGGCGATAAGCGTCGCGAGGAAGTCTGCTTACCTTAGCAAAGCTTCGTGAAGCATGCTGACCGGCTTTCCGTAGCTCCCGCTGAACATCTCCCGCAGAAGCTCACCTTTGTTTTATTCAGCAAAACCAGGCAAATTCAGCCAGGAATCAATCGCGCACGCGTTTCGATCGAAAACGGGTGGGGGTCGGCAACACGCACTCTTACGAATCGTGCATAAGTTGGCCTGAAATAAGGCCTCGTTGTGTTGGCAGTGTTTGGAAAGCCTGGTAATCGCTCGGCGACGCCCGCATGCCGCCATCGAGTGGACAAGGCGCTATCGATCGAAACGCGTGCTTTCGATGGTGAGGAAATACGGGAGCCGAGGCGGCCTGAACGCCAAGCGCCACACCCCCGATCATGCCGACAACAAATCGCAACCAACGCGCAACCAACGCGCAACCAACGCGCAACCAACGCGCAACCAACGCGCAACCAACGCGCGGCCCGAACTCGCACCACGCGAGCACACGAAGCCGCGCGCAACCGGCTACTTCGACTCGATCCCGCGCAACAGCTGCGACACCTGGCCATGCTGATGCAGGATTGCCGGATCGGCCTGCAACAGCGGCAGATAGCGCGGCAGAAAAGCGTTGTTCGGCTGGTCGGGCGAGAAGAGCCCCGTCACCGCTTCGACCGCGGCGGTGCGGTCGGTGGCGTCGGCTTCCTTATCGTCGAGAATTTCGTCGACGTTCGCAATGACCGTCGAGAGCGGTGCGAGCCAGCGGAACCCCGATCCGTTGATAAGCACCTGCAGGAAAGCGGCCGGCGTGACCGGGCCGAATTCCTTTTCGTACACGGCACGCTCGTGGTCGAGAATGGCTTTGTGCAGCGCCAACAGCGGTCGGCGAATGTCCGAGAGGAATTGAGTGCATTGCGAGTCGTTCATGTGTACTGCTCCTTCGGATAGTCAGTCAGACCGGACCATGCTAACAAAATCGCCCGGTATTGATTCAACAAGATTCACGAGCCGCGTAGAGGCCGACCGTTCAGGCCGATGCACGGATCGTCTCCCGACGATTAACAACAGCTTTCAGACGCGCGATCACCCTCCGCGAAATGCTTTGAGCCGGCCGCCGCTGTGCAGCCACGAAGCGAACTTTTTAAGTCGCGTCTACAATTCGCCGGTCAGCATCGGCGCGCTCGCGCCCGTGCATTTATCGCCGTTTTCAATGACCGGAAAAACGGTACACGTATTAGTCCAGTCAGTCGAATAAACGCGGCTAGTCTTTATGTTTTGGTTCGACGTCTCTGTCTAAACAGCCTGATAAACAATAAACCCCACTCGGAGCCGCTCAAATGACAACGCTGAATATCAATGGCCAGACGCACACCGTCGACGCGCCGCCCGACATGCCTCTTCTGTGGGTCCTGCGCGATATCGTCGGTTTGACCGGCACCAAGTTCGGTTGCGGCATCGCGCAATGCGGCGCATGCACCGTGCACCTCGACGGCGTGGCAGTGCGCTCGTGCGTATTGCCGGCAGCGGCCGTCGGCGATAAAAAGATTACGACGATCGAAGCCGTGGGCAGCACGCCGGCCGGTCAAAAGGTGCAGCAGGCCTGGCGTCAACTGGACGTCGTGCAATGCGGCTACTGTCAGTCGGGGCAGGTCATGTCGGCGGCGTCGCTGCTGGCTAGCAACCCCAATCCTACCGATGCGGACATCGACGCCGCCATGGCCGGCAATATCTGCCGTTGTGGGACCTACAACCGCATCCGCGCGGCAATCAAGCAAGCCGCCAAGGGAGCATGACATGTCACAGGGATTGCTCGACTCACAAAACGGCACGCAAGCGTCGAAGGCCGGCGCGCGCGCCGCAGGTGGTTTGTCGCGCCGCACCTTTCTGAAATTCGGCGTGACGGTCGGCGCGGCGGCGGGCGGCGGTCTGTTGCTCGGCTTCAGCATGCCGGCCGCCAGTCAGGATCAGAAGGCCGGCAAGTCGGTGATCGGCGGCGACGGTGTCGAAGCACCGCAAAGCGGCGTGTTCGCGCCGAACGCGTTCATTCAGATCGATACCGCAGGCAAGGTCACGCTCGTGATCCCGAAGGTCGAGATGGGCCAAGGCGTCTACACGTCGATTCCGATGCTGATCGCCGAAGAACTCGAAGTGCCGCTCGACTCAATCACCATCGATCACGCGCCGCCGAACGAGAAGCTCTTCATGGACCCGCTGCTCGGCGGCCAGCTCACGGGCGGCTCGACCTCGATCCGCTATGCGTGGGAGCCGATGCGCAAAGCGGGCGCCACCGCGCGCACCGTGCTGATCAGCGCGGCGGCGCAGCAATGGCAGGTCGATCCCGCAAGCTGCCACGCGCAGGGCGGACAGGTGATTCACGAGGCTAGCAAGCGCAGTGTCAGCTATGGTGAACTGGTGACCGCTGCCGCCGGTCTCCCCGCGCCGCAGAACGTCAAACTGAAGGACCCGAAAGACTTCAAGCTGATCGGCACGGCGGTCAAACGGCTCGACTCGCCGGAGAAAGTGGACGGCACCGCAATGTTCGGGCTCGACGTGCGCGTGCCCGACATGGTCTACGCGGCGATCGCCAACTGCCCAGTGTTCGGCGGCACGCTCGCGAGCGTCGACGACACCAACGCGAAGAAAATCCCCGGCGTGCGCCAGGTCATCAAGATCGACAACGCGGTCGCGGTGATCGGCGACCACACGTGGGCCGCCAAACGCGGCGTGCAGGCGCTCGTCATCAAGTGGAACGAAGGCGCGGGCGCGAACCTGTCGATGAAGCAGATCGTCGACGATCTCGCCAATGCCTCGCAACGCGACGGCGCGGTGGCGCGCAAGGACGGCGACGTCGGCAATGCGTTCTCCAATGCGAAGACGCGCGTCGACGCCGTGTATCAGCAGCCGTTTCTCGCGCACGCCACCATGGAGCCGATCAACTGCACGGTGCATGTGCGCCCCGACGGTTGCGATGTCTGGCTCGGCTCGCAGGTGCCGACGCGCGTGGTGGATGCCGCCGCGGCGGTCACGGGTTTGCCCGCCGACAAGATCGTCGTGCACAACCATCTGATCGGCGGCGGCTTCGGCCGGCGGCTCGAGTTCGACATGGTCACGCAAGCTGTCAAGGTGGCCAAGCAGGTGTCGACGCCGGTGAAGGTGGTCTGGACCCGCGAAGAAGACATTCAGCACGACATGTACCGCCCGTATTACTACGACAAGATTTCGGCCGGGCTCGATGCGAACGGCAAACCGGTCGCGTGGCAGCATCGGATCGTCGGTTCGTCGGTAATGGCGCGGTTCGCGCCGCCTGCGTTCAAGAACGGCATCGATCCGGACGCGGTCGAGGTCGCGGCGGACTTGCCGTACGACCTGCCGAACCAGTTGATCGACTACGTTCGCCAGGAACCGCACACGGTGCCCACCGCATTCTGGCGCGGCGTGGGACCGACGCGCGGCACCTTCGTGGTGGAGAGTTTCATCGACGAACTCGCGGCGCAGGCCAAAGTCGATCCTGTCAAATATCGTCAGGACCTGCTCGGCAAAACTCCGCGCGCGCTGAGCGTGCTCAACGTCGCCACGCAAGCGGCGAACTGGGGCAGCGCGGTGCCCAAGGGCCAGGGGCGCGGTGTGTCGGTCATGCATGCGTTCGGCAGCTTCTTCGCGATCGTCGTCGATGTGGCGGTGGAGCAGGGCGAGGTGGCGGTCAAGCGCGTGGTCTGCGCGGTGGATTGCGGCATGGTGGTCAACCCGAACACGATCGAAGCGCAAGTGCAGGGCGGCATCATCTTCGGCATCACGGCGGCGCTCTACGGCGAGATCACGATCAAGGACGGCCGCGTCGAGCAGAACAACTTCACCGATTACCGGATGCTGCGGATCGATCAGACGCCGCCTATCGAGGTGCATATCGTGAAGAGTAGCGAGGCGCCCGGCGGCATCGGCGAACCCGGTACCGCGGCGCTCGCGCCCGCGCTGACCAACGCGATTTACGCGGCCACCGGCAAGCGGCTGCGGCAATTGCCGGTCGGCAGCCAACTGCAAACCGTCTGAGCGGAGCCCGATATGAAAAACACTTTGAAGGGTTTCGGCGCGGCGTTGTGCTTGACACTGCCGTTGTTCGCGCAGACTCCGGCGCGAGCGGCGGATCAGGCGTTGGTGCAACGCGGCGCTTATCTGGCAAAGGCCGGTGATTGCGTCGCCTGTCATACGGCGCCCAAGGGCAAGCCGTTCGCGGGCGGCCTGCCGATGACCACGCCGATGGGCCAGATCTACACCACCAACATTACGCCGGACCCGCAAACCGGCATTGGCGGCTATACGGAAGAGGACTTTGCGCGGGCGATGCGTGAAGGCGTCGCGAAAGACGGCCACAACCTCTATCCGGCGATGCCGTACCCGTCCTACGCCAAGGTCAACGACGACGACATGAAAGCGCTGTACGCGTATTTCATGAGCGGCGTGGCGCCGGTGCAGCAGGCGAACCGCGAGCCTGACATCAAGTGGCCGTTGAACATGCGCTGGCCGTTGAAGTTCTGGAACATGGTGTTCCTCGATAAAGGCGTCTATCAGGACAAGCCGGGCAAGGACGTGGCGTGGAATCGCGGCGCGTATCTGATTCAGGGGCTCGGCCATTGCGGGTCGTGCCATACGCCGCGTGGCATCGCGTTCCAGGAAAAGGCGCTCGATGAAAGCGGCAGCGCGTTCCTGACCGGCGGCTTGCTCGACGGCTGGTTCGCGGCGAACCTCACCGGCGAGCACAACGTCGGTCTGGGCCGCTGGAACGATCAGGACTTGCAGGCGTTTCTGAAGACCGGCGCGAATCGCCATGCCTCGGCGTTCGGTTCGATGACCAGCGTGATCAACAACAGCACGCAGGGCTTGAACGATACGGACATCGCCGCGATGTCGACGTATCTGAAGTCGCTGCCGCCGGCAGGGGGCAGCGGCGCGCCGCCTTACAAGTACGATCCGCAGGCGACGAAGGTGTCGTTGAACCGTCCCGCGAACGATGCCGGCGCGCGCGTCTATACGGCGTATTGCATGCACTGCCACGGTGTCGATGGACGCGGCTTCGCGCCGATGCTCGCGCCCCTGTCCGGCAATCCAAATGTGCTGGAGAAGGATCCGTCGTCGCTGATCAACGTGACGCTGAACGGCACCGAGGACCTGGTGATCGGCGGCATTCCCGCGCCGTATCCGATGCCGAAGTACGCGCCGGTGCTCAACGACCAGCAGATCGCCGATGTGCTCACTTTCGTGCGGGCCGGATGGAACAACGGCGCGCCCGCGGTGACGGCGGACGACGTGGCGAAGTTGCGCAAGTCCACGCACGCGGCCCGCTAGTTCTGCGAGGCCGGCAATAAAAAACGGCAACCGCTTCACACGGTTGCCGTTTTTTTATTCATGCGCCGGAGCGCGGCATCAACGATGTTGACCTACCTTCTGCCGTTTCTCCAGCACCCGCGCGTACCACGTCAGCGGGAAGCACATCGCGAAGTAGATCATCGCGACCATGCCGTAGATCGGGAATGGGCGGAACGCGGCGTTGGTGATCATGGTGCCGGTCTTGGTCAATTCCGTGAAGCCGATGATCGACGCGAGCGCCGTGCTTTTCACCACCTGCACGAGAAAACCGACCGTCGGCGCCACCGCGATTTTGCGCGCCTGCGGCCACACGATGTAACGCAACTGTTGGCCGAACGTCATGCCGAGGCTCGCGCCCGCAGACCACTGGCCGCGCGGCACGGCTTCCACACAGCCGCGCCAGATATCGACCAGATACGCGCTCGTGTAGAGCGTCAAGGTGACAGTGGCCGCGACCCACGGCGACACATCGACGCCGAGCAGCGGCAAGCCGAAAAACGCCAGGAAGAGTTGCATCAGCAGCGGCGTGCCCTGAAACACCTCCACATAGACCACGACGATACGCCGCAGCCAGGCGATCGGCGACACGCGCATCGCGAGCAGAATCAGCCCGACGATACCGCCGCCGACAAACGCGATCAGCGACAGCAGCACCGTCCAGCGCGCGGCGAGCAACAGATTGCGGGCAATGTCCCACAGCGTGAATTCGACCATGATCAACGCTCCGTGGGCAGAGTGCGGGCGCCGCGCCACATCAGGCGGTTGCGCCAGTTACGCGGCGCGCTCTCGTTGCCGCGCGCCACACGGCCCGCGAACAGACCGCGGCCGAGCCGGTTGAGGATTTGCCGCAGCGCGATCGACAGCACCAGATACGTCGCGGTGATGATCAGGTAGCTCTCGAACGAGCGGAAGTTGCGCGACTGGATGAAGTTGGCCGCGTAGGTAAGATCGGGCACGGAGATCTGCGAGACCACCGCCGAGCCGAGCATGACGATCAGCACCTGGCTCAGCAGCGCGGGAAACACATTGGCGATAGCCTGCGGCAACACGATGAAGCGAAACACCTGCCGTCCGTGCAAACCGAGCGCTTGCGCCGCCTGTATCTGGCCACGCGAAATCGAATCGATGCCGGCGCGCACGATCTCGATGGCGTAAGCGCCGAGATTGACGGTCATGGCGAGAATCGCGGCCTGCACTTCATCGATATGAATGCCTAGGCTCGGTAAGCCGAAGAACACGAAGAACAACTGCACGATGAACGGCGTGTTGCGGATCAGCTCGACATAACTCGCCACCACCCAGCGCGCCCATTTCGGCCCGGCCACGGCCACGCTCGCACCAGCAATGCCGACGATCCCACCGAGCACTGTGGAGACCGCCGTCAGCCCCAAGGTCACGGCGACGCCGCGCGCAAGCATCCCCCCATAGAGGCCGAAGCCGCTGAAGTCGAACGCATAGGTCATGGCGTGGCGCTCATCGTGAGGTCAAACTCCGGCGCGGACCACGCTTCGCGGTCCGCGCAAAATAGGTTCAGAGATCGGCCGGCAGCGGCGCACGCAGCCACTTCTGCGAAATCGCGTTCATGGTGCCGTCCTTGCGGGCCTTGGCAATCGTTTCGTCGACCTTCTGCTTCAGACGCGGCTCGTTCTTGTTCAAACCGACGTGATCCGGCGAGCTGAACAGCGAGAATTTCTGCTCGGGATCGTTAGCGGGATGACGCGCGAGAATCGTGGCGCCGACGTCGTTGCCGACTACCATCAACTGTACCTGACCAGAAAGAAACGCCGAAATTGCGCCGTTAGGATCGTCGAATCTTTTGATGTTCGCCGTGGGCGGTGCGATCTTGGTCACGCTCAGGTCTTCCAGCGTGCCGCGCGCGACTGAAATCGACTTGCCGGCGAGATCGGCGGCGTTCTTCACGGGCAGGGCCTTCGGGCCGAACACGGCGAGATAGTACGGCGCGTACGGCTGTGAGAAGTCGATCACCTTTTCGCGTTCCGGCGTCTGGCCGACCGACAGCAGCATGTCCGCCTTGTGGTCGGCGAGATAGGCCATGCGGTTGTCGCCCGTCACCTGCACGAGTTCGACCTTGGCGTTGAGCGCCTTGCCGATCAGATTGGCGACGTCGATGTCGTAGCCCATCGGCTTCATGTCCGGGCCGATCGAGCCGAACGGCGGATAGTCCTCGAACACGCCGATGCGCACCGTGCCGGACTTGGCGATATTGTCGAGCGCGTCCGCATGCGCGGCCGACGGCAACGCGCACAGCGCGCCGAGAGCGGTGAAGGCCAGCGTCGCGGCGAGCGTGGCGAACACGCGGCGCGTGCGGGTTGGGGTAACGGAGCGGTGGTTCATGGTTTGTCCTCTGTCGAAAATGTCGGTATTGGAATGGGTTCGAGTGACGTACGGCTCAATGCGCGGCGCGCGCGGCGATCAGTTTGCACGCGTGCGGTGGCAATTCCGCGAGCACCGGCATGCCGAGCGCAAGCCCCGGCGTTTCGCGCGGCGTGGTGGCGGCGGTCAACGTGAAACCGGCGCAATCGATGGTCGCTTCGAGCGACGCGCCCACGTCGCGGATAAACGTCACGGTGCCCAGCAGCCGGTTCGGGCCCGCCGCGTCGGACGCCGCTTTCACGCACACGTCTTCCGGCCGGATCAACAGGCGGATATCGCTGCTCGACTCCGGCACGCGCGCCGGCTGCACGACGCTGATGCGCCGGCCACCCGGCAGGCTCACGCCGCCCGCGCCGTCGTAGGTGACCGGCAGGATATTGCCGAGGCCGATAAAGTCGGCGACGAACTCGCTGACCGGATCGCGATAGATATCGAGCGGCTTGCCGACCTGCGCGATGCGGCCTTTCTCCATCACGACGATTTCGTCGGCCATCGTCATCGCTTCGCGCTGGTCGTGCGTGACCATGATCGTGGTGATGCCGAGGCGCTGCTGCAGCAGGCGGATTTCCACTTGCATGGCTTCGCGCAGCTTGGCGTCGAGCGCGGAGAGCGGCTCGTCGAGCAGCAGCAGTTTTGGTTGCGACGCGATCGCGCGCGCAATCGCCACGCGCTGGCGCTGGCCGCCGGAGAGTTGCGTGACCGGCCGGTTCGCCATGTGCGGCAACTGGATCAGTTCCAGCAATTCGGCCACGCGGCGCGTCTGCTGATCCTTCGCGGTTTTGCGCAGCTTCAGCGGATACGCGATGTTCTGCGCGACCGTCATGTGCGGAAACAGAGCGAGCGACTGAAACACCATGCCGAAGTCGCGCTGATTGGCCGGCAGGCGCGTGATGTCGCGCCCGGCGAAGTGGATGCTGCCCGAGGTCGGCGTTTCCAGCCCGGCGATCATGCGCAGCAGCGTGGTCTTGCCGCAGCCGGACGGGCCGAGGAAGCACACCAGCTTGCCGTCGGGCACGCTCAGATCGACGTTGTCCACGGCATGCGCCGCGCCGAAACGCCGGGTCACGGCCTGCAACGTTAAATGGGTCATCGGATGCTCCAGCAGTTGGGCGTCATGAGCGCGGATCACAAGGCGACGCCTTCGTCGCCGATCAGCTTTTCGAGCAGCCAGATCAGCGCGAAGTCGATCGCGACGATGAACACGGCGAAACAGAACACGGTCGGATCGAGCGACGACACCGTGCGGCTGTAGAGCCACACCGGCAGCGTCATCGTATCGATCCCGTAGAGAAAGAACGTGACCGTGAATTCGTTGAACGAGATGATGAACGCGAACAGCATACCGGCGAGAATGCCGGGGCGCATCAGCGGCAGGATCACGTCGACGAGCGCGCGGCCGGGACTCGCGCCCATCACGCAGGCGGCCTCTTCGAATTCCGGGCCGATCGAGGCGACCGACGCCGCGCAATTCTTCACGGTGAACGGCAGCGCCAGAATCACGTGCGCGATGATCAGGCGGAACACGCCGAGTTCGACCGGCAGCACGTTGAACACCAGCAGCAGCGACAGGCCGAGCATCACGAGCGGATAGACGAGCGGCAACGCGACCAGTTGCTCGACTGCGGGCTTGCCGCGAAAGCGGTAGCGGCTCAGCGCGTACGCGGCGGGCACCGAGACCAGCGTGGCGATCACCATGGTCGACAGCGCGACGACCAGGCTCGTGCGCAATGCGTCGCCCATCGAGAGCGTATCGCTCGCGTCCGGCGACACGAAGCTGTGCCAGGCGGCGTGATACCAGTGCAGGCCATAGGCGTGCGGCGGGAATTCGAGCGTGTCGGCCGCGCTGAACGACATCGTGATCATCGTGAGGATCGGCAGCGCGGCGAGGAACAGAACGATCGCCGCGAGCAGGGCGGTGGCCTTGCCGAGCTGGCCGGGCATGACGGCCGCGAGCCGTGGCGAGCGCGGCGAGCCCGGCATGCGCGAGGGAGCGGTTTGAACGGGCGTGCTCATGCGTGCGGCTCCTCGGCAAGTTTTTGCGTGCGGCGCACGAGACGCTGCGACAGCGCCATCACCGTCAACGTGGCGATCATCAAAACGACACCCGACGCGGAAGCCGCCGGCCAGTTCAGCAACGGCGCAACCTGATCGTGGACCAGCACGGCGAGCATCGGCACGCGGCGTCCGCCGAGCAGCAGCGGCACGGCGAACGCGCTCGCGTTGTACGCGAACACGAGCAGCGCGCCGGATACGAGGCCGGGCATCGCCAAAGGCAACAGCACGTGACGCAGCGTTTGCCAGCGTGTCGCGCCGAGCGTGGCGGCGGCTTCTTCGTAGGAACTCGAGACCGCGCGCATCGCGCTCGAAAGCGGCAGCACGGCAAGCGGAAACGCCGTCTGGATCAGCCCGAGCAGCACGCCGTTTTCGCGGTACAGCCACATCAACGGACGTTGCACGAGGCCGCTGCCGAGCAGCGCGTGATTGAGCAGACCGGCCGGTCCGAGAATGATCAGCCAGCCGTAGCCTTGCAGCAGCAGATTGACGAGCAGCGGCAGCAGCACGCCGGCCAGCAGGAGCCGCCGCGCGAGCCGCGACTTCGTGCGCGCCATGGCCAGTGCGACCGGAATCGCCAGCAGCACAGCGCAGATCATGCTTTGGAACGCGAGCTTCAAGGTGAGCCACAACGACTTCATGAAGTAGCCGTCGAGCAGGTCCGCGTAGTTTTGCAGCGTGAAGCCGTGCCACTCGTTGCCCTGCGTGCCGAAGCTCATGCGCAACACGACCAGCGCCGCCGCGCCGAGGATGGCGAGAAACAGCAGGATCGGCGCGAGCAGCAGCCATGGCCGCGCCTTTGCCATCGCGGTGGCGGCAGGCGTGTCCGGTCCGAGACCGGACGCACCCGACGCCGCATCGGACGCCGGCCCGGACGAAGCAACACGTCGCGAGAAGCGCGCGAGCATCGTCGTCATGCCGCGAAGATTTCGGTGTAACGCTTGATCCACGCTGGCTGCACCACGGCGAGCGCTTTGTCGTCATGCAGCACGGCTTTCTCGGCGATCTGCTGCGGGCTCGGCACGAACGCGCGGCTTTCGGCGGGTATCACCGCTTTCGAATTCACCGGGCCGTTCAGCACGTCGGCGGCCATGCGGCCTTGCACGCCGGCGTCGAGCGAATGGTTGATGAAGGCGTGGATCAGATCGCTGTCGCCCGGATGCGATTTCGGGATCACGGTGAACATCAGCTGAGTGGCGAAGCCTTCTTTCATGCCGTAGGTCACGCCCATCTTGTACTCGGGCTTGCGGATCTGGTCGGGGAAGAACGCCGGTGAATAGATGCCGCCGATATCCAGCGAGCCGGTACGGAACAGATCCGCCACCTGGTTCGGGTTCTCGCCGAGCGTCATCACGCGATCTTTCAGCTGCATCAGTTTCTTGAAGCCCGGCTCGATGTTCTGCTGCGAGCCGCCGTTCATCTTCGCGGCGATGATCGCGAGGTCGACCGCTTCGGCCCACTCGGGCGGCGGCAGGAACAGGCGTCCGGCGTATTTGGGATCCCACAGGGCTTCGTACGATGCGGGCGCGGTCTTGACCGTCGACGTGTTGTAGATCAAGCCGTCCGACCACAGCAGATAGCCCACGCCGAAGCCGTTCGCGCCCGTGCGGTACTGCGGCGCGACGTCTTTCAGATTCGGCAGTTTGTCCAGATCGGGCTTCATCAGCAGACCTGCATCGCCGAGACCGGCGGCGCCGACGCCGGCCAGGGTGATGACGTCGTAGGTCGGGCGGTCGCCTGCGGCCTTGACCTTCGCGACCATGCCGGAGGTGCCGTCGGCGCGGTCGGCGATGACTTTGGCGCCGGTTTTCGCGGTGAAGGTGGCGGCGATATTGCGCAGCGCGGCCGCGCCGGTGTCGTCCGACCAGGTCAACAGGCGCAACGTCTTGCCGCTGAAGTTGTGTTCCTGCGCGCGCAGATTGATGAACGGCATCGGCAAGGTGGATGCCGCGAGTGCGGCGCCGAGTGTCTTGATGGCCTGCCTTCTGCCCCGTTTGATCTCTTGCATGGCGGTCTCCTGTGTTGAACGCCTTGTTGCCGATGATGTCGCTGATTGACGCCGTCGCCTCGCTAATTGGCGTGTTCTGCCTGCGCTGCGTGTGGAAGCACTCTAGGTTTGCCAAAATCCCTCAACAAACGAAATATGCGCATGGACGGCATGACATAAGCTCATGCGGTGGCCATCGCGCGATTGCGCTCGTGCAGGGCGGTCAGACGGCGGAAGCGCCTAAGCAGCAACGCATGCGGGTTAACGTCCATGTTTCGTCGACGCTTTCCGCCCTTGCGGAGGTATGAGGAAAGCTCGGTTCTGGTGCGACTGTGGACGCGCGTTGCCCTGTGCCGGTGCATTGCGGCTTGCCGGAGCGCAAGATTCGGCAGCGGCATGAGCCGAATGCATAAGGCCAGTTTGCACGCTTGTCGTGCGGAAATTTCTGATCGCGTATCCTGTAGGCCCGGCGTGGCGCTCCGACGGCCTGCGATGAGCCGCGCCGCCACGCCCTCGCAATGACTTTTCCTGATCGTACTGGACACTCACGATGCGACGCCTACCGCCGCTCAATGCTTTGCAGATTTTCGAAACCGTGGCGCGGCATCGCAGTTTCACGCGTGCCGCCGATCATTTATGCCTGACGCAGGGCGCGGTCAGCCGGCAAATCATCGCGCTCGAGGATTACTACAAGTTTCCGCTCTTCAAGCGCCATGCGAAAGGCCTGACGCTCACCGCCGAAGGCGAATTGTTGCTGCCGGCCGTGAAGGAGAGCTTCGCGCGCATCGAGGAAATTTCGCTACGTCTCACGCGGCAGCGCACCGATCTCGCGTTGAAAGTGCCGACCTGTGTGATGCGCTGGATGTTGCCGAAGATCATGCGCTTTCAGGCCGAGTATCCCGAACTGCACGTGCAGATCACGACCACGTGGCAGCACGACGTCGATTTCCAGCTCGAACCGTTCGACGCCGCGATCATCTACGGTTCGTCGCCGGGGGCGGGCGTGCAGGCAGTGCCGTTGTTCGAGGAGCGTCTGACGCCCGTGTGCGCACCCGATCTTTTGAAGGACAAGCCGCTCGCCGAAGTGGCCGACCTCGCGCGTCATACGCTGCTGCACCCCACGCGAGATCATCGCGACTGGAAGATGTGGCTCGCCAAGGTGACCGAGATCGATGCCGCGAACGCTGCGGCGATCGACGCCGAACACGGCCCGAGCTTCGATACGCTGGATATGGCGACCAATGCTGCGCTACAGGGCTTCGGTGTCGCGATCAGCGACCTCGCGCTGATCGACGAGGACGTGGCGGCAAAGCGTCTCGTGCGCCCGTTCGATACGGTGCTCAAGACCGGTTGGCGCTATTACTTCGTTTATCCGGACTCGGTCGCGCATCAGCAGAAGCTGAATCTGTTCCGCGACTGGATTGCGGCGCACTGGGAAGAGTAGGCGCGCCCGTTTCAACGGTGTGGGGCCCTCTCTTTAAGGATCAGGCCCGCAGGCTCAGGGCGCGAACGACAGAAACAGATACGCCGCGAACAGCGACAGATGCACGGCGCCTTGAAGAATCGTCGTGCGCCCGCTGCTGAGCGTGAGCGTGCCGACGATCAGCGTAAGCACGAGCAGCACGGTTTCCTTGCCGTCGATGCCCAACACCAGCGGCTGGCCGGTATACAAAAACACGCAGGCGACCGTCGGAATGGTCAGCCCGATACTGGCCAGCGCCGAGCCGAGCGCGAGATTCAGGCTATTCTGCAAGCGGTCGGCGCGCGCCGCGCGCACCGCGGCAAGCCCTTCAGGCAACAGCACGAGCGCGGCAATGATAATGCCGACCACCGCCGGCGGCGCGCCCGCATTCTCGACCGCCGTTTCGACCACCGGCGAGAGCACCTTCGCAAGCAACACCACCGCGACGAGGCACACCAGCAGCAAACCGCCGGCCGCCAGCGCCTGGCCGGCGCTCGGTGGCGCGGCGTGGACGTCCTCATCCGGCGTGCCGGCCAGGAAGTAATCGCGATGGCGAACGGTTTGCACGAATACGAACACGCCATACAGCACCAGCGACGACACCCCCGCAAACGCCAGTTGCGAAGACGACAGGATCGGACCGACGCTGGTGGTCGTGTAGTTCGGCATGACCAGCGTCAGCACGGAGAGCGACGCGAGCACCGCCAGCGCCGCAGCAGCGCCGCGACTCTGGAAATCCTGCTCGCGGTGGCGAATGCCGCCGACCAGCAGGCAAATGCCGACAATGCCGTTGCAAACGATCATGACCGCGGCGAAAACCGTGTCGCGCGCGAGGGCGGCTTTTTCCGGACCGGACGTGAGCATGACCGAGACGATCAGCGCGACCTCGATCACGGTGACGGCCACCGCCAGCACCAACGTGCCGAACGGCTCACCGACGCGATGCGCGACCACTTCCGCATGATGCACGGCGGTGAAGACCGCCGCGCACAGCGCGACGCCGACCAGCACGAGCAGCAGCCCGCTGTCCGGCATGGCATACCCGATGCCGAGCACGATCCACGCAAGGAACGGCGCGGCAATGGTCCAGCGGGGCAGAACGATCGCGGGCGTGGTCATTCGGGCTTCCTTTTAATGCTTGTCGTGAATGGCCCGGCGGGACGCGGATGGCTTCCGCCCTGGCTTGAAACAAGCGCGCATGGTCATGCAACTTCTAAACAACACGCTCTAACGCTTTAAATTATAAAGGATAGTTGTTCGTGTGCGAGGCTATGTCGATTCTTAGGGACACATGACGACGGCGTGCGTCCGGCATGCTGTGGCGCAAACGGCGACTAGTGGAGAAAGGGATCGGGTCACGCAGAATTGCGCGGATAACGCGTGGCGGGTGTGACTGATGCGTCGCTGGTGCGTGCTTAATGCTCGGCGGCCAAGGCGACCGGTATGCGTTGAGTTCCGCATCGGTAATGCGGGATGCAGGGCGAATCCAAGTGTGCCGAGCATACTACGGGTGCGCGGCTCCCGGCGAACTGCTCGAAACCGCTCCGGTAACGCCAATGCCCTGCGAGAAGGCATTGGCGTCCAGGGTTCACTCGGTTACTGGCCGACCGGACGAATCGTCAGCGCGTTCTTGACCGACGTCACGCCTGCCACGCCTTGTGCGGTCTGGGTGGCCAGATCGACTTGCGGTTGTTCGGGCACGGAGCCGGCCAGCGTCACTGCGCCGCCACGTGCGCGCACGGTGATGTTCGACACGCTCAGGCCTTTCGTCTTCGACAGGGCCGAGCGGACCTTGCGTCCCAAAGCGCGGTCGGTCGCTTTGGTCTGCTTGGCCGTCGGCGCTGCCGCTGCCGGGGCTGCATCGCTGCTCTGTGCATATGCGTTGAGGGACGCGAGAACGATCAGCGCGCCGCCGATCATCTTGATTGCCGGGAATGCTTTCATTCAACTCTCTCCTATTGTCATGGGTACAACCGCCTCCGAATGAGGCAGTGCGCTACACCAGCGGGTACATCGGGATCAAAACTGAATGGAACGGTGCTGCGGATCGTGCGAATGCTATCCATCTGTATGTTGATTCGGGCGGGCCGAAACACACGCGAGCCGGCAAAGGCTGTGCTGCAGGCCGGAAACACACGATACTCCAATTAGTGCCATGGTGATGGCGGCGCTGCACAGAAGTGAGGTTTTGGTACAACGAATAGGCCGATGAAAACTGGCCGATGGCGGTCAATCGCTGGGACCGACGCGCGCATCGCACCGTCCACGGCTCGCGCAATGGCCCGATCCGCATGCCTTTTCATGCTGTTTGCATTTTCTCTTAAGCCCCACACCATGCGCTTTAAAAATAAGGCCTGACGCATGCGGAAACATCAACTCCCCATCCTGCCCTTGCTTCGTGACGATTTGCCTCTCGACACCGTCGAACTCGCGCGCTTCATGATCGGCAAATACCTCGTGCACGATCTGCCCGAAGGCCGCATGAGCGGGCGCATCGTCGAGACCGAGGCGTATCCGCTCGGCGATTCGACCAGCCATGCATTCATGGGCCGCCGGCCGCATAACGGTTCGATGTTTCTCGCGCCGGGTCACGCGTATGTGCGGCTGACCTATGGGCTGTCGTACATGCTCAATATGTCTGCCGAAGCCGAGGAAGTCGGCGCCGGCATTCTGCTGCGCGCGATCGAACCGCTCGAAGGCCTGCCGTTGATCGAAGCGCGGCGCCCCGGCGTGCCGTTGCGCGATCTCGCGCGCGGACCCGGCCGGCTCACGATGGCGTTCGGCGTCGGACCGTCGTTCGACGGCTGGGATCTGTGCTCGGGGCAGGGCTTGTGGATCGGCGTTATCGAGCGGGGCGAGGTGCCGGTCGGTGTGACAACGCGCATTGGCTTGTCGCGCGAAATGCATCAACCGCTCAGATTCTTCGAACCCGGCAGCGCCTTTGTCAGCGGGCCGCGCAAGCTGCTGGTAACGCCCCAGTCCGGTGCGCCGAAGCGGGCGTAAATTTGCCCTGCAATTCTGCGTCTGACGGTAGAACATGCTCAGATCAGAGGTATTTTTGAAACTTCAGACACAAAGGGTTACGTTCCCGACAATTATTACGCCAGAGATGCTTTCTGAATGCGACCTTGCGGTAATTTCCAGACCATTTTTGCGATTCCGACAATTATCTATCTCTTAATCAAGGGTTTTCCCTTGGCGATGTGATGACTAGACTGAATTCACCCGCTTCTCACATGGTGTGGCAAGCGTCGCAAATAAAACTAGGTCTGGAGGTAAATCATCATGAAATCGCTTATCAAGGCAGTTGCCATTGCAGCCGTTCTCGCCGCTCCGATCGCTTCGTTCGCTCAGGCGAGCCAGCAGCCCGTGACCCGCGCGGATGTTCGCGCCGATCTGATCCGGGTGGAACAGGCGGGGTATAACCCGGCTGCGTCGAACGATCCGACTTATCCGTCGGACATCCAGGCTGCTGAACGGCGCGTCCAGGCGCAAAACCCGGCCGTTGCGCAGACACAGGAGCCGGTCGCAGACACCAGCGGTTACGGTGGCGCGGTGAGTGGTTCGTCGCAAGCCGGCGGCGTGGTTCAGCCGATGTCGGGCTCGAAGTCGGTCTACTTCGGTAATTAAGCGAGGTAGCCGGGCAAGCGGATTCGGCGCTCAGCGGTCGGCTTGCCCGGTGGAGCACGGAACGACACGGAGCCGCAGGGACCAGTTCGAACTGCGGTTCCAAAAACGTTGCGCTGTCTGAAAATCGAAATTGGAAACCGCGGCAAGTGCTCTGAAATTGAAAACAACGTGCGCGTTCCGTCATGACGCGCACGGTTGCAAACGTTGAGTCGGTCAAGCGCGCCACGCGCCAGCAGTGCTGCGAGCGCCACAAGACCGCCGTGCCGCGCGAGCGGCGCACCAGTCAAGAAACCTCCGCTGCCGCAAGGTAGCTTCGCCCAACCGTTTGACCGATTGGGCTTTTTTTGCGCGTCCGGTCTGGCGGCGTGCGCCGCGCGCCGTCCGTCAGGGCCGCTCGCCGTGAATATAGAACTCGAGTTGCTGAATGGTGAACTGCTGTTCGGCGATGATGTTCTTCACCAGGTCGCCGATCGATACCATGCCGACCAGCCGGTCATTCTCGATCACCGGCAAGTGGCGCATACGCCGCTCCGTCATGAGGGCCATGCAGTCGTCGGTGGTCTGATCGGGGCGCACGAAGCGCACCGCCTTGCTCATGATGTCGCGCACCGGCGTGGCCTTCGACGAACGGTCCATCAGCACGACCTTGCGCGCGTAGTCGCGCTCCGTGACGATGCCGGCGATGCTGTCGCCGTCTGTCACGACCAGCGCGCCGATGCCTTTTTCGGCCATCAGCTTGATTGCCTCATAGACTGAGTCGTCGGCCCCGACAGTAAAAACGGTGGTGTTGTTCGGTTTCGTTTTAAGAAGCTGTGCAACGCTTGTCATGGAGCGGCTCCGTTTCGCAGTGCAGCACGCCGGCGCGGCGCGCTGTCGTGAGGGACAGGCGATTCCAGTATAGGCGTGACGCGGCACCGGGGTACTTCGGGAATACCTGTGGCGCGCCGGACGTTTAACTCGGGTAGCGCCGCGCCGCGACGGCGGTTCCGTGCCGCATGCAAGAGCATACGGGTGCGGGACGCCGATTAGCGGTAAACTCCCAGTCCGTACCTTATTCCCGGTTTGATCGGGTTCATGTCAGCACCATTGTCTAACGCCATGCTCACGTCTCACGATCCGTCGCCCGCAGTAGACGGCGCAACCAACGGCGAATGCGTCATTCTCGACGCCACCGCCACGCTTCCCACGCGCTACGGCACGTTCACTTCCTACGTGTTTCGCGTATGCGAAAGCGGCGCCGAACATCTCGCGCTCGTGATGGGCGACGTCGCCAACCAGTCGTCCGTGTTGACGCGCCTGCATTCCGAATGCCTCACCGGCGACGTGCTCGGCTCGTACCGCTGCGACTGCGGCGAGCAACTCGACCTCGCGCTGCGCTATATCGCGGCGGAAGGCTGCGGCGTGCTGCTGTATCTGCGCGGCCACGAAGGGCGCGGCATCGGCCTGTCGAACAAGATTCGCGCGTATGCGCTGCAGGAGCAGGGGCGCGACACTGTCGAGGCCAATCTTGATCTCGGCTTGCCGGACGACTCGCGCGAATACGATTCGGCCGCCGGCATTCTGCGCACGCTGAAGGTCACGTCGGTGCGTCTGATGAGCAACAATCCGGAGAAGTTCGACACGCTGTCCAAGCACGGCATTCCGGTGTGCGAGCGGGTCGCGCTGGCGATTCCGATGCGCGAGGAAAACGAGCGCTATATCCGCACCAAGCAGGTGAAGTTCGGTCATTACTTCGACGAGAACGAATGAGCCGCGCGCACGCACCGGCCGCCGTGTGTGCTGGATGCCGGCCGGCGCTGTAGCGGCGGATTCGTCGATATCTCGCGCCCGGCATGCCGGGCGTTTTGCTTTGCGCCTTCGGTGGATCTAAGTGCGGCCGGTCAGAACAGGCTGAAGTCGTCGTTGCTGTCGGGGATGGCGTTGAGCACGTCCCGCAGCGCGCGCCAGCCTAGCCATCCCGCGAGACTTGCCGATATCGCCAGCCAGCGGTGCGAGCGCGTGCTCGTGCGTGTGGACTGCGTTCGACGCTGTACAGGCGCGACCTTGCGCGCGTCGATCGATGCGCGCAGCAAAGGGCAGGTATGCATGCGGCCTCTCCTGTTTATCGAGCAGTGCCGGCAGCAGGTGCCGCGGCTGCGACTGCGGCCGCACGCGGCAGAAGCGCTGCGAACACTTCCCCTAACGCCGTCGCGCCGAAGCGCCGTTCGCTAATGTCCGCTTCGACATCGATACGGCCCGCGTTATGCGCATCGTAGAGATCGGTGATCAAACGCGCATGGTGTTCTCCAAGCCCTGCGCCTTGCAGCAGCGCGGCCCATTCGCCGCGCGGCACCTCGCGTGCGACGACGGCACGGCCCGCCAGTTCGCCGATCGTGCGCGCCACGTCCAATGCGCTGACACGCTCGTCGCTTTCTATGCTCACCACGCGCGGCGAGACCGGCTGCGCGCCATTGTCGAGCAGCAACTCGGCGGCGAGCACGCCCACGTCCTGCGCGGCGACAGTCGGAAAGCGCTTGCTCAACGGATGATGCAAACTCGGCAACGCGCCGCTCGCGAGCGCGACCGGCAGTACGCGCGCCCAGTTGTGCATATGTTCGGCGGCGCGCAAAAACGTCAACTGCGAATCGACGGTTCGCAGTTGCGTTTCAAGCTCGTGAAACAGCGTGGTGATGCCCGTGCCGGCCGCATGTTCCGCGCCGTAGTCGGAGAGCGCGACGATGCGCGGCGGCGGATCGGCGCGCAGCGCGGCGACGCTCACGTCGATCATGCGGCGCATCGGTTGCGCGGGATCGGCGTGCCCATTCGGCAACGGACACAGCAGTTGCACCGCATGCGCGCCTTCGATGGCGCGCGCCACGGTCGCGGCGTCGAGCAGATCGGCGACGACGATCTCGCAGCCGAGCCCGGCGAGGAATGCGCCCTGTTGCTTGTCACGGACGACCGCGCGCACGTTGCAGCCCGCCCGGCGCAATGCCGCCGCGCTTACTTTGCCGACATTGCCGGCAGCTCCAAAAATCACGAACACGTTGCACTCCCTGGTTGACTCGGTACGACCTCATCATAGGGACGCAGCGACGCGAAAACGCGCGGGCAAGGATCGCGCCGCGCAGATTCGGATGACGGTTTTTACTTGCCCCGCCGCGGCGGAAACGTTGAATTACGTAGAGTCGAGCGAAGCAACGCAAAACGCCGCACAATGCAGACTCACTTGCCGCCATCCACGAGGGAAGCAATGAATGCAGTGACACCGATACCGGCCGGGCAACCGAAACCGCTGCTGCAACCGCTGCCGCATAGCGGTTCCCGCCTCACGTTGCGCTCGAGCGGATTGCTCGGCTGGCAGGGCTTCGGCGCGGAACTGGTCAACGTGTCTGCCGGGCTGCACCGTATTCCCGCGTTCAAGTATCACCGGGTGGGCGTGCATGTCGGCGCGCCGGTCAGGGCGCGCTGCCTGTGCAACGAGCGCGGCCACTCGCGAATCCAGGCGCATGGCGACGCCGACGTGATTCCCGCCGGTCTCGACGGGCAGTGGAGCGACGAGGCCGCCTGCACGATTTTCAGCGTGTGGATCAGCGAGGCGTTCGCGCAACGGACCGTCGAGCAACTGTCGTTGAAATCCGGCGATGCGCAATTGCGTCCGCAATTCCAGATGCGCGATCCGCGCTTCCAGCATCTCGCCTGGGCCTTGCGCGCCGAGCTCGAAGCGGACGAGGCATCCGATCCGCTCTACGCCGAAAGCCTGTGTACGGCGATGGTGGTGCGCCTGATCGGCGGTGCGCCAACGCTCGAGAACAAGCGGCGCACGCTCGCGCCGAAAACGGCCGCGCGCGTGATCGAGTTCATTGAGGCGCATCTCGACCAGCGTCTCACGCTAAGCGAACTGGCCGCGCTCGTCGAGTTGAGCGTGCCGCATTTCAAGGTGCTGTTTCGCGAGACGCTCGGCATGCCGGTGCATCGATACGTGGTGCAGCGGCGCGTGGAGCGCGCGCGAACGTTGCTGTTGGAAGGCAAGCTCAATGCGAGTCAGATTGCGCTCGATACGGGCTTCGCGCATCAGAGTCACATGGCGCATTGGATGGGCCGCCTGTTGGGCGTGACGCCGCGCGAGCTGATCAGATCAGGTGCGAATGCGGGCAATATTGTCGAGCTCGATTCGAACCAGAGCCGCAACATTGCCATACCGCGATAAGGTCACGAAACCAGGCGCTGCACGCGGCCTCATCTCGTTAGAGGCCGCGCGCCCGCAAACTGAAATGCAAACCGCAATGCAGCAGCCTTGCGATCAACCCGGCGCCGCGCCCGTCAACTGCGAATACACGTCATGTGAAAGTTGCAGCAACTCCTTGCGCTCGATGCCTCCCGACACCGCATAGCCAAAGTCGCCGTCGATCCAGTAAAACACGTTCACCGGGCCGTCCTGATACAGCTTGAACGCCGTCGTGTTCGAATTCTGCTGGCGACGCGAAATGCACAGCGTGACCCGCTCGCCGTTCGGCCCGCGATACATGAACTGCGCGGTCGGCCCATCGGCGCCCGGCAGCAGACGCCCGCCCGAGAGATTGAAACCGCTCTTCGAGAGAATCGGCGGATGCACGTTGGTGCCGAGCCGGTTGGCGAGCCACTGCACGAAATCCTGCTCGTGGTCGTCGGTGCTCAGTTCGGTCGGCCGGTCGACGGCGGGCATGTAGACCACATGCGCCACCGCCGCCTGCCGCGCGAACATTTCCGAACTGTCCGCGCTGACCGGGCGCGTGTCCGAGTGGCCGCCCGCGACCGGCGCGATCACGTCCTGTCCCATATGCGTGCCCACGCCGATGCCCACGCCCATCACCAGTGCCGCCGCCATCCCGGCGAATTGCGGCCAGTTGGCGGCAATCCGCCAGCGGCGCGGGGCGGGCGCCTGCAGGCGCTTCGGCACGGGCTCGTTCAGCACGCGGTCGTAGCGCTCATGGAACATGCTGTTCAGCGAAAAATAATCGCTGACGCGCGCGGCCAGCTCGGGATTCTGTTCGAGCGCGCGCTCCACATCGGCACGGCGTTCGTCGGACAGCGTGCCGTCCACGTACGCGTGCAGGTCTTCTTCGCCGATCGGCATAGTCTGGTCGCTCATCGCACCACCTGTAATTTTGCACCGGGCTGCGTGCCCGCCATCAACGCCCGCAAGCGTTCGCGTCCGCGCGACAGCCGCGACATCACCGTGCCGAGCGGGATGTTCAG
The DNA here is from genome assembly GCF_000020125.1 of Paraburkholderia phytofirmans PsJN. Classification (NCBI taxonomy): domain Bacteria; kingdom Pseudomonadati; phylum Pseudomonadota; class Betaproteobacteria; order Burkholderiales; family Burkholderiaceae; genus Paraburkholderia; species Paraburkholderia phytofirmans. The sequence goes on from NC_010676.1 coordinate 1,116,714, forward strand.
CGCAAGCGCCACGTCGGCATAGCTCATTTCCTCGAGGCCTACCAGCAGCACGACTTCGCGCTGCTCCATGGGCAGACGCTGCAACGCGTAGTCGAGGTCGCGCATTTCCAGAGAGCGGGTCTGCTCGGAGGGCACGGCGAATTCGCTCTCCGACACGCTTTCGTCGTCGACCGCCACGTGGACGGCGCGCGCCGACGCCTTGCGCGCCTGATTGGCGAACACGTTGTGCATGATCGTAAACAGCCACGCGCGCAGGTCGGTGCCCGGCTGGAACATGCCGGTGCGGCCGAGCGCGCGCTCGAGCGTGTCCTGCACCAGGTCGTCGGCGAGGTCGCGATTGTTGATCAGCGCTCGCGCATAGCGCCGCAATCGCGGCACATGCTCCATCAACTCGTCACGGACATCCATTTTTTATCCCAATCGTGGGGTTTTCCGCAGGCAAGGAGGCGTGCTGCTGTCGCGCGAAAAGACGCATTTGAGAAGCGAACACGGTTGCGCGCAGTTTATTCCCCGCAGTGTTTGAAATCGTGAATCGCGTACTGTATTCATCACGTCGTTATCGCATGGTCATCGTGTCGGCGGCGCGCATCAGGCCGTGGGTGCGGGCGTCGCCGGCGACCACGAATCGCTGCCGCTGCGCGGTCCACAGCAACAGGCGAATCTCGCCGATGCGTCTCGCGGACCACTGCGGCTGCGCCGGCGCGAACAGCGCCAACGCCGACAGCAGCACGACCGGTTGATTGTCGCCGTTCAGATAGATGAATTCGCTGACCCGCTGCAACGGACCCAGCGCCACCACGCGCCGGTCCACGAGACGCAAGCCGATCGCCGAGAGATTCGGCGCGGACGCATCGACGCGCGTGGGCGAAGCTGCCGACACCTGGCCGGCGGCACTTTCTGCGAGCGCCATCACCGCGGCGTTGTTCAGCGCCAGGGCGGACACCTGGGTAGCGGCGAGCCAGCCGCTTGCCACCGCCAACGTCAGCGCGAGCGCCGCCAGCGCGTTGAGCCACTTTCGCGTGCGTTTTGACATGTCGATGCGCCCGATTGCCCGGCGCCACCCGGTGACGCGGCCCGGCGCGGGTTCGTCCGTTGTTTGAAAAGCCTGCTGGATCTGCGCGTTCAGCCTGCCGTAAAACGCCACGCGGCGCGCCTCCGCCGGATCCTTGCCCAGATATTCCCGCAGGAACGCGGCGCGCTCCGGCGTCAGTGTGCCGTCAGCGTAGGCCTGAATGTCCGCTTCGGAAAGCGGCGAATCGGAAGGGGCGTCAGTGGTCATGGTGTCGGCGTGCGTCGGAGTTCGGCTGTCGAGGGGCGAACACGCACACACCCCAGTTTATTCCATATGTTCGCACGCCAATTTTTACGCTTGCCGGCCTCGCGCGATCGCACTTTCACGCAGCCCTCACCGCGCCGCCCACGCGCGAGCTAACCCGATTGCACCCGCGTTTATTCCCGCTTTCGAATATGTTTTTTCTCTCGCTTCGAGGCAGGAATAAAAGCCGCGGACCCGTGGTTCTCCCTCATGCAAACCCGCACAAAACTCACTGGAGTTCATCATGAAGAAGATCGCTTTCGCCGCATTGTCCGTTGTTGTTCTCGCCGCTTCGTCGAGCGCTTTCGCGCAAGGCAAGACGCGTGCTGAGGTGTACCAGGAATTGATCCAGGCCCAGCAGAACGGCCTGAATTACGTCACCGATGCGTCGTATCCCGACGTGAGCCCGGTATTCGCGCAGCAGGTCGCGCAGCACAAGGAAGCACTCGCCAAAGAAGCGGCGGCTACCGATCGCGTCGCGGGCCACGACGCGCAGGCAGGCAGCGTCAATTGAAGGGCCGATACCGGCGCGCAACCGGAACGGGCGCGCCGGATATCGAATGGAATAGATCGCTGCATCGTGTGTTTGCCCGGTAAGCGCATCTATCCGACAGAGGAGTGTTTCGTGGCAAAACCATCCGTTCCCAATCCGGCGCCTGCCTGCGTGCCTTGCCGACTTGCCGTGATCGGTGCGGCCGTGCTGGCGCTCGCCGGCGGCTTCGCTTACACGGCAGGCTGGTTGACGCCGGCGCGTCTCACCGCACCGCGCATCATCAACACATTCGAAGCCGTGGCGGGTCAGCATCCCGGTTATCGGCGCAATCATGCGAAGGGTCTGTGCGTCGAAGGCTATTTCGACGGCAACGGCGAGGGCGCGGCGCTCTCGAGCGCGGCGGTGTTTGCGGCCGGCCGCACGCCGGTCACGGGACGCTTCGCGGTGCCCGGCGGCAATCCTTCCGCGCCGGATACGAGTTCGCCCGTACGCAGTCTCGCGTTGCTGTTCCAGTTGCAAAACGGCGAGCAGTGGCGCACAGGAATGAACTCGACGCCGGTGTTCGCGGTGCACACGCCCGAGCAGTTCTATCAGCAACTGAATGCAGCGAAGCCCGACCCGGCGACCGGCAAACCGGACCCGGCCAAACTCAAGGCGTTCTACGCCGCGAATCCCGAGACCCAACCGTTTCAGGCATGGGTGAAGGCGCATCCGCCTTCGTCGAGTCTGGCGAATGCCGCGTACTACAGCATCAACGCATTCCGTTTCACCAACGGCGGCGGCAACACGCGCGCGGTGCGCTGGGCGATGGTGCCCGAAACGCCGTATGCGCCGATCACGGATGCTGAAAAAGCCGAGAAGAATTTCCTCGCAGCCGACCTCGACCAGCGCCTGCAGAACGGACCACTGCGTTGGCATCTGATCCTGACGGTTGCGAAGCCCGGCGATCCGACGAACGACGCCACGCTGCAATGGCCCGACGATCGTCAGCATATCGACGCGGGCACGCTCGTCATCGATCACACGACATCGCAGGCAAACGGCACGTGCCGCGACATCAACTTCGATCCGACGATCCTGCCCGCAGGCATCGCGCCCTCGGACGATCCTTTGCTCGCCGCGCGTTCGGCGGCCTATGCGCTGTCGTACAAGCGCCGCACGCGCGAGGAGGCCCTGCACCCCGCGCTTCATCAAACCCAGACAAACGGAGATCACTCATGAAGCCGACGCGCACTCATTTCAGTCCGCTCGCGCGCCTGTTGCACTGGACGATGGCGCCGCTGATCATCGCGATGCTGTTCATCGGCGTGGGCATGGTCGCCACCGTCTCGCGCGCGCACGACACGCTGATCGCGATTCACCGGCCGCTCGGCATTGCGTTGCTGCTGCTGGTGGTGCTGCGCATGGGCGTGCGCAGCACACGCGGCAGCCCGCCATTGCCCGACGATATCCCCGCGCCGCAGCGCTTCGCGGCGAAGGCCTCGCATCTGGTGCTGTATGTTTTGATGGCGGCCATGCCGTTGATCGGTTGGGGAATGCTGTCCGCCGCCGGTTATCCGGTCACGCTCTACGGTCCGCTGCATCTGCCGCCGATCGCGCCGCATAACGTCGAACTGTTCGCGTTGCTGCGCGCATTGCACACGTGGTTCGCATTCGCGCTGTTCGCCACCGTGCTGCTGCATCTCGCGGCCGCGTTGTTTCATGGACTGATCCGGCGCGACGGCGTGTTTTCCAGCATGGCGCGCGGCGAGCGCTAGTGCTTCTTTAACACTTCACGCGTTCCGAGCGCGGATCATAAGGCGCCTTCAGATGCAGCGTTGCCGGCAGCAGTTCGCCGGCGACGTCGATCGCATAGCTGCCGCTGTTCAGATACTCGGCGTCCGCTGCGCCGTCGGGATTGTTCACGTAGCCCATTGCCACCGGACAGCCCAGCGTGTGGCCGAATGCCGCCGAACTCACGAAGCCCACCGGTTTGCCGTCGCGCAGAATCGCTTCGCCGCCCCATAGCATGCGGTCCGTTGCGCCGTTGGCGCTCAGCACGACCATGCGTCTGCGCAGCGGTTCGGCGCGCAATTTCAGCAACGCGTCGCGGCCGCGAAACGCAATGTCCTTGTCGAGCTTGCAGGCGAACGAGAGGCCTGCTTCGAACGGGTTCGTATCCGGCGTGAGTTCGCGGCCCCATGCGCGATACCCTTTCTCGATGCGCAAGGAGTCGATCGCGTAATAGCCCGCGTTGACGAGGCCGAACGCTTTACCTGCTGCGTGCAGCGTCTCGTACACGCCGACCGCGAATTCCACCGGCACGTACAACTCCCAACCGAGTTCGCCGACATAGGTGAGACGCGTGGCCCGCACCGTCGCGTAGCCGAGATCGAGCTCGCGGCTCTGGCCGAATGCGAACGCCTCGTTGCTCCAATCCGCTTTTGACACGCTTTGCAGCAGTTCGCGCGAACGCGGGCCCATTACGGCGAGCACCGCATATTGGCCGGTCACGTCGACGAGCGTGCAGTGCCTGTCGTGCGGAATCGATTTTTCGATGCTGTCGAAGTCGCGCGTGGTTTGCGCGGTGCCGGTGACGAGCAGATATTGATCGTCGGCAAGGCGTGTGAGCGTGAAGTCCGATTCATAGCCGCCGCGCTCGTTGAGCATGGCGGTGTAGACGGTGGTGCCGTTCGGCACGTCCACGTCGTTGGCGACGAGGCCTTGCAGCACGCTTTGCGCATCGCGTCCCTTGACGAGAAATTTGGAGAACGACGTCATGTCGAACAATGCGACGCCTTCGCGGCACGCGCGGTGTTCGGCGCCGCTCCAGGGCAGCCAGTTCTGCTGGCCGAACGCGTACTCGATTCTGGCCTCGTCAGGCGAGGGCGCGAAAAAGTTGGCGCGCTCCCAGCCCATCTTGCTGCCGAAGCATGCGCCTTCGTCACGCAGCAGCGAATACAGCGGCGAGCGGCGAAACGGCCGCGCGCTATCGAGTTCGCGATTCGGCCAGGGCATCGCGTAATGCAGGCCGAGCGTTTCCTTCACGCGATCGTGCAGCCACGTGTCGTTGCCGTTGAAGCGCGCGAAGCGGCGAATATCGACCGGCCACAGATCCATGGTCGGCTCGCCCGCAACGATCCATTCCGCGAGCGCCATCCCGGCGCCGCCCGCCGACGCGATCCCCATCGAATTGAAACCCGCGCCGACGAAAAAGCGCCGCAGTTCGGGCGCTTCGCCCAGCATGAAGTTGTTGTCCGGCGTGAACGATTCGGGGCCGTTATAGAACTGCTTCACCTGAGCGGTTTCGAGCGCGGGCACGCGCTGCAGCGCGTTTTTCATCAGGATTTCGAACTGATCCCAATCGTCCGGCAGCAGTTGAAACTCGAAATTCTCGGGGATGCCGTTCATGCCCCACGGTTTCGCATCCGGCTCGAAGCCGCCCATCACGAGGCCGCCCACTTCTTCCTTGAAATAGATGAAGCCGTCCGGGTCGCGCATCACCGGCAGATCCGGATGCACGCCGGCAATCCGTTCCGTGACGATGTAGTAGTGCTCGGCCGAATGCAGCGGCACGGTCACGCCGCACAGGCGCCCGACGCCCTTGGCCCACTGGCCCGCGCAATTCACGACGATGTCCGCGCCGAGCGTGCCTTCCTCGCCGTCCTTGTTGCGCCACGCGAGGCCGCTGACTTCACGCGCGCCGTTCGCCTTGCCGTCTTGCGCGGTGCGCGTGTGGATCGCCGTGACGCGGGTATTCTCGACGATGCGCGCGCCGCGCTGGCGAGCGCCGCGGGCTAGAGCCTGGGTCAGGTCGGTGGGATTCGCCTTGCCGTCGCCGGGCAGCCAGACCGCGCCGAGCAGGTCGTCGGTGCGCATGACCGGCCACAGGTCGCCGGCTTCGCGCGGGCTGATCACGTCGCAGGCCACGCCGTAGGCGCGCGCGACGGCGGCGGTGCGTTTGAGTTGCGTCATCCGCTCGGCCGTGCGCGCCACCGAGAGCGAGCCGCATTGCTTCCAGCCGGTGGCGAGGCCGGTATCGGCTTCGAGTTCGGCATAGAGCGCGGTCGAATAGCGGATCAGCTTCGTCATGCTTTCCTGCGCGCGCAACTGGCCGACGAGTCCGGCCGCGTGCCAGGTCGTGCCGCACGAGAGTTGGCCCTGTTCGAGAAGCACTACATCGGTCCAGCCCAGCTTCGTCAAATGGTAGGCGACCGAGCAGCCGATGATCCCGCCGCCGACGATGACGACGCGCGCGTGAGTAGGAAGAGGTGTGGACATGTGTGGAAATGCGTGGAGGAAGTGCGTGTAGATTGCCGTAAAAAAACACAAAATGCAACGAAGACGCAACGCTGTTGTGATCTCGGCGGCGTCATGCAACGGTCACACGATCGTGCTTTTGGAAGTAAATCATCTCGCGAAGTCTCCGCTTCAGCATAAAAGGCCGCGTTGTCATCGTCGCAGGAATGTGGTTTTGGTTGGAAATGTGTGGCTATCTAACCCGCCAGACTGTGTCCTTTGCTAGACTCCCCTGAACCATCACCGCCCAATCGCCATGTTTTCCAACCAGCGCCAAGCCGAAATCCTGCGAATCGTCCGCGAGCAGCGCACCTGCACGATCACGGATCTCGCCGGCCGTTTCGACGTCTCCGACGAGACCATCCGCCGCAACATCAAGCCGCTCATCGCGGACGGCCTGCTGATCAAGGTCCACGGCGGCATCATGCTGCCCGAGCGACTCGACGAACCGCCGTTCCAGCGACGCATGACGGCAAGTCAGCAGGGCAAGCGGGCAATTGGCGCGCGCATCGGCGAACTGGTGCGGGACGGCGATTCGCTGATCCTGGAGGGCGGCACGACCTGTCTGCATATTGCGCAGGCGCTCGCCGCCCGTTCGCGGCTCACGGTCGTGACCCCTTCCATCGAGGTCGCGCGCCTGCTGGCGCCGCGCAATGGCAACCGGGTGTTCATTACGGGCGGCGAGTTGCGGCCGGACGATTGCGCGGCGGTCGGCGACAGCGCATTGGCTTTTCTGCGGCAGTTTCACGTGCGCTACGCGATCGTCTCGGTCACCGCGATCGACATGCAGGGGCGTTTCATGGACGCGCTGCCCGCCGATGCGGCGTTTTCACAGGCGGCCTGCGCCCAGGCCGAACGGTGCGTGGTCGCGGCCGATCACGCGAAATTCGGCCACAGCGCGCTGGTGCACGCGTTCGGCGCGGACGCCGTCGATCTGCTGGTAACAGATGATGCGCTCGCGCCAGCACTGGCTCAGGTGTTCGCGGCGGCTGGCGTGGATGTGGAGGTGAGCACACAGCCAATTTCGTCCAACGCGTAAAATGGCCGGTTACCACAGGCAATCGATGCTGCACAGATTTTCACCAGGCGGCGCCATGCGCGCGCTGTCGGGCTGATTCTGTCCGCGCGCTTGCCCGAGCCGGCTTGAATAGGATTGGACGCTGATGTCGTCAGTTTTCTTTGATCGGGAACGGATTGCAGAATGGCTCGGGGACCACACTGTCGCCAAGGCGCGCTCGGTCGGCCCCGTCGCCAACGTGAAATGGCACGGCGCCACGCTCAGCGGCGACGTGCAGGGCACCCAGCCGACACCCTACAGAACGCGCGTGCGGTTCCGTACCGATGGCGGTTCGCCTTGGGCGCAAGGCGACTGCACGTGTCCGGTCGGCCGCAACTGCAAGCACGTCGCCGCGCTGCTGTTTGCCGAGCTCGAGTACCACGACGAGATGGACCACATCACCCAGATCGAACTGGACGACAGCGAAACCACGGGCGATCTGCCGCCCAAGCGGATTGCACACATGGCACACATGGGGCAGCCGTCAGGCGTACGGCCCGAACTGGTTAGCTGGCTCGAACGCTTTCGCGCCCGAGCCGAGGCCGCGGATGCCGACGCGCAGAAGGCGAGCGCCCCGCGCACGCAAACGCTCGCGTACCAGCTGAACTGGTCCAGCTTCCACAAGCGCCACGAAGTGGTGCTGTACCGCGCGCGCTGCAATGCCGCCGGCGCGGTCGTCGCGGTCGACGAAGCCTGGGGTAACGTGGAAGCGGCGCTGCTCAAGCAGCCGAAGTTCGTCTCCGACGAAGACCTCTCGATCCTGCGCGGTCTCTGGCTCGGCCGCTCCCGTGAAGATTTCGGCCAGTTCATTCTGCGCGGCACGAGCGGCGCGGAGATGCTGCAGAAGCTGATCGCGACGGGGCGGCTGTTCTTCGACTTCAAGCCCGCGCCCGGCGAGGCCGGTCCGGCCGCGCTGTCACGCGGCGCCGATCGGCCCGGCCGGATCGAATGGGAGCCGCTCGCCGACGAACGTCTGCGGCCCGTGCTGTGCACCGAGCCGCGCGCCAGCATGGTGCTGCCGACCGAACCGGTCTGGTATGTCGACGGCGTCGCGAATGAGGCGGGCATCGTCCAGTCGTCGCTGCCATTCCAGCAGTTGCCGGATTATCTGGCCATGCCACCCATCTCGCTCGCCGAAGCGCCGCTCGTCGCCTCGGTGCTGCGCGAGGTCGCGCCCGAGTTGCCGCTGCCGCCTACGCAAGACGCGTCCGCGATTCGAGTGATCGACGTCGAGCCGGTGCCGGTGCTTTCGCTCAATAGTCACGCGCTGCCGTCTTCGACGAGCAAGGCGGGGCTGCGTCAATCCGGAGCAGTCGAACTGGCCGGCGTGAGTTTCGATTACGACGGCGTGAGCATCAACGTGGACAGCAGCGTGACGCTCGTGCCGATGCCGGGCGGCGATGTCATTCATATCCGCCGCCGTTACGAGGCCGAGAAAAAACGTCTGCTCGAACTGCGCAAGACCGGTTTGCAGAAGGTGCCGACCAGCCGCGTCTACGCGTCGCGTCTGCTGCCCGACACCATGCTCGGCCTGCCCGACGCCGAGGCGTGGTCCGCGTTCGTCAACGACGCCGTGCCGGAGCTCGTGAGCAAAGGCTGGCGTGTGACGATGGCGCCCGAGTTCCGCTACAACGTGATCGAGATCGACGCGATTGAAGGCACCGCGCATCAGGCCGGCGACGGCTGGTTCGATCTGGAGATGGGCATCCGCATCGGCGAGCGCAACGTGCGGCTCGAACCGCTGCTCGCCGACCTGTTCCGGCGCGACCGGCGCTGGCTGGGCGGCGCGCTCGAAGCCATCGCCGACGATGAACCGATCGAGCTGAAGACCGAGGAGAACAAACGTCTGCGTTTGCGCGCCGGTCGACTGAAGCCGGTGGTGCGCGTGCTGGTCGATCTGTTCGACGCACTCGGCGGCTCGCTCGCGGACGGTGCGCCGCTGCGCGTGGCATCCGTCGACGCCGGCCGCCTGGAAGCGCTGAACGGCACGGGCCGCTGGCAATTCCGTGGCGACGATTCGATCCGCCAACTCGCGCAGCGTCTGCAAGCCGGGCCCGGTCTGCGAGAAGTCCCGGTGCCGCGCGGCCTGAAGGCCGAACTGCGAACCTATCAGCACCAGGGCCTGAACTGGATGCAGTTTCTGCGCGAGCAGAACCTCGCCGGCGTGCTCGCCGACGACATGGGTCTGGGCAAAACCGTACAGACGCTCGCGCATATCCTCGCGGAAAAAGAAGCGGGGCGTCTGACACGGCCCGCGCTGATCGTCGTGCCGACCACGCTCGTGCACAACTGGCGCGAGGAAGCGCGCCGTTTCGCGCCCGAGTTGAAAGTGCTGCTTCTCAACGGTCCGCAGCGCAAGGAACGCTTCGAGCAGATCGGCGAACACGAACTGATTCTGACCACGTATGCGCTGCTGTGGCGCGATCAGAAGGTGCTCGCCGAGCATGAGTATCACTTGCTGATTCTCGACGAAGCGCAGTACGTGAAGAACGCCACCACCAAAGCCGCGCAGGCGATTCGCGGGCTGCGCGCGCGGCATCGGCTGTGTTTGACGGGCACGCCGCTGGAGAATCATCTCGGCGAACTGTGGTCGCAGTTCGACTTTCTGTTGCCGGGTTTTCTCGGCAGCCAGAAAGACTTCACCAGGCGCTGGCGCAATCCGATCGAGAAGAACGGCGACGGCGTGCGCCGCGCTTTGCTGGCGCGGCGCATCCGGCCGTTCATGCTGCGCCGTCGCAAGGACGAGGTCGCCAAGGAGTTGCCGGCCAAGACCACGATCCTGTGCTCGGTGGACCTGGAAGGGGCGCAGCGCGATCTCTACGAAACCGTGCGCACGGCGATGCAGGAGAAAGTGCGCGCCGCCGTCAGCGCTCAAGGTCTTGCGCGCAGTCACATCATCGTGCTCGATGCATTGCTGAAGCTGCGCCAGGTGTGCTGCGATCCGCGATTGGTCAAAACGCTCAAGGCAGCCGCTGAGGCGAACGACGTCCCTGAAAAATCCGACAGGACGGGCAAGATCGAGAAGGGCGCGCGCGCCATGCGCTCGGCCAAGCTCGACCTGCTGCTGTCGATGCTGCCCGAACTGATCGAGGAAGGCCGCCGCGTGCTGCTGTTCTCGCAGTTCACCGGCATGTTGTCGCTGATCGCGCAAGCGCTCGAAGAGGTCGGGATACCCTACATGATGCTCACCGGCGACACGACCGATCGCGTCACGCCGGTCGAGCGTTTTCAGAAGGGCGAGGTGCCGCTGTTCCTGATCAGCCTGAAGGCGGGCGGTGTCGGCCTGAACCTGACCGCCGCCGACACGGTGATCCACTACGACCCGTGGTGGAACCCGGCCGCCGAGAACCAGGCGACCGATCGCGCGCATCGGCTGGGACAGGACAAGCCGGTGTTCGTCTACAAGCTGATCGCGGCGGGCAGCATCGAGGAAAAGATCGTCGAGTTGCAGGAGCAGAAGGCCGGGCTTGCCGACAGCATTCTTTCCGAAGACGCCGCGGGCGCCGCCAAGTTCTCGGACGACGATCTCGACGCGCTGTTCGCGCCGATGCCGGAAATCGAAAGCGGCCGGTAGGAACCGGCGATCCAGCACACCATCTCGAAACGTCCGGCGCACTCATCGCGCCGCGCGACGTTGCGCCCGTTCCAGGGCGCTCAAATATCTCCAGATTTGACGCTGCCATGAGCGCAATCGTGACAAATCGTCAAGGATGGGTCTGTTCCCGGCGATGCCGTCAACGCTTTGTCCTGACACTCGTTGAACACGCGACCGAGAAGCGGTCAGTCAACGCAGTTCGTTAAGGAAAAACCGTCCATGAAGAAGCATATTTTCGCCGTTACCGTCGCGGGTCTGTTCTCGATCGGCGCATTCGCCCAGGCCTCCACGCCGGTCGCTGCATCGTCGCCGGCAGGCGTCGCTACGCAGGAAGCCTCGGCGCCGGCCGCACAGCATCACCACAAGAAGAAGCATCACAAGCACGCGCATCACCATAAGGCGGCGTCCGCTGCCAGCGGCGCGCAAGACGCGCCGTCGAACGACGACGCAGCGCCGGCCAAGCCGTAAGCATCGCCCGACGATGCGGGCCGGCGCAGGTCGCCGGCCCGGTTCGAATGACCCGGATCTCCCCGATGAAAACCTGTTCGTCCCGTTTTGCCAGATCGGGCTCTTCCATACTATTCGCGTTGTTGCTGGCCGCGTCGTTGACAAGTTGTGCATGGCTCGCGCCGCCGGCACGTCCGACCCATGTCGACGAGGCGCCGCCGCCCGCGGCTGCATTCTCGAATGCGCCGACGCCGGTGCCCACTTCGCAAATTCCGGCGGGCTTCTACCGCGTCAATCCCGGCGACACGCAGATCGGCGTCGCCAAGGCGTTCGGTCGCGAGCCTTCGGCGCTCGCGCAGTGGAACCACTTGTCGTCCACCGACGGTCTGCGCGTCGGCCAGATGCTGCGGGTCGCGCCACCGCTGGTTGCCGTCACATCGTCCGCGACCGGCACGCCTTCGAATTCGCTTGAACAGGCGCGCGCCATCTTCGCGGATGGCCCGAGTGAACCCGCGTCCGCAAAGGCTCGACTCGCATGGCCGGTGAGCGGTCAGGTGAGCGCGCCGTTCGTGTTGGGCAAGACCAAGGGGATCTTGATAGGCGGGCGCGTCGGCGAATCCGTGCGGGCTTCGGCGGGCGGCCGCGTTGTGTACGCGGGCGGGCGCATCGCGGCGTACGGCAAGCTGATCATCATCAAGCACGACGCCCATCTGTTGACGGCATACGGCAACAACCGCGCGCTGCTCGTCAAGGAAGGCGCGGACGTCAAGGCTGGCGAGGTGATCGCCGAAATGGGCGCGGACGACAAAGGCCAGGCGTCGCTGCGCTTCGAAGTGCGCACGGACGGCAAACCGGTCGATCCGCTCAAGTACCTCCCGCAACGCCAGTAACGCAGCGCGCTCGCGGCCTCGCCGCTCATCCGCAGTGACCTTGAACTCGAACGCGACGCGCCGCCTGCGCCAGGCGGTGCGCCGCGACGTGATGCCTATGATTTCCTCTCCCTATTGCTTTGCGGCCGGCCGGCGCGTGTCGGCCGTCCTGTTGCTGGGCGCGCTGCTCGCGCTCGCCGGATGCGCGCAGCCGGACGCCGGTCGCGATTCGCCGAGCGGCAGTGCTGCCGTTGACCGCTTCGGTCACGGTGCGGCACAGCACGCGGCGCAAGCCGGCGACTTCGGCGACCGCGGTGCATCGCACGCAGCGGGCAGCGCGAGCGACGAGCCGCCGCCCGATCCACCACTGAGCGACGATGCCGCATCGCCCACGCCCGCTTGCTCCTGCGGCAACACGTTCCGGCAAACGGGTATGGCGACGTGGTACGGCAAGCCGTTCCAAGGGCGCCGCACCGCCAGCGGCGAGCGCTACGACATGCACGCGCTCACAGCGGCGCATCGCACCTTTCCGCTTGGCGCCTGCGTGAGGGTAACGGTGCTCAACGGCGCGCGCTCGGTGATCGTTCGTATCAACGACCGCGGACCGTTCGTGCGTGGCCGAATCATCGATTTATCGTATGCCGCCGCGCAGGCGCTCGGCCTTGTTTCTACAGGCAACGCGCAGGTCATGCTGGAACGCGTCGCGACGGCACGCTACTGCCTGGGTGGCAGCGCCTGATGCCGATCGTGATTACGGAAAAGTCAAAGCCGGCCCGCTGGCCGATTGATTGATTGAAGGCTGCCGTAAGAATCAGACGACCGGCATCGACTGTAACAAAATGACTGCGTATGTAAATTTCCCGATGCAGACACTTCAATTCATACGATTTTCAACGCTTATGGCGCAAGCTCTGCGTTCCGAATGAATTACGTCCGACGTAATAACTACCTTGCTGCCGGTTACAAACGCAGTTTTTTCATCTTGAGCTCGATTTTATGACGGGCTAATTTGACTTCACTCGTGCGGCTAGACCCCCGCGAGCGTGTGATGTTTGAGCGGCGCCGGCCTCTGGATTGAGGCCGCGCCGCATTTTTTGTCCGGGTCGCGAGCCCCTCGGTTTAACAATCTTTAAACGATTTATTTTGAGACTGTTCCTATACTGACTCGCAAATTGTCAAATCGCCGCGAGTTGAATGCAGAACGCGGCCAGAAAAGACAACGGCGAACGGGGCCAATCACCGCGCAGGCGAGACCAGCCGATCCGAACCACAACCCGAGTGGTCGATACCAATAAAATGATGTCGCATAGCCGGAGCGGATAGCGGCTTAATCGCATCCGGAAAACAGCAGCTGTTTTCGATTATGATGGCCTTCCCCCTCGATACCTCGCGCGATAAAGCGAATCACGCGTCCTAATATCGAGATGGCAGCGGAAGACCTGAACAGGGCGCAAGGCAAAGGACCACTAGAAAAATGTGCAGCCGAAGATGAAATTGAAAGCCGGATCGTCGGTGCTTACGCCGTCATCCCGGTCATCTGCCGGCTAGCCGGCCACCAGTTACGAATGATGTCGCGTTGCGGGGTGTTATGAGAATTGCTGTCCTGGATGACGATTCGGCTCAGGCCGACCTGGTTTGCCAAACGCTGTCGGCGGCGGGCCATATCTGTCACGCATACGGTGCGGGCCGCGAACTGGTGCGGCAGTTGCGGCGCCAGACATTCGATCTGCTGGTGCTCGACTGGAATGTGCCCGACATGTCGGGCGAAGAGGTGCTGCGCTGGGTGCGCGAAAGCCTCTCCGAGCGTCTGCCGGTGCTGTTCATGACGAGCCGCGGCCGCGAAACCGACATCACGTCGATTCTCAACACGGGCGCGGACGACTACGTCGTCAAACCGGTGTCCGCAGCGGTCTTGCTGGCGCGCGTCGGTTCACTGTTGCGTCGCGCGTATCACCTCAAGCCGCCCGCGGCGAAGGAAGTCTTCGGCGAATTCGAGTTCGATCTGGGCGCCAAGCACGTGGTGGCGCGCGGCACGACGGTCGCCGTCACGCAGAAGGAATTCGAACTCGCGCTTCTGCTGTTCCAGCATCTGAGCCGGCCGCTGTCGCGCGCGCATATTCTCGACGTGATCTGGAAGCAGGCGACCGACATTCCGTCGCGCACCATGGACACCCACGTGTCGATGCTGCGCAGCAAGCTCGGCCTGCGCCCGGAGCAGGGCTATCGGCTGACGCCGATTTACGGCTATGGTTACCGGCTGGAGCGAATCGATTCCGCCACGCCGCCGGCAGCGGCCGGCGAACGCCCCGAAGCGGGGGAGGCGTGACGCTTTCCGTCGCTGGGGCAGCGCGTGGTTGCCTGATCTCGCCGGCCCGCCGCAGCGGCGTATGGATCGCGGCCGCCGGCCTGCTCGTGATGACCTGTTTCGCGCCGGTGTCGGCGTCCGCGCAAGCGTCGCGCGCGCCGAAGCCGCGTGCGAAAGCCGCCGCGCCGGCCTATGTCTCGTATCTGACCCACGAAGGCGATACGCTTTACGAGATCGCCGGCCGCTATATGCGCGACCCGAGCGATTGGGCCGTGCTGAGCCGCCTGAATCATGTGCCCGCGCCGCGCCGCTTGCCGGCCGGCATCGCACTGCTTCTGCCCGCCGACAAGCTCAAGCAGGAACAGGAATCCGCTCGCGTGATCGCGACCAGCGGACCGGCCGAGCACGCCTTCGGCAAGAACCCTTACGTGCCGCTTGCCGAAGGCGCGACGCTCGGCGAAGGCGACCGGGTGCGCACTGGCGACAACGGTTTTGTCACGCTGGAATTGCCGGACGGCTCGCATGTCACGATTGGACAGAACGGCTTGCTGGATATCGGCACGCTGAGGCGCACCACGCTGACCGGCGCCGGCGATCGCCTGCTCGAACTGCGCAACGGCGAAGTCGAAAGCCAGGTCACGCACGCGACCAAAAAGGACGACCGCTTTCAGATCCGCTCGCCATCCGTCGTGGCGGGCGTGCGCGGCACGCGCTTCAAGGTCGCCTACGACGGCGGCGCGCAAACCACCGCGGTGGAAGTGCTGGACGGCGCGGTCGGCGTCGACCCTGCCGCACTCGGCGGCCGCGCTTTCACGCCGCCGCCCGGCGCGCCGCTGCAGGCCTCCTCGCAACTCGTGAAGGCGCGCTTCGGCAGTGTGACGCGGGCGGGCGGCGCGATCGGCGATCCGGTCGAATTGCTGCCCGCGCCGGCGCTCACGCAGCCGGCCAGGGTGCAGGACGGCAAAACGGTGGCGTTCGACCTCGTGCCGGCCGACCGCGCGGTGGCCTACCGCATGCAGATCGCGCGCGACGCCGACCAGCTCGACCTGATTCGCGACCAGCGCGTGAGCGAACCGCACGCGGATTTCGGCGACCTGGCCGACGGCACCTATTTCG
Source organism: Paraburkholderia phytofirmans PsJN (assembly GCF_000020125.1). NCBI lineage: Bacteria > Pseudomonadati > Pseudomonadota > Betaproteobacteria > Burkholderiales > Burkholderiaceae > Paraburkholderia > Paraburkholderia phytofirmans. The sequence goes on from NC_010676.1 coordinate 1,132,189, forward strand.
TACGCGTCGCCGCGATCGACGCTCACGGCCTCGAAGGCTTGCCGCAGGTGTACGCGTTCGAACGCCGCCAGCTCGGTTTGGCCGCCTCGGCGAAGCAGCGAGCCGGCAGCCGCGACTATGAATTCCGCTGGTTCGTCAGCCGTGGCACGGTCGAGACGCGCTTCCGTTTCGTGCTGGCGAGCACGGCCGATCTGCGCCATCCGCTCGTGGACCGCACCGATCTGTCGGGCGGTCAACTGATCGTGAGCGACCTGCCGGCCGGCGTCTATTACTGGACGATCGTCGCCGAGCAGTTCGAGAACGGCCGCTTCTATGAAAAGAGCAGCGCGGTGCGCTCGTTTACGCTTGCGCGCTGACGCTGGTAGATTCACGGGGCTGAGCCATGCGTCAGCCCGCTTCCTGGTATCGAACCAAGCCACCCTTTGCCGACCACACCTACGCTTCTGAGCCTCGATCCGCGCGCCCGTCTCGGACGGCGCGCCGGCCGCCGCTTCCTGATCGAATGGGTGGGCATCGGCTGTCTCGGCATCGTGGTGATTCTGCTCAGTTCGCTCGGGCGTCTGAGCGCGAGCGTCGATCATCTGGTCTACGACCGCTTGCTGAGCCTGCGTGCGCAACCGCTGCTGCGCGATATCGTGGTGGTCGAAATCGACAACGCGAGCATCGCGCAACTCGGCCGCTGGCCATGGCCGCGCAGTGTTCACGCGAAGCTGCTGGAACAGATCGCCGGCGCGCAACCCGCCGCGGTGATCTACGACGTGCTGTTCACCGAAGCCAATCCGCAAGACGCCGAACTCGCCCGCGCGATTGCGCTGAGTCCAACCTATCTGCCGATCTTGCTCACTGCGCCCGATGACAGCGGCCGCCGCGTCGTGGTCGAGCCGGTGGCGCCGCTCGCGCATGCGGCGGCGGGGCTCGGCCATATCAATCTCGAAGTCGACAGCGACGGCATCGTGCGCAGCGTCGCGCGCTATGAGGGCGACGCTGACTCACGCTGGCCGCAGTTGATGGTGCCGGTCGCCCAGGCGGTGGAGCACGGCTCGCTCCATCTGAACGGCTCGCAGCGCGGCCGCGCTTTGCCCGCAGCCGAAACCGACCCCGCCGCCGACGACGGCGGCGAAGGCCGTTTCCTGATCCCATTCGGTCCGAACGCGCAGAACTACACGAAGCTGAGTTTCGCGCGCGTGCTCGCCGGCGACGTGCCGCCGGAGCAGTTGCGCGGCCGCATCGTGCTGATCGGCGTGACCGCGTCCGGCTTGTACGACCGTTTCGCGACGCCGGTGTCCGGCAAACTCGGCCCGCTGCCCGGCGTGTACATCCACGCGAACGTGCTCGACACGCTGCTCACCGGCCGCGAGATCGAGCCGGTCTATCCGTGGATTCTGTTCGCGGTGTCGCTCGCGCCGCTTGCCGCGTTACTGGCCGGATTTCTGGTGTTGTCGCCGCGCCGTTCGTTGCTGCTGACCGGCGCCTTGTGTCTGCTCGCGGCGGCCGGCAGCGCCGCCTTGCTGTACGGCGCGCGGCTCTGGATGTCGCCGGTGCCGGCAATCGTCGGTCTTGTGGCCGTGTATCCGATCTGGAACTGGCGGCGCCTCGAAATGACGATGGCCTATCTGCGCGGAGAACTGCAGCGTCTCGCCGACGAACCCCATCTGCTGCCGGAAACGCCGCAGCGCCGCCGCGAGTTCGGCGGCGACGTGCTGGAGCAGCATATGGCGCTGATGGCGCAGGCCGCGCAGCGCGTGCAGGACATGAAGCGTTTCGTGTGGAACAGCCTCGACAGCATGCCCGAGCCGATCCTCGTGAGCGACGTACGCGGCGTCGTGCTGATCGCGAATCATGCCGCCAAGGCGCATTTCGCGCGCCTCGGCGCGCCGCTGCCTGAAGGCCGTCCGATGCAGGCCGTGCTGGGCGGTCTGACGCTCGTGAAGACGATCGACACCGATGCCGCGTCGGACGCCGAAAACAGTCTGCTCGCCCGCGCGCACTGGCCGGCGCCGCTCGATCCCACGCGGCACGAATTCGCCGCGCTGATGGCGCACGGCGTCGAGGTGCGCGACGTCGAAGAGCGCGATCATTTGCTGCGCTACGCGAACTGCACCAACGCGCAGGGCGAGACCACCGGCTGGATCGCGGGCCTCGTCGACGTGTCGGCCTTGCATGCGGCCGAGCGTCAGCGCGAAGACGCGCTGCGGCTCCTCTCGCACGACATGCGTTCGCCGCAGGCATCGATTCTCGCGCTGGTGGAGATCGAGCGTGCCCGCCGCGAGCCGGTGCTCGCGCGCGGTTTGCTCGAGCGCATCGAACGCTACGCGCAGCGTGCGCTGACGCTGGCCGACGACTTTGTGCAACTGGCGCGCGCCGAATCGCAAACCTATGTGCTCGAACCGGTGAGTCTCGCTGAGTTGCTGATCGACGCGAGCGACGAAGTCTGGCCGCAGGCACACGCTAAGCGCATCACTCTGCACACGGAGACGGGCGCTGCCGACGCTGCCGACGACGACTGGATCTGCGCCGACCGTTCGCTGATGACGCGCGCGCTCGTCAACATTCTGAACAACGCGGTCAAGTACAGCCCGCCGGATACGCGCATCGTGTGCAGCCTCGCGAGCCTGACGCCGAAGGGCGTGCCGGCGGCGAAGCGCGTGTCGTGCACGATTCGCGATCAGGGCTACGGCATTCCGAAAGACCAGCAGGCGGGGCTGTTCGAGCGCTTCCGGCGGTTTCACGAAACCGAGCGGCCGGAAGTGGGCGGCGCGGGGCTCGGCATGGCCTTCGTCAAGACGGTCGTCACGCGTCATGGCGGCGATGTCGAGGTGGCCAGCGAACCCGGCCAGGGCACGGCATTCACGATCTGCCTGCCGGTGCTCGAAGACGCACAATCGGGCGCCGCTTTCACGCCGCGCCCATGACGTATGAACATGCACTTTATCGAAGCGAGAAGATGGTGAAAGCAATCCTGATCTGTGCCGCGCTAGCCGCGGCAAGTCTCACCGGTTGCGCGGGCCTGAGCGCCGATGTGCATACCGCCGACGCCACCAACGCGGCCGCCGCGCTGCAAGGCGAGCGGACTTATACGATCGCGCGCATGCCGTCGCAGGAAGCCGGCGCGGATCAACCGCAATTCGAGAGTTTGTTGGTGAACGAGTTGGCGAAGCAGGGCTTCGTCGCGACGACGGCTGGAACCGCGCGCTATCTGCTCTCAGTCGCCTACGACACGCGGCCGGCGACGATCGTCGTCAATGAAAACGGCTGTGCATCAGGCGACTGCCGACGCGGGCCCGCCGCGCCATTCTCGCTGTTCGGCGGTCCCGCGTACCAGCATGCGCTGACGCTGCGGTTTTTCGAGCGCGCGAGCGGACACGAAGTCTACAAAGTCAGCGCGGTGAGCAGCGATCGCGACGCGGACCCGCTGCACGCCATGCCGACGCTCGTCAAAAGCGCGCTCGCCAGATTTCCCTTCGATGCGCCGCCGGATTGGCGCGTGAAACTGCGCGCCGACGAAACTGGCGGCGTGCCGACGGTGACGTCGGTGAAGCCGCTTCAGCCGTAGCGCGCGTCGAGTTCATTTCGGCGCATCGTTGTCTTCGGGCCAGCGGTTTTCGAACACGCAATCGGCGAGCGGCACACGGCTCGCCCAGCGTTCGGTTTCCAGCATCGGCTCGCTATAAAACCGGTCGACGTGGCCGAGACACAGAATCGCCACGGGACGCGCGCCCTCGGGCATGCGCAGCAGTTGGCGAACCGCGTCGACGTCGAATAGCGATACCCAGCCCATGCCGAGACCTTCGGCGCGCGCGGCGAGCCACATGTTCTGGATCGCGCAGGCCACCGACGCGAGGTCCATCTCCGGCAAGGTGCGGCGGCCGAAAATGTGACGTTCGCGGCCGTCCATCAGCGCCATCACCAGCAGTTCGCCGCACTCCAGCATGCCTTCCACTTTCAGCTTCATGAACTCTTCGCGGCGTTTGCCGAGCGCATCGGCGGTGGCGAGCCGTTCGTTTTCCACCGCGTCGTGCAGGGCCGTGCGCAGCGCGGGATCTGTGATCCGCGCGATCCGCCACGGCTGCATGAAGCCGACGCTCGGCGCGTGATGTGCGGCGTCGAGCAGGCGCTGCAACACGGCCGGATCGACCGGATCGCGCACGAAATGGCGCATGTCGCGGCGTTCGTAGATCGCGCGGTAGACGGCGTCGCGCTCGGAATCGTTAAAAGGCTTCGCCATGGAACAGGGCGGCCGTGAAGGCCGGGTTGGAGGGCCAATAAGCGTGCATGTAAGTCGCCACGATCGAGCCGGCGCGATAAACGGCCTCGCCGGGTGCGTCGCCCTGCGGCCTTGTGGCCGAGCGCAGCGGCGTGAGCGAAGTGTTCAGCTTCGAGTAGTGAAATGTGTGGCCGGTCATCGGCCCGTGCAGGCTGTCGATCTGTTGCATGCCGAGCGCGGTGAAGCGTGTTTGCATCGTCGCGTGGCCGGGCAGCAGGCCGAGCATCGGCGTGGTCACGCCGTGCGTGTCGGTGAGTTGGTCGAGCAGATAGAGCATGCCGCCGCATTCGGCGACGAGCGGTTTGCCGGCGGCCGCGTGCGCGTGAATGCTTGCGGCGCTGCGGTTGTTGTTCGCAAGCGCTGCGGCATGCAGTTCCGGGTAGCCGCCTGGAAGATACACAGCGTCGGCGTGTTCGGGTAGTGCCTCGTCCGCGAGCGGCGAGAAGAAGGCCACTTGCGCGCCGAGTACTTCCAACAGCGCGAGGTTGGCCGGATAGATGAACGAGAACGCGGCGTCGCGCGCAACAGCGATCGTCTTGCCGTCCAGCAGGCGCGGCAGGACCTCGGGTGTGGGCGCGCCGAACTCGACAGGCGGCGGCAATTCGGCGAGCGCGGTGCGGCCTAACGTGTCAGCGGCGTGATCGAGGCGCGCGTCGAGGTCGTCGATTTCATCCGCCTGATGCAAGCCGAGGTGACGATCGGGCAACGTGATTTCATCGCTGGCGGCGATGTGCCCGCACCAGCGCAATGCCGGTGACAACGCTTCTTCGAGCATCTGCGCATGCCGTGCCGAACCGACGCGATTGGCGAGCACGCCGTAAAACGGCACCTGCGGCCGGAATTGCGCGAGACCGAAAGCGACTGCGCCGAAGGTCTGCGCCATCGCCTTCGCCGAAATCACCGCGAGCACCGGCACGCCGAACGTGGTGGCGAGATCGGCGCTGCTCGGCGTGCCGTCGAACAGACCCATCACGCCTTCGATCAGGATCAGGTCGGCCTCGGCGGCCGCTTGCGCGAGCAGCGTGCGGCAGGCGGCTTCGCCCACCATCCATAGATCAAGCGAGAGGACCGGCGCGCCGCTCGCGCGCGCCAGAATCATCGGGTCGAGAAAATCCGGTCCGGTCTTGAAGACGCGCACGCGCCGCCCCAGCCGCCGATGGTAGCGCGCGAGACCCGCAGTGATCGTGGTCTTGCCTTGACCCGACGCGGGCGCGCTGATGAACAGGGCGGGGCACGCGGCCATCGCTCAGAACTCCACGCCGCGCTGCGCTTTCACGCCTTGCTCGCGATACGGATGCTTGACGATGCGCATTTCGGTGACGAGGTCGGCGGCTTCGATCAATGCGTCCGGCGCGTGACGGCCGGTCACCACCACGTGCAACATCGGCGCGCGCGCGTTGATTACCGACAGCACTTCGTCGAGCGGCAGGTATTCGTACTTGAGCACCGTGTTCAGCTCGTCGAGGATCACCATCTGGTACTCGCCGCTTTCGATCATGCGGCGCGCTTCGTCCCAGCCTTTGCGCGCGGTCGCGATGTCGGCGTCGCGGTTCTGCGTGTTCCACGTGTAGCCGTCGCCCATCGTGACGAAATCGCAGTTGGCGATCGCACCGAGAAAGTCGCGCTCGGAAGTGTGCAGCGCGCCCTTGATGAACTGCACGACGCCGAGACGCATGCCGTGGCCGAGCACACGCACGGCCATGCCGAACGCAGCGGTGGTTTTGCCTTTGCCGGTGCCGGTGTTGACGATCAGCAGGCCTTTTTCGACGGTGGCATTGGCCTGTTTTTTCTCGTGGCCCTCGCGGCGGCGCTCGGTCATGCGTTGATGCGATTCGGGATCGGTCTTCATGGCAGGTCCTGTTTCTGTGTGTCGTTGTCTGGGTGTTCGGCTTGAGCGGACTGAGCGGCTTGAGCGGTGGTTGAGGCGATCGCCACGGTCACGCCTGCATAAACGGTTTTGCGCACGAGGAGTGTGGCGCGAGGCGCATTGCCTATGACAGATTCACTAAGCCCGGCCCCGCCCCCGGCGTCGGCCGCCGCGCCAAGCAGCGCGCATGGCTCGCAGACGCCGTCCACGCCGAGGTGCTCGCGCGCTGACGCCGAAGGCACCGCGACGGGCATCGCCGCGATCTGTTCAAGGCTGAAGAATGTCAGCGGCAGCGCGTGCCGCGCGCAGAATTCGAGCAAGCCAGCTTCGCGGGCTTTGCTATCGAGCGAGGCGACGGTACGGATTTCGTCGAACGAATGCGCGCCGAGCGCGGCGCGCACAGCGGCTTCGATCTGCTCAGCCGGGCTGTGCAAACGGCAACCGATGCCGACGCTAAGCGTTTTCATCGCGGATCCGTTCCTTCCGTGCGCGGCGTCGCGGCAAGTTCCGCATGTGCCTCCTCTCGCGCCAACGCAAGCGACGCCACCCCGCCGATCACCACGATCGCCGGCGAGCCGAGCCCGGCACGCGCGACGGTGGCGGCAAACTCACCAAGCCGCGCGAGCGCATGGCGTTGCTCGGGACGCGTGGCCGATTCGATCGCCGCGCACGGCGTGTCGGCGCTCATGCCGGCCGCCAGCAGCGCGCCGACGATATCGTTGAGCCGCCGCATACCCATATAGATCACGAGCGTCATGCGCGTGGCCACGAGCGCGGCCCAGTCCGGCTCGCCGCTGCCCGCGCCGTGCCCGGTGACGAACACCACGCCCTGCGCGTGATCGCGATGCGTGACCGGAATCCCGATTGCCGCGGGCGCCGCGATGCCCGCCGTGATGCCGTTGATGACTTCCACCTCGATACCCGCCGCGTGCAGCGCCTGCTGTTCTTCGCCGCCACGGCCGAATACGAACGGATCGCCGCCTTTCAAACGCGCGACGCTACGCCCGGCCCGCACATGTTCGAGCATCTGCGCGACGATGCCTTCCTGCGGTGTGGACGGATGACCGCCGCGTTTGCCCACGTAGACGACCAGCGCGTCGGCGCGCGCGAATTGCAGGACCTCGGGATTCACCAGATCGTCGACCAGCACGACATCGGCTTGCGCCAATGCAAGGGTGGCCTTGATGGTCATGAGTTCGACGTCGCCGGGGCCGGCGCCGATCAGCCAGGCGCGGGTCATCGCGGCGTGCATGGCGGGCGCCATGTCCTGACAAGCGGGAAAGAGTAAAACGCGAAGGGTCGCCAGACGGCGGACTTTGGGGTCATGCAGTGCTACGGATTCAGGCACGGCGCAATGCGTGGTTCGCAGCGAATTTCACACGAAACTCGCCGACACGGACACACTGCGTCGTGCTTCAGCGCCTTCACATCCGTCCCTCGCGGATTCCGGCGGTCGGCGGCGCGATGATGCCTTGAGGTTCGCCGCCTCCGCGTCTGGCCGGTATCCGGGCTGGCGGCCTCACGCGCTTTGCCTTCCCGTCCGCATTCGCTGGAAATTGCCGGACAGTGGCTTAAAAAACGCATGCGCGGCGCAAGTCGATTCAACATCGCGCCGCAGGTCGCTTACCGTTGCGGGGACAGCACAGGTTGGGCGCTCTGAGCGCTGCCTGTTTCCCGTTTAACTGCACACGCGAATGCATGTGCGGGCACCAAACGCGCGCATACGATAGCACATGGCGCCCCGCCCGATAAGCGCTTGCGGCTTGCGTTTCCTTGACGGCACAGGGCTGCGGGCCTACACTCGCACGCACTTTGGTGCTCGTGTGCGCGCTCGTGCGCATGCAGTTAAACGGGAAACAGGGTGCCCACCTGCCATGGATCGGGTCAACCTGTGCTGCCCCCGCAACGGTAAGCGAAATGTGGTGCTGATTGCAGTGTTCAACGCAGTCGATCGGCACCGCGGAGCCGGCTTCGATGTCCACGCGCAAGGCCGCGTCGGCATATCACCACTGGGCGAGAAACCACTCGCCCGGGAAGGGGAAGCGGCGCTTTCGCCAGCCCGGATACCGGCCAGATAACGAAGGGCGAACGCCGCGGGGATGCGGCGCTGCGTTCATGATCTCATTCCCGCTTTCTGTTTTCTGTTTTCTGTTGTCGCGGCAACGCCGTCGTTCGTCCCCGTGTTTTGATATTGTCGTGGCTGGCCGGGCGTGTGCTCCGTTTGCCCCGGCATAAGCCGAAAAACACGCCGGCGTGCACGTGCAACTCCTACGGATGGACCTCACGATGCAAACTCAAATGCGCAAGATCCCCGTCACCATCGTCACGGGCTTTCTCGGCAGCGGCAAGACCACGCTGCTGCGGCATATTCTTCAGCATGCGGGCGGCAAGCGCATCGCGGTGATCGTCAACGAATTCGGCGAACTCGGCATCGACGGGGAAATCCTCAAGGGTTGCGGCATCGGTTGCGATGAAAACGGCGTCGAGACCGAAGGCCAATTGTATGAACTCGCGAACGGCTGCCTGTGCTGCACCGTGCAGGAAGAGTTTTTCCCGGTAATGGAAAAACTCGTGGAGCGCCGCGAGCAGATCGATCACGTGTTGATCGAGACCTCGGGCCTCGCGTTGCCGAAGCCGCTGGTGCAAGCGTTCAACTGGCCGCAGATCAAGAACAGCTTCACCGTGGACGCCGTGGTCACCGTGGTGGACGGCCTGGCCGCCGCGAGCGGCCAGTTCGCGGACAACCCCGTCGCCGTGGATGCGCAGCGCAAAGCCGATCCGAATCTCGATCACGAGTCGCCGTTGCACGAATTGTTCGAAGATCAATTGTCGGCGGCCGATCTGGTGATTCTGAACAAAACGGATTTGCTCGACGACGCGCAGCAAAGCGCGGTTGAAGTTTCGATCCGCGAAGAAATTCCGCCGCAAGTGAAAATCGTTCGCGCACACATGGGCCAACTCGATCTGCATACGTTGCTGGGCCTCGAAGCGGCGTCGGAAGACACGATCCACTTGCGCCACGATCACCACGGTTCAGCCGACGACGCCGACCACCATCACGACGAATTCGACTCGGTGGTCGTGCAGGCGAACGCGTCGTCGCGCGAGGCGGTGATCGCCGCGTTGCAACAGCTGGTCGAGACCAACACGATCTATCGCGTCAAAGGCTTCGCGGCGCTGCCGGGCGCGGCGATGCGTCTGGTGATTCAAGGCGTTGGGCGCCGCTTCGACAGCTATTTCGATCGACGCTGGCAGGCCGGCGAAAGCGGCCCGAGCCGCTTCGTGCTGATCGGTGAAGACCTCGATCAGCCCGCCTTGCAGCTTGCATTCGACGCGGCGCTCGGCGTGCCGTCGAGTGCCGAAACGCAACAGGCGTAAGCGCGTATGCATCTGCTGCGCACCACGCCGGGCGGTTTTGTCGACGACACGCAAGGCGTGATCCGGATCGATCAGCAACCCGCGGATATCGTGGTGCTCAGTTCCGCCGACACTACGCTTTCGCTGCTGGCCAGCGTTTTTCCGCGCCTGGGTGAAGGCTTCCCGGGCGTGCGGCTCGCGAACGTCACGTATTTGCGGCAACCGGCGTCGGTGGATTTTTATCTCGAAGACGTCTTGCAGCATGCGCGCGTGGTGGTGGTCGACCACCTCGGTGGCGAAGCGTATTGGCCTTACGGTATCGAGCAGGTGGTGGCGCTCGCCGAGCGCAAGCAGCAGACGCTCGCCATGTTCTCCGGCGACTTGCAGGAAGATCCGAACCTGCTCGCGCGCAGCACCGCGAGCGCGGATCTGTGTCATCAACTGTGGCGCTATCTGCGTGAAGGCGGCCCGCAAAATGCCGAGGCGTTCCTGCGCTGTATCGCGCACCGCGCCTTCGGCTGGGGGCGCGAACCTGCGCCACCGCGCGCGTTGCCCGCCGCGACGCTCTACCATCCCGAGCGCGATACGCCGACCGTGGCCGACTGGCAGGCGCGCTGGAAACCAGGAGCGCCGGTTGCGGCGATCCTCTTCTACAAGGCGCATCTGCAGGCCGCCAACACGGCGGTGTTCGACGCGCTGATCGACGCACTCGAATCGCAAGGTCTGAATCCGCTGCCGATCGCGATTACCTCGCTGAAAGATGCGATGAGCCGCGACGTCGTGCAATCGCTGTGCGCGCAGCACGAGGTGGCGCTGGTGCTGAATACGACCGCGTTCGCCGCCTCCGCGATCGACGACCCCGAGCCGCTCGCGCTCGCCGGCGACGCGCCGGTGCTGCAGGTGATTCTGAGCGGCGGCAATCGCGAGGATTGGGTCAAGGACAATCAGGGTCTCAATTCGCGCGATATCGCCATGCATATCGCGCTGCCGGAAGTGGACGGCCGCATCATCACGCGCGCGATCAGTTTCAAGGGACTCGCGTACCGTTGTCCGCACACGCAGGTCGATGTGGTGCGTTATCAGCCGGACGCCGGGCGGGTAGGTTTTCTCGCCGAATTGAGCCGGCGCTGGTGCCGTCTGCGTTCACTCGATAACGCGGACAAGAAGCTCGCGCTGATCCTCGCCAACTATCCGATGAGCGAAGGGCGCATCGGCAATGGCGTGGGGCTCGATACGCCGGCTTCGGTGGTCGGTATTCTGTCGATGCTGCGCGACGAAGGCTATCGTCTCGCGGATTTGCCCAGGAACGGCGACGCGCTGCTGAAAAAGCTCACCGAAGGCGTGACCAACGATCCGGTCGTGCGCGATCTGCGTCCCGCGCTGCAAAGCCTCGCGCTCGACGACTATCTGCGGTATTTCAACGCCTTACCTCTTGAAGTACGCAACGCGTTGAACGCGCGTTGGGGCACGCCGGACGAGGACCCGACGCTGCGGCGCGGCCGCTTCATGATCGCGGGCTGGCGTTGCGGTCAGGTGTTCGTCGGCATTCAACCATCGCGCTCGCGCGAGCAGGGTGATTACGCGAGCTATCACGACGCCGAACTCGTACCGCCACATGCGTATCTGGCGTTCTATTTCTGGTTGCGTCACCAGTTCGGCATCGACGCAATCGTGCATGTCGGCAAGCACGGCAATCTGGAATGGCTGCCCGGCAAGAGCGTCGCATTGAGCGACACGTGCTGGCCCGATCTGATTCTCGGGCCGATGCCGCATCTGTATCCGTTCATCGTCAACGATCCGGGCGAGGGCAGCCAGGCCAAGCGGCGCGCGCAGGCTGTGATCATCGATCATCTGATGCCGCCGCTCACGCGTGCCGAAAGTTATGGACCGTTGCAGGACCTGGAGCGTCAGGTCGACGAATACTATGAAGCGCTGATGGTCGACCCGCGCCGCTCGAAACTGTTGCGGCGCACGATTCTGGCGACCATCGTCGAACATAAACTGCATGAGGAACTGAGTCTCGCGGCGCCCAACGGACAGGACGATGAAGACGCGCTGCTCACGCGCGTCGACGCGTGGCTATGCGAGCTGAAGGAAGCGCAGATTCGCGACGGCTTGCATACGTTCGGGCAATCGCCTGATGGCGTGCAGCGGCGGGATACGTTGCTGGCGCTGGGACGTTTTCCAGTCGGCGACGGGCAAGGCGGCAAGGCCGGTTTGATCGATGCATTGGCGCGTGATCTGGAGATGGATCATCTGTTCGACCCGTTGTCGGTGGATTGGTCGGCGGTGTGGGACGGTCCGCGTCCCGACGTGCTGCAATGCGTGAGCGATGCGCCGTGGCGGCACTGCGGCGATACGCGTGAACGGCTGGAGTTGCTGGCGGCTGAGTTATTGCGCGGCGTGTGCGGTGATCGAACGGACGCATCAGCAACGGCGTTGCCGCTCGCAGTGAGCTTGCCGCGAGCGGAGCAAGTGATCGAGCGTCTGCGTAACGACGTGCTGCCGCGGCTCGACGCCTGCGGTCCACAGGAAATGCTTCAGCTAAAGCGCGGCCTCGAAGGCCGTTTCGTGCCGCCGGGGCCGAGCGGTTCGCCGTCGCGTGGCCGGCCCGACGTGCTGCCCACCGGCCGCAACTTCTATTCGGTCGACACGCGCGCGGTGCCGACGCAAGCCGCCTGGTCGCTCGGCTTGAAATCTGCCCAGCAGTTGATTGAACGGCATTTGCAGGAGAAAGGCGACTATCCGCGCGCCATTGGTCTGTCCGTTTGGGGCACCGCGACCATGCGCACCGGTGGCGACGATATCGCCCAAGCGCTCGCATTGCTCGGCGTTCGGCCGAAGTGGGCGCCGGGCAGCCATCGCGTGACCGATTTTGAAATCATGCCGATCGAGGTGTTCGACCGGCCGCGAATCGATGTCACCTTGCGGGTGTCCGGATTCTTCCGCGACGCCTTCGCCAACGTCATGCATTTGTTCGACGCCGCCGTGCAGGCCGTCGCCGAACTCGACGAACCCGCGGACCTGAATCCGATTCGCGCGCGCGTGCTGCGCGAACGCGATGCGCTGATCGCGCGCGGCATGGACGCCGCCGAAGCGCGCAAGCGCGCCGGCTGGCGTGTGTTCAGCGCGCAGCCCGGCGCCTACGGCGCGGGTCTGCAGGACATGATCGACTCGCAGCAGTGGCAGACCGACGCCGATCTGGCGAACGCATATCAGGCGTGGGGCGGCTACGCGTACACGCAAAAGAGCGCGGGCGAAGAAGCGCGCCACGCGTTCGGCGCACGTCTCGCCGCAATGGACGTGGTGCTGCAGAACCAGGATAACCGCGAGCACGACCTGCTCGATTCGAACGATTACTACCAGTTCCAGGGCGGCATGGTTGCCGCGGTGCGCCATCTGGCCGGCGATCAGCCGAGCGTGTATCACGCCGACCACAGCAATCCGGCCGCGCCGCGCGTGCGTACGCTGCACGAGGAGATCGCGCGTGTGATCCGCTCGCGCGTGGTCAATCCGAAATGGCTCGATGGCGTGAAGCGTCATGGGTACAAGGGCGCGGCTGAAATCGCCGCGACCGTCGATTATCTGTATGGCTACGATGCGACGGCGCGCGTGATCGCGGATCATCAATATGCGCTCGTGACCGACGCCTATCTGAACGACGCAGACACCCGCGAGTTCTTGCAGCGGCATAACCCACACGCGTTGCATTCGATCTGCGAGCGCCTGCTCGAAGCGATGCAGCGCGGTTTGTGGCAGGCGCCCGGCGACTATCGCTCGCAAGTCGAACAGCATCTGCTTGCGAGCGAGCAGCAGATCGAAGGAATGCAAACATGAGTACAACGATGAGTGCCAACGCCGCGCGGCCCGTTTTTCCCTTTGCCGCGCTGATCGGCCAGGCGCCGTTGCAGCAGGCGCTGCTGCTGGCCGCCATCGATCCGGGATTGGGCGGCGTGCTGGTCACCGGGCCGCGTGGCACCGCGAAGTCGACCGCGGCGCGCGCGCTGGCTGAGTTGTTGCCGGAAGGGCAACTGGTGAATCTGCCGCTTGGCGCGAGCGAAGATCGCCTGATCGGTACGCTCGATCTCGAAACCGTGTTGCGCGACGGGTCGGTGCGCTTCTCGCCCGGTCTGCTCGCGAAGGCGCACCGCGGCGTGCTGTATGTGGATGAAGTCAATCTGCTGCCCGACGCGCTCGTCGATGCCTTGCTCGACGCCGCCGCGAGCGGCGTGAATACCGTTGAACGCGATGGCGTATCGCACAGCCACGACGCGAGCTTCGTGCTGATCGGCACGATGAATCCTGAAGAGGGCGAACTGCGGCCGCAATTGATCGACCGCTTCGGCTTGATGATCGAGTTGCAGAACTGTTTCGAGCCGCGCGTGCGTCAGGCGATCGTGAAGGCGCGGCTCGCGTTCGATCTCGATCCGCAGGGCTTTCGCGCGGGCTATGCGCAGCAGCAGGCCGCTTATGTCGAGCGGATTCGAGTGGCGCGCGCAGCGCTGCCGCAACTCGCGTTCGATGACGCCGTGCATGCGCATGTGAGCGCGCTCTGCATCGACGCCGCCGTGGATGGTTTGCGCGCCGATCTCGTGATGCTGCGCGCGGCGCGCGCGTTGGCGGCGCTTGAACAGGCGGCTGCGGTGACGGCGGAGCATGTCGATCGGGTGGCTGAGGCGGTGTTGGCTCATCGGCGGCATGTTCGCGAGTCGCCGGCCGAAGGTGGCCCGCGTGAGGGCGACGCCGAACGTGCGGCTTCTTCCGATAGCAGGTCCTCATCCGCGGAAGGCGATGGGCCGCCGCCGGCCGCCGCTGCCGCCGCCGATTCGGATTGGGGCTATCTCGCGCCCGAGCCGGCCGCAACCACGCACGTCAAGGGCGTCATTCCACTTAATGTAAAAAAACGCTGAGCCATCGGAAGGGCGCCGCCGCTGACTTGCGCAGCGGTTTTCGATGGCTGCAAGGCGCGGGCGCGGGTCCCGCTACGCGCGGGCGCTTGCGCGGCGAACCGGGCATACGCATCGACTGGCTGCGCACACTCTCCGCGAAGCGCCAGGAGGCGTTGCGCGCCGGGCATCTGCGTTTCGCGCGCGAGGCGCCGCGCGGCGGCGTGCTGCACTGCTTCGTACTCGATTGCTCCGGTTCCATGCTGGCCGGGCAGCGCCTCGCGCTCGCCAAGGGATTGCTGATCGCCCTGTTCGACCGTGCGAGCGCGGCGCGGGCCGAGGCGGCGCTGGTCTGTTTCGGCGGCGCCGCTGCGGACGTGCGTTTCGGTCCCGCCGTGCCGCGCTGGTGGAACGAGCGGTGGCTGAGCCCAGTGGGCGGCGGAGGCGGCACGCCGCTGACGGCGGGCGTTCGGCGTGCATCTGAACTGCTGGATCGCAGCGCGCGCCGCAAGCCCGGCCAGCAACGCTGGTTGTGGATTCTGACCGATGGCCGCACGCGTGACATGCCGGCGCGGCCGCTGGATGCGGACGAGGTGGTGTTCGTCGATTTCGAGCGCGAGGCGATCCGGCTGGGCCGCTGCGAAACGCTCGCCGATGCTTGGGGCGCTCGGCGTTTGACACCGGAAGAACTGATGCTGATGGGCTGAGCGGCGCGGGTCGTGCCGCTCACGGGCGAGCGCTTATTTCAGGCCGTTCGACCAATACACCACATCGTCCTGACGGTCGAACACGAAGACTTTCATTGCCATCTGCTGGGCTGCGTCGAGTTGATCGAGTTCGAGCCCGTGAGTCGAGGGCTCGCCGGGGCCGCTGCCTTTCTGCACGTTGCGGATCACCGCCGTGGTTTCGATCTCCGTGTTGAGATCCTTCGACTTCAGGCGAAAGGCAACGCGCAACCGGTCGCCGACGGCGCCGAGACTCCATGAGGCGGTCAGCGACATGCCGAGTGCGCTAATGCCTTTCGCGAGTCCGAGGCCTTCATAGGATTCGCCGGTTTCGCCGATGCCGAAACGCACCGCGAGGTGCGCGCGAACGCGGATCGATTTGCGTTCGCGCAGGCGGCGGATCACGCCGGGCTTCGACAGCACGACATAATCGAACGGCGTGCGGCAGATCGCTTCGATCGTGCAGACGAAACGGAACACCGCATGGCTCGCAATCGCGACGATTTCGATGTTTTCACCGATGCCGAGCGGGAAGATGCGGCCTTCGTGCATCGGCGGAGTAACGAAAAGCGAATGATTCGGCGCGAAACCGATGATGCGGCACGGATGCATGGGCGCGCCGCTGCCGAGCTGCGAGCGCACACCGATCAATGCACCGATTTCCAGATGCATGTCTTTGAGCGTCAGTTCGCCGTTGGGGTCCGCTTGCGGCTCTGTCTGCTGTGGCGGTTGCGTGGTCGCGTCCAGTAAGTCGCCGCGCTGCGGACGGAAGTGCGCGAACAGGAAGTTGCGCTCGTCCGTGGTCGCCAGGATGGTGCCGCTGGTGAACAGCAGCGTGCCGTCGGCGTCGACGATCGGCCAGTCGAGAGGCTTGCCTACCGGCACGTTTTCCGGATTCAAGGCCGGAGTTTGGGCTGCGGGTGAGGCTTCCTCGACGTGTTCCTCGACTGGATTGTCCATGGTCGGCGGCGATTTGAGTGGCGGGATATCTTGGTTGACGGCTGATGTGAGGGAAACTTTAGTTTTTGCGGCGGCGCCGGTTTTCCAGTTCTTTCGATGCCGCTGCGGGATGTGCGCGGGATGTGTGTCGTGGCTCTATATATTGCAAGGCGGCTCGCTTGACTGATTTGGCGGCGGGTAGTCTCGGCCGTTGATCGCCTGGCTGGCCGTCACGAGTACGATTGCCTCATGAGCGCACAATTAAATCGGATGACTAACTAATTTGACGGCGTTGTGATGGTGCCTGTTTCGGTACCGCTCAACTTTCTGAAAAATATTGCGCGAAGGGGGTTGACGACGTGTCGCTCGCTCTCCATAATCTCGTTTCTCTGCTGCTGATGCAGCGACGCAGAACGAAGCGGTGCCGGGTAGTTGGAATGCTGATGATAGATGTCAGCGGCGTGCGGTGCCGGTTTGGTGGTGAATGCGGAATCGATCTTTAAAAATTAACAGCCGATAAGTGTGGGCGCTTGATGCGCGACGCGCAGTGGATCCTTCGGGGTTTGCTGGAAGCGAAAGTATCAAGTCTCACACAGTAATGAAAGGAAGGTTTTTCCATTGAAAGATGGAGAGATCATTCGTCAGTACGTTGAGTGAGCGACCGGTTGCAAGCAGGCAACTGCGACAACCGAAAAACAGTAACAGGTTTGAACTGAAGAGTTTGATCCTGGCTCAGATTGAACGCTGGCGGCATGCCTTACACATGCAAGTCGAACGGCAGCACGGGGGCAACCCTGGTGGCGAGTGGCGAACGGGTGAGTAATACATCGGAACGTGTCCTGTAGTGGGGGATAGCCCGGCGAAAGCCGGATTAATACCGCATACGATCTGTGGATGAAAGCGGGGGATCTTAGGACCTCGCGCTACAGGGGCGGCCGATGGCAGATTAGCTAGTTGGTGGGGTAAAGGCCTACCAAGGCGACGATCTGTAGCTGGTCTGAGAGGACGACCAGCCACACTGGGACTGAGACACGGCCCAGACTCCTACGGGAGGCAGCAGTGGGGAATTTTGGACAATGGGCGCAAGCCTGATCCAGCAATGCCGCGTGTGTGAAGAAGGCCTTCGGGTTGTAAAGCACTTTTGTCCGGAAAGAAAACCTCTTGGTTAATACCTGAGGGGGATGACGGTACCGGAAGAATAAGCACCGGCTAACTACGTGCCAGCAGCCGCGGTAATACGTAGGGTGCAAGCGTTAATCGGAATTACTGGGCGTAAAGCGTGCGCAGGCGGTTCGCTAAGACAGATGTGAAATCCCCGGGCTTAACCTGGGAACTGCATTTGTGACTGGCGGGCTAGAGTATGGCAGAGGGGGGTAGAATTCCACGTGTAGCAGTGAAATGCGTAGAGATGTGGAGGAATACCGATGGCGAAGGCAGCCCCCTGGGCCAATACTGACGCTCATGCACGAAAGCGTGGGGAGCAAACAGGATTAGATACCCTGGTAGTCCACGCCCTAAACGATGTCAACTAGTTGTCGGGTCTTCATTGACTTGGTAACGTAGCTAACGCGTGAAGTTGACCGCCTGGGGAGTACGGTCGCAAGATTAAAACTCAAAGGAATTGACGGGGACCCGCACAAGCGGTGGATGATGTGGATTAATTCGATGCAACGCGAAAAACCTTACCTACCCTTGACATGTATGGAATCCTGCTGAGAGGTGGGAGTGCCCGAAAGGGAGCCATAACACAGGTGCTGCATGGCTGTCGTCAGCTCGTGTCGTGAGATGTTGGGTTAAGTCCCGCAACGAGCGCAACCCTTGTCCCTAGTTGCTACGCAAGAGCACTCTAGGGAGACTGCCGGTGACAAACCGGAGGAAGGTGGGGATGACGTCAAGTCCTCATGGCCCTTATGGGTAGGGCTTCACACGTCATACAATGGTCGGAACAGAGGGTCGCCAACCCGCGAGGGGGAGCCAATCCCAGAAAACCGATCGTAGTCCGGATCGCACTCTGCAACTCGAGTGCGTGAAGCTGGAATCGCTAGTAATCGCGGATCAGCATGCCGCGGTGAATACGTTCCCGGGTCTTGTACACACCGCCCGTCACACCATGGGAGTGGGTTTTACCAGAAGTGGCTAGTCTAACCGCAAGGAGGACGGTCACCACGGTAGGATTCATGACTGGGGTGAAGTCGTAACAAGGTAGCCGTATCGGAAGGTGCGGCTGGATCACCTCCTTTCTCGAGCTCACGTGTCAATCGTGTTGAGCGCTCACGCTTATCGGCTGTGAATTAAAGACAGAAACGCAGACAGACTCAGGGGTCTGTAGCTCAGTCGGTTAGAGCACCGTCTTGATAAGGCGGGGGTCGATGGTTCGAATCCATCCAGACCCACCATTGTCTTGTCTGCGATGGCTGACCGGCAAAACCCCTGAGTGGCAACAGATGATGGTCTGTGCATGACTGGGGGATTAGCTCAGCTGGGAGAGCACCTGCTTTGCAAGCAGGGGGTCGTCGGTTCGATCCCGTCATCCTCCACCAATCCTCAATGCGTAGCGCTGCTGTGAGAAGCAGAGTGCTGTGCATTGGCGATTGAGCCAGTCAGAGTGATACATGGTTATAGCAACCATGATATCGGCTGTCGTTCTTTAACAATCAGGAAGAAGTAGTAAAGAGATTCACGAAAGCATGCTTAGAGATGGGTGTGCGAGTAGGTGAATCAGGGTTGTGATTGTATCAATGTATGAAAAGGTGATCGAAAGATTGCTTTGGAATACGGCGCAACACGAATACTCAACCTGTAGCGAGTGTGGCAGCCACGGTCCTTCCCAGTGAAGGGCGTGCGAGACACACCCGTTATAGGGTCAAGCGAACAAGTGCATGTGGTGGATGCCTTGGCGATCACAGGCGATGAAGGACGCGGTAGCCTGCGAAAAGCGGAGGGGAGCTGGCAAACGAGCTTTGATCCTCCGATATCCGAATGGGGAAACCCGGCCCGAATGGGTCATCCATGACTGAATACATAGGTCATGAGAAGCGAACGCGGTGAACTGAAACATCTAAGTAACCGCAGGAAAAGAAATCAACCGAGATTCCCAGAGTAGTGGCGAGCGAAATGGGACCAGCCTGTACTCTTTATCTTCATTGTTAGTCGAAGGCTCTGGAAAGTGCCGCCATAGCAGGTGATAGCCCTGTAGACGAAAACAGCGAGGAAGAACTAGGTGTACGACAAGTAGGGCGGGACACGTGAAATCCTGTCTGAAGATGGGGGGACCATCCTCCAAGGCTAAATACTCGTGATCGACCGATAGTGAACCAGTACCGTGAGGGAAAGGCGAAAAGAACCCCGGGAGGGGAGTGAAACAGATCCTGAAACCGCATGCATACAAACAGTCGGAGCCTCGCAAGGGGTGACGGCGTACCTTTTGTATAATGGGTCAGCGACTTACATTCAGTGGCAAGCTTAACCGATTAGGGCAGGCGTAGCGAAAGCGAGTCCGAACAGGGCGATTCAGTCGCTGGGTGTAGACCCGAAACCAGGTGATCTATCCATGGCCAGGATGAAGGTGCGGTAACACGTACTGGAGGTCCGAACCCACTAACGTTGAAAAGTTAGGGGATGAGCTGTGGATAGGGGTGAAAGGCTAAACAAACCTGGAAATAGCTGGTTCTCTCCGAAAACTATTTAGGTAGTGCCTCGTGTATCACCTTCGGGGGTAGAGCACTGTCATGGTTGTGGGGTCCATTGCGGATTACTACGCCATAGCAAACTCCGAATACCGAAGAGTGCAATCACGGGAGACAGACATCGGGTGCTAACGTCCGGTGTCAAGAGGGAAACAACCCAGACCGCCAGCTAAGGTCCCCAAATATTGCTAAGTGGGAAACGAAGTGGGAAGGCTAAAACAGTCAGGAGGTTGGCTTAGAAGCAGCCATCCTTTAAAGAAAGCGTAATAGCTCACTGATCGAGTCGTCCTGCGCGGAAGATGTAACGGGGCTAAGCAATATACCGAAGCTGCGGATGCACATTTATGTGCATGGTAGGAGAGCGTTCCGTAAGCCTGCGAAGGTGCATTGAAAAGTGTGCTGGAGGTATCGGAAGTGCGAATGCTGACATGAGTAGCGATAAAGGGGGTGAAAAGCCCCCTCGCCGTAAGCCCAAGGTTTCCTACGCAACGTTCATCGGCGTAGGGTGAGTCGGCCCCTAAGGCGAGGCAGAAATGCGTAGCTGATGGGAAGCAGGTTAATATTCCTGCACCATTGTTAAATGCGATGGGGGGACGGATCGCGGAAGGTTGTCCGGGTGTTGGAAGTCCCGGTCCTTGCATTGGAGAAGGCGCTTAGGCAAATCCGGGCGCGGAATTCAAGGGTGCGAGGCCATTCACTTCGGTGAAGAAGCAATCGGAAGTGGTTCCAAGAAAAGCCTCTAAGCTTCAGTTTAACAGGACCGTACCGCAAACCGACACAGGTGGGCGAGATGAGTATTCTAAGGCGCTTGAGAGAACTCGGGAGAAGGAACTCGGCAAATTGGTACCGTAACTTCGGGATAAGGTACGCCCCTGTAGCCTGATGCGCCTGCGCGCAAAGGGTGAAGGGGTTGCAATAAACTGGTGGCTGCGACTGTTTAATAAAAACACAGCACTCTGCAAACACGAAAGTGGACGTATAGGGTGTGACGCCTGCCCGGTGCCGGAAGATTAAATGATGGGGTGCAAGCTCTTGATTGAAGTCCCGGTAAACGGCGGCCGTAACTATAACGGTCCTAAGGTAGCGAAATTCCTTGTCGGGTAAGTTCCGACCTGCACGAATGGCGTAACGATGGCCACACTGTCTCCTCCCGAGACTCAGCGAAGTTGAAGTGTTTGTGATGATGCAATCTCCCCGCGGCTAGACGGAAAGACCCCATGAACCTTTACTGTAGCTTTGCATTGGACTTTGAACCGGTCTGTGTAGGATAGGTGGGAGGCTTTGAAGCGTGGACGCCAGTCTGCGTGGAGCCATCCTTGAAATACCACCCTGGTTTGTTTGAGGTTCTAACCTTGGTCCGTAATCCGGATCGGGGACAGTGCATGGTAGGCAGTTTGACTGGGGCGGTCTCCTCCCAAAGTGTAACGGAGGAGTACGAAGGTACGCTAGGTACGGTCGGAAATCGTGCTGATAGTGCAATGGCATAAGCGTGCTTAACTGCGAGACCGACAAGTCGAGCAGGTGCGAAAGCAGGTCATAGTGATCCGGTGGTTCTGTATGGAAGGGCCATCGCTCAACGGATAAAAGGTACTCTGGGGATAACAGGCTGATACCGCCCAAGAGTTCATATCGACGGCGGTGTTTGGCACCTCGATGTCGGCTCATCTCATCCTGGGGCTGTAGCCGGTCCCAAGGGTATGGCTGTTCGCCATTTAAAGAGGTACGTGAGCTGGGTTTAAAACGTCGTGAGACAGTTTGGTCCCTATCTGCCGTGGGCGCTGGATATTTGAAGGGGGCTGCTCCTAGTACGAGAGGACCGGAGTGGACGAACCTCTGGTGTACCGGTTGTCACGCCAGTGGCATCGCCGGGTAGCTATGTTCGGAAGAGATAACCGCTGAAAGCATCTAAGCGGGAAACTCGCCTTAAGATGAGATATCCCCGGGGCTTCGAGCCCCTTGAAGGGTCGTTCAAGACCAGGACGTTGATAGGTCAGGTGTGGAAGCGCAGTAATGCGTTAAGCTAACTGATACTAATTGCCCGTAAGGCTTGATCCTATAACAGGTGTGTTTCGACATGAGTCAGCGCTTCAGCGCTTGCTCAGGTCAACCCCCGAAGGGGGCAGGAACACTCAGGTTAAGTGATCGTGTTGTGCCAGAATCAACACAACCCCAACAGCTTTACCCCTGGTGAGCATCACCAGAAACTACTTCTTCCAGATTGGCTGTGCCGCCCAACCGGCGACACGGCAACCCGTCAAAGCCTGATGACCATAGCGAGTCGGTCCCACCCCTTCCCATCCCGAACAGGACCGTGAAACGACTCCACGCCGATGATAGTGCGGATTACCCGTGTGAAAGTAGGTAATCGTCAGGCTCCCCTGCAGCATCAGAAACCCCACCCCATCAAAGGTGGGGTTTCTGCGTTTACGCCGCAGAAATACTCAGACAATCCCGCGCAATACAGCCGCCTTCATTCCCCGCCCAGTCGCAACGCGTTCGCGTAGCCCGTCAGTTCCAGATAGGCCCGTCCGGCATCCACACCTTCGCGGCTTACCCGCACCGCGCCTTCCCAGTACACCGCGCCCGTCGATTGCCGCGAATCGAGTTCTTGATCGTCCATCAGCGGGTCGAGTTTCCATGTCAGCAGGCCGGTTTTGACCGCCATCGAGACGGGATAAGAAGTGTTCGTGCGGGGCGAGCGCCATGTGCGAAGCGGCGTAAAGTCGACTTGATTGGGACCGAATGTCGTCACCTCGCCGTCGGGTTTGCGAAATGCCGCATGCGCCCACACGGCGTGTCCGTCGCGACTTCGCACCTTGAATGCCATCAGCGCGGAGCCGTCGGCGAGGTTGGCACCCAGCCAATCCCAGCCTGCCGCATTGGCATCGAGCAACGTGCTCGACCATTCGTGATCGAGCCACGCCATTCCCGTTACAGTAGTCTCGCCACGCGACGGACCGCCTGCCGCGACCGGTCGAACCACACCGCCAGTAACGCGCAATTGCGGCTCGCTATAGTAATAACTCGCCTGCTCAGGCCGCGGACCTTTGCGTGAATAGCCGCGTTCACCCTGAATCAGCGGTGCCTGCGTCGGTGTCAACTTGAGATGCAGCGAAAAGCCGTTCGCATCCGCAACGACATCGTAATGACCGTCGGCGGCCCGAATCATTTTCCATGCGTCGAGTTTGACGTCGGTGTTGGCCGGCTTCGCATACGCCAGGCCGAAGCCTTGACGGGCAATGCGCTGATCATGCGCAAGATGGCCGAGCGAGGGATCGCTTAACGCGGCATGGGCAATGATCAATTGCGAAGGCGCGAAAGCACTCGGATCGGCGGCATCATGCCCGGTTGCGGAACGGAAGAATGTGATCTGAAATCCGAGTGGCTGATTATCCGGCGTGGTGAGCCAGCCCGTCGCATACCACCACTCGGTGCGAAAGCCCGCGTGCGCACCGGTGTCTTGCGGCAGGGAGATTGCGTGATCGGGTGTGACCGCTGCGAATTCGGGCGACTCGGCGAACGCGGGCGACGCAGTCAGCATCAAGATGGACAGCAAGCTGCGAATACGCCGACCTATGCGCCGATTCGTCACGCGAGCGGGCTTAACCGGCGGCTTGCAGTGCCGCATATTCTGGCCCGACGCCGCGCGCGCCAGCCGCAGCGCACGTGATCGCAGGGCGACATCCGATCCGCCACTGGCGACAGCCAAGCGAGCCGACATCCATGACACTTCGCGGCCGATCCGCCCGTCGCGCGGGACACTCTCGCTCCAAACCACGCCCATGATCCGCGACTCACGCACTTGCAGAGTGGCGCAATACCGGCCGCCAGAGGCCAAATCGAAGCGCGCTCCCGCCCACGACACCTCGCGCCCAATCGACGCGTCTTCCGACGTGCTCCCGTCCGAAACCACGACCACCATCCCCGGTTCACGCCGCCACAAAGCGCGATCAAAGCGCGCCGCCACTGTCCGCATAACCCACCGCGCCAAATCGCGGGACAAAGACCGCATCACCAATCCTCCTTCACGGCACGCACAGCATCCACCGATACTGCGTCGCGTCCCGCGATCACTGCTGTCGAACACGACGAAGCGAGCATCACCACCGCGACGGTAGCAAGCGCGATCCACGGCACATGCAGTGACATGCTCCAATGAAACGACTGCGGATTGACGACGAACACCAGAATCAGACTGATCGCAGAGCCGAGCACGAAGCCCAGTGCGATGCCGCACGCGGTGAGCATGCCGCCTTCGAGCGCGAGAATGGCGAGCACCTGCGAGCGCGTCACGCCGACGTGCCGCAGCATGCCGAACTCACGCGACCGAGCGAGCGTCTGCGCGGAGAACGTGGCTGCCACGCCGAACAGGCCGATCACGATAGCGACCGCTTCGAGAAGATAGGTGACCGCAAAACTGCGATCGAAAATCACCAGCGTGCGCGCGCGGATTTCACCAGGTAGCGACAAATCCAGCGATGCGCCGAAGGGCAGTGCGCGCAGCCCCTCGACCACCTGATCGACACTCGTTCCCGGCTGAACGGTGACGGCGACATCGGTTGCACTCGTGTCACCGGTCAAGCGCCGGAAATCGGCAAGCCGTATCTGAATGGCTCCGGTCTGCCGCACGTAATCGCGCCATACGCCCGCCACCACGAACACATGGCCGCGCTCGCCGAACGGCAATCGAACTCGCTGACCCAGCTTGTATTGATACAGGTCGACCATTGCTTCGGATACCCAAACAGGCGTTTCGCCGGCGTGAAGTTCCGCAGGCGGCAGCACAGCTCCAGTTATCTGCAGATTCGCGCCCGGATCGGCTGCGTCGATCTCGCGCGCGAGCAGCGCGATGTCGGGCCGCGCAGGGTCGAGCGTCAGATGCGAAGTGCGGGCGAATGCGGCTGTTTTAATACCGGGAACGGCCGCGAGCCGGCTCTGTTCGTCCAACCGCAAACCGCCGGTGTCGCCGTTCGGCGCCACGCGGACATAGAGATCGGCGGAGAGCAGATGAACCAGCCAGTCTTCGACGGAAACCCGGAAGCTGGCGACCATAATGGCCATCGCGACGATCAGCGCAAAGCTCGACAGCACACCGCCCATGGCGATCGACGCGTGCCCAGGCGCATTCGCGAGACGCGCGAGCGCCAGCGTGCCGGCCGCGCCGGTCCGGCGTCGCGTGGCGAAAGCACGGCTCGCCGCGCCGAAGATGAGCGCGGTCACGCGCGGCATCAGCGCAATTCCGCCGACCAGCAGCAATGCGACGGCCAGATAGCCGCCGATCGGCGCATCGAAGAGCGGCGGCAACTGGGTGAGCGCTGCGGCGGCCAGCAGACACAGCAGGGCGGGCCACGGTGTGGCGAGCCGCGCCAACGCGCCTTCTTCGGCGCCCGCCTTGAGCGCTGTGGCCGGCCGCGCACGCGCCGCTTCCAGCGCGGGGGCGAGACTGCCCAACACCGATACGGCCAGCCCGAGCATCAGAAACAACGCGCTCGCCAGCGGTTCGAAGCCGACTCGCGGCTGCACACCAGGAAAGTAGCCGCCGCCCAGATCGCTGCCGAAAAAATGCAGCGCGCTGCTCGCCATCGCGTAGCCGAGCGCGAGCCCCGCGAGCGAGCCCAGCAGACCGAGCAGCGCGCCTTCCACCAGGATCTGGCGCAGCAGTTGGCCGCGCGTCAACCCGAGCACACGCAGCATGGCGAATTGCGCGCGGCGTCGCACGACGCTCAGCGCCTGCGTCGAAAACACCAGAAATGCGCCCGTGAACAAGGCCACCAGCGCGAGCACGTTCATATTGATCCGATACGCCCGTGAAAGGCGATCGGTGCGGCTTTCGGCGTCACGCGTTTCGGCAATGACCCACTGGTTGCCGAGTCGCGCTTGCAGTTCACGTCTGAAGCGCTCGCGGTCGACGCCGCGTTCGAGTTGCACGTCGACTCGCGACAGCTTGCCCAATTTGCCGAATTTCCACTGCGCGGCGGCGATATCCATGACGGCGAGCCGCTGGCCCGGCCGTGTTCTCACGATGCCGCCCGCCACGCGCAAATGCACGATCGAGGTGCCGCTTCGCAGCGCCACCTCGTCGCCTGCTTTCACCTTCAGCCATTGCTGGGCTGCTGTCGAGAGAAATACGGTGTCGGTCGCGAGGCTGTCGAACGGTTTATCCGGCGACGGCACGCCGATCAGATCGGGCGCAATACGGCCCGCTTTGAAAACGTCGATGCCGAGCACCGGCAGTGCGGCGCTCCGGTCGGGCACGGTGACATCGAGTGCAAGCACGGGACTGGCCAGCGCGACTCCGGGCGCGTTGGCGAGCAGCGGATAGATGGCTTCGTCGACTAATGGTTGGGCGCCGCGCACCTGCAGATCGGCTTCGCCCGACAGGCTGCGGGCCGCCGCGGAGAATTCATTGAAGGCCGCGCTGTTGATCAACTGCACGGCGTAACCGAGCGCGACGCCGAGCGCGATCGTAGCAATCGCAACCAGAGCGCGCCCGCGATGACTGCGCCATTCGGCGCCGAGCAGCCAGCGCGCGAGAGCACGATGGCCTCGCAAGCGCGGTAGATGACGAGAATCAGCGGACGTCATCGGCGGAAGGTGTGCAGATACCGGAGGTCGTGGCGGTGGAAGGACGCGTCGCATGCAAACCGCCGTCGCTCAGGATCAGGATCCGATCGGCGACGGCCGCGGCGGCTTCCGAGTGCGTCACCATGATCGTGGCCGCGCCGGTTGCCTTGCTTTGCGCACGGAACAGGCCGAGCACTTCGTGTGCGGTATCGGGATCGAGGTTGCCCGTGGGTTCGTCGGCGAGCAGCAGTTTCGGGCGATGCACCAGCGCTCGCGCAATCGCGACGCGCTGCAATTCGCCGCCCGAGAGTTGACGCGGAAAATCATCGCCGCGTCCACCAAGTCCGACCGCCGCGAGCATGTCGAGCGCGGCGGCGGTGGGCAGTTCGTTGAGCAGCAGTGGCAGCGCCACATTCTGCGCAAGCGTCAGATGCGGCAGCACGTGAAACGCCTGGAAGACAAAGCCGAGTTTTTGCCGTCGCAGGCGCGTCGCCGCGTCGTCGTCCAGACGCGAAACGGCGCTGCCGTCGATGATCACCTCGCCGCTGTCCGCACTGTCGAGGCCGGCCACCAGATTGAGCAGCGTCGACTTGCCGACGCCGGAATCGCCCATGATCGCGACGAACTCACCCGGTCCGAGTATGAAATCCAGTTGCGCCAGCACGATGCGGCCTGCGCCGTAGGTCTTGCTGAGCCCGCGGCACTCGAGAGCGGGAACGACGCCTTCGTCACGTAGCATGCGTTTTCCGAAAAGTGTGGCCGGCGAGGGCGGCGTCCGGGCGGGCGAAACGCGGACCGGAAAACGGTGCACGCGTGCACGAACATTGGTGCTTGAATCGCCGAAGTATATTCGGCTTCTGTAAGGCACGCAGAAGCCTCCGTGCCCAGGTCTGGCCTGAAAAAACCGAACCCCGCTCGACCGCGTCCGGAAAAATTTCAGCGTCGCGATGCGGATTATTTAGAGCACGCGATCAAAAAATTTTTCCGCGTGTCGACGAGGAAAATTTTCTCCGGACGCCCGAAACCCATGCCTCCACCGCACCATGCGTCAGCATGTTCCGTTCCGGGCAGAGATGCACACCGACGCACTGGCGCAACGGTTCCCAAATGATCGTCAACTGCGCGCTTTTTCGGGCAAAATTCGCCGCCGCGACACCGCGCCGCCGGGTTTGTGCGTCTGCACATTTTTATCCATTTCGCAAGCGCAGGCGTCGCAACAATACATTGCCAGCGGCTTTGCCGCGTTGTTGCGCTGCAAAAGTATTCTTATCTTGGTAATCTCCCACCCTTGGTCATTCGACTGCGGGTAAACGTGTAGCGGACAACCCCGACTCCACGTCCATTTCAGCGAAATCCAGCCTACATATCCATTTCAGCGCTTTTCATTTTGAAAGCGTTGATGCGGCGTTTTGTACTTCAAGTTTTCGATAGAGCACATGCCATTGCCTCTTCTTAGCCTTCTAATCTGGATTCCTATTGTCGCCGGCGTGGTGGTTTTGCGCGCCGGATCCGACGCGGCACGCAGTCGCACCCGGTGGCTCGCGCTGATCGGCGCAATTGCGGGTTTCCTGCCGGTGATTCCGTTGGTGACGAATTTCCGCAACGACGTCACGTCGATGCAGTTCGTCGAGAACGCACGCTGGTCGCCCAGCTTCGATATCGCCTGGCATGTGGGCGTGGACGGAATTTCGCTGTGGCTCGTCGCACTGACCGCGCTCACCACGATCATCATCGTGGTTGCCTCGTGGGAATCGATCACCGAGCGGACCGCCCAGTACTTCGGCGCGTTTCTGATGCTGTCGGGTTTCATGCAGGGCGTGTTCACATCGCTCGACGGCATGCTGTTCTTCATCTCGTTCGAAGCGACGCTGATTCCGCTGTATCTGCTGATCGGCACGTGGGGCCAGTCGAACCGCTCGTACGCCGCGGTGAAGTTCTTTTTCGTGTCGTTTCTCGGCTCGCTGCTGATGCTCATGTCGATGCTGTATCTATACAGCCAGACGCACAGCTTCGACCTCGCGCTGTGGCGTGAGACGCACCTCGGCACGTGGCCGCAGGTTCTGATCTTCCTCGGTTTCCTCGCCGCGTTCGGCGTGAAGGTGCCGATGTGGCCGCTGCACACGTGGCTACCGGACGTCCACCTCGATGGTCCGACGGGCGCCGCCGTGATGATCGGCATGCTGAAGCTGGGCGGCTACGGTCTGCTGCGTTTCGCTTTGCCGATCGCGCCGCAGGCCAGCCACTTCTTCGCGCCGATGATGATCACGCTCTCGCTCGTCGCGGTGATCTACGCGAGCCTGCTCGCACTCGTGCAGACCGACATGCGCCGCCTGCTCGCGTATTCGACGGTCGCGCACATGGGCCTCGTCACGCTCGGCCTGTTCGTGTTCAACCGCATCGGCCAGGCCGGCGCGATCGTGCAGATGCTGTCGTACGGCGTCGTGTCGGGCGCGATGCTGTTGTGCACGGGCATGCTCTACGACCGCACGAAGACCGCGTCGATCGCCGAGTACGGCGGTGTGGCCAACACCATGCCGCGCTTCGCCGCGTTCGTGATGCTGTTCTCCATGGCCAACATCGGCCTGCCCGGCACGTCGGGTTTCGTCGGCGAATTCATGGTGCTGATGGGCGCGATCCGCTTCAATTTCTGGATCGGCGCGATGGCGGCCACCACGCTAATCCTGAGCGCGGCCTACACGCTGTGGATGTACAAGCGCGTGATCTTCGGCGCGATCGCCAACGCGCGCGTCGCGAACCTCAAGGATCTCGGCAAGCGCGAATTCGTGCTGCTCGGCGCGATGGCGCTGCTGGTGCTCGCCATCGGCATCAATCCGAAGCCGTTCACCGACGCGATCGATCCGTCGGTTGGCACGCTGCTGGCTCAATCGGAGCGCTCGGCTCATCCTTCGGGCACCGCGCCGGCTGATGGCGGTGAGCATCTGCAAGCCGCAGTGCCGGCGCCGGCAGCCGCGACGGCCCGCTCGCCGGGCTAATCGAACGAGGCATTGCGCAGGCGCAGCATTCACTCGGCGAATGCCGCGCCGCCAACGCGCTTTTCCCTTAGGGATCAAGTCTCTGTGCACGCATGACGCGCGGCGCGGCCCCTCAGGCCGTGCTGCGTTTTTGCGCTTGTTTAAAGGGGTTTTCGCGTTTCGCCGGCATGTCGATACTCGGCAAATGGCATTGCAAACGCTCATTCGCGCGCAGCTGTGCGGCAACGTGTCGCACTGTGCTGCGACGCAATAGATCGTTGCTAAATCGAGTGTTTATTACGGCCTTGCGTGCCCCTATTATGCGAGCGCTTACTATTGGAGAGCGGTCGAATGACGTTCGTTGAAGACGTAAAAAAGAGGCAATGGATATGAAAGGAAAGACTCTGCGAGGGTCGATGAGTTTCATTTCCGCGAGCCTCGTGTTGCTGCTCTCGGGTTGCAGCAACCTCGATATTCTGAATCCGAAGGGGAGCGTAGGTCTGGCGGAACGTGAGCTGATTGCCACGTCCACCTGGGCCATGCTGATCGTGGTCGTGCCGGTGATCGCGCTCACGCTGCTGTTCGCGTGGCGTTATCGCGCGTCGAATAAAGCCGCCGATTACCGCCCGGGCTGGGTGCATTCCACCGGTATTGAAATCGCCATCTGGACGATTCCGACGCTGATCATTCTGTTCCTCGCCGTGCTGACGTGGAAGACCACGCACGAGCTCGATCCGTACAAGCCGCTCGAGTCGCAGGTCAAGCCGATCAACGTCGAAGTCGTCGCGCTCGACTGGAAGTGGCTGTTCATCTATCCGGACCTCGGCATTGCATCGGTGAACCAGCTGGCGTTCCCGGTCGGCACGCCGGTGAACTTCACGATCACGTCGGACACGGTGATGAACTCGTTCTTCATTCCGCAACTTGGCGGCCAGATCTACGCGATGGCGGGCATGCAAACGCGCCTGCATCTGATCGCGGACGAAGCCGGCAATTACGCGGGCGCCTCGGCGAATTTCAGCGGCAAGGGCTTCTCGGACATGAAGTTCCGCGCGCTCGCCACCTCGCCTGAAGAGTTCAACGCATGGGTTGCGAAAGTGCGCGCATCGTCGGACAACCTCAGCATGGACCGTTACCACACGGTGTCCGCGCCGACCGAGAAAGAGCCGGTGCGCTACTTCTCGAGCGTCGATCCGAAGCTCTTTCACAACATCATTGCCCGATACAACAACGGCAACGTCCTCGACAACATGAAGGACGCCAACTGTGCGCCAAAGGGCAAGGGGTAACGCATGTTCGGTAAACTTTCACTAGACGCGATTCCGTACCACGAGCCGATCATCATGGTCACGGCCGCGATGATCGCCATCGGCGGTGCGACGCTGCTGGGTTTGATCACCTATTTCGGCAAGTGGCGCTATCTGTGGACCGAGTGGCTCACGTCGGTGGACCACAAGAAGCTCGGCGTGATGTACATCGTCGTGGCGCTGATCATGCTGTTCCGCGGTTTCGCGGACGCGATCATGATGCGTCTGCAACAGGCGCTCGCTTATGCGAACCCGGGTTACCTGCCGCCGCATCACTACGACCAGGTGTTCACGGCGCACGGCGTCATCATGATTTTCTTCATGGCGATGGCGTTCATGATCGGCCTGATGAACATCATCGTGCCGCTGCAGATTGGCGCACGCGACGTCGCGTTCCCGTTCATCAACTCGCTCTCGTTCTGGATGACCGCGGTCAGCGCGATCCTGATCAACATCTCGCTGGTGATCGGTGAGTTTGCGCAAACGGGTTGGCTGGCGTATCCGCCGCTCTCCGAACTGCAATTCAGTCCGGGTGTCGGTGTCGACTATTACCTGTGGAGCCTGCAGCTTTCCGGTATCGGCACCTTGCTGACCGGCGTGAACTTCTTCGCGACGATCGTGAAGATGCGCGCGCCGGGCATGACGTTCATGAAGATGCCGGTGTTCACGTGGACCGCGCTGTGCACGAACGTGCTGATCATGGCTTCGTTCCCGATCCTGACCGTGACGCTCGCGCTGCTGGGTCTGGACCGCTACCTCGGCATGCACTTCTTCACGAACGATGGCGGCGGCAATGCCATGATGTACCTGAACCTGATCTGGGCATGGGGTCACCCCGAGGTGTACATCCTGATCCTGCCGGCCTTCGGTATCTTCTCGGAAGTCGTGGCGACCTTCGCCAAAAAGCCGCTGTTCGGCTACAAGACGATGGTATGGGCGACCTGCGCGATCATGGTGCTGTCGTTCCTCGTGTGGCTGCATCACTTCTTCACGATGGGTTCGGGCGCGGACGTCAATGCGTTCTTCGGTATCGCCACCATGGTCATTGCAATTCCGACCGGCGTGAAGGTGTTCAACTGGCTGTTCACGATCTACAAGGGCCGGCTGACATTCACGCCGCCCATCCTGTGGACCATCGGCTTCATGATCACGTTCACGATCGGCGGTATGACCGGCGTGATGATGGCGATCCCGGGCGCGGACTTCGTGCTGCACAACAGCCTGTTCCTGATCGCTCACTTCCACAACGTGATCATCGGTGGCGTGCTGTTCGGTTATCTGGCCGGCTTCAACTACTGGTTCCCGAAGGCGTTCGGTTTCAAGCTGAACGAAAAGCTGGGCAAGGCATCGTTCTGGTTCTGGCAGATCGGTTTCTGGGTGGCGTTCACGCCGCTGTACGTGCTCGGCTTCATGGGCATGACGCGCCGTATCAACCACTATGACAACCCGCTGTGGCACCCGTGGCTGATCCTGGCCGCGGGCGGTGCGGCGCTGATCGCTATCGGTATCGCGTTGCAGGTGTTGCAGATCGTCGTCAGCATTCGCGACCGCAATCTGCCGCGGAATCGCGACCTCACGGGCGATCCGTGGAACGGCCACACGCTGGAATGGGCGATGAG
Source organism: Paraburkholderia phytofirmans PsJN (assembly GCF_000020125.1). NCBI lineage: Bacteria > Pseudomonadati > Pseudomonadota > Betaproteobacteria > Burkholderiales > Burkholderiaceae > Paraburkholderia > Paraburkholderia phytofirmans. The sequence continues at coordinate 1,164,375 of NC_010676.1, forward strand.
CTCGCCGCCGCCGGTCTACAACTTCGCGATCATCCCGACGGTGCACAAGCTCGACGCGTTCACCGACATGAAGGCGCGCAAGGATACGCAAGCGAAGCCGGTGTATCGCGACATTCACATGCCGTCGAATACGTCCGCGGGTGTGATCGCCGGTCTGTTCTCGCTGGTGCTCGGCTTTGCCGGTGTCTGGCACATCTGGTGGCTGGCGATCGTCGGCCTGGTCGGCGCGATCGGCACCGTGATCGTCTATAGCTTCCAGAAGAACGAAGGCTATTACATCCCGGCCGCCACGGTCGCGGAAATTGAAGAGAAACGCTCTGGCGCCGGTGCGCGAGTCGCGTTGGAGGTGGATTGATGTTGACCAAGACTATGGATGCGCACTCGCATCACGACGCGGACCACGTACCGTCGCAATCGGTGTTCGGCTTCTGGCTGTATCTGATGACCGACTGCATCATCTTCGCGGCGCTGTTCGCGGTGTTCGCAGTGATGGGCCACCAGTTCGCGGGCGGTCCGAGCGGCAAGGATCTGTTCGAGATTCCGGGCGTCGCGCTCGAGACGACCATGCTGCTCCTGAGCAGTATCACGTACGGCTTCGCGATGCTCGGCGCGCACAAGAACCGCAAGGGCGTGCTGCTCTTCTGGCTCGGCGTGACGTTCCTGCTCGGTCTCGCGTTTCTCGTGCTGGAACTGCGCGAGTTCTCGCACCTGATCGCCGAAGGCGCGGGCCCGAGCCGCAGCGCATTCCTGTCGTCGTTCTTCACGCTGGTCGGCACGCACGGCCTGCACGTCACGTGCGGCCTGATCTGGATGGTGGTGCTCGCCATTCAGGTGATCAGCCATCGTGATCTGACCGAACGCGACATGATCCGCCTGACGTGCCTGAGCCTTTTCTGGCACTTTCTGGACGTCGTGTGGATCGGCGTCTTCACCTTTGTCTATCTCGCGAGCGTGATCTAAATGGACCATAGCCATAACGCCCACGCAGGTGAAAGTCACGGCAGCATCGGCAGCTATACGACCGGCTTCATTCTCTCCGTCGTTCTGACCGTCGCCGCTTTCGGCCTCGTCATGACCGGCACGTTGACCGGCGAGAACGCGCTGCTCGCGATCGCGGGCCTCGCGCTCGTGCAGATCGTCGTGCACCTGATTTTCTTCCTGCATCTGAATACGTCGTCGGAGCAGCGCTGGAATGTGATGGCGTTCGCCTTCACGCTGCTGACCGCGGTCATCGTGATCGGCGGCACGTTGTGGGTCATGCACAATGTCAGCATGCACATGATGTCGCGCTGAACGAACGAACATTCCGTTCGAAACGAAGCCCCGCAAGGCGAAAGTCCTGCGGGGCTTTTTCATGCGACGAACGCGGGCGCATCTGGCTGCCTGAGGTGCGCTGAAGATTGACCGAACCGGCAAACCCGCGTTAGGATCGTTGCCATGATCGCTTCTATCCTTTCCCGTCCGCATTCTTTGCGCGCATGCTGTCACAGCCTGCCGATGGGAGCTTGCGTCTAGCAAGTCGATCTGCGCACATTCGCATCCCTGAGGCCACCCGTCATACGACCGGTGGCCTTTTTGCTTTTGAACGCTTGTTGAACACCCTTCGCCTGGAGACATCACATGCCGCTTCGCCTGTACGACACCTGGACGCGCACCGTGCGCGAATTCACGCCGATTCATCCGGATCACGTCGGCCTGTATTGCTGCGGCCCGACGGTGTACGACCATGCGCACATCGGCAATCTGCGGACCTACGTGTTCGAAGACGTACTGCGGCGCGCGCTGGTGTTGAACGGATATAACGTGCGGCACGTGGTGAATATCACCGACGTTGGCCATCTCGTATCCGACGCCGACGAAGGCGAGGACAAGATGGAGAAGGGCAGCCGGCGCACTGGCGAATCGGCGTGGGCGATCGCCGAGCGGTACACGGCGGCCTTCATGAACGACTGGCGCGCGCTCAACTTGCTGGAGCCCGCGCTCTGGTGCCGCGCGACGGATCACATTGCGGAGCAGATCGACTTCATTGCCGAACTCGAGCGTAACGGCTTTACGTACCGCACGGCCGACGGCGTCTATTTCGACACCAGCAGGCAGGATGACTACGGCTATCTGGCGCGTCTGGATGTGGCGGGTTTGCAGGCGGGCAAACGCGTCGCGCCCGGCGAGAAGCAGCGCGCGACCGATTTCGCGCTGTGGAAATTCAGTCCGCCCGGCGCCACGCGGCAAATGGAGTGGGACAGTCCGTGGGGACGCGGCTTTCCCGGCTGGCATATCGAGTGCTCGGCGATGTCGGCGAAGTATTTGAGCCCGTGGTTCGACATTCATTGCGGCGGCGAAGATCACATTCCGGTGCATCACAGCAACGAGATCGCGCAAACCCAGGCGCGCTACGGCACGCGTCTGGCCAACTTCTGGATGCACGGCCATTTTTTGTTGCTGGACGCCGGCAAGATGTCGAAGTCGGGCGGTGACTTCTTACGTTTGCAGACGTTGAGCGAACGGGGCAACGATCCGCTCGCGTATCGCTATTTATGCCTGAGCGCGCATTACCGCAGCAGTCTGCGCTTCAGCGAGGCCGCGCTGGATGCCGCGCAAGCCGCACTGGACCGTTTGCGCCGCAGCTACGCGCGATGGCCGCAAGGCGGCAAGCCGGACGCAGCGAGCGTGGCGCGTTTCAAGGCGGAGGTCGATCACGACCTGAACCTGCCGCGCGCGCTCGCGGTGCTGTGGGACGTGGTCAGAAGCGATCTGCCGCCGGCAACGCGAAGGGCGAGCGTCGATTGCTTCGACGTCGTGCTTGGACTGGGTCTCGCCGATTGGAAGGACGTCGATACGCCCGAGCTTCCGGCGGAGATCGCGGCCCTCGCGGATCAACGCGAAAGAGCCCGCGCCGCAAAGCAATGGAGCGAAGCGGATCGTCTGCGCGACGTGATGACGGCGGCCGGCTGGCTGGTGGAAGACAGCGCGGGCGGCCAGGTATTGCGACTGCGTGACCAGACGGAGTAGCACGAAAAAAAGGCGTGGTGAGCGCGTTCAGGCTTGCGCGCTCGCCACGCCACGGCGCAAACAGGCGGCGCCGTTTGCCTTTCGGCCTGCTGCGGCACTACAGCGGCACCACCTTCAGTTCCTTGTGCGAAGGCAGCGGGTCGAACGGGAAGTAGACCGGTCCGCAGCCGAAATGAACCGGCGGGCATGGGCTCCAGCCGCGTTCGATGTGCATCGGCTGATCCAGTCCGCCATAACCGGAAGGTGGCTGGCGCGTCAGGCAGCCAGTGCCGCCGCGAACGGATAGCGATGCCGCGCGGTCGAGTTCGTCGAGGCGGGCGAGGTCTTTGAGGACGAGCGTTTTCATGGTGGATCTCCAGCGGAGTGAGTGCATCGAGGTGGATCGAGGAGAGCGGAAAAATGCCGCGCTCATGTCCCCGGAATGCACGCACCATGCCATCGGCGCTAAAGCGGCGCGCCATATGCTTTGCCGCGATTTCCCCGGCGTGGTGTGATGGCGAGCGGCCAACTCGGCGCACAACGAGTGTCGGCGAATCAGCGACATCCGTCTGGCGCGTCATGCAGTTGTGAGGCCCGCTGAAAATCACGTCACAATAGACCGCTACCGCGAATCGTGCACAAGGCGCGCAGGGTTCACGGAATCTCGTCAGCAAGGAAAGGAGAACGCATGAGCCAGCTCAAAGCCGTCGAATACGCTGCGGCGTCGCCGGAAGTCAAAGCCGTGTACGACGATATCAAACAGACCCGTCAGGTCGACGACGTCAACAACTTCTGGAAGTACATCGCCCAGCATCCGCCAACTCTCGCGCGCACGTGGGACAGCCTGAAGGACGTGATGGCGCCCGGTGCGCTCGATCCGTTCATCAAGGAATTGCTCTACGTCGCGGTGAGCGTGACGAACAACTGCGGCTACTGCGTGGCGAGTCACACGGCGGCCGCGCGCCGCGCCGGCATGACTGACGAGATGTTCGGCGAATTGCTCGCGGTCGTGGGCATGGCCAACGAGACGAACCGGCTGGCAGTGGGATACCGCGTGCCGATCGATCCGGCTTTCGAGTAAGCGCGGCGGCAAGCGTCAGAGTCGGCGCGATTTTTTCGCGCGCCGTCGTCGAAGCGGGATGCGGCGCGCAGGCCGGCGCCGCAGTCTGCACCTTCGTCAGTGCGTTTGAGCGCGCCATCCCGCCAGCAAAGCGGGCAACGCACCCATGTCCCTGAACACATGCGCGGCACCCGCGCCATGCAAGGCGGTCGCGCTGCTGTGGCCGAGTTCGAGCGGGCAATAACCGAACACCGTCGCGCCCGCAGCCACGCCTGCGGTCGCGCCTGTCACCGTGTCTTCGATCACCGCGCAACGGCGCGGATCCACATCCAGCGCCGCGGCCGCCGCCAGGTAGACGTCAGGAAAGGGCTTGCTGCGAGGCATTTCATGGCCGCTGAAAATGCGTCCTTCGAAGCAGTCGAAAATGCCGGCCTTCACCAACTGCATTTCCACCTTGATACGATCCGCGCCTGACGCCACCGCAATGCGCCCATTCAGCGCCGCATGAAGCGCGCGCACCGCATCCGGCGCGCCGGGGATCGCGACCAGTTCGAGATCCAGCGCGGCATTGCGTCGCTCGCGAAACTGCATGAGCCAGTCGGTCGTGATCGCGACACCGGTGCGCGCTTCGATCAACGCGGCTTCGTCCCGAACGGCTTTGCCGACGAAAATACGCATGGTCTCTTCGACGCTCAAATGCCAGCCCAGCTCGCCGAGCATGTCGGTGAGCACGCGGTTGGTGATGGGTTCGGAGTCGACGAGCACGCCGTCGCAGTCGAAGAGTACGGCGTCGAAGGGGAAATCGGCCATCGGGCAGGGGACGGATAAAGTTCGCGGAACCGGCAAGGATACCTCACCGGCTCGCGCGCCGCAGCGTGAAGGCCGCGTGTGCGGCCTTCACGGCACGACGACACATGCAACTCAGTTCTTGTACCCGTCGCTCAGCGTCTTCATGAACGCGATGATGTCCTGAATATCCTCATCGCTCATGGCCGGCTGATCGCCGAACTTGCGGTCGAACGGCGCGTCGGCCACGTCCACGTTGGCGTGGTACTGAGCCGGCAGATCGTTGTACTTCTGCACCTTGCCCGACGCATCGCGCGGATAGATTTTCTCCGGCGACGTATTGCGCAGGTTGTAGAAGTCCATCACCTGCTTGAGATCGTGGTACACGCCGTTGTGGAAAAACACCTTGCGTTCAGCCGAATTGCGCAGCGTCGGCGTGAGGAACATGCCGCAATACTGTGTCTGTTTGGCAAGGTCGTTGCGGAATGGGCCGCACACGCCCATGTCGAAGAACTTCGGATCCTTGTTGGCCGGAATCGCCGGATTGCGCGGCACGCCGAGCGCTTCGTATTGCGTGTCGGTGAACACTGGCGGCAAGCCGTCCTTGCTCGGCTGGCTCAAGTGGCAGCCGGCGCAGTTCGCCTTGTCCTTGTCGTTGAACAACTGCAAGCCGTGCAGCTCGGCATGCGTCAAACGCGCCTTGCCTTCGAGCCAGTAGTCGTACTTGCTGCTGAAAGCGTGGAACGATTGATCCTCGATCTGATAACGCCCCACGGCGAACATCGCCTCGGACACCATCAGGCTCGGGTTGGTGACGATACCCGGTCCGAAGATCTGCTTGAATTGATCCACATATTTGGTCGCCAGCAGCTTGTGAGCGACATCTGCCGGCGTTGCGTTGGCCATTTCCACCGGGTTGGTCAAAGGTCCGAGTGCCTGGTCCTGCAAAGTATCGGCACGGCCGTCCCAGAACAAACCGCCTTGCGGCACCATTGCCGGAGCGGCGGGCGCGGCGAGCGCGGTCTTTTGCGCGCGCTGCACGCCGGCGGCTTGCGTTGCCAGTTGCGTCATATCCACCGGCACGTCGGTGTCGCCCTGATCCGGGCCGATGCTGAACGGCGCCTGACGGTACAGATAGGTGAGCGACGGCGGCGGACGATAACCCGCCAGGTTCATATGCGCGCCGCCGAGTTGCACCGGAAACGCGTTGTCCGGCCCATACGAATGCTGCGGCGAGTGACACGAAGCACACGACTGCGTGCCCGAGGCCGACAAACTCTGGTCGAAGAAAATCTGTTTGCCTAGCAGCGCCACGGCGCTCAGCGGCGCATTTTGCGGACGCATCAACGTCACAGGATGCGGATTCGCGCCGGTGATTTCCTCGACGATCTCGCCGATAGCGGACGGCGCGCGCTCCGGGTACACGAGCGCATACGCGCAATAGACGATGATCGCGAGCACGATACCTGCCGCGCTCCACGCGAGCAGCCTGAGCCACGAGCGGCGGGTAATCACGGGGCCGGGCTCGCCGCCTGCGGGCAGAGGCGAAGACAAGGCGGCGTCAGAAGGATGGTTCATGGCGGTGATGACAGTTGATTCGATCGGCTGCGATAAAAATGCAAAGTCGAGCCAGCACGTTTGCACTGGCTCGACGCCCAACTACGACTTGGGATGCGCGACGCTTTTCACTACGCGGCGCCGCGCGGCGTGAGGCACGCATGCGACTCGTGCATCACGCAACGGCAAGCGCAGGAGAAGAGCGCGAGGCACGTCCGCGGATCAGATTGCCGGCGCGGCTGCCAGTTTGGTACCCAGGTTCTGATCCAGGAACAGCGCCGGATTGTTGCCGGAGCCCGTGAAGTTGAACATGTTCATGATGCTGCCCGCCGTCGCGTCGAACGAACCGCCGCCCAGGCGTTGACCGCCCAGCCAGTTGTCCTCGATAAAGCGCACCACGGAAGCCTGGGTGATCGGCGTATCGTCGACGAAGTTGACCTTGGCCCACGGCGACACCACGATAAACGGCGTACGCGTACCCGGGCCGCAACGGCCGTTCACCGCGCCGCCGTTCACGCCCTGCGGCTGCACCGCGCCCGCTGCCGTGCATTGACCCACGCCGCTCAGGTTGTCGGTGCCCGCCACCGTCTTGCCGCCCGCGGATTGCGCGGTGGTCGAATCGAACGAGGCGCTCGTCGGTGCCTTGAAACGGTGGTCGTACCAGCCGTCCGAATCGTCGTAGGCGATGATCACGGCGGTGTTCTTCCAGTCAGGCTGCTGTTGCAGGAAGTTGATCACCTTCGTGACGAAAGCCTGTTCGTCGATCGGGTCCGAATTGCCCGGGTGGCCGTCGCCGATCGCCGGCGCCTTCAGGAAGTTGACGGACGGATAGTTGCCCGCCTTTACCGCGGCGAAGAAGTCGTCGGTGTCGTACTGGTGGTGCACCGGCGTTGCCGTGTTGTCGAGCGGATCCGTGGAGCCGATCACCGCCGCCGACGACGGACGCGTATGCGCCAGGTTAGCCGTGCTCGCGTAATACTGGAACCACGCGTGATGCTGCACGTAGTCTGTCTTGGTCGCGTTCAGCACTTGCGAGAAGGTCGAACGCGCGCAGCCGGTCGTGCCGTTGGCGTTGACGGTCTGCAGATTGAAGCCGCCCATGAAGCCGCCCCACGTCAGCCCCTTCGCGTTGAGCAGGTCGCCGATATTCTTGTTATTCGACGACATCGCGCCGGTCGGCGAGCTTTTTGCCGCGATCGTGCAGACGTCGCCGGTCGGGTCGAGGTCGCCGATCATCGTGAAGCTGCCTGCCGAGTCGGGAATCGCGTTAGCCGACGTGCCGCCGGTCAGGACCACGCCGTTGTTCTGGCCGGACACCACTGCGAGCGCACCCGGCGTCGACGGACCGTACGTGTCCGTGTACGCGTTCTGGTTCATCGCGAAGTTCTGCGCGTAGTTCCACAGAGCCGTGACCGTGTTGCCGTCGAAGTAGCCGAGCACCTGACCTTTCGTGGCGAACGCGCCGGTGCTGCCGGCGATGGTCGAATTGGCTGCCGTGAAGAGCGGGAACGCGTCCATCGCGCCGTTGTTGTAGGCGAGTTGTTCGGCCGCATAGGCGTGGTTCTGGCTCGACGTATTGGCTTGCGAGCGGTCCAGGCGGAACGGCAGCAGATCGGCTGCCGGCAGGCCGAGGCCCGCGATCGTCACGCTGCCGACCGTGCGGCCCGCCGTGTTCGGCGAAGTGGCCAGCGCGTTCGGATTCGCCGTGATCAGGTTGTTGCTGCTGAGGTTGTTGACCGTGGGCGTGCCGGCGGCTGCCACGAATTGCGGCTCGCCGGTCGGGTTGGAAGCGTTCGGATAGGTGCCGAAGTAATGATCGAACGAAACGTTCTCGCCGAAAATCACCACCACGTGCTTGATCGGCGTGGCCGTGGCCACCGCGTCCTGAGCCGATACCACCGGCGCGGGCGAGTTCACGCTGTTGTTGCCGCAGGCTGCGAGCGTAAGCAACGCCGCGAACGGGATGGGTAAGAGGGTTCTACGGAACATTTGAAAGGCTCCAGATTCGACTTCGCCGTTCAGCGTTTGCATCGACGCAGGTGTGGATGTTTCGCTGGGAATATTGTTGGAAATACAGTTGGCGCTAGTGGTCTTACCGCGACAAACTGCGCGCATTGGACCATTCGTTAATTAAGATTTCGGGGCGCGAACCTTACCGAATCCCTCGCTTTTTATTCAATTGCCTAACTCTTGCTGTCATTCTGCTGACGCCGCATTGCGATGCGGAACCGGCTGCGACGCTGCGCCTCGCGTTTCACCGCGTTTTTTCCCGCATCCTTCTTTCCTTTTTGATTTTTCACACTGCCGCCGCGACGGATTGTTGTCGCTGCTGCGTTCAACAGGAAACGGAGCCGCTTTCCGGCTTCGGCTTTTAATGGGAGAAACCAACATGACATCCAATAAACCGGTTCGCCTGCTTACCGTCATGCTGACTGCCGCGCTGACCGGCGCCGCCACGTTCAGCGCCGCGCCGGCCTTCGCGCAAGCAGTGATCGTCGCGCCGACGGCGCCGCCGCCGGCGCGCGTCGAAGTGGTGCCGGCGCCGCGCGCGGGTTACGCATGGGATCCGGGCCACTGGCGCTGGGTCCAGGGCCGTTATGTGTGGGTGGGCGGCCACTGGCAGGCGGTGCGCGTCGGTCATCGCTGGGTGCCGGGACACTGGGTGGCGCGCGGTCCGAACTGGCGCTGGGTGGAAGGCCACTGGGCATGACCCGCGAGCGCCACGGCGGTCGATCTTTTTCGACCCGCTGCGTTCTCCAACCAGGCAGACTGATATGAAAACGCTCGTGATGATTCTGCTGGCGGCTACGCTCGCCGGCTGTGTGGTGTACCCGGCGCGGCCGGCCTACTATCGGCCGGCGGTCGTCGTATATTGATTGCGCTTATGCATGGCGAGACATGCCGTCTTCGCCATCCGCGCGCACCGTTCGAACCGGTGCGCGTGCAACCATCCATATGAGGTGTAGCCGGCATGAGAGGCATCGGAATGAGCGGCTTGTGCGCGACTGACGTCCGTCCCGCGGCGCGTTTCGTGCGGCGCCACGCACTCGCGCTGAGGAGCGCCATGTCTTGAGCGAACGCGACCCCGACGCGCAATTGCTCGAACAGATCGGCCGGCAAGATCCGGCCGCCGTCCGCTCGCTCGTCGCGCGCAAGCTGCCGCGTCTGCTTGCGCTCGCCACTCGCATGCTGGGCGACCGCATGGAAGCGGAAGACGTGGCGCAGGAGGTGTTCGTGCGCATCTGGAAACAGGCGTCGCGCTGGCGCGAAGGCGAGGCGAAGTTCGACACGTGGATTCATCGCGTCGCGCTCAATCTCTGCTATGACCGGCTGCGCGGCCGGCGCGAAGAGCCGCGCGACGAGCTGCCCGAGGAGGCCGATCCCGCGCCGTTGCCCGAGGCCGGACTCGAAGCGCGCGCCCAGGACCAGCGGGTTCGCGACGCACTCGCCGCGTTGCCGGCACGCCAGCGCGAGGCGCTGGTGCTCAACTACTACCAGGAGATGTCGAACATCGACGCCGCAGCCCTGATGGGCATCAGCGTCGATGCGTTGGAAAGTCTGCTGGCACGCGCGCGCCGCAATCTGCGCGCTCAACTGGCCGGCAGCGGCCTTAGCAAGGACAAGTCATGACGCCCGAAAGATTTCAGCAGATCGTCGAGGCCTACGGCGCCGAGCCGCGCCGCTGGCCGCAACAGGAGCGCGCGGCGGCGCAGGCGTGGGCGCACTCGCATCACGCCGAAGCCGACGCGCTGCTGGCGCAGGCGGCCGGCGTCGACGCGTGGCTCGCCGCCGACAAGGTCGAGCCGCCGGGCGCGGCCCTGCTCGAGCGCGTGCTCGACAGCGCACCGGTGCGGCAGCCGGCGCCGCCACGACGCCGCCTGTGGTGGTCGGGCGCGGCGGTCGCGGGCGTTGGGCTACTGGGCGGCGTAGCCGGCGCTTTCGCCGTGTCGTTCTTCGTGTTGACGGAGACCGCGGCGCAGGCGCCGCTCGCGCATGAGTCGTCTTATTTGACTTCGAGCTTCGGTGGGGCATCCGCCGATTGGAGCGACGAATGAACGGCCGATCGTGGAAAGTCGTGCTGGTAGCCTCGCTGGTGCTGAATGTGTTTCTGGTGGGCGCGATCGTCGGGGGTGCCTATCAATGGTTTGCCGCGCGCGGCGCAGCGGCGCCCGTGCTGGCGCAGCAGCGCGCGCTGCGCTTCGCCGCGCAAACGCTATCCGCTGAGCGGCAGAAAGCCTTTATCGACGGCCTGAAAGAAGCACGCCGCGACGGCCGGCAATATGCCCGCGAAGGCCGCGAAGGGCGTCGCGAAGTGTTGCGTCTGCTGGCGGCGCCGCAGTTCGATCGTGCCGCGCTGGACGCCGCGCTCGAACGCACGCGCGAGGCCGACAGCCATCTGCGCGCGCAGGTGGAAGGCAGCGTGGCCGACTTCGCGGCGACCTTGTCGCCCGAGGAGCGCGTTCAATTCGCCGACAGTCTGAAGCTGCGTGGGCAATGGCGCGAACCCGCGCCCGCGCCGAATGCGAAGAAGCCGGCGAGTCAGGCATCGAGCGGAACTTCGGGCGAGTAAAAAAACTGCGGCACCTGCGACGGAGTTTCGCGTGACAGCCGTTTAAGGACTATCCACAGCCGAAGAGGATGGTATGGCCAACTCACCGAACCTGAACGCCGCGGCGATTGCGCTCAACCGCTTCGGCCTGGGCGCACGTGCCGACGACACGCCGCCCGCCGATCCGAAAGGCTGGCTGCTCGCGCAGTTCGAACAGTACCAGGCACGGCCGGCCGCGTGGGCGAATCAGCCCGACTCCGTGGCGCTTTCTACTGAACTCGTGCAGCAGCGCATGCAGTTCAATCAGCAGGCTCGTCAGAGTGCGACTGAGGGCACGGCGACGAGTGCCGCGAACGTGCAAAACGTGGCCGTGCCTGACGGGCAAATCCGTGCTCAGGCAAACCCACAAACAAACGCACAGGCAGACACGCCCAACTCAACGCAAGCGAACGCGCAAACCGCCAGGCAGGCCGAACGAAAAGCAATTCGCGGTGAAATACTCGACATGTACCGCTCATCGGTGAATGCACGGGTGACGAGTGCGCTGACCACGCAGACGCCGTTCATCGAGCGGCTGGTGCATTTCTGGGCCAATCATTTCGCGGTTTCCACCGAGAAGCCCGGCGTCGCTGCGCTGGCCGGTTCGTTCGAGGCCGAAGCCATTCGCCCGCACGTGCTGGGCCGTTTCGAAGACATGCTGGTGGCCGTCGAACGTCATCCGGCCATGCAGGTGTTCCTCGATCAGACGCGCTCGGTCGGACCGGACAGCACGGCGGCCATGCGTGCCGCGCAGCGCAACCCGGAGCGCAAGCGCGGTCTGAACGAAAACCTCGCGCGCGAAATCATGGAACTGCACACGCTCGGCGTGCGCAGCGGCTACAGCCAGGACGACGTCACCGAATTCGCCCGTGCGCTGACCGGCTGGAGCGTCGCGGGCAATCCGGCCAACCCCGGCAACGCGGGTCGGCTAGCCATGCAGCAGAACACCGCGCCGGGCACCTTCGTGTTTCGCGCCGCGCTGCACGAACCCGGTTCGCGGACCATCATGGGACGTCGCTACGATCAGCTCGGAGAAGAGCAGGCGCTCGCGATCCTGCACGACCTCGCGAGCGCGCCGGCGACCGCGCAGCATATCGGCGGCAAGCTGGCACGTCATTTCGTTGCCGACAATCCGCCGCCCGGCGTGAGCGAACATCTGGCTAGCGCGTTCGAGCGCAGCGGCGGCGATCTGCCGGCCGTGTATCGCGCGTTGATCGATATGCCGCAAGCGTGGTCGCCCACCGCAGTGAAATTCAAAACGCCGTGGGAGTGGACCATTTCCTCGATGCGCGGCCTCGGCTGGCAGGACCTCGGCAAGCTGCAGACGGCGCCCATTCTCACGCAGCTCGGTCAGCCGGTCTGGCGTCCCGGCTCGCCCGCCGGTTACGACGACATCGCCGCGAGCTGGGCCGCGCCCGACGCGCTCGTGCGCCGGGTCGAAGTGGCGCAGCGTTTCGCGTCGCAAGTCGGCGACCGGCTCGATGCACGCGCACTCGGCCAGACGCTGCTCGCCGGTTCGCTCAGTGCGCCGACTGCCACCGCAGTCTCGCGCGCCGAAAGCGCCTCGACGGCGATCGCTTTGTTGCTGGTCTCGCCGGATTTTCAACGGAGATGAATGCCATGCTGTCACGCCGCAAGTTTCTGAGCGTCGCCGCTGCGGGCGCGGGCGCGATGCTCGTGTCGCCGCACATCGCGTTCGCGAGCGTCGCCACCGAGCGCCGTTTCGTGTTCGTGATCCAGCGCGGCGCCGCCGACGGTCTGAACATCGTCGTGCCGTACGCCGAACCGGCCTACGCCACATTGCGCGGCGCGCTTGCCGTCGACACTTCGAACGCGCCGCGTCTGGACGGCAGCTTCGCGCTGCATCCCGCGATGGTCCAGACCGCCGCAATGTATGCGAACCATCAGGCGCTGTTCGTCCACGCAGTGGCGTCGCCGTATCGCGACCGTTCGCACTTCGACGGACAGAACGTGCTCGAGACCGGCGGCACCTCGCCGTATCAGATGAAAGACGGCTGGCTGAACCGGCTCGTCGCGCAACTGCCCGCCACGCGTGAGAACGCGATCGCGTTCGCGCCGACCGTGCCGATGGCGCTGCGCGGGCCGGCGTCGGTCACGTCGTATGCGCCTTCGGCGCTGCCGCAAGCCCCTGACGATCTTCTCGCGCGCGTCTCGCAACTCTACGATCAGGACGCGCAATTGCGTCCGCTGTGGGAGTCGGCGATGACCGCGCGCGGTCTCGCGGGCGACGCCGGTGCGCGCCAGGATCCCGCGAGTCTCGGCAAGCTCGCCGCGGGGTTCCTGTCGCGCGAGAACGGGCCACGCATCGCGATGATCGAAACTGGCGGCTGGGATACGCACAGCGCGCAGAACGCGCGCCTCGGCAACCAGTTGAAGGCGCTCGACACCATGCTTGCGTCGTTGCGCGACGGCATGGGCCCGCTGTGGAGCAAGACCACCGTGCTGGTCGCGACGGAGTTCGGCAGAACAGCCGCCGCCAACGGCACGGGCGGCACCGATCACGGCACGGGGTCGGTGGCGATGGTGCTCGGCGGCTCGGTGCAGGGCGGACGCGTGATTGCCGACTGGCCGGGTCTCGCGCCTCACAATCTGTACGAGGCGCGCGATCTCAAGCCGACCACCTCGCTCGACGCGTTGATCGCCGGCACCGCGAGCGAAAGTCTCGGGCTCGATCCGCAACGCACGGCGTCCGCGCTGTTCGGGCGGACGTCGGCGGGGCGGCCGCTGAGCGGCATCGTGCGCGCGTAGCGGCGCATGGACACTGGCCGGATGCAGCGAATCAGTCCACTTTTGTCCATGTTGCCGGGCAGAGATCCGCCAACGGGACCGGCGCAGAGGATGTTGTTCAAAGAGCTGCAAAGCGAGCCGCTCACATGAAGTCGCCCGGCGAGCCGGCATGTTGCCGGGACACACGGTGTCATCCAGCGAGTCGGCAAGATGAGCGGCTCACATCCAAACGAAAACACTCAGGAGAGGAAACTTGAAAATCAGATCGAACGTACGCGCCGCATCGCTCGCGGCTCTTTGCGCCGCACTATTATCGGCCTGCGTGGTCGAGCCGGCGCGTCCGCCGCAACCCGAGCCGCTCGTCGAGGTGGTGCCCGCCGCGCCCGCGCCCGGTTATCACTGGGTGAAGGGCCATTATCGTTGGGAAGGCAATCATTGGGCGTGGGTGCCGGGACATTGGAGAGGATGACCAGGCAAGTAGCGGCCGGCGTTCTAACGCCGGCCGCCCGCAAGCCGTCGCGCATCCGGTAAGCGCCGCAACCGCGCCATCGCGATACAACCGAGCAGCGGCCCGACGGCAAGCATGCTGAAGGCGCCGCGCCAACCCGCCAACCCGACGACGTCCGGCACCAGATGAATGCTCACCAGCGTCAACAGAAAACCCGCGCAGGTTTGCGCGGTCAATAACGTGCCGATCGACGCCGGCTCGGCGAGCTCCGCAATGCTCGCCGAGAACTGCGCGGAATCGGCGATCACGGAGATCCCCCAGCACAGCGCCACGCAGCCGACCAGCCAGACCGGCGCGCCGAGCAGCCAGCCCATCAAGGCCGCGCACGCGCCGCTCACGGCCATCGCGCCGATCGTCACCGTGGTGCGGCCGAGCCGGTCCGCCAGCACGCCGCCGAGCCACGCGCCGAGCGCGCCTGCCGCGACCGCGCCGAAGGTGAGCCATTCGGCCGCCGCGCGCGGCTCTCGCATGCCGGCTGCCGCAAAGCTCGCTTGCAGGAAGACGGCGAGCCATGCCCACATCGCGTACAACTCCCACATGTGGCCGAGATAACCGAGGTTCGCGAGCCGCAGCGCGCGGTTGCGCCAGGCGCCGGCCAGCGCGGACCATTCGATGCGCGTCGCGCGCGCCATATTCGGCCCGACGCCGCACAGCAGAATCGCGACGCCCGCCAATAGCGCGCAGCACGCCGAGATGCCATAGATCGCGCGCCAGTTCGAACCGCCGAGCGCCGCCAGCAGATGCGGACTCGCCGAGCCGAAGGTCAGCGCGCCGACCAGCAGCCCGATCAACAGACCGAGATCGCCTTTCGCCCACGTCGCCGCGAGCCGCATGCCGACGGGATAAACGCCGGCCATGCAGATGCCGGTCAGCAGCCGCAGCAGGATCGCGAGCGGACTCGCCGGCGTGAGGAAGACGAGACACGCGGTGGCCGCGCCCGCCGTCAGCGCGCTGAGCATGAAGAGCCGCCGTGGATCGAAGCGGTCCGCAAGCGAGAGCAGGGCGCTCGTGACAGTGCCGGCCACGAACCCGGCCTGCACGGCGCTGGTGAGCAGGGTCGCTTGCATGGCGGACAGACTCTCGGCCTGCCTGACGATCGCCACCACCGCCGACGATGAAAACCACACGCTCATCGCGCCCACCTGGCAAAGCAGCAGAATCGCGAGCGAACGCGTCTTGCCGGCTGCCGCGCGGCTCGGTCGGTGCGGGTTTGCCGAGGCTTCTTTCATGCGAGTGTTGTGCGGGACATCGTGCGCTTCATCGTCCGTTAACCGGCCGATTCGGCAGCGAGCGCGTCGCTGGCCGCGGCCGCATGCGTCGCGTGCAGGGAGCGCGTGCCGACGCGGTGATAGCGGCGGCCGTAGTAGATCAGCGCGTCGCCTTCGACATGCGTATGCGCCGCTTTTACCGCGCAGAAGAACACCGTGTGCGTGCCGACTTCGGTCACCGATTCGATCTCGCAGTCCAGCGAAGCGAGCGCGCCGTGCAGGACCGGTGCGCCCGTCGCGAGGGTGTCCCATTGCGCGGCGGCAAAGCGTTCGGCTATCGGCAGCGTGCCGGTGGCGAAGTGCGCGGCGAGCGTCTGCTGTTCGGCGCTGAGCACATTGACGCAGAGTTTGCCGTTGGCGCGGAAAGCCGCGTTGTTGCGGCTGCTGCGATTGATGCAGACGAGCAGGGTGGGCGGCTCGTCGGTCACTCCGCACACCGCGGACGCGGTGCAACCGGCCAGGCCCGCCGCGCCGTCGCTCGTGATGATGTTGACGGCGGCGCCGAGACCGGCCATCGCGTCGCGGAAAGTGCTCCTGTCAAGCATGTGAGCCTCTGCGAAAGAATCGTTGTGCCGCAGCATGACGGCGCGGCCGGCACGAAGTGAGAATCTGCATGACGATGCCATTGATAAGGATGACCAGGAACCAGTGCGGCGGTGCAAACCGGCGAGCGGTATCTTGCAGCTTCGCGCCTGGCAGCCGAATGCGCGCGACTGAAGCGTGTATCACGTTGCTGGTGTCAGGCATCGTTTGAGATGGGCGCGGCGGCACAATCCGGCGAGCGGAATTTCGCCGCCGTATGGTTCGCAGGCAGACGCGCATGCCCGAAGAGTTTCTCGCGCAACGTGCCGTCACGATACGCATGCTTGTAAGCGCCGCGTTCCTGCAGAACCGGCACGACGTGCGTGATGAAATCCTCGAAGCATTCCGGCGCGACCGTACGCGACAGGTTGAAACCATCCACGCCCGCTACTTCGGTCCACGCGATCAGCTCGTTCGCCACTCGCTCGGCCGAGCCGACCAGCGGCGCCTGACGGCTGCCCAGCACCATCTGTTCAAGCAGCTTGCGTCTCGTCCACTGCGGGCCCGCCGCGCGCGTCATGGCCTCGACGTTCGATACGATGGCCTGGCTCTTGCCGGTTTCGATCGGCTCGTCGAGGTCGTAGCGCGCGAAGTCGATCCCGAGCGAGGCTGCCGCATGCACGAGCGCCGCCTCGGAGCTGACATAACGGCGGTACTCCGCGTACTTCTCCTGCGCCTCGCTGTCCGTGCGTCCGGTGATGACGGTTTGCCCGAGCAGCACCTTGATGTCGTCGGCTTTGCGGCCGCCTGCAACCGCGTGCGCGCGGATATCGTCGACGATTGCCTTCACGGCCGGCCTCGCCTGGCCGTTGACGAACACACACTCCGCGTGCGCCGCGGCGAACCGTTTGCCGCGCGCCGACGACCCCGCCTGATACAGCACCGGCGTGCGCTGCGGCGACGGCTCGCTCAGATGCATGGCGTCGACCCGATACTGCTTGCCGTGATGGTGGATCACGTGCACCTTCGACGCGTCCGCATACACGCCCTGGATCTTGTCGCGCAACACCGCGCTGTCTTCCCAACTGCATTCCCACAGTTTGTAGACCAGTTCCATGTATTCGTCGGCGAGGTCGTAGCGGTCGTCGTGCGCCATCTGGCCGCTCAGGCCGATCGCGCGCGAGGCGCTGTCCAGATAACCGGTGACGATGTTCCAGCCGACCCGGCCGCGCGTCAGATGATCGAGCGTCGACATGCGCCGGGCGAACAGATACGGCTGCTCGACCGTGAGATTGGACGTGACGCCGAACGACAGATGACGCGTCACCGCGGCCATGGCGGGAATCAGCAGCGTCGGGTCGTTGACCGGTACCTGCACGGCGCCGCGAATGGCTGCGTCGGGATTGCCGCCGTAGACGTCGTAGACGCCGGCGACATCGGCGAAAAAGATGCCGTCGAACAGGCCCGCTTCGAGCGTGCGGGCGTAGTCGGTCCAGTACTGTAGATCCGTATAGCGCGCGGACTGATCGCGCGGATGGGTCCACATGCCTTGCTGGATGTGGCCGACGCAGTTCATGTCAAAAGCGTTGAGAACGATTTCCTTCGGCATGGTGTCTTCCGGCTGGGTGGACGAATGCTCATGGCTGGGCGTTCGAGTCGCGTGCTCTTTTGCGGCTTGCTGTCGCGATCTTGCGTTTAATATAGTGGACGAAAAATCACTATGCAAGACATTGATTTCGGCTTTTAATGAGCGGCGAGGCGAGCGCAGCGATCAGCGTCGATGACCACACGGCCTCGATATAATTTGCGGGGCCCATCTTCCTCACTCTCCAACGCGTCCATCTTTCCATGTCCGAATCCGCTGCCATCGATCTGACCCAGGCGATCTCCTTGCGCGTGAAGACCGAGCGCGAGGCGCGCAACTGGTCGCTGAGCGAACTGGCGGAGCGCTCGGGCGTGTCGAAGGCGATGATCAGCAAGATCGAACGAGGCGAGGCGAGCCCTACGGCGACGGTGCTCGGGCGTCTGTCTGGCGCGTTCGGCCTGACCTTGTCGACCTTGCTGGCGCTCGCCGAGCAGACTGGCGAACGGCTCGTGCGGCATGCGGACCAGTTAGTCTGGCAAGACCCGGAAACCGGCTACACGCGCCGGCGCATCTCGCCGCCCACGGGCGGTGTGCTGGAATTGCTGGAGATAGAACTGCCGCCGGGCGTGAAAGTACCGTACCCGCCGGATGCTTTCGTGTTCCAGCATCAACAGATCTGGGTGACGCTCGGGGTGTTGACCTTCCGGGAGGGCAAGCAGGTTTATCGGCTGGAAGCGGGGGATTGTCTGCAACTCGGGGCGCCGCTCGAATGCGAATTCTTCAACGTGGGCAAAGACGTGTGCCGTTACGTGGTCGGCCTCGTCCGACGATAGGCGCTCGCACGTAGGTTTCAACGGGCGCTTCAATAAGCGTTTCAAATACTAGGACGACAGGCAACGCCTCACGCTCGCATCGAGCGGCGAGCGGCGTTGCCTGAGGTCACCGGCAACTCATCGGGTGAAAGCGGGCGCTCAACCTCCGCCGCCTTGCGTGCCGATGGTGAGCCTGTTGTTCACCGACTTCACGCCGGCCACACCTTTCGCCACTTCCTCTGCCTGCGGAATCTGCGCGCCGTCGGGCACAGATCCGGTGATCGTCACCGCGCCGCCACGGGCCCGGACGAACACGTTCGACACGTCAAAACCCTGCGCCCTCGAGAGAGCCTTGCGCACTTGCAGACCCAGCGCGCGGTCTGCCTTCTTGACCGTTTTGGCACTGGGCGCCGCCATGTCGCCGGACGCCATCGCGTCGCTCGCCTGCGCATAGGCGCTGGACGCCGTTGCCAAACACAATGCGATGCCGAGCGCCTTCAAAAGATTGACTGTTTTCACGTTTTCTCCATCCTCGAAAAGTTGATGTCGCTTCGTTGCATGCAAAAAACCACGCGCTTGCGAGCCCTTCTCCGCCCACGAGGAGCACCCTGTCTTGTAGAAGAGTGATGTTGCGACGCTCCCGGCGCGCTTAAACAATACTCCAGCCGAAGCGCTCATGCTGGAAAAACTACCCTGAACGCCGCATTGGCAGCCGTTCCGGCAATCATGGTGAGGGCTTGTGTTGCGCACGTGTGACTACGACGTTCCACATATCGGGTTGGCGGTTTGTCACTGCGCGCCGAGGCGCGCGTCGGCGGCGACGCCTAGAACCATTGCGGCGCCATGGCGAGCGTGGTGTCGTCCAGGGTGCGCAACGTGGCGAGCATCAACGCGACGCGCGGCAGTTCCCAGCGGAAGAACCACTGACACGCATGCAGCTTGCCACGATAGAAGTCCGCGTCTGCTTCGCTATGCGAAGCAGACAACGCGGCGTTTGCCACGATCGCCTGACGCAGCCATGTCCACGCAATCACGATATGACCGAAGGCTTCGAGAAACGCATTCGCGTTGGCGAGCGCGCGTTCGCTTTCATGGGTCAGCGTGGGCAGCAGCGCCTCGACAGTGGCAGTCAGATCGGTCCATGCTGCGCCGAGCGCATCGGCATGTGCGTGCAGTGCCGGGTGCTCGCGCGCTGTACCGATTGTCTGCTGGATTTCGCGGGCCAGTTGTTTGAGCGCCGCGCCCTGTTTCATCGTCACCTTGCGGCCGAGCAGATCGATGGCCTGAATGCCGTGCGTGCCTTCGTGAATCATGTTGAGCCGATTGTCGCGATAGAACTGCTCGACTGGATATTCACGCGTGTAGCCGTAGCCGCCGTGAATCTGGATCGCGAGACTGTTTGCTTCGAGACACCATTGGGACGGCCAGGATTTCACCACCGGCGTGAGCAGATCGAGCAGCAGGCCCGCTTCGGCGCGCACGGTTTCGCTCTCGCCGGTGTTCTGTTCGTCGACGAGACGCGCCGCGTACAGGCACAACGCATAAGCGCCTTCCACGTAGGCTTTTTGTGCGAGCAGCATGCGGCGCACGTCGGCATGTTCGATCAGCGGCAATTGCGGGTCGAGCGGATTCTTGTTGTCGGGGCGGCGCCCTTGCGGCCGTTCGCGCGCGTAATCAAGCGACGCGAGATAGCCGCGGTAGCCCAGCATGACCGCGCCGAGACCTACGCCGATGCGCGCCTCGTTCATCATATGGAACATATACGCGAGACCGTGATGCGGCTCGCCCACCAGCTCGCCGATGCATTCGCCATGTTCGCCGAACGACAGCATGGTCGACGTCGTGCCGCGCCAGCCCATCTTGTGAATCAGTCCCGCAAGGGCGACGTCGTTGCGCGCGCCGAGGCTGCCGTCTTCGTTGACATGGAACTTCGGCACGGTGAAGAGCGATATGCCCTTGACGCCCGGCGGCCCGCCGGGAATGCGCGCCAGCACCAGATGCACGATGTTCTCGCTCAACTCGTGGTCGCCGCCTGAAATGAAAATCTTGTTGCCGCGAATCGAATAAGTGCCGTCCGCATTGGGCGTGGCGCTCGTGACGAGATCGGACAGGCTCGAACCCGCTTGCGGCTCCGTCAACGCCATGGTGCCGAACGCGCGCCCTTCGAAGAGCGCTTGCAGATACTTGCGCTTTTGCGTTTCGCTGCCGAAGCGCTCGATCACGTTCGCGTTCGCCGTGGTCAGCATGGCATACGACGCGGTCGCGATGTTCGCGCTCTTGAAGAGCGACAGGCACGCAAACGAAATCACCGACGGCAACTGCATGCCGCCCCATTCGTAATCCTTGCCCGCGGCGAGGAAGCCGCTGGCGCGCATGGCGTCGAGCGCGTCTTTCACTTCGGCGGGCAGGGTGACGCGTTGTCCGTCGAACTGCGGCTCGTGTTCGTCCGCGAGACGGTTGTGTGTCGCGAACTTTTCCACGGCGACTGTATGCGCGGTGTCGAGCGCAGCGTCGAAGGTCTCGCGGCTGTGATCGGCGTGACGCGCGCGGCGTGTGAGCGTCTCTACTTCGAGTACTTCGAACAACTGAAACTCGAGATCACGTGAGTTGATGATCTGCGCATCTTGCATGAGAGAAGACCCGTGAAAAAGTAAGCCGCCGTGCGGAACAGCGACGTAAAGCAAAGCGTAAAAGCGCCCCCGAACATGTCGGCTCGGTGCGGCTGAAAGGCGCGGCATTCGGGTAATTCCCGATGCTTCGCCCCCCTATCATGCATGCCAGTTTATCTCGAAAGTGAATGATCGTGCTTTTATTTACAGGCCGAATTCCCGCACGTATGATGGGCGCAAAGCACGGCATACCGATCTGCATAGCAGAACAAATCTGGAGGAGCGACGCAATGTCTGTGAAGGACCTGTTTCAACTGGACGGCAAAGTGGCACTCATCACCGGCGGCTCGCGCGGCCTCGGTCTGCAAATGGCCGAGGCACTCGGCGAAATGGGCTGCCGCGTCGCCATCACCGCGCGCAAGGCCGATGAACTTGCCGAGGCGAAAACGCATCTGCAACAACTCGGTATCGAAGTGCAAACGGTGGTCAACGATCTGCAGCGCTTCGAAGGCATCCCCGGTCTCGTGGATGAAGTGCTGGGCCTTCACGGCCGCATCGATATTCTCGTCAACAACGCGGGCGCGACATGGGGCGCACCCGCCGAAGATTATCCCGACGAAGCGTGGCACAAGGTCATGAACCTGAACGTCAACGCACCGTTCTTTCTCGCTCGCGAAGTCGGCAAGCGCAGCATGATCCCGCGGCGCGCCGGCAAGATCGTCAATATCGCTTCGGTGGCGGGCTTGAAGGGTTCGCCGCCGGGCATGAACACGATCGCGTACAACACGTCCAAGGCCGCCGCGATCAATTTCACGCGGGCGCTCGCGGCCGAGTGGGGCAAGTACAACATCAACGTCAATGCGATCTGCCCGGGCTTTTTTCCTTCGAAGATGACGGCGGGTCTGCTCGACAAGCTCGGAGAAACGATCGTCGCACATACACCCTTGCAGCGTTTGGGCGGCGAAGAAGATCTCAAAGGTCCGATCGTGTTTCTCGCGAGCGAAGCGTCGCGCCACATCACCGGCCAGGAGTTCGCGGTGGATGGCGGCGCGATCATCATCTGAGCGTCACGCGGGTTCTACGCGGCGCTGTGAAAGAAGCGCCCGGCAGCAAGCCAACGCCCACCGACAGTAACAAGCTGGAGACGCTGATGAACGAACGCCATCACCCGCATTGGCCGCCGCAACTGCCACTGCACTTGACGCTGCCCGAGACCAATCTCTTCTACAACGCCGAAGTCTCGGCGGCGCGCTACCCGAATAAGCCGTTCATCGTCTTCTACGACACGGCGATCACGTTCGCCGAGTTCAAGGACGAAGCCGAACGGATAGCGGGTTTCCTGCAACAGGAGTGTCGGGTCAAGGCCGGCGACCGCGTGCTGCTGTATATGCAGAACAGCCCGCAATGGATCATCGCTTACTACGGCATCCTGCGGGCGAACGCGGTGGCGGTGCCGGTCAATCCGATGAACATGACGGGCGAATTGGCGCATTACGTCGAGGACAGCGGCGCGACCACGATCATCGCGCCGCAATGCCTGTTCTCGAATGTCGAGCCGTTGATCGGCAGCGGACCAGGAAAGGGCGTCGAGCACGCAATCGTCGCGACGTATAGCGATTATCTGAAGAAAACCTCGCCGATTCCCGTGCCTGAATTCATCGCCGCGTCACGCAAGACGTTCGCGATTGCCGGCGTCACGTCCTGGCAGGAAGTGCTCGATCGGCACATTGCGCCGGGGCCGCTCACCGCCGGTCCCGACGATCTGTGCGTGATGCCTTACACGTCGGGCACCACCGGCAAGCCCAAAGGCTGCATGCATACGCACCGCAGCGTGATGAGCACGGCGCTGGGCGGCTGCGTCTGGTTCTCGTCGCCGCCGGACGGCGTTTATCTATCCGTGCTGCCGCTCTTTCACGTGACCGGCATGCAAGGCGGCATGAACAGCGCGGTCTTTTCCGGTACGACCATCGTGCTGTTGCCGCGCTGGGACCGCGAGGCCGCCGCGCTATGCATGCAGAAATATCGCGTCACCGCATGGCAGTCCATCTCGACGATGATGGTCGATTTCCTCTCGAACCCGAAGCTCGACGAATACGATCTGTCGAGCCTCACCGGCACGCGCGGCGGCGGCGCGGCGATGCCGGACGCGATTGCCAGAAAGCTCAAGGCGCTGACCGGACTCGACTATGTCGAAGGCTACGGCATGACGGAGACGATTGCCGGCACGCACATCAATCCGCCGCATCGTCCGAAGCCGCAGTGCCTCGGCATTCCCGTGTTCGACGTGGACTCGCGCGTGATCGATCCGGTCTCGCTGGAGGAACTGCCGCAAGGCGAAACCGGCGAGATTGTCACTCACGCGCCGCAAGTCATGCAGGGCTACTGGAGAAATCCGAAGGCGACGGCGGAAGTCTTCATCGAACTCGACGGCAAGCGGTTTCTGCGAACCGGCGATCTCGGCCATATCGACGAAGACGGTTATTTCTTCATGACCGACCGTCTCAAACGCATGATCAACGCGTCCGGTTACAAGGTATGGCCGGCTGAAGTCGAGGCGCTGATGTACCGGCATCCGGCGATTCACGAGGTCTGTGTGATCGGCGTGAAGGACGAAAAGCGCGGCGAGACCGTGAAGGCGCTGGTGGTGCCGGACGCCGCGCATGCGGGCACGATTACTGCGCAGGAAATCATCGACTGGGCGCATGAGCAGATGGCCGCGTACAAGGCCCCGCGCATCGTCGAGTTCGTGGCGTCGCTGCCGAAGTCGGGCAGCGGCAAAATCTTGTGGCGCACATTGCAAGAACAGGATGCGGCGCGCGTGGCCGGTTCACGAGATTCGTCTGCTTGATGAAACACCGCTCGTGGCGCTGAACTGACTCTTTTGATGGTTTGCCTGTAAGCTTTGAGCGCGAGTCCGTACTGAGTATTGTGCGCGGCTTGCCGTGGTGAATAGAAGACTCGCAGACAAGCTTGACTGCGCTTGACTGCTATTGCCAACTTTCGAGAGGGGAACTGAAAATGAAGAGCTTTGCCATCAAACAGATCATGCTCGGCGTTGCCGTTACCGCCATGGTCGCCGGCACCATTCCGCTCGCCGCGGCTCAAGGCGCGAGCGACGCTGCCATGTCGGCTGCGCCCGGTATGGCGGCGAGCAGTGCGAAACCCACCAAAGCCGAGCGCAAAGAGGCCCGCAAGCAAGCCCGAGCCAAGAAGAATGCCGAGTTGAAGAAGCTCGAAGACGCAGGCTATCAGCCGTCCGAGAACGACCCGAACTATCCGGACAAACTGCAGAAAGCGCAGAAGAAGGCCGGCGTCGGAGCAGGCGCGAGCCAGTAGTCACCCAGGCAGCTATCGCCCAGGCAGCCGCACGACGTGACTGAATGTCGCGCGGCTGCCGGTACGGATCGCGTCCGCGAGCCATGCAACGCGGTTCAGCCCACTTCATCCGCATCGACTCAACGACCCACATTCAACGCACGCCGAGCGTCTCGACCAGCATGTCGACGAACGCCTTGACCCGCGCCGTCATCTGTAACTGCTGCGGGTACACTGCATAGATATCCGCGCCCGGCGTGCGGTACTCGGGCAGGACGTGCACGAGCCGGCCATCGGCGAGATATTCCGCGATATCCCATTCGGCGCGCATCAGAATGCCTTGGCCGTCCAGCGCCCACTTCACCGCGATTTCGCCGTCGTTGGTGGTCAGGTTGCCGCGCACGCGCACTGTCTCGGTTTTTTCCGCGGCGCCGCGTCCGCTGGTCAGACGCCAGACGCCGTAAGCGTCGCCGCCCTGGCGAATGCCGATGCAATTGTGCTGCGCCAGTTCCGCCGGACTGCGCGGCGCGCGCCGCTCGGCAAGATAGCGCGGCGAGGCGCACAACAGGCGCCGGTTCGACGCGACCCGGCGCGCGATCACTCGGGCATCCGGCGGTTCGCCGAAACGCACGCAGACGTCGAAGGCGTCGTCGCTGAGCGGCGGCGGATCGACCGAAAGCTGCAACTGCACATCCACCTCGGGAAAGCGCCGCACGAACCGCGAGATCAGCGGAGCCACGTGGCTGCGGCCGAATCCGAGCGTCGCGTTCACGCGCAGCAGGCCTTTCGGTGCCGCCTGCGAACCGCCGAGCAATTGGGCGAGGTCGTCCATCTCGCTCAGAATGCGCCGCGCGCGCGTCAGATACAGCTCGCCCTCCGGCGTGAGGCTCATGCGCCGCGTCGTGCGGTTGACGAGCGAGACGGCCGCCCGCGATTCCATCTGCGCCAGATGCTTGCTCACGGCCGCCGTGCTCAGCCCGAGTTCGCGTGCGGCCGCCGTGAGGCTGCCGCTCGCGGCGAGTGTGGAGAAAAAAGCGAGATCGTCCGGCTGGATCGACGAGGTCATGAAACGGCCTATTGTTAACCTGAAGTTAAGGATGCTTTGAGTCTAGCAGCGTTTTTCCAGGCAGTGGCCGTTCTACGATGCGCTCCATGCTTTCAACATCATGGAGACGCCCAATGAAGACCTATCGCATCGCAACCATTCCCGGCGACGGCATCGGCAAGGAAGTCGTACCCGCTGGCCGGCGCGTTCTGGAAGCCATCGCCGGGAGCGGCGACGCTTTCGGTTTCGAGTTCGAGAATTTCGACTGGGGCGGCGACTATTACCGCGAGCATGGCGTGATGATGCCGGCCGACGGACTCGATGCGATTCGTCACAAGGATGCGATTCTGTTCGGCTCGGCGGGCGACCCGGATATTCCCGACCACGTGACGCTGTGGGGGCTGCGCCTGAAAATCTGCCAGGGCTTCGACCAGTACGCGAACGTGCGCCCCACGCGCATCCTGCCCGGCATCGACGCACCGCTGAAGCGCTGCGGACCGGAGGATCTCGACTGGGTGATCGTGCGCGAGAACTCGGAAGGCGAATATGCCGGCGTAGGCGGCCGCGCGCACCAAGGCCATCCGATCGAAGTCGCCACCGACGTTTCGATGATGACCCGCGCGGGCGTCGAACGCATTCTGCGTTTCGCGTTCCAGCTCGCGCAATCGCGGCCCCGCAAGCTGCTTACCGTGATCACCAAGAGCAACGCGCAGCGTCACGCCATGGTCATGTGGGACGAGATCGCCGTGCAGGTCTCGAAGGAGTTCCCGGACGTGCGCTGGGACAAGGAACTCGTCGACGCCGCCACCGCGCGCATGGTCAACCGGCCGGCCACGCTCGACACGATCGTCGCCACCAATCTGCACGCCGATATTCTCAGCGACCTGGCCGCGGCGCTGGCCGGCAGTCTCGGCATCGCGCCGACCGCCAATCTCGACCCCGAACGTCGCTATCCGTCCATGTTCGAGCCGATTCATGGCTCCGCATTCGACATCATGGGCAAGGGTCTCGCGAATCCGGTCGGCACTTTCTGGTCGGTGGTGATGATGCTGGAGCATCTCGGCGAGCACGCCGCCGCACAGCAATTGATGGCGGCAATCGAGCGCGTCACGGCGGACCCGTCGCTGCACACGGGCGACCTGGGCGGCACGGCCACGACCGCGCGGGTGACCGATGCCGTGTGCGCGATCCTGGCGGCGGCCTCGCCGACCGATGCGTCTACCTCTGCACGAGCCGAACCGGTGGCGAGCGTCAAGGCCGCCTGAAGCCGGCCGCCACGCGCAAAGAGTCACACAAAACATAACGCCCGGACGAACGCGTCACGGGCGATCTCGCTGCATCGAGCAGAGCTTGAGTGGAGACAGGTATGAACAATGAACTGCAGGCCCGAGTGGTGCGCAAGCTGACCTGGCGCATCCTGCCTTTTGTGATGCTGCTTTACTTTGTCAGCTTTCTCGACCGGGTGAACGTCGGCTTTGCGGCCATCACCATGAACAAGGATCTCGGCCTCACGCCGACCATGTTCGGGCTCGGCGGCGGCATTTTCTTCCTTGGCTATTTTCTGTTCGAGGTGCCGTCGAATCTCATCCTCAACAAGGTCGGCGCGCGCATCTGGATTGCACGCGTGATGGTGACGTGGGGGCTGGTTTCGGCGGCCTCGGCATTCGTGGCGGGGCCGACTTCGTTCTATACGCTGCGCTTTCTGCTCGGCGTGGCCGAAGCCGGATTTTTTCCCGGCATCATCCTGTATCTGAGCCAGTGGTTTCCCGCCCGCCAGCGCGCCGTCGCGGCCGCCGCGTTCATGGCGGCTGCGCCGCTCTCGACGGCCATCGGCTCGCCGATTTCCGGCGCGATCATGCAGATGCCCGCGTTGTTCGGCCTGAAGGACTGGCAATGGCTGTTCGTCATCGAAGCAATTCCCGCCGTGCTGCTCGGCTTCGTGGTGTTGAAGGCGCTCACCGATTCGCCGGACAAAGCCAAATGGCTCGCCGCCGATGAAAAAGCGTGGCTCATCGCCACCTTGCGCGACGAACGCATGGGACGCGAATCGCAGGCAGGCCATGCCGCCGGCGCGCTCGCCGCACTGCGCGACTCGCGCGTGTGGATCATGTCGATGATCTATTTCGGCACCTCCGCGGGACTCTACACGCTCGGTTTGTGGGCGCCGCTCATCATTCGCCAGTTCGGCTTCAGCGCGCTCGGCACAGGCGCATTGAATGCGATTCCGAGCGTGCTGGCGGTGCTCGGCATGGTGGTGTGGGCGCGTCATTCGGACCGCCGCGGCGAGCGCACGTGGCACGTGGTGATTCCTTGCGTGGCGGCCGCCATCGGGCTCGCCTGGGCCGGTCTCGCGGATACGGCGGTTGGCGTCGTGCTGGCGCTGGTGGTGGTGAATGTCGGCATCAGCGCGGCGAAGGCCCCGCTGTGGGCGATGCCGAGCACGTTTCTCTCGGGCGCCGGGGCCGCCGCCGGCATCGCCATGATCAATTCGATCGGCAACCTGGGCGGCTTCGTCGGACCGTTCGCGATCGGCTGGCTCAAAAGCGTGACGGGCGGATATGCCGCCGGGCTCTATGTGGTGGCGGCGAGTCTCGCGGTTTCGGCTTTGCTCACGTTGGCGGTCGGCCGGCGCGGGTATCGGACAGCGCACGCGGCACAATGATCCAGTCCGCTCGAATGGTCATGAGAAGCGTTGTCGTTCTCGCTCACAACGCGCTTTAGGGCTTTGATCTTTTGCGTATCTGAATCGATTACGCTTTGATGCTGTGGACTCGACACGCGGGCACAGCACCATGGCATCCAGACGCGAAGTAGAACGATACAAAGCCAATCTCTCCGATGAACTGCACAGCGCCGCGCTGTACGAAACGCTCGCGAAGGTCGAGCAAGACGGCGCTCGCAAGCAGGTCTACAGCGAGCTTGCCAGATCCGAGCGCGATCATGCGCAAGTCTGGGCCGACAAGCTGAGAGCCAACGGCCTTGATCCGAAAGGCACCGGTCAGGCCGTCAAAACGCGTTTGATGAAAGGACTGGTCCGCCTGTTCGGTGCGGGCTTCGTGCTGCCCACGCTGGCGGCCGCGGAGTACGCCGATCGCAACAAATACCAGGGGCAGCCGGACGCGGGCCGCATGTCGGCCGACGAACATCATCACGCCGCGATGGTGCAGGCGCTGGCTCATGGCGGCGGCGACGCGAGCCTCGCGCCGGGCGCGCGGATCGCCGCGGCTGAATCGTGGCACAAGGGCGCGGGGTCGGGCAACGACTTGCGCGCCGCCGTGCTCGGCGCCAACGACGGCCTCGTCTCGAACTTCTGCCTGATCATGGGCGTGGCCGGCGCGGGCACCGGCAACAAGGCGATTCTGTTGACGGGGCTGGCGGGACTCATCGCCGGCGCGTGTTCGATGGCGCTGGGCGAATGGCTCTCGGTGACCAATGCGCGCGAGCTGGCCAGCACGCAGGTCGCGAAAGAGGCGCAGGAACTCGAAGAATCGCCGGAAGCCGAAGAACACGAACTTGCGCTGATCTATCGCGCCAAGGGTCTCGACGCGGGCGAGGCCAAACGGGTCGCCTCGCAAATGATGCGCGACAAAAGCAAGGCGCTCGACACGCTCACTCGCGAAGAACTCGGACTCGATCCGGCGGAGTTGGGCGGCAATCCATGGTCCGCGGCGGGCGTGTCGTTCTGCCTGTTCTCCGTGGGCGCGATTTTTCCGGTAATGCCGTTTCTGTGGACGCATGGGTATAGCGCGATCATGCAATGCGTGGTGCTCAGCATGCTGGCGCTCGCTTCGATCGGTGTGTTCACGTCGCTTTTCAACGGACGCAGCGCGGGGTTTTCCGCGTTGCGGCAGGTCGTGATCGGACTGATCGCGGCTGCGTTCACGTTCGGGGTGGGGCGGTTGCTGGGCGTGTCGGTGTCGTGAGCGCTTGCCCTGGCAAGCGTATTTCGCCGTTGCATGGCAGGAACGACGGTTTTTCGGCTTGGGTTTTGGGGATGTGCGCTTGCTGCGCTGCGGCAACAAGGTTGGAAGACCTCCGCGAATAGCGTTTTCCTGCGTCGCATCTCCTCCACTTGCTCGAACGCGACATGCCTCACAACGCGCCTCGACACCCGCCAAACCCTTGCCCCACAAGGCTCCGCACCCCGCCCGCCAACGTGCCCAAAAAACGGGTGTCGCATTTCCACATGTGCCTGTCGCAAATAGTCGGCTAGCGATACTTTTTTCTGGCAACTATGTATGCACAGCGCGGACGAGCGTTTGTCACCGCAACAACTATCTTGCATGGGGCCAGGTAAGCGCTGAAGCGCTAACTGCGGTCGAAGCGTTGCATGGGACCAGAGTGAGCGCTAAAGCGCCAACTGCGGTCGAAGCGTTGCATGGGACCGCAGTAAGCGCTAAAGCGCTAACTGCGGTCGACATAGGAGAGTATTCAATGAATTCCCCGAAGGTCGTGGTCGAAGGGTTGTGCAAGGTGTTCGGCACCAACCCGAAACAGGCGATCGGCATGCTGGCAGGTGGCGCGACGAAAGAGGAAGTGTTTGCGCGCACCGGTCAGATTGTCGGCGTCCACAACGTATCGTTCGAAGTCAAGGAAGGCGAGATCTTCGTGCTGATGGGCCTGTCCGGCTCCGGCAAGTCGACGCTGATCCGCCTGATCAACCGCCTCGTCGAGCCGACGGCCGGCAAGGTGCTGATCGACGGCCGCGACGTGGCCAGCGTGCCGCGCTCCGAGTTGACGGCGCTGCGCCGCAAGGACATGAGCATGGTGTTCCAGTCCTTCGCGCTGATGCCGCAGCGCACCGTGCTGTCCAACGCGGCGTTCGGGCTCGAAGTGGCGGGCGTGGGTCGCAAGGAGCGCGAGAAGCGCGCGATGACCGTGCTCGAGCAGGTCGGCCTCGCGCCGTTCGCGCAAAAGCTGCCCGCGCAACTGTCCGGCGGCATGCAGCAGCGCGTGGGCCTCGCGCGGGCGCTCGCGGTCAACCCGTCGCTGATGATCATGGACGAGGCATTTTCCGCCCTCGATCCGCTCAAGCGCAAGGAAATGCAGAACGTGCTGCTCGATCTGCAACGCGAACAGCAGCGCACCATCCTGTTCGTGTCGCACGATCTGGAAGAGGCGATGCGCATCGGCACCCGTATCGCGATCATGGAAGGCGGCCGGGTCGTGCAGGTCGGCACGCCGCAGCAGATCATCACCAATCCCGCCGACGATTACGTGCGCGCCTTCTTCGAAGGCATCGACACCAGCCGTTATCTGACCGCCGGCGATCTGATGCAGACCGACGCCGTGCCGCTCATGCAGCACTCGCCGCAGATCGACGCGTCGAGCGTGGCCGCCACCCTCAACGGCAGCGCCGACTACGCGTTCGTGCTGGACAGCGAGCGCAAGATTCGCGGCTTCGTATGCCGCGACGCGATGGGCAGTGCCTCGCCGCAGGTCAACCAGATCGAATGCATCCGCCGCACCACGCCGCTCGACGACGTGGTCGAACTCGTGGTGGCGAGCCGCGCGCCGCTGCCGGTCGTCGAAGCCGACGGTTCTTACTGTGGTTCGGTCAACAAGACGAACGTGCTGAACGTTCTCACGCGCCATCGGAGTTCCCATGTCTGAAGTCATTCCACTTGGCGCCTGGGTCGATCACGGCGTTCACTACCTGCTCGACCACGACGCAAAAACTTTCGATTCGATCGGCAAGGTGATCGAGAGCTTTGCCGCGGTGATCGAACACGGCTTGCAAGCAGTGCCGATGTGGGCGCTGATGGCGTTCTTCGTCGGCATCGGGCTATGGCGGGTGGGCTGGCGTTTCGCGCTGTTCACGCTGCTCGCCATGCTGCTGATCTATGGCACCGGGTTCTGGGATCAGATGGTGATCACCCTCGGCCTGACCTTGTCGTCGACGTTGATCAGTCTGCTGCTTGGCGTGCCGCTCGGCATCTGGACCGCGAAGAGCCGTACCGTCGAGATGATCGTGCGCCCCGTGCTGGATTTGATGCAGACCATGCCGGCGTTCGTCTACCTGATTCCGGCCGCGATGCTGTTCGGTCTCGGCCGCGTGCCGGGGATTCTCTCCACCGTGATTTTCGCCATGCCGCCGGCGGTGCGTCTCACGTCGCTCGGCATCAAGCATGTGAATCGCGAGATCGTCGAAGCAGGGCAGGCGTTCGGCTGCACGCCGTTGCAACTGCTCTACAAGGTGCAGTTTCCGAATGCGCTGCCGTCCATCATGACCGGCGTCAACCAGACCATCATGATGGCGCTCTCCATGGTGATCATCGCGTCGATGGTCGGCGCGGGCGGTCTCGGCAACGACGTGCTGGCCAGTATTCAGCGGCTCGACATCGGGCTCGGCTTTGAAAGCGGACTCTCGGTGGTGATGCTCGCGATCATTCTTGACCGCATCACGGAGAGCTTCGGCCGTTCGCCGGGCACGGCGCGCGCGCCGCTGCTGTCGGGCCTGCGTAGCGTCATGAAAGTGCGCCGCCAGCCGGCCGCGCAACACGGCTGAGCCGCCTATGAAGCGCGACGCGCTCACGCCTGTCGAGCCCGAGGCCGATTCGCCGCTGTCCGGGCTCGCGCACGTCGGTTTTCTGACGCTGCCGAACTTTTCGATGATCGCGTTCACCAGCGCGGTCGAGGTACTGCGCATGGCCAACTACGTGGGCCGCGCGCAGCACTACCGGTGGTCGGTGATTACGCCGGACGGCGAGCCTGCGCGAGCGAGCAACGGCATCACGGTGAAGCCCACCACGACGCTCGCTGAAGCCGGCATGCCGGATGTGCTGATCGTCTGCGCCGGCTGGCACGTGCGAGATTACGTGGACGATACGGTGATCGCGCTGCTGCGCGAGGTCGCGCAAAAGGGCGTGCCGCTCGGCGGTATTTGCACGGGCCCGTTTGCGTTGCTGGCCGCGGGCCTGCTCGACGGCTATCGCTGCACGGTGCACTGGGAAGACATGTCGCCGTTGCACAAGAGCTACCCGCACGTGCGTTTTGCCGACGAACTGTTCGTGATCGACCGGGATCGCATGACCTGCACCGGCGGCACCGCGCCGCTCGACCTGATGCTGAAACTGGTGGGCATGCGGCTCGGTCATGCGGTGGCGGCGCAGGTGTCCGAGCAGTTCATCGTCGAACGGATTCGCGGCTCGACCGATTACCAGCATATTCCCGTCGACGCGCGGGTCGGTTTCTCGCGCGCGGAACTCGTCGAGGTGGTGCGGCTGATGGAAGCGAATATCGAGGAGCCCTTATCGCTCGACGAACTCGCGCGGCTCGTGCATCTTTCGCAGCGGCATTTGCAGCGCATGTTCAAGATGTTCCTGAGCGTGTCGCCCACGCACTATTACCTGACGCTGAGATTGCGGCGCGCGCGCGAGTTGCTGCGGAATACGGACGCGTCGATTGCGCGTGTGACGACCGTGTGCGGTTTTCATTCGGCGTGTCATTTCAGCAAGGCGTATCGCGCGCAGTTCGGTCATGCGCCGAGTGTCGAGCGGCGCTTGTCTGCTTAGTGGCCGCTCATTGGCCGCGTAATGAGCGGCGTAAAACAATCCGCTTCATCCAATCCAGTCAAAACATCAATCACCCTGAGGGAACGCCATGAAACGTTTGTGGGCTGCGTCGTTGTGCGCGCTGTCTGTGTCGTCTGTGTTGGCCGCGGAACCTGCCACTTGCCGCGACGTGCGATTCGCCGACGTCGGCTGGACCGATATCGCGGCGACTACCGGGCTGGCGTCGACCGTGCTCGAAGGGCTCGGCTACAAGCCGACCAAGACGATCGCTTCGGTGCCGATCACGTTCGCCGGCGTGAAGAGCAAGCAGATCGACGTATTCCTCGGCTACTGGTCGCCGACCATGGACCCGATGATCGACCCGTTCAAAAAGTCCGGCCAGCTGAGCGTATTGCCGACGCCGAATCTGACCGGCGCGAAATACACGCTGGCGGTGCCGGATTACGCGTATCAGTCCGGCATCAAGACGTTCGCCGACATCGCGAAAAACTACGACAAGCTCGACGGCAAGATCTACGGGATCGAGCCGGGCAACGACGGCAATGCGTTGATCAAGAAGATGATCGACACCAATCAATATGGGCTCGGCAAGTTCAAGCTGGTGGAATCGAGCGAGGCGGGCATGCTGGTCGAAGTGAACCGCGCGATTCGCGACAAGAAACCGATCGTGTTTCTCGGCTGGGAGCCGCATCCCATGAATGTGCAGATGAAGATCGATTATCTGTCCGGCGGCGATGCGGTGTTCGGGCCGAACTATGGTGAAGCCAAGGTGCTGACGGTGACGCCGAGCGATTATTCGACGCGCTGCCCGAACGTCGCGAAGCTGGTGTCGAATCTGCAGTTCACGACCGATATCGAGAATCACGTAATGCTGCCGATCATGAATAAAACCGATCCGAACAAAGCCGCGCGCGAATGGCTGAAGGCGAATCCGGCGGTGCTGGACAAATGGCTGGCGGGGGTGAAGACGTATGATGGGAAGGATGGGCTGCCGGCTGTGAAGGCGTATGTGGCGGGGAAATAGGTGGGATTTGTAGCATTTGGCGGGTAGGGACGTTCGCGCAGAATGTCTCTACGCCGCCTCTTTTGTTCTTGTGCTTGCAACCTGACGGACGCTTAACCGGAAATTTGCCAAGCCGATGTCGGATCGGACATTTCCATAGAGTAGCTCGGCGTTGTCTGGTCACCGCGATTCGATGTTCCTTCGACGTGCGTCGGGCTTTTTCGACTCGCGTTAGGGTCGGCGCAAGCATGTTGTAATTTTAAGAGTTGTCGGATATTTCGGTTGTGCCTGTTCCTATAGGGTGCTTGGGCTTTACCAAGTACAACTAATAGGAGCAACGATGATAAGAAACGGAATTAACGAGAGTTCGGCGGGAATGGCGGCCCGCTTGCTGGCCGCGTTCATCCTGCTAATGGTGGCGTTCGGGGCGAACGCCGCTGATTGTAATGCGGTGTGGGCAGCCACTGGCGCGAAGCCAGGTTCACCCACTTGCCGGTGGGATGCTTACGCCGGTGTACCTGGCGGCATACAGTACTACAACTGCGTGAGTTTGCCGCTGATCGACGCGTGGTGCGCGACACCGGCGGATGATCAGCCTGAGGCCAGTTGTCCGGTTGCTGACCCGGTGTATCCCGGCAGCGGAGCAGTCACGTTGACGGAGGCCGATTTTGTCAGCGGTGACGAGATTCCGATGCTTTTCGCGCGGACGTATCGTTCAAAGCCGCTGACAGCATCGGCGACGGCGATGGGGCCGGTCTGGTTCCATAGCTGGCAGCGTAACCTCGGACTAGCGAATGCCAATAACGGCAGCACGTCAACGGTGCTGGCCTATCGGCAGAGTGGTGAGCCCATTACCTTCGTCTGGTCGGCTGGTACCTGGCGCACCAAGGCCTTCACTGGATTAGCGCTGGCGCAGAACGATTCTGGATGGACACTCACCGACCTCAGCACAGAGACCGTTGAATCGTACTCCGGCCAAGGCGTGCTGCTGGCTGAACGCACGAAGACAGGTTTTGTTCGCACGCTGAGCTATGACGGTTCCGGTCTGCTGACCACTGTTACGCAGCATGCCGAAGGCACGGACACCAACAAGGACGTCACGCTTCGGCTTGACTACGACGACAAGCGTCGTCTGTCGCGTCTCAATGATCCACTGGGCGGTCTGACCCAGTACGGATACGACGCGAATGGCAATCTTGTTTCGGTCACGTGGCCGGATGGAAACGTGCGCCGCTACGTCTACGACGACACGCGGTTCAGGAACGCATTGACCGGAGAGATCGACGAGTCGGGCAATCGCATGGCGACGTGGAGCTACGACGCTCAAGGTCGTGCGGTGGAGGTGAGTCATCCGAATGCTGGACAGAACGTGCAGTTGGCCTACAACGCGGGCTCGACGATTATTACCGCTAGCAAAGGTTCCACCACGCTGAGTCTGTCGTCGATCGGCGGCATGCTCCGGCCGACCGGGAGCGCCTCGACCGCGGGCAATACGAACTCGGGGTGGGATGCGTCAGGCAATTTGCTGAAAGACACTGACGCGAGCGGTGGCACGTCTGAATACAGCTACGACGATACCGGGCGCCCGGTTCGGGCGACGGTAAAGAGTGCGGGCGGCACATCAATCACGACGATCCGTTACTACGAGGCCAGTGGCCTGCGTCCGTCGATGATCGCATCTCCAAGGTTGATCCAGTCTTTCGTGTACGACGCGAACGGCAATGTCACAGGGATAAGTGAGACGCCGACTACGGACGCGACGGGCGCCAGCGCTTTCGATGCCGCGAAGGCGGATGGGGTGACTACCGCGTACGGCATGACCTACGACGCCAACAACCGGCTTGCTTTTGTGATGCAACTAGCGGACGGAAAGTCCGCGGCTCAGTGGAAGGTCAATCGTGACTTAACGGGCAATGTGTTCGCCATTATCGCGCTAGGAGACATTCCACAAGCGACCGAGTTCATCTCGCGCGACGCGGCACATCGTGTCCAGTACGGCTATAACCCAACGGGCGATTTTTATCTCCGTTATGACCGGCGCGGACGCATCGACAACTTCAAGTTCAATGAATATGCGAGTCCGGCGAACGGCGGAATTCGACGCGTGTTCAAGGCGAGGTTCGGCTACTCGCCAGACGGACGGGTGGTATCGCGCACAGGTACGGTTGCGAACGACGGCAGCGTTCTTGACCTGAACGATGGCACGGACATTCCGATCTCCGGCGACGAAACCAATCAGTGGATCGATAACTATAACTATGGTGACTCGCCGGTGGGGCCGCCTGCGAACCTTCAGGGCGCGCGTCGACTGCTGGGGGATAACTTCCTGGGCACGTCAACCGTTTGCAGCGGCTGTCATTTTTCGGCCGGGCTGATCGACGGCACGGTCCGCGGTATCGCGATGGTCTATCGGCTGTTGCAGAACCCGGTGGTGCGCTATGGCATCGGCCAGGGCGCCAGAAAAGCTGCCGAGAACTGGGATCGCATCAAGCAGATGTGCAAGCCCGCTGCGGAGACGGAGGTGGATGGGATCCCGCCGGGGCGGATCACTTCGGAATATACGGATATCACAACCGGCAATAGTATGCGGAACATTCGTACTGATGTAGGCAAGGCGGAGTTCGAAGCTAATCTGGCAGAGAGCGGGTACGCGCAGACGCTGAGCAAAGACGGAAAGGCCGATATCTTTACCAAAGGTGAAAGTCAGTATACTGTCCGCGAATATTCAAACTCTGGCGCTATGACCGCGGACGTAAAAGTTAGCGGGGTGAATATAGCGAAGATCAGGCTGGGGGGGAAATGAGTAAAAGCGAATATCTGACAGACCGTCAATCCTTTGATCGCCTGCGGAAGCGAGCGGCCGCGGGGCTGAAAATGGTCACTACCGCAGTTGCATCCAATGCGGCGATTTTCTTTGACTCTTCCGATATTTGCACTTTTCGATATCACAAATTTTTGCGGGCGCTTCTTTCCGAGAGAGGCGAGGCGGAATTTGCGGCGCTCGTTTTACGGCCAGACCCGGAGGCATACTTTTTTCATCATTTTTCAAAATTTTCTGCGCTCATTTTTCGACCTGACCATTCGGACGAGGATTTTGTCGTATCACTCAACTCTGATCCGGGAGGGAGTTTGGCGGATGCATTCGACGCAAACTCTGAGCGGTACATCGTTTTTCCGCTCAGTGGTGAATGGGCGATTTACGCGGATCGGGACCAGGAGTTGGCCGCGATGGCAGGACCACCCGAAGTTCTGGAGTTTGCACGTCAGCATTACCCCTTTGAGGTCCATAAAACAAATCCTGGGTTTGTGATAAGCGATTAAATTTCTCGCTTTTCTGAGCGAACAGGCTGACTCCGTCAGCCTGTTCAAGGCCAGTCACAACGATTGGAAAAATTCCATAATTTGAGAAGCATGCAATTTTTCGCTCGCTACTGTCCTTGCAAGGTACCGAGGGTTACCAAAGGTGATAAACGATGCACTGTTCGAGACGAGTCGAACGCAGGCTTGCCGAGCGCAGACGTTTATATCGACGGCACGAAGACAATCAAGATCAGGCTAAAGTGAAATGGAAAAGCGAATCTTTGTCGACGGCCCGGCCGAGTTTCATGACCTGTAGGCACGCGCTACCGCGGGCGCGCGGCTAAAGGGTTCAGAATCGTTGAATAGCTTGCGATAGATCTGGAAGTCAGCCAAACCGGAAACGACGCGACACGTCGCTTCGTTTCCGCATCCCACGTTTGCGCCCAAGCCTGCGCAAGATCATTCGCAGGTGATCGGGTTTTACGAGAACCCGCGTTGAGTTTTTGATTTTTCGCCGTCGCGTGCGTGTCCCGATCAACAGTCCGTGACACGCGCGCATATCAGAGGCGTGGCTGGCAGTGCCATGGCGCGTGAGATGACCTCAAATCGCCTGCGCCCGCCCCGGAAACGTCTCATCATAATCCCCACTATCCTCAGCTTCCGCCGCCGTGCCGCGCTGCTCGCGATACATCATCGGCGGCAAACCGAATTGCTTGCGGAATTCCCGCCCCAGGTGCGAAGCATCGGAAAACCCGCAACTCGAAGCAATATCCGCCACCGTCTTATCCGAACTTGTCAACAACCACGCGGCTGTCCGCAACCGCACCTGCTTCGCGTAGGCCTGCGGCGCCTTACCCGTTTCCGCCTTGAAAAGCCGTTCCAACTGACGCGGCGAAAGATCGAGTTTCCCCGCAAGTTCATCGAGCGACAGCGAGCGCCCCACATGCTGCTCCATCAGCAGAATCGCGCGCTTGACCTTCGGATGCGTGGCGGGCGCGAGCCCCGGCGGATGCGGTTGCGGTGCGTTGCCTTTCTGCATGTCGTCGACGAGCAGAATGCGCAGCGCCTTCTGCACCGTGGCGGTTTCGAAGTGACGCAACAGGATCGCGGCGGCCACGTCGATCGACGCGCGCCCGCCGGAACACGTAATGCGCCGCCGGTCGATCACGAACAGCCGGTCGGCGATCAGCGCTTCCTCGTTCACCGACGGAAAACGCTCGATGAAATCCCAGTAGTGAAACCAGCTCACGCAAATGCGGTAACCGTCGAGCACGCCGGCGCGCATCAGCGAAAACACGCCCGTGCACATGCCGACGAGCGTCGCATCGGTGGCGGCGGCCCGCCGGATGAAAGCGAGCGTGGCATCGTTCGCGGCCGGCCCGGAATGCAGCAAGCCGCCGACCACCACGACGTAATCGAACGGCTCGGCGGTATCGAACGTCTCCCACGGCGTGATCTGGATGCCGCAACTCGCCCGCACCGGAGCAAGGGTTTCCCCTATCACGCTCCATGAACAGCGCACGGGCTTGCTGAAATCGCCTTCATCGGCGGACAGGCGCAGCAGGTCGACGAAACCCGAAAACGCCGTCAGCGTGAAGTTCGGCAACAGGATGATGCCGAAGCGGATGCGCTGCTTCGAAGTGCCGTCGATCGATTGAGGGGGAAGCGGTTCAGCGGAATTCATGCATGCAGCCAGCAAGGGAAAGGGTTGGATCAAGCATAGCACCGCGCCGGGTGCGTCCTGCGCCCGGCATCGTGCAGTAACGCGGGCGGCAGCGCCAGCCATGCTCGCGGCGGCCCGCGCGAACCGTGGGCCTTTCGCAAATGCGTCAGGACTCGTCGTAAAAACGCCGTGCCGCTTGGCGCGCGGCTTTGTTGACGCCACTATCCCACTGCCATGCCGTTTTTATTCTATCGGTTCAATTTGACCTGCGGTGCAATAGAGGCCAATCCACCCAAAGCATCGCAACGCACAAGGCACGCCATGAACGTCAGCGTCTTCGATCTGTTCAAGATCGGTATCGGTCCGTCAAGCTCGCACACCGTGGGGCCGATGATCGCTGCATGCCGCTTCGCTTCGCATATCGAAGACGCCAATCTGCTCGGCTTCGTGCGCGGCGTGAAGGTCGACCTGTTCGGCTCGCTCGGCGCGACCGGCAAGGGGCACGGCACGGACAAAGCGGTGCTGTTGGGACTCGAAGGCAATCTGCCCGATTCCATCGACCCGGACCTGATCGAGCCGCGCCTGCAAGCGATCCGCGTGACAAAACAGCTGGTGCTGCTCGGCAAGCACCCGGTCAAATTCGACGAGCGCGAGCATCTGGGCTTTTTCCGCAAGCTGATGCCGGGTGCGCCGGGTTCGGGCATCGTGCATCCGAATGGCATGCGCTTTCAGGCTTTCGACGAAAACGGCCAACTGCTGGTGGAGAAAGAGTATTACTCGGTCGGCGGCGGCTTCGTGGTGAACCGCGAAGGCGATCGCGTGAACGGCGTGCGCGCCGGCGCCGAAGTGCCATATCCGTTTCGTACCGGCGACGATCTGATGCGCGTGTGCCGTGAGACCGGATTGTCGATCGCGCAGATCACGTTGCGCAACGAATGCGCGGCGCGCCCCGAACAGGAAGTGCGCGAAGGTTTGCTGGCGATCTGGCGCACCATGTCCGCGTGCGTCGAACGCGGCTGCAAGGTGCGCGGCGAGTTGCCCGGTCCGATGCACGTGAAGCGCCGCGCCGCCGATCTGTGCGGACAATTGCGTTCGCGCTCGGAAGAGTCGCTGCGCGATCCGCTCTCCATGCTCGACTGGGTCAACCTCTACGCGATGGCCGTCAACGAAGAAAACGCGGCGGGCGGCCGCGTCGTCACGGCGCCGACCAACGGTGCGGCCGGCGTGATTCCCGCGGTGCTGCACTACTACGTGAAGTTCATGCACGCGTCGAACGACGAGGGCATCGTCAACTTCCTGCTGACGGCGGCGGCGATCGGCATCATCTACAAAGAGACGGCGTCGATCTCGGGCGCCGAAGTGGGCTGCCAGGGCGAAGTGGGCGTGGCCTGCTCGATGGCCGCCGCGGCGCTCGCCGCCGTGATGGGCGGCACGCCGACGCAAGTCGAAAACGCCGCCGAAATCGGCATGGAACACAACCTCGGCATGACCTGCGATCCGGTCGGCGGCCTCGTGCAGATTCCGTGCATCGAACGCAACGCAATGGGCGCGATCAAGGCACTGAACGCCGCGCGCATGGCGATGAAGGGTGACGGCCAGCATTACGTGTCGCTCGACAATGTGATCAAAACCATGCGCGAAACCGGCGCGGACATGAAGACGAAATACAAGGAGACGTCGCGCGGCGGATTGGCCGTCAACGTCATCGAGTGTTGAGAACGGAATCGCGAAGTAACGCAGGGAAAGCCGCAAATAGTAAAGCAGGAACCTGAGAGGCAGCATCAGCACCAGCGCCAGCATTCAGCACAGTACCCACAAGGATTAACGATGAGCCGCTATTCGATATTCAGCCTGTTGCGCAACGGGATGTCGTATCACGAGAACTGGGAGCGACAGTGGAAGAGCCCTGAGCCCAAACGTGAATACGACGTCGTGATCGTCGGCGGCGGCGGGCATGGTCTTGCCACCGCGTATTACCTCGCCAAGGAACATGGCGTGCGCAATGTCGCCGTGCTGGAGAAGGGCTGGATCGGCGGCGGCAATACGGCGCGCAACACGACCATCGTGCGCTCGAATTATCTGTGGGACGAGTCCGCTGCGCTCTATGAAAAAGCGATGAAGCTGTGGGAAGGGCTCTCGCAGGATCTGAACTACAACGTCATGTTCAGCCAGCGCGGCGTGATGAATCTCGCGCACACGCTGCAGGACGTACGCGACACCGAACGCCGCGTGAATGCGAACCGGCTGAACGGCGTGGACGCCGAATTCCTCACGCCTGCACAGATCAAGGAAATCGAGCCGACCATCAATCTGAACAGCCGCTATCCGGTGCTCGGCGCTTCGATCCAGCGGCGCGGCGGCGTAGCGCGTCACGACGCGGTGGCCTGGGGCTTCGCGCGCGGCGCGGATCAGGCCGGCGTCGATATCGTGCAGAACTGCCAGGTAACGGGCATTCGCCGCAACGGCAGTCAGGTGGTCGGCGTGGACACCACGAAGGGTTTCATCAAGGCGAAGAAAGTCGCGATCGTCGCGGCGGGCAATACTTCGACGCTCGCCGACATGGCCGGCGTGAGGCTGCCGCTGGAGAGCCATCCGTTGCAGGCGCTGGTGTCGGAACCGATCAAGCCGGTCGTCAACACGGTGGTGATGTCGAACGCGGTGCACGCGTATATCAGCCAGTCCGACAAGGGCGATCTGGTGATCGGCGCGGGCGTGGACCAGTACACGGGCTTCGGTCAGCGCGGCAGTTTCCAGATTATCGAAGGCACGCTCGAAGCGATCGTCGAAATGTTCCCGGTGTTCTCGCGCGTGCGGATGAACCGCCAGTGGGGCGGCATCGTGGATGTCTCGCCGGATGCATGCCCGATCATCAGCAAGACCGACGTGAAGGGGCTGTACTTCAATTGCGGTTGGGGCACGGGCGGCTTCAAGGCCACGCCGGGTTCCGGATGGGCGTACGCGCACACCATTGCCAAGGATGAGCCGCATGCGTTGAACGCGGCGTTCTCGCTGGACCGGTTCTATACCGGCCACCTGATCGACGAACACGGCGCCGCCGCTGTTGCCCACTAACGTCACGCACTGGGACGAGGACAAAGAAATGCTATTGATCGAATGCCCGTGGTGCGGGCCCCGCGCCGAAACCGAATTTTCCTGCGGCGGCGAAGCGGACATTGCCCGTCCGCTCGACACCGAGAAGCTCACCGACCGCGAGTGGGGCGACTACCTGTTCATGCGCAAGAACCCGCGCGGTGTGCATCGCGAGCAATGGATGCACACGCAAGGCTGCCGCCGCTGGTTCAAGGCGCAACGCGACACGGTGAGCTATGAGATCCAGGGCTACGAGACGTTCGAGCGTCCGTTGCTCGCCATGGACAGCGCTGAAGCTAACACGCAAAACAAGGCACAAAACACGGCACAAGAGGGCAAGGCATCATGAGCCAGAAAGACCGACTCCCCAACGGCGGCCGCATCAATCGCGCAATGCCGCTGACCTTCACCTTCAACGGCCGCCAGTACCAGGGCTATCAGGGCGACACGCTGGCTTCGGCGCTGCTCGCGAACGGCGAGCATTTCGTCGCGCGCAGCTGGAAATATCACCGGCCGCGCGGCATCGTGACAGCGGGTGTGGAAGAGCCGAATGCCGTCGTGCAACTCGAAACCGGTGCGTACACGGTGCCGAATGCGCGCGCGACCGAAGTCGAGTTGTATCAGGGGCTCGTCGCCACCAGCGTGAACGCGAAGCCGAGCATCGAGAAAGACCGCATGGCGGTCAACCAGAAGTTCGCCCGCTTCATTCCGGCGGGCTTCTACTACAAGACCTTCATGTGGCCGCGCAAATTCTGGCCGAAGTATGAAGAAGTGATCCGCGACGCGGCCGGCCTCGGCAAGGCGCCGGAACATACTGACGCGGACCGTTATGACAAGTGCTTTGCGCATTGCGACGTGCTGGTGGTGGGCGGTGGCCCGACCGGCCTCGCGGCGGCGCATGCCGCCGCGTTGTCCGGCGCGCGCGTGACGCTGGTCGACGATCAGCCGGAACTCGGCGGCTCGCTGCTGTCGTGCCGCGCGGAGATCGACGGCAAGCCCGCGCTCCACTGGGTGCAGAAGATCGAGGACGAACTGCGGCAGATGCCCGAAGTGAAGATCCTGTGCCGCAGCACGGCATTCGGCTATCAGGACCACAATCTCGTGACGTTAACGCAGCGGCTCACCGAACATCTGCCGGTGTCGCAACGCAAGGGCACGCGCGAACTGATGTGGAAGATCCGCGCGAAACGCGTGATTCTCGCGACCGGCGCGCACGAGCGTCCCATCGTGTTCGGCAATAACGATCTGCCGGGCGTGATGCTGGCGTCGGCCGTGTCGACCTATCTGCATCGCTATGCGGTGCTGCCGGGCCGCAACGCGGTGGTGTTCACCAATAACGACGACGGTTATCAATGCGCGCTCGATCTGAAAGCAGCCGGCGCTCAGGTGACGGTGGTCGATCCGCGCGCGAGCGAATCGAAAGGCACGCTGCCCGCTCTGGCACGCCGCTACGGCGTCAAGGTGTTGAACGGTGTCGTGATCACGGCGGCGCACGGCAAACTGCGCGTGGCGTCCGTGGATCTC
Organism: Paraburkholderia phytofirmans PsJN; assembly: GCF_000020125.1. Taxonomy (NCBI): domain Bacteria; kingdom Pseudomonadati; phylum Pseudomonadota; class Betaproteobacteria; order Burkholderiales; family Burkholderiaceae; genus Paraburkholderia; species Paraburkholderia phytofirmans. The sequence continues at coordinate 1,207,860 of NC_010676.1, forward strand.
GCGCCGTATTCGAACGGACAGGTCGGTGCGAAGCAGAGCGAGCTTGCCTGCGATCTGCTCGCGATGTCCGGCGGTTGGAGCCCGGTGTTGCATCTGTTCGCGCAATCGGGCGGCAAGGCGCACTGGCATGACGAGAAGGCGTGCTTCGTGCCGGGCAAGGCGATGCAGCCGGAAACCAGCGTCGGCGCATGCGCGGGCGACTTCAAGCTCGGCCAGGGCATCCGTTTCGCGATGGACGCGGGCGCCGAAGCCGCGCGCGCGGCCGGTCATATCGTGGCTCGGCCCAATCCGGTTCAGGTCGCCGAGATCACGGAAGCGAAGATGCTGCCGCTGTGGCTGGTCGGCGGCCGCGAGATGGCTACGCGCGGGCCGAAGCAGTTCATCGATTTCCAGAACGACGTGTCGGCCGCGGATATTTTCCTCGCGGCACGCGAGGGCTTCGAATCGGTCGAGCACGTAAAGCGCTATACGGCAATGGGTTTCGGCACCGACCAGGGCAAGCTCGGCAACATCAATGGCATGGCGATTCTCGCGCAGGCGCTCGGCAAGACGATTCCGGAGACCGGCACCACGACCTTCCGTCCGAACTACACGCCCGTCACCTTCGGCACGTTCGCCGGCCGCGAGCTGGGCGAGTTTCTCGATCCGGTGCGCAAGACGGCGGTACACGAGTGGCATGTGGAAAACGGCGCGGCTTTCGAGGACGTCGGCAACTGGAAGCGTCCGTGGTACTACCCGAAAGCGGGCGAAGACTTGCACGCGGCGGTGGCGCGCGAATCGCTCGCGGTGCGCACGAGCGTCGGCATT